>NZ_JADEVO010000051.1 GCF_017114825.1 Pseudomonas gregormendelii | reverse complement strand
TAAACGCTTCGATTTCAAATGTCCGATCGAAGTGATGAGTGAGGTGATGCAAAAGGCCATTGCGATGCGGCACGATACTCCCACTTCGATTCAATAACCGTGTTGCACTCAGCTCCTGCAACCGCCAGCCATTACCCATCGTCGGTGTTTAATTTTGCGTTTTTGCGGGAAACTGCAAGCCTCTGTTTAATGGAGCGACCCATGACTGCCAGTGCAGAAAAATTTACCCGCCAGACCTTGCTCGACGTTCAGCCCCTGACGCCGAACCTGTTCACCTTGCGCACTACAAGGGATCCCGGGTTCCGCTTTCGCGCGGGCCAGTTTGCGCGCCTGGGCGTTACCAAAGCCGACGGCAGCACGGTGTGGCGTGCGTATTCGATGGTCTCCTCGCCCCATGACGAGTTTCTCGAATTCTTTTCCATCGTGGTGCCCAATGGCGAATTCACCAGCGAGCTGAGCCGGCTGGTCAAAGGAGACTCGCTGCTGATAGATCGCCAGGCATTCGGTTACCTCACACTCGATCGTTTTGTGGACGGCCGTGACCTTTGGTTACTGGCCACCGGTACCGGCGTCGCGCCGTTCCTGTCGATCCTGCAGGACTTTGAGGTGTGGGAGCGGTTCGAACGCATCATCCTGGTCTACAGCGTGCGAGAAGCTGCAGAGTTGGCGTATCAGGAGCTGATCGCCGGGCTGGCGCAGCGCGACTACCTGGCCGAGCATGCGCACAAGCTACAGTTCATCCCCATTGTCACGCGCGAGTCTCACGCGGGTGCCCTGAATGGACGAATCACCACACTGATAGAAAACGGCGACCTGGAGGGCGCGGCGGGGCTGACTCTCACGCCGGAACATTCGAGGGTGATGCTGTGCGGCAACCCGCAAATGATCGATGACACGCGTCAACTGCTGAAGCGCAGGGGCATGCACCTGAGTCTCAGCCGCCGCCCCGGGCAGGTGGCGGTGGAAACCTACTGGTGAGAAAACGGCGCCGAAAAGGCGCCGTTTTTCTGGTTATTCCAGGTTCCGCGGCCGCTCGTTCTGCACCTTCAGGAGGTCGCGAATTTCCCCCAGCAACACTTCTTCCTTGGTCGGAACAGGCGGCACGGTCGGGGCAACGGCTTCTTCGCGCTTGAGGCGGTTGATGGCTTTCACACCCATGAAGATCGCGAAGGCGACGATGATGAAGTCGATCACGCTCTGAATGAACTTGCCGTAGGCCAGCATCACGGCCGGGGTGGTTCCCTCTCCAGCCTTCAGGGTGACGGCCAGGTCACTGAAATCAACACCCCCGATCAACAGGCCGAGCGGCGGCATGATCACGTCGCCGACGAACGACGAAACGATCTTGCCAAAGGCCGCACCGATGATGATGCCGACCGCCATGTCGACCACATTTCCCTTGACCGCGAAGGCCTTGAACTCACTGATCACGCCCATTGGTTGATTCCTTGTACGGATTGGTTGGTAGCCGCAGTGTAATTCAGCAATTCGGTTTTTGCTCGAAACGGCTGCTTTAGAGCTTGCCAGCAGTCGACCCGGCTGCCGGCGAAAAGTTTACAAAAACCTCATGATTGTTGGGCGCTCGGCGTGTTTTAGCGAACTACTGTTTCAGTGAGTTAGTTCTGAAAGTGCATGTTGGGTTAGTAGATGGTGATTTTCCTTGTTGGCGATGGTGCTGATGTTTCGAGTATTAATTAGGACGCGGCGGATACTGATCAGGAGGTCTGGTACAAGTTAATAGATTGCAGTTGGATGGCAGTCGGGTAACTTGTCCAAAGGCAACTAAGGCTCTCGCTTGTTCCGTATTGCTGCGCGCGTATCCGTTCCAGCTGCGCTATCATCCCGGTTTTTGCCGGGAGTCAAGATGGCCAAGGCCAAACGCATGTACGGCTGCACCGAGTGCGGCTCAACTTTCCCCAAGTGGGCCGGACAGTGCGGCGAGTGCGGCGCTTGGAACACCTTGACTGAAACCATGGTCGAGAGCGGTGGGGCGGCACCTCCCAGCGGTCGCACCGGCTGGACTGGCCAGCAAGCGCAAATCAAGACGCTGGCCGAAGTCAGCGTTGAAGAAATCCCGCGGTTCTCCACTGCCTCCAGTGAACTCGATCGAGTCCTGGGCGGTGGTCTGGTCGACGGTTCGGTGGTGCTGATCGGCGGTGACCCGGGGATCGGCAAGTCGACCATCCTCCTGCAGACCCTGTGCAATCTGGCCAAGAGCATGCCGGCGCTGTATGTCACCGGTGAGGAATCGCAGCAGCAAGTGGCCATGCGTGCCCGGCGCCTGGGATTGCCCCAGGACCAGCTACGCGTGATGACCGAGACCTGCATCGAAACCATCATCGCCACGGCGCGGGTGGAAAAGCCCAAGGTCATGGTAATCGACTCGATCCAGACGATTTTCACCGAGCAGCTGCAGTCGGCCCCGGGTGGTGTGTCCCAGGTCCGGGAGAGCGCGGCGTTGCTGGTGCGTTATGCCAAGCAGAGCGGCACGGCGATCTTCCTGGTCGGCCACGTCACCAAGGAAGGCGCGCTGGCGGGGCCGCGGGTGCTCGAGCACATGGTCGACACCGTGCTGTATTTCGAGGGCGAATCCGATGGCCGCCTGCGGCTGTTGCGTGCAGTGAAGAACCGCTTTGGCGCGGTCAATGAACTGGGCGTGTTCGGTATGACGGACAAAGGGCTCAAGGAAGTCTCCAACCCTTCGGCGATTTTTCTCACGCGTGCCCAGGAAGAAGTACCGGGCAGCGTGGTCATGGCGACGTGGGAAGGCACCCGGCCGATGCTGGTGGAAGTCCAGGCGCTGGTAGACGACAGCCATCTGGCTAACCCGCGCCGGGTAACCCTGGGCCTGGATCAGAATAGGCTCGCAATGTTGCTCGCCGTGCTGCACCGCCATGGTGGTATTCCAACCCACGACCAGGATGTGTTCCTCAACGTGGTAGGCGGCGTGAAAGTGCTGGAAACCGCGTCGGACCTGGCGCTGATGGCGGCGGTGATGTCCAGCTTGCGCAATCGACCCTTGCCCCATGACCTGCTGGTGTTCGGTGAAGTTGGGTTGTCCGGTGAAGTACGTCCGGTGCCCAGCGGTCAGGAACGCTTGAAGGAAGCGGCCAAGCATGGCTTCAAACGCGCCATCGTGCCCAAGGGGAATGCGCCCAAGGAAGCACCGGCAGGGTTGCAGATAATTGCAGTGACGCGGCTGGAGCAGGCGTTGGATGCGTTGTTCGAGTGATTTTTGGCAGTTGGGTCTTCCCTGTGGGAGCGTCAGACTTCAATCAGTGCGCCCAGCTCCCGCTCCAGCTCCTGCGGGTCTCCCAGGTTGAACTCGATCAACCGCCGCAGGCGCTCGATGGATTCCAGGCTGATGTGGCGGCAGACAAACCCCAGTTGGCCGCGCTCCTGATGGGTGAGCTGCACATCCATCTTGATCTCGACCTCATCGGTCAGGTGAATTTCGACGGAAAAATCCTGTTGTGCATCACCCAGCCATGGCTCCGGACGCTCGATCAGCAGCCCCTTGAGTGAAAGATCGATCAGCTTTACTGGCCAGATGGACTGCCCTTGGCCCAGCTCGGTTCTGGCATCGAACGCAATACGTGTGAAGCGGCGGCGTTCGGCGGGTTGCTGGCTCATGGCGCGTTCCTCGAAATGTTTGCTGACTATAGACCCGCAGGGTGCGCGGCCGCCAGCAGGGACATGGCTCTAGACCAATGTCGGGGTATGGCCTTTGCCGTCAGGCCAGCTAAACTCGGGGTGGCTGTCTTTCTTGTCCACCCTGGCTGGAATCATAAAATGAAAAATAATAATAGCCTGCTACGCCACATACCCTGGCTGCTGCTGGCGATCGTAGGAGCGTGCGCCCTGGGCGTAGTGGCATTGCGTCGAGGCGAGGCGATCAACGCCTTGTGGATTGTGGTCGCGGCAGTGGCCATCTATCTGGTTGCGTACCGTTACTACAGCCTGTTCATCGCTAATAATGTGATGCAGCTTGATCCGCGACGGGCCACCCCCGCCGTGCTCAACAATGACGGTCTGGACTACGTCCCTACCAACAAACACATCCTGTTTGGTCACCACTTCGCGGCCATCGCCGGCGCGGGGCCTTTGGTCGGTCCAGTCCTGGCGGCGCAGATGGGCTATTTGCCCGGTACCCTGTGGCTGATCGCCGGGGTGGTGCTGGCCGGTGCGGTGCAGGACTTCATGATCCTGTTCCTGTCCACCCGTCGTAACGGCCGCTCCCTGGGGGATATGGTCCGTGAAGAGATGGGCCGCATACCGGGAACCATCGCACTGTTCGGCTGCTTCCTGATCATGATCATCATCCTCGCGGTGCTGGCGCTGATCGTGGTCAAGGCCCTGGCCGAGAGCCCGTGGGGGATCTTCACGGTGATGGCGACCATCCCGATTGCGATGTTCATGGGCATCTACATGCGCTACATCCGCCCCGGTCGCATCGGTGAAATTTCCATCATCGGCGTGCTGTTGCTGCTGGGGTCGATCTGGCTCGGCGGGCAGATTGCTGCCGATCCGTTCTGGGCCAAGGCGTTTACCTTCACCGGGATCCAGATTACCTGGATGCTGATTGGTTACGGTTTTGTCGCTGCGGTGCTGCCGGTGTGGCTGATCCTGGCACCCCGTGACTACCTGTCGACCTTCCTGAAGATCGGCACCATCATTGCCTTGGCAATCGGCATCCTGGTCACCATGCCGGATCTGAAAATGCCGGCATTGACCCAGTTCATCGATGGCACCGGCCCGGTGTGGAAGGGCGGTCTGTTCCCGTTCCTGTTCATCACCATTGCCTGTGGCGCGGTCTCGGGTTTCCACGCGCTGATCTCTTCCGGCACCACGCCGAAGCTGTTGGCGAATGAAAGCCATGCCCGCTACATCGGTTACGGCGGCATGCTGATGGAATCCTTCGTGGCAATCATGGCGATGGTTGCCGCCTCGGTGATCGAACCGGGTGTGTACTTCGCCATGAACAGCCCGGCGGCCATCGTCGGTTCGGATGTGGTCACCGTCGCGCAAACCGTCAGCAGCTGGGGTTTTGCGATCACGCCGGAAGCCTTGCAGGCGGTAGCCAAGGACATTGGTGAAACCACCATCCTGGCACGTGCCGGTGGTGCGCCGACCCTCGCGGTGGGTATCGCGCAAATCCTGCACAGTGTGCTGCCAGGTGAAAACACCATGGCGTTCTGGTACCACTTCGCGATCCTCTTCGAGGCGCTGTTCATCCTGACGGCCGTGGATGCCGGTACCCGTGCCGGACGCTTCATGCTGCAGGATCTGCTCGGCTCATTCGTGCCGGCACTGAAGCGCACCGAGTCCTGGACCGCCAACCTGATTGCCACCGCCGGCTGTGTGGCGATGTGGGGGTATCTGCTGTACCAGGGCGTGATCGATCCACTGGGCGGCATCAACACCCTGTGGCCGCTGTTCGGTATCTCCAACCAGATGCTGGCGGGTATCGCGCTGATGCTGGCGACGGTCGTGTTGATTAAAATGAAACGTCAACGCTACATCTGGGTGACCATGCTGCCAGCGGTCTGGCTGCTGATCTGTACCGTGACCGCAGGTTTCATCAAGCTGTTTGATGCCAACCCGGCGATCGGTTTCCTGTCCCTGGCGAAAAAATACAGCGATGCGTTGGCCAACGGCCAGATCCTCGCACCCGCCAAGGACATCAACCAGATGCAGCACGTGATCTACAACGCATACACCAACGCAACGCTGACGGCATTGTTCCTGTTCGTGGTATTCAGCATCCTGTTCTATGCCATCAAGGTCGGTATCGCCGCCTGGGGTAAAAAGGAACGTACGGATAAAGAAGCGCCATTCCAGGCCCTGCCGGATGCGTAATCGAGGATTGCCAACATGTTCAATGACCTGAGTCGCCTCGGTAAATACCTCGGTCAGGCCGCGCGCCTTATGGTCGGCATGCCCGACTACGACAACTACGTCGAGCATATGCAAACCAATCACCCGGACAAGCCGGTGATGAGCTACGAGATGTTCTTCAGGGAGCGTCAGGAAGCGCGTTACGGCGGCAAGGGTGGGCCCAAGTGCTGTTGATGCACAAGGTCTAGGCAACACACACTGTGGGAGCAAGGCCTGCCCGCGATGGCGATCTTTCGGACGCCATCGCGGGCAAGCCTTGCTCCTACAGTTTTTTTTCGAGTCCGGGAGACCTTATTTTGTCAGCCCCTATCCCAGTCACCATCCTCAGCGGCTTCCTCGGCGCCGGGAAGACCACACTTTTGCGCCACCTGCTCAAAACCGAGCACGGTCTGAAAATCGCCGTGATCGAGAACGAATTCAGCGATGCCGGCATCGACACTCAGCTGCTGGGCGAGGAGCCGGTGCAAGTGATGACGCTGTCCAACGGCTGCGTCTGCTGCACTATCCACACCGATCTGACCAAAGCCCTGTTCCTGCTGCTTGAACGCCTAGACAGTGGTGAGATCGCCTTCGATCGCCTGGTGATCGAATGCACCGGGCTCGCCGATCCGGCACCTGTGGCGCAAACTTTCTTCATCGATGAAGAGCTGCGCGAGCGCTACATTCTCGACGGCATTATCACCCTGGTGGATGCCGCCCACGCCGATACGCACCTGGCCCAGACTATCGCCCAGGCGCAAATCGGGTTTGCCGACCGTCTGCTGGTGAGCAAGCGAGACCTCGTGGACGAGGCAACTTTCACCGCGTTGAGCGAACGCCTGACCCGCATCAATCGTCGAGCACCCATTCGCCTGGTCGACCACGGCAAGATCGACCTGGCTGAACTGCTCGACGTCCGGGGCTTCAATCTCAATGCCGACCTCGGCAGTGGCTTGAGCCTGCGCGCGGTGAGCAAGGCCCCCTCCATCGACCGCATTTCCAGCCTGGTCCTGCGGACCGACAAGCCGCTGGATATCGACAAGCTCAGCGAGTTCATGAATGAACTGCTGGAAGCGCATGGCAAGCAATTGCTGCGTTACAAAGGCGTTTTGAGCATCGCCGGCGAACCGCGGCGGATGGTGTTTCAAGGGGTGCTGAAGTTGTATGGCTTCGACTGGGACACCGAGTGGGCGCCTGGTGAGCCGCGCGAAAGCGTGATCGTCTTTATTGCGGATGATCTGCCGGAAGAGAAGATTCGGGAAGGATTTGCGCGGGTGGCGGCGGAGTAAACACAGTGATCTTCAGCGTGTTTGCGGGCCTGTTCGCGAGCAAGCCCGCTCCCACATTCTGACCTGTGTCTGCCACAAGCTTTGGGTCATGCACGCATCCCCTGCAGGAGCGGGCTCGCTCGCGAAGGCGGCCTAACCGGCAGCGCGATTGCGGCCGGTCATGGAGGGCATGTTCATCAAAAGCTCCTCCAGTTGATCCAGGTGTCGGTTCAGCAGTGTCGTCGCCATCGTTTCATTCCCGCACTCCACCGCGTCCAGGATTCCCTGATGTGCCTGCCAATCGCAACAATTCGCTGGGTGTGCATCAGCCTGTGCAATCGCCAGCGAGGTCAAGGGCACCAGACTGCCCAGGAAATGCGCCAAAGGTGCATTCCCCGCCATCTCTGCCAACAGCAAATGAAACTCTCCTGACAGCCGAATAGCTGGAGCCTGTTCGGTACAGCTGTGCTCCTGTTCGAGCAGCGCGTGCAACCGTTTGAAATCCTGGCGGCCACTGTTCCGACAGGCGAGTTGCACCAGCGTGGTTTCCGTCAACCGCCGTGCATGCAAAGTCTGGCGGATCTGTTCGCGATCGAGCAAAGCGACCCGAGGCCGATGATTGGGCCGCAGAATAATGATCTGCTGATGCGAAAGGCCGCTCAGCACACCACGAATGTCGCTGCGACGGGCGCTGAACATTTGCGCCAGGCTGTCTTCAGTAAACCGACTGCCCGCATTGATGCGCTGGTCGAGAATGGCATCGAACACCCGCGCATAAAGATCATTGAGCGGCAGGGCGCAGGGCAGGGCGCCGAGATTCTGAGGTGAAGCGAAGCTGTTCATGGCCGGTCTCCAGTTCCAGGCGTGTTCAACTGCGAAGGTTGTCGTCTGGAATATTCAATTCGATGCCCATGCGCTGACCTTCCCGAAGAATGTGACGACGCATCTCGGCACTGGCCTGGGCGCTGTTCTTGCTGCGGATCGCCCGCACCACGGCTTCGTTCTCTTCGAGACGTTCGGCCAGGTGTTCCGGGGAATTGCGCAGCACCTCGGCGCTTTGCTTGAGGGCGTTGCTGGTTTGCTGCACCACACTCTGGAAAATCGGATTCGACGTCAGGGTGAACAGCTCTTCATGGAACGCGATGTAGGCATTCACCCCGGCTTCGCTGTCGTTGGCTTCCAGGGCTTCGCGCATGTCCATCAGCGTGAGACGCAACTGCCCGACTTCCTTGCTGCTGATGGACTGCGCGACCAGCCCGACAATGAACGGCTCAAGGGTGTAGCGCAGTTGCAGCACGTCTTCCAGGCTCGCCCCCGCCACCGCACTGTCATGGGACTGGCTGTCGCTGAGATTGGCCTCCAGGACCACAACACCCTTGCCCGGCATGGACCGCACCAGACCTAGCGTTTCCAGGACGATGACGGCCTCACGCAAACTCGGGCGGCTGATGCCCAATTGTTCTGCCAGTTCCCGTTGCCCCGGGAGCATTTCGCCGGAGCGCCACTGGCCGCGGGCCAGAGCGGCCCGAAGTTTTTCCACGACTGAGTTCACAACGGTCGACGAGGTAATCACTGTTCGCTCCATGAGCATTCAAAACGTTTGATGACCGTGCCCGCCCCTGGGCAGGCACGGCAGTGATTCAAAATTCCTGCTGGTGCGCGGGACCGACTGGTTTTCTCGGCTGGAAGGTATAACCCACCTGGCCGGAAAGCACCTTGTTTGCGCGCTGGATATCGATGTCTTTTTCCCAGCGGGCAATGGCCACTGTTGCCACACAATTGCCGATCAGGTTGGTCAGCGCTCGGCCGATCCCCATGAACCAGTCGACCGCGAGGACGAGCACCAGACCCACCACCGGAATCGCCGGGATCGCCGTGAGTGTCGCCGCCAGGATCACCAGCGCCGAGCCGGGTATCCCGTGGGCACCTTTGGAGGTGATCAGCGAGACCAGCAGAATCGTCAGCAGATCGGTCATTGCCAGTGGCGTGCCGGTCGCATTGGCAATAAAGACGATGGCGAGGGTCAGGTAGATCGAGAAACCGTCGAGGTTGAACGAGTAACCCGTAGGGATCACCAGCCCTACCGTCGAGCTGCCGATGCCCAGGTGCTCGAGCTTGCGCATGATCTGCGGCAGTACGGCGTCGGAGGAGGCGGTGCCCATGACGATCAGCAGTTCTTCACGCAGGTACTTGAGCAGCGGCCACATCCGCAGGCCGGACACGCGCATCACCAGGCCGAGGATCAGCGAGACGAAGGCCACGCAGGTCAGGTAGAACAAACCCACCAGGCTACCCAGATGCTGCAGGGAGTCCAGGCCGTATTTGCTGGTGGTGAACGCGATGGCGCCGAACACGCCGATCGGCGCCAGGCGCACGATCATGCCCATGATGCGAAAGATCACATGGCTCAGCTCGTTGATCAGCCGGGAGATGCCCGACGCCGCTTCACCCACCAGGTTGAGTGCGCTGCCAAACAGAACCGAGAACAGCAGCACTTGCAGGATGTTGTTGTCGGCAAAGGCACCTACCACCGACGTGGGAATCAGGTCCATCAGGAACTGCGTGGTGGTGTGCATATGCTCGCCGCGCTGGGCGATGTCACCCATGTCGGCGGCGGAAAGCTGATCCAGGTGAATGTTGGCGCCGCTGCCAATGCCGGTGCTGAAGGCGAATACCAGGCCGATGACCAAGGCGATGGTGGTCAGGATTTCGAAGTAGATCACCGATTTGAGGCCAATGCGTCCGACCTTCTTCAGGTCGCCGGCACCGCTGATGCCACTGACCACCACGCAGAACACGATCAGGCCGATGAGC
The DNA here is from genome assembly GCF_017114825.1 of Pseudomonas gregormendelii. Lineage (GTDB taxonomy): Bacteria > Pseudomonadota > Gammaproteobacteria > Pseudomonadales > Pseudomonadaceae > Aquipseudomonas > Aquipseudomonas gregormendelii. Next base: position 20,598 of record NZ_JADEVO010000051.1, on the reverse strand, counting down.
ATCTTGATCAGTTTGATGAAACCATCGCCCAGCGGTTTGAGCTGTGCAGAGTATTCAGGGAGGGTCAGCCCGCAGACGATGCCGAGCACCAGTCCGAGAACCACTTGGAGGAAGATTGAACGCGAGCACCATCTGAGCATGGGAGGAATCCTGGTCGGTGTCCTGGCTGCCGGCGCCTGGGCGCTCAGATTCAGGACTTAATTATTGTGGTCTTACCGGTATGTCCAGTGCAGGCGCAGTCTACGCTGGGTTTTTCCTGAATTTCAAGTGTGCTGACTAGAATTGGCATGACCGGTCTGACCAGCGGCGTAAGCCGCGCTACGGTGGCATATCGGGGGCGAAAAAAAACCGGCCAATCACTTGGCCGGTTTTTCATCCTGCGGGTTTAACGTCGCAATTAAGCGCCGTACACCGGCAGCTTCTTGCAGATGGCCTTGACCTTCTCACGAACGGAGTCGATCACCGCTTCGTTGTTCAGGTCTGCCAGGATGTCGCAGATCCAGCCGGCCAGTTCCTTGCACTCAGCTTCCTTGAAGCCGCGAGTGGTCACGGCCGGAGTGCCGAAGCGCAGGCCGGAAGTGACGAACGGGGAGCGTGGATCGTTAGGCACGGAGTTCTTGTTCACGGTGATGAAAGCCTTGCCCAAAGCGGCGTCGGCATCTTTACCGGAGATTTCCTGCTTGATCAGCGACAGCAGGAACAGGTGGTTTTCAGTACCGCCCGATACCACGTCAAAACCGCGCTCGATGAACACGCCGGCCATGGCCTTGGCGTTCTTCACCACTTGTTGCTGGTAGGTTTTGAACTCAGGCTGCAACGCTTCCTTGAAGCAAATCGCCTTAGCGGCGATCACGTGCTCCAGCGGGCCACCCTGGGCGCCCGGGAATACCGCGGAGTTGAGCTTCTTCTCGATGTCGGCGTTGGCGCGAGCCAGGATCAGGCCGCCACGTGGACCACGCAGGGTCTTGTGCGTGGTGGTGGTCACCACGTCGGCGAATGGCACCGGGTTCGGGTAGACGCCAGCGGCGACCAGACCGGCCACGTGAGCCATGTCAACGAACAGGTAGGCGCCAACCTTGTCGGCGATCTCGCGGAAACGCGGGAAGTCGAGGATCTGCGAGTAGGCGGAGAAACCGGCCACGATCATTTTAGGCTTGTGTTCAACGGCCAGGCGCTCGACTTCGTCGTAGTCGATCAGGCCATTGGCGTCGATGCCGTACTGAACGGCGTTGTACAGCTTGCCGGAGGAAGAAACGCTGGCGCCGTGGGTCAGGTGACCACCGTGTGCCAGGCTCATGCCCAGGATGGTGTCGCCCGCTTGCAGCAGAGCCAGGTAAACGGCGCTGTTGGCTTGCGAACCGGCGTGTGGCTGAACGTTGGCGTAATCAGCGCCGAACAGTTCCTTGGCGCGATCGATAGCAAGCTGCTCGACCACGTCGACGAACTCGCAGCCACCGTAGTAGCGCTTGCCCGGGTAGCCTTCGGCGTACTTGTTGGTCAGTACCGAGCCTTGAGCTTCCATCACCGCAGGGCTGGTGTAGTTTTCCGAAGCGATCAGCTCAATGTGCTCTTCCTGGCGCTGAGCTTCTTGCTCCATGGCGGCAAAGAGATCGGCGTCGTACTTGGCAATAGTCAAATCACGGCTGAACATGGCGGTCCTCAAGGATCGGGGCAGAAAAGGGGGGCATTCTAACCTAACGAGTTTTAGATGGCATATGAAAGGACATCATGTCGCAGACAAGTGGGCTTCATGACGGGATCAGCGGTGATCGTGCGGCCCCCATCGCCAGCAGGCTGGCTCCCACAGTAATTGCGATTGCCTGCAAACTACCTGACCGACCACAAATTCTTGTGGGAGCCAGCCTGCTGGCCATGGCCTCCCTGCAAAAATCTCAGTCGAACTCGAACAACGCCTCGCGCCCGAACTGCGCCTCAAACCCGCTGGCCGGCATCGGCCTCCCGAACAAATACCCTTGAACTTCATCGCACCCATGCTCACGCAGGAAATCCAGCTGCTCCTGGGTTTCCACGCCTTCGGCGATCACCGCCAGGTTGAGGCTGTGGGCCATGGCGATGATTGCCCGGGCAATCTGTGCGTCCTGTTCGCCGGACGGCAGGCCATCGACAAACGTGCGGTCAATTTTCAGCACGTCGATCGGGAATTGCTTGAGGTAGTTAAGCGATGAATAGCCAGTGCCGAAGTCGTCGACCGCAATGCTCAGGCCGAGATTTTTCAAGCCGTCGAGGATCTGCATCGCCTCGCTGACTTCGCGCATCAGAATACTTTCGGTCAGTTCCAGCTCCAGGCACGCCGGGGGCAGGCCGGTTTCCTTGAGGATGTTGGCGATGCGCGTGCCCAGTTGGCCGTCGGAGAACTGCCGCGCCGAGATATTCACCGACACTTTTGGCACGCGAACCTTGGCCAGGTGCCAGGACTTGAGCTGGCGGCAGGCTTCGCTGATGACCCAGTCGCCGACATCAACCACCAGGCCAAGCTCCTCGAGCACCGGAATGAAATCTCCCGGCGGTACCAGCCCGCGTCGAGGGTGGCGCCAGCGCAGCAAGGCTTCGGCGCCCGTCAGGCGCTTGCCGTCGCCGCTGAACTGCGGCTGGTAATACAACACGAATTCGTCTTGCTCCAGGGCATGGCGCAAATCGCTCTCGAGCTCCAGGCGCTCCAGGGCACTGGCGTTCATGTCGGCCTGATAGAACTGGAAGTTGTTCTTGCCGCGCTCCTTGGCGTGGTACATCGCGGTGTCGGCGTTTTTCATCAGCTGACTGAGCTCGTTGCCGTCTTGCGGGCTCAGGGCGATGCCGATACTGGCGGTGACGAAAAACTCCCGGCCTTCAAGCACGAAGGGTTTCACCAGGCTGCCAAGAATCTGTTCGGCCACATGAATCGCCCGGTTCAACGCCATCTCGCGGTTGGCCCGCGGTTGCAGGAGCAAGGTGAACTCGTCGCCGCCCATGCGGGCCACAGTGTCATCATCGTCGACGCAGCCGAGCAGGCGCGTGGCCATTTCCTTGAGCATGCGATCGCCGGCCGCATGGCCCAGGGAGTCGTTGATCGGCTTGAACCGGTCGAGGTCGAGGAACATCAGCACCACCCAGCCTTTCTGCCGTTCCGCCGATTGCAGAGCGGTGTGCAGGCGATCCTGGAACAGCGTGCGGTTGGGCAGGTGAGTCAGGGCGTCGTAGTAGGCGAGGCGATGGATTCGCTGTTCGCTGGCCTTGCGCTCGCTGATGTCGCTGAAGAAGCACACATAGCTGGCCAGGTCGCCTTCGTCATCCAGCACGGCGGTGATGCCGACCCAGGCCGGGTAATGCTCGCCGTTACGCCGCTTGAGCCACACTTCGCCTTCCCAGGTGCTGTGCTCGTTAAGCTGTTTGAGCACGTAGCGCAGGTGCGCGTCCTGTTGCTCGTCCACGGTCAGCATGTTCGGCAACTGGTCGAGCACTTGTTCGACCGCGTAACCGCTGACGCGGCTGAAGGCTTCGTTGGCCTGCACGATGTAACCGGCTGGGTCGGTGATCAGGATGGCCGAGGTCGAGTGCTCGAACACCGTCGCCGCCATGCGCAGATCTTTCTCGGCGCGGCGTTGCTGACTGATGTCGCGACCGACCCCCAGCACGCCTTCGAAGGCTCCCTGGTCGTCCCAGACCAGCACCAGGCGCAGCTCGATGGGGACCTTGCGACCGTCGGCGCGCAGGCAGTCGAACAGGAACAGTTGGGTTTGCACCTGGTCGCGCAACAGCGCCAGTCTGTCAGGTTTGTTCAGCGCCTTGCTGATCCGGTCCATCAGGCTGTAGATACCGGTCAGTTGCTGCGGGTTGGCAATGGTCGATTGCCAGCCGTTCTGGAAGATCCATTCGACGTCATAGCCCAGCACGGCATGCACCGAGGGGCTGACGTAATTGAGTGCCATTGCGCTGTCGGTGGAAAAAATCACGTCGCTGATGCTTTCGGCGAGCATGCGATAACGCTGCTCGCTGTCGCGCAGGGATTCGCTGGCTTCGATCTGCTCGGTGATGTCCTTGGCCACGCCGATGATGCGCGTGACCTGGTCATGTTTGTCCCGCGCCAGGGCTTGTTCGCGCACTTCGAAACGGCGCCATTTGCCGTCCCGGTGGCGAAAGCGCAACTGGCATTGCATCAGCTGGCTGTAACCGCCGTGGCGCTGGGTCTGGCGCGATCGATGATACAAGTCGGCATCATCGGCGTGCAGCAGGACTTCCCAGAAGTAATCGCCCATCTGGTGCAGCTCGGTACGGTTGTAGCCGAGGGTCTGGCCCAGATGGTGGTTGCTGAAGATCATTCGCTGGCTGATGACGTCTTGCACATACAGGTGATCCGGAACCGTGCGTACCACATCGGACCAGAATCCTTCACGTTCCAGCAGTGACAGCTCGATAAGCTTGCGGCTGGTAACGTCGGTGATGCTCAGGATCACTGCCTTATAGTCGCTCTGGTCCTCGGGCAGGCGCAGCACCAGCCACAAGTGCTGATCACGGCCGCTGGCGTCCTGCAGGCGGATCTCCAGTTCGAGCTGTTTGTGCCGCTGCAGAACGGCTTCGAGTATGGGCTGGCCGATGGCCGAGCTGGTCAGTGGATTACCGTCGATCAGGCGTTTCCAGGCCTCCTCCGGGGCATTGACGTCCAGTAGCAGCAGGGCTACCTCGTTGACTTCGGTGATGCGCATTTCGCGCAGCAGCTGTTCACGTTGCGTTGGCACTGCCAGCCAGCTTTGCAACTGTTCGGTGTCAAGGATGCGGGCCTTGTCGAATGCACTCTTGAGCCCGGACAGATCCAGTACGCACAGGGCGACCCCGGTGCCTTCGAAGATGTCCTGATAGCGTCGACGACCCTCATGCAACTGGCGCTGGCGGCGCATGTTCAGCAGCGCGATGAAGGGCAGCAGGGAAAAGGCCAGCCCGAGCAGGCATTTGCCGATGAATGCGGGCAACAGATGCTCGATCACGCGCTGACGGTCGAACAGCCCGCGCAGTTGCCAGTCGCTGCTGCTCAGAGGCACCGTCAATACGCTGTTGGCCAGGTCCTCTGCCGTCAGTTCACTTGGCTCCGATACCGGCACGGCGTTATCGCGGCTGACAATTTGCCGATTGATGCGGTTTTCCACCAGCCACAGTGGGCGGATGCCGGCCTCATTTTGCTTGGCCAGCGATGCGAAGAAGGCCGGAGACAGGCGCAGCGCCCAGTAACCGCGAGTGCTGCCGCTGGGCTGGTGCAGCAGCAAATGGACCACCGAGCCGTCGTCGGCATTGCTGAAATAGTGCGCCTGGGCGCGGCTGCGCTGAACCAGCTGGCTCAGGTAGTCGGCATCGTTACTGTCCACGGCGCTGTCGCTGAGCACTTTCCCAGACGGACTGAGCAGTGCCAGGCTGCGTACATCAGGCAGCGACTGCTGGATTTTGCGCAGCAGCGCCTGCTGTTCTTCGCGAGTCTGTGGCTGCTCGACGATCGGCAGCAGGTTCAGGGCGATCTGCGCGTTCAGCGCCATATTCAGGCTGATTTGAGAAGCCAGGTCGGCGGTGAAGTCGATGGTGTACTGGCGCTGGTTCTTTTGGGTTTCGCGCAGTTGGTCGAGCAGTTGCCAGAAGAGTAGGGCCAGCAGCAGTAATGCGAGTGTGGCCAGCCCACCTTTTAACGTCCCGCGCAGGGGAGAGCCGGCCGCAGAACGGGCATCGTTCACAGAAGACGGTGGAGGCACGTTAGTCAAGCTGTGTAATCCTGCGCAAGGGCTGGGCTGGCGCGACGCGCACTATAAGCCGGACGCCCGAAGGGCGGCTAGCATGCCTTGAGTTGTGGCAAAGTGCCAGTCCCGCTCGGCTGGACTGCCATCCATCATTAAGGTAGCTTTGCCGGTTACGTGGGAGCGTTCCAGCTCCTAGAATCAGACTTTCTTCAGCGCGCACGCATTGGTCCCTATCAAGCGGTCAGCGCGCACGGTCTGGCCGGGCCTCGCCCGCGCTCCAATCATTCATCTGTCACTGACCCAAGGTTCTCCATGGCTCAATACGTCTTCACCATGCATCGGCTGGGAAAAGTTGTTCCGCCGAAGCGGGAAATCCTGAAAAACATTTCGCTGTCTTTCTTCCCTGGCGCCAAGATCGGCGTGCTCGGCCTCAACGGTTCGGGTAAGTCCACGCTGCTGAAAATCATGGCGGGCGTCGACACCGAATTCGAGGGCGAAGCCCGTCCGATGCCGGAACTGAACATCGGCTACCTGCCGCAGGAACCGATCCTGGATCCGACCAAGACTGTGCGCGAAGTGGTCGAGGAAGCGGTCAGCGTGATCAAGAACGCCCAGGCTCGCCTGGACGAGGTCTACGCCGCTTACGCCGAGGAAGATGCCGACTTCGACAAGCTGGCTGCTGAACAGGCCAAGCTCGAGGCGATTCTGCAGGCCAGCGATGGTCACAACCTGGATCGTCAGCTGGAAGTGGCGGCCGATGCACTGCGTTTGCCCGCCTGGGACGCCAAGGTCGAATTCCTCTCCGGTGGTGAAAAACGTCGTGTGGCGCTGTGCCGTCTGCTGTTGTCGGCTCCGGACATGTTGCTCCTGGACGAACCGACCAACCACCTGGACGCCGATTCCGTCGCCTGGCTGGAGCACTTCCTCCATGACTTCCCGGGCACCGTGGTAGCGATCACGCACGACCGGTACTTCCTGGACAACGTTGCCGGCTGGATTCTCGAACTCGACCGCGGCGCCGGTATCCCGTACGAGGGCAACTATTCGGGCTGGCTTGAAGCCAAGTCCAATCGTCTGGCTGCAGAATCCAAGCAGCAGTCGGCCCATGAAAAAGCCATGAAGGAAGAACTGGAGTGGGTGCGCAAAGGCGCCAAGGCCCGCCAGTCCAAGTCCAAGGCTCGTCTGCAACGCTTCGAAGAAATGCAGTCGCAGGAATTCCAGAAGCGTAGCGAAACCAACGAGATCTACATCCCGGCCGGTCCGCGCCTGGGTGACAAGGTCATCGAGTTCAAGAACGTCTCCAAGGGTTACGGCGATCGCGTGCTGATCGACAACCTGTCGTTCTCCATGCCCAAAGGCGCCATCGTGGGTGTGATCGGCGGTAACGGCGCGGGTAAATCCACGCTGTTCCGCATGTTGATGGGCAAGGAGACTCCGGATTCGGGCACCATCGAAGTCGGCGAAACCGTGCAACTGGCTTGTGTTGACCAGAGCCGTGAGGACCTGGATGGCAGCAAGACGGTATTCCAGCAAATCTCCGACGGTTCCGACCAGATCCGCATCGGCAACTACGAGATCCCGTCGCGTACCTACGTGGGTCGCTTCAACTTCAAGGGTGGCGATCAGCAGAAGTTCGTCAAGGACCTGTCCGGTGGTGAGCGCGGTCGCCTGCACCTGGCCCTGACCCTGAAGGAGGGTGGCAACGTCCTGCTGCTCGACGAACCGTCCAACGACCTCGACGTTGAAACCCTGCGCTCCCTGGAAGAAGCCCTGCTGGACTTCCCGGGCGCCGCCATTGTGATCTCTCACGATCGGTGGTTCCTGGACCGCGTGGCGACGCACATCCTGGCGTACGAAGATGACTCGCAAGCAGTGTTCTTCGAAGGTAACTACACCGAGTACGAAGCCGATCGCAAAAAGCGTCTCGGCGAAGCAGCTGCCCAGCCGCATCGTGTACGGCACAAGAAACTGGCCTGATTCTGGGTTGGTTGCATGAAAGAACGGAGCCTTCAGGCTCCGTTTTTTTTGTTCTGTTTTTCAGGGATACCGAGTGGAATTCATCGCCGGCAGGCCAGCTCCCACAAAGTTTTGTGCAGGCAATAAATCTCGATTCACCACCCATCCCCTGTGGGAGCTAGCCTGCTAGCGAGGGCGGTATAACTGTTGGTGCATTTCGTCGAGTCGATCTCCCTATTCAGGTGCAAAATCGGTCGAAAAACAGGCTTATTTATATCCTGTGCACCATTTAATTTCATAAAGGCGACATGTTGCGCTGTTCCTGTGCGCGATTCGTTTGTTAAAGTCCGGCTCAATCTCTCCAACGACAATAAATTTGCCGAGACTTTCCATGATCGAATCCGTTGAATCCTTCCTTGCCCGCCTGAAAAAACGTGACCCCGACCAGCCCGAGTTTCATCAGGCTGTGGAAGAAGTCTTGCGCAGCCTCTGGCCGTTTCTGGAAGCCAATCCGCGCTACCTGACTTCCGGCATCCTGGAGCGTATCTGTGAGCCGGAGCGGGCGGTGGTGTTTCGTGTGTCATGGGTCGACGATCACGGCAAGGTGCAGGTCAATCGGGGCTTCCGCATCCAGATGAACAGTGCCATCGGTCCGTACAAGGGCGGTCTGCGCTTCCATCCGTCAGTGAATCTGGGCGTGCTGAAATTCCTCGCGTTCGAACAGACGTTCAAGAACTCCCTGACCTCGTTGCCCATGGGGGGCGGCAAGGGCGGCTCGGACTTCGACCCCAAAGGCAAAAGCGATGCTGAAGTCATGCGCTTCTGCCAGTCCTTCATGAGCGAACTGTACCGGCACATCGGTGCAGACGTTGACGTGCGGGCGGGCGATATCGGCGTCGGTGCCCGGGAGATTGGCTTTTTGTTCGGCCAATACAAGCGCCTGAGCAACCAGTTCACCAGCGTGCTCACAGGCAAGGGACCGAGCTACGGCGGCAGCCTGATTCGCCCCGAAGCCACCGGTTTCGGCTGTGTCTATTTCGCCGAGGAAATGCTCAAGCGCCAAGGCGCAACCGTCGAAGGCAAGCGCGTGGCGATCTCGGGTTCTGGCAACGTCGCGCAGTACGCGGCCCGCAAGGTCATGGACCTGGGCGGCCAGGTCATTTCGCTGTCGGACTCCGAGGGCACGCTGTACTGCGAAGCTGGTTTGACTGAAGAGCAATGGCTGGCGGTACTGGAACTGAAAAACGTCCAGCGCGGGCGAATCAGTGAGTTGGCTGCGCGCTTCGGCCTGGAGTTCCGCGCCGGTCAGAGCCCATGGGATCTGGCCTGCGACATCGCGCTGCCATGCGCAACGCAGAATGAACTCGATGCCGAGGCCGCTCGCGCATTGCTGCGCAACGGCTGCATCTGCGTGGCCGAAGGCGCCAACATGCCGACCACGCTGGAAGCCGTGGACCTGTTCATCGAGGCAGGGATTCTGTTTGCGCCAGGCAAGGCGTCCAACGCTGGCGGCGTCGCCGTAAGTGGCCTGGAAATGTCGCAGAACGCCATGCGCCTGCTGTGGACGGGCGGCGAGGTGGACAGCAAACTGCACGCCATCATGCAGTCGATTCATCACGCTTGCGTGCACTACGGCGAAGAGGATGGCCGGATCAACTACGTCAAAGGGGCAAACATCGCCGGCTTCGTCAAAGTCGCCGATGCCATGCTCGCCCAAGGGGTGGTCTAAGCCGGTTCGATGCGGATGATCTCGATCAGTTGATCGCCGGCCGGGCGTTGCCACAGCACCTCATCCCCGAGTTGCGCCCCAAGCAGCGCCCGGCCCAGCGGCGAGCCCCAGTTGATCAGGCCCGCCGATGCGTCCGCCTGATCCTCACCCACCAGCTGGACGTTCTGTTCGGCGTTGTGCTCGTCGGCAAACGTCACTCGACTGCCAATCTGCACCTTTTGCGTCGAGCTCGCGGGTGTGATCACTTGCGCGCTGAGCACGCGCTGGTTGAAATAGCGTAAATCCCGTTGCAGATCCGCCTGGCGCTGCTTATCCACCTTTTCTCCCTTGGCCGACTCAGCGCTTAGCTGCTGCTGCAGTTCGGCAACCTTGGCCTGCAACTGGATCAGTCCAGTGGGTGTGACGTAGTTGGGCTGCGCGCTGACCTGCCGTTCGACAGGCTGATCGGCTTGCGCAGCGGCGTTATCTTCATTGACGAAGGCGCGACTCATGGTTTTCTCCCGTAATAGGGTTTGGGCCATGGTCGCAGGCATTTAGTTTCGACGGATGCCCGTGAGCGATTCATTGCGAGCGATAGGCGTGCGCCGCATCCTGGTCCTTCTGTTGTTGCCAGGCCTTATCGCGGTCATCCCAATGGTGGCTGCGATAGTCTGCGCGCTCTTGATTTTCCAGCATCGCCTGGCATTGGCGAAAGCCATCGCTCCAGCCTTCGGCATAGTGCGGGTCCTTGAGATAGCGCGGGACGTTTTTGCGAAATTCACCGGTCATCGCCCCGGCCGCCTGGCGACCACTGACGCAACCGTCATCGAAACCGTCGGCGAAGGCCGGCGGATAGCCCTTGGCGATCAGGTCTTCGTGGGTCGACTGGCAACCCGCGCACAACAGCAGCAATCCCAACATACCTGCGCAACGCCACATCTCAGACTCCTGACCGTTCGACGGCCTATGCAGTCAGTCTAGAAGTCGAGTCGTTGTCGGGATGTGAAAGGAAGATCAAAAGATCGTCCGAACGCGGCTCGAGCCTTCGGCAGCACCTACAGGTGTGCGCGATCGAATGTAGGAGCTGCCGAAGGCTGCGATCTTTTGATCTAGTAGTGATACCACTTCACTTCAAGCATCACCTCATTCTCAGGCGATGCCATGTGGCTGAACTCGCGCTGCGCACTCAGGCGCAGCCCCAGGTTTCGCGACAGCTCCCACTGCTGATTCAAGCTCACACTGCGCCGCACCTCGCCATTGGTGAAAAAATCACCTTTGGTTTCCAGGCTGAAATTACCCAGCGGGTTTTTCCACAGCACCCCGGTATTAAATCCGGCGGCGGGGGCGATGAATTCGGCGAAGTCATTGTTGTGCTCAACCCGCACGGTGCCCATGACAAACCCGAGCATGTCTTCGCTCAATTGCCATGTCCCGCCGCCACCACCGTTGACGTGACTGACCAGGTTCTCGTCATCGTGTTTGCCCGGAACGCGTTCCAGGCCGCCGGTGACTTGCCAGGACAATGGTTGCAGCAGCTCGTTGCGCGGGGTCAGCGAGCGAATCGTCGCCAGGTCCAACTGCTGGAACTGCCAGCGGTTGCCTTCGTACTGGCGCAATTTCATCTGCAGAATTTCGATCTGCGCGCCCAGGGGGAAGCTTTCGGCGTTGTCGTTGAGGTCATGGTAGGCCATGCGCAAGCCGTACTCGGCGAAGGCTTCATCGCCCCGAGTGCCGATGCCGGCCTGCCAGGTGCGCGATTCATGACCGTCCTCGGGCAGGCCCGGTTGCGCAATATCAAGCGCCGGCGCCGGGTTCTGATTGATCGCCCGCAGCAGTTCGAAACTGCGCTGGGAGCGCTCAGGGTCGCGTTCCTGGCCGTTGGCGCGGTAACGTTCCAGGCGATACGCGGCGTCGATGACCAGCGCCTGGCGATCGCGCGGCAGGGCCTTGAAATCTGCGCTCTGAAGCTGCTTCTGATCGGCGCTGACTTTCAGTACCCATTGTTGCTCTTCATCAGTCAGCGGCTCGGCACGGCTCAGCAGTTCACGCTCCCTGGACGGACGATACTGGATGGACTCGACCAGGCCGGCCTCTTTCACGGCCTTGACGGTGTCGGTAGGGATGGCCGTGAGGGGGAATTGTTCGGTCAGGCGCAGGCTCGGTCGCGCCACTTGCAGCAGCTCAAGCAAGCGATAGGAGCAGTTTTCGTCGAAGAAAAAATAGTCGAACTGGATCTGTTTCAGTTCCCAGACGTGCTCGACCATGCGCGCTGTTTCTGCCTGGGTCAGGTTCAGCCGGTATTCCCACAGGTCGCGGTTCTCCAGGCTGCGGTATTCCGAGAGCTTTTCCTGGTAGGGCACCAGCGCAAACAGCCCCGGGTAGCCCCCCATAAGGCCTTTCCAGGCGTAAAGGATGCTGTTGTCGGCACCTTCGATGTAGGCGCCGAAGTTGATCGCATAACTGAGTAGTGAAGTCTTGTCGCTTTGCACGCCAGCCTGGTCAATGCGCAGCAGGGTGTGACCAAACATCGACGACGGGCTGTTCAGGTAGGCCGCTGGAAAGATCATCACCGCACTGTCGGGGGAAACGTCCTTGAACCATTGCTTGAATTCAGCACATTGCGGGGCCGGCAAGTCCGTCAGGTTCAGTTGCGCCTTGAGCCAGCGGGTGCGTGCCGGGTAGACGCATTGCGCGTGTTGTTCGCCTTTGCTTGCCGGGGCGTACAAGGCCTGCACAGTGGCGGCCAGTTCGCGGTCCGGATGTTCGTTGCCGTCCGGCGCGAGGAAAAACTTCCGGTCACTGACATAGCTGCGCCAGCCACCGAGCTTGGCAGTTTCGTAGTGGCCCAGGGAGATCCAGAATGGGTCGTTAGCCAGTTGCTGCAAACGTTCAGAGTCGATGTTTGGCGCGGCGGACAGCGGGGCGCAGGCACAGAGCGCCAACCAGGCAAGGCGTTTGAGCATAGTGGGCAACTTAATGGAAAGAAACAAAGACCCAAGGGGGCGCAGGTCCAAAAAATAAAACCCGCCCCCCAAGAGGAGCGGGTGGGTCGAGCTTATGCTTGAGTGGCGTATTTGGCCAGGCGAGCATCGTTCTTGATAACGGACAGGGTGTTGGTATGCACGTCTTCAGCGGTTACATCCGCCTTGCTGAAGATCTGCTGGAAGTGCTCGTGGGTAACTGCTGCGAAATGCTCACGATCTTCCGGCGCCACGCCCAGTACCACGGCATAGGTCGTCAGCGCTTCGCCGTTGCCTTTAGCCATGTCTTCGGACAACTCATTCATCATGCCATTCATGGCCAGCCAGGATTTGCCGCCATAGGTCAGCGACGCGTTAGTCGAGCAACCGTTGGTACCCGATGTCATACCGAACGTTGCGTTACCGGAAGTGCCGTTGGTGGTGGATGCCAGGAAGTGAGCCGGGGTGCCACGCTGACCTTCGAACAGCATGTTGCCCCAACCGCAATCCGGACCGCCTGGCGCCTGAGCCATGGCGTTGATGGATACAGCGGTGAAGAGAGTACCGAGAAGAATCCGTTTCATAGCTTTGTTCTCTTTATGTGCATACCAATGGACAGGGCCTGGCCCGATCTGGCGCCAGTGGGCCGGTTATTGTTCCAGCCGCGCAATTTGGAGTTTAGGCACGTTCCAAGGGTTCCGTTACTTTTTGCTAAATATTCGTCAAAACATCCATTTAGCCCCGGCCAGCCTGACGATGGCGGTTTGGCTATGCTTTGACTGAAGGCGCGCCTTGCAAGTGGGGTGGAGGCAGCGCCAGAATGCCGCTATCTGCCCCGCCTGATGTAAGGAAGCCCGATGCCTGATCCTGTTGCTGCCAGCTTGCGTCTAGCGCCCGAAGCGCTGACTCGTCCGTTTTCCGCTGAACAGTTCAGCTTCTCTACCACCAATGATCTGGAGCCCTTTCGCGGTGTGCTTGGCCAGGAACGTGCGGTCGAAGCATTGCAGTTCGGCGTGGCCATGCCACGCCCCGGCTACAACGTATTTGTCATGGGTGAGCCCGGCACTGGCCGGTTCTCGTTCGTCAAACGCTACCTGAAAGCCGAAGGCAAACGCCTGCAGACCCCGGCAGACTGGGTCTATGTCAATAATTTCGACGAGCCGCGCGAACCCCGGGCCCTGGAACTGCCTTCAGGCACCGCCGGCGCGTTTATCGGCGATATCAACACCTTGATCGACAATCTGGTGGCGACGTTCCCTGCGGTGTTTGAACACCCGTCCTATCAGCAAAAGAAAAGTGCCATCGACCGTGCATTCAACCAGCGCTACGACAAGGCGCTGGATATCATTGAGCGCCTGGCGCTGGAGAAGGACGTTGCGCTGTACCGCGACGCCAGCAACATTGCGTTCACCCCGATGGGGGATGGTAAGGCCCTGGACGAAGCAGAGTTCGCCCAACTGCCCGAAGCCGATCGCGAGCGTTTTCACGATGACATTTCCGGCCTCGAGGAACGGCTCAACGAAGAGCTCGCCAGCCTGCCGCAATGGAAGCGTGAGTCGAGCAATCAACTGCGCCACCTCAATGAAGAAACCATCACCCTGGCCTTGCAGCCATTGCTGTCACCGTTGTCGGAGAAGTATGCCGAGAACGCCGCGGTCTGCGGTTACCTGCAGGCGATGCAGGTCTACCTGCTGAAAACGGTTGTCGAGCAATTGGTCGACGACAGCAAGATCGACGCTGTCGCCCGCAAGATGCTGGAAGAACAATACGCCCCGAGCCTGGTGGTCGGTCATTCGGCCAGCGGCGGCGCACCGGTGGTGTTCGAGCCGCACCCGACTTATGAAAACCTGTTCGGACGCATCGAGTACAGCACTGACCAGGGCGCGCTCTACACCACGTATCGGCAGCTGCGCCCGGGTGCACTGCACCGCGCTAACGGCGGTTTTCTCATCCTGGAAGCGGAGAAAATGCTCAGCGAGCCATTCGTATGGGATGCGCTCAAGCGTGCCCTGCAGTCGCGCAAGCTGAAGATGGAATCGCCACTGGGTGAGCTGGGCCGCCTGGCCACCGTGACGCTGACCCCGCAAAACATCCCGCTGCAGGTCAAGGTCGTCATCATCGGGGCTCGGCAGCTGTATTACACGCTGCAGGACCTCGATCCAGACTTCCAGGAGATGTTCCGCGTGCTGGTGGATTTCGACGAAGACATTCCGATGGTCGACGAAAGCCTGGAACAGTTTGCCCAACTGCTGAAAACCCGCACCTCGGAAGAGGGCATGGCGCCCTTGACTGCCGATGCGGTGGCGCGCCTGGCGACCTACAGCGCGCGTCTGGCTGAACACCAGGGGCGCTTGTCGGCGCGCATCGGCGACCTGTTCCAGCTGGTCAGCGAGGCGGATTTCATTCGTCACCTGGCGGCGGATGAAATGACCGACGCCGGGCATATCGAGCGAGCCCTCAAGGCCAAGGCCACCCGTACCGGGCGGGTCTCGGCGCGAATCCTCGATGACATGCTGGCCGGAATCATCCTGATCGACACCGATGGCGCGGCCGTGGGCAAGTGCAACGGCCTGACGGTGCTGGAAGTCGGCGATTCGGCCTTCGGTGTGCCAGCGCGTATTTCTGCCACGGTTTACCCGGGTGGCAGCGGCATCGTCGACATCGAGCGTGAGGTCAATCTGGGCCAGCCGATTCACTCCAAGGGCGTGATGATCCTGACCGGTTACCTCGGCAGCCGCTACGCCCAGGAATTTCCGCTGGCGATTTCCGCGAGCATCGCGCTGGAGCAATCCTACGGTTACGTGGACGGTGACAGCGCGTCGCTGGGCGAAGCTTGCACGCTGATTTCGGCGTTGTCGAAAACACCGCTCAAGCAGTGCTTTGCGATCACCGGCTCGATCAACCAGTTCGGTGAAGTGCAGGCGGTGGGCGGGGTCAACGAGAAGATCGAGGGCTTCTTCCGACTCTGCGAGGCCCGCGGCCTGACGGGTGAACAAGGTGCAATCATTCCGCAGGCCAACGTGGCCACGCTGATGCTCGATGAGAAGGTCCTGGCGGCGGTGCGCGCCGGCCAGTTCCATGTGTACGCAGTGCGCCAGGCCGATGAGGCCCTGAGCCTGCTGGTCGGCGAACCAGCCGGTGCACCGGACGAGAATGGCGAGTTCCCGGAGGGCAGCGTCAACGCCCGGGTAGTGGAGCGCCTGCGGGTGATTGCGGAAATGATCAGCGAAGAGGACATGAGGGAGGCGGAGAAGGAAGCGGCGCAGGAAGCCTTGGTGGAGGCCAAGCCGGCCTGATAGGCCCCTGAGGTTTCACCACTTACCTGTGGGAGCGAGCCTGCTCGCGATGACGGAGTGTCAACCAGCTGATATTTTGGACGACACACCGCCATCGCGAGCAGCCTCGCTCCCACCTGTGCATCCGATTAAACTGTGCAAAGTGCCATCACTCTGGCGCCAATATTCACACAATGACCATTCGGCGCCTTGTGGTTCTACCTGGCATGCTTTCCAGACTTTTCTTCTATTCTCAGGTCAAGGATATCGACAGTATCACTGGATCGAAACAGTCTTCTGATGGAGGCTGAATACCGGATCTACCGAGGGTCGCCGCCATGTCGCGCAACCTCTGCCTCACCCGACAATGCCTGGGCCTTGTGACCCGTATCGAATGCGCCGTGCGCCCCCTGGCGGGAGACAAGGGCATGTGGACCTTGCTGTTTGCTGCCGGAATGGCGGGCGAACAACCTTCTGCCATCAAGGCACAGGGACCTTTCCATGGCCCATTTGTGGCTGAATCAATCCTCGACACTATCGTTGAAAGCCTGACCTTGCATGGTTATCAACTGGCCGACGACCCGCAAATCTGGTGCCTGCACTTGCAAGCCCAGCTGCGGGAAATCAATGGCGGACGCACGCGCAACCTGGCCGGTTTCGAGTTCCGCCCGGATCACTGATTGGGCTATTGATCAAGGCTGGCGGTATCAGCCTTGTCGAGCTTGACCTCAAACCCATATTGCACGGTGGTGAGATCGATCCGCTGATAGGTTTCCAGGCGGGCAGGCCGGCCATAGAAGTAGTGCACGCCCGTCAAAGCCGGGCCCTCCGGGCTCGCATCGTGACTCACCGCAAGTATTTCCTTCAGGTAATTACCACTGTCGTCCCGGGCGTAGAAACGCCAGTCCTGCTCCGGGAATGCCTTCATGTCGACCAGCAGGGCATTGCCTTTGAGCTCCAGGCCCTTGGGCAGTTGACCAGCGTCCAGGGTTTTCTTCTCGATGCTGGCCAGGAACAGCGGGATCGAGCCTACGGTATAGGCAGGCGTCTGCGGGAACAGGTTCAGGTCATAGGTGATGGTGCCGCGCAGAGGATCGACCTGGAACGCTTCGGGTGGCAATTCGATCGGCTCGTCACGTTTGCCACTGGCGTCTTCGGTGAAGAAGCTGACCGGGCTGTCACCGGGGTTGAAGGAGCTGCCCAGCAGTTCGTCGTTAAAACTTCTCCTGTGATCGAACTCGATCTGCGCGGCGCTCGGGTCATCGACCGACTGACGAATGCTCACGCCTTTTTTCAGTTGGTCTTCACTGAGGGTCGCGCCTTTGAGCCAGTTCGCAGCCTGGTCGTCGTACACCACCACTGGTAGCTCAAGGGTCTGGATGGTTTTTTCCGTGGTGCGAGGATCGAACCGGCGTACCGGCAAATCGAGGTCCTTGCGGGTCACTGTGGCGGTGGAGAAATCCAGTACGCTAACTTCCAGGGCGTCGATCGGCCCGTTGAAATAGACCTTCGAGTAATGCCTGGTTTGCTGCTTCTCAAAGGCCCGCTGCTGCGATTCGAGTTGTTTCTCGAAGGCCTCGCTCCAGGTTTTCTGCTGCTGCAATAACGCCAATTGCTTTTGATAAAACGCAATTTGCTCGGCCGTTTCGTTGATCGAGCCCGAACGCGAGAGAAACTGCCCGGTGCTGTCCCTGGCCTGGACGATCAATGGATTCAGGGGCGTGTCAGCTACCTCGGCAGCCATTGGGGCGCTATTGCTGAACTCGATTTCGGCGTAATTTTTTTCAAGCTTCAACAGTTTGACGCTGAGGTTTTCGTTACTGCGAGTCTGGCCGACGTCCTTTTTGGTCAGATTGAAGCTGTACAATCGACGCGGCGCGATAACTTCCACTTTGCCCTGCAGGCTGACGGGCTGAGGCTGGTGTTTGTTGTCGACGTCAAGGCCATCGATGAAGGGGTAGGTGACGGTCAGGTCATCGGGATTGGTCAGGTTGGAGCTCGAGGGGCTCAACTGGATGCCGGGATCGGTCTCCGACCACTCCGGCTGGAACCCGATGACGCGTTTGTTGCTCAGTGTCACCGACAGCCATTCCACGCCATGGGGGAACACAAAGGTATCCGGAATGTTGAAATTGAAGGGGAACACCGGCTGCAGGTCGGTCAGGTAGTCGGAGCTGGAATCCTTGTGCAGCACGAACAGGCCGTTGATGTAGGTGTCGACCAGCGCCTGAGGCGTGGGGTAGTGCTTGAGCACGGCGAGCGCATCGTCGCTGTATTCGGTTTCCAGCGGCTTGCTGTCGAGCTTGAGTTGCGCACGTTCGAGCAATAACAGCGAGCCACCCAATTCGGCGACGGCATCCTTGAGTTTGGGATCTTCGATGGCGTCCAGGGACTTTTCGAACCGGGCCGTTTTCTCTTCGAGGCTGACCTGGGCTTTTTCATCGCTGGGCGAGCAGGCGCCCATCAGTAAAGCCAGGCACATTCCGGCGCCCGTCAAAGGCAATCGCACATCCATTTTCCCGTCTTCCTGTCCGATGTCGCTGAGCTGTCAATTGTTTCGACACTAGCAGAAAAAACTTGTCACATATGCGCAGGTTGTGGATTTTCCGCCTGTTTCTGGGTGTAACAGCGGACTGTTATACTCGCGACCATTTCAGCCCAGGTGTGAGATTTAATGGAACGCTTTATCGAAAATGCAATGTACGCCTCGCGCTGGCTGCTGGCGCCGATCTATTTTGGCTTGTCGTTGGGATTGCTGGCTTTGGGGCTGAAATTCTTTCAGGAGGTCTTCCACGTCATTCCCAGCGTGTTCTCAATGGCCGAATCGGATGTGATCCTGGTGCTGCTGTCGCTGATCGACATGGCGCTGGTGGGTGGCCTGCTGGTGATGGTGATGATTTCCGGGTACGAGAACTTCGTTTCCCAACTGGACATCGACGACCACAAAGAGAAGCTCAACTGGCTGGGCACCATGGACTCGTCTTCGCTGAAGATGAAAGTGGCAGCGTCGATCGTGGCGATTTCCTCGATCCACCTGCTGCGGATCTTCATGGACGCCAAGAACGTCGATCCCGAGCACCTGAAGTGGTACGTGATCATTCACATGACTTTCGTGGTGTCGGCCTTCGCCATGGGTTACCTCGACAAGCTCACCAAGCACTGATCACGGCCACTGTGGGAGCGAGCTTGCTCGCGATGGACTTCAACGATAACGCGGGGTTCTGAATGAGCGCGGGCCTTGAGTTCTCCGTCGGAACGCCGCCCGGAGCGAGCTCGCTCCTGCAGTCTCAGGCAGTGAACCGGACGAGCGGTGTGGTTTTTGGCTTGTGCTTTGAAGCGACGAAGCCTATCCCTGTAAAGGTCCTGGCCCGCCACCGTTCGAGGTGCATCAATGAACCTGCAAGAGCTCAATGCCTTTGCCATCGCCCACAAGGTCGATGAGCTGAACCTGATTTCCCTTGAAGGCGGCATCTACCTGTTGGAGGCGCGCATGCACGGCGCAGCCTATCCATTGAGTGATGCCCGCGGCAAAGTGCTTCATCTGCGCTCGGTGGAGCATGCCCGTGAAGTGCTGCATGCTTTTCCCACCTTGCCATTCAACCTGGTGCACACCTCGGTACATGACGAAATGTGCGGCCTGGGCGCCAGTGCCGAGGAGAGCCTGAAGGTGCCGATCGCCTTCCGTTCTGCCTGGCAGGGCTGAGGGCTCTAATCAACCGATTGGCAACTGTGCTAGTCTGCTGGCCCTTTTGGTTCCGGGCGCTCCGGGACGCGCTGTGTACGCACGGCATGTTCCGGGGCCGTCCGCACAGCGGAGCAGTGTCATGTCCGAAGTAAATCTGTCCACCGACGAAACCCGCGTCAGCTACGGTATCGGCCGTCAGCTGGGCGACCAGCTGCGCGACAACCCGCCACCGGGCGTTAGCCTGGACGCGATCCTGGCAGGTCTGACCGACGCCTTTTCTGGCAAGGAAAGCCGTGTAGGCCAGGAAGAAATGTCCGCCAGCTTCAAGGTCATTCGCGAAATCATGCAAGCTGAAGCCGCTGCCAAGGCTGAAGCTGCAGCAGGCGAAGGCCTGGCCTTCCTGGTTGAAAACGCCAAGCGTGACGGCATCACCACCCTGGCTTCGGGCCTGCAATTCGAAGTGCTGACCCAGGGCGAAGGCGCCAAGCCAACCCGTGAAGATCAGGTTCGTACTCACTACCACGGCACCTTGATCGACGGCACTGTGTTCGACAGCTCCTACGAGCGCGGCCAGCCTGCAGAATTCCCGGTTGGCGGCGTGATCGCTGGCTGGACCGAAGCCCTGCAACTGATGAACGCTGGCAGCAAATGGCGTCTGTACGTGCCGAGCGAATTGGCTTACGGCGCTCAAGGCGTTGGCAGCATTGCGCCGCACAGCGTTCTGGTGTTCGACGTCGAGCTGCTCGACGTTCTGTAAGCCTATGCCTGTCCCTGTGACAGGCTAATGTGGGAGCCAGCCTGCTGGCGATGGGGCGACCGGGTTTTGTTCAAGACCGAGTTGACACCATCGCCAGCAGGCTGGCTCCCACAGTTTTTATCGTACAGGTCATATTTCGATCTTGTGTTGCAGCTCATGCGCAGGGCGCAATGCCCGGGCGTAGCAGAACAGAAACAGGTTACGCACCAGCTCCTTGAGTACGACCGGTTCGCTGGAACTCAGGCCGTTGACGTCCAGATCCCCCTGGTCCTGCAGTTCGTTCAGGGCTTCTTCTTCAAGCACCGCACAGACTTCACCGGTTTCCCGATGCAGGATCCTGAGGTAAGGGTGTGGACGGTCAAGCCAGGCATCGATCAAATAAGTCATCAGTCTCATCTCCATTGATTTTGGGTTCAATGAGAATAATTCTTATTCATCAAATAGCAAGGACCTATTGGCGGTTTGCGCTTTTTTTCGGGTAAAGATTGCGTAAGGTCAATACGGCTGGCGCCTGGCCATCGCGGGGGGGGGGGGGGGGGCCCA
>NZ_JADEVO010000050.1 GCF_017114825.1 Pseudomonas gregormendelii | reverse complement strand
CATTACCGCCACCGCCACCGCCACCGCCGCCACCACTTCCTCCGCCACCACCACCATCCTTAGCCTGAGCGCTGGACATCCCGGACAATCCATCGGGAACCAGTACAGTCGATGCCGACAGAACTGCGCCAATAGCCACTGCGAGCAAAAGCTTCTTCATGTGCATATCGATCTCCGTCTTGTTGTGGGTGTATCAGTGAATACTCGAGGCCAGTTCGAAGATGGGGATGTACATCAGGATCACGATCACCCCGATCAACAGGCCAATGAACGTCATGAGCAGCGGTTCGAACAGTCGTACAAACCATTCGATCCAGCGGCTGATTTCTTCGTCATAGAAGTCGGCGCTGCGTTCCATCATCTGCCCGAGGTTGCCGGACTGTTCGCCTGCACGCAGCAAGCGCAGGGACACGGGTGTCACCAGGTGATTGAGCTCCAGCGCGGCGGACAGCGATTGACCCTCGCGTACCCGTTCGCAGGCCTGGTCCAGGCGTACGCGGGAGGGCACGGTGAGCAGGCCGCGGACCATGCCCATGGCGGTGACCAGCGGGATACCGCCCTGCAGCAGAATGCCCAGGGAGCGGTAGAAGCGTGCCAGTTCGTACATGAAAATACGTTGATGAACCGCCGGCAGTCGTTCGATCACGCGATCGACGCCACGACGAAAGGCCGGCTGGCGCTGGAGAAAGGCGAGGGCGACGACGATGGCCACCAGGGCACCGAAAAATTCACCCTGATGCGCATGCAGGAACATCCCGCAACTCATCAGCACCTGGGACAACCACGGCAGGTTCGACCCCAGCCCCTCGAACACCAGGCTGAAGCGCGGCACCACGTAGCCCATCAGGAATAACACCACGCCACCTCCTACCACCAGCAATAGCATAGGGTAGATCGAAGCGCTGACGATCTTCTGGCGAACCTCGTCCATGCGCTGGCGATAGCTGACATACCGACCCAGTGCATCACCCACGGCGCCGGTCTTCTCGCTGGACTGTACCAAGGCGACGTAGAGAGGCGGGAAAACCGCAGACAACTGGCCCAATGCCTGGGAGAAGGATTTGCCCTCGTACAGCAAGCGCACCAGCTCGCTCAAGGTTTTGCGGGCCTGGGGCGCGTTTTCTTTTTCCGCCAGGCTTTCCAGTGCATCGATCAGTGGCAGGCCGGCATTGAGCAGCGTGGTCAGCTCCTGGCTGAACAACACCAGGTTGAAGGTTTCGCGTTTGTGCAGGCGCAGCGCTTGCCAGCGCCGGTCGGCCTGCAGGCTGACGACGCGCAAGCCCTGGTCCTCGACCATGCGCCGCGCCTCGCTGTCGCCCTGGGCCTCGACGGTCACCGACACGACGCCGGCCTTTCCCACTGCCTTGAGATGAAACCGCATGGTCGCCACTCCCGTCATTGCCAACTGGTGACTTCGGCGTTTTCGCCTTCGCCGCCAGGTTGGCCGTCCTTGCCCATGGACAGCAGGTCGTACTCGCCGTTTTCCCCGGGGTAGCGGTAGTTGTAATTACGTCCCCACGGATCCTGGGGCAGTTTTTTCTGCAGGTAGGGGCCGGTCCAGCGGGTTTCATCGCTGGGCGCGGTCACCAGCGCCTGCAAGCCTTGTTCGGTCGAGGGGTAATGCCCGACCTCCAGGCGGTACAAGTCCAGCGCCTTGCCCAGGCCTTCAATCTGCGCCTTGGCCACTTTCACTTCCGAGCGGCCGAGCTGGGCAAAGTACTTCGGCGCGACGATGCCGGCCAACAGGCCAAGCACCACCAGCACCACAAGCAATTCGAGCAGGGTGAACCCGCGCTGAGCTCGGGGGGTATAGCTACGCGCAATACAGCACTGACGCTGTTTCATGATGACCTCACACATAGACGGAAGGGTCGCGCGAAAGCCTTATGCAATTGCCATGCACAGGCCCGGTCATTGCCCTGCAACCCCCGTAATAAGGGGCTTTACAGTTACGGCACGGTGCTTGCGTACGTCTGGTTCACGACTTGTCATTGGGGCATTACCCCCATTTTTCGGGGCAGGTCAGGGGAGGTACCAATGATCAAGTCATTCACTGCGGGACTGCTGGGCGTGCTGTTGCTGGCCGGGTTCGCGCACGCCGATGTGTTCATTTCCGTCGACGCCAAGGGCAGCTACGTCCTGTCCAACGTCCACCGTCCCGGCCGCCACTATGAACGGGTGATCCGTGAGCCTGAGGTGGCCCAGGTCAGCCTCGACCAGCAGCCGCAGATGGTTGCCGCGCGGCCCTATGCCGAACTGGTGTCGGCAGCGGCCACGGCCAACCAGTTACCGGCGGCGCTGTTGCATGCGGTGATCCAGGCCGAGTCCAGCTACAACTCCGGCGCCACCTCGCCCAAAGGCGCGGGCGGGTTGATGCAGTTGATGCCCGACACCGCCCGGGAGCTGGGGGTGAAGGATGTCTACGACCCCAAGGCGAACATTCAGGGCGGGGCCAAATACCTCAAGCGCCTGATGACCCTGTTTGACAACGACATCGCCCTCGCCGTGGCGGCCTACAACGCCGGGCCACAGGCAGTGATCAGCCGTGGCGGAGTGATCCCGCCGTTCGCCGAAACCCAGCGCTATGTGCCCAGCGTCCTGCGCCAATACCGGCGTCTGCAGGGGCTGGCCGTGGATGCTCCGCTGTGATTGGGGGATTCCCCAATTGTGGGGAAAACCGACAGGCATCGGTTAACCCGCAAACCGGGGAATGGGTGGGGGATTTCCCCCGACTTATCAAATCGTCCGTATAACCTTCTGAAAAATAACAAAAAGTTTTATGGCATGGCGATTGCTGAAGTGATTTTTGACGAGACGTATTCCCAATGAGCACCCCACCGAGGCCCGTGATCATGACCGGCAAACCCAACGCTCATCACCTGCTTAATCTGCTGCTGTTTCTGGTGCCGATGTTCGGCCTGGAAGCGGCCCAGGCCGCTCTGCGCTGCGAGCGCAATCTGGTGGCAAACGTCGTGGCGCTGGACCAGCCGCTGATGTTCAACCGACTCGGCGCACAGAACGTCAACGGCATGATGTTCGCCCTGCGCCGCGATGTGGTCGACGACCACAACAGATCACTGGCCCAGGGTGGCACGGCAGTGCCAGGCAAGGTCTCGCTGCGGCCCGACAAGCGTCCGCGGCCCCTGGTGCTGCGCGTGGCAGCCGGTGATTGCCTGACCATCAACCTGCAGAACCTGCTGGCCTATCAAGCCAACCCCGGCCGTCATGACGGCGGGGAGGAAGAAGAAGGGGAAATCGAAGGCGAAGTTGAAATTGGTGCAGTCGATGACTTCAAGGTCGACGAGCAGGTCACGGACCGCCATGTCGGCTTCCAGGTTAACGGCATGCAGGCGGTTAACAGTATCGACGACATTTCCTCCTATACCGGCCGCAATGCCAACACCCTGGTCGCCCCCGGCGCAAGCCGCTCCTATACCTTGTATGCCGAACGCGAAGGCGCTTTCGCCGCCAGCAGCCGTGGCGCTACCTTCGGTGGTGAAGGCGCTGCCGGTAACGTCGCCAATGGCCTGTTCGGCGAAGTGGTGGTAGTGCCAAAGGGCGGCCGCTCCTATCGCAACACCGTGACGGAAGAAGAGATGCGCCTGGCCAGCACCGGGCGTACACCGACCGGACAACCGATCGTTGATTACCAGGCACGCTACCCGCAGCGCGAGCCGTGGATCCGTGAAGGCAAGGCCGGCACGCCGATTATCAATATGGTCGACGGCAGCGAAATCATTTCCAGCGAGAGTGACGCGATCGTCATGGGCAGCAACGCCGACGGCAGCTTCCCGCCTTCGACCTACCCCCTGGAAGCCATTGGCAAACGCAACCCGGCGCTGCCCAACCGGCTGGAACCGTTCCGCGATTTCGCCTCGCAATTCCAGGATGAAACCGCGGCCACCCAGGCATTCCCCGCTTACTGGGCAGACCCGGTGATGGCCCACGTGCTGGAACCGACCCGCGATTCGTTCATGATCAACTATGGCTCCGGCGGCATGGGCGCCGAAGTGGTCGCCAACCGCCTGGGCGTCGGGCCGATGCACGATTGCCTGTCCTGCGCCTACGAAGAGTTCTTCCTCAGCTCGCACACCGTCGGCGACGTGGCGATGCTGGTGGATGTGCCGGCCAACGCCGGCCTGGAAAACATTCGTCCCGGGGAAACCCCGCGCGCCGACCAGATCGGGGTCAAGGCCACCATGGCGCTATACCCGTCTGAGCCGTCCAACGTCAACCACAGCTACATCGGCGACTTCGTGAAATTCCGCAACACCCACAACGGTCACGAGCAGCACATTTTCCACCTGCACGGGCACCAGTGGCTGTTCAACCCCAATGACGACAACTCCGACTACGTGGATGCCCAGGGCATCGGCCCGGGCGCCGGCTACACCTATGAAATCGCCAACGGTGGTTCGGGCAACCGCAACCGCGTGGCCGGCGATGCGATCTATCACTGCCACTTCTACCCGCACTTTGCCCAGGGCATGTGGGCCATGTGGCGGGTGCATGACGTGTTTGAAGAAGGCACCAAACTCGAAGTCTCACAACAAGGCGACGACGGTTACCACAGCGAACCCTATGCCCTGCGTAGCGGTAAACCCGCGGCGGGTGCCCGGGCCCTGCCTGATGGCGAGATCATCGCCGGTACCCCGATTCCAGCGGTAGTGCCGCTGCCCGGCAAGGCTATGGCGCCGATGCCAGGCAAGGTCGCGGTCGTGCCGAAAATCGGTGAAACCCTGGTGGCCGGTCACGACGATGACGATGAAGAAGACGACGATGATGACCACCAAGGTGGCACCGGTGGTGCCCAGGCCATCGGTTCGCTGGCCCTGGTGGATCGCAGCGAAGCCAACCGCAATGCCGATGGCAGCCTGAAAAACCCTGGCTACCCATTCTGGATCGGCGGTATGGAAACGTCGGTCGGCCAACGCCCACCGACCCCCCCCCTGGACATGCTTGATGCAGCCAAGGCCCAGGCCTTGAAAACCAGCGGCAATTCACTGTGGGCCAACCTCGACCCGGCGCAATCCGGTGGCTGGGATGGCGGCCTGGGCCGTCATTCGCTGGACGGCTTTTCTGCTGGCGGTGAAGCAAACACCATCACCACCTCGCTGGATTTCTCCAAGGAAGTGACCCGCGCCAAACCCATCTACATGCCGGAAGAGGGCACTGAGGTGGAACAGGCAGCGATGGCCTTCCATGCCAAGAAAGACCACCCAAGCTACGCGTTGCTGCCAGGCAACCAGATCGTGGCGCGAGCCTTCCGCACCAATGGCGCCTTGCCCATTGCCGGCGCGCCTTATTACGAACCCTGCATGGACGACCGGCAAAAACGCCTGACCAGCAGCGCCGGTACTGGCGAGTTTGCCAGCGGCGAGCGTATCGACGGCATGTCCTACACCGGTTCGTCGACCTTCACTGCCGACCGTCCAAGGGTCTACAAAGCCGCGAACATCCAGTTCGATGCGGTGTACAACAAGGTCGGTTACCACTTCCCGCAAGCGCGCATTCTGGCCCTGTGGGAAGACGCCTGGCCGGTGATCACCAAGCAGCGGCCACCAGAGCCTCTGGTAATGCGCATGAACACGTTCGACTGCGTGCAGTACCAGCAAACCAACCTGGTGCCGGCCACCTATGAGATGGACGATTATCAGGTGCGCACCCCAACCGACGTGATCGGCCAGCATATCCACCTGCCGAAATGGGACCTGACGGCGGCCGACGGCTCGGCCAACGGCTGGAACTACGAAGATGGCGTGCTCTCCCCAGGCGCCGTGCAGGAGCGTATCCACGCCATTCGCGAATTCAACCAGTGCCTGGGCGCCGATCCGCGTGACGGCACGCCGGCCTGCCCGAAAGCCAAGAACCATCCGTTCTTCGGTCAATACGGTCGGGCGGACTGGGTCGGTGCACGGACGGCAATGCAGCGCTGGTTCGTCGATCCGGTGGTTAATACCAAAGGCGTCGACCGTGGCCTGGGGACCATCTTCACCCACGACCACCTCGGCCCATCGACTCACCAACAGATTGGCCTGTACGCCACCGTGCTGGCTGAACCTGCCGGCTCCACCTGGTTCCACGCCGAGACCGGCGAGCAGCTGTACAGCGGCGCTCGGCAAGACGGCGGGCCGACTTCGTGGCAAGCAGTGGTGTCCACCGGCGACCTGGATGGCGACGGCAAGAACGACAGTTTCCGCGAGTTCTTCCTTGAGTACAGCGACTTCCAGCACGCCTATGAAGCCGGTGTGTACGTGGGCGCCGGCCCCAATGGCGTGCCCAACCCGACGGCGTTCCCGGCCACTGCGGACAGCTTCCGCTACGCCATCAACCCGCCTGTGCGCAACAACGCCAGCAACCTGCTGGACGGCATCATCGAAGTGCAGGGCGGCATGGTCCCAGGCTGCCCGACCCGGCCGTGTCCGCAGGCAATCTCGGTGGATGACCCAGGCATGTTCGTCGTCAACTATCGCAACGAGCCATTGGCGTTGCGGGTGTATGACCCGAACAAACTCGGCCCTGACGGTAAGCGCGGCATGCAGGCGGACGGCCTGGGGGGCGACCTCGCGTACGCCATGCAAAGCCGTACCGACCGTGCCATCGCTGCCATGAACCTGGCGCCCAACCTGGTCACCTCGGCGACCGGCCCAACCGGCGGCACCACGCTGTTCCCACCGCACATCAACCGTGGCGGCGCCGAACCTGGCGACCCGTTCACCCCGATGTTGCGCACCTATACCGGTGACAACGTACGGCTGCGCCTGCATGCCGGTGGCCATGAGGAGGAGCACAACGTGACCCTGCACGGGGTGAAATGGCTGCAGAGCGGTTCCGGCTTCGGCATGAGCTCCAACTCCGGCTGGCGCGCCTCGCAGATGGTCGGCATCTCCGAGCAGATGGGTTTCAACGCACCGGTATCGATACTCTCCAGTTCGGCGGCGACCACGGGTGACTACCTGTACTCCATGGATGCCTCCATCGAGGGTTACTGGAACGGTATCTGGGGTGTTATGCGCAACTACACCGCCCAGCGCAGCGACCTGTTCGCCTTGCCGAACAACCCGAAACCGGCGGGCATGCGCAACACCGTGGCCTACGAAGGTTCCTGCCCACGGATCAGCGCCAACCCCAGCGGCATCGGCACCCGGCCGACCGTGCAACGCAACTATGAAGTGGTCGCGGCGCTGGCCAATGACATCCTGCGCAACCCGTTGAACCTGACCATCGGCGATCCTGCCGGCCTCGGCCAGCACGTCGGCGGGCCGTTGAATCCGGCGGGCGGCACCCTGGTGTTCAACTCGCGGACGGTCAACATCCCGCAGGTCACGGTGACCGATCCTGAAGATGGCGAAACCATCACCATCGGCGGGCAAAGCGGGCCGCTGCATGATCCGACCGCCATCCTGTACGTGCGCAAGTCCGACCTCGACCCGAACACCGGCAAGCTCAAACCCGGCGTTCCGGTAGAGCCGCTGGTATTGCGTGCGGCGGCGGGTGACTGCATCAACGTCACCCTGGAGAACCGCCTGCCGCTGGTCATGCCCGACCTGACGCAGACTGCTGCGGTGCAAGGCCTGGTCAAGCGTGATCGCAACAGTGGTCAGGGCTCGACCATCTTCAGCAACAACCTGATCCGGCCGTCCAGCCATGTGGGCCTGCATGCCCAGCTGCTGGCGTACGACATCACCAAGTCCGACGGTGTCAACGTCGGCGCCAACCCGATCCAGACCGTGCCACCACGGGTCGGCAATACCGGGGCCTACCCGACTCGTACCTACCAGTACTACGCCGGGCACCTGGAGCGTGAGGGCAAGCCGGTGACGCAACTGGGTCGTAGTGTCGACAACATCAACGCTACGGCGGTGGAGTTCGGCGGCCTGAACATCACCCCGGCGGACGTGATCAAGCAAGGGCAGAAAGGCCTGGGTGGGGCAATGTCCATCCTTCCGATCGGCGCGACCTGGGTCGAAGACGCCCGCAAGACCAACGCCACGGTTACGGCGCCAGGGCAGGCGGTATACCGCGACTTTGCGATGGTCTGGCAGAAAGCCTTGAACATGCGCTGGGCTAACGGTCGGCCGGTGGAAGGCATTGCGGCCGAAGGGTTCGGGGTGCCGAACGATCCGCAGGACAACTCGAGCATGGCTATCAACTACAAGGCCGAGCCGCTGTGGTTCCGCTTCGGGCTGGCGCCGGATGCACCCTTCGGTCACGCCGGTGGTGCCGGCTACGGCGACGTGCCTAACGCGCACATGGCCTACAGCAATGCGCTGATCGGCGGCGATCCACAGACACCGGTGCTCTATGCAAAACCGGGGCAACCGTTCCGTACGCACATCCTGTTGCCAACCGGTGGCAGCCGTGGCACGACCTTTCAGCTGGATGGCCACGTGTGGTCGGTCAACCCGTTCCAGTCGGAGAAGAGCGATACCGGTGGCTATCCGATGGGTACCCCGGGCGTGGGTTCGGTGCGGTTCGGCTACAACCCGATGTCGATGTACATCGGCGCCCGGGAAAGCATCCTGCCGGCCGCGCACTTCAGCTTCATGCACCCAAGTGCCGGGGGCAGTAACGCCATACCGGGTGACTACCTGTACCGCGACTACGGCGCCTACGGCAATACCTCCGGCTTGTGGGGATTGCTGCGGGTGACCAACGAACCGGAACCGGCGCCGCCAGCCCAGTAGGAGCGAGCTTGCTCGCGATGGAGTCATGGGCCACACCCTCAACACCAGGGTGGGTCCGCTGCATAAGCAAGAGCAACAGTGCACAGGCAGGCACAGATCTGTAAGGGGAGAGTGGAATGAACAGGAACATCAAGGTCATCGCAGGTGCATTGGTTGTCGGGGTGGCGCTGGTGTGGCTGGGGGTGTGGAAGACCATGCCGCCAGACATGCTCAGCCAGATCGCGCTGCCAAATACCTGGTCTGCCAACGCCAGTCCGCCCGCCAAGGCGGCTCAGCCCGCCAGCCAGAGTCCGGTCGCGGCTAGCACTGCTGAAGACGGCCAGCAGATCCTCGAACGTGACGGCGTGTCGGTGGCAATGCAGGTTCGCCCCTTGGCCGCAGACGGTGTGCTGCGCGAAGGTGAATTTGCCGACGTGCGATTCCGGATCACCGACAGCGCTTCCGGCCAACCCCTGGCCGGCGTGGCCCCGGGGGCCTGGCTCGACCCGGAAACCGTGGCGGCGGACAAGGCCCAGGGCCGCGAACGCAGCTGCAAATCCCGGGTCGGGGTGTTCCTCAAATCGAGCATCGGCGCACGGCCCTTGCTTGACCTCAACAGCTACTTCCTGCTGGTGATGAACCGCGATGCCAGCGTCATGGTGGTCGATCCCTCGGTCTCGGTGGGGGGCATCACCAGCACCATGGCGCGCATCGACATCAAACAACCACCGATGGACTGGGTCACCCCGAAGGACAATAAACGAGTGTTCGTCTCGATGCCCACGGCCGGCGAAGTCGCCGTGATCGACAGCGAGCAATTCAAGGTCATCGACTCGGTCGCCGCCGGCAGCAACCCGGTGCGCGTGGCGCTGCAGCCCGATGAGCGCCTGCTGTGGGTCGGCAACAACGCCAAGAGCGCCGAGGAGTCCGGCGTGACGGTGATCGACGCACGCAGCCTGAAACCGCTCAAGCACCTGGCCACCGGCGCCGGGCACCACGAAATCGCCTTCAGCAAGGACAGCCGCCAGGCTTTCGTCAGCAACCGCGATGACGGCACCGTAAGCATCATCGACATTGCCACCCTGACCCTCAGCAAGCAGCTCAAGACCGGTTCGCACCCGTTGTCCGTGGCCTACTCGCCGTTGTCCCAGGCGGTGTATGTCGCCGACGGCAAGGACGGCACGGTCACGGTCATCGACAGCGCCAGCCTGGCCGTGCGCCGGGTGATCCAGCTCAAGCAGGGCCTGGGCCCGATGGGGTTCAGCAGCGATGGACGCTTCGCCATCGTACTCAATACCCTGGAGAACCAGGCCTCGGTGATCGACGCAGCGACCAACTCGCTGATCCATGACCTGGACGTTTCCGCCGAACCGTTCCAGGTGGTGTTCACCAAGGCCTACGCCTACATTCGCGGCCTGGCCTCGGCCAAGGTCACCATGATCAACCTGGCTTCCCTGGGCGAGGGTCGCAAGCCGATCACCCAAGGTTTCGAAGCCGGCCCCCAGGCTCCGCGCCTGGCGGGCGACCTGCCACTGGCGTCGAGCCTGGCGGTGTCGCGCGATGACAACGCAGTGTTCGTGGTCAACCCGGTCGACAACACCACCTACTTCTACGCCGAAGGCATGAACGCGCCGATGTCCGGCTACCCCAATCGCGGGCAGGTGGCACGGGCGGCGCTGGTCATCAATCGCAGCCTGCGCGAGGACGAACCGGGGCTTTACAGCGCACGCATCAAACTGCCGCTTGCTGGTCGTTTCGACGTGGCCTTCCTGCTCAACCAGCCGAACATCATCCACTGCTTCACCGCGCTGGTAGAGCCCAACGACAAGGTTGCCCGGCACGCTGGCGTGCCCAAAGTGGAATTCATGCTCGATAAATCCACCGCCGACCTGGGCGACTCCTATGTCGTGCGCTTTCGTATCGTTCAGGGCAAGCAGAAGACCGAGCGCAGCGGGGTCAAGGACGTGAAAGTGCGCTACTTCCGCGCGCCGTCATCCAAGACCCAGACCGTAGCGGCGCTGGAAGTGGGCAACGGCGTGTACGAAGCACCGGTAACCCTCGACCAGAGCGGCGCCTGGTACCTGCACGTGCGTGCGGCGTCCCTAGGCGCGAGTTTTGACGACAAGACCTTTGCCAGCGTCCGGGTGGTCCCGGGCGCTGCACACTGAAGAGGATATGGACATGAATCGATTCGTACCCTGCACACTGCTGACGTTGTGCCTGCTGGCTGCCGGTATCGGCCAGGCCATGGCCCACTCGGCGGATGAACACGCCGGCCATGACATGCCCGCCAGAAGTGCTACCTCTGAAAGTGCCCAGGTGAAGTTCGCCGACGTCGCCCTGGTGGACCAGACCGGCAAAGCAGTGCGCCTGGAACCAGACCTGGTGAGCAACAAGATCGTGGTCATGAGTTTCATCTACACCAGTTGCACCACGGTTTGTCCGGTGGTGTCGTCGATCATGGGCAAGGTGCAGAAGCAACTCGGCGCGCGGGTCGGCACCGAGGTGCAGCTGGTGTCGATCAGCATCGACCCGCAACGCGACGATGCCAAGCGGCTGAATGAGTACGCCCGCTCGTTCCAGAACGGCCCCGGCTGGAGCTGGCTCACCGGCTCGACCCAGTCGGTCGCCGAAACCCTCAAGGGCCTGGGCACGTTCAATGGCGACTTGAAAAGCCACGCGCCGCTGATTCTGGTGGGCGATGGCAACAGCCGGCACTGGACCCGCTACTACGGTTTCACCGACCCGGCCGTGCTCACCCGCGAAGTGGAAAAACTCAGCGGCGAACGTAATGCCCACGCCAAACACACCGCCATCGCCATGGAGCAGCACCCATGAGGACTTTCAACCGCATTGCCTTGAGCCTGTGCCTGGGCATTTTCAGTTCGCTGGCGCTCGCCCATGAGGGCCACCAGGAGCCCGCACCTGCCACCCCCGCCGCGCAACCGGCCAGCGGCACGCGCGACGCCAAAACCTGGTTCACCGACACCCCGTTGCAGGACCAGAATGGCCAGACCCTGCGGTTCTACAGCGACGCGCTGCAAAACCGGGTGGTGCTGCTCAACGTGATTTTCACCAGTTGCAATGATGCCTGCCCGCTGATCACCCAAAAACTCAAGGAAGTTCGCGAGGTCCTGGGCGACAAGGCGGAGGGCATCACCTTTATCTCCCTTACCAGTGATCCGCTGCGGGACACCCCGGCGGTACTCAAGGCTTACACCTTGAAACAAGGGGTAGAAGACCCCCACTGGCTTTTTCTGACGGGCGACAAGGCCCAGATGGACCTGGTACTGGGGCGCATCGGCCAGATCGTGCCCACCCCGGAACAGCATTCCACGCAGCTGATCGTCGGTGACGTGGCCAACAAGCGCTGGAGCAAGATCCGCCCCGATGCCCCGGCCGCCGCCATTGCCCAGCGCTTGCAGTTGCTGACAATGCCCCTGGTCGGCCGTTGAGCGCGCGCCATGAAAACGTCCCTTGTCCTCAGCCTGCTGCTTCTTTGCGGTGTGCACCTCGGCGTCCAGGCGCTGCCGCTCACCCCCAGCGAAAGTGCCGGTAAACGGCTGTATCGCGAGGGGCTGTCGGCCAGTGGCGAGCCCATCATGGCGCGAGTCGGGGCGGCGGGCATGCTGTTGCCCGCCACCAGCCTGCCGTGCGCCAATTGCCATGGCGCCGACGGCGTGGGACGACCCGAAGGCGGGGTGCGACCGCCGGATTTGAGTTGGTCGCGTCTCAGCAGTACCTATGGTCAGCAGCAGGTCAACGGCCGCGACTATCCGGCCTATACCGATGCCAGCCTGGCCAAAGCAATTCAGGAAGGCCGCGACCCCGGCGACAATCGACTCGACCCGGCGATGCCCAGGTTTGTCCTGTCGATGAACGATCAGCGCAACCTTACCGCCTATCTCAAGCGCGTGGCCGAAGACCGCGACCCCGGCCTCGACCCGGCCACCGTGCACCTGGGTACGCTGTTGCCAGGTTCCGGGCCGTTGAGCGAGGAGGGCACCACCGTCGCGGCGGTGCTCAAGGGCAGTGTGGCGCGTATCAACGAAGCCGGCGGCATCCACGGCCGGCAGCTGCGCCTGACCATTCTCGACCCGGGGCCGGACCGCGCCAGTGCCGAGCAGGCGCTGGATCGCCTGATCGACCAGGAACAGGTATTCGCCCTGATCGCGCCCCTGGTGCCGGCGCTGGACGCAGACCTGGCAACTCGCCTGGAACGCGCCGGCGTGCCGCTGATCGGTCCCTTGTCGCTGCTGGGAACAGCCCAGGCCAGCCGGCAGATTTTCGAGCCCTTGCCGGGTTTGCGCGAGCAACTGATCGCCCTGGCCGACTACGCCACCGAACAGCTCAAAGTGCTGCAGGGGCCCACGCTGATCACTTACCCGGACGAAGCCGGCCAGCGCCTGGCGGCCCAGAACCTGAGCCGGTATCTGCAGGATCACGCCTGGCAGAAAGTACGCCTGCAAGCCTACGACCCGGCCAGCGAAGAAGTGCCGCTAGGCTCGCGTTCGGTGTTTTACCTGGGCGGCGGCGCCGGTTTCAGTCGCCTGGCCGAGCGCCTGCAAGTGGCCGGGCAGGTGCCGTATCTGTTCGCCACCTCGAACCAGGTGGCGGGGGACCTGCTGCAAGTGCCCAGTGGTTTTTCCCGGCGAGTGTTCCTGGCGTATCCGTTTGTGCCCAGCGACTGGACGGTAGCTGGCCGCCTGGCCCTGACGCAGGTGCGCGCCAACCAGGGCCTGGGCGGCCAGCACGCGGTGCTGCAAGTGGGCGCCTACAGCTCGATGCTGCTGCTCAGCGAGGGCCTGAAACAGGCCGGGCGCGACACCAGCCGCGAGAAGCTGGTCGACGCCCTCGAAGGCCTGCATGACTTCGATACCGGGCTGACGCCCTTGATCAGCTTTGGCCCTGGCCGCCGCCAGGGCCTGAGCGGCGCCCATGTGGTGACCGTGGATCTGCCTGACCAGCGTTTCTACCTGGTAGCGCCCTATAGACCGATAGCAGCGATGCCCTGAACGGAGGTTCATCATGAAACTCAACACCTGGTTGCTCCTGCTGACCCTGTCGGTGCCGGTGAGTTACGCCAGCACCGGCCCGATCGCGGCGAAGGTTAATGGCGAGGAAATATCCGAGTTTCGCCTCGAACGCTATTTCGCCGAGTTCCTCGAGGATCAGGGCCGGGCATTGGGCAGCATCCGCAATCCCAAGGCCTACAAGCAACTGCGGCAAAAGGCCCTGGATGCCCTGATCGACAAGGAACTGCTGTGGCAGGAAGCCGTCAAGCGCGGCGTGGTGATCAGCGACGCACAGGTGCAGGGCCAGGTCGACCAGGCTCGCCAGGCCATCGGCGGCCCCGAGGTGTTCGCCCGGCGCCTGAACGATGCCGGTTTCGATGAAGCGAGCTTCGTCGAGTACACCCGGCGTGACATGGCGGCGCAACAAGTGTTTGCCGAACTGACCACGGTGGCCGGGCCCGACGAGAAAGCGGTGCGGGCCTTTTACGAGGAACACCGCAGCGAAATGGGCCGGCCCGAGGAAGTACAGGCGCGGCATATCCTGGTGAAGGTACCTGAAGGCGCAGATACCGCGACAATTGAAGCAGCGCGTCTACGCTTAGTAGACATGCGGTTGAAAATCGTTAACGGTGCCGAATTTGCCAGTATTGCCAAAAGTGCTTCAGAGGATGCTTCCGCCAGCAGCGGCGGGGACCTGGGCTATTTCCCCAAGGGCCGCATGTTCCCTGAATTCGAAGCGACAGCCTTTGCCATGGCTCCTGGTGACCTCAGCGAGCCGGTACGCACCCCGGTGGGCTGGCACCTCATTTATTTACAGAACCGCAGCGAGCCCGCCGATGTCTCAGAAGAACAGGGACTGGAAGTGGTCAGGGCTTACCTTGCTCGAAAGCAACAGGTTGCCATTCGTGGCGAAGTGCTTGCGAAGTTGCGCTCGAGCAATCGAATTGAACGGATTGACGACGATTGAAGATTGTTCCCCAATAATGGGGAAAAGCTTCAGGGTGAATCCGTGCACTTGCCCCGGCTTTGGGGGGCACTTCGCGGTGGTGTGCTCGGGCGAAAAAGGTTTTTCATGAATATCAACTACATGCAGTGGTGAAAACTTCCGCGCCGAGTCTGGCATGAAGTGTGCGTTAGCCTGATTGAGGCGGCACTCTGCCAGGTTCGAGATTCGGACCTGCGGTTACAAGGAGTCCACCTTGTTAAACAAAGTACTGGTTGTTGAAGACGAACAGCTCCTCGCACATAACCTCCAGGATTACCTGCAGGCGCAAGGGCTGGAAGTCCGGATAGCACACGACGGTGCCAAAGCCATCGGCGAAGCCGCTGATTTTGCCCCCGATGTGATGGTGTTCGATTACCGCTTGCCCGATATGGAAGGTTTTGACGTTCTCGAACAAGTCCGCCAGAACAGGAATTGTCATTGTGTACTGATTACAGGGCACCCAACCGCTGAAGTCTGTGAGCGGGCCCGGCAACTTGGAGTCAGTCACATCCTGTTCAAGCCGTTTCCTTTGGCGGAGCTGGCTCGGGCCGTTTGTGACCTTCTGGGGATGGAGCGCCGAACGAACATTGCTACAGGATTCGTCGAACGACGCCAGAGCAGGACCGAAAGTTTCCCGCTGCAGTTGTACGACGGAAGCTGGGTGCTGGTGGATCGCCGAAGAAACTCGAACTCCATGGCACCAGACGACGAACAATTGCTCACCGGGGAGTAATGACGCGACAAGTCGTTCCGGACCTCCGTAACTGCTCGCCGCGTCGACAGGGCTCAAAGCCCCCGGCGTTGGAGAGCATGCCATGGACCGTCTATCCCTAGCCGTAGAACCGGCGCTGTTGGACACCGTACCGTCGCGTTTTTCCAGTGAACAACTGGCCCAGGCCCGCTCCCGCGCGGCCACTTCCGGCGAACGGGTGCTGGAAGCGCTTGGGGTGTTGTGTGAACTGGCCCCCATGCCGTTTATCGAATGCCTGGGCACCACCCTGCATTACCCGGTGCTCGACACCGACACGCTATTCAAGGCCACCCCGGTATTCGACCGGGTCACCCTGGCCCAATGCCTCAAGCGCGAATTTATCCTGCTGCGTCACGAAGAGACGGTCATTGGTGTGTTCGCCGACCCCTTCGACAGCGCGCGCCTGGCCTGGATCGACGACTGCCTGCACGGCGCGCCGCTCTATCTGGTGCACGCCGACGACCTCAAGGCCTACCTGGCCCGCCACGAGGAAAGCTTCCATGCGGTTGAATCGCTCAATGCCCAGGCCGACTCAGGGGTGGAAATCGACAAGCTGCAGAGCCTGTCCCTGACCAGCATCAGCGAGGACGCCAGCGTCGTGGTCAAGCTGGTCAACTCTACCCTTTACGACGCGCTGAAGATGCACGCCAGCGACATCCACCTGGGCACCACCGGCAGCGGCCTGGTGATCAAGTACCGCATCGACGGCGTGCTCAACAACATCAGCAAGATCCAGGGCACTGAGTTCGCCGAGCAGGTGCTCTCGCGGGTCAAGGTTATGGCTGAACTGGACATCGGCGAAAAACGCGTGCCCCAGGATGGCCGTTTCAAAATCGGTATCAGCGGGCGGCAGATCGACTTTCGGGTGTCGATCATGCCCAGCATTTTTGGCGAGGACGCGGTGCTGCGGGTACTGGACAAACAGGACCTGGCCGACAAGGTCAGTGGCGTGCAGTTGCAGGCCCTGGGCTTTGAAGACGAAACCCTGCGCCAACTGCGCCGCCTGGCGTCCGAACCCTACGGCATGGTGCTGGTGACCGGCCCCACCGGCAGCGGCAAGACCACCACGCTCTACGCCATGATCACCGAGATCAACCACGGCGTGGACAAGATCATCACCATCGAAGACCCGGTGGAGTATCAACTGCCGGGGGTGCTGCAGATTCCTGTGAACGAGAAGAAGGGCCTGACCTTCGCCCGGGGGCTGCGCTCGATCCTGCGCCACGACCCGGACAAGATCATGGTCGGCGAAATCCGTGACCCGGACACTGCGCAGATCGCCGTGCAATCGGCACTCACCGGGCACCTGGTGTTCACCACCATCCACGCCAACAACGTATTCGACGTTATAGGCCGTTTCACCCAGATGGAAATCGACCCCTATAGCCTGGTTTCGGCGCTCAACGCGGTGCTGGCCCAACGGCTGATCCGCCTGGTCTGCGCCAGCTGCAGCGCGCCACATTTTCCCACTGACGACGAGCTGCACCTCTCGGGTCTCGACCCGCAGCAGGTGACCGATTTCCACTTCGTGCACGGCAAGGGCTGCGGCCACTGCCGGGGCACCGGGTATCGCGGGCGTACCGCGATCGCCGAGCTGCTGCACCTGGACGACGAACTGCGGCAGATGATCGTCGAGCGCCAGCCGATTTCGAAAATCAAGGCCCATGCCTGCAAACGTGGCTTGCGCCTGCTGCGCGAGTCGGCCCTGGAACTGGTGCAGGAAGGGCGGACCACGCTCGAGGAGATCAATCGTGTCACTTTTGTCTCGTGATCGTTTTGTCGCCGTACTCGGCGCCAGTGGCGTTGGCCTGGGCCGGCGCCAGGGCAGCGACATCCTGTGGCTGGGCAGCGTCGGTTTCATCGACGAAGGCTTCCATGCCTGGGCCGTCGCCCTGGAAACCCTCGACCGCCTGCTGGGCGAACATGCCGCTGCCGGTGCGCAGTTGAGCGTGGTCGTGTCGGGGCACTTCAGCCGCTTCTGCCTGGTGCCGTGGAGCGATCAGATCAACAGCCCCGAGGAACTGCGTGGCTTCGCCCAACTGTGCTTCGAAGACCTTTACGGTGTGCCGACTCAGCCCTGGAACCTGGTGTTGTCGGCCGAGCCTGCGGGTTACGACCGTATCGCTGCCGCGCTGCCGCAGGACCTGCTCGAGCGCCTGCGTACGCTGGCCAGCGCCCGGGGCCTGAAGCTGCGTTCGGTGCAGCCCTACCTGATGGCCGCTTTTAATCACTTCGATTCGAGCTTTGACGCCGGCGATTTTCTCTTCGTGGTCGCCGAGCCGGTGCGCAGCGTGTTGCTGGTGGCGCGGGAAGGGCGTTGGGCGTCGGTGCGTTCGGTGGGCAGCAGTGACAGCGATGCCGCGCTGGCGGCGCTGATCGGTCGCGAAAGCCAGCTGCAAGCCTCCACCAGCGACCGCCCGCTGAATGTTTACCTACATGCGCCGGCACGCATCGATTCGCACCCCGAGGTGCCGGGTGTTCACCTGCGCACCCTTGAAGAGGACCGGACAGTCGTACGCGACAGCCTGTACGTCATGTCCCGGGCGGTGGCCTGACATGCGCGCCCTGATGCTCGACTTCCAGCCACGTCGCCGTTCCGGTCCCTTGGGCTGGAGCCTGCTGGCCGCCGGCGTGGTACTGGCGCTGACTTGCGTGGCGCTCGGCCAGCACGTCAGCGACCAATCCAGCCAGCAGCAAGGTCATCTGCAAACGGCCCAGCGAGTACTGACCGGCGACACGGGTACCAAGCTCAGCCTGACCCCGGCGCAGATCCGCGAACAGGCGCAAAACCTGGCCGAAATGCGCAAGGTCTCGCAGCAATTGCGCCGCCCCTGGGAACACCTGTTCGCCACCCTGGAAAGCATGCCCCGGGACAACATTGCCCTGCTGACCCTGACCCCCGACGCTCGCAAGGGCCAGGTACGCATCACTGCTGAAGCGCGGGACCTGGAAGCGATGCTCGATTTCCACCGGCGCCTCGAAGCCAGCGACGAGCTGTCCGATGTGTCGCTGCTGAGCCACGAAATCGTCGCCAACGTGCCGGAGCATCCGGTGCAATTCAACCTGTCGGCTACCTGGGAGATCGGCGATGCAAATCCCTAGATTGATCGTCCACGAATACCTGCAAGGCCTCGGTGTGCCCGGGCTTGCCGGGATTGCCCTGGTGCTGCTGGCGCTGGTGTATGGCCTGGCAGGTTTGCTGCCGGACTGGCAGTCGCTGCAACAGCTCAGCCAGCAGACCCGGGAAGCCGGCGAATACCTGGCCAAGGTTGAAGAGGGCAGCGTGGCTGCGCCAGTGGTGCCGCAGCGCCAGCTCGATGACTTCCGCAGCAAGCTGCCGTCACAGCCCCAGGCAACGGTTGCCATCGACAAGATCTACGCCCTGGCCGCCCAGGAACGTATCACCCTGGCCCGCGGTGAATACTCCCTGGGCATCGATCCCAAGACCCACCTGGCGCGTTATCAGATCCTCCTGCCGGTGCGCGGCAGCTATCCGCAACTGCGGCGCTTCCTGCACGCTTTGCTCGGCCAGCTGCCGGCCGTGGTGGTAGAGGACGTGGAGTTCCAGCGCAAGAAGATCGCCGACACCGACCTCACCGGGCGGATCCGCATGACCCTTTACCTGTCGAGGTCGTGATGAAAAGCCAACGCGTAGTGGGCTGGCTGGCATTCCTCGGGGTTGCCGCAGCGCTCACCTGGGGGAGCGAGTTCTTCCAGTCGACTGAGGAGGGCGACGACACCGTCGCTGTTGTAGGCAGCCCGGCCAAAGCCAGGGTTAGCGGCGCATTGCCGGCTGCACCCGCTGCTGGCAAACCCGTGCAGATCAAGGACCTGAGCCCGGCCGGCGACCTGTTCGCCGCCCGCAGCTGGAAAGCGGCGCCGACCCTCGCCGTCGTCACCGAACAACCCGTCAACGTCACCCCGGTGGTGCAAGCCCCTAGCGCACCGCCCATGCCTTTCCAGTTCGTGGGCAGGCTGGATGACCGTACCGATCTGCAGGTATTTCTGCAGAACGGCGAAAAAATATACGTCGTGCGCAAAGGGGACGTGATCGACGAAACGTGGCGGATCGAGGGCATTTCCGATGTGGAACTGAGCTTCGTTTACCTGCCTTTGCATTTGTCTCAGACGCTGTCTGTGGGGAGCACGCAATGAACCGATCCCGTTTGCTGATAAGCCTTGTCTGCCTGTGTGCAGGATTGGCCGCGTGCAGTTCCGCGCAGGTAGCCAAGCAGGAGGCATCCGACCTGATTGAGTCGGGACAGTACGAAGCCGGCCTGGCCCGAATCGAGGAAGGCCTGCGCGAAAATCCGCGTGATACCGAGCTGCACCTGGCCTTGAACAGCAGCCGCGCCCGGGCGGTGACGGCGCTGCTGACCCAGGCCGACATGGACCGCGCCCAGCGTGATTTTGCCTCCGCCCGCATGGGCTATGGCCGGGTACTGACCATCGAGCCGAACAACCGGCGCGCCCAGGAATCCCTGAGCCAGCTTGAACACATGCGCAGCCAGGATGAAAAACTCGAGCTGGCCCGGGGCGACCTGCGCCGTGGCGACATCTACGCCGCCGACCGCCAGGTCAAGCAGATCCTCGAGCTGGACCCGAAAAACGAAGGCGCCCTGGAGCTGCAAAGCAGCATCCGCCTGGTGCAGAGCCGTAACGTCGTGCAGTACCCGCAGCTGCGCACTCGCCTCGATCGGCCGGTGACCCTGGAGTTTCGCGATGCCAACCTCAAGACCATCTTCGAAGTGCTGTCCCAGGTCGCCGGGCTGAATTTCATCTTCGACAAGGACCTGCGCCCGGACATGAAAGCCACCATCTTCGTGCGTGACGTGCGCATCGAAGACGCCGTGGCACTGCTGCTGCAACAGAACCAGCTGCACCAGAAAGTGGTGAACGAAAACACCCTGCTGATCTACCCCGACTCGCCGCAGAAGCTCAAGGACTATCAAGAGCTGGTGATGCGCACTTTCTACCTGACCAGCATCGATGCCAACACCGCGCTGAACATGATCAAGACCATGCTCAAGACCCGCGACGTGTTCGTCGACGAACGCCTCAACACCCTGACCATGCGCGACAGCGAAGACGCGATTCGCATGGCGGAAAAACTCCTGCAATCGCAAGACCAATCCAACCCCGAAGTGGTGCTGGAAGTGGAAGTCATGGAGGTCGCTCGCCAGCGCATCCTCGATCTCGGCTTGCAGTGGCCCAATACCTTTGGCGTGCTCACCAGTGACGGCCAGGCGGTGTCGGTGCTCGACCAGCTCAGAGGCATCAACTCCAGCCGGATCTCGATTTCGCCTTCGCCCCAAGCCAAGATCAACGCCCAGGACAAGGACATCAATACCCTGGCCAGCCCGGTGATTCGGGTCAGCAACCGCGAACAGGCGCGCATCCACATTGGCCAGCGCGTGCCGATCATCAGCGCCACTTCGGTGCCTTCGACCCAGGGCCCGGTGATTACCGAAAGCGTGACCTACCTGGATGTCGGTCTCAAGCTCGAAGTGCAGCCCATCGTGCACCTGAACAACGAAGTGGCGATCAAGATCGCCCTGGAGGTCAGCAACGCGACCCCGCTGGAACCGACCCGCCAGGGCACCATCCCGGTTCAGGTTGACACCCGTAATGCCCAGACCACCTTGCGCCTGCACGACGGCGAAACGCAGATCCTCGCCGGGCTGGTGCGCAATGACCATGGCAGCAACGGCAACAAAATCCCCGGCCTTGGCGATATTCCAGGCCTGGGCCGCCTGTTCGGCAGCAACCGCGACGACGTCAGCAAATCGGAGCTGGTGCTGTCCATCACCCCGCGCATCGTGCGCAACCTGCCATATCAGAGCCCCTCGGACATGGAGTTCCCTACCGGCACCGAAACCAGCATGCACATCCAGGCCCCGGACCGCTCGATGGACACCGCGATCCGCACCGAAACCATGGGCACGCCGGTGGTCGCCACCCGTGTCGTCGTCGAGAAGCCTTGATCATGAACGCCTCGCAACGCGGTTTTACCCTGATCGAAGTCGTGGTGACGCTGGCCCTGATCGGCCTGCTGGCCTGCATGGCCGCGCCGCTGACCGAGACCGTGGTGCGCCGGGGCAAAGAGCAGGACCTGCGCACCGCGCTGTACCAGATTCGCGATGCCATCGATGCCTACAAGCGCGCATTCGATGCCGGCTACATCGAGAAGTCGCTGAACAGCAGCGGCTACCCACCGAACCTGCAAGTGCTGGTGGAAGGCGTGCGCGATGTGCGCAGTGCCAAGGGCGCCAAGTTCTACT
The DNA here is from genome assembly GCF_017114825.1 of Pseudomonas gregormendelii. Classification (GTDB taxonomy): domain Bacteria; phylum Pseudomonadota; class Gammaproteobacteria; order Pseudomonadales; family Pseudomonadaceae; genus Aquipseudomonas; species Aquipseudomonas gregormendelii. The sequence goes on along the minus strand of NZ_JADEVO010000050.1, from coordinate 9,036 downwards.
TTTTACGGCGCATTCCTCACGACCCTTTGGCGTCGGTCAAGCGTGACGACGAGGGCGGTTGGGGTTTGCGCGCCTATGACAGTTCGGCCCAGAACCCGCGTGAGGGGGAGGACGTCTTTGATGTCTATTCCCAGGCTCGCGGCAAGGGGCTCAACGGCGTCGCCTATAGGGAGTGGTGAAATCATGCGTCGGCAAAAGGGATTTACCCTGCTGGAATTGATGGTGGTCATGGCAATCATCGCAACCCTGATGACCATTGCCTTGCCCCGTTATTTCAACAGCCTGGAAACATCGAAAGAGACCACCCTGCGCCAGAGCCTGTCGGCGATGCGTGAGGCGCTGGACCACTATTACGGCGATACCGGGCGTTATCCCGACTCCATCGAGCAACTGGTCGAGCAGCGTTACCTGCGTAACCCACCGATGGACCCGATCGTCGAGCGCAAGGATGCCTGGGTCATGGTCGCGCCGCCGGAGGGTGTGGCGGGCGGTGTTGCCGACATCAAGAGTGGAGCCACAGGGAGGGCACGTGATGGCAGCCTTTATTCCGAGTGGTAGGCCGTCCGCAGAGGGCGGTTTCACCTACCTGGGCGTGTTGTTCCTGATCATGGTCATGGGCATGGGCCTGGCCAGCGCCGGCGAGCTGTGGTCGACCGCATCGCGGCGTGACCGCGAGAAACAGCTGCTCTGGGTCGGCACCCAATATGCACAGGCGCTGCGCAGCTATTACCGCATTTCGCCGGGCCTGGCGCAGTACCCCAAGGAGCTCGAGGACCTGTTGGACGACCAGCGTTTTCCAACGCCCAGGCACCATATCCGCCAGCTCTATCCAGACCCGATCGGCGGCGGTGAGTGGAGCCTTCAACGGGGCTTCGATGGACGCATCACCGGCCTCAACAGCCCGTCTACCGACAAGCCGCTCAAACAGGTCGATTTCCCCAGCCAGTGGTCCGACTTCACCGGCATGGGCAGTTACAAGGACTGGCAGTTTGTCGCAGAGAAAGCCTTCCTCGATGGCGCGTCGGGTCCGGCTAAAGGTCAGTCCAGCGCACCCGGGGCGTTGCAGCCATGAACCGCCAATGGCTGGCCGCCATGGCCCTGGTGCTGGTGCTGCCGTTCGCCTCGGCAGGGGAAGAGGACGAAATGATGGGCTTCATCGTCGATGACACGATCTCGCACATCGGCCACGAATTCTACTACTCGTTCAGTGAACGCCTGCGAGCCACCAGCCCGATGGATTTCAACCTGGTGGTACGCGAACGACCTTCGGCACGCTGGGGCAGCCTGGTGACCGTGGAATACCAACAGAGACTGGTTTACCGGCGCTTTCTACCGCCGAATACCGTGGAGCTCAAGGACGAGGCTTATGACGCCGCCGACTGGGTTCGCGGACAGATTGTCCAGCGCAAGCTGGAAGCCTTGTTGCAAGACACCACGGACCTTGAGAGGGACGAATTATGAAGACGACATTGTTTTCGCAGCGCAGCGGCCTCGCGTGGGCAGGCATGTGGCTGCTCGGGATTACCAGTTGCGGTGTGGTCCAGGCCACTGAACTGGTGTACACGCCGGTCAACCCCTCGTTCGGGGGCAACCCGCTGAACGGCACCTGGCTACTTAACAACGCCCAGGCGCAGAACGACTACGACGACCCGGACCTCAAGGATCGCACCGCGATCGCCGGCACCTCGGCCCTCGAGCGCTTCAGCAGCCAGTTGCAATCGCGCCTGCTGGGGCAGTTGCTGGACAACATCTCCACCGGCAACGCGGGGAGCCTGTCCACCGACGCTTTTATCGTCAACGTCATCGACGACTCGGGCGCACTGACCATTGAAGTGACGGACCGAGCGACCGGCGAAATTTCGGAAATCCTGGTGAACGGCCTGGCTCCTTGAGCCAAGGACTGATGGGGAGTAACGGACATGAAAAAAATAATTGTGCTAGGGATGCTGTTGGCGGCCTTGCAGGGTTGCAGCCTGCGCGAACCGATGCCGGCCGAGCAGGACAGCGAAACCCCGACCCTGACACCCAGGGCGTCAACCTACTACGACTTAATGAAGCTGCCGCGTCCCAAGGGCCGCTTGATGGCCGTAGTCTACGGTTTTCGCGACCAGACCGGGCAGTACAAACCCACCCCGGCCAGCTCCTTTTCCACCAGCGTGACCCAGGGTGCGGCGAGCATGCTGATGGACGCCATGCAATCCAGCGGCTGGTTCGTGGTGCTGGAGCGTGAAGGGCTGCAGAACCTGCTGACCGAACGCAAGATCATTCGCGCTTCGCAAAAGAAACCGAACACGCCGATGAACATCCAGGCGGAACTGCCGCCGTTGCAGGCGGCGAACATGATGCTCGAAGGCGGCATCATCGCCTATGACACCAATGTGCGCAGCGGCGGGGAAGGGGCCCGTTACCTGGGCATCGACATCTCCCGCGAGTATCGGGTCGACCAGGTCACCGTCAACCTGCGGGCGGTGGACGTGCGCAGCGGCCAGGTCCTGGCCAACGTGATGACCAGCAAGACCATCTACTCCGTGGCCCGCAGTGCGGGAGTGTTCAAGTTCATCGAGTTCAAGAAACTGCTCGAGGCCGAAGTGGGCTACACCACCAACGAGCCGGCGCAGTTGTGCGTGTTGTCGGCCATCGAATCGGCGGTCGGCCACCTGTTGTCCCAGGGCATTGAACGCAAAATGTGGCAGGTCGCCGGCGACAACTCGGCACCGCCACAGAACGAAACCATGGAACGCTACCTGTCGCAGAACCGCGTAGTACCGGAAGGCGAGGAAGAGTAACCGAAGCAGCCCCAGTCTTCCCTGACCCCACAGTCACAGTACTGTGGGAGCAAGCCTTACCCGCGATGATAGAGTGTCAGCCAACACATCTTTCAACTCAAAGACCATCGCGGGCAAGCCTTGCTCCCACGCGAATTTGCAGTGCACACGCGACTCCTACGCGACCAAACTGTAGGAGCTGCCAAGTGAAACGAGGCTGCGATCTTTTGATCTTGGTGGTGGCTCAACCAGATCAAAAGATCGCAGCCTCGTTTCACTCGTCAGCTCCTACGGTCAGCTCCTACGGTCAGTGCCTACATTCAGCTCCTACATTGAGCTCCTGGAGAATGGTCTGCCCTCCAAAAGTCATGATTGATGTTCGACATTTTGGGGCAGACCAGAACCGCGCAAGCAAAAAAACCGCGACCTTCAGGCCGCGGTTTTGGTACCCCCCTATCAGTTATTGCTGCAATACAGTCGCCTGGTTAGCCCCCCCAAACTGCTGCACCGTCGCCATCTGCGACACGCCGCTCTGATCAACATTGGCAATGTTCCCGGTTCCGCCCTGGGTCACATATGCCACGTTCATGCTGTCTGCCTGTTTGACGGTGATCTGGTTGTCACTGCCATACATCTGTGTGGTGAATGCCTGGTTGCCGCTGCCCGACTGGTCGAACTCGCTGCTGTTGCCGGTGCCGGTGGAGGAACCCTGGATCAGGTTGGTGGTGCCGCGCTGGTCGGCGATGAGGATGTTGTCGGTGCCGTTCTGGTCGAAGTACAGCTCGTTGTAGGACTCGGCCTGGCTGACCGTGGTCTTGTTGCCCAGGCCGCTCTGGTTGGTGGTCATGATGTGACCCGCGCCGGTCTGGGTGAAGTTGGCGATGTTGGCATTGCCGGTCTGGTTGACGGTGGCGCGCTGGTTGGTGCCGAACTGGCCACCGGATTGTGGGCCTTTCCAGTTGCTGGCGTAGACCTTGTTCTCGTTACCTACGGAGCTGGCATTGAGTACGTGGCTGTCGCCGCTCTGGTAGGTGAAGTGGATGTTGTTGGTGCCTTGTTGGTACAACGCCAGGGTCGAGCCGATGGATTCGAACTGGTCGGCGTAGAGGGCGTTGAGGTCGCCGACTTGCACGACCTGGGCGTAGTTGTTTTGCCCAAAGCTCTGGTCGACGATGGCTTCGTTGGCCTGCCCGTATTGATCGACGATAACCTGGCTGGCGGCTTGACCGAACTGCCAGACTTCACTGCCGTTCATGTCGCCGAACTGGCTGATGGTCACGGTGCCGCCAACGCCGCTGCGCTGATCGCCGTAGGCATAGTTGTCGCCGCCATTCTGGTTGATCGCAATTTGGCCTCCCGAGTGACCGACCTGTTCGGCGGTCCCATAGTTGGCGGTGCCGTACTGCACCACGGTGGCGACATTCGCATCGCCCACTTCCATCTGTTCGATGTAAGCCACGTTGCTGTCACCGTTTTGAAAGGTCTGGCCCGAGGCGCCTTGCTGGCTGTCCTGGTAAATGAACGAAAAGTTGCCGTTACCCTGTTGCTGTTGCAGCGCTTCGTTGCCGGTCAAGCCAACAGACTGGCTGGCATGGGTGTTGTTGAACGTACCCACCTGCCGTTGCACGATGGTGCTGCCGTCCTCGAACAGTTGCTCGGCATAGCCGGCGTTGTAATCACCGACCTGATTCTGGTCGATGCTACTGCTTGCAGTGTCCTGCACCGCCATCGCGTCGTTACCCTGGCCGAACTGCTGCTCGGTTGCGGTGCTGAACGGGGCCTGGGTCTGCTTCACATTGGCGATGTTGGCATCACCGAATTGTCTCTGGGTCGAGACACTGTCGTCGGCCATGGCCTGGGCACTGACAATGACCAGGATGGCGGCGGTGAGGGGCGTCAGTTTGAACATGATGAAACCTCCGGGTAGTGCAGTGCTTTAGCGATATTGTTTGACCGAAACGCTCATGCCATTACCCGACTGGGTGACGGCGCTGGAAAGCCCCGTGCCGGCCTGGTCGATGGTGGCGTCGTTGTTGTTGCCGTTCTGGGAGATCTGCGCGCGGTTGTGGCTGCCGGTCTGGGTGATGCCGGCGTTATTGCCCGAACCTTGCTGGGTGATCAGGGCCATCAGGTCGTTACCTTGCTGAAGAATGAACGCCTCCTGATTAGTGCCCGACTGGACGATGCTGCCGAGCAGCGACTGGCCGTTCTGTTGCAGCAGCGCAACGTTGGCCTGGCCGTTCTGGTCGATCAGCGCCTGCTGGCCAACCGGCGGTGGCAGCTCGCCGAGGTCGGTGGCGGGGGCCAGGTCGTCGTTGTCCATCAGGTCGTCTGCGCGCGCACCAGCGCCACTGCAGAGCAGAAGCAGGCAGAGCAGGGCGGCGGTCGACGTTTTCATGGCGTTGTCCTGTGAGAAGAGGCTCGCCCCGTCAACTCGAGGAGTTGACGGGGCGAGGGCTCAGTTCGCCGTCACCGACACCGTACGCACGGTGCCCTGGGACGAGGTGATGGTGGCTGTCGGGTTCGCCGACGGGATCACCGTGGTGCTGTTGCTGACCGTCAACCGCCAGCGACCGGTCACCGGCACCGTGGTGGTACCCAGGGTCACCAGCCCCGTCGGGGTGCTGACCTGGACGGTGATGGTGTTGCCGGTGATCACCGAGCTGGTGCCGGCAAAGTCCCAGGTGAAGCGGTTGTTGGAGCGTGCCGACACCGTGGCCGTGGTCACTGTGAAGTTCTCCGCCGCAGGCCGTGGCGAGACTTGCACGGTGACCGTCGCCGGGGCCGCTGAGACAGCACCGAAGCTATCCCGGACGGTGTAGGTGAAGGTCGTGGTGAAAGCCGTGGTCACGGTGGCCGGTGGGGTGTAGGTCAGTACCGTGCCGTTACTGGTGACACTGCCGCGAGTCGCTGGTGGTTGGGTGAAGCCGGCGATTGCCAGCGGCAGGTTGCCTTCCGGATCGGTATCGTTGGCCAGCACGTTGATCGGCACTGCCACGCCCAGGGTGGCGATGGCGTCGTTCACCGCCACCGGTGCCTGGTTAGGCGCAACGGTGATGGTCACGGTCGCCGGAGCGGTGGAGGCCAGGCCTTTGATGTCTTGGGCCTTGTAGGTGAAGGTGGTGGTCAGCGGGGCATTGACCACCGCAGGGGGGGTGTAGACCACTGCAGTTGCGCCGCTCAATGCCACGGTGCCCTGGCCCGCAGCCGGTTGGGTCAACGCTGTGATGCTCAGCGGCACGTTGCCGTCGGGGTCACTGTCGTTGGTCAGCAGGTTGAGGGTGATGGGTACGCCGAAGCTGGTGCTGCCACTGTCGGCGACGGCCAGCGGAGGCTGGTTTTCGCCGGCGTTCGGCGCGCTGCCGACCACCACGACTGGCTCGGTGTCACTGCCGCCGGCCGCGGATTTTACCGTCACCGTGGCGGGCGGCTGAGTCAGGTCGGCAATGGTGATTTTCTGCAGGGTGCCTGATTTCGACAGGCGTCCGTAGCCTTGCGCGACCATGTCCGGAATGGCCACTTCATCGGTGGAGGTGGCCTCGATCAGCAGGCTGTGGTTAGACCAGTTGTAGCGTGCGGTCTGGATTTTCACCACGTCGGTGAGCTTGCTCGATACGGCTGTCGGCCGGGTAGTACCTGCCGGGTTGGAGGCGGTGACCACTATGACCGGAGGCACCGGCCCAATGGCCTGGCGTTGACCGAAGAATAGCCCGGTGTTGTCCCCAAGCAGGGTGGTCTGGCAGGGCGACAGCGGTGGTCCAGGAACCAGCGCCACGCTTTCTCGGAAGCACAGGGACGAACCGTTGCCGGCCTTGGCGAACACTTCGACGCGCACGTTGCTGCTGCCACCTGAGGTGGTGCGCCGGTAAGTCGCGCGGTCCAACTCGACCGGAGTTTGCGCACGAGCGTCAAGTACCTTGCCTGCCACGGTGAAGAGGTTGGTCTGGATGGTGCCCGCAGGCCCCGTGACCCGCAGGAAGTTGGTATCGTTCGGGCTGCCGGTGACTTGCTCGGTTAGGTTCGGGTCGCCGACGAAGGTTTCCACGCCACCAGTGTCCGGGTTCACCTCGGTATAGGGGCCGTTGATGCTGCGCAGGAATGGGCCTATGGCGCCATTCACCGCACCGGTGAAATTGCCCGGTGCGCCGATGCCGATGTCGCGGGTGATGTTGATCGCACGACGGCCAGGCGCCGTCACGTTGACCGTTTCCACACCGTAAGGGTGGGTGATGGTGTAGACACCCGCCGTGGGAATGTTCACCCGGATGCGAATCCGCGCAAAGCTTTGCTGGTCGCCATCGACGGGGTTCTCTGAAGCGAATGCCGCTTCGATCCCGGCCACGTAGGCGTCTACGCCATAGCCGGCGCCGTTATCGGGGATTGCGGTTTCGGCGAGAAACCAGAAGGCTTCCGGTGGCCAGTTGTCCGGGAATACCATGGGTTGGGTGTCATCGTAAATACCCGGTTCCGGCAGCAGGGTGCACATGTAGGCCGGCGGTACCGAGGCCGGCACTCGCGAGCTGGCGGCCCGGGACTGGCACAGTTCCATCGAGAGTTGATTGTTGTCCTGGTACCACATGGGGAATTTCCCCGTGGCAAAGGTATAAGGGCCCGGGTCGACGGCGGCGAGTTGCGCGAACGCGCTGCCGGACAGCGATAGAGTCAGTCCCAGGGCGTTGAGCGCCAGGCGTGGCCAATTGTTCATGATGCCTCCTGATGAGGATCTGGGCATGTGAGCGTTCATTGCACGATGACCACTTCTTCGGTGTCGCTGCCGCCATTGGATGACGTCACACGAACCCGGGACGGTGGAATCGGCGAGATACCGGTGGCCAGGGTTTTCACCGCGCCTTCGCCGCTGAGGGCGCCGATGGCGGCACCACTGCCTGACGTTGCCGTGAGCACTGGCGGCGAGGTTTCATCGCTGGTGGAGGCTACGAGGGTCAGTTGCCCGGAACTCAGGCTGTACTCGGCCCGCTGGATCACCACCAGGTCGGTCAGAGCCATGGGCAGGGTGGTCGGCGTGCTGCTGGGAATGGCCAGGTGGTTGTCGGCGGTCACTTGCAAGGTGGTCGGCAAGGTCGGGTTGGCCGACGACTGCGCGTACCAGTTGCCGGTGGTGTCGGCTTCACTCAGGTTCAGGACCGGGGTGCTGCTGGAGAGGGTCACGCTCGCCGGTGGCGGTGGCGCCATCACGAACACGTCCTGCTGGGCCACCGGCGCGCTTTCACCGGCGGTGCGTGAGTAGGTACTCCGCTGGGCGATCATGGGCGTTGGGCGAACCACGGTCGACAGTTTGCCCGAGATCGAAAACAGCGTTGTACGAAGGTCCAGGCCGTTAGGGCCTTCGATGCGCACGAAGTTGGTGTTGAACGGGCTGCCGGTTACGGCTTCGGTAAGGTTGGGGTCGCCGACGAACTGTTCGGCGCTGCCGGTCAGCGGGTTGGTCTCGGAGTAGGGGCCGTTGACGCTGCGCAGGAAAGGCCCGACATCGCCCTTGAGGGCGCCGTCATAGGTTTTTGGCGAGCCGATGCCGATGTCCCGGGTCATGTTGATCGCACGCCGCCCGGGGGTGTCGATGTTGAACACATCGACGCCATAGGGGTGGGTGATCACGTAGGTGCCGGCGAGGGGCACGTCGACGCGAATCCGCACCCGGGCAAAGCTGACCTGGTCGCCTTCCATCGGGTCTCCGGCAGCGAAGGCCGCTTCAATGGCCGTGCCAAATGACAGGTTAATCCCCCGTGCGGCGTCGACGATTGCCGTGTCGGCGGTAAACCAGAAGGCTTCGTCCGGGAAGTTGCTGGGGAAGACGATGGGCTGCGCATCGTCAAACACACCGGGGGTGGGCAGCAGGCTGCACATGTAGGTCGGCGCGCCCGGCGCGCCGGGAACCCGCGAACTTACCGCCTTGGACAGGCACAGGTCGAGGGTTCGACCGTGCGTGTCCTGATACCAGGCGGCGAAGCCACCGTTGCCAGGTAGATAGGGTCCGGGATCGACTGCAAACAGCGCCGCCTGGGCGACGCCTTGAGCCAGAGCACTGACGACCAGGGCGGCCGCAGTTTTGGACAGTAAAGGGTGCATGAGTATTCCCTCTATTGGAGACCTGTCCCCTGGGGATGGGTCAGTTGAGAGGGGTTTCGGCAACTTCCGTACCAGAAAGCGAAAATGCCCCGCATAGGCCCGGCGCACGGGCGTGCAGGTGAGAGAGGGCGGCGTCTTGCGCAAAATCCCATCGGGCCCCAGCCCCCAGAGTTGGGGGTAGATG
>NZ_JADEVO010000005.1 GCF_017114825.1 Pseudomonas gregormendelii | reverse complement strand
CAACATTTCCATGCTGATCACCCTGTGTTCTCCTGCTCAAAAAGTGAGCAGAAGCAGTTGAACACCTGGGTCAGTTTTCAGTCGGCAGAACAGCCCCTACTGGGTCAGTTTTCGGTCAGCGGCAACACCACAAGTCGTCTGTTATCACCTTGAGCTGCGCCGCTACCTGGTCGGATGACACTGGATGGGTGTCAGGGCAGGCTATATTGCGCAGCAGATGCTGAAGCTCTTTGACTTTTGCGTAGTCCTGCTCAGCGCCCTGCGCGCCCTTGAGAATGCCTACGGCTTGCGCCTTGTCGACCCGCCTGGCAATCGAATGAGTTGAAGACAAGGTCTGCCCCATGGCCCCAGCCAGAAGGACCATCACCCTGGCCTCCAGATGCGTCTTCATCGCCTCCATGGAGGCAATCGGGCGCGCCAGGGTGATCGAAGCACCGCCTTGGTGGCGCAAGTCCATGATCACGGACAAGGTCACTCCACCTGTTGCAAACCCCAACGCTCGGGCCACTACGTAGTGCCCCATTTCGTGATGCGCAATCTGCAGTGCGCGTTCCCGGATGACCGGGGGCAACTTGCTGGTCATTTTCATCGCCTCGCATCCCTGGACAGTGCATTCGACTACGAGCGGCGGCAGCTGTCCATCCAGCAGGCCGGATTGGGTAGCCAGGGAGGCGCCCAGAGTGGGCACGCCGAGCGGGATCGGCAGTTGCATGCGAATGACCAGCGGGCCGGTGTGCTGCACCGTCTTCATCGGAACAGTGTTGAGCCTGGATCAAACATCCGCGATGTGTGGCGGGCCTGTAACATGCAGCCCCAATGATCCATGCCGCTGGAGACGCCCCTTGCCCGACATTCGCCCGCCTGTCCTTGACGAAATCGACCGCCAATTGATCGCCGCGCTGCAGATCAACGCCCGCGAAAGCGTGGCCATGCTCGCCAGGCAACTGGGCATTGCCCGCACTACAGTGACTTCAAGGCTGGCACGGCTGGAGAAGGCCAAGGTCATCACCGGCTATGGCGTGCGTCTGGGCCAGCGATTGGTTGACGGCGGGCTTCAGGCGTATGTGGGGATCACCGTGCAACCGCGTTCGGGCAAGGAAGTGCTGCGCCGTCTCAGTGCGATGGCGCAGGTCCAGCAACTGTGTGCGGTCAGTGGTGAATTTGATTATGTCGCCTGGTTGCGGACGGATTCGCCGGAGCAGCTGGATCAGTTGCTGGATCAGATCGGCAGTGTGGATGGGGTGGAGAAAACCACGACTTCAATCATTTTGAGCAGCAAGATTGATCGCGGGCAGCCGGTATGAGTTTCGGACAGGGGTGATCCTGCTGGCCTCATCGCCGGCAATCTTTGCCGCACCGATGGTCGATATGCCTATTTAATTCGTCATTCTGATCGGTAAACCAGCAAAACGACGACACATTGCGTCTTATTAACGTATTCGACGCGCTCTAGAATGGCTGGCATCTTTTCCTATACTCAGATGCGCATTCCGCGTCGGGTCGCCAGCAAGGTCAGCCATGAACAAGAACAATCGCCATCCTGCAGACGGTAAGAAACCAGTCACCATCTTTGGCCCGGACTTCCCGTTTGCCTTTGACGACTGGATCGAACATCCGGCCGGCCTGGGCAGTATTCCTGAACACAATCACGGTGCCGAGGTAGCGATCGTCGGTGCGGGCATCGCCGGCCTGGTGGCGGCCTATGAGCTGATGAAGCTGGGCCTCAAGCCCGTTGTCTATGAAGCCTCGAAAATGGGCGGGCGTTTGCGCTCCCAGGCTTTCAACGGCGCTGACGGCATCGTGGCCGAGCTGGGCGGCATGCGTTTTCCCGTGTCGTCCACGGCGTTCTACCACTATGTCGACAAGCTCGGCCTGCAGACCAAACCGTTCCCGAACCCGCTGACCCCGGCGTCAGGCAGCACGGTGATCGATCTGGAAGGCAAAACTCATTACGCGCAGAAACTCGCGGACCTTCCTGCTCTGTTCCAGGAAGTGGCTGACGCATGGGCGGATGCGCTGGAAGCCGGCTCGCAGTTTTCAGATATCCAGCAAGCCATCCGCGACCGCGACGTACCGCGCCTCAAGGAGCTGTGGAACACCCTGGTGCCGCTGTGGGATGACCGGACCTTCTACGACTTCGTCGCCACTTCCAAGGCATTCGCCAAACTGTCGTTCCACCACCGGGAAGTGTTTGGCCAGGTCGGCTTCGGGACAGGCGGCTGGGATTCGGACTTCCCCAACTCGATGCTGGAAATCTTCCGCGTGGTCATGACCAACTGCGACGACCACCAGCACCTGGTGGTGGGCGGCGTGGAACAGGTACCGCTGGGCATCTGGCGCCATGTGCCGGAACGCTGCGTGCACTGGCCCCAGGGCACCAGCCTCAGTTCACTGCACAGCGGCGCTCCGCGTTCGGGGGTGAAGAAGATTGCCCACGCGCCGAACGGGCGCTTCACCGTCACCGACAATTATGGCGACTCCCGCGAGTACGCAGCGGTGCTGACCACCTGCCAGAGCTGGCTGCTGACCACCCAGATCGAGTGCGACGAAAGCCTGTTCTCGCAGAAAATGTGGATGGCCCTGGACCGCACCCGCTACATGCAATCCTCGAAAACTTTTGTGATGGTCGACCGGCCATTCTGGAAGGACAAGGACCCGCAGACCGGTCGCGACCTGATGAGCATGACGCTCACCGACCGCCTGACCCGAGGCACCTACCTGTTCGACAACGGCCAGTATGAAAATGGCGTCGACAAGCCTGGGGTGATTTGCCTCTCGTACTCATGGATGAGCGATGCCCTGAAGATGCTCCCGCACCCGGTGGAGAAGCGCGTGAAGCTGGCGCTGGACTCCCTGAAGAAGATCTACCCGAAAGTCGACATTGCCGCGCGCATCATTGGCGACCCGATTACCGTGTCCTGGGAAGCCGACCCGCATTTCCTCGGCGCATTCAAAGGCGCCCTGCCCGGTCACTACCGCTACAACCAGCGCATGTATGCCCACTTCATGCAGGATGACATGCCCGCTGAGCAGCGCGGAATCTTCATCGCCGGCGATGACGTGTCGTGGACGCCGGCGTGGGTCGAAGGGGCTGTGCAGACCTCGCTCAATGCGGTGTGGGGCATCATGAAACACTTCGGCGGTGAAACTCACGCCGAGAACCCGGGTCCAGGAGATGTGTTCAACGAGATCGGTCCGATCGCCCTGCCCGAGTAAAAGGAGTTCAAATGCGCGTAGCTCTATACCAATGCCCGCCACTACCACTGGATGTCGCCGGCAACCTGCAGCGTCTGCATCAACTGGCACTGGAGGCCAAGGGTGCAGATTTGCTGGTATTGCCGGAGATGTTCCTGACCGGCTACAACATTGGCATCGATGCCGTCAGCGTACTGGCCGAAGTGCACAACGGTGAATCGGCGCAGCAAATCGCGCGCATCGCTAAAACCGCCGGCATTGCCATCCTGTATGGCTATCCCGAGCGCACCGAGGACGGGCAGATCTACAACTCGGTGCAATTGATCGACGCCCACGGTGAGCGCCTGTGCAACTACCGCAAGACGCACCTGTTCGGCGACCTCGATCACTCTATGTTCAATGCCGGCGGCAACGACTTCCCGGTGGTGGAGCTCAACGGCTGGAAGCTCGGCTTTCTGATCTGCTACGACCTGGAGTTCCCGGAAAATGCTCGACGCCTGGCCCTGGCAGGTGCCGAGTTGATCCTGGTACCGACGGCGAACATGATTCCTTACGACTTCATCGCCGACGTCACGGTCCGCTCCCGGGCCTACGAGAACCAGTGCTACGTGGCCTATGCCAATTACTGCGGGGCAGAAGGCGACATTCACTACTGCGGCCAGAGCAGCATTGCCGCACCGGATGGTAGCCGCGTGGCCCAGGCCGGTCTGGATGAAGCCTTGATCGTCGGCGAGCTGGATCGCCAGTTGATGCTCCAATCCCGGGCGGCCAATCGTTACCTGATCGATCGTCGTCCCGAGCTTTATGGCGACCTGAACAAGCGCTGATCCACCGTTATCCGCTAGCATTAGCGCTTCTCTGTACTGGAAGTGCTCATGCCTGCGTCGAATCCCTCCCGTCCCCACACTGAAACCCTGGCCAACGGCCTGCGGGTGACGCTGCGCCACGCGCCGCATCTCAAGCGCTGCGCCGCTGTGCTGCGGGTGAATGCGGGCAGTCACGACGTGCCTCTGGCGTGGCCTGGGCTGGCGCATTTTCTCGAACACCTGCTTTTTCTGGGCACCGAGCGTTTTCCCGCAGGCCAGGGCTTGATGGCCTACGTGCAAGGGCATGGCGGCCAGGTCAATGCGCGCACCAACGAACGTACCACCGACTTTTTCGTCGAACTGCCGCCAGCACTTTTCAGCGGTGGGCTGGAGCGCCTGTCGGACATGCTCGCTCACCCGCGTATGAACCTGGACGAACAGTTGCGCGAACGCGAAGTGCTGCACGCGGAATATGTCGCCTGGTCCCAGGACGCGACGGCGCAACAACAACATGCGCTGTTCGAAGGACTGTCGGCCACTCACCCGTTGCGGGGATTCCATGCGGGCAATCGCGACAGCCTGGCGGTCGAGCGGCCTGAGTTTCAGCGCGCGCTGCAGGACTTCCATCAGCATTTCTATCAAGCCGGGCAAATGACATTGAGCCTGGCGGGGCCGCAAAGTCTCGAGGATTTGAAGGCGTTGGCCGAGGTGTTCGCCCAACCTGTTGCCAAAGGTGAAAAAGCCCCGCAAACAGCGCCTGCCGCCCTGATGCAATCATCAAGCAACAGTTATCAACAGGCCGGTGAAGGACGTGTGGATCTGCTGTTCGCGTTCGAGGCACTGCCTGGTTCGTCCCGCGAAGCGCTGGCGTTCCTGTGTCACTGGTTAAACGCGGTCAAACCCGCAGGGTTCCTCGCAGAGTTGCGCAAGGCTGGGCTGGCGGAACAATTGACCGCCAGGCCGCTGTATCAATTCGCCGGACAAGCGTTGCTGCACCTGGGCTTCACGACCACTCAACCGCACCAGGTGCTCGTGCTTCGCGAGCAACTGCAGAACTGGCTGGGCTTTTTTGCCGCCCAGCAGCATCAGCCGCAATGGCGCGACGAATTCAGCGCCCTGCTGCAACGCCAGCAGCGAATCAGCAGCGCCCTGCGCCTGGCGCAACTGGACAGCGAACAGGCCGGGACAAGCGACCACGAAGCGCTCGCGCTTGAGCAAATCCTCGCTCAAATCGGCGCTGTGGATAAGTTCAGCGGGCCATGGCAACTGCCACTTCCCAACCCGTTCCTGCAAACAGAAACTGCAGCGCCCAGCGCCGGACTGATTCGTGGGCAGACCAGCAAGCATCGCGGCCTGCGTACCTTTGCCCAGGATCGCTTGCGCAGTCGCCGCGAACAATCGCCCATGCAGTTCAGCCAGGCGTTGCCGGACAATACGGATGAAGGCGCGATCCATCTGCGCTGGCGGCTGGCAGCCAGCCCTCGGCCTGAGCTTCAGGCAAACCTGGAACAGCGTCTTCTGACCTTGCGTGAAGACGCACGCCAGGCGGGTGTGGATTGCTCCTTCAGTGCCTGCGGCAATCAATGGCTACTGAAAATGACCGGCCTGCAGGACCCCATGCCGATCATCCTCGAGCATGCGCTGAAAGAACTGACAAAGGCCGAGACCGATGTTCCACGGGAACTGCCCAAGCGCCTGGCGCTGATGCCTATTCGACAGTTGCTCGAGGCGTTGCCCGGGCAATGCCTGGAGCCAGTCGAGGAATCGGCAGACCTGCAGCACCTCTGGGCGGGAGCCCGCTGGGACGGGCTGGCCACCGGTCTTTCCAGCCAGACCCAGGCGGCAATGGGCCTGCCCTTGAGTCGCGTGCCAGGCGTGGCGGACACCCAATTGACCGCACCCGCTTCGATCAATACCCAGCACCTGTGGACGAAGATCGATACAGCCTCCAGTGAACACGCTCTGCTGCTGTTCTGTCCGGTCGCTACCCGGCAGATCGCTGACGAGGCGGCCTGGCGCCTGCTCGCGCACATGTGCCAGACGCCCTTCTACCAGCGCCTTCGCGTGGAACAGCAGCTGGGTTATGCGGTGTTCAGTGCGCTGCGGCAGCTGCATGGCCAGGTGGGCATCGTCTTCGGGGTGCAATCGCCGAGCGTCGTTGCGCATGAGCTGCTCAAGCACATCGAGGCCTTCATCAGCGACCTGCCGGCGATGCTTGAGGGCATCGACGAGGCAGTCATCGACACCCAGCGCCAGGCCTTGGCGGCTCAGTTTGACATCACTGCACTGGAGCAGTCCCAGGCCAGCGAACTGTTGTGGCAGGGCAAACTGGGCGGCCGCTCGTCGGATTACCTGGAGCAGTTGCAGCGGGCACTTTTAACGACAGACTCACAGGGCCTGCTAGATGCAGCCCGCAGTCTTGATGAGGCCTCCGGCGGGTGGCGCTGCCTGGCCAGCGCTGTGTCTCCCGGCCTGCCCTGGCAAGTGGCAAAATGATCATTACCGAGGCTGCAAAGAGCTTTCTCAAAGTTTCACGGGCAAGAGTTCTGTAATTTTGAGTAACATAGCCACCTAACTATCTGAACATCTCCAGCTGGAGGTGGACTATATGTATAGATCTCAACTGTCCCAACCACCTGAAGGAGCACTCCCATGTCCTGGTCCAAACCTGCTTACACCGACCTGCGTATCGGCTTTGAAGTCACCATGTACTTCGCCAGCCGCTAATAAGTTGTTCTCGCGGTTCAGCGCCTCGGTTCACCGGGGCGTTTTTATTTTTCGGATTTGAAATGTTGGAGCGGCCATGTTTGTCCAGATTCTAGGTTCCGCCGCTGGCGGTGGTTTCCCCCAGTGGAACTGCAACTGCGCGAACTGCGCAGGCTTTCGCGACGGCAGCCTGAAGGCCACCGCGCGTACCCAGTCGTCCATCGCGATATCCGATGACGGCGTCAATTGGGTGCTGTGCAATGCCTCGCCGGACATCCGCGCCCAGCTCCAGAGCTTCGCCCCGATGCAACCGGGCCGCGCACTGCGCGATACGGGCATCAGCGCGATCATCCTGATGGACAGCCAGATCGACCACACCACCGGCCTGCTCAGCCTGCGCGAAGGTTGCCCGCACCAGGTGTGGTGTACGGACATGGTTCATGAGGACCTGAGCACAGGTTTTCCGTTGTTCACCATGCTGACCCACTGGAACGGCGGGTTGAGCTGGAACCGCATCGAGCTCGACGACAGCTTCAGTATCCCCTCCAGCCCGAACCTGCGCTTCACTCCGCTGCCTTTGCGCAGTGCGGCACCGCCTTACTCGCCACACCGCTTCGACCCGCATCCGGGTGACAACATCGGCCTTATCGTCGAAGACCTGAACACCGGCGGCAAGCTGTTCTATGCGCCAGGCCTGGGCAAGGTCGATGCGCCGTTGCTGGAGATCATGGCCTCCAGCGACTGCGTGCTGGTCGATGGCACGATGTGGGATGACGACGAGATGCAGCGTCGCGGCGTTGGTACTCGCACCGGTCGGGAAATGGGCCATCTGGCGCAAAACGGCCCGGGGGGCATGCTCGAAGTGCTGGAACAGCTGCCTGATCAGCGCAAGGTGCTTATTCACATCAACAACACCAACCCGATTCTCGATGAAGATTCGCCGCAGCGTGCCGAGCTGGTTCGGCGCAAGGTTGAAGTGGCCTATGACGGCATGAGTATTGTGCTGTAGCTGACGGCCCCATCGCGGGCAAGCCCGGACACCACCGAACACCGGAGAACCGAAATGCCCGACACCCCGATGTCCCCCACCGAATTCGAAGCCGCCCTGCGCGCCAAGGGCGCCTACTACCACATCTACCACCCCTACCACGTGGCGATGTACGAAGGTCGCGCCAGCCGCGAGCAGATTCAGGGCTGGGTCGCCAACCGCTTCTACTATCAGGTGAACATCCCCCTCAAAGATGCGGCGATCCTCGCCAACTGCCCGGACCGCGAAATCCGCCGCGAGTGGATACAACGCCTGCTCGACCACGACGGCGCCCCCGGTGAAGACGGCGGGATCGAAGCCTGGTTGCGCCTGGGCCAGGCCGTTGGCCTCGATCCGGACCAGCTGCGCTCCCAGGAACTGGTGTTGCCCGGCGTGCGCTTCGCCGTGGACGCTTACGTCAATTTCGCCCGCCGAGCCAGTTGGCAGGAAGCCGCCAGCAGTTCCTTGACTGAACTGTTCGCACCGCAGATCCACCAGTCGCGCCTCGACAGCTGGCCGCAGCACTACCCGTGGATCGACCCTGCCGGCTACGAATATTTCCGTACCCGCCTGGGCCAGGCACGCCGCGATGTCGAGCACGGGATGGCGATTACCCTGCAGCACTACACGACGCGGGAAGGCCAGGAGCGCATGCTGGAAATTCTCCAGTTCAAACTGGACATTCTTTGGAGCATGCTCGATGCCATGAGCATGGCCTACGAACTGAACCGCCCGCCGTATCACAGCGTGACCGCACAACGGGTCTGGCATAAAGGAATCATCTTATGAGTTTTGATCGCAGCAAAACCCCCACCTGGCGCCCGGGCTACCGTTTCCAATATGAACCAGCGCAGAAAGGCCACGTGCTGCTTTACCCCGAAGGCATGATCAAACTCAACGACAGCGCCGCCCTGATTGGCGGCCTGATCGACGGCGAGCGCGACGTGGCAACGATCATCGCCGAGCTGGACGCACAGTTCCCGGGTGTGCCCGAGCTTAGTGAAGACATTGAGCAATTCATGGAGGTCGCCCGTGCTCAGCACTGGATCGAACTTGCCTGACGGCGTGTCGGACAAGTTACCGCCCAAGCCTGAAATCGGCTTGCCTCTCTGGCTCCTGGCCGAGCTGACCTATCGCTGCCCCCTGCAATGCCCCTACTGCTCCAATCCCCTGGATTTCGCCGAGCAGGGCAAAGAGCTGAGCACCGAGCAGTGGATCAAGGTATTTCGCGAGGCGCGGGAAATGGGCGCCGCGCAGCTGGGCTTTTCCGGCGGTGAACCCCTGGTGCGCCAGGACCTCGCCGAACTGATCGCCGAAGCGCGCAAACTGGGCTTTTACACCAACCTGATTACCTCAGGCATCGGGCTTACCGAGCAGAAAATCAGCGACTTCAAGAAGGCTGGACTGGACCACATTCAGATCAGTTTCCAAGCCAGCGACGAGCAAGTGAACAACTTGCTGGCCGGCTCGAAAAAGGCCTTCGCGCAGAAGCTGGAAATGGCCCGGGCAGTGAAAGCCCATGGCTACCCGATGGTGCTGAACTTCGTGACCCATCGGCACAACATCGACAAGATCGACCGCATCATCGAGCTGTGCATCGCCCTCGAGGCCGATTTCGTCGAGCTCGCAACGTGCCAGTTCTACGGCTGGGCGCAGCTCAATCGGGTCGGCCTGTTGCCAACCAGGGAACAACTGGTGCGTGCCGAGCGCATCACCAACGAATACCGGGCCAAACTGGAGGCCGAAGGGCATCCGTGCAAGCTGATCTTCGTCACGCCGGACTACTACGAAGAACGTCCGAAAGCCTGCATGAACGGCTGGGGCAGTATCTTCCTGACGGTCACCCCGGACGGCACCGCCCTGCCCTGTCACGGCGCGCGACAAATGCCTGTACAGTTCCCCAACGTGCGCGATCACAGCATGCAGCACATCTGGTACGACTCGTTCGGCTTCAACCGTTTTCGCGGTTACGACTGGATGCCTGAACCGTGCCGCTCGTGCGACGAGAAAGAAAAGGACTTCGGCGGCTGCCGCTGCCAGGCCTTCATGCTCACCGGAGACGCGAGCAATGCCGACCCGGTTTGCAGCAAGTCGCAACACCACGGCGTGATTCTCAAGGCCCGCGAAGAAGCCGAGCACGCGACCCAAACCATTGAACAACTGGCCTTTCGCAATGAACGAAACTCACGCCTCATCGCCAAAAGCTGAGCCTTTCAGCGCCGCCAGGGCCGTCGCCGCCGGTGTCGACTTTGCGGAGCTGCAGCTCGGCTCCCAGGGTTTGTTCTGGAACGAGTACCGTCCTGAGGATGGCGCGTGTCGCATTTGGCATTGGCGCAATAGTCAGGCCCGCTGCCTGACGCCTGCCGGGTTCAGCGTGCGCAGTCGTGTCTACGAATATGGCGGCGGCGCGTTCTGCCTGACCGATGACGGGATTGTTTTCGTCAACGAGGCTGACCAGCAACTGTATCGACAGTCGCTGGCCGGTGAAACCCCGGTTGGGCTGACTTCAGGTGAATGCCGTTACGGTGACCTGCAGTTCGCCGATGGCCAGGTCCTGGCCGTCGAGGAGCACCGGGACCGCCATCGACTGGTCGCCATCGATATTGCCAACGGCAGCCGTCACCTGCTGGCAGAAGGTGCCGACTTCTACGCCGCGCCAACTCTGAGCAAAGGCGCCCGGCGCCTGGCGTGGATCGAATGGAGCCGACCGCATCAACCCTGGACCGCTACCCGATTGATGGTCGCCGAGCGCGACAGTGATGGCGGTTTCAACAGCCCGCGCTGCGTGGCTGGTCAGCGCAACGACGAATCACTCCAGCAACCGCGCTTCGATACCCGTGGTCGCCTGTCCTGCCTGACCGATCGCGCCGGCTACTGGCAGCCCTGGGTCGAGGCCGAAGACGGGCTTCACCCACTTCCCGCAGCCGCTGCCGATCACGCCCCCGCGCCGTGGCAGCTCGGTGGCTGTACATGGCTGCCCCTGGCCGACGACAGCTACCTGGCAAGCTGGACCGAAGAAGGTTTTGGCAAGCTGGGCCTGGCAGGCAATCAAGATAAAGATTTCACGGGCGGCTACAGTCGCTTTCGGCATCTCGCCCTTGATGAGCAATTCATCTATTGCATCGCGGCTTCGCCGGTCAGCCCATCAGCCGTGATTGCCATCGATCGCGCCACCGGCGAGTTCAACGTGCTGGCCGGTGGCATCGCGCCACTGCCTGCCGATCAGATCAGCACTGCGCAAACCCTGCGTTACCCCAGCGGAACGGGTGAAGCCCATGGCTTCTTCTATCCGGCGATGAGCGCTGAGGCGAAGCCGCCGCTGGTAGTGTTCATCCACGGTGGCCCAACCTCCGCCTGCTATCCGATGCTCGATCCGCGAATCCAGTATTGGACGCAACGCGGCTTCGCCGTGGCCGATCTGAATTATCGTGGCAGCAGCGGTTATGGACGAGCCTATCGTCAGGCGCTGCATTTGAGTTGGGGCGAAGTGGACGTCGAAGACGCCTGTGCCGTCGTTTCCCATCTGGCCGACAGCGGGTTGATTGAAGGTGACCAGGCATTCATCCGCGGCGGCAGCGCCGGTGGCTACACCACCCTGTGTGCGCTGGCTTTTCACCACGTCTTCCGCGCAGGCGCCAGTCTTTACGGCGTGAGCGACCCGGTGGCCCTTGGCCGCGCCACTCACAAGTTCGAAGGTGACTACCTGGATTGGCTGATTGGCGACCCGGTGCAGGATGCCGAACGCTACGCCGCACGAACCCCTTTGCTGCATGCGAGCAACATTGGTGTGCCGATGATTTTTTTCCAGGGTGAACTGGATGCCGTGGTGGTACCGCAGCAGACCCGTGACATGGTCAAGGCGTTGCAGGACAACGGCATTGTGGTGCAAGCGCATTACTACGCGGACGAGCGCCACGGCTTTCGCAAGGCGAGCAACCAGGCGCACGCGCTGGAGCAGGAGTGGTTGTTCTATCGGCGGGTGCTGGGGCTGGACAAGTGCTGACACCGCAGTGCCAGCATCGCCAGCCAGCTAGCGCCTACACCTGTAGGCGCTAGTTGGCTGGCGATTGCAATATAACTGACGCAACACATCTCAACGCTTGGCGATGATATAAACCGCATGCACGATCCCTGGAATATACCCGCACAGCGTCAGCAGAATGTTCAGCCAGAATGCCCCGCCAAAACCCACCTGCAGGAACACACCCAGTGGCGGCAACAGAATGGCGATGATGATTCGAATGATATCCATGGGTCAGCTCCTGATTGAAGTAGGCTCCGGTGAGCCGCACACCTAATCGACCCGCGCCGTTCGTCAGGGTTCACTGCTTCCCACGCTTAGCGCATCCATACAGGCAAAAAAAACGCCCCACGCCAAAAAAATCAGGCCTGGGGCGATGCGTTATACCGCGAGACGGTTCGGAAATTCCTGCAGGAAGGGTCTGGTCAGACGGCAATCCCTTTGCGGCACTGCAGTTGCGCGGTGCGAACGCGAGAGAACGCACGGGCCAGGCGCAGGAGCATCTCGTCAACGTTGGCTTTGCTCACCGTGAGTGCCGGGGTGAAGCGCAGGCAAGCCGGTTGCGGGGCGTCGATCAGCAAGCCTTCGTACAGCGCGGCTTTGACCACTGCCTCGGCCGAGTCGTCGGACAGATCCAACCCCCAAAGCAGCCCTTGCCCGCGCAGTTCGCCGTGGCCGTAACGGTGCGCCAGACGCGCCAGGCCTTCGCGCAAGTGCTGGCCGACCGTGACGACATGCTCGAGAAATCCACGTTCCTGCAGCGCATCCATTACTGCCAGGCCCGCAGCGCTCATCAGCGCATTACCATGATGGGTCCCCGTCAGCTCACCCCGGTCGAAACAACAGGCAGTACCTCGGGCGAGTAAAGCGGCCAGCGGTACTCCCCCGCCCAAGCCTTTGCCCAGCACGACGATATCGGCACGGACATCACAGGATTGTTCCACGAGTAGCTGGCCGCATCGGCCTAGACCGGTCTGCACTTCATCGAAGATCAGCAAAATACCCAGCTCGCGGCACAAACGCTCGACGCCCTTGAGGTAATTCGCGGTGGCCGGGATGACGCCTGCTTCGCTCTGGATCGGCTCAAGCATAACCGCCACCGTTCTGGCGTCGACAGCCGCATGCAGAGCCGCGAGGTCGTTGAACGGAACGTGACTGAAGCCTGGAAGTTGCGGTTCGAACCGATTGGTCAGCGTCGAGCTGTCCGACGCCGAAATAGTCGCGAGACTGCGGCCATGGCAAGCATTGCTGGCCACGATGATGCGCGAGGCTCCGGCACGGTGCCGCTGCCCCCATTTACGCGCCAGCTTGATTGCCGCTTCGCAGGCTTCGGTGCCGGTGTTGAGCAAGTACGCCTGGTCGCTACCGGTGAGCTGGCACAGTCGTGCGGCGAGGCTGAGCATGCCGCGGTTGTGCAAAGCAAAGCCGGGGTTGATCAGCGCCTGCGCCTGCTCGGCAATCGCACTCACAAGCGCTGAAGGGCTATGCCCCAAGCTGTTGGCACCTCGTCCCTGGGTGAAATCCAGATACGCCCGGTCGGCGCTGTCCCACAGCCAGGAGCCCTGGCCGCGCACGAATACTTGCTGAGGGCGCTCGACGCTGGGCATCAGGTACTCGCGGGAGGGGTTAACCGTTGTAGATGGCGCAATCGCGTCCAGGGCGAGGTCGTCAAGGTCCGGGAGACCACGACGCATTTTGAACAGATTCATCAGATTTCACCTCGGTGGAGGTTTTTTGCATTGCCTATGTAAATGACTTCAATGTAATCGGTGTTCATCGTCCGCGTTGGCCCTGTAAGCCCTCTCATTGCGGTTAGACTAGGCGGATGGGCGACATTCGACCATTTCGATTTAGCAGTACTTTCGATAAGAGTTACTTATGGATTTCAAGCAACTGCGCTATTTCGTCGCGGTCTACGAAGAAGGTCATGTGGGCCGGGCGGCGGAGCGACTGGCCATCTCCCAACCCGCCCTGTCGCAGCAGATCCGTCACCTTGAGGAAAACCTCGACGTCAGCCTCTTCGAACGCAGCAGCAAGCGCCTGCTGCCGACCCTGGCCGCTCATACCTTGTACAACCACGCTTTGCCCTTGCTCGATGGCTTGCAGCGCGCGCGCGAAGCGTTGGGCAACTTCAAGGGCCAGGCCCTGCGTACCCTGGCCATCGGCGTATTGCAGACCGTCCACACCAGCCTCGTGCCGCAGATGCTCGAACGGGTGCGCAAGGCCCAACCGCATCTGGTGGTGCAGATCTATGAATTGACCGGCCTGGAAATAGAACGACGCTTGCTCAATGGATCGCTGGATATCGGCATCAGCTACCTGCCGCCCCGCCAGCCTGGTTTGCACGGGGTATTGCTGTACGAAGATGAACTGACGCTGGTCATCCCGGCGGATCACCCGTTGCGTGAATTCAAGAAAGTCTCGATGAGCCAAGCCGCCGAACTGCCAATGTTGTTGCTGGGGGAGGAGTTTCAGGTGCGGCAGATCTGGCAGACACAGCTAGCCAATCTCGGGCGGCGTCCGCAAGTGCAGGCGGAACTGAATAATATGGCGGGGATTCTCGACAGTCTGCCGCACACCCGCCTGGCCACGGTACTTCCGGGACGCTCACAGAAGGCCCTGGGCAACGACGAACTGCTATGGAAACCGTTGACCGAGCCGCGGGTGCCGTTGAAAGTAGGCTTGGTGTGTCGCGATGTGCAGCGTCAACAAGCCTCGCTGGCCTTGTTGCGTACACTGCTGGAAGAGGTCATCAATGGTCCGGCCGAGCGTTAGGCGCGCAGGCCGGCATTTTCTTGCGGACAAAGAAAACCCCGCCGAAGCGGGGCTTTGCAGACTGTTTCCCTGACATCCATTTCGCTCCGCCGTCCTGGCAGAATCCTACGTGTCCGTGTTGTTGCTTTGCGCTTCCTGCGCGACGTCCATGTGAAGTAGATTAGCTCTGGATCCAATTTTCGCATAGGGCAGATCGGCAGCACGTCGTGTAAGCAAATGCTTACATGACGTTACATCTTTAAAATTGTGCTGCATCCAGCAGGAACAGCGACTCGCTGCCCGCCTGCACCGAAGCGCTCAACGAATGAATACGCGGCAGCAGACGTGCGAAGTAGAAACGCGCAGTGCCCAGTTTGCTCGCGTAGAAATCATCCTGGTTTTCCTTGCCGAACGCGGCCTTGGCCATCAGCGCCCACATATAGGCGTAGGCCACATAACCAAATGCCTGCAGGTACTCGACCGAGGCGGCGCCAATTTCATTCGGGTTGCTTTTGGCACGATCCAGCAGCCAGGCAGTCAGCTCGTCGAGCGTTGTCACAGCATCGTTGAGCGGCTTGGTGAACTCCGAAAGGTCGGCGCTTGCCGTCGCGGTGAAGTGACGGATCTCGTCAGCGAACAGGTTATAAAACGCCCCGCCGCTGCCGACGATCTTGCGGCCGACCAGATCCAGTGCCTGGATGCCGTTAGTGCCTTCGTAGATCTGCGTGATGCGCACGTCGCGCACCAGTTGCTCCTGGCCCCATTCGCGAATGTAGCCATGGCCACCAAAGACCTGCTGGCCGTGCACGGTAGTCTCCAGCCCCAGGTCGGTCAGGAACGCCTTGGCGACCGGGGTCAGCAGCGCCACCAGGTCTTCTGCGCGCTTGCGGGTGACCGCCTCCTCGCTGAACTTGGCGGTGTCGAGCTGCATGGCCACATAGGTGGAGAACGCACGGCCGCCTTCGTTCGAGGCTTTCATGGTCAGCAGCATGCGCCGCACGTCCGGGTGGACGATGATCGGGTCAGCCACCTTGTCCTTGTTTTGCGCACCTGTCGGCGAGCGGCTCTGCAGGCGGTCGCGAGCGTATTCAACGGCGTTCTGGTAAGAGCGTTCGGCAGTGGCCAGCCCTTGAATGCCGACGCCCAGGCGCTCGTAGTTCATCATGGTAAACATCGCAGCCAGGCCTTTGTTCGGCTCCCCGACCAGATAACCCACGGCTTCGTCGAAGTTCATCACGCAGGTCGCGGAGGCCTGGATACCCATTTTGTGTTCGATCGACCCACAATTGGCCGGGTTGCGCGCGCCCAGGCTGCCATCGGCATTGACCATGAACTTGGGCACCAGGAACAGGGAAATACCCTTGGGCCCCGCAGGTGCGTCTGGCAGTTTGGCCAGCACCAGGTGGATGATGTTATCGGTCAGGTCGTGTTCGCCGCCGGTGATGAAGATCTTGGTGCCGCTGACCTTGTATGAACCGTCGGCCTGAGGCTCTGCCTTGGTGCGGATGATCCCCAGGTCGGTACCGGCGTGCGGTTCGGTCAGGCACATCGAGCCTGCCCAGACACCGGAGTACATGTTCGGCAGGTAGGCGGCCTTGAGCTCTTCGCTGGCATGGGCATTGATCGACAGGCAGGCGCCGGCGGTCAGCATCGGGTACAGGCCGAAAGACAGGCTGGCAGAGTTGACCATCTCTTCGACCTGAGCAGACACCGCCTTGGGCATGCCCATGCCACCGTAGGCCGGATCACCGCCTACACCGACCCAACCGCCTTCGGCGTAAGTCTGATAAGCCTGGGGGAAACCTGCCGGCGTGGTGACAGCACCGTCCGCCCAATGGCAACCTTCTTCATCGGCCGCGCGACTGAGCGGTGCGATACTTTTGCTGGTGACCTTGCCGGCTTCCTCGAGAATGGCCTCTACGGTTTGCGCGTCGACGGTGTCGGCCAGCGCAGGCAACTCGGCCCAGAGTTTGGCGACCTCGAACACTTCATTGAGAACGAAGCGCATATCGCGCAGGGGCGCTTTGTAGTCAGCCATGGCAAACCTCGCAGGATCTTTACAGTTGATTCACGGAAAGTATTTCGGTTGAATCGAGTGTACCCCAACAACTTTTACGACACATAGCGTCAGCTTGTGACTATTTTGTAATTTTTGGTCACCGAAAACCACGTCGCAGCCACCACCCGGCCCCCGCAGGAGCTACCGAAGACTGCGATCTTTACGACTTATAGCGCAAACAATTGCGCCGGCAATTTCATCAGGCAATCGCTACCCGCCTCGATAGCCGCCCGGTGAGCCGTTGTTCGTGGCAGCAGGCGCTTGAAGTAGAACTCGCTGGTGGCCAGTTTAGCCCGGCAGTAATCGGCATCGCCGCCGCCCTCGTCCAGCTGCGCCTGCGCGACCAGCGCCATGCGCAACCACAGATAGCCAAGGATGATGTAGCCGCTGTACATCAGGTAATCCACAGAGGCGGCGCCGACTTCGTCGGGGTTTTTCATGGCGGCCATGCCCACCTGGGTGGTCACCTCGCCCCATTGCCGGTTCAAATCGTTCAACTGCGCCACGTAGCTGGACAACTGAGGATGCGCGGCGTTGGCGACGCAGAACTTGTGCACGACCTTGGTGAAGCCCCGCAGCAACTTGCCCTGGCTGCCGAGCACTTTGCGCCCCAGCAGGTCCAGCGCCTGGATGCCGTTGGTGCCTTCATAGATCGGCGCAATGCGGCAGTCCCGCACCAACTGCTCCATTCCCCACTCGCGGATAAACCCGTGGCCGCCGTACACCTGCATGCCGAGGTTAGTCACCTCCAGGCCGGTATCGGTCATGAAGGCTTTGCAGATGGGTGTCAGGAACGCCAGCAAGTCCTCGGCGTCCTGTCGCGCCGTTGCGTCCGCGCTCAAGTGCGCGGCGTCCAGCAACTGCGCGGTGAAATAGGTGAGTGCCCGATTGCCTTCGTTGAAGGCTTTCATGGTCAGCAGCATGCGGCGCACATCGGGGTGCACGATAATCGGATCGGCGGGCTTGTCCGGTGCTTTCGGTCCGGTCAGCGAGCGCATCTGCAGGCGATCGTTGGCGTACTTGATGGCGCCCTGAAAACTCGCTTCTCCCAGGCATAACCCCTGCATGCCAGTGCCTAGACGGGCGTGGTTCATCATGGTGAACATGCAGTTGAGGCCCTTGTTCGGCTCGCCGATCAGGTAACCCGTGGCGCCATCGAAGTTCAGCACGCAGGTGGCCGAGGCCTTGATGCCCATCTTGTGCTCGATAGAACCGCAGGTGACGCCGTTGCGCTCGCCGGCTTCACCTTGGCTATCGGGGAGGAACTTGGGCACGATGAACAGCGAGATCCCTTTGGTGCCGGCGGGTGCATCCGGCAGCTTCGCCAGTACCAGGTGAATGATGTTGTCACTCAGGTCATGCTCGCCGGCCGAAATGAAGATCTTGCTGCCAGAGACTGCATAGCTGCCATCCTCTGCAGGCACGGCGCGGGTCTTGATGATGCCCAGGTCCGTGCCGCAGTGGGCTTCGGTCAGGCACATGGTGCCGGTCCACTGGCCTGCGGTGAGTTTGCTCAGGTAGGTCTGTTTCTGCTCTTGAGTGCCGTGGGCGTGAATCGCCGACATGGCGCCGTGCGTCAGCCCCGGGTACATGCCCCAGGACGTATTGCTGGAACCGACCATCTCGCTGATCACCAGCCCCAGGGAGCTGGGCAAACCCTGGCCACCATACGCCGGATCCGCCGCCAGGCCGTGCCAGCCACCTTCAACGTATTGCGCGAAGGCTTGCTTGAAGCCTGCCGGCGTAGTCACCACACCCTTGTCGAAATGACAGCCTTCTTCGTCACCGCTGCGGTTGAGCGGTGCGAGCACGTTCTCGCAGAACTTCGCGCCCTCTTCGAGGATCGCACTGACCATGTCCGGGCTGGCGTCAGTGGCGCCGAGGGCCGCGTAGTTGCTGTGAAAGTCGAAGACGTGGTCGATCAGAAAGCGCATGTCGCGCAGGGGAGCTTTGTACTCGGGCATGGTCATTTCTCCGGCAGCAGATCATTGCAACCTACTGCCGCCGAACCCGCCGGACAATCACAGTCCAGACGCTGAATGCGCCATCATCACTCAATCCGTAGCGGCTTCCATGCGCACCGCGCCCCGGCGGTTCTGCCCAAAGACCACGACGCAGTTGCGTCCCGCGCCCTTGGCGCTGTAAAGCGCTTCGTCCGCCGACTTGAGCACGCGATCTGGCGTGCGCTGCTCCAGCCGTTCGGCCACGCCGATGCTGACCGTCACCGACACACTCGACGCGCTCGCCCCCGCACGCCGCTGGCGTCCTTGTTGATCATCCTGGGGGCGGCTGTCCTGGTTACGCAGATGGATATTGTAGGTGGCGATGGATTCGCGGATGAACTCCAGATGCGGCAAACATTCCTCCAGGGTTTTCCCGGCGAACACCACGGCAAATTCCTCTCCACCATAACGATACGCCCGCCCGCCACCGCCGACCCTGGACAGCTTGCTGGCCACCAGCCGCAGCACCTGATCGCCGACATCGTGGCCATGGGTATCGTTGAATTTCTTGAAGTGATCGACGTCGCTCATCGCCAGCACATAATTGCGCCCCAGGCGTTGCATGCGTTCGTTCAAGGCGCGCCGACCCGGCAGGCCGGTGAGCTCGTCGCGAAAGGCCATTTGATAGGCTTCATGGGCCACCGCCGTCGCGATCATCAGCATCACCTGGCTGCACATGATGTTCAGGGTGAACGGCAGGATGAACGTCTCCGGCAACATCCAGAACAGGCCGAGCAGGCCGACCAATTGCGCGGCATGCAGAGGCCTGGGATGACGCCAGTATTGCCACGCCAGCAGCAGGAAAGCCGCGATAAACACCGGATAGGCCAACTGGATCAGGCTCATCCAGGCGCCGTGCACGGCGGGCCAGCGAATTTCCGCCAGCCACATTAGCAGGGCCTGGGGATAACTTTGCTCCAGCGCCAGCGCGACACTGCCAACGGCCAGTAACACCGCGAAGCGCGCCAGCATGTCCTGGAACAGATGAGTGCGCTCCTGCCAGGCGGCGAAGATTGCGAACAGCAGCGGCAGTAACAGGCAGCACAGATGAAACACCACCGCCGCATCATCGCGGACTTTGCCGTTGTCGCGGTAGTAGTCGGTCTGGGTGTCGAGCAGATAGTAGGCGATGTACACCGTCAACATCAGGAACAATTCGCGCTGGCGCCGATAGACCGCGCAATAGGCGCCGCCGAGCAGCAATACCAGGGTTGGCAACACATTGAACAGCGAAGTGAAAAAGACGTTGAGATCCTTGACGTAAGCAGCCGAGAGCCCCGCAATCAAGAGCAGCAATGAAGGCAGGAAATGGCTGAGACGTACAGCGGATGGACGCGGCAAGGGTAAGTTCCAGCCTGTTAAGGTTGATGGCAGTGCGCGTGAATGATTGCAGTAAAACACAGCGCCGAAAGGGATGTCATATGGCCATCTTCTATAACGGCTCCAAAGGTGCATTTCTTGATGGATCGGGGCAAATATTTATGCGTCGCCTGGCTGCTCCCGGCAAATGACAGGCACAAAAAAACCGCTGCTTCCGAGGAAGCAGCGGTTTTGTCGGACCCGCCCGAGGCTTAGTAGCCCAGTGCGAAGTTCTCTTCTTTCATGTCCATCAGGTTGCCAGCACCCGACAGCATGGTTGCCACGTGCGTACGAGTACGCGGCAGGATGCGCTGGAAGTAGAAGCGCGCGGTCTGCAGCTTGGCGGTGTAGAACGCCTCGTCGGACGTGCCGGCAGCCAGTTTTTCGGCAGCCAGGCGCGCCATGTCAGCCCAGAAGTAGGCCAGGCAGGCGTAACCGGAGTACATCAGGTAATCCACCGAAGCAGCGCCGACTTCTTCGCGGTCCTTCATGGCGGCCATGCCGACCTTCATGGTCAACTCGCCCCACTCTTTGTTCAGCGCAGCCAACGGGGTGACGAACTCCTGGACGGCTTCGTTGCCCTCGTTGGTCTGGCAGAACTTGTGGACAATCTTGGTGAAACCTTTGAGGGCTTCGCCTTGGGTCATCAGCACTTTACGGCCCAGCAGGTCGAGGGCCTGGATACCGGTGGTGCCTTCGTACAGCATCGAAATGCGGCTGTCGCGAACGTTCTGCTCCATGCCCCACTCGGCGATGAAGCCGTGGCCGCCATAGATCTGTACGCCGTGGTTGGCCGATTCAAAACCGACTTCAGTCATGAAGGCCTTGGCAATCGGGGTCATGAACGCCAGCAGTGCGTCGGCTTTCTTCTTCTCTTCTTCGTCTACGCCGTATTTGACGATGTCGACCTGTTTGGCAGTGAAGTAAACCATTGCACGGTTACCTTCAGCGAAGGCCTTCATGGTCAACAGCATGCGACGCACGTCAGGGTGCACGATGATCGGGTCAGCAGCTTTTTCCGGTGCTTTCGGGCCAGTCAGCGAGCGCATTTGCAAGCGATCGCGAGCGTATTTCAGGCCGCCCTGGAAGCCGATCTCGGCATGTGCCAGACCTTGCAGCGCGGTACCCAGGCGTGCGGTGTTCATAAAGGTGAACATGCAGTTCAGGCCTTTGTTCGCCGGGCCGATCAGGAAGCCGGTGGCCGCGTCGAAGTTCATCACGCAGGTGGCGTTACCGTGGATGCCCATCTTGTGTTCCAGGGAACCACAGGTCACAGCGTTGCGTTCGCCGATCGAACCGTCAGCGTTCGGCATGAACTTGGGAACGATGAACAGCGAAATGCCCTTGGTGCCAGCCGGTGCATCCGGCAGGCGTGCCAACACGATGTGGACGATGTTGTCGGCCATGTCGTGTTCGCCGGCCGAGATGAAGATCTTGGTGCCGGAGACTTTGTAGGAACCGTCGGCCTGAGGTTCGGCCTTGGTGCGCAGCATGCCCAGGTCGGTACCGCAGTGTGGTTCGGTAAGGCACATGGTACCGGTCCACTCGCCAGACACCAGCTTGGTCAGGTAAGCCTCTTGCTGCTCAGGCGTGCCGTGCTCGGAAATGGTGTTCATCGCGCCATGGGACAGGCCCGGGTACATGCCCCACGACCAGTTCGCTTCGCCAACCATTTCGCTGACTGCCAGGCCCAGTGACTCCGGCAAGCCTTGGCCACCGTGCGCCACGTCGTGAGCCAGGCTCGGCCAGCCGCCTTCGACGAATTGCTTGTAAGCCTCTTTGAAGCCAGTCGGGGTCTTAACGCCGGACTCGCTCCAGGTGCAGCCTTCGGTGTCACCCACGCGGTTCAGCGGAGCCAATACCTGCTCACAAAACTTGGCGCCCTCTTCGAGAATGGCGTCAACCATGTCCGGAGTCGCGTCTGCGCAAGCCGGAAGGCTCGAATAGTGCGCTTCGTAGCCGAGCAGCTCGTCACGAACGAAGCGAATATCACGCAAGGGGGCCTTGTAGTCAGGCATAGCGATAAACCTCTGCTGATGTAACCGGGGATGAACGACCGCGTTGATTTCTTGTGGCGGTCAAACAGTTGTTTGAAACATACGTTTACGACCAAAACTTGTCAAGCGCCGATCTTTTGCCGTTCGTCATCATGGCTGCGACATTTTCAACACGCAGCCGAATCCGGCCGCTGGCGCATGCAGCGGGGTATATGAAAGATTAGCTGAGGGAGAAGGACTTACGCACAAAAACGCCGCACGGAGGCGCGGCGTCAGGCTTGTAGCAGGAGAGGCGATTCAGGCATAAGTATCGATCAACGTTCCGAGCATTTCATCGGAAGCCTTGGCCACCTTCACACCCAGTTCAGCTTGAAGCCTGCCCTGGGACATTTCGATCAGGTTGCTGGCCACATCCGACTGCTGACTGCTATCGACCGAACGCAGGCGCCCGGCCTGGAGTTCGGAAGACTGACTGAGCGCCGACCGCTCGAGGCTGGTGTTGGCAATTTGCCCGGCAGCCTGGTCGATGCGGTTCTGCGCGGCTTGAACCGTACCCAGCCCGGCATAAAAAGCGCTGTTACCTGAGATTTCCATCGCAGAATCCGTCCTTGTGAAGGATCAACAACCCTCATTGAAGCAGACCTGCCGGCAAAAGACCCGACAAAAACACTAATGGCACAGTGCCTTGTCATAGGCAAAACCTAGTCCAGCAGATCCAGCTGCAGATGCTCGGCCACGGCTTCAGCGCTCACCAGCTTGAGTTTTGGGACCCGGCCGAGGCAAGGCGCAGGGATTCGCTCGGCCAGTGTCGCGAGATTTTCCTCCAGGCGCGAAGTCTTCGGATCGATGATATTGGCCACCCAGCCCGCCAGCTGCAGGCCGTCGCGGGCGATCGCTTCGGCTGTCAAAAGCGCGTGATTGATGCAGCCCAGGCGCACACCCACCACCAGGATCACCGGCAGGTTCAGCGCCTTCGCCAGGTCCGACAGATTATCCTGGTCCGCCAGCGGCACCCGCCAGCCGCCGGCGCCTTCGATCAAGGTGAAGTCCGCCTGCATGTCCAGAATCTGCTGCATGGGAATGAACAGCGATTGCACGGTCAATGCCACGCCCGCTTCGCGGGCGGCCAGGTGGGGGGCAATGGCGGGCTCGAACGCGACCGGATTGACCTGCACATAGGTCAACGGCAAGGAACATTCTGCCAGCAATGCCAGGGCATCGGCATTGCGCAACCCCTTGGGTGTCACATCACAGCCGGAGGCCACCGGCTTGCCCGCTGCCGTGCTCATGCCCGCCGACCGCGCGGCATGCAGCAAGCCTGCGGCTACGGTGGTCTTGCCCACATCGGTGTCCGTACCGGTAATGAAATAGGCTGCACTCATAAGGGTTTCTCCAGCACCGCGTAGACCACTTGATAAGTCGCCGGCAGACCTTCGGCCTGACGAAACTGCTCATAAGCCTCGATCAAGCCGAGGATCCGCGCCCGACCGGTCAGACCACCGGGCCGACCCGGATTGATATTGTGTGCACCCAACGCCTTGAGCTCATGGGTCAAGCTGCGCACATCCGGGTAATGCAGTACATGCGCACGGGTTTGCAAGCTCGCGACACGCAATCCACTGTCGGCGCACAAATGCTGATAGATGCCCAGTTCGCGGAAGCGATTGACGTGCACCATGCCGTCCACCCGGCGCCAGCTGTCGCGCAACTCGAACAACGTGCCCACACACAGACTAGCAAACGCGAAAACGCCCCCCGGTTTGAGCACCCGCCGCGCTTCACTGAGCACCGAGGCGAAGTCTGCGCACCACTGCACCGCCAGGCTGGAGAAGATCAGGTCACAGCTCGCATCCTGCAGCGGCAGGCACTCTGCGTCCCCGGCGATGAAATGCGTTGCACCACCCAGAGGCCGAGCGTGCGCGAGCATGCCCTCGGCGATGTCCAGCGCCACACCCTGCGCGCCGGTAAAGCGTTCGCCCAGTGCACGACTGAAGTAGCCAGTGCCACAGCCCAGGTCCAGCCAGCGACCCGCAGAAAAATCTTCCGGCAAGCGACGCAATAACTCGCTGCCAACATCGCGCTGCAATTCGGCCACACTGTCGTAGGTGCCCGCGGCCCTGGAAAAGGAGGCCGCCACCTGGCGCTTGTCCGGCAAACCGCCAGACAGGTTGGGAAGGGACAAATCAGTCATCGCCGCTCTCATGCAAAAAGGCCTGGATCGCCCCGGCCACTCCGTGCGGGTCCTCCAGAAGAAAAGCGTGACCGGCCTGTTCAATCAGACCGATTTCGACATCCGGCAGCAGCGCCAGCAAGTCGCCTGCCGCTTCAGCGGGTACCAGCCCGTCCAGGCCGGCGAACAGGTGCAACTGCGGACCGCGAAAAGCTTGCAATGCCTGGCGGGTATCCAGTTGCGCCAGCAACTCCAGGCCGCTCATCAACACTGCTGGCGAGCTGTGCGGAGCACCGCCCAGCAAAAGCCGTGACAGACCGCGCGAGTCCTCGGCGCCCTGGGCGCACAGCAGCGAAAAACGCTTGAGGGTCGTTCGCGGATCGTCGCGGCAACCGGCCAAAAAAGCATCAAAAGTCTCACCGGGCATCGCACTGGGCCATTGTTCATGGGCAACGAACGAAGGATTGCTTGCCAGCGTCAGCAGGCCGCAACAGCGATCACCGCGCCTGGCGGCCAACTCGGCCGCCAGCATGCCGCCCAGCGACCAGCCGCCCAGCCAGGCGTCTTGAGGTACGGTGGAGTCGAGTTCATCCAGCCAGTCGTCGAGATCACTCGACTCCAGCTCCGGCAGCGGCTCGATCTCGACATTCAGGTGTTCATCCAGCCCGTGCAACGCCGCAGCCAACGGTTCCAGGGGCGAAATTCCGAGGCCCCAGCCTGGCAGCAGAATCAGTCGATTACGCATGGCTTGGCTCAGCTCCCAATTGTTGAAAACAATCTGCCAGTGCGTTTAACAATAGCTGCACCTGCGCTTCGCTGTGCGCAGCGGTCAGGGTCACGCGCAACCGGGCGCTGCCGGCAGGCACAGTGGGTGGGCGAATTGCAGTCACCATCAGGCCGCGCTCGCGCAGCATCTGTGACAGGCGAACCGCACGTCCGGCGTCACCGATCATGATCGGCTGGATCGGCGTGAAGCTGTCCATCAACTCCAGGCCGATCTGCTGCGCCCCCTGGCGGAACTGGCCGATCAACGTCTTCAAGTGCGCCCGCCGCCAGTGTTCGCTGCGCAGCAGCTCGAGGCTTTTGAGGGTGGCGCATGCCAGGGCGGGAGGCTGACTGGTGGTGTAAATATAGGGGCGCGCGAACTGGATCAGGCTTTCGATGAGCTCTTCGCTGCCGGCAACAAAGGCTCCCGCTGTGCCGAAGGCCTTGCCCAGCGTGCCGACGAGCACCGGAACATCCTCCTGGCTCAGGCCGAAATGCTCGACGATCCCACCGCCGTTGGCACCCATCGCCCCAAAACCGTGGGCATCGTCGACCATCAACCACGCGCCCTTGGCCCGGGCTTCACGCGCCAGGGCGGGCAGGTCGGCGATATCGCCGTCCATGCTGAACACGCCGTCGGTAACCACCAGGGTATTGCCGGTGGCTTTTTCGAGCCGCTTGGCCAGGCTTGTCGGGTCGTTATGCAGGTAACGATTGAAGCGCGCGCCGGACAGCAGGCCGGCGTCCAGCAATGACGCATGATTGAGGCGGTCTTGCAGCACTGTATCGCCCTGCCCCACCAACGCGGTCACTGCGCCCAGGTTGGCCATGTAACCGGTGGTGAACAACAAGGCGCGGGGGCGACCAGTCAGGTCAGCCAAGGCTTCTTCGAGTGCGTGGTGCGGCCCGCTATGACCGATCACCAGATGCGAGGCCCCACCCCCCACGCCCCACTTGGACGCGCCAGCACGCCAGGCTTCAATCACTTGGGGGTGATTGGCCAGGCCAAGGTAGTCGTTGTTGCAGAAGGCGAGCAACGGCTGACCATCGACCACCACTTGCGGGCCCTGGGGACTTTCGAGCAGCGGGCGGTGGCGGTAGAGGTTTTCGGCACGACGGGCTGCCAGGCGTGCGGCGAGATCAAAAGACATGCAGGCCTCGGAGGTCAAATCACATAAAACAATGTGAGCACACCCCCTGTGGGAGCGAGCCTGCTCGCGATGAGGCCAGAACACTCAATATCGATGCCGACTGGTCTAACGTATCGCGAGCAGGCTCACTCCCACAGGGTTTGTATTCCAATCAGCGGCAGCGGGATCTTCAAACGGCCGCGTTATAGAACTGCTCGCTACTTTTCTGCTCCACCAGCGCCTGCTCGATCGCCGCCTGATGCACCTCATCGGCATGTTCTTCACGTGCTTCCGGCAGTATCCCCAGGCGCGAGAACAACTGCATGTCCTTGTCAGCCTGCGGGTTGGCAGTGGTCAGCAGCTTGTCGCCGTAGAAAATCGAGTTGGCGCCGGCGAAAAATGCCAGGGCCTGCATCTGCTCGTTCATCGCCTCACGGCCCGCAGACAGGCGCACGTGGGATTGCGGCATGAGGATGCGCGCGACCGCCAGCATGCGGATGAAGTCAAAGGGGTCGATGTCCTCGGCATTTTCCAGCGGCGTGCCGGCAACTTTCACCAGCATGTTGATCGGCACCGACTCCGGATGCTCCGGCAGGTTGGCCAGCTGGATCAGCAGGTTGGCGCGGTCATCGAGGGACTCGCCCATGCCCAGGATTCCGCCGGAACAGATCTTCATCCCCGAATCACGCACATAGGCCAGGGTTTGCAGGCGCTCGCCATAGGTGCGGGTGGTGATGATGCTGCCGTAGAACTCCGGCGACGTGTCGAGGTTGTGGTTGTAATAGTCCAGGCCAGCCTGGGCCAGCGCCTCGGTCTGGTCCTGATCGAGACGTCCCAGGGTCATGCAGGTTTCCAGGCCCATGGCTTTCACACCTTTGACCATCTCCAGCACATAGGGCATGTCCTTGGCCGACGGATGCTTCCAGGCCGCGCCCATGCAGAATCGCGTCGATCCGATGGCCTTGGCGCGAGCGGCCTCTTCGAGGACCTTCTGCACTTCCATCAGCTTTTCTTTTTCCAGCCCGGTGTTGTAGTGACCCGACTGCGGACAATATTTGCAATCTTCCGGGCAGGCACCCGTCTTGATCGACAGCAGCGTGGAAACCTGGACGCGATTGGCGTCGAAATGCGCGCGGTGCACCGTCTGCGCCTGGAACAGCAGGTCATTGAATGGCTGCACGAAGAGCGCTTTGACTTCGGCCAAAGACCAATCATGACGCAGGTTTGCAGTGGTGCTGGCGCTCATGGGCGTTTCCTTGTTTTATGCTTGGCAGGCGCCGGTTATGGAATAACCACAGGCGCGACACGGATGTTCGGCATATTTAAGGAAGAGCGATGCGCTGTCAACCACGTTACGATGGACAGGTTTACATCTGGTTAAAAAACAAACAGTCTTGTTTGCTGTGCCAGGAAGATGTCGAAGAGACCGCCCCGATCTGCATGGCCTGTGAAACCGAGCTGCCATGGCTGGGCGATCAATGCCAGACCTGCGCACTGCCCTTGTTCGCGCCAGGCATGACCTGCGGGCAGTGCATGAAGCAACCGCCAGCCTTTAAACAGGTCGCAGTGCCCTGGCTTTATGACTTCCCGGTGGACAGCCTGATCACCCGCTTCAAACACAGCGCAAAATGGCCATATGGGCGCCTGCTCGGCGAACTTCTCGCACAATACCTGCAGCATCGCTTTGACGAAGGCATGCAGCGCCCGGACGCGCTGGTGCCGGTTCCCATTGCTACCCGGCGCTTGCGCCAGCGGGGCTTCAATCAGGCGGCGATGCTGGCTCGCTGGCTGGGTGAACTACTGCAAATCCCCTGCGACGAGAAGCTGGTGCTGCGGGTTCAGGACACCAGCGCGCAGCAGGACCTGAAGGCTGATGCCCGGAAAAAGAACTTGCGTGAGGCTTTCGCCCTGACCCTCGATGCCTCAATCAAGGGCCGCCACCTGGCACTGGTCGACGACGTGCTGACCACCGGCGCTACCGCCCAGGCCGTCGCGCGCCTGTTGATGGAAGCCGGCGCTACCCAGGTAGACGTCTACTGCCTGGCGCGCACCCCAAAACCCTCTGAGAGCAA
Source organism: Pseudomonas gregormendelii (assembly GCF_017114825.1). Lineage (GTDB taxonomy): Bacteria > Pseudomonadota > Gammaproteobacteria > Pseudomonadales > Pseudomonadaceae > Aquipseudomonas > Aquipseudomonas gregormendelii. The sequence continues at coordinate 180,192 of NZ_JADEVO010000005.1, read as the reverse complement.
GGCTTGACCGCCCCCCAACCTTTGGGGCGAATCCTGTGGGAGCAAGGCTTGCCCGCGATGGACGATGACGCAGTCCACAGGCTTGACTACCAGGCGCCCAGGCGCCAACGTCCTGCAAGTCGCCACAACCAAAGCGCCCTGCCATGTCACTGCCAACGTTATTATCCCAGCACATCGTTCGACGCCCGCAGCGCATCGCCCTGCTGCAGCACATCGCCGAACAGGGCTCGATCACCCGCGCGGCGAAAAGCGCCGGGCTCAGTTACAAGGCTGCCTGGGACGCCATCGATGAGCTGAACAACCTGGCGCAAAAACCCCTGGTGGAACGCAGCGTCGGCGGCAAGGGCGGTGGCGGCGCCAGGCTTTCCAGTGAAGGTGAGCGGGTGTTGCGCCTGTATCAGAAGCTCCAGGTCGTGCAGGCCCAGGTGCTGGAAACGGCTGAGGAAGCCAGCGACCTGAACCTGCTCGGTCGCTTGATGCTCAGGACCAGCGCGCGCAATCAACTGCACGGCAAAGTCGTTGCGATCACCGCCCAGGGGCGCAATGACCGGATCCGCCTGGAGTTGGCCGCAGGGCTGGTCATCGACACGCAGATCACTCACGACAGCACCCTGCGCCTGGAACTGCAGACCGGTACCGAGGTGGTGGCGCTGATCAAGGCCGGCTGGCTTGAGTTGCTGGGCATGGATCAACAGTCGACACCCGGCACCAACTGCCTGCAGGGCAGGATCGAAGCAATAATCGACGCCGAGGACGGCCCGAGTGAAGTGCGCATCAGCCTGCCCAACGGCCAGACCCTCTGCGCGCTGGCCGAGCCGCTACACCTGCGAACACTGGTCCTGGACGTCGGCAAACCGGTACAGGTGCAATTTGCTCCCTCCAACGTACTGTTGGGTACACCGCTCTGAAACATTAGCGTCATTAATGCGCCTTAAGGTGGCTGCAAAATCCTGCAGGGAGCCTGATGTGAACCTACTAGAAGAAAACCAGTCCACTGACCTCGAAAAAATGGTCGGCCTCAGCCGCCGCGGCTTTATCAGCGCAGGAGCGCTCTGCGGCGCGGCCATGTTCATGGGCGGTAGCCTACTGAGCCGCAGCGTCCTGGCCGCCAGCGTCAGCGCCGGCACCAGCCAGCTTCTGGGTTTCGAGAGCATCCCTGCCGCGACCAACGACGCCATCAGCCTGCCTCCGGGCTACCGGTCTTCGGTGCTGATCAGTTGGGGACAGCCGCTGCACAAGGATGGCCCGGCCTTCGATCCAAGCGGCAACGGCACCGCCGAGCAACAGGAATTGCAGTTCGGCGACAACAACGACGGCATGAGCCTCTTCGAGTTTCCCGGAGAAAAAGACCGCGCGCTGATGGCGATCAACAACGAATACACCAACTACCGCTATCTCTACCCCCACGGTGGCATGCCGCAATCGGCGGCCGACGTGCACAAAGCCCTGGCCTGCGAAGGCGTGTCGGTGATCGAAGTGCAGCGCAAGGGCGACCAATGGCACTTCGTCCAGGGCTCGCGCTACAACCGGCGCATCCATGGCAACGCGCCCATCGACCTGAGCGGTCCTGCAGCCGGGCATGCGCTGGTGAAAACCAGCGCAGACCCACAGGGCAAACATGTCCTCGGTACTTTCCAGAACTGCGCCAACGGCAAGACGCCATGGGGCACTTACCTGACGTGCGAAGAAAACTTCACTGACTGCTTTGGCAGCAGCGACGCCGGGCAGCCGTTCGATGCCGCGCAAAAACGCTATGGCGTGGTCGCCGCCAGCAAGGAAATCAACTGGCACCCCCACGACCCGCGCTTCGACATGGCGAAGAATCCCAACGAGCTCAACCGTCACGGCTGGGTGGTGGAGATCGACCCGTTCGACCCCCAATCGACGCCGAAGAAGCGCACTGCCCTAGGCCGCTTCAAGCATGAAAACGCTGCGCTGGCAGAAACTGCCGACGGTCACGCCGTGGTCTACATGGGCGATGACGAGCGCGGCGAGTTCATCTACAAGTTCGTCAGCCGCGACAAGATCAATCATGCAGATGCCAAGGCCAACCGCGACTTGCTGGATCACGGCACCTTGTACGTCGCACGGTTCGACGCTGGCGACAGCCATGCAGATCATCCAAAAGGTCATGGCGAGTGGATCGAGTTGACCCACGGCAAGAACGGGATCGATGCCAGTAGCGGTTTTGCCGACCAGGCGCACGTGCTGATCCATGCACGCCTGGCTGCCAGCGTGGTCCATGCCACCCGCATGGACCGCCCGGAATGGATCGTCGTCAGCCCCAAGGACGGCCAGGTCTACTGCACTCTGACCAACAATGCCAAGCGTGGCGAAGAGGGCCAGCCGGTGGGCGGCCCTAACCCGCGGGAGAAGAATGTCTACGGGCAGATCCTGCGCTGGCGCACCGATCGCGATGATCACGGCGCCAACAGTTTTGCCTGGGACCTGTTCGTCGTTGCCGGCAATCCGGGCGTTCATGCCGGTACGCCAAAGGGTGGCTCGTCGAACATCACGCCGCAGAACATGTTCAACAGCCCGGACGGCCTGGGATTCGACGATGCCGGCCGGTTGTGGATTCTCACCGATGGCGACTCAAGCAATGCCGGCGACTTCGCGGGCATGGGCAACAACCAGATGCTCTGCGCCGACCCGGTGACGGGCGAAATCCGCCGGTTCATGGTGGGCCCGGTCGGCTGCGAAGTCACCGGGATCAGCTTCTCGCCAGACCATAAAACCCTGTTTGTCGGCATCCAGCATCCGGGGGAGAACGGCGGTTCGACCTTTCCCGAGCATCTGCCGAACGGTAAGCCACGGTCTTCGGTAATGGCTATCAGCCGTGAAGATGGCGGCGTGGTCGGCGCCTGATAAAACTTCATCGCGGGCAAGCCTTGCTCACACAGCTCCATGCGCCACTTTAGAGTCGGCGCCAACCCTGTGGGAGCGGCGGTGCGACGATTCGACTTGCCCGCGAAGGCGTCCGCCCGGACGACACACATCTCAACCCCACCCCCTAAACAAGCCCCGTCTGCGCTACCATGCTTGGCCGGACGCGGCAGCCTGCTGCGCGCAGGAGTCAGCATGGCCCACCCGTTTGCAACCCTCACCCCAGATCTTGTGCTCGATGCCGTCGAAAGCATCGGTTTTCTCAGCGACGCCCGCATCCTGGCCCTCAACAGCTACGAAAACCGTGTCTATCAAGTCGGCATCGAAGACGGTGAACCGCTGATCGCCAAGTTCTACCGCCCACAGCGCTGGACCAACGAAGCGATTCTTGAAGAGCACCAGTTCACCTTCGAGCTCGCCGAATGCGATGTGCCCGTGGTGGCGCCAATGATTCATAACGGTGCCAGCCTGCACGAGCACAACGGTTTTCGTTTCACCCTGTTCCCGCGCCGTGGGGGCCGCGCGCCGGAGCCAGGCAACCTCGACCAGCTGTACCGCCTGGGTCAATTGCTCGGGCGTCTGCACGCCGTGGGCGCGACCAAACCGTTCGAACATCGCGAAGCATTGGGCGTGCAGAACTTCGGCCATGCCTCGCTGGCGACGTTGCTTGAAGGTAATTTCATTCCCAAGAGCCTGCTGCCCGCCTATGAGTCAGTGGCCAGGGACCTGCTCAAGCGCGTTGAAGAGGTCTATAAGGCCACTCCACACCAGAACATCCGCATGCACGGCGATTGCCACCCCGGCAACATGATGTGTCGAGACGAGATGTTTCACATCGTCGACCTCGATGATTGCCGCATGGGCCCTGCAGTGCAGGACATCTGGATGATGCTTGCCGGCGATCGCCAGGAATGCCTCGGCCAGTTGTCAGAACTGATGGACGGCTATAACGAGTTCCACGACTTCGATCCACGGGAACTGGCGCTGATCGAACCGTTGCGCGCGCTACGCCTGATGCACTACAGCGCCTGGCTGGCCAGGCGCTGGGATGACCCGGCGTTCCCCCACAGCTTCCCGTGGTTCGGCACTGAGCGGTATTGGGGCGATCAGGTGTTGGCACTGCGTGAACAACTGTCGGCGCTCAACGAAGAACCGCTGAAGCTTTTTTGAGATTAAAAGATCGCAGCCTCTGGCAGCTGTAGGAGCTGCCGAAGGCTGCGATCTTTTTGTTTTCCGACAGGACACATCTATACAACCGCCCTACAATCCCCTCTTTGTTAGCTGCCTAAGCAAGGATTCTGCATGCAAGCCGCCAACCCGCGTCGCGGGTACATCCTGGGCCTGAGTGCCTACATCATCTGGGGACTTTTCCCGCTCTATTTCAAAGCCATCGCCAGCGTCCCCGCCGTGGAGATCATCATCCACCGCGTGCTCTGGTCGGCGCTATTCGGCGCCTTGCTGCTGATGGTCTGGAAGCACCCAGGCTGGTGGCGCGAATTGCGTGACAACCCTAAACGGCTGGCGATACTGGCCTTGAGCGGTACGCTCATTGCGGCCAACTGGCTGACCTACGTGTGGTCGGTAAACAATGGGCGCATGCTCGAAGCCAGCCTGGGTTACTACATCAACCCGCTGGTAAACGTGCTGTTGGGCATGCTGATCCTCGGCGAGCGCCTGCGACGCATGCAGTGGCTGGCGGTGGGCCTCGCGGCGGCTGGCGTGGCACAACAGGTATGGCAAGTCGGCAGCCTGCCCTGGGTGTCGCTGGTACTGGCATTGACCTTCGGTTTCTACGGCTTGATTCGCAAGCAGGCGCCGGTCAAGGCCCTGCCCGGCCTGGTGGTGGAAACCTGGATGCTGGTGCCAATCGCCGTTGCATGGCTGCTGTTCAACCCCGCGGCGAGCAGTGCGCAAGCACAGTTCTGGACCACGTCCGAAGCCTGGTGGCTGGTGGCTGCCGGGCCGGTGACGCTGATACCGCTGGTATGCTTCAACGCCGCCGCACGCCACTTGCCCTACACAACCCTGGGATTTCTCCAGTACCTGGCGCCAACGCTGGTGCTACTGCAGGCGGTACTGTTGTTTGATGAGCACCTGTCTTCCAGCACCCTGGTGGCCTTCATCTTTATCTGGGCAGGCCTGGCGGTTTACAGCGTCGATGCCGTGATAAATTTGCGCCGGCGCAGCTGATCAAAAAACACTCAAACCTCTGCAGGCCACGACGCTCGTGGCCTGCAACCAACTGCCCCAAGGTTATCCACAGCGTGATCCCCTGCGATTGTGCGCAAGTGATTGAAACTGCTGGTTTTTTGATCAACTCTTGAAGAGGCCCGGCCCGCCTGGGCTGGCGGGCTGTCTCTACAGGTTATCCACAGGCAGGTGCACGTTTAACTTGGATAACCTTCTCAAGCCTCACTGCGCAGCACCAGTTCCACCATCAGATCATCGGCCAACGTTTCCAGGCGCGACTGCAATACATCAAGCGAAAGCGTCAGCGGCACCGCCAGAATCGCTTCGGCGTGGAACAGCGGTTCGCTGCTCATGGGTGCAGGACGTACCTCGGTAACCAGCCGCTCGAGATTCACGCCCTGCTCGCTGAGCAGGCGAGTGATGTCGCGCACGATCCCCGGACGATCATTGCCCACCAACTCCATGGCGATCGGCTTCCAGGTGCAGGACTGTTCAATGCCACTTTCGGCGATCAGCACACGGATCCCGTGGGCGGACAAGGCTTGCAGCGCATCGACCAATTCGTCATAGGCTTCGGCCGGCACCCCCACCCGCAGGATCCCGGCGAACTGCCCGGCCATCCGCGACATTCGGCTTTCCAGCCAGTTACCGCCGTGCTCGGCAATGCACTGGGCGATGCGCTCGACCTGCCCAGGCTTGTCCGGAGCGAAAACTGTGAGTACGAGGTGGTCCATGGCGCAGCCCTCTTTTGTTATAGAAAAGGAAGTATAGGCAAGGGGAGATTCTGTGTTGAATCGTCTGCCGTCATCGCGAGCAGGCTCACTCCCACACGGATTGCGTCCTGTGAGAGCGAGCCTGCTGGCGATTGGGTGACCCTCGAAAAACCTGCAAACCACAAATCGTGTACAACTTTTTATATTTAGCTGGAACAATCCATCACTTTTTTGAGAACATCCCGTTCCCCGTCGCGACCGCAATGCGTCATGGGGTCGCAGAACGACGCAATTAGTCTAATTTTCACAACCGCAATTCATCATGTAGTATGCCGCAGCGCGCACTACATAACGTTGGATCGATGTCTGCCAAGGCGCAGTCGCAACCCCTGAAAGCCCCATCAGCAAGGCTTCAAGCCGTTGATTGGACCAACCCCAGCCGCCCGCAAGGGCATGTACTGGCGCCAGGGTTTGTGGTTTAAATGGCCAGAGGCTTCATTGTCATAATTGAAGAGCTGAAAAGCGAAATAGCTGAGCAGAGTGAGGCAAGCAATGACTGAACACGTTCAAGTCGGTGGCCTGCAGGTCGCCAAAGTCCTGTTCGACTTCGTGAACAACGAAGCCATTCCCGGTACCGGCCTCACCGCCGATAAGTTCTGGGCCGGTGCCGACAAGGTCATTCATGACCTGGCGCCGAAGAACAAAGCCCTACTCGCCAAACGCGATGATTTCCAGGCTCGTATCGATGGCTGGCACCAAGCGCGTGCCGGCCATGCACATGACGCCGTGGCCTACAAAGCCTTCTTGCAAGACATCGGTTATCTGCTGCCAGAAGCGGCCGATTTCCAGGCAACGACGCAAAACGTCGATGACGAAATCGCCCGCATGGCCGGCCCGCAACTCGTGGTGCCGGTGATGAACGCGCGCTTCGCGCTCAACGCCTCCAATGCCCGCTGGGGTTCGCTGTACGACGCGCTTTACGGCACTGATGCCATCAGCGAAGCCGACGGTGCGGAAAAAGGCCAAGGCTACAACAAGGTCCGCGGCGACAAGGTCATTGCCTTCGCCCGCGCCTTCCTCGACGAAGCGGCCCCCCTGGCTGCCGGCTCGCACGTAGACTCCACCAGCTACAAGATTGTTGACGGCAAACTGGTGGTCGCCCTCAAAGGCGGCAGTAATTCCGGACTGCGCGACGACGCTCAGCTGATCGGCTTCCATGGCGATGCCGGGGCACCCACCGCGATCCTGCTGAAGAACAACGGCCTGCATTTCGAAATCAAGGTCGATGCCCGCACCCCCGTCGGCCAGACGGACGCGGCCGGCGTCAAAGACATCCTGATGGAAGCCGCGTTGACGACCATCATGGACTGCGAAGACTCCGTAGCGGCTGTCGATGCTGACGACAAGGTGGTGATCTACCGCAACTGGCTCGGCCTGATGAAGGGCGACCTGGCGGAAGAAGTTGCCAAAGGCGGCAAGACTTTCACCCGCACCATGAACGCCGACCGCACCTACACCGGCGTCGACGGCAAGGAACTGAGCCTGCATGGCCGCTCCCTGTTGTTCGTGCGTAACGTGGGTCACCTGATGACCATCGACGCCATCCTCGACAAGGACGGCAACGAAGTGCCGGAAGGCATTCTCGACGGCCTGGTAACGTGCCTGGCCGCGATTCACAGCCTCAACGGCAACAATTCGCGCAAGAACAGCCGCACGGGCTCGGTCTATATCGTGAAGCCGAAGATGCACGGCCCGGAAGAAGCCGCGTTCACCAACGAGCTGTTCGGTCGCATCGAAGACGTGCTGGACCTGCCGCGCAACACCCTCAAGGTCGGGATCATGGACGAGGAGCGCCGCACCACGGTCAACCTCAAGGCATGCATCCAGGCAGCCGCCGAGCGCGTGGTGTTCATCAACACCGGCTTCCTCGACCGCACTGGCGACGAAATCCACACCTCCATGGAAGCCGGCCCGATGGTGCGCAAGGCCGACATGAAGGCTGAAAAATGGATCGGCGCCTACGAGAACTGGAACGTCGATATTGGCTTGAGCACCGGCCTGCAAGGTCGTGCGCAAATCGGTAAAGGCATGTGGGCAATGCCCGACCTGATGGCGGCGATGCTTGAACAGAAAGTCGCTCACCCTCTGGCCGGTGCAAACACCGCCTGGGTACCGTCACCAACCGCAGCGGCGTTGCACGCATTGCACTACCACAAGGTCGACGTGTTCGCTCGTCAGGCCGAACTGGCCAAGCGTGCCCGCGCTTCGGTGGACGACATCCTGACCATTCCGCTTGCCGTGAACCCGAGCTGGACTGCGGAGCAGATCAGGAACGAACTGGACAACAACGCCCAGGGCATTCTCGGCTACGTGGTGCGCTGGATTGATCAGGGCGTAGGTTGCTCCAAGGTGCCGGACATCAATGACGTCGGCCTGATGGAAGACCGTGCGACCCTGCGTATCTCCAGCCAGCACATCGCCAACTGGCTGCGTCACGGCATCGTCACCGAAGAACAAGTGATGGAAAGCCTCAAGCGCATGGCGCCGGTGGTTGACCGTCAGAACGCCAACGACCCGCTGTACCGCCCACTGGCTCCGGACTTCGGCAGCAACATTGCCTTCCAGGCGGCGGTCGAACTGGTGGTGGAAGGTACGAAGCAGCCGAACGGCTACACCGAGCCGGTCCTGCACCGTCGTCGCCGTGAGTTCAAGGCTGCCAATGGCCTCTGAGTAAACGCTAGCGGCGAACAAAAAAAGGCCCTGATCTTCGGATCAGGGCCTTTTTGCATATGAATGAGATAGTTTGTGGGAGTTGACTATGGCTCCAATCCCAACTCGTGCTTCACCAAACCCAGCAGCTTCACGGTATCAATGGGCTTGAGCAGAAAGTCCACCACGCTCAGGTGCATCGCTGCGATGGCGTCTTTCACATCGGCATCGCCGGACACAATGATGATCGGCATCGCCGCCCGCACCGATTCACGAACCTGGCGGATCAGGTCCAGGCCATCGACATGCCCCATCCGCAAATCGGTGATCACCAGGCCAATCGAGGGTTTCTCGTCCAGCATCTTCAGTGCGGTTTCACCGCTGGCTGCGGTCAGGCAGCGAATACCATCCAGCGCCAGGATCTCCGACAATAATTCACGTGCATCTTTGTCATCATCGACGATCAACACACGCTGGGGCGGTAGATCGGGTTCGAGCATGACCGCACTTAGCGCCTCGCGCTCGGCGTCACTCAGGATATCTTGGTCGGACATGGCTTTCTCAAAGGTTACAAATCGTTCCTGGCCCACTCGTGAGACATCGCCAGCCAGCGGTTCAATGTGCACTTCGTCGGATTTATTTCCAATAGGTGGGGAGTGAGATTTTTCCCAACGTTACGTCGGACTCTTCCGATAGTTAATCCGGTCGTTGCCTACCTAGACTTACGTCCAATGGGCACCCTGCGCCCATGGGCCGACCATGTTGAAGTCATCCGACAACAATAATTCCAAACGACTGCGGTAATGGTTATGAGTAAAGTGGACGCCTTCACCCAGGCAGGGAAGACTGCGGTGTTGCAAAACATCCAGGGCACTTTGCAGTTCCTTCAGCGCTTCCCGCCGTTCAATCACATGGAACACGCTCACCTGGCGTACCTGGTCGAGCAATGTCAGCTGCGCTTTTACGGACCCGGCGAGAGCATCATCAAGCCTGACGATGGCCCTGTTGAACACTTCTACATCGTCAAACAAGGCCGCGTCGTGGGTGAGCGCCCGCACACCGCCAAAGGCGGCACCGAAACCACCTTCGAAATCACCACCGGCGAGTGCTTTCCTCTCGCAGCGTTGCTGGGTGAGCGGGCCACTCGTACCGAGCACCTGGCGGCTGAAGACACCTTCTGCCTGCAACTGAACAAGCTGGCGTTCATCAAACTGTTCGCGCTTTCCCACACCTTTCGCGATTTCGCCCTGCGTGGCGTCAGCAGCCTGCTGGATCAGGTCAACCAGCAAGTCCAGCAAAAAGCCGTGGAAACCCTGGGCACCCAATACTCGCTCAATACCCGCCTGGGCGAGTTGGCCATGCGTCATCCAGTGACCTGCAGCCCGGTCACGCCACTGCGCGAAGCCGTGACCCTGATGCATGAACAACAGGTCGGCAGCATTGTGGTGGTCGATGGCGATAAGGCGCCGCTGGGGATTTTCACCCTGCGCGACTTGCGGCACGTGGTGGCAGGCGGCACCAACGACTTCAATGAAGCCATAGAACGGCACATGACCCGCGCACCATTCTTTTTAACCCCGGACCACAGTGCATTTGATGCAGCGATCGCCATGACCGAGCGGCACATTGCCCACGTCTGCCTGGTCAAGGACCACCGCCTGTGCGGTGTGGTGTCGGAACGTGACCTGTTTTCCCTGCAGCGGGTCGATCTGGTGCACCTGGCGCGGACTATCCGCAGTGCCCAGCGCGTGGAAAGCCTGGTGGCGCTGCGCGGCGAGATCGGCCAACTGGTGGAGCGCATGCTGGCCCACGGCGCGTCTTCCACCCAGATCACCCATATCATCACCCTGCTTAACGATCACACGGTGTGCAGGGTGATCGAACTGACACTGGCCGAGAAAGGCGACCCGGGCGTGCCATTCAGCTGGCTATGTTTCGGCAGCGAAGGCCGTCGCGAGCAGACGCTGCACACCGACCAGGACAACGGCATTCTGTTCGAGGCGAGGGACGCCGCCCATGCGGCAGAAATTCGCGGCAAATTGCTACCCATCGCCCAACAGATCAACCAGAGCCTGGCGCTGTGCGGTTTTACCCTGTGCAAGGGCAACATCATGGCCGGCAACCCCGAGCTGTGTTTGTCCCGGGCTGAATGGGCGCGACGTTTCTCGGCGTTCATCCGCGAGGCCACGCCGGAAAACCTGCTGGGCTCGAGTATCTATTTCGACCTGCGCGTGGTCTGGGGCGATGAGCAAGGCTGTGAACAATTGCGCAGGGGCATTCTCGACCAGGTCGCCGACAATCGTTTGTTCCAGCGCATGATGGCCGACAATGCCCTGCGCAACCGCCCACCTGTAGGACGCTTCCGCGAATTCGTGCTGGCACGCAAACATGGCGAGAAAGCCACGATGGATTTGAAAGTCCAGGGCCTTACGCCCTTCGTCGACGGCGCCCGATTGCTGGCGCTGGCCAACGGAATCGAGACCAACAACACCCTGGAACGCTTTCGCCAACTGGTTGATAAAGAGGTCATCGACCGGCTGGACGGCGCGGCCTACGAAGAGGCCTATCATTTCATCCAGCAAACCCGCATGCAGCAGCATCAGCTACAGACCCGGGAGAACCTGCCCTACTCCAACCGGGTCGACCCCGACAGCCTCAATCAGCTGGATCGGCGAATCCTGCGTGAATCCCTGCGCCAGGCCCAGCGTCTGCAAAGCAGCCTCACAGTGAGGTATCAGTTGTGAGCCTGTTTTCCTGGTTGCGCCCCGCCGGCCCCGCGCTGTCTGGCGAAATATTGCAACGTCTGGGTCGCTTGCCGCCGGCGATAGGGCTGAGCGAATGCAGCCTTCGCGAACAACGCTGGGTGGTGCTGGACCTGGAAACCACGGGGCTTAACCTGAACAAGGATCGGGTGTTGTCGATTGGTGCGGTAGTGATCGAGGACGGGGCCATCGACTTCAGTCAGCAGTTCGAACGAACCCTGCAATGCGCCGACATGAAACTGGCCCCCAGTGTGCTGATCCATGGCCTTGGCCCAAGCGCCATTGCGGCGGGCAGCGATCCGGCGCAGGCGTTGCTGGAGTTCATGGAGTTCCTGGGGGACAGCCCGGTGCTGGCTTTTCATGCCCCCTTCGATCAGCACATGCTCGGCCGGGCACTGAAGGATCATCTGGGGTACAAGTTGCAGAATACCTTTCTCGATGTGGCAGACATCGCCCCGCTGTTGTGCCCCCAGGCGCCTATCCGCGAGGCCGGACTGGACGAGTGGATAGACTGGTTCAAACTCGAAGTGTTCGAGCGCCATAACGCCAGTGCCGACGCACTGGCCACCGCCGAACTGGCACTGATCCTGTTCAGCCGGGCACGGCAGCAGCAGATTCACAGCCCGTTGAATCTGCAGCAGCGGCTGAGTCAGTGGAAGCGGCGGCAGCAGTCTCCCTCCTTCTGATAGACGGCGCCTGACTAAACCACCCGACCAGCGCCAATTGCTTACCTCCCCCGCCTCTGCCACAATCGCGAACAATTCTCGTTAGTTAACTCTTCCCAATCGGTGATGCTGCGTGCCGTCAGTCCAAAGCCCTCACAGTGAGCTCGTCGGTGCGCTATATCGCGACCACCGCAGCTGGCTATTGGCTTGGCTGCGCCGCAACGTTGCCTGCCCGCAACGGGCCGAAGACCTCAGTCAGGACACGTTCGTACGACTGCTGGGGCGTGGCGAACTGCACGAGCCCCGCGAACCCCGGGCGTTTCTGGTGGCAATCGCCAAGGGTCTGCTGTTCGACTACTTCCGCCGCGCCGCCCTGGAGCAAGCCTACCTGACCGAGCTGATGCTCATTCCCGAGGGCGAACACCCCTCGGTGGAAGAGCAGCAACTCATTCTCGAAGACCTGAAAAACATCGATCGCCTGCTCGGCAAACTGTCGAGCAAGGCGCGTGCGGCGTTTCTGTATAACCGTCTCGACGGCCTCAGCCACGCAGAAATCGCCCAGCGTCTCGGGGTGTCGGTACCCCGGGTCAGGCAATACCTGGCCCAGGGCATTCGCCAGTGCTACATCGCGCTGTACGGTGAGCCAGCATGAGCCCCGTGAGCTCCAAACCGGTCTCGGCCCAGGTACTGGACGCGGCGATTGCCTGGCAGCTGTCACTGGATTGCGCCAACCCGGTGGAGCGCGAAGAGTTCGCCAAATGGCACGCCGCCCACGAAGAGCACGCGCGCGCCTGGCGTCAGTTGGGCATGCTTGACCAGCGTTTCAGTGTCGCCAGTGGCCCGGCCCGCGCCGCGTTGCTGCAATCGCGTGAGGGCATCCGCCGACGCGTGCGCAAGCTGGGCAGCGGCCTGGCCAGCATCGTGGCGGTGATTGGCCTGGCATTGTTTGCGGGAGAGCGTTACTTGCCGCTCGACTATTGGCTGGCCGATCAGCGCACGGCCACTGGCGAGCAGCGCACCTTGCGCCTGAGCGACGGCACCGTGATCAACCTGAACACCCATAGCGCCGTGGACGTGCGGTTTGACGAGACGCAGCGTCGGGTGATTCTTCAGGACGGCGAAATCCTCGTTGAAACCGGCCACGGCGATGCCCGGCCGTTTATCGTCGAAACCCGCGAAGGCAGCCTGCGCGCACTGGGAACGCGGTTCCTGGTCAAGCGCGAAGAGGATGGCACACGCCTTAGCGTGTTGAAATCCGCAGTGGCCGCCCACCCGCAGGCGAGTCGCGACGAACAGATTCTGCGCGAAGGCCAGCAGGTGCTGATGCGCAACAACGGCCTGGGCCCGGTCGTCGCGCTCAAGCCCGGCGCCGACGCCTGGACTCGCGGCATGCTGGTGGTGGACAACGCGCGCCTGGAAGACCTGGTGCATGAACTGAGTCGTTACCGGCCGGGTTATCTGGGCGTAGCGCCCGAAATTGCAGACCTGCGGATCACCGGCAGTTTCCCGTTGAAGGATACCGACAAGGCCTTGCGCGCATTGCTGCCAACACTGCCAGTGCAGATTGAGCAGCACACGCAGTGGTGGGTGACGGTGGCGAAGGCTGAGCCTTGAAACCTGTGGGAGCAAGGCTTGCTCGCGAGGAGGCCAGGAGATTCACTGCAAAACCTGAATCAAAATTATTTTCACCTGGCCCTATCACTTTTGGAATTTCGTTCGGCACCTAGGCAATTGAGAAGTATTCCCTTTCAGGAGCCGCTTTATGTCCCGTACGCTAGACACCTTGTTGCGCCCCAGCCTGTTGGCCGTGGCCATTGCCCTCAGCGCCCCGCTGGCCAGCGGCCCGCTATTGGCCGCCGAGCAGGCCTCCAGCGTGCGCGCCTACAACTTGCCGGCGGCTCCCCTGGCCAGCACCTTGAACCAGATCGCCAGCCAGGCGGGCCTTGCGCTGTCGCTGAACCCCTCGCTTGCCGCCGGTAAAACCTCTGCACCCGTCCAGGGCCAGTTCGACGCCACCGGCGCCTTGCGCGAAGCGTTGCGTGGCACCGGCTTGCAACTGGAGCAAAGCAGCGCGGGCACGTTCAGCCTGGTGGCCGTGCCTGAGGGCGTGATGGCCCTGCCGACGACCAATGTGACAGGAGTGGAAAACACCGAGAGCGCCTGGGGCCCGGTTGGCGGCTACCTCGCCACTCGCACTGCTGCCGGCACCAAGACCGACACTGCCCTGGTGGAAGCACCGCGCTCGATCTCGGTCGTCACTCGCCAGCAGATGGACGACCGCAACGTACAGAATATTGATGACGCCGTGCGCTACATGCCCGGCATCGTCGCCAGCAGCTACGGCAGCGACACCCGTGCCGACTGGTTGCGTGTACGCGGCTTCGAACCGACCCAGTTCCTCGACGGCCTGCCGCTGCCAAAAGGCGTATACGCCAACCCGAAACAGGAAACCTGGAACCTCGATCGACTCGCCCTGCTGCGCGGTCCGGCCTCCTCCGTGTATGGCCAGACCCCACCGGGCGGCATGCTGGACATGGTCAGCCGCCGCCCCAGCGCCGAGTCGAGCAGTGAAATCCAGGTGGAATATGGGAGTGACAATCATCGCCAGATCAACTTTGCCAGCACCGGCAAGATCGACGAAGACGGTCGGTTCCTCTACGGCCTAAGCGCAGTGGTCCGCGACAGTGGCACGCAGATCGACCACGTCGATAACAAGCGCTACAACATTGCGCCCAGCCTGACCTGGAACATCGACGATGACACCAAATTCACCCTGCTGACGCAGTTCACCCGCGACGATACCGGCATCACCAGCCAGTTCCTGCCGATTCAGGGCACCAAAATCCACTCGCCACTGGGTGACATTTCCCATCACAAGAACCTCGGTGATCCAGACTGGGAATACTACGACCGCACCTACTACGCCTTGGGTTATGCCTTCGAGCATCGCCTGAACGATGTCTGGCAGTTCAAACAGAACCTGCGCTACACCAAATCGGACCTGTCGTTCCAGGCGCTCACCCCCGGCGCCTACCCGTTCACCCAGGTGGACGCCCAAGGCAACGTCGGCCGTTCGAGCACCAGCGTCGACGAGGACATCAGCCAGTTCGCCGTGGACAACAACTTCCAGGCCGATTTCGCCACGGGTGATGTAGGTCACACCTTGTTGATCGGCCTCGATCACCAGCGCACCAACACCAACTACACCTCGATTTTCGGTGATGGCCTGACCACCAACGTCAACAATCCCGTCTATGGACTGCCCATCGTGCGCCCGCCGCGTTCCGATGCGTTCTACGACTACGATCAGAAGACCTACCAGACCGGCCTGTATGTGCAGGACCAGATGTACATCGATCAATGGCGACTGACGCTGGGCGGTCGTGAAGACTGGGTGCACACCGGTACCAATTTTTTCAACAAAGGTGATGCCACCAACACCGAGCGCGACAAGAAATTCAGCGCCAATGCGGCCATCAGCTACGTGTTCGACAACGGCATCGTGCCCTACCTGTCCTACGCCGAATCGTTCCAGCCGACCAGCAACGCCACGGCCTCGCCCACCGATTCGTTCAAGCCTACCGAAGGCGAGCAATGGGAGTTGGGTATCAAGTATCAACCGCCTGGGAGCAACACCCTGCTGACCGCTGCGGTGTATACCCTGACGCAGAAGAACGTCTCCGTCACCACCACCAACTCCAATAATGTCTCGATCACCAGCCAGACCGGCGAAGTGAAAGTCAAAGGGCTGGAACTGGAAGCCGTCTCCGACGTGACCGAAAACCTCAAGGTCATCGCGGCCTACACCCTGGCCAAATCCGAGGTACAGGACGGCGCGTTCAAGGGCAATCGCC
Source organism: Pseudomonas gregormendelii (assembly GCF_017114825.1). GTDB lineage: Bacteria > Pseudomonadota > Gammaproteobacteria > Pseudomonadales > Pseudomonadaceae > Aquipseudomonas > Aquipseudomonas gregormendelii. Next base: position 164,413 of record NZ_JADEVO010000005.1, on the reverse strand, counting down.
TGCAACTGATGCCCAACCAGCAGGCTTCGCTGTGGACCGACTACACCTGGCACACCGGTGTGCTCGACGGCTTCGGCGTAGGCGGCGGCGTTCGCTACACCGGTAATACCTATGGCGACCAGGCCAACACCGAGCTGGGCAAGGCGGACGCTTTCACCGTGTTCGACGCCGCTGTCCACTACGATCTCGGCCGCCTGGACAACAGCCTCAAAGGCGCGTCCCTGGCACTGAACGCCACCAACTTGTTCGACAAGGATTACATCTCCACCTGTGACAGTTTCTATTGCTACTACGGCGACCAGCGCAGTGTCGTCGCCAGTGCGACCTACAAGTGGTAAACGCTTGACCTGACACACCCAACACCGGGCCGTCCTTCGAGGACGGCTTTGGTATTTCTGAAGGGCTGCAAATGAAGAGTAAAACGATCCGCCGCTGGTCCTTCGTCCATACCTGGACCAGCCTGATTTGCACCGTGTTCCTGCTGATGCTGGCGGTAACCGGCTTGCCATTGATTTTTCACCACGAGATCGACCATCTCCTGGGCGATGCACCCGAGCTCAAGGAAATGCCCGCCGGCACTGCGCGGCTGAACTTGCAGCAACTGGTGCTGGCGGCGGAAAAACATCGGCCGGGCGAAGTCATGCAGTACTTCGGTTTCGACGAAGAAGACCCCAATGCCGCGTTCGCGATCATGGCGGCCACTGCCGGAACCGAGCCGAATTCGTCCCATACCTTCATGCTCGACGCCCGCACCGGTGAAGCACTGGAAATGCCTTCGGCGAACGGCGGTTTCATGATGATCATGCTGCGACTGCACGTGGACATGTTCGCCGGCCTGCCGGGCAAGCTGTTGCTGGCGTTCATGGGCATTCTGTTCGTGGTAGCCATCGTGTCCGGGACAGTGCTGTACCTGCCATTCATGCGCCGGTTGAAATTCGCCACCGTGCGCCAGGATAAATCCACACGCCTGCGCTGGCTCGACCTGCATAACCTGATCGGCGTCGTGGCCCTGACCTGGATGCTGGTGGTCGGTGTCACCGGAGTGATCAGCGCCTGTGCCGACCTGCTGATCGCGGCATGGCGCAATGAGGCCTTGGGCGCGATGATCGCGCCCTATGCCGACGCACCCGTGCTGACGCAGCTCGCGCCACCGACTCGCCTGCTGGACATCGCCAGCGAGGTCGCACCGGACATGCAACCCGACTTCATCGCCTTCCCCGGCACGCGGTTCTCCAGCGAGCATCATTACGCCGTATTCATGAAAGGCAACACGCACCTGACCTCCCACCTGCTGACGCCAGTGCTGATTGACGCCAGCACCCTGCAAGTCACTGCCGTGGCGGAGCGGCCGTGGTACATGGACGTCATGGGCATGTCGCAGCCGTTGCACTTTGGTGATTACGGCGGCATGCCGATGAAAATCCTGTGGGCGACCCTGGATGTGCTGACCATCATCGTGCTCGGCAGCGGGGTGTACCTGTGGGTCGTGCGGCGCAAAGCGGCAAAGCCTGTGCTTGAAACTGCGGAGGCTCAAGCATGAGGCCGCGCCAGTCGAATTTCTGGAAAGTCTTTGCCATTCCCACGGTCATCGGCCTGTTCACCGCCGCCGGGTTGTTCGCGGCGTTGCTGGGCGATGGCGTGTGGGATGCTTTGAGCTGGCTGGGCCTGGGCATTCCCGCCGCCTTCGCCCTGCGAGGCCTCCTGCAACGCCGGTAACGCCGGTAACGTCAATAATGCCGATAACGCGACGTCCCCGTAGGAGCTGCCGCAGGCTGCGATCTTTTGATCTTTTGATCTTTTGATCTTTTGATCTTTTGATCTTTTGATCTTTTGATCTTTTGATCTTTTGATCTTTTGATTTTCAAGATCAAAAGATCGCAGCCTGCGGCAGCTCCTACGGTCCCCTCGTTGCCCGCCACCTGAAAATGCAAAACCTGTGGGAGCGGACTTGCTCGCGAAAGCGGTATATCAGTCGACATCTGTTTCGGCTGATATACCGATGGCGGTGCGTCAGTTACATCAATTTCAGATGTGCTACCGTCATCGCGGGCAAGCCTTGCTCCCACCGCTGCCTGCCACCACCACTGACCGAGACGCCGCCATGTCCACCCCGACCATGACCCTCTACCACAACTCCCTCTCGCCTTTCGTACGCAAAGTCATGGTGCTGCTGCACGAAACCGGTCAACAGGACCGAGTCGCCCTGCAAAACTGCGTGCTCTCCCCAGTCGACCCAGACCCGAGCCTGATCAACGACAACCCCCTGAGCAAAATCCCCGCCCTGCGCCTGGCCGACGGCAACTTCATCCACGACAGCCGGGTGATCCTCGATTACCTCGATCACCAGCACGTTGGCAATCCGCTGATCCCCCGCGAAGGCTCGGCCCGCTGGCGCCGCCTGACGCTCGCCTCCATGGCCGACGGCATCATGGACGCCGCCGTGCTCACACGTTACGAAGTCGCCCTGCGCGCCCCGGAAAAACACTGGGATGCCTGGCTTGACGGCCAGCGCGACAAAATCCGCCGCGCGCTCGCATTGCTTGAAGCAGAGGCCATCGCCGAGCTGACCAGTCATTTTGATGTGGCGGCGATCAGTGTGGCTTGTGCCCTTGGTTATCTGGATCTGCGCCATCCGGACCTGGCTTGGCGCGAGCCTAATCCGCAGCTGGCGGCGTGGTATTTCGAGGTGAGCCAGCGGCCTTCGATGTTGGCCACAATGCCCAAGGTTTGAATTTCAGTTCAAAGCAATGGCCTCAAAAGATGGTCCGATTGGGGGCTGAACGGTTTGACTACGTAATCGTCGGCACCGATTTACAGCCCTACCACGCGATCGATTTCCGCATCTCGGGCGCAGAGGAAAATCAGATAAAGCCCTCGCCCTGCAAGGCGAATATCAGGGTATCGGCAATGGCGGCTTCGTCTTCGACCATCAGGATATGGGGCATGGCGTGCGGGCCCGTCAGTTAAGTGGGGGGAACGGTGAACCAGGTTGATGCGACGTCAATCGGCAGCCAATGCTCAGCAATCAGGCTTATCCGCGGTAAAACGCCGAGCCGGATTCACCGCCGCACCAAACTCACGCAGCGCCTTTGCCCCAATCAACAACGGATAGTTAAAACTGCTGCGATCCGTCAAATTGACCTCGACCGTGCGTTTGACGTTACCCAGGCACAGCTCCAGATCCACCACCGGACGCTTGGTCGGCGCCGCCGACTCATCATCGTCCGCATCCTCTTCCGAGCGGGTCTTGATCTTGCTGATCCGCGCAATCTTGTGCTCGTAGACCTTATTGCTCGCATCCTTGGTCGCAAGGCGGAAACGCACCCACTCATCACCGTCACGGGTGAAGGTCTCGATGTCTTTGGCCGACAGCGACGCGGTCAGGGCGCCGGTGTCCATTTTGGCCTTGAGCACTTCGCCGCCGATTTCCGGCAGCGCGATGTATTCGTAGCGACCGTACAGGGTCGGCTCGGCGGCCATCACTGGCAGGGCCACCAAGGTCAGCAGGGCGAAGAGGGATTTCACGTAGTGGGCATCCTTGAAAAGTGGGCAGCGCAATTTTAGACAGCCAGTGGGTAATTCGTTCGTTCTTACGATCGCGTCGCGGGCAAGCCCGTTCCCACAGGGTTTTGGGTGGTTCAAAAAATCTTGCACACCTCAATCTACTGTGGAAGCGGGATTGCCCGAGAAGAGGTCGGATCAATCACCACAAGACCTGAGGACCGTTAATGAGGTCAAGCATACCGCCAGCCAGGTGAAACATTCGTCATCACCGATTTGGCCTCGCGCCCGAAGCTGCTTATCATGACGCGCCCAAATGATTTCAAGAGTGACTTATGCGCCGACTGCTCACCGGCTGTTTCGTTACCCTGCTGCTGTTGCTCAACACCTTGGTCCTGTTCGGGCCGCTGATGGTGTTTGCCTTGCTCAAGCTGGTGCTGCCCGGGCGCCTGCGCGACTACGCGTCGGGGGCGGTGATGTGGATCGCCGAGACCTGGGCGGAAGTCGACAAGCTGATCTTCCGGCTGTGCATCCCCACGCAATGGGACATCCGTGGCGGCGATAACTTGCGCACTGACACGTCCTATCTGGTGATCAGCAATCATCAATCCTGGGTCGATATTCCGGCGCTGATTCAGACGCTGAACCGGCGCACGCCGTTCTTCAAGTTTTTCCTCAAGAAAGAACTGATCTGGGTGCCCTTCCTGGGGCTGGCGTGGTGGGCACTGGATTACCCGTTCATGAAGCGCTACACCAAAGCCTTCCTGGCAAAGAACCCGGAGCTTGCCGGCCAGGATCTGAAAATCACCAAGGCGGCCTGCGAGCTGTTCAAGCGCCAGCCGGTGACGGTGGTCAATTACCTGGAAGGTACCCGGTTCACTGCCGCGAAAAGCGCCCATCAGCAATCACCCTTCACCCACCTGCTCAAACCCAAGGCGGGCGGTGTGGCGTTTGTGCTGGCGGCGATGGGCGAGCAGCTGGATGCGATTCTCGACGTCACCGTGGTCTATCCGCAGCAGAAAATCCCGGGCTTCCGGGACCTGATCAGCGGCAACTTGCCGAGGGTCATCATCGACATCAACACCCGCGAACTCGACCCCGCGCTGTGGCAGGGCGATTACGAAAACGATCCGGTTTTTCGCGAAAAAATCCAAAACTGGGTCAACCAGCTCTGGATCGAAAAAGATCAGCGCATCGACGCCTTGCGCGCCGGGCGCCGCTGAATCAGGTGCCGGTACCTGCGCCCCAGATGCTGCCGAGGCTTTGCAGCAGCGAACCACCAACGCCCTGTTGACCGAGGTATTGCAGGATCAAGGGGGCAAACTGGCCGATCATGCCGGTGTCCATGCCCAGGGCGCTGAACGCATTGTTCAGGTCGTTGGTGTCCTTGACGGTGCCCAAGGCATTGTCCAGCCCTGCCGCCTTGCCGTTCGAGCCGAGCAAACCGGCCAACGCGCCCAGCTCACCACCGCCCGACAACTTGTCGATCCCCGGAACGCTTTTGGCCAGTTCGGAATAGTCGGTCGAACTCAGCTGATTCTTCGCCAGGCCCAGCATCGCCGCGGCGCCACCGACGGCTTGCTCGGGTTTTACATTCAACTGCGAAGTCAGCGCGCCGAGCAGACCCGCCGTTTCCGAGGTCGGCGCCGCTTTAGTGGCCGCATCACCGCCCTGCATGCTCGACGCCGCTTTGGTCAGATCGTCCAGGGTGAACCCGGCGAACACCGGGCTGGCCGCCAGGGTCATGAGCGAAGCCAGTGCAAAACCGCGTGAAATCTTCATCGAGACAACCTCTTTAGGCATAAACCGCCCACCCATGAGCGGCGAAAAGCTGTGCGTTCGACTGGTTTCCCGGAGGATTGTTCCCGCATCTGTAAGCCTGTCGCAGCTTCTGTAGTAGCTGCCGAAGGCTGCGATCTTTTGATCTTCAGCGCATTCAAGCCCGCCCAAAATCAAGATCAAAAGATCGCAGGCTTTGCCAGCTCCTACAAGGTCCGGCGTTGTGACCCGTAAAAAGAGTTTCTTCGTGGTGCATCCAGTCTAGACCCGGCCGCGTATATCAAGCACGGACAGACATTCCTGGCCGATTCCCTCCTCAAGGATCACTACCATGAAACGCACTTCGATGAAAACGCCGTTGATTGCCAGCCTGCTGACCCTGGCCCTTGGCGGCGGATCCGTCCTGAACACCGTGCAAGCGGCAACCATGAGCCATGACGCGGTGATGGTCGGCGGCCAAAGCATGCTGCCGAGCAAAGACATCGTCGACAACGCGGTGAACTCCTCAGACCACACCACGCTGGTCGCCGCCGTGAAAGCCGCCGGCCTCGTCGACACGCTCAAAGGCAAAGGCCCATTCACCGTGTTCGCACCGGTCAATTCGGCCTTTACCGCCCTGCCCGCCGGCACCGTCGATACGCTGCTCAAACCTGAAAACAAGGCCACCCTGACCAAAATCCTCACCTACCACGTCGTCGCCGGAAAACTCGACATGATGACCCTGACCGAGAAGATCAAGGCCGGTGGCGGCAAGACCGAACTCACCACCGTCGCTGGCGGCAAGCTCTGGGCGATGATGAACGGCCCGCACAACATCACCATCAAAGATGAAAAAGGTGATGTCGCCGATATCACCACCTACGACGTGTACCAGTCAAACGGCGTGATTCAGGTCATCGACAAAGTGCTGATGCCGAAAGGTTGAGTTGTACCGCCGGCCCTGCGCATCGGGGTCGGCGGATTTTTCCGAGGTGTCTGCCCGTGAATGGAACAACTGCGCGCTGTGAACTAACCTCTGCCTGCAACCGGCACCGCACGCAACCTCACCTCACCACCTCGACTGATTGGAGAACCGTTATTTCCATTGCCGACACCGATCAGCTCAGGCAGCTTCTGGCCCAGTGTTCGCTGGGTGACCGCCGCGCATTCGAGACGCTTTACCGCAGTGTCGGCCCGCGTTTGCACGGTATTGCCCTGCGGTTCATGGGGCGTCAAGACCTGGCCGAAGAAGTGCTGCAGGAAAGCTTCGTGCGCATCTGGAACAACGCTTCGCGCTATGAGGCACATCTGTCGGCGCCGCTGACCTGGATGGTCAACATCACCCGCAATCAAGCCATCGACCAGCTGCGCAAACACCGCGACCGACCGTTGACCGATCTCGAAGAACAGGCGCTGGTGGATGAAAGTCCATCCGCCCACGAATTATTAAACACCGCACGCGAGGCCAATGCCTTGAACCGCTGCCTGGAAAGCCTCGACGGCATGCAGCGTCAATCGATCACCGTCGCCTACTTTCAAGGGCTGTCCTGCTCGGAACTGGCGGAACACCTGGCCGCGCCGCTGGGCTCGGTCAAATCCTGGATCCGCCGTGGTATGGAGCGCCTGCGCAGGTGCCTTGAATCATGAACTATCAAACCCCGAGCCTGCGCCGAGCCCTCGCCGCCGACTACGCCATTGGCTTGATGCCCGCAGCAGCTCGTCGGCGCTTTGAACAGTTGCTGCTGGAAGACGCGGCATTACGCGCAGAACTGGCGCACTGGCAGGACAGTCTCGCCAGCCTGACCGAAGCATTGCCCGAGCAACCGGTGCCGGAACGCGTGTGGCAAGGCTTCACGGCGCGCATCGACCCACAAAAACTGCATGTGCCACAGAAGCGTTCCTTCTGGAACTGGATGCGGGTGACGGCGGCGTTGTGTTCGCTGGTGGTCGTCGTGTTCCTGAGCGTGCTCTACAACCGTGATGAAGCGCGGTACAGCGCGACATTGCTGACGGCCGATTCGCAACCGGCGCTAAGGGTTCAGGCCCACGACAACTATCTGCAAGTGGAGCCGCTGGCGTTGGCTGCGGTTGATCCGGGACGCAGCCTGGAGTTGTGGGCGATACCGGCGAATGGCAAACCGATTTCCCTCGGCGTGATTCCGGCGGGTGGCAAGGGCAAGGTTGAGCTGAGCGATGCGCAAAAGGTGCTGATCGGCAAGCCGATTGCGTTGGCGGTGAGCCTGGAGCCCAAGGGGGGCTCGCCGACCGGACAGCCGACGGGGCCGGTGTTGTATCAAGGGTCGTTGGCGGTGTTGTGAGCAAACGAAAAGATCAAAAGATCGCAGCCTTCGGCAGCTCCTACAGGGTTACGCGTTCGGCATAGGAGCCGCCGAAGGCTGCGATCTTCTGATGTAAAAACGGCGACCCTGAGGTCGCCGTTTTGTTTTGCGTAACCGTTTACGCCGCGCTGAACAACTTGTGCGGATCAATCACAAACTTCTTCGGTACACCTGCATCAAACTCGCCGTAACCTTCCGGTGCCTGATCCAGGCTGATCACCTGCACGCCCACCACTTCGGCAATGTTGATACGGTCCCACATGATCGCCTGCATCAGCTGGCGGTTGTACTTCATCACAGGTGTCTGGCCGGTGTGGAAGCTGTGGGATTTAGCCCAGCCCAGACCAAAGCGAATGCTCAGGCTGCCCATTTTTGCTGCGGCATCCACTGCACCTGGATCTTCGGTCACGTAAAGGCCCGGGATGCCGATTTTGCCGGCAACACGAACCACGCCCATCAACGAGTTGAGCACCGTGGCCGGAGCCTCGTGTTTCGCACCATCGTGGCCATGACCGCGCGCTTCGAAGCCGACGGCGTCTACGGCGCAGTCTACTTCAGGCTCGCCCAGCAATGCGGCGATCTGTTCGTGCAGCGGGGTGTCCAGGGACAGGTCGGCAATTTCGAAGCCCTGGGCCTTGGCGTGTGCCAGGCGCACGGTGTTGACGTCGCCGATGATGACCACAGCGGCGCCCAGTAGACGAGCGGAAGCTGCAGCGGCCAGGCCGACTGGACCCGCGCCTGCAATGTATACGGTGCTGCCCGGGCCAACGCCGGCAGTGACTGCGCCGTGGTAACCGGTCGGCAGGATGTCGGAGAGGCAGGTCAGGTCACGGATTTTTTCCATCGCGCGATCGCGGTCAGGCAGTTTCAACAGGTTGAAGTCGGCGTAAGGCACCAAGGCGTATTCAGCCTGGCCGCCGGTCCAGTCGCCCATGTCGACATAACCGTAAGCACCGCCCGGACGTGCCGGGTTAACGCTGAGGCAGACACCGGTGTGCATTTCCTTGCAGGAACGGCAGCGCCCGCAAGCCACGTTGAACGGCACGGACACCAGGTCACCGATTTGCAGGTTCTCGACGTCGCTGCCCTTCTCAATCACTTCACCGGTGATTTCGTGCCCCAGCACCAGGCCGGTTTGAGCGGTGGTACGACCGCGTACCATGTGCTGGTCGGAACCACAGATGTTGGTGGACACTACGCGCAGGATCACAGCGTGGTTGATCTTCCTGCCGCGCGGGTCCTGCATTTTCGGATAGTCAATTTTCTGTACTTCGACCTTGCCAGCGCCGAGATACACCACACCACGATTGCCAGACATGCTTTCACCTCGCTGTTGTTTTTATGTAGCACTCACGTCGCCTTGTAGCGGCGGCGCGTTGATTGCTCGGGTTATTGCCTGTGGGTCTTGTGTCTTGTGTTGTGTTTGAGGGCCTCATCGCGGGCAAGCCCGCTCCCACAAGGTTAGGGTTGTGCACATTTTCTGAGCGACCTCAGCCCTGTGCGAGCTGGCTTGCCAGCGATAGCGATTTAAAGAACGACGGTGCGATTGGCGTTCAGGAACACCCGCCGCTCAATGTGATAACCCACCGCTCGCGCCAAGGTCAGCCCTTCGATATCCCGCCCCTTGGCGATCAGGTCTTCCGGGTAGTGACTGTGATCCACGGCCTCCACGCCCTGGGCAATGATCGGCCCTTCGTCCAGGTCGTTGTTGATGTAGTGCGCCGTGGCGCCCACCAGTTTCACACCCTTGTTGTAGGCCTGGTGATACGGCTTGGCGCCCTTGAAACCGGGCAACAGGGAGTGATGGATATTGATCGCCTTGCCATCGAGCTTGCGGCACAGCTCCGGTGACAGGACCTGCATGTAGCGCGCAAGAATCACCAACTCCGCACCGCACTCTTCGATCACTTGCCACACCTGACGCTCTTGCGATGGCTTGTCGTTCGGGTCGAGCGGGAAGTGGTAGTAAGGAATCTGGTGCCAGTCGGCCAGCGGCTTGAGGTCCGGGTGATTGGAGACCACTGCGGCCACGTCCATGGACAGTTGGCCAATGCGTTGGCGATAGAGCAGATCGTTGAGGCAGTGATCGGCCTTGGACACCATGATCACCACTTTTGGCCGATAGTTCGGCGCAGTCAGTTCGAAGATCATGCCGAACGCTTCACCGCGCTCCTGCAAGCCGGCGCGGAATGACTGTTCATCGAACCCGTCAGGCTGACGGAATTCCACCCGGATGAAAAACCGTCCCGAGAGCCGATCATCGAAGGAGTGGTGCTCGGTGACGTAGCAGCCCTGCTCGAAAAGAAACCGCGTCACCGCGTCCACGGTGCCGAGGACGCTAGGGCAGTCGGCGGTCAGAATCCATGTGTCTGGGGCGCGGCTCATAGTGCAGTGACTCCTGAGGTATCGGTAAACGACGCTACCTCTGTAGGAGCGAGCTTGCTCGCGATGGGCGCCAACGATAACGCGTACTGCCTGGGTTAACGCGTCGTCCTCAAGTCCATCGCGAGCACGCTCGCTCCTACAGGTGAGCGGTTGTGATCAAGCCTGGACGCTAAGGCCGTACTCGGCTGCGGCATCCTGCAACCACAACCACCAGTAATCAGAGAAGCTGCGACGGATCAGCAGCTCCCAGGTGTCTTCGGCGGTATGGCGGATCACCAGTTGCGACTTGGCGAACACCGTGCCCACGGCCTTGCCCACCGGGAAGCTGTTGGGGTGCACGTCGTAGCTGGTCGATTTCATCAGGACCTGGCGCACATTCGGGCCGCTCAGTTCGAGGATCTGCTGGCCGCTGCTGACGTTGACGATCTGGATGTGCAAATCACCCAGCGCTTCACGCAGCTTTTGCTCGGCGGCAAATTCTTCACCGGTCGGCACGATCAGCAGCCACTCATCCGGCCCCATCCACTGCAGGCTGGTCTCGCCCTTGACGATCACGCTCAGAGCGCCCGGCAATTCAATGCCGAGGGCCTTGTGCACCCCTTCGGAAAACGCGGCATCGTGGCCATCGCCACGGATGGTCAGGTGGCCGAGGAGTTTCTTCTCACGCACGATCACGCCGGCATTCTTGCGACCCTTGCCTACCAGGCTGGCGAGGTCGGCATGATGCAACGACGACTCGGCCTTGGCGCCGGTGGTTGGGCGTTGTTGGTACACATTGGCTGCGGTCATAAAGCACCTGTTCCTGAATTCTGTTGGTTCCTGTGGTGGCTGCACTGCCGTCATCGCCAGCAGGCTAGCTCCCACATTCAACCGCGTTCCCCTGTGGGAGCTAGCCTGCTAGCGATTGGTAGCCCGCCCACAGATCTCGAGGTCATCAAATGTTCTGGCGCTCGCCCTTCGGATCAAAGAACACCGAAGAAACGATTTCCGCCTCGATCACGCTGCCATCCGCCAGCGGGGCGAACACTCGCTCGCCCATGCGGTTCAGGCCGCCCTTGACCACGCCCATGGCAAACGAATAGCCCAGGGAGTTGTGCGCGTAGCTGGAGGTCACGTGGCCGACCATGCTCATCGGGATCGCCTGCTTGGTGTTGAACACCAGCTGCGCACCCTCAGGGAGCCATTTGGTCGGATCGATCGGCTTCAGGCCAACCAGCTGTTTGCGTTGATCGCGCACACAATCCTCGCGGTTCATGCCGCGCCAGCCGATCCACGAGAACGGTTTGGTGCGACCGACACACCAGCCCATGTTCAGGTCATCCGGGGTCATCGAACCGTCGGTGTCCTGGCCGACGATAATGAAGCCCTTCTCGGCCCGCAGAACGTGCATGGTTTCAGTGCCATACGGGGTCAGGTTGTACTGCTTGCCCGCCTCGACGATTTTCTCCAGCACGCCCATCGCGTAGTCGGCTTGCACGTTGACTTCATACGACAGCTCGCCGGTAAACGAAATCCGGAACACCCGCGCCGGGACGCCACCGACCAGGCCTTCTTTCCAGGTCATGAACGGGAAGGCTTCGTTGCTCAAGTCGATGTCCGTGACCTGGCTGAGCAGCTTGCGGCTGTTCGGGCCGGACAGGGTCATGGTTGCCCAATGGTCAGTCACTGAAGTGAAGTACACCTTCAGGCCTGGCCATTCGGTCTGCTGGTAAATTTCCAGCCACTGCAGTACCCGAGCGGCGCCGCCGGTGGTGGTGGTCATCACAAAATGGTTGTCGGCCAGGCAAGCGGTCACGCCATCGTCGAAAACCATGCCGTCTTCTTTGCACATCAGGCCGTAACGCGCCTTGCCCACATCGAGCTTGGTCCAGGCGTTGGTGTAGATGCGGTTGAGGAATTCGCGGGCGTCCGGGCCCTGGATGTCGATCTTGCCCAGGGTCGAAGCATCCAGCAGACCGACGCTGTCGCGCACGGCCTTGCATTCGCGCTTGACCGCGGCATGCAGGTCTTCACCGTTTTTCGGGAAATACCATGGGCGTTTCCATTGGCCGACGTCTTCAAACTCGGCGCCGTTTTTCACGTGCCAGTGATGCAATGCAGTGAAACGCACAGGCTCGAAGATGTGCCCACAGTGACGACCGGCTACGGCACCGAAAGTCACCGGCGTGTAGTTGGGACGGAACATCGTGGTGCCCATCTGCGGGATGGTGACGTTCAGCGAGCGGGCGGCGATGGCCAGGCCGTTGACGTTACCCAGCTTGCCCTGATCGGTGCCGAAGCCCAGTGCGGTGTAGCGTTTGACGTGCTCAACCGACTCGAAACCTTCGCGGGTCGCCAGTTCGATGCCACCGGCGGTGACGTCGTTCTGGAAGTCGACAAATTGCTTGGGTGCACGGGCCGAATTCTTCTCGTGGGGCACCTGGAACAGCGCCAGGGTTGGCTCTTCGAGGCGGCTCAGGGCTTTAGGCAAAGTACCTTCGACCACCCCGAAACCGGCTTCGCTGGCGGCACGGGCGCCACCTTCAAAACCATCGGCCAGGGAATCACCCAGACCGTAGACGCCATTGATACCGCCCACGCAGACGCGCTTTTGCGGTGCCTCGCCCGGTACAAAACCGAGGATGTCTTCACGCCAGGTCGGCTTGCCTCCCAGGTGCGACGCCAGGTGCACCACCGGGCTGTAGCCGCCGGAGCTGACCACCAGGTCGCAGTCCAGCCATTCGCCGGGGCTGGTGACCTTGTGCCCTTTGACGTCAATGGCAGCAATGCGCGCGCCAGTCACGCGCTTGGTGCCGCGAGACTCGATCACGGCACTGCCGGTCAGGATGCGAATGCCTTTGGCGCGCGCCTCTTCCACCAGCGCGCCGCGCGGATTGCTGCGCGCGTCAGCGATAGCCACGACTTGCAGGCTGGCATCGAGCCAATCCAGCGCCACGCGATAGGCGTGGTCGTTGTTGGTGCTCAGGACCAGCTTTTTGCCGGGTGCGACGCCATACCGGCGAACGTAAGTCGAGACGGCACCGGCAAGCATGTTGCCCGGCACGTCGTTGTTGCCGTAGACCAGCGGACGCTCGTGAGCACCGGTCGCCAGCACCACGCGCTTGGCGCGGACGCGGTGAATGCGTTGACGCACCTGGCCGATCGGAGCGCGGTCGCCGAGGTGATCGGTGAGACGCTCGTGAATGGTCAGGAAGTTATGGTCGTGGTAACCGTTGACCGTGGCACGCGGCAACAGCAGCACGTCAGGGGTGTTCTTCAGTTCGTCGATGACGCTGGCGATCCATTCCACGGCAGGCTTGCCGTCGAGGCTTTCGCGGGAATCGAGCAGGCTGCCGCCGAACTCTTCCTGTTCATCGGCCAGGATCACCCGGGCACCGCTGCGCGCAGCCGCCAGTGCCGCGGCCAGGCCAGCAGGGCCACCGCCAACGATCAGCACGTCACAGTGCTGGTTCATGTAGTCGTAGGTGTCCGGATCGTTCTCGGTCGGCGATCGACCAAGACCTGCGGCCTTACGAATGTACTTCTCGTAGGTCATCCAGAACGATTGCGGGTACATGAAGGTTTTGTAGTAAAAGCCCGGCGGCATCAGCTTGCCGCCGACCTTGCCGAGAATGCCCATCATGTCGTTGTTCACGCTTGGCCAGCCGTTGGTGCTGGTGGCGACCAGGCCTTGATACAGGGCCTGTTGCGTGGCGCGTACGTTAGGTATCTGCGTGGCTTCGGTCGCGCCGATCTGCAGCACTGCGTTCGGCTCTTCAGCGCCTGCGGCGAAGATGCCGCGTGGGCGGGAATACTTGAAGCTGCGACCGATGATATCCACGCCGTTGGCGATCAGCGCGGCGGCCAGGGAGTCACCTTCATAGCCCTTGTAGCTCTGGCCGTTGAACGTGAAGCTCAGCACTTTGTTGCGGTCGATGCGTCCGCCGTTGGACAGGCGATTGATCTGGCTCATACCTTCTCTCCCAGAGCCGTGGCGGCCGCTTTCGGGCTGTCGGTCTTGTCGGTGAATTGTGGCTTGGTGCCGATCTTGTAGGTTTCGAGAATTTCGTAGGTCACGGTGTCGCGGGTGGCGTTGAAGTACTGACGGCAACCGGCGGCATGAATCCACAGCTCGTGGTGCAGGCCGCGAGGGTTATCGCGGAAGAACATATAGTCTCCCCACTCCTCGTCGGTGCAGGAGTTCGGGTCCAGTGGACGCGGGATGTGCGCCTGGCCGGATGCGTGAAATTCCTCTTCGGAGCGCAGCTCGCCGCAGTGAGGACAGAAGATATGCAACATGGGGATTTCTCCTGTTAGTGGGCAACCGCAGCAGCGCCGTGTTCATCGATCAACGCACCGTTGTGGAAACGGTCGATGGAGAAAGGTGCAGCCAATGGGTGCATTTCACCCTTGGCCAGGCTCGCGGCAAATACGTTGCCCGAGCCAGGTGTTGCCTTGAAGCCACCGGTGCCCCAACCGCAGTTGAAGAACATGTTCGGCACCGGGGTTTTTGAAATGATCGGGCAGGCGTCCGGCGTGGTGTCGACGATGCCACCCCACTGCCGGTTCATGCGCACGCGGGACAACACCGGGAACATCTCGACGATGGCCTGGATGGTGTGCTCGATCACCGGGTACGAACCGCGCTGGCCGTAGCCGTTGTAGCCGTCGATACCGGCGCCGATCACCAGGTCGCCCTTGTCGGACTGGCTGATGTAACCGTGTACGGCGTTGGACATGATCACGCTGTCGATAATCGGCTTGATCGGCTCGGACACCAGCGCTTGCAGCGGGTGGGATTCGATCGGCAGACGGAAACCCGCCAGCTTTGCCATGTGCCCGGAGTTACCGGCTGTCACCACGCCGACGCGCTTGGCGCCGATGAAGCCCTTGTTGGTTTCCACGCCGATGCACACGCCGTTTTCCTTGCGGAAGCCGATCACTTCGGTCTGCTGGATCAGGTCCACACCCAGTGCATCGGCGGCACGGGCAAAGCCCCAGGCCACGGCATCGTGACGGGCCACGCCGCCGCGACGCTGGACAGTGGCGCCCATCACCGGGTAGCGAGTGTTTTTCGAGCAGTCGAGGTATGGAATCTCGTCGGCCACTTGCTTGGCATCGAGCAGTTCACCGTCCACGCCGTTGAGGCGGTTGGCGCTGACCCGACGCTCGGAATCACGGATGTCCTGCAGGGTGTGGCACAGGTTGTAGACGCCGCGCTGGGAGAACATCACGTTGTAGTTCAGGTCCTGTGACAGGCCTTCCCACAGTTTCATCGCGTGTTCGTACAGGTGCGCCGACTCGTCCCACAGGTAGTTGGAACGAACGATGGTGGTGTTGCGCGCGGTGTTACCGCCGCCCAGCCAGCCTTTCTCGACCACGGCCACATTGGTGATGCCGTGTTCCTTGGCGAGGTAGTAGGCGGTCGCGAGACCATGCCCGCCACCACCGACGATGACCACGTCATAGACCTTTTTAGGGGTCGGCGTGCGCCACATTTTCTGCCAGTTTTCGTGATGGCTGAGGGAGTGTTTGAAGAGGCCGAAGCCCGAATACCGTTGCATAGTCATTTACTCCAAAACCGCGCTCAGCGATAAACCGGGAAGTCCGCGCACAGGGCCGTCACTTGCTGGGCAACATTTGCTTCTACGTCGGCGTCGCCGAGGTTGTCGAGGATGTCGCAGATCCAGCCGGCCAGCGTGACGCACTGCGTCACCTTGAAGCCGCGAGTCGTCACCGCCGGAGTGCCGATGCGCAGGCCAGAGGTCACGAACGGCGACTGTGGATCGTTCGGGACAGCGTTCTTGTTCACGGTGATGTGAGCGCGACCGAGTGCTGCATCCGCTTCTTTGCCGGTAAGGCCCTGACGAATCAGGCTGACCAGGAACAGGTGGTTATCGGTGCCGCCGGACACTACATCGTAGCCGCGATTGATAAATACGCCGGCCATGGCCTGGGCGTTGTCGATCACTTGCTGCTGGTACGCCTTGAAACCTGGCTCCAGCGCTTCCTTGAAGCACACGGCCTTGCCGGCTATCACGTGCATCAGCGGGCCGCCCTGGCCGCCGGGGAACACGGCAGCGTTGAATTTCTTTTCCAGCTCTTCGTTGGCCTTGGCCAGGATCAAGCCACCCCGTGGACCGCGCAGGGTCTTGTGGGTGGTGGTGGTGACGACGTCGGCGTATGGCAGAGGGTTCGGGTACAGCCCGGCAGCGACCAGGCCGGCGACGTGCGCCATGTCGACGAAGAAATAGGCACCGACTTTGTCAGCTATCTGCCGGAAGCGCGGGAAGTCCAGAGTCTTGGAGTAGGCGGAGAACCCGGCGATGATCATTTTCGGCTTGTGCTCGACCGCCAGGCGCTCGACTTCGTCATAATCGATCAGGCCGGTGGTGGTGTCGATGCCGTACTGCACGGCGTTGTAGAGCTTGCCGGAGAAGCTGACCTTGGCGCCGTGAGTGAGGTGACCGCCGTGGGCCAGGCTCATGCCCAGCACGGTATCGCCTGCGTTCAACAAGGCCAGATAGACAGCGGCGTTAGCCTGGCTGCCGGAATGCGGCTGGACGTTGGCGTAATCGGCACCGAACAGTTGCTTGGCGCGCTCGATGGCCAGCGCTTCAACCTTGTCGACGTGCTCGCAGCCACCGTAGTAGCGCTTGCCCGGGTAGCCTTCGGCGTATTTGTTGGTCAGGCCGCTGCCTTGCGCTTCCATCACGCGTTTGCTGGTGTAGTTTTCGGACGCGATCAGCTCGATATGATCTTCCTGACGTTGCTCCTCGGCATTCATCGCCGCCAGCAGTGCATCGTCGTAACCCTGGATCTGGTCTTGCTTGCTGAACATCGCGTCTCTCCCAGCGGCATCTATGCGCCATTCGTCTCGGTGAGGCACTGGTGTTGCGACAGTGCCCTTTGATGCGATGGTATGACCGGCGCAGACAGGCCAAATGCCTACGGACGCCACGCAAAGGTGCGTTTACGACATGGGCGGAAATGGCATGCCGAACACGATCCTCAAATCAACGAAAAACCCTGTGGGAGCTGGCTTGCCAGCGATGGCGGTGGGTCAGCCACCATCAATGCCGGATGTGACGCCGCTATCGCTGGCAAGCCAGCTCCCACAGGGTTAAGCGATGATTTCGCGGACGAGTAACAGCACAAGGAAATGCAGCGGATACAACGCATACGCCCAGCGTCGCATCGGCGCAGGCTTGAGATGTTTGGCATGTCGCAACAAGACCATCCCCAGCCATGGCGCGATCAGACAAGTGACAATGCCCCAGATGGCGGCGACATTGCCAAACTGCGCCGCCGGATACAGCACCTGCCATTGATTCGCCGCCAGGCCCACCACCCCAGGCAACAGGCTGTAATACCAGGGCCGCCTGATCACCAGCAGCATCGCCAGCGGCAACAGCACGCCGAAGAACCCGAACATCAGTCGTTCCGGGAACAATGCAGCCAGTACCAATGCACCCAGCGCGAGTAGACGCGATTCCAGCGTTTGCTGCTGCCAGCCGCGCGCCACCAACAACCCTAGTACCAGCGTGGGCAGCACGTTCAGCGTGTCGGGCGCCGGCATGAAGAGCCGATACGGGATCTCGCTGATGGCGCTGAACACCACCAACCACGACAGATACCGCCACGGAGTGCCGGCGCGGGATGCGCCCATCCGCGCCAGGTTCGCAGCCATTGCCAGGCAGAACCATGGGAACGCCAATCGCCCCGGCGCAAACAGGATATCAATGGAATCGCCGACATATCGCAGGTGATCGAGCACCATGCTCAAAAGCGCCAGCCACTTGAGCAGATCGAGTGCACCATCGCGCTGAGTCATGTGCATAATTGTCCGCCAACGCTGTATTTTTTCGAAAGCAACATCCCGTGTGCTCCCCGGACGATCTTCGGTAAAGTGCGCACCATCATTGACCACGAATGCTCTTCACCATAAGAGCTTCGATCACGGAAGCCGGCCATGACCGACAAGAGCCAACAATTCGCCAGCGACAACTATTCCGGTATCTGCCCTGAAGCCTGGGCTGCCATGGAGCAGGCCAACCACGGCCACCAGCGCGCTTATGGCGACGATGAATGGACCGCACGCGCGTCCGATCAATTCCGCAAACTGTTCGAAACCGACTGCGAAGTGTTCTTCGCCTTCAACGGCACCGCTGCCAACTCCCTGGCCCTGTCGTCGCTGTGCCAGAGTTACCACAGCGTGATCTGCTCGGAAACCGCCCACGTCGAGACCGACGAATGCGGCGCGCCCGAATTCTTCTCCAACGGCTCCAAGCTGCTGGTTGCGCGCACCGAAAATGGCAAGCTGACCCCGGCATCCATTCGTGAAGTCGCTCTCAAGCGCCAGGATATTCACTACCCAAAACCCCGCGTAGTGACCCTGACCCAGGCCACCGAAGTCGGCAGCATCTACACCCCTGAAGAAATCCGTGCCATCAGCGCCACCTGCAAGGAGCTCGGCCTGAACCTGCACATGGACGGCGCGCGATTCTCCAACGCCTGCGCCTTTCTAGGCTGCTCTCCAGCGGACCTGACCTGGAAGGCCGGTGTCGACGTGCTGTGCTTTGGCGGTACGAAAAACGGCATGGCGGTGGGTGAAGCGATCCTGTTTTTCAACCACAAACTGGCCGAAGACTTCGACTACCGCTGCAAGCAGGCCGGGCAGTTGGCCTCGAAAATGCGCTTCCTCTCGGCCCCCTGGGTCGGGATCCTGGAAAACGACGCCTGGCTCAAATACGCCCGCCACGCCAACCATTGCGCGCAATTGCTGGCCGAGCTGGTCAGCGATATTCCAGGAGTGGAACTGATGTTCCCGGTGCAGGCCAACGGCGTGTTCCTGCAACTGTCGGAACCAGCCATCGCCGCACTGACCGCCAAGGGCTGGCGCTTCTACACCTTCATCGGCAACGGCGGCGCGCGCTTCATGTGCTCGTGGGACACCGAGGAGGAACGGGTACGTGAATTGGCGGCGGACATTCGCGAGGTCATGTCCCGCTAAGCTTTCCCTCTGCAGTACCTGCTTGTGGACCTGCGCACCTGTAGGAGCCGTAGGAGCCGTAGGAGCCGTAGGAGCCGTAGGAGCCGTAGGAGCTGTCGAGTGCAACGAGGCTGCGATCTTTTGATTTTGATTTTAAAGTCAAGATCAAAAGATTGCAGCCTCGTTGCACTCGGCAGCTCCTACAGATTTCGTCATCCATGTTCCGCAGGGTCAATCAGCAGTCATCACCAACGCCGATTAAAACTCAATGCGCACGTCCCCTTTCGGCACGCTGCAGCACGACAGGATGAACCCTTCCGCTTCGTCCTCTTCGGTAATTCCGCCGTTGTGGTCCATTTCCACCTCGCCCCCCAATTTCAACACCTTGCACGTACCGCAAATACCCATCCCGCAGGCCTTCGGAATCAGCAAACCGAGCTTGGCCGCCGCCGCATGCACGGTTTCACCGGGTGCCACACGAATGCTCTTGCCGGACGAGATAAATTCGACCTGATGCAGATCCGCCAAATCAACTTCCGGCGCGTCGGCAGCAATTTCCGCCTGCTCCACCGCATCCGCCCGGGCTTCCGGTGGCGTCGCACCGAAGGATTCTTCGTGATAACGCGACATGTCGAAGCCGACCGCTTCAAGCATGCGCTTGACCGCATTCATGTACGGCGTCGGGCCGCAGCAGAACACTTCGCGCTCCATGAAGTCGGGTGCCATCAGCTCCAGCATCTTGTGGTTCAGGTAACCGCGATACCCCGCCCAAGGCTCACCCAGACCATGCTTCTCGCATATCAGGTGCAGGCTGAAGTTGTCGATCCGCGACGCCATGTGTTCGAGCTCACGGTGGTAGATGATGTCCTTGGGTGAACGGGCGCTGTGAATGAACACCATGTCGACGTTGCCGTTGGTGTCGTAGAACCAGCGCGCCATGGACATCACTGGCGTGATGCCGACCCCACCGCTGAGGTACAAGACCTTTGGCGCGGTAAAGTCCATGGCGTTGAACAGCCCGACCGGCCCGTGCACCGCCAGCTCCTGGCCTTCGTGCAGAGTGTCGTGCAACCAGTTCGAGACCTTGCCCCCCGGCACGCGCTTGATGGTCACGGAGAAGCTGTACGGCACAGAGGGCGAGCTGGAAATGGTGTAAGAACGCATGATCGGCACGCCTTCGATTTCCAGCTCCAGGGTAACGAACTGCCCCGGCTTGAAAAAGAACAGGATCGGCTGGTCTGCCATAAAGCAGAAAGTGCGCACGTCCCAGGTTTCCTGGATGACTTTGACGCAACGGACGATGTGTCGACCATTGGCCCAGGTCTGGGTGGTTACCGGATTCAGGAAGCTGTTGGACATGCTGTTCTCCACCGCCGATGGTCGGCCTTATGTTGGCGATTCTGCGTATAGCGCGAACCACCCATTTACCTATCTGCGACATTCACATACTTATCGCGACCAGCCCTTGGTTACCGGGGGTTGCGCGTCGGGAACAGATTGGGCCATGTCGCCCATGGATAAGGTTCTGGGCAGCGCCGGCCCCACACTCGCTCCACACAAAGACAGATTCTTTACACCTTGCGTAGCAAACCCGCTAAACCGGCCACATAGCCACTTTCGCCGGCCACACAGAATGGCCTTGAGGATCAAATTGATGGACGTCACCGCAAAAATCAGCCTGGGCGATCCGCTGGAACCCGCACGCAAGGCCACCGCACAGATGCTGCAAGAGCGCGAGCGCACTTTCTCGCTGCCGCAGCCGTTTTACTCTGACGAGCGGCTGTTTGATATCGACATGCAGGAAATTTTCCAGAAGGAGTGGTTGATCGCCGGCATGACCTGCGAGATCCCGACCAAGGGCAACTACCTGACCCTGCAGATCGGCAAGAACCCGATCATCGTGATCCGCGGTGCCGAAGGTGTGGTGCATGCGTTCCACAACGTCTGCCGTCACCGGGGTTCGCGTTTGTGCACCAGCGAAAAAGGCAAGGTCGCCAAGCTGGTCTGTCACTACCACCAGTGGACCTACGAGCTGGACGGCCGCCTGCTGTTCGCGGGCACCGAAATGGGTGCCGACTTCGACATGAAGCAGTACGGCCTCAAGCCGGTGAACGTGAAGACTGCGGGCGGCTACATCTTTATCAGCCTGGCGGAAAATCCGCCGGCCATCGATGACTTCCTGTCGACGCTGAACCACTACATGGAACCCTACGACATGGAGAACACCAAGGTGGCGATTACCACCACCCTGGTTGAAAAAGCCAACTGGAAGCTGGTACTGGAAAACAATCGCGAGTGCTACCACTGCAACGCCTCGCACCCGGAACTGCTCAAAACCCTGCTGGAATGGGACGACGTCACCGACCCGCGAGCCGACCAGGGGTTCAAGGACCACGTGGCCGCCTCGGCCGCTGCCTGGGAAGCCGAGAAGATCCCTTACGCGCATGCCAGCTTCGGCCTGCGTAACCGCATCGTGCGCATGCCGCTGCTCAAGGGCACCGTCTCGATGACCCTGGACGGCAAACAGGGCTGCGCAAAACTCATGGGGCGCATCAAGAACCCCGATCTGGGCTCGATGCGCATCCTGCACCTGCCGCACTCATGGAACCACTGCATGGGCGATCACATCATTGTGTTCACCGTGTGGCCGATCAGTGCCCAGGAAACCGTGGTCACCACCAAGTGGATCGTGCACAAGGACGCCGTTGAAGGCGTGGACTACGACGTTGATCGCATGCGCCAGGTCTGGGATGCCACCAACGACCAGGACCGTCGCCTGGCGGAAGAGAACCAGCGCGGGATCAATTCCACGGCTTACCAGCCTGGGCCGTATTCCAAGACCTATGAGTTCGGTGTGGTGAACTTTGTGGACTGGTACAGCGAACGCCTGCTGAACAATCTGGGGGCTGAGCCTGCGCCGTATCTCAAAGGCGTTCCCGTTCAAGGTTGATCAAAGTCAAAAGATCGCAGCCTGCACCAGCTCCTACAGTGACGCGTGCACCGATAATTTATCGGACACAACAAACTGTAGGAGCTGCCGCAGGCTGCGATCTTTTAACGACAACACCCGATTCAAGTTATAACTGTACGAAATATGATCAATTGCGTTCAGAGCTATACAGTGCGCAGCTCGTGGCCTTCCGCCAACAAGTTATCCACATCTCCACCCACAGCAATTGGGGACAACTGTGGATAGGCGGAAATCATTTCCGTATAAACTAAATAAAATCCGTGACTTATCCGAAACATGCGTTTATCGAAGCAACTGATCATTTTTTGATCTAATGCTTCAAAGCCACGCCCTGCCTGGCTCGCAGCGGATCGCAAACACCTTATCCACAGAAGCGCCAACAGACTTCGGGGACAACTATTGGAGATCTGTGGAAAACCAGGGGAAACCACGCTAAATCAGGGATTTCGAAGGATATTCATGTAGATAATGAGAGATTGGCTATTTTTTAATCAAACTCTTGAGAACCCCGATTTATGGGGCCTGTAGCCGACAGCAAACAACTTATCCACAAAAGCACCAACAGCGATTGTGGGCAAGTTGAAAGCACAGGAATAACTGGATCGTTTGACGTATTGAAGCCACAGCATCCTCCGGCCCAGAGCTCACGGCTCGGGTGCAGTGGCTGCCAAGCATTAGCGAACGACGCCTTCTTCGATCAACAACTTGAGGATCGCGTCGGCGCCGGCTTGCGCAGTCAATCCCTTCAAAACCTGCCCGCCCCCGCCACTGGCCTTGGCCGTCGCGGCCTTCATGCGATCAGCGCCACTTTTGGCCTTGATCACCTTCAAGCGTTTCGGCCGTGGCTTGGCCGGTTGCAGGGTCGCTACCGCGAGTAACTCATCGTCGAATACCTCGACTTCGTCCGCCTGCAACAAGCCGCGTCGCGCCGGGCCGTAGGCGCTCTGGCGAGGCTTGGGTGCAGCGTTATCCACAGTGGCCAGAAACGGCAGCCGTACTTTAAGGCGACGACGCTGGCCTCGCGGTAATGCCTGCAGCACCATTGCGCAATTACCGTCGATGGATTCAACCTGCGCCAGCCCCACGACTAGCGGCCAGCCGAGACTCTCCGCCAGCAGGAACGGCAGCATGCCCGACCCTTCGCCGGTTTCCGCCTGGCTGCCGGTGAGTACCACCTGGGCGCCGGCTTCACGCAAGTAGGCGGTCAATGCGGGCAATGCATCGGCGCCCTGCGGTTGTTCCAGTACATGCAGTTGCTCAAGGCCCATACCCAGATAGGCACGTAAGGCAGGCTCGGCGACGTCGCCTGCGTGCAGGACTTGCAAGTTATCCCCAGCCAGTTGCAAGCCCAGTTCTACCGCGCGCGCATCCTGCTCAGCGCGACGTGGCCGGCCGGAGGTTGGGTGGGCGCCGATGGACACCAGGCTGATGATTTTCGTGCTCATGACCTTTTCCTTCCCTTAAGCCGCATCGCGCTTGGCGTCGTTCCGGTAAGCCGCTACCGCATCGATCAAGGCTTGTAGAATCTCGGCACTCTCGCCGATCACCGACAGGTCGGCCCGTTTGATCATGTCGCAACCGGGGTCGAGATTGATCGCCACCACCTTGTCACAGGCACCGATGCCTTGCAGGTGCTGGATCGCCCCGGAAATCCCCACCGCTACATAGACCCGTGCGGTGACCCAGGTGCCGGACGCACCGACCTGACGGTCGCGCGCCATGAAGCCGTCGTCCACCGCTACCCGCGATGCGCCTTCGGTAGCGCCCAACGCTTGGGCGGTACTGTGGAAAAGTCCCCAGTCCTTGACGCCGTTACCGCCAGAGAAGATGAATTCCGCTTCGGCCATGGGAATCGCTGCCGGGTCGACTGCCACTGCGCCCAGATCTTCGATGCGCGAAAGGCTGCGCGCCACGGCTGTGGATAACTCCACCGGCAAGGCTTCATGACGGCTTTCACTGACCGGCTCGGCGCATTCGACGGCAGCCAGAATCAGGCGCGCAACCGGCCGGGCAAGATCCTGCAGGCCAGCACCGGCACGGCCGATACACTCCTGATCCTTGACCTGCCACACCCGTGTTGCCGGGCGTTCACCCAAGGTTGCGGCAAACCGACGGCCTAGTTCGCCGCCGCCGGTACGGCTGTCAGGCAGCAACCAGTGACGCGGATTGAACTGGTTATCCACAGCCCGCAGGCCCTGCACTCGTTGTTCCGGTGCATAACCGCTGAATTCCTCGCCGTCCAGCACCAACAGGCGATCCACGCCAGCGGTGGCAAATGTGCTTTCCTTGTGTTCACCGAACACCACCGCCAACACCGCGCCGTCCGAGCCAGCCAATTGATGAGCCAGCCCCAGCAAGTCACGGTCGTGACTGCTCAGGCGGCCACCGACCATGTCCGGGACCACGCAAATATAGAACGCCGGCGCAGGCACCTGATGCAGCGGCAATTGTACTTCTACAGCGGCGGTACGCTTGGTCGCCCCACCTTGCTGGGCCCCGCTGCGGTCGATGCGCTTCAGCCCGTTGGGCCCGATAAAGCCGACGCCGTGGGGGTTCTTGCGGATGACCCCGTTAGGCCCCATCCAGCTGTGTTGCGCCGGTTGCATGGCCGCGTGCAGCGGGTGCAAGCGGTTGCGGGCGATCCATTCGGCGCGCGGATCGCGGCGGATAATGTCGCTCATCAGTGGGCCTCCGCAGGTTCTTCATGTTGCACCGGTGCATTGGGCTTGTTCGGCGCCGCCTCTTCGAGCAGCGCGTCGGCCACCAGTTCAGCGATGTCCTTGATCAGCGGTCGCGGTTCGACCACGCCCTCAAGCATCGCGGTGCACTGTGGACAACCGACTGCCACCAGCTCGGCGCCGGTTTCGCGGATGTCTTCCATGCGCATGTCGGGGATTCGTTGCTTGCCCGGGATGTCGGTGATCGGCGCACCGCCACCACCGCCGCAGCAACGGGAACGGAAACCTGAACGCTGCATCTCTTTGACTTCGATGCCAAGGGCACGCAGCACTTCACGGGGTGCCTCGTACTCGCCGTTGTAACGACCGAGGTAGCACGGGTCGTGATAGGTGACGCTGCTGCCTTTGTGCTGGCCGAGGCTGAGGGCGCCGGCACCAATGATTTCTGCCATGTAGGTGCTGTGGTGCTGCACAAGGTAGTTGCCGTCGAAGGCGCCGTACTCGTTCTTCAACACGTGGAAGCTGTGGGGGTCACAGGTGACGATGCGGTTGAAGCTGTACCTGGCCAGGGTCTGGATATTGCGATTGGCCAACAGCTGGAAAGTCGCTTCGTCGCCCAGTCGCCGTGCCACGTCACCGCTGTCGCGTTCTTCAAGGCCCAAAACGGCGAAGTCGACCTTGGCCGCTTTCAGCACTTTGACAAACGCACGCAGAGTGCGCTGGTTGCGCATGTCGAAAGCACCGTCGCCGACCCAGAACAGCACGTCGACGGATTTTTTCTCGCTCATCAGATTGAGGTTCAAGTCCGCTGCCCAGTTCATCCGCCCTCCCGGGGCGAAGCCGCCGGGATTGTCGGTGGCGATCAGGTTTTCCAGGACTTCGGCGCCCTTGTTCGGGGTCGCGCCTTTTTCCAGGGTGAGGTGGCGGCGCATGTCAACGATGGCATCGACGTGCTCGATCATCATCGGGCACTCTTCAACGCAGGCGCGGCAAGTGGTACAGGACCATAGGGTTTCGGCGTCCACCAGACCGTTGACGATCGGCTGATGCGGATTGCCGGCGTGCTCACCGATGGGCTTGCCTGGGTATGGGCTTCCGGCAAAATTGGCATCGGTGCCACCGGCCAGGCCAACGACCATGTCCTGAATCAGTTTTTTCGGGTTCAACGGCTGGCCGGCGGCAAATGCCGGGCACGCGGCCTCGCACTTGCCACACTGTACGCAAGCGTCGAAGCCAAGCAACTGGTTCCAGGTGAAATCCTTGGGCTTTTCCACACCCAGCGGCGCAGTAGGATCGTTCAGATCCAGCGGTTTCAACCCGGTGGAGCGACCGCCGCCAAAGCGCTCGGCGCGACGGTGCCAGGCCAGGTGCAGAGCACCGGCAAAGGCGTGCTTCATCGGGCCGCCCCAAGTCATGCCTAAGAACAACTCGCAGACGCCCCACAACACGCCGACAAACAGGATTGCCGCCAGTATCCAACCGCCAAAGTTTTCCGGGAGGATGCCTGCTACTGGCAGGGTCACCAGGAAGAACGAAGCGGAGAACGCCAGGAGACTTTTCGGCAGGCGCATCCACGGGCCTTTGGACAAACGGGCCGGAGGATTGCGTCGGCGCAGGTAGACGAAAATTGCCCCCACGAACATCACGGCAGTCATCAGCAGCAGTGCATACCCGAGGAAGCGGTTATGCAGGCCGAAACCGTGAACCAGGATCGCCAGCACGGCGGAAGCCACCGCACCACCGGCGGTGGCGACGTGGGTATTGGCGATGTATTTGTCCCGCGCCACCACGTGGTGCAAGTCGACCATGTAGCGCTTTGGCATGGCAAGCAGGCCGCCGATCAGGTCAACTTTCGAAGCCCGGCCCCGACGCCACATGGCCACCCGCCGCAACGCGCCAAGGACAGCCAGGCCCAGGGCGGCAAACAACAGGATTGGAAGAAGGGTGTTCAACATGGTGAAGCTCCCACCAGTACATCTTGGAGAAACGCGTTCGGCGTAGGAGCTGCCGCAGGCTGCGATCTTTTGATCTTGATCTTGAAAACAGGATCAAAAGATCGCAGCCTCCGGCAGCTCCTACACAGGTGACGTCAAAAACTTAGAAATCCTTGCACAGCCGCAACGCGTCATAGATCGCCGCGTGCACGTTGCGCTGGGCTACGCAGTCGCCGATGCGAAACAGCAAGTAGCCGTCGCCGCTCTGTTCCAGGCAAGGCTGCGGCTTGATCGCGAACAGGGCTTCCACGTCGATCTGGCCCTTGTTGCGCGAGCCTTCTTTCATCGCGTAATAGATTTCTTCGTCCGGGCGCACGCCGTTTTCCACGACTACCTGATCCACCACCCGCTCCTCCTTGGCGCCGGTGTATTCGTTCTCCAGCACCGCCACCAGCTTGTCGCCTTCGCGGTAGACCTTCTCCAGCATCATGTCCCCGGTCATGATCACTTCTTTGGGGTACATGCTGCGGTAATAGGTCGGGAACGATGTGCCGCCAATTGCCACGCCTGGCTTGATGTCGTCGGTAACGATCTCGACCTGGCTGCCTTTGTCCGCGAGGAAGTCGGCGGTCGACATGCCGGTAAACTCGCAAATAGTGTCGTACACCAGCACGTTCTTGCCCGGCGCAACTTTGCCATCAAGGATGTCCCAGCTACTGACCACGAGGCCTTCAGCCGCGCCCCAGTGCTCATTCTGCTCCAGGAAGGGATGACCGCCGACGGCGAGCACGACGACGTCCGGGCGCAAATCCATAATGGTCGGCGCATCGGCCGCCACACCCAGGCGCAGGTCGACTTTCAAACGCGCCAGTTCCAGCTGATACCAGCGGGTGATACCGGCGATCTGGTCGCGCTGCGGCGCTTTCGACGCCGTGGTGATTTGCCCACCGATGAATTCCTTCTTCTCGAACAGGGTCACGTCGTGGCCACGTTCGGCGGCCACGCGCGCTGCCTCCATACCGGCAGGCCCGGCACCCACTACTACGACCTTGCGTTTGACCCCGGTAGTCTTTTCGATGATGTGCGGCACGCCCATGTATTCACGGGAAGTCGCTGCGTTCTGGATGCACAGCACATCCAGGCCCTGGTATTGCCGGTCGATGCAGTAGTTGGCACCGACGCACTGTTTGATCTGGTCGATCTGGCCCATCTTGATCTTGGCGATCAGGTGCGGGTCGGCGATGTGCGCTCGGGTCATGCCGACCATGTCGACGTAACCGCCTTCGAGAATGCGCGTCGCCTGGTTCGGATCCTTGATGTTCTGCGCGTGCAGAACCGGGGCCTTGACCACTTCCTTGATACCGGCTGCCAGGTGCAGAAACGGCTCCGGCGGATAACTCATGTTCGGGATCACGTTGGCCAGGGTGTTGTGGGTGTCGCAACCCGAGCCCACCACGCCAATGAAGTCCAGCATGCCGGTGTCGTCGTAGTACTTGGCGATCTGCTTCATGTCCTCGTGGGACAAACCATCCGGATGGAATTCATCGCCGCACAAGCGGATGCCGACGCAGAAATCGGGACCGACTTCGGCGCGCACGGCTTTTAATACTTCCAGGCCGAAACGCATACGGTTCTCGAAGCTGCCACCCCACTCATCGGTCCGCTTGTTGACGCGCGGGCTCCAGAACTGGTCGATCATATGCTGGTGCACGGCGGACAATTCGACGCCGTCCAGGCCACCGGCCTTGGCACGGCGTGCCGCTTGCGCGTAGTTGCCGATAACCCGCCAGATTTCTTCCGGCTCGATGGTTTTGCAAGTAGCACGGTGCACCGGCTCGCGCACCCCGGACGGCGACATCAGTGTCGGCCAGTTGAAGCCGTCCCAGCGCGAACGCCGGCCCATGTGGGTAATCTGGATCATGATCTTGGCGCCGTGCTTGTGCATGGCGTCAGCAAGATTCTGGAAATGCGGAATGATCCGGTCGGTGGACAGGTTCACCGAGCTCCACCACTCCTGCGGGCTGTCGATGGCCACCACCGAAGAACCACCGCAAATGGCCAGGCCGATCCCGCCCTTGGCTTTCTCTTCGTAATACTTGACGTACCGGTCGGTGGTCATGCCGCCGTCGGTCGCGTAGACCTCCGCGTGTGCGGTGCTGAGCACGCGGTTGCGGATGGTCAGTTTGCCGATCTGGATCGGCTGGAACATTGCTTCGAAAGCCATGGCGGGTTCCTCGACTTACAACGGCTTGACGGTGAACAAACCGTCGTCGTGGCCTTCTTCGGAGCCACCGTAGACTTGCTCGGCAACCGTGCGGATCTGGCTGCCGCGGGCTTGCAGAATCTGATCCATGGCACCGGCAAACCAGCCGGTGAACATGTAGTCGACCTTGCGCCCGACCTTGCCGTACACGTAGACGAATGCGGAGTGCTCGAGCTTGACGCTGGCGGTGCCTTTATCGAGGTCGATGTCCTGGATCTTGAACAGGCCCCAGCCGCGTTGTGACAGGCGCTTCATGTAGTGCTCGAACACCGCGACGCCTTCAAGGCCGTGGCATTCGGCTTCTTTTTCGCACCAGTGCCAGGCGGACTTGTAGCCGGCCTTGTAGAGGATTTCGGCATAGGCGTCGGCGCCCAGCACTTCCTCGATGCCCATGTGGTTGTTGACGAAGAAATGACGTGGCACGTACAGCATCGGCAGGGCATCGGAGGTCCAGACACCGGTCTCGCTGTCGACTTCGATAGGCAATTGCGGGGCGATCTTGGCCATGGAAACATAACTCCAGAAAAATTGGGGTGTTGCCTGCGGCGCGGATGGCCGCAGGTAAGGATTCAGAAGTGCGGCGGCTTATTCGCCCCAGACGTCTTTGAGCACGTTGACCCAGTTCTCGCCCATGATCTTGCGCACCACGCGCTCGCTATGGCCGCGCTTGAGCAGGGTTTCGGTGAGGTTCGGGAACTCGCCGACGGTGCGGATGCCCAGCGGGTTGATGATCTTGCCGAAGCTGGTCAGGCGGCGGGCGTAACCCTTGTCATGGGTCAGGTACTCGAAGAAGTCCTGGCCGTGACCCTGGGTAAAGTCGGTGCCGATGCCGATGGCGTCTTCGCCGACGATGTTCATGGTGTATTCGATGGCTTCGGCGTAGTCGTCGATAGTCGAATCGATGCCCTTGGCGAGGAACGGCGCGAACATGGTCACGCCGACAAAGCCACCGTGATCCGCAATGAACTTGAGTTCTTCATCGGATTTGTTGCGCGGGTGAATCTTCAGGCCCGACGGCAGGCAGTGGGAGTAGCAGACGGGTTTCTTCGATTCGAGAATCACCTCTTCAGAAGTTTTCGAACCGACGTGGGACAGGTCGCACATCACGCCAACTCGGTTCATCTCGGCGACGATTTCACGACCGAAACCGGACAGGCCACCATCGCGCTCGTAGCAACCGGTACCGACCAGGTTCTGGGTGTTGTAGCACATCTGCACAATACCGACGCCGAGCTGCTTGAACACCTCGACATAGCCGATCTGGTCTTCAAAGGCGTGGGCATTCTGGAAGCCGAAGAGGATACCGGTCTTGCCCTGCTCCTTGGCCTTGCGGATGTCGGCGGTGGTGCGAACCGGAATGACCAGGTCGCTGTTTTCACGAATCAGCTTCTGACTCGCGGCGATGTTGTTGACGGTGGCCTGGAAGCCCTCCCACACCGACACGGTGCAGTTGGCCGCCGTCAGGCCGCCTTTGCGCATGTCCTCGAACAGCTCACGGTTCCACTTGGCGATAATCAGCCCGTCGATAACGATGCTGTCGGCGTGCAGTTCGGCTGGGCTCATCAGGCTGTCCCCTATTGTCGATTCATGCGCCGAATCGTGTGCCGGCGCTTTGGAGCCAGCATATGCCTGAGCACCGGGACAGCCGGGTGCAAAAACGACAGGGGAATTGCCGAAAGCGTCAATCCGCGACAAAGGGTCGTCGCCACCCCTGCTCGCCCGCCTGTTCAAGCCCGTCAGGTTGAGCCAGAATCCGCTGCACGACTGGATGCTTCACTGAGGCTCAACTGGAATGAGGGACGGCAGCGCAATGAAAATGATCTTTCTGGTTCTGGCATTGATCGCCACGGCCGTACACGCGGAAGAAGAGTCCGAGACCACCCCCTGCGACGCTGTCGAAAACGACGTCCAGACCCTCGAATGCTCGGTCTATGGCCGAACCGCCGCCGAAGACCTGCTCAAGGACAACTACCAGACCCTGGCCGAGCGCATGCAAATACTCTACGGCAAGAACCCGACCCAGCTGGCAGACATCACCGCAAAAATCAAAGCGGCGCAGCAACAATGGCTGAAGACGCGAGACGCCGATTGCGCAGTCGAAGCGTTCCCGGCGACGAGTGGCAGCAAGGCGTTCACCATTGCGCAAAATGACTGCATTGCACGCATGAGTGATGAAAGGTCGGAGTTTTTGGAGTCGATCGGGCAGGAGTGAGTTAGAAATCCGAGCAATATTCAGACACGGTTGATGCCTTTGCCTTCGCGAGAGTATAAGTAAAGATTGATAGTCTTATAAAAGACTTATATTCTTCCAATGAACAGCATCCACTGGACACGCAAAGCCGTTAAGCAGCTGTTGAAATTGCACTCCATCCATCAGGTTAAAGTCCGTGATGCTGTCACGCTACTGACTTGCATGCCGGACGTGAACAATGTCAAAGCACTGGTGGGACATGACTACGCCTACCGACTACGAGTGGGTAGCTATCGCGTCATGTTCGACTGGGATGGCGTCATCAAAGTGGTCAGTATTCAAGAGGTCAAGAAACGCGATGAACGCACCTACTGACGTTCAAATCATCAACGATGCGGATGGCAATCCCGCTTTCGTCGTCATTCCCTATGCCCAGTACGTCGCACGCAAAATTGAACCCGATCTGATTCCTCACGAGGTAGTCAGTCGTATCGTTGACGGAGCGACGCCTATTCGCGCCTGGCGTGAACACCTTAACCTCACCCAGGACGAAGTCGCCAAACGTATGGGTATTTCTCAGCCGGCCTTCGCCCAGCAGGAGACAGTTGCCAAGCCTCGAAAGGCGACCCGGGAAAAGATTGCCGCTGCATTTGGAATAGGCGCCGATCAACTCGAACTGTAGGAAATTGCCTCCGTAGAAGCGGTGCAGGAGCTGTGTAGGAGCTGTCGAGTGCAACGAGGCTGCGATCTTTTCCACCATTAAACCCCAGCATCAAACCCCAAAGCCAAGGGAGGCAGCCCCGCCTCCACTCAGCAAAAACCGCCCTACCCAGTCACGTCCAGAACCCTTCATGCGCGCGCGCAGCCTCTGCTTCCAACATCGGCCCGAATGTCGGAATCTGTCGCTGGCCGCGCGCGAACACTTCCCGGCACGGCAACGAGAACGTCGGGTTTTCCGGGTGGCCACCCGTGAGCCCCAGCAAGGCATGCTCGGACAGCGCGTAGACCACTCGGCCAATGCCCGTCCAGTAAATCGCCCCCGCACACATGCAGCAGGGTTCGGCACTGGTGTAGAGCGTGCATTGTGCCAGGTCTGCCGGGCTTAGCAGCTTGGCCGCCTGCGCGGCTGCAGCGAGTTCGGCATGCTGGGTGGGATCGCCTTCCGGCGGCATGGAATTATTGCCCGCCGCCGCAATGATGTTACCGGCCCCATCGGCGACCAGTGCAGCAAACGGATGACGACCACGGGCCTTCGAGTCCTCTGCCAGTTCGAGAGAGCGGCGCAGCAGTTGCAGATCAAGCTCGGTGATGCCGGCAGGTACAGCGCAAGTGAAGCTTGTCATGTGAAACTCCTTATTATGTTCAACTGTGCCCCTGACTGCGTCGGCCAGGGGCTAAACACCTGTCAGTCGGCCAGCTCGGCGGCGGGTGCCACCGGCTCGCGCCTGCTCTGCGGATTGAGCAGGATATTGAGCACAATCGCGGTGATCGCACCGAGGAAGATTCCGCTTTCCAGTACCAGTTTGAGAGTGCCGCTGGCGTGTTCGAACAGCGCCGGGAACGACATCGGCAGCACACCGACGCTTATCGATACGGCAACGATGATTGCGTTGCGAGTCCCCTCGAATGTCACCCGTGAGAGCTCCTGGATACCGGCCACCGTGGTCATGCCGAACATCACCACGGCGCAACCGCCCAACACCGGCGTCGGCACCGCTGCGATCAGCGCACCCAGTTTGGGAAACAGGCCCATCAGCACCATGATTGCCCCCGCCGAAGCCACGACATACCGGCTCTTGACGTTGGAGAGCGCAATTAGGCCGGTGTTTTGGGTGAAGGCGTTGTAGGGGAAGCTGTTGAACAACCCGCCGAGCATTGTTGATAGCCCATCGGCACGGAATGCATTGCCAAGAGTTGTTTGCGTGGTGGTCTTGCCGGTCAATTTGCCGATCGCCAGGCAGTTACCGGTGGTTTCGGCCATGATCACCAACATCGCCAACGTCATGACCAGTATCGGCATCGGTGAAAACTGCGGCATGCCGAAGGCCATGGGCGGGCTCAGCTCGAACCAGGCTGCGCTGCTCACCTGCCCGAAGTGCGTCATGCCGAACGCTGCCGCGATCAGGCTGCCCACGAACAAGCCGATCAATACGCTTAGGTTGCCAATGAAGCCGGAAAACCTGGCATAGATCACCAATGTAACGATGACCGTGGCCAGCCCCAGCAGCAGGTTCGATGGCGCACCGAAATCTGCGGAATCAGGATTGCCGCCACCTAGCCAGATTGCCGCGGCAGGCATCAGGGAAATGCCGATGATGGTGATCAGGCTGCCGATCACCACGGGCGGAAAGAACCGCAGCAACCTACTGAACACGGGCGCCATGGCAATGGTGATCGCCCCCGCCGCGATCACCGCGCCGAACACTTCAGTGAGCCCGAACTCCTTGCCGATCATGATCATTGGTGCCAGCGCAATGAATGAACAGCCCTGTATCAGCGGCAGGCGCGCCCCGAACTTCCAGAAGCCGAGGGTCTGAATCATCGTGGCGATGCCCGACGTCAGCAGATTCGCATTGATCAACGTCACTATCTGCGCCGATGTCAGCCCCAGTGCGCTGCCCAGTATGAGTGGTACCGCCACCGCACCTGCATACATCACCAGTACATGCTGCAAACCGAATGTCACCAACTGGCGAACCGGCAGGATTTCGTCCACCGGATGAACCTGTGAATTGCTCATATCGAATGTCTCCTGAAGTGCTTTTTTCTTGTAGTCCTGGGAGGCGTCCACAGGCCAGGCACAGCGCAAATCGATGCAGCAGAAGAGGTCGTTTCAGGTCCGATATTCTCTGCTTGTAAACGATGGAGCAAATGAGCAACCATCGTTTTTAACGATAGATATATTCGCTTGAGGTCACGCCCATGCAGTTCTCTCTGGACCAGTTGCAAACATTCGTCCAGGCCGTGCACAGCGGGTCGTTCTCGGCGGCCGCGCGCAAGCTGGGCAAGACTCAATCAACCGTGAGCGTGGCGATTTCCAATCTGGAACAGGACCTGGGCGTGGAACTGTTCGATCGCTCGAATCGCAACCCGGTGCTGACCCAGGCCGGCCAGAAAATGTTGTTGCAGGCGCAGTCGGTGCTGGAACGTTGCCTGACCCTCCAGGCCCATGCGGATTGCCTGTCCGACGCGATCGAACCCAACGTGTCACTGGCCATTGAAACGCCCTACAACGCCGTCATGCCGGTGCTGCTGGAGTTCGAAGAGGCTTTCCCCTATGTCGATCTGGTGATCAGGCACCCTGTATATGGGGATGTCAGCGAACTCGTAGCCCAGGGCCAGGCCGTGCTGGGGATCGCCTTCTCCCAGCCGCAGTACCCGCCGCAGCTCGAATTCCAGCAGATGGGCAAGCTGATCATGCTGCACGTCTGTCACCCCGCACATGCGCTGGCGAAATTGAGCAGCGTGACCTTCGAAGACCTGCACGTGCACCGCCGCCTGGCGTTTAGCGCACACGCCGAAAAGCTGCCCAGCAGCGAGTACCTGCGTTCCACTCGGATCTGGCAGGCCGAAAACTACCTGGCGCTGCTGGAAATGGTCCGTGCCGGCCTCGGTTGGGCCACGTTGCCGCGCCAGTTGATCCAGCGTGAACTGGCCAATGGCGAACTGGTCGAACTGCAGTTGGGTGCGTATCCCCACACCGACTGGCATGTGGGTGTTGACCTGCTCTGGGCCCGTACACGCAAGATGGGCAAAGCCGAACGCTGGCTGAAGACGCGCCTGCAACAGAACAAAGTGTTTGAACTGGATCGTCGGGGGCAGTCCACCACCCTGTAACACTCATGCCGTGACTTCACCTCAAGGCTGCGCCACCATCACACTTCACCGACTTAGAAGGGCACGAAATGAAAATCTGCGGCATTGAAATCAAAGGCAGTGAAGCCATCATCGCCGTCGCGTCCCTCGACAATCAGGCGCTCAGCCACCTGCCCCTGGCCACCAAGAAAATTGCCCTGGACGATGACGACGAAGCGGCCAACGTCAAAGTGTTTGCCGCACAGGTGGCATCGTTCATTCGGGAGAACTCAATCGACCGGATCGTGATCAAGAAGCGCAGTAAGAAAGGCGAGTTTGCCGGTGGGCCGACCACCTTCAAGATCGAGGGAGTTTTTCAGTTGCTGGACAGTTGTGAGGTGACGCTGCTGTCGCCACAGACGATCAATGCCCAGGCCAAGAAGCACAATTTTGAACTGCCGGGGACGCTGAACAAATATCAGCATGAGGCGTACAAGGCGGCGTGTTCTGCGCTGATGAAGAAGTAATAGCCCACGCAGATCCTACATTTTCTGTGTTCATGCTTTTGCGGTACGTCGGTCTTCCCGCGGGCACCGCTCAAACTTCGCCCGATAACTGCGGGTGAAATACGACGGCGATTCAAACCCGCACGCAATGCTCACTTCCAGCACACTCATGTCCGTCTGCCGCAGCAGTTGCCGGGCCTTTTCCAGTCGTAATCGCAGATAGAAATTGCTCGGCGTGTCATTCAAGTGCAAGCGAAACAGGCGCTCCAGCTGGCGCCGCGTCACTTTGATCGATTCGGCCAGGGCCAGCGTACTCAACGGCGGCTCACTGTGCTGTTCCAT
The DNA here is from genome assembly GCF_017114825.1 of Pseudomonas gregormendelii. Lineage (GTDB taxonomy): Bacteria > Pseudomonadota > Gammaproteobacteria > Pseudomonadales > Pseudomonadaceae > Aquipseudomonas > Aquipseudomonas gregormendelii. The sequence continues at coordinate 128,779 of NZ_JADEVO010000005.1, read as the reverse complement.
CTCGCCGATCACCTGCACCAGTTTCTTGTTGCGAATGCCGTACCGACTGGCTACTTCCATGCGCTGGTGATCCTTGCGCGGGCGGATGCGACCGAGTACGAATTGTTCGCTGACCTGAATCGCCAGTTCCGGACCGTGGGCCTGGCCGATGAGATCGAGCATCAGGTCAATTGACGCCGTGCCGCCCGCCGAGGTAATGCGCCTGCGGTCGATCTCGAAAAGCTCCTGGGTGACGCTGAGCAGCGGATAGGACTCCTTGAACGCGTCGATGGCTTCCCAGTGCAGGGTCAGGCGATGGCCCTCAAGCAACCCTGCCTCGGCGAGGACGAAGCTGCCGGTGTCGATGGCGCCCAGGGTCACGCCGTCGCTGTCCAGCCGGCGCAGCCAGTGCTCAAGCGCGGGCGTGGCGAATTTCAGCGGTTCGAAGCCGGCGACTACCAGCAACGTCGCCCCTTTTGCGAGCGGCTCCAGCGCGGCATCGGCGTTGACCGACATGCCGTTACTGGCCAGAACAGCACCGCCATCTGCGCTCAGCACATGCCAGCGATAAAGTTCACCGCGAAAGCGATTGGCCACCCGCAGCGGCTCGATGGCCGAGATAAACCCTATGGCCGAAAAACCCGGCATCAACAAGAAGTAGAAATCCTGGGACATGGAGCGCACTCGACTGGCAGGTAACGAGAGGGCGGGAAGCGTGTGGACGTTGATACGCCAGTTGCAAGCGGCATTCAAGGGGCAGGTCGCTCCAGTGCAAGAGCTGGTCGCCGTAGTGCGTGTTGACGGGGTCTTAGCTGCGTAACTTGGCATCACCGGTGCACATAGACATCGGAACCCACAATAACGTCTGCCGAGGAACCCGACATGAAACGACTCATCAGCAGCTGTGTTCTTGCACTGAGCGGTACCGCTTTCCTGAGCGCCAGTGTCATGGCGGCCGAACCCGCTTCTTGCCAGAACGTACGCATGGGCGTGGTGAACTGGACCGACGTGATCGCCACCAGCGCCATGACTCAGGTGCTGCTAGACGGCCTCGGCTACAACACCAAACAAACCAGCGCGTCCCAGCAAATCATCTTCGCCGGGATCCGCGACCAGCGCCTGGACTTGTTCCTGGGGTACTGGAACCCGCTGATGACCCAGACCATCACTCCTTTCGTCGACGCGAAACAGGTCAAGGTGCTTGATGCGCCAAGCCTTAAAGACGCCCGCGCGACCCTTGCCGTGCCGACCTACCTGGCAGACAAAGGCCTGAAGACTTTCGCCGACATCGCCAGGTTCGAGAAAGAACTGGGCGGCAAGATCTACGGGATCGAGCCAGGCTCGGGTGCCAATACCCAGATCAAGGCGATGATCGCCAAGAACCAGTTCGGCCTGGGCAAATTCCAGCTGGTCGAGTCCAGTGAGGCCGGTATGCTCGCGGCAGTGGATCGTGCCGTGCGGCGCAAGGAAGCCGTGGTGTTCTTCGGCTGGGCGCCGCATCCAATGAACGTTAATGTGCAGATGACCTATCTCACCGGCAGCGACGATGCGCTCGGCCCGAACGAAGGCATGGCCACCGTCTGGACCGTTACCTCGCCGAACTATGCCCAGCAATGCCCGAACATCGGCCGCCTGCTCAGTAACCTGACCTACTCCGCCGAAGACGAGAGCCGGATGATGCAGCCGCTGCTGGATCACAAGGACGCATTCGAATCGGCCAAACAGTGGCTCAATGATCACCCCCAGGACAAACAGCGCTGGCTCGAAGGCGTGACCACCTTCGACGGCAAACCGGCCGCTGAAAACCTGAAACTGACCAGTAAATAAACCCTGACTGAACGCCCAATTGCAACCCCCAACGGGCTGCTAACGGACTCATCACGCCCGCCATTCCCCTAAAGAACAGGAACCTGCCTCATGAACCACGACGTCATCATCACCTGCGCACTTACCGGTGCTGGCGACACGACCGCCAAGAGCCCGCACATACCGGTCACCCCGAAGCAAATCGCAGCGGCGGCCGTGGAAGCCGCCAAGGCGGGCGCCACCGTGGTGCATTGCCATGTGCGCAGTCCCGAAACCGGCAAGTTCAGCCGGGATGTGGCGCTGTACCGCGAAGTGATGGAGCGCATCCGCGAAGCGGACGTCGACATCATCGTCAACCTGACCGCCGGCATGGGCGGCGACCTGGAAATCGGCGCTGGCGAAAACCCGATGGAATTCGGCCCCAACACTGACCTGGTCGGCCCCCTGACACGCCTGGCCCACGTCGAAGAGCTGCTGCCGGAAATCTGTACCCTGGATTGCGGCACGCTGAACTTCGGCGATGGCGACACCATTTACGTATCCACACCGGCGCAACTGCGCGCGGGCGCCAAGCGCATACAAGAGTTGGGCGTTAAGGCCGAGCTGGAAATCTTCGACACCGGGCACCTGTGGTTTGCCAAGCAGATGATCAAGGAAGGCTTGCTCGATGATCCGCTGTTCCAGCTGTGCCTGGGCATTCCGTGGGGCGCACCGGCCGATACCACCACCATGAAAGCCATGGTCGACAACCTTCCAGCCAACGCCGTCTGGGCCGGCTTTGGCATCGGACGCATGCAGATGCCGATGGCTGCGCAAGCGGTACTGCTCGGCGGCAACGTGCGGGTCGGCCTGGAAGACAACATCTGGCTGGACAAGGGCGTGTTGGCCACCAATGGCCAGTTGGTGGAGCGCGCCAGCGAAATCCTCAGCCGCCTCGGCGCCCGTGTCCTGACCCCAGCCGAAGGCCGGGCAAAAATGGGCCTGACCAAGCGCGGCTGAGCCGAATCACACCTCACCTGTGGGAGCGGGCTTGCCCGCGATAGCGCCGGTACTACCGATACATTTTCTTCGGCAGGAATACCGTCATCGCGGGCAAGCCCGCTCCCGCAGGGATCACCGAATTCTTTTAGGAAGTCGCCATGACGTTCATCACCGAAATCAAAACCTTCGCCGCCCTGGGCAGCGGTGTCATCGGCAGCGGCTGGGTGTCCCGCGCCCTCGCCCACGGCCTCAACGTAGTGGCCTGGGACCCCGCGCCTGGTGCTGAAGCCGCCCTGCGCAAACGCGTCGCCAACGCTTGGGGCGCCCTGGAAAAACAAGGCCTGGCCCCCGGCGCTTCGCAGGATCGCCTGCGCTTTGTCGCGACCATCGAAGAGTGTGTGCGCGATGCCGATTTCATTCAGGAAAGCGCCCCCGAGCGCCTGGACCTGAAACTCGAATTGCACAGCAAGATCAGTGCAGCAGCCAAACCCGACGCCTTGATCGGCTCCAGCACTTCGGGCCTGTTACCCAGCGAGTTCTACGAGAGTTCGACCCACCCGGAACGCTGCGTCGTTGGCCACCCGTTCAACCCGGTTTACCTGCTGCCCCTGGTGGAAGTGGTGGGCGGTAAAAACACGGCTCCGGAAGCTGTTCAAGCGGCGATGAAAGTCTACGAATCCCTGGGCATGCGTCCGCTGCATGTGCGCAAGGAAGTACCCGGCTTTATCGCCGACCGATTGCTCGAAGCGCTGTGGCGTGAGGCGCTGCACCTGGTGAACGATGGTGTGGCGACCACCGGTGAAATCGATGATGCCATTCGCTTTGGCGCGGGTCTGCGCTGGTCGTTCATGGGTACTTTCCTGACCTATACCCTCGCAGGCGGCGATGCCGGCATGCGGCATTTCATGGCGCAGTTTGGCCCGGCGTTGCAGTTGCCGTGGACCTACCTGCCGGCGCCGGAACTGACCGACAAGTTGATTGACGATGTGGTCGACGGGACCAGTGATCAATTGGGTACCCACAGCATTTCAGCGCTGGAGCGCTATCGTGATGATTGCCTGTTGGCGGTGCTGGAAGCGGTGAAAACCACCAAGCAGAAGCACGGGATGGCTTTTAGCGAGTAGAGCATCAGCAGGCCTGGCCCTATCGCGAGCAGGTTCGCTTCCACACTGATTGCAGGTTGGCCAGCTATGGGAGCAACCCCTAGTGTGGGAGCGAGCCTGCTCGCGATGGGGCCAGCCCAGCCTCCCTCATCATCGGAACCAGAAACAATGCCTACCCTCACCACCTACCAAACCACAATCATCCCCGACTGGGTCGACTACAACGGCCACCTGCGAGACGCGTTCTACCTGCTGATCTTCAGCTACGCCACCGACGCCCTGATGGATCGCCTCGGCATGGACAGCAGCCACCGAGAAGCCAGCGGCAACTCGCTCTTCACCCTCGAACTGCACCTCAATTACCTGCACGAAGTGAAGCTCGACGCCGAGGTCGAAGTACACACCCGGATCATCGGCCACGACAGCAAGCGCTTGCACCTTTATCACAGCCTGCACCTAGTGGGTGATGTCAAGGAGCTGGCGGGTAATGAGCAAATGCTGCTGCACGTCGACCTCGCTGGCCCCCGATCGGCGCCCTTCGGCGAAGACACCCTGGCCAGGCTTCAAGCCCTCGTCGCCGGGCAAACCGACGTGCCGCCGCCCCAGTACATTGGTCGAGTGATCGCATTACCCGCAAAAAAATAACCAGGAGATCGCCGTTGAACGACGCCGTTTTTGCCGACTTCCGAAATGAAGTATTGCAGCGCTGAAACCGCGTCATCGTTCATCGCGGGCAAGCCTTGCTCCCACAGGATCGCGGAGACCACAAACTTGAGCGCCGACTCTTAACCTGGGGAGCGGCGGTTCGACTTGCCCGCGAAGGCATCAGCCCAGGCACAACATCCTTCGCTGATCCACAGGCAAAAAAAACCCCGATCAAGCCGTGACAGGATCGAGGCAGAGGTGGGTACTGTTGAGGAGCCGTTGCGCGAGGGTGACCAACCTTCGTGAAGCCAGCTGTAACCAGTGTGCCGACTCCTCTCTTAACGCAATTAGCCGAAAACGACCTGTTCATAGGTATCGCGGCCATTACGAAAAATCGCCCTTGCCGCCACCGCGCCCCCCGATGAGAATCGAGATACGACACCGTTCCCTGAAGAAGGATTGCGTCATGATGCACGCCGATTTGATTGACCAGGAAGACCTGTTGGGCCAGCTGAAGTCATTGGGCTTTCAAGTACCCAGCGGCTCTACAGCCGAGCAGGCTTGCGAATGCGCGGTGCGCGGTTTGAACGATGAACGGGCGATAACGCTACGGACCATGGTCAAGCAGATGTATACCAGCAGCGCTACCATCCTGCCGGCTGTGCGCCAGGCGATCGACAGGCAATTGCTGCCAGCATTGGCGGCGTATCAGCAGAGCCGTAGCGCCTGATAGGAAGCCATCGCGGGCAAGCCTTGCTCCGACAGATAACAGCAGCAATCTGTGGGAGCAAGGCTTGCCCGCGATGAAGGCGACTCGGTTTAGAGCCTTACGCTGGCAAAAGTCGACTCATTACGCGCCTGACTCAATGCCGACAACGGCCCCGACAATGGCGACAGCACCAGTGCCTGCGGCAGCGGCATCATTGCTACCTGCTGCGTGGTGTTGGAACCCACACGCTCGTCACGCGGCGGAATACCGAAGTATTCGCGATAGCACTTGGAAAAATGCGGAGTGGACACGAAGCCACATACCGACGCCACTTCGATAATCGACATCGGTGTTTGCTTGAGCAACTGCCGGGCGCGGATCAGGCGCAGTTTCAGGTAGTAGCGCGACGGCGAACAATGCAGGTACTTCTGGAACAACCGCTCCAGCTGACGACGCGACACCGCGACGTATACCGCCAGCTCATCCAGGTCGATCGGCTCTTCCAGATTGGCCTCCATCAGCGCGACGATTTCCTGCAACTTCGGCTGGTTGGTACCAAGCATGTGCTTGAGCGGCACACGCTGGTGATCCTGCTCATTGCGGATGCGCTCGTAGACGAACATTTCCGAGATCGCGGCCGACAGTTCGCGTCCGTGATCACGGCTGATCAGGTGCAGCATCATGTCCAGCGGCGCAGTGCCACCAGAGCTGGTGAAGCGATTACGGTCGAGGGTGAACAACCGGGTGCTCATGGCCACGCGCGGGAAAGCTTCCTGCATCGATGCCAGGCATTCCCAGTGCACGCTGCAATCAAAACCGTCCAGCAGCCCGGCGCACGCCAGGGCCCAGCTACCCGTGCACACTGCGCCGAGACGACGCGACTGGCGCGCCTGGCTCTGTAGCCATGAAACGTGTTCGCGGGTGACCGTGCGCTGGATACCGATACCACCGCAGACAATGATGGTGTCCAGCGCGGGAGCCTTGTGCATGGAGCAATCGGGGGTGATCTGCAGGCCGTCACTGGCCCAGACCTGCCCGCCATCGACGGTGAGTGTAGTCCAGCGATACAGCTCGCGACCGGACAACTGGTTGGCCATGCGCAGTGGTTCCACTGCGGACGCCAGAGAAATCAGCGTGAAATTGTCCAGCAGCAAAAAGCCGATGGATTGAGGCGCACGGTTCTGGGGTTGAGTCCCGGAGTTGAACGTCGTCATCGCAATATCTCCTCACACAAAGCGGGTGATGGCCTCAGGCGGAGGCTCTTGTTATTGCCATCATTCTCGCGTGGGAGACGGGCTTTGTAATGACAGAGCAATTGCCATGCCTAAAATTGAATGCGCGTTCAATAACTCCTGAAAACGACGTCGGAATGTGTCTGTATATGACCACGTAGAGTGGGGGGATATAAGTGCCATCAATCGCATCAAGCGCTCTGTCCCTTAGCGTGTGAGCAAATCGGTAGCACTTGTGGGAACAGCGCTGCGGCGTGTATTGAAAGAGTGTCACCACAAGCACAGGTGACAGGCGGTCAGCGACGATTGGGATCCCTGATCCTGTCGAAGTCGCTTATCTGTAAGCGACGCGCTAAAAGGTGGCGTATCAAGGATGGTGTGTTCACTTTGCGCGCGGTTTTGACTGATCTGGCAACATCGCGGGCAAGCCCGCTCCCACAGGGATCTGTGGTGTGCCCCACTTCTTGGTTGCACAGCAAATCCTGTGGGAGCGGGCTTGCCCGCGATGGGTTCAACCCGATATCAGCACTCCACCGCACTGACCGCTAATCCACCGCGCGAGGTTTCCTTATATTTGTCATGCATGTCCGCCCCGGTATCACGCATAGTCCGGATCACCCGGTCCAGCGAGATAAAGTGCTGCCCGTCACCGCGCAACGCCATCTGCGCCGCATTGATCGCCTTCACCGCGGCAATTGCATTACGCTCGATGCAAGGCACCTGCACCAGTCCGCCCACGGGGTCACACGTCAGCCCCAGGTTGTGTTCAAGTCCAATCTCAGCCGCGTTGCACAGCTGCTCCGGCGTGGCACCGAGGATCTCCGCCAACCCCGCCGCCGCCATGGCGCAGGCCGAACCGACCTCACCCTGGCAGCCGACTTCAGCCCCGGAGATGGAAGCGTTCTTCTTGCACAGGATCCCCACAGCCGCCGCGCTCAGGAAATAGTCGACGACATTGGCGTCAGTCACCGCTTCGCTGAACTTCATGAAGTAATGCAGCACCGCAGGAATGATCCCCGCCGCGCCGTTGGTCGGCGCCGTGACCATGCGCCCACCCGCCGCATTCTCTTCGTTGACGGCCAGGGCGAACAGGTTGACCCATTCCATGGCACTCAGCGTCGAGCCGATCACATTCGGCTTGCCCAGCTCCTGCAAGCTGCGGTGCAACCTGGCGGCGCGACGTCGCACATTCAGGCCACCGGGCAGGATGCCTTCATGCTTGAGGCCTTGCTCGACGCACTCCTGCATGGCTCGCCAGAGCTTCATCAGGCCGGCACGAATTTCGTCTTCACTGCGCCAGACCTTTTCGTTGGCCATCATCAGTTCGGCAACTCGCAGGTTGTGCTTCTGGCACAAGCTCAACAACTCGACCGCGCTGGAAAAATCGTAAGGCAACTCGGTGCGGTCCATATCCACCACGCCGCTACTGGCCTGTGCCTGATCCACGACAAAACCGCCACCCACTGAATAGTAGGTATCGCGGTGCAGTTCTCCCGTATCACCTTCAACCACCAACGTCATGGCATTGGGATGGAACGGCAGGTTTTCATCGATCAGGCGCATGTCCCGGGCCCAGATGAACGGCACCGGCAGATGACCATCGAGCAATAACTCGTCGGTTTCGCGCAGGGTGGCGATACGAATGCCGATTTGCGACGGATCGATCGCGTCCGGCCACTCACCCATCAGGCCCATGATCACCGCATTGTCGCTACCGTGACCGATGCCGGTGGCCGACAGCGAACCATACAGCTGCACTTCGACGCGCCGGACCTGATCCAGCAGCCCCTTCTCACGCAGGCCCTGCACGAACAGTGCGGCGGCGCGCATAGGCCCCACCGTGTGCGAACTGGAAGGGCCGATGCCGATTTTGAACAGGTCGAAAACGCTGATAGCCATTACTGCCGAACTCCTGGATATGCCCAACTCCAGACGCAAAAGCGCCCAGTGACGGAGCTGCTACGCTCAAGCTGCAATCCGCCGATGTGGCTGCATCATCAGGCTTTTACCCGGTCGTTCGACGTCTCGAACCGACGCACTCTTGTCCACCAACGCCGCGAGTCGCCAACGCTATGGTTCCGCCGTTTTTTTACGGCGCAGAGGTACAAACAGGGCAGAAAAAAGCTGTAAACGACGTCACCGACACTGGATGCGACCATCCCTGTACTGGTTACGACGCACCCTGTAGGCGTCAGATTTTCACTGGTACATGATCGTATCGACTCGATTGCAAGGCGCCGAGGTAGAGCTGTCTGAAAACGCCATCCAACCGCAACCTATAAGTGCGGTGGTCCAGTCGGAACACTGCCAAAAAAAACACCAAGGAGTCAGTCAATGAAAGGTTCCCCGTCGTTGTTGTTGGCCGCCATGCTTAGTCTGCCGGTTCTGGCGCAAGCTGCAGAACCGGCCCAGTGCAGCACCGTAAACTTCTCCGATGTCGGCTGGACCGACATCACCGTCACCACCGCTACCACCAGCGTCGTGCTCGACGCACTGGGGTACAAGACCAAAACTACAATGATCTCCGTGCCGGTGACCTACAAGTCGCTGGCAGATGGCAAGAACATGGACGTGTTCCTGGGCAACTGGATGCCAACCATGGAGAACGACATCAAGGCCTATCGTGATGCCGGTACCGTGGAGACCCTGCGCGCCAACTTGGAAAACGCGAAATACACCCTCGCCGTTCCCGAAGAGTTGTATAACAAGGGGCTGAAGGATTTCGCCGACATCGCCAAGTTCAAGAAAGAGCTCGATGGCAAGATCTACGGCATCGAACCTGGCAACGACGGCAATCGTCTGATCCAGAGCATGATCGACAAGAACGCCTTCGGCCTCAAGGAAGCCGGCTTCAAGGTCGTCGAGTCCAGCGAGGCAGGCATGCTCTCGCAAGTTGATCGCGCGCAGCGGCGCAATACCGCCGTGATATTCCTGGGCTGGGAGCCACACCCGATGAACACGCGCTTCAAGATGAAGTACCTGACCGGCGGCGATGATTTCTTCGGCCCCAACTTCGGCCAGGCGACCATCTTCACCAACACCCGCAAGGGCTACGCCCAGGAATGCAGCAACGTTGGTCAGCTGCTCAAGAACCTGGCGTTCACCCTCGACATGGAAAGCACGCTGATGGGCAACGTCCTGGACGACAAGATGAAGCCTGACGCGGCTGCCAAGGCCTGGCTGAAAAAGAATCCACAGGTGCTCGATACCTGGCTCGCTGGCGTAACCACCATTGACGGTAAACCAGGCCTGGAGGCCGTGAAAGCCAAACTCGCGCAGCCTTGAATTCAGGAGCATCGTTTATGCCGGGTGAGCGTGCTCACCCGGGCTGTTATTTCCTTGCATGCGGACGTTCAATACCATGCTGATTGATCAGAAAATCCCTCTAGGCCAGTACATTGCGAGCTTCGTCGAATGGTTGACGCAACATGGCGCCAACACCTTCGACGCCATCGCCGTGTCTCTGGAAACGATGATCCACGGCGTGACTTTTGCGCTGACCTGGTTCAACCCGCTGGCATTGATCGGCCTTATCGCACTACTTGCGCATTTCATTCAACGAAAGTGGGGACTGACAGTTTTCGTCATCGCCTCCTTCCTGCTGATCCTCAACCTGGGATACTGGCAGGAAACCATGGAAACCCTCGCCCAGGTGTTGTTCGCCACCCTGGTCTGCGTGGTCATCGGCGTGCCGCTGGGCATCGTTGCCGCGCATAAGCCGATGTTCTACACCATGATGCGTCCGGTGCTCGATCTGATGCAGACCGTGCCGACCTTCGTCTACCTCATTCCTACCCTGACCCTCTTCGGGCTGGGCGTGGTGCCGGGGCTGATCTCCACGGTGGTGTTCGCGATCGCCGCGCCCATCCGCCTGACTTACCTCGGTATCCGGGATGTTCCACAGGAACTGATGGACGCCGGCAAAGCCTTCGGCTGCTCGCGTCGTCAATTGCTCTCACGGATTGAACTGCCCCACGCGATGCCAAGCATTGCGGCCGGTATCACCCAGTGCATCATGCTGTCGTTGTCGATGGTGGTGATTGCCGCACTGGTGGGCGCCGATGGCCTGGGCAAACCCGTGGTCAACGCACTGAACACTGCTGATATCGCCCTGGGCTTCGAAGCGGGCCTGGCGATCGTACTGCTGGCGATCATGCTCGACCGTATCTGCAAACAACCCGACGCTAAAGTAGGGGGTGACGCATGAGCATTATACGCTTCGAAGACGTCGACGTAATCTTTTCCAAGGACCCGCGCGAGGCGCTCAAGCTGCTCGATCAGGGCATGACCCGCGACCAGATCCTGAAAAAAACCGGGCAAATCGTCGGCGTGGAAAAAGCCAGCCTGGATGTCGATAAAGGTGAAATCTGCGTACTGATGGGCCTGTCCGGTTCCGGCAAATCCAGCCTGCTGCGCTGCATCAACGGCCTCAATACCGTGAGTCGTGGCAAGCTGTTCGTTGAACACGAAGGCAAGCAGATCGACATCGCTTCCTGTACCCCGGCAGAGCTGAAGATGATGCGCACCAAGCGCATCGCCATGGTGTTCCAGAAGTTCGCCCTGATGCCTTGGCTGACGGTGCGGGAAAACATCAGCTTCGGCCTGGAAATGCAGGGGCGTCCGGAGAAGGAGCGCAAGAAGCTGGTCGATGAAAAACTCGAGCTGGTCGGCCTGACCCAGTGGCGCAATAAAAAGCCCGACGAGCTATCCGGCGGCATGCAGCAACGCGTCGGCCTGGCCCGTGCGCTGGCGATGGACGCCGACATTCTGCTGATGGACGAACCGTTCTCGGCCCTCGACCCGCTGATTCGCCAGGGCCTGCAAGATGAATTGCTGGAACTGCAGAGCAAGCTCAGCAAGACCATCGTCTTCGTGAGTCATGACCTTGATGAGGCCCTGAAGCTGGGCAGTCGCATCGCGATCATGAAAGACGGCCGGATCATCCAGTACAGCAAGCCGGAAGAGATCGTGTTGAACCCTGCGGACGATTACGTGCGCACCTTCGTCGCCCACACCAACCCGTTGAACGTGCTGTGCGGCCGCAGCCTCATGCGCACCCTGGACAAGTGCAAACGCATAAACGGTTCGGTATGCCTCGACCCGGGCGGCGATTCATGGCTGGACCTGGCCGAAGGCAACACCATCAAGGGCGCCCGCCAGAACGGTGCGAGCCTGGATCTGCAGAACTGGGCACCGGGGCAGGCAGTGGACGGCCTGGGTCGTCGGCCGACCCTGGTGGACTCCAATATCGGCATGCGCGATGCGCTGCAGATTCGCTACCAGACCGGCAACAAACTGGTGCTGCATGACAACAACCAGGTGGTAGGGATCCTCGGTGACAGCGAGCTATACCACGCGCTGCTCGGCAAGAACCTGGGGTAACACAACAGACACAAAAACGCCGCGAGAGGATCGCGGCGTTTTCGTTTATGGGATATCGGGTGATGCAGTCGTTGAAGTAGAAGCGCCCATCGCCAGCAGGCTGGCTCCCACATTGGAATGCATGCTCTTGTGGGAGCCAGCCTGCTGGCGATAAAGCCGATGCGGTGCTTCAGACAGCAACACCGCTTACTTGACTACTCAGCTATAGACCCGGCCAAGGAGCTGCCGATGGCTTTCAAACTGATCGAGCACGTCACGGGTGATCTGATCCTGAGTGAAACCCATCAGATCGTAATCCTGGCTGCCATTGTGCAGGTAAACCTCGGCGCGGTAGTAGCGTGCCCGGGGTTCATCGACACTTTCAGCCGAGACCGTCTCGCTTGCCGCCGCCAGGTAGCCATCCAGGCTCACTTCGTAGACAAACGGGTTACCCTCTTCCATCTCGATCCGCAGGCCCATGCAGCGCTTGGCCTTGCCCAGCAATGTCTGCACATCCAGGCCTTGGCCACGCAACAGAACCGCCGCCTCTTCCAGCGCCGGCGTCACCTGTTTGTCCATGAAACGTTGAACGATCGACTGGTTCGGTTGCAGGTCCAGCTGGGTCAGGCGCTCGCTGAAACCGCGCCGCCCACGGGCTGCGAGCTCCGCCTGCTCCTGTTCGATTTGCACGTCCTGGCGCATGGCCTTGTGCAAGCCGAACATGAAGAACACCAGCACCACCGAGAACGGCAGGCCAGCCAGCACCACCATGGTTTGCATGGCTTCGAAGTTACCGGCGAACAGCAGGCCGATGGTCACCAGCGTGATCACCGCAGACCAGAAGATCCGCAACCAGTGCGGCGCATCTTCATCAACGTTGCCACCCTTGCACGACAGGTTCGCCATCATCACCGCGCCGGAATCCGCCGGCGTCAGGAACAGCACGAAACCCACGAAGATCGACACGCCGATCACCACTTTCGACGCCGGGTAGTGCTCGAGAAGCTGGTAGATCGCCATGGACGGCTGTTCCAGAGCGGTCTTGCCGAGCTCCACTGCACCATGGTTCATCACCAGGTCCAGGGCCGAGTTACCGAAGATCGACAGCCACGCCAGGGTGAAGCCCAGGGGAATCAGCAACACGCCGGCCACCAGTTCACGCACCGTGCGCCCACGGGAAATACGCGCGATGAACATGCCCACGAACGGTGCCCAGGAGATCCACCAGGCCCAATAGAACAGGGTCCACAGGCCCATCCAGCGCTCGGTCTTGTCAGCGTCGCCTTCATACACATAGAGGTCGAAGGTTTTCAGCACCACGCCGTTGAGGTAGTCGCCAATGTTCTGCACAAAACCGTTGAGCAGATGCAGCGTCGGGCCGAACAGCAGGACGAAGATCAACAGGCCGCTGAAAAGGATGATGTTCAGGTTGGACAGCCGACGAATGCCATTCTCCACACCCGACACGGCAGCAATGGTCGCCACGGTGCTCATCACGATGATCACAATCAGCAGGTTGGTGTTGCTGTGCTCCATGCCGAACAGGTTTTCCAGGCCCGACGACACTTGCAGAGACCCGATCCCCAGATTGGTCACCAGGCCCAGCAGGGTCACGAACATCCCGAAGCCATCCACCGCATGACCGGCCGCGCCCTTGACCCAGCGCTCGCCCACCAGTGGATACAGCGCCGAACGCAGCGCCAGCGGCTGGTTATGACGGTAGGCAAAATACGCCACGGCAAGGCCGACCAGCGCATAAATCGCCCAGCCATGCAGGCCCCAGTGCAGGAACGTCAGCTGTACCGCCTGACGTGCAGCCATGTTGCTGCCGGCCACGCCTTCCGGCGGGTTGAAGTAGTGATCCAGCGGTTCGGATGCACCGAAGTACAACAGCGAGATGCCGATACCCGACGAGAACAGCATGCCCGCCCAGGCGCCATAGCTGAAGTCCGGGGTGTCGTCCTTGCTGCCCAGTTTGAGTTTGCCGTAGGACGAGAACGCCAGGCCGATGACAAACACCAGGTAAGCGGCAATCACCACCATGTAGTACCAGCCGAAGCTGCGGGACAACCAGGCCTGGGCGACGCCGAGCACTCTGCCGGCCTCTTGCGGGGCAATGATCAGAATGGCGGTCAACAACAGGATCAGCGCGGTAGAGGTGTAGAACACCCAACCGTTGACCGTCACCTTCTCGGGTGGGGTCTTTATAAGAGAGGCAGAACTCATGGCACAGATGCTCCGGGCAGTGCGAGAGAAGAACACAAGGCAAAGCGGTACCCGACCAATCGGTTAGTTGGCAGCCGACCAGCGGGTGATATAAAGACACCCCGAAAATGCCTGAAAGTCCCCAAGCACCGGGGCGCACAGGTTTCGAGCGATTTTGGATGTCGGTTTATCGCCATTTACACGCAGGCAAAAAACTGTAAATAGCGACGATTTGTCGCAGAGCTTATTCTTTATTGATTGAACGTTCAATCAAAACAAAATAGACTGGCCTTCAATCCGATAGACGTTCCACGTCTGCCGGAAGGCCTAAGGAGATGTGCAAGATGCCCAAGGTCGGTATGCAACCCATCCGCCGTCAGCAGTTGATCGAAGCCACTTTGCAGGCTGTCGATCAGGTTGGAATGGGGGACGCCAGCATTGCGCTGATCGCCCGTTTGGCCGGTGTCTCGAACGGCATAATCAGTCACTATTTTCAGGACAAGAATGGCCTGATCGCTGCCACGGCGCAGTATCTGATGAGTGTCCTCAGCGAGAACGTCACCGCACGCCGTCAGGCGCTGACAGATGACAGCCCGCGGGCCCATCTGCAGGTGATCATCGAAGGCAACTTCGACGCCAGCCAGGTCAATGGCCCGGCAATGAAAACCTGGCTGGCCTTCTGGGCCACCAGCATGCACCACCCGTCATTGCACAGGTTGCAGCGGATCAACGATCACCGTCTGTATTCCAACCTGTGTTGCCAGTTCCGCCGCGTACTGCCGCTGGATGACGCGCGCAGTGCAGCCCGCGGCCTGGCGGCGCTCATTGACGGTTTGTGGTTGCGCGGTGCGCTGTCCGGAGATGCTTTCGACACTGCCCAGGCGCACCAGATCGCTTACGAATACATGGATTTCCAATTGGCCAAGCAGGTGAGTTAGAGCACACATAAACGCTCAACCCCTGAACTGCTACTGATCGGTGTTGCCACAACCTTAGGGGAACTGGCTTTACCAGCAGTGGTTACCGCCAACCCACTTATGCTCTTGCGAGGACTTTATGGCCCGTTTCGAACTGCAAAAACTCTACATTGATGGCGGCTACAGCGATGCCAGCAGCGACGCTACCTTCGAAGCCATCAACCCGGCTAACGGTGAAGTCCTCGCCAACGTCCAGCGCGCGACCAAGGAAGACGTGGAACGCGCCGTGGTCAGCGCCGAAAAGGGCCAGAAAATCTGGGCCGCGATGACCGCGATGGAGCGTTCGCGCATCCTGCGTCGCGCCGTCGACATCCTGCGCGAGCGCAACGATGAACTGGCAGCCCTGGAAACCCTCGACACCGGCAAATCGTTCTCCGAAACCAAGTACGTCGACATCGTTACCGGTGCGGACGTGCTGGAATACTACGCAGGCCTGGTACCGGCCATCGAAGGCGAGCAGATCCCGCTGCGCGACACTTCCTTCGTCTACACCCGTCGCGAGCCGTTGGGCGTGGTGGCTGGTATCGGCGCCTGGAACTACCCGATCCAGATCGCCCTGTGGAAATCTGCCCCTGCCCTGGCAGCCGGCAACGCAATGATCTTCAAGCCAAGTGAAGTCACTTCCCTGACGACCCTGAAACTGGCCGAAATCTACACTGAAGCCGGCGTTCCGGCTGGCGTGTTCAACGTTCTGACCGGCAGCGGCCGTGAAGTCGGCACCTGGCTGACCGAGCACCCGCGCATCGAGAAAGTGTCCTTCACCGGCGGCACCGACACCGGCAAGAAAGTCATGGCCAGCGCTTCGAGCTCGTCGCTCAAGGAAGTGACCATGGAGCTGGGCGGCAAATCGCCTTTGATCATTTTCGACGACGCCGACCTCGATCGTGCCGCCGACACCGCGATGATGGCCAACTTCTACAGCTCCGGCCAGGTCTGCACCAACGGCACTCGCGTGTTCGTACCGACCCATCTGAAAGCTGCGTTCGAAGCCAAGATCGCCGAGCGTGTAGCGCGCATCCGCATCGGCAATCCGGAAGACGAGAACACCAACTTCGGCCCGCTGGTCAGCTTCGCCCACATGGAAAGCGTGTTGGGTTACATCGCCAAGGGCAAAGAAGAAGGTGCTCGCGTTCTGTGCGGCGGCAGCCGTCTGACCGAAGGCGAATTCGCCAAAGGCGCCTTCGTGGCACCGACAGTGTTCACCGACTGCACCGACGAGATGACCATCGTTCGCGAAGAAATCTTCGGGCCGGTGATGGCGATCCTGACCTACGACAGCGAAGAAGAAGTGATCCGTCGTGCCAACGACACCGACTTCGGCCTGGCCGCCGGCATTGTCACCAAGGACCTGAACCGCGCTCACCGTGTGATTCATCAACTGGAAGCGGGTATCTGCTGGATCAACGCCTGGGGCGAGTCCGACGCGAAGATGCCGGTGGGTGGCTACAAGCAGTCGGGTGTTGGTCGTGAGAACGGCATCAGCTCGCTGAACAACTTCACGCGCATCAAATCGGTACAGGTCGAACTGGGCGATTACGCCTCGGTTTTCTAAGGCGGCATCTGCTTCGCCTGCGAGGCCGTCATCGCCAGCAGGCTGGCTCCCACAGGAGTACGCATTCCAATGTGGGAGCCAGCCTGCTGGCGATCGAGTGCGCAGCACTCGCAACGGTCTGACCTGACCTACTTCAAAGAGGGTGCATTCAATGTCCCAAGAATTCGATTACATCATCATCGGTGCCGGCTCTGCCGGTAACACCCTGGCGACCCGTCTGACTGAAGACGAAGGCGTCACCGTCCTGCTGCTCGAAGCCGGTGGCCCGGATTACCGTCTGGACTTCCGCACGCAGATGCCAGCCGCCCTGGCGTTTCCGCTGCAAGGCCGTCGCTACAACTGGGCCTACGAAACCGATCCTGAACCACACATGGACGGTCGCCGGATGGAATGCGGTCGCGGCAAGGGCCTGGGTGGCTCTTCGCTGATCAACGGCATGTGCTACATCCGCGGCAACGCCATGGACTACGACAACTGGGCCAAGCTGCCTGGCCTGGAAGACTGGGACTACCTGAACTGCCTGCCGTATTTCCGCAAGGCGGAAACCCGTGACATCGGTCCGAACGACTACCACGGTGGCGAGGGCCCGGTCAGCGTGACCACGCCAAAAGCCGGCAACAACCCGCTGTTCCACGCGATGGTTGAAGCAGGCGTGCAAGCCGGTTACCCGCGCACAGAAGACCTGAACGGTTACCAGCAGGAAGGCTTCGGCCCGATGGACCGCACCGTCACGCCGAACGGTCGTCGCGCCAGCACCGCTCGCGGCTACCTGGACACGGCCAAGAAGCGTTCGACCCTGACCATCGTCACCCACGCCCTGACCGACAAGATCCTGTTCGAAGGCAAGCGTGCGGTCGGAGTGCGTTACCTGATCGGCGCTGCAGAAGAGCGCGTTGAAGCCCGTGCCCGCAAGGAAGTGCTGCTGTGCTCCGGCGCCATTGCCTCGCCGCAAATCCTGCAACGCTCCGGCGTCGGCCCGGCCGAACTGCTGAACAAGCTCGACATCCCGGTGGTCCACGACCTGCCAGGCGTTGGCGAAAACCTGCAGGATCACCTCGAGCTGTACTTGCAGTACGCTTGCACTCAACCGGTTTCGCTGTACCCATCGCTGCTCTGGTACAACCAGCCAGCCATCGGTGCCGAGTGGCTGTTCAACGGCACCGGCATCGGCGCCAGCAACCAGTTCGAAGCCGGCGGTTTCATTCGTACCCGCGAAGATTTCGATTGGCCGAACATCCAATATCACTTCCTGCCGGTGGCGATTAACTACAACGGCAGCAACGGTGTGAAAGAGCACGGTTTCCAGGCACACATGGGTTCCATGCGTTCGCCGAGCCGCGGTCGCATCCAGGCCAAGTCCAAGGATCCGCGCGAGTACCCGAGCATCCTGTTCAACTACATGGCCACCGAGCAGGACTGGCAGGAATTCCGCGACGGCATTCGCCTGACCCGTGAAATCATGCAACAGCCGGCGCTGGACCAGTACCGTGGCCGTGAAATCAGCCCGGGCATCGAAGTGCAAACCGATGAGCAGCTCGACAAGTTCATCCGCGAACACGCTGAAACCGCGTTCCACCCGTCCTGCTCGTGCAAGATGGGCACCGACGAAATGGCTGTGGTCGATGGCGAAGGCCGCGTGCATGGCATGCAGGGTCTGCGAGTGGTCGATGCCTCGATCATGCCGATCATCACCACCGGTAACCTGAATGCGCCAACGATCATGATCGCCGAGAAAATCGCCGACAAGATCCGCGGCCGCCAGCCTCTGCCGCGCAGCACGGCGGATTACTATGTGGCCGGTGATGCTCCGGTACGTGGCAAGCCGATGCGGGATGTGAGCCTGACTGCTCAGTAAGACAGTCAGACTGCGGCGCGGCCATCGCGGGCAAGTCGAACGTCGCACCGCCGCTCCCACAGGAATCTCGGGTGTTCACATAATCTGTGCTCACTGAATATCCAATGTGGGAGCGGCGGTGCGCCGTTCGACTTGCTCGCGAAAGGGCCCGGCCCAACAACCACACATCTGCACCCTGATACACCCGGCAATCCCTACCCCCTCTGCCCACGCCCTTGATCTACCCCACGCCCAGGCCTAATCTAGCGCCACGCAAACGTTTCACCCCCTTCGCCACACCGCGTCACCGCCACTCCATCCAGGGAGGTTCCCGAATGTTCGATTTCCACCCCCAGCTCAAGCAGCGCTTTGCTGCCTTGCGCACGGGCGCCGAGTTCTTTTCGCTACGCTATGTGCGCGAGTCCGGCCAGTACCTGTCAGTGCGCAAGAACGTCGCCGAACCGCCGAGCCTGAGCCGCGACGAAGGGGCCATGCTGACGGTGCGGGTCAATGGCGTTGAAGCCTATGCGGCGACCAACGACCTGTCGCAACCAGGCCTGCAAGCAGCACTCGAGAAAGCCGAGCAACAAGCCCGACTATTCAAGCCTCATGCCTTGCTCGACCTTCGCGAGCAGGCCGTTTCCAGTGATCGCGCCGACTACTTTTCGCCCAATCTCGATCAGCCCTTCCCCTCTCTCAGTGATTGCTATCAGCTGCTCGGCGCCGAATCCGCAGCTGTACCCAAGGATGAGCGGCTGGTGAACTGGCAGGTCAGCATCGGCGTCACCCACGTCGAGCAGATCTACCTCAACAGCGCCGGCGCCGAGTTGCGCCAGGCCCAGCGCTTCGTTTACCCGGGCCTCGACGTCACTGCCTACGATGGGAACGACAGCCAGACCCGCAGCCTGGGCCACGAGAACTTTGGCCAGCAGGGCGGTGCCGACGTGATCAGCCGCTGCGGACTGATCGGCGCCGGTCCGCAAGTAGCGGATCAGGCCCTGCAGTTGCTGCTGGCACCCAACACCCCGCAAGGCACGCGTGACCTGCTATTGATGCCCGACCAGATGATGCTGCAAATCCACGAGTCCATCGGTCACCCCCTGGAGCTGGACCGCATCCTGGGCGATGAACGCAATTACGCGGGCACCAGCTTCGTCAAGGCGCAAGACTTCGGTCAACTGCAGTACGGCTCGCACCTGCTCAACGTGACCTTCGACCCGGACATTCCCGAACAACTCGCAAGCTACGGGCATGACGACGATGGCAGCGCCGCCAGCAAGCAGTTTCTGATCAAGCAAGGTTTGTTGCTGCGGCCATTGGGTGGTGCCCTCTCGCAGTTTCGTGCGGGCATGGAGGGCGTAGCCAACAGTCGCGCCTGTGGCTGGAACCGTCCGCCGATCGATCGCATGGCCAACCTGAACATTGAGCCTGGGGATCAACCGCTGGAGCAACTCATCGGCAATATCGAGCACGGCATCCTGATGAGCACCAACCGCTCCTGGTCGATCGACGATGCACGCAACAAATTCCAGTTCGGCTGCGAGTGGGGCCAGTTGATCGAGAATGGCGAACTCAAGGGCGTGGTGAAAAACCCTAATTACCGGGCAATCTCTGCACAGTTCTGGAAAAACCTCAGCGCCGTCGGCGACGCCAGCACCTTCAAGGTATTAGGCACACCGAACTGCGGCAAAGGTGAACCGAATCAGGTGATCCGCGTAGGCCATGCCTCGCCCGCCTGTGTATTCAGCAACGTGGATGTATTCGGGGGAGACGCCTGATGAGTATTCCAATCAATCAGGCCGAGTCGTTCAAGGCCCTGGTGACCTGGCTGCAGGGCGCCATTCGCCAGCCGGAACAGTTCACCCTGAGCTACGCCGCCGAGTCCTCGGCTTTCGTGCGGTTCAACCATGGCAAGGTGCGCCAGGCCGGACAGGTGCAGCAGGCCAGCATCGGCTTCAAGCTGATCGACCAGGGCCGCCACGCCGACCTCGACATCACCCTGTCGGATGACCTCCGGGCAGATATCCAGCGTCTGGCCGAGGGCCTGCAGCAGCTGCGCGACACCCTGCCGCTATTACCGGAAGACCCGTACCTGCTGCTCAACTTCAACGACTGGCAGAGCCAGAACGTGCAGGATCATCCGCTACCGGAGACAGCGCAGGCCGTGGCTGAAATCACCCGCGCGGCGGCAGGCCTGGACCTTGTGGGCTTTTACGCAGCGGGTCCGATCAGCCGCGGTTTCGCCAGCTCTTCGGGAGCGTTCGGCTGGCATCAGGCGAACAGTTTCAATTTCGATTTCAGCCTGTTTCACGAGAACGGCCAGGCGGTAAAAGCCAGCTATGCCGGGCATGAATGGAACAGCGAGGGTTTTGCCAAACGCTTCGAGCAAGCCCGCGAGCAACTTGAATTTCTCGGCCGCCCGCTACGCACCCTGGCGCCGGGTCAGTACCGCGCCTACCTCGCACCTGCTGCGCTGGAAGAAATCATCGGCATGCTGTGCTGGGGCGGGTTTTCCGCGCAGTCGATTGCCAGCAAGAGCAGCCCGCTGCAGAAGCTCTATGCCGGCGACCAGGCATTCAGTGCGCTGGTGTCGCTGGATGAACACGTGAGCGGTTCGTTGAGCCCGGCGTTTTCCGGCGAAGGTTATCCGCGCAGCGACCTGAAGCTGATCGTCGAAGGCCGGGCGGGCGAGCAGTTGGTGGGCTCACGCAGCGCCGCCGAATATGGCCTGGCCGCCAACGGCGCCGGCAGCGGTGAATCGCCCAGCGCCGTGAACATGGCGGCTGGTACGTTGCCGGACGCCGACATTCTCAAGCAATTGGGGACCGGCCTGTACATCAGCAACCTGTGGTATCTGAATTACTCGGACCAGCCAGGCGCCCGCATGACCGGCATGACGCGGTTCGCCACGTTCTGGGTCGAGAACGGCGAGATACAGGCACCGGTGAGCACCATGCGCTTTGATGACACGGCCTACAGCTTGCTCGGTTCTCAGTTGGAAGCGTTGACGCAGGAGCGGGAACTCCTGCTGTCCGCCAGCACCTATAGTCAGCGGGCAACGGCCTCGGCGTTGTTGCCGGGCGCGCTGATCAGTCGGTTAACCCTGACCCTGTAAATCCACAAATCCTTGTAGGAGCGAGCTTGCTCGCGAAAAACCGGAGAGCGCTGAGGGGCATCAGATGCCCCGCGTTATCGTTGACAACCATCGCGAGCAAGCTCGCTTCTACAGGTGCGTTGTTCCAATTGACAAGAGGTCCCATGCCCAATCGCCCGCCTCTGGATCCCGTCACCGCCCGCTGGCTGCCTTGGGTGGTGGCCATCGCTTTTTTCATGCAGTCCCTCGATGGGACCATCCTCAACACCGCACTGCCGGCCATGGCCCGCGATCTGGCGGAAGATCCGTTGCGCATGCAAGGCGTGATCATTGCCTACATGCTCACCGTCGCCTTGCTGATCCCGGCTTCGGGCTGGATCGCCGATCGTTTTGGCACCCGCAAGATATTCTTCGGCGCCATCCTGCTGTTCAGCATCGGCTCGTTGCTGTGCGCACTGTCCAATAGCCTGGGCATGCTGATCGGCGCCCGGGTCATCCAGGGCCTGGGCGGCGCGCTGATGCTGCCGGTCGGTCGCCTGGTAGTGCTGCGCGCCTATCCGCGGTCAGAGCTGGTGCGGATCATGGGCTTTATCACCATCCCCGGTCTACTCGGCCCACTGCTGGGCCCCACCACTGGCGGCTGGATGGTTGAGTATTTGTCCTGGCACTGGATCTTCCTGCTCAACCTGCCGGTGGGTGTCATCGGTTGCTACGCCGTGTGGAAATTCATTCCCGACCTGCGCGGCACCGAGCGTACCCGCTTCGACAGCCTTGGCTTCCTGCTGTTTGGCGCCGCGATGGTGCTGATCACCATCGCCATGGAAGGCCTGGGCGAGCTGCACCTGCCGCACCTGCGCGTGATGTTGCTGCTGTTCGCCGGCATGGCCTGCCTCGCTGCGTATTGGCTAAGAGCCGGGCACATCGACAATCCGCTGTTTGCGCCTTCGCTGTTCAAGACCCGGACCTTTGCCGTGGGCATCCTCGGTAATCTGTTCGCCCGCCTCGGCAGCGGCGCCTTGCCGTTCCTTGTACCGCTGCTGCTGCAAGTGGCGCTGGGCTACTCGCCCTCCCAGGCCGGCATGAGCATGTTGCCACTGGCCGCCGCAGCCATGGTCGCCAAGTCGGTGGCTCGGCCGCTGATCGAACGCCTGGGTTATCGCATCGTGCTGACTGGCAACACCCTGGCCCTGGGGGTGATGCTCGCGAGCATGGGCCTGGTCAGCGAGCAGACGCCCTATTGGCTGCTGTTGGGCATGCTGGCGATCCTGGGTGCAATCAACTCGCTGCAATTCACTGCAATGAACACGGTGACCCTGATCGACCTGGACGACGCCAGCGCCAGCAGCGGCAACAGCTTGCTGTCCGTGGTTGCGCAATTGTCCCTGAGCCTGGGAGTTGCTTGCGCCGGCGCATTGCTCGGCGGCTTCACCGCCGAAGTCGGCAATGACGGCGTGGACACGGTGCTGGGCGCCTTCCAGCTGACCTTCGTGACCGTGGGCATCATGGCGATGCTGGCGGCTGCCATCTTCTCGCAGCTATCGAAGGAAGACGGACGGCGTGTCAAACGTCCAGAGGAGCACATCGAACCTTAGTTTGCGGACGACAAGTGGCTGGGCCTGGCGACTTTCCGTCCGGAAAATACAGGCCAGTAGCCACGGGACTGATACACTACGCGACATTTTGTTTTGCAGGCCAGTCCCGTGACCACCATCGCCACCGCTTTTAATACTTTGCCGCTGTCCGCCGCCATGCTGGCTAACCTCGACTCCCTCGGTTATGCCCAGATGACGCCGATCCAGGCGCAAAGCTTGCCGGTGATCCTCAAGGGGATGGACCTGATCGCCCAGGCCAAGACCGGCAGCGGCAAGACCGCAGCCTTCGGTATCGGCCTGTTGAACCCGATCAATCCGCGCTTCTTCGGTTGCCAGGCACTGGTCATTTGCCCGACTCGCGAGCTGGCCGACCAGGTGGCCAAGGAAATCCGTCGCCTGGCCCGTGCCGAAGACAACATCAAGGTCCTGACCTTGTGCGGCGGCGTGGCATTCGGCCCGCAGATCGGCTCGCTGGAGCACGGCGCGCACATCATCGTCGGCACACCGGGTCGCATCCAGCAGCACCTGCGCAAGGGCTCGCTGGTGCTGCATGGCCTGAATACGCTGATTCTCGACGAAGCCGACCGCATGCTGGACATGGGTTTCTACGATTCCATCGAAGAAATCATCATGCAGGCCCCGGAACGTCGCCAGACCCTGCTGTTCTCGGCTACCTACCCGGTCGGCATCAAGCAGCTGGCGTCCAAGTTCATGCGCAACCCTCAGCAAGTGAAGGCCGAGGCATTCCACGACGACACGCAGATCGAGCAGCGCTTTTACGAAATCTCCCCGGAAGAGCGTATGGACGCGGTCGTCAAAGTCCTCGCGCATCACCGTCCGGCTTCCTGCGTAGCCTTCTGCTTCACCAAGCAGCAAGTTCAGGAAACGGTTGATCACCTGACCTCCAAAGGTATCTCCGCCGTCGGCCTGCACGGCGACCTGGAACAGCGCGATCGCGACCAGGTATTGGCGATGTTCGCCAATCGCAGCACTTCGGTACTGGTTGCCACCGACGTCGCCGCACGCGGCCTGGACATCGATGCACTGGACATGGTGATCAACGTCGAGCTGGCACGTGACTCGGAAATCCACATTCACCGCGTTGGCCGTACCGGTCGTGCTGGCGAGAAGGGTATCGCAATCAGCCTGGTCGCCCCGTCCGAAGCGCACCGCGCCCAGGCCATCGAACAACTGCAGAAATCGCCGTTGAGCTGGGATCAGCTGGACAACCTCAAATCCCAGGGCGGCGCCCCACTGCTGCCGGTGATGAGCACGCTGGTGATTGGCGCAGGCCGTAAAGACAAAGTTCGCCCTGGTGACATTCTGGGCGCACTGACAGGCGACGCCGGCATCCCCGGCGCCCAGGTCGGCAAGATCGCCATTTTCGATTTCCAGGCCTACGTGGCAGTGGAACGCGGCATCGCCAAGCAGGCTTTGCAGCGCCTGAACGACGGCAAGATCAAAGGCCGCTCGCTGCGCGTGCGTATCTTGTAAGAGATCATCTGCCCAACGAATATCCCCTGTGGGAGCGAGCTTGCTCGCGATGAGGCCAGCACATTCAGCATCAATGTTGTCTGTCAATCCGCCATCGCGAGCAAGCTCGCTCCCACAGTTTGTTTTGTGGTGACATATCTAGAGGACACCGTTTTGCGCTCTACCGAAGTCGTGATCATTGGCGCTGGCGCCGCAGGTTTGATGTGTGCGCTGACCGCCGCCGGGCGCGGGCGCAAAGTGATGTTGCTGGACCACGCGAACAAGGCCGGCAAGAAAATACTGATGTCGGGCGGTGGTCGCTGCAATTTCACCAACATGTACACGGAACCGGGCAATTTCCTGTCCCAGAATCCCCATTTTTGCAAATCCGCACTGGCGCGTTACACCCAGTGGGATTTCATCGCTATGGTCGCCAAGCACGGCGTGCCGTACCACGAGAAAAAGCTCGGCCAGCTGTTCTGCGATAACAAATCCAGCGACATCCTCGAGATGCTGCTCAACGAGTGCGACCAGGTCGGCGTCAGCCTGCACCTGGACACCTCGATCCAGGCCATCGAGAAAATCGAAAGCGGCTATCTGCTGGACACCACGCTGGGCCAGTTGAGCTGCCAATCCCTGGTCATCGCCACGGGCGGCCTGTCGATTCCGACGCTGGGTGCTACCGGTTTCGGTTATCAGGTGGCCAGGCAATTCGGCCACCAATTACTGCCTACCCGCGCCGGCCTGGTGCCCTTCACCATCACCGATCAGCTCAAGGAGTTGTGCACCGAGCTGTCCGGCACGTCGGTGGATTGCCTGGTGAGCTGCAACGAGCAAAGCTTTCGCGAGAACATCCTGTTCACCCATCGCGGCCTCAGCGGGCCGGCGATTTTGCAGATTTCCTCGTTCTGGGAGTCTGGCGACGCCGTCGAGATCAACTTGATGCCCGACCATGATGTACCGGCCTGGTTGCAGCAACAGCAAGCCGAACGCCCGAACAGTGAGCTGAAGACCTTGCTGGGGGAAATCTTCACCAAGAAGATGGCCAACCTGCTGGCCGACAACTGGTTCGTCTCCAAGCCGATGAAGCAGTACACCCACGGGGAATTGGCCGAGATTGCCGAGAAACTGGCCAGCTGGAAGGTGGTACCGGCAGGGACTGAAGGGTATCGAACGGCAGAGGTGACCCTGGGCGGCGTCGACACCCACGAGGTGTCGTCGAAGACCATGGAATCACTGAAAAGCCCTGGTCTGTATTTCATCGGTGAAGTGCTGGATGTCACCGGCCACCTGGGCGGCTTCAACTTCCAGTGGGCCTGGGCTTCAGGCTACGCCGCCGCGCAGTACGTCTGAAACACCGCGCAACGCACCCCGTAGGAGCTGTCGAGAGAAACGAGGCTGCGATCTTTTGATCTTCAAGATCAAGATCAAGATCAAAAGATCGCAGCCTTCGGCAGCTCCTACGGGACCGTGTTCTGCCGGACAAGGAACAGATTTTGCTGTCAGATGTGATCGACGCCATTGCGTCAACGTCATTACTGGCTCAATTTAGCGTCATTGCCTCGGAAGGCCTTCGCACTTCATGCCATCAAGTTCATTTCGTCAGTCTCTGCGCCGCCTTTGGGCACTGGATAAATTCAGCTACAGCGTGCGGGTGTTCATTGCCCTGACCGGCAGCATGGCGCTGTGCTGGTATGAGGATGAAATGGGCCTGCTGATTCCACTGTTCCTGGGGATCATCGCCAGCGCCCTGGCCGAGACCGACGACAGTTGGCAAGGCCGCCTCAATGCCCTGGCGGTTACGCTGGTGTGCTTCAGTGTTGCCGCACTCTCGGTCGAGCTGCTGTTCCCCTATCCCATTGTCTTTGTCATCGCCCTGGCCCTCGCCAGCTTCGGCCTGACCATGCTCGGCGCCTTGGGCGAACGCTATGGGGCGATTGCCTCGGCGACCCTGATTCTGTCGGTCTACACCATGATCGGCGTGGACCAGCGCGGGGGCGCGGTCACCGATTTCTGGCATGAACCGCTGCTGCTGGTGGCCGGTGCGGCATGGTACGGCCTGCTCTCGGTGCTGTGGCAGGCGATGTTTTCCAATCAGCCAGTGCAACAGAGCCTGGCGCGACTGTTCCGTGAACTGGGTTTCTACCTGAAGCTGAAATCTTCGCTGTTCGAACCGATACGGCAAATGGACGTGGAAGCTCGTCGCCTGGAACTGGCACAGCAGAATGGTCGGGTGGTCGCCGCCCTCAACGCCGCCAAGGAAATCATCCTGCATCGGGTCGGCAATGGTCGCCCCGGCTCGAAAGTCAGCCGCTACCTGAAGCTGTACTTCCTCGCGCAGGACATCCACGAGCGCGCCAGTTCCTCGCATTATCCCTACAACGCCCTGGCGGACGCGTTCTTCCACAGCGACGTGCTGTTCCGTTGCCAGCGTCTGCTGCGCCAGCAAGGCAAAGCCTGCCGCGCCCTGGCCGAGTCGATCCAGATGCGCCAGCCGTTCGTCTACGACGCCA
Source organism: Pseudomonas gregormendelii (assembly GCF_017114825.1). Classification (GTDB taxonomy): domain Bacteria; phylum Pseudomonadota; class Gammaproteobacteria; order Pseudomonadales; family Pseudomonadaceae; genus Aquipseudomonas; species Aquipseudomonas gregormendelii. The sequence continues at coordinate 101,723 of NZ_JADEVO010000005.1, read as the reverse complement.
GTTTCGCCGAGGCCCTGAGCGACCTGCACGCTTCTCTCGAACACCTGCGAGTGCAGAGTAACCCGGCCTGGCGCGGCCTGCTGCGCTCGCTGCGGGCGTTGGCGGCCAATCTCGGCACCCTCGACCGCCTGCTCAGCGACGCCAGTAATCCCGACGCCCTGGCCGACGCAACCGACAGTAGCCTGCTCGACCGTTCGCCCCGCAGCCTCAAGGATGTCTGGATTCGCCTGCGCACGCAGCTGACACCCACCTCGTTGCTGTTCCGCCACGCCTTGCGATTGCCCCTGGCCTTGAGTATCGGCTACGGCATGGTGCATTTGATCCACCCGTCCCAGGGTTACTGGATCATCCTCACGACACTGTTTGTCTGTCAGCCCAACTATGGCGCCACCCGGCGCAAGCTCGGTCAGCGGATTATCGGCACTGCCATTGGCCTGACCGTGGCCTGGGCGCTGTTCGACCTGTTTCCCAACCCGCTGGTGCAGTCGTGCTTCGCGATCGCCGCAGGCGTGGTGTTCTTTATCAACCGCACCACCCGCTACACCCTGGCAACCGCCGCGATCACCCTGATGGTGTTGTTCTGCTTCAATCAGGTCGGCGACGGTTACGGTTTGTTCCTGCCCCGGCTGTTCGATACCTTGCTGGGCAGCCTGATCGCCGGCCTGGCGGTGTTCCTGTTCCTGCCGGACTGGCAGGGTCGACGCCTGAACCAAGTCCTGGCCAACACCCTCACCTGCAACAGCATCTATCTGCGTCAGATCATGCAGCAGTATGCCGCCGGCAAGAGCGATGACCTGGCCTATCGCCTGGCCCGACGCAATGCCCACAACGCCGATGCGGCCCTGTCCACGACATTGGCCAATATGCTGATGGAGCCTGGGCATTTCCGTAAGGAGGCCGATGTCGGCTTCCGCTTCCTGGTGCTCTCGCACACCTTGCTCAGTTATCTGTCCGGCCTCGGCGCCCACCGCGAGACGCTGTTGCCAGCGGAGATGCGCGAGTACTTGATCGAGGGCGCCGGCATCAAGCTGGCCGCCAGCATCGACGAAATCGCCCAGGGTCTGGCAAGCAAGACGCCCATCGCAATTCAGAGCGATGAAGAAGAAGCGCTGGCCAATGAGCTCGAACAGATGCCGGACGAGATCGATGAAGGGCAGCGCCTGGTGCAGACTCAATTGGCACTGATCTGCCGTCAGCTCGGGCCGTTACGGACCTTGGCGGCGCATTTGATCAAGGACGGCAGCGAAGTTTGAAGCCTGGAGCGGCCTCCGCCTTCACATGCCATGCTGCTTGAACAACCGCGCATAGCTTCCATCCGCCTTCATTGCCGCAATCTCCCGATCGAATCCCGCAACGATCTGCTCATGCTGGGGGTTCTTCAGGCTGACCAGGATATGCAGGCTGTTCTCGCTCAAAGGCTTGGGCAGGAACTCCACTGAGTTGCGTACCTTGGCGGATTCGCGCGACAGGTAGTAACGCGCCACGAACTCATCTTCCAGCGTGAGTTTTACCCGGTCGGCAGCGAGCATCCGCACCGCCATGGCAAAGCTGTGCACCGGGACTTTCTGCAGCGACACATCGTCGTCGAATGCCCTGGAATAGGCGTAACCCCGCACCACCGCGATCGGGTAGGTGTGCAGCTGCTGCAGGTTGTTGTATTCGATGGGGGCGTCTTTGCGCTTGATGAAGCGCACCCGGTTCAACAGATACTCACCGGAAAATTGCCCGATCCGGGTGCGTTCCTCGTTGTACCAGGCATTGACCAGCACGTCATAACGCCCCTCGCCAACCCCGAGCATGGCCCGCGCCCAAGGCACCTGCTCGAAGTCGCTGGCATAACCGGCGCGCGCCAGTGCAGTGCTGACAATGTCTGTGGCCAAGCCGCCATTGATCAGCGTGGCATCGGTAAACGGCGGCCAGGCATCCGCCACCAGCCGCAGCTTTTCCGCCTGAGCATTCTGAAACAACAACAGCAATCCGATCAGAGCAAAGGCATGAGGCACTCGCGGCATGCTGGAAAATCCTTGGCGGGCGGGCTGTCATCGAAGATTACACAAAGAAGAGTGAGCCGCACGAATTGAATGATGGCATTTTGGCCTTTGTCACAGAATTCTGCGTCATCAAGACATCTTCCCTCAGGGCGCTTAGTATCAGAGCAACGTTGAACAAGGAATTTGAAGATGACAGTTGAATGGGTCTGCAAACACCATAGCGATCTGGGTAAAGAGCAGCTGTACGCCATCTTGCAACTGCGGGCGGAAGTCTTCGTGGTCGAGCAGAAGTGTGTGTACCAGGACATCGATGGCCAGGACCTGGAAGGCGACACTCGCCATCTGATGGCCTGGAGCGACGACCGGCTGGTGGCCTATCTGCGCCTGCTCGACCCGGAGCTGCAGGGCGGCGATGTAGTGATCGGGCGGGTGATCATTGCACCTCAGGTGCGCGGCACCGGGCTGGGTCATGACCTGATGGCCCAGGCGCTGAAACAGGCAGAAAAGCATTGGCCGGATGTGCCGATCTATCTCTCGGCCCAGGCGCATTTGCAGGGGTATTATGGGCGGTACGGGTTTGTGGTGGCAGGTGAAGAATACCTGGAGGATGACATTCCACACATAGGCATGCGTCGTCCTTAGGATAGTCGCGAGCAAGCCCGCTCCCACAGTTTTTTGCCAGGGTTCGGGATCTGCGGCGTTGCGCACATCATTTTGGGAGCGGGCTTGCTCACGAAGAGGTCAGCACCAGCACCGCACAATCAGGGATACTCAAGCACCGCCTTGACCTGCTGCAAATTGCGCTCAATCCACCCCCGATCAATCGCCCCCCAATCGCGAATGCGATAGCGGCCGGCATGATTGCGCGCGCCCTCCTCCTGCTCGAACTCGCAGACGATATCCAGGTCGGCCAGCGCTGCGATGGTGTCCTGCGCCGTACGCCGGGGCATGCCTGTTGACTCGGTCAGCGCCGGAACGCTGCTGGCGAGTCCGCTGTCGATCAGGTAGGCCACATACAGGCGGCGGTAGAAACTGGTTTTGGTCTTGCTCACGTTCGGTCCTTGTTATTGGAAGATCAGAGAATCGCAGCCTTCGGCAGCTCCTACAGCATATCCCGCCAAGTCAGGTACACCCGCAGGTCAAACTCCACCTGGTGATACCCAGGCAACATGTGTTCACACAACTTGTAGAAAGCCTTGTTGTGATCCGATTCCTTGAAGTGCGCCAGTTCGTGCACCACGATCATCTTCAGGAACTCGGACGGAGCCTCCTTGAACAACGAAGCCACCCGGATCTCTTTCTTCGCCTTGAGCTTGCCGCCCTGCACTCGGGAAATGGTGGTGTGCAGGCCGAGGGCGCGATGGGTCAGGTCCAGACGGTTGTCGAACAGCACCTTGTCGATCGCAGGGGCGTTACGCAGGTATTCCTGCTTGAGGTCCAGCGCATAGGTGTACAGCGCCTTGTCGCTCTGCACACCATGTTTGTCCGGGTAGCGCCGGGTCAGGTACTCGCCCAGCCGCTTCTCGGCGATCAGCTGGCGAACCTGATCCTGCAGCGCGGCGGGATAGGCCTGGAGGTATTTCAACGCGGTCATGAAAAGGGCAACATCAATGACGAACAGGCCGCCAGTGTAGCGAATTCACGATGCCAGCGTGTTCCAGTCGAACGGCAGGACAAATTCGCCGACGTCCTCGGCCACCATCGGTCGCGCTACACATATTCGCAACCGTGCGCCTGCAGCCATTCATATTGCGCGACGGTTTCCACGCCTTCGGCAATGACCAGAATCCCGTACTGGCGGCACAAATCAATCACATTGCTCACCAATGCCGCATCCCGGGACGACTGCGGCAACCGGGCGATCAGATGCCTGTCAATTTTCAAGGTGTCCAGCTCCAGGTCGCGCAGATTCGACAACGAACATGCGCCAGAGCCGAAGTCATCCAAAGCGACCCGCACCCCCAGGTTGCGCAGCAAACGCAGTTGCTTGCGAGTTTCCTCGGGGTTTTGTGCCAACGCCGCCTCGGTGACTTCGACTTCCAGATGGCGAGGCTTGAGCCCATGACGCTCCAGCACCTGGCGCAACTCGGTGGCCAGGTTCGGCATGCCGAACTGGGTACTGCTCAAACTCACTCCCAGTACCAGGTCCTCGGCAAACAGGGTTTCCCACGCCTTGCGCTGTCCCGCACCGCGCTGGTAGATCCAGCTGCCCAGGCGACTGATCAGCCGCGCTTCTTCCAGCAACGGCAAAAACAGCCCGGGCGGCACGTCACCAACGCTGGGGTGCTGCCAGCGCAACAGGGCTTCGAACCCGCGAATCTGCCCACCGTTAATGGCCACCTGGGGCTGGTAGACCAGGTTGAAATCACGGTTCTCGATGGCGTCGCGCACGCTCTCCTCAAGCATCAATCGTGAGCGCGCGCGGCCGTTCATTTCATGGTCATAAAAGCGGTACTGCTGGCGACCGGCACGCTTGGCTTCGTACATGGCGATGTCCGCCGCACGCAACAAACCATCAAGGTTGGAACCGCAGTCCGGGAATGTGGCGATGCCGATACTGGCACCCAACGCGACGTCCAGGCCATCAATCTGCTGACAGACCGAGACCCGCTCGATCAGCTTTTCGGCGATCCGCGCTGCCTGCTCGGGAAACTCCAGGTCCAGCAGCGCCGTGAACTCGTCGCCGCCCATGCGGGCGAGAATATCCAAGGGTTGCAAACAGGCCTTCAATTGCTCGGAAACCCAGCGCAGCACCCTGTCCCCGGCATCATGACCGAGCGAATCGTTCACCCGTTTGAAGCCATCAAGGTCCAGGTACAACAACACCCAGGCGCTGTCGGAGCGCTCACCGCGCAGCAGCAGATTCTCAACCGTCTGATAGAAACCTCGACGATTAAGCAGCCCGGTAAGGGGGTCGGTAATGGCCTGGAACTCCAGTTGCTTATGCAGATGGCGCACCACTGACATGTCGAGCACCGTCACCACCATAGCGCGCTGTTCAGCAGGCAATGGTGCACACGACAGCGCAACCGGCACCTGCTGATTGGGGGCCGTTCGCAGCAGCGCATCGTGCAGGCGCAGGGTTTCACCGCGCCTGTAGCCGGCCAGCAGTTCGGAATCGGCCCACAGGGCAATATGCGGTTTTTGCAGGAAGTCCAGAAACTCCTTGCCCTCCAGTTCCTGCACAGTAGCACTGAGCATCCGCGACATCGCCGGATTCGCAAAGCGAATCAGACCGCCCTCATCGACCACCAGAATGCCTTCGGCGGCGTTATCCAGCACCGACGCATTAAACGCGCGAGCGAGCTCCAGATCATGGCTCAGGCGTTGCAGCGCCCGGCGATTGCGTTGATGCTCGAGCAGCGCCTGAATTTTTGGCTTGAGGATCTGCGGGTCGAAGGGCTTAAACAGGTAATCCACCGCGCCGCTGGCATAGCCCTTGAGCACGGCGTCCTGAGACTGTTCGTTGGCCGTGAGGAAGATGATCGGGGTAAGACGGGTTCGCTGACTGCCCCGCATCAACTGCGCGACCTCAAAACCGTCCATGCCTGGCATCTGCACATCCAGCAGCACCAGGTCGACATCATGCTCCAGCATCAACCCCAAGGCCTCGAAACCCGAGGTGGCGGTCATGACCTGCCAATCCTCACGTTCGAGCAAGGCCCGCATGCTAATCAGATTTTCGGGGTAATCATCGACGATTAACAGAATCGAATTGCCTTCACCTGGCGTAAGTGGCCCGCATTCCATGCTGCTTCTCTTCGTTCGGGGAGTCAGGCCGGTTTTTTTGAAAAACCGGACAAATACTAAGCCCTCACTCTAGACCTGGATCCAACAAAGCAGTAGCTGTCAGAGCGCCATCATCTAACTAAAGCGTTAATTCACCGACTAACGGTCACGGCTGTAGCCCCCTGAAACCGGGGAAGATGGCTTTTTGACAGGATTTTGACGTCACCCATCTGTCAGTTTTGCGTTAACAAGGCGGGCTTACGCGCCTATAAAGACCCACCTCCGAGCTGCGTGCCAGAGCGTCTGGTACGTGCGTGCAAGAAAACTGTGGAAGCTTTGTCTATGATCGATCTCGCAACCTGGAACCTGAGTGTTCCTGTCGGCAATCCGCCCTACACCGTTGAAACAGCCAAATTGGTGAAGGGGTTCAAGGATCAATACTTCCACTCCGACACCGGCACATTATTTTTCTGGTCCCCGGTGACCGGTTCACGCACTGAAAATGCCAAATACCCGCGCACTGAACTTCGTGAAACCTATAGCAATGGCACGCTTCGCAACTGGTACTACCCCGACGCCGACAACTCCCTGCGCGCAACCCTGGCGGTCAATCAGGTGCCCAGTTCAGGCAAGTTGGTCATCGGTCAGATCCATGCCTACGACAGCCAGAAACCCATGGTAAAACTCGAATACCAGTACAAGACCAAGACGCAAACCGGGAATATCGTTGCCAAAGTGCGCATGCACCCGGATGACGGCGAAGGTCGGGTCATTACACTGGCGACCGGCATCAAGCTCGACCGGCAGTTTTCCTACCTCATTCACCTCAGCCCCGGCGGCGCATTGGGTATCAGTGCTGCGGGATATCAATGGGACACCAACATCAGCGCCACCTGGCGCGACAAGCCGCTGTATTTCAAGGCGGGTGTTTATGTCCAGGACAATACGGGGTACACCAGCGAAGGTGCCAAGGTGACGTTCAGCAAACTGGATATTGATCACGACAAGTAGTGCGAACACATTCTGTGTTGTGTCGGGGGCCTTGCATGCGCTGGAGCGCAGGACATCCCGGAACCTCGGAACGACAGGCAAAAAAAACCCGCATCGCTGCGGGTTTTTCAGTGCTGACTGAAGCCTGACTCAGTTGACCTTGGCGTTCAACTCGCCCTTCAGGTAACGCTGGTACATACCTTCCAAGGAGATCGGCTTGATCTTCGAAGCGTTGCCGGCAGTGCCGAAGGCTTCGTAGCGCGCAATGCACACGTCGCGCATGGCGGTGACGGTGGCGCCGAAGAATTTACGCGGGTCGAACTCGCTTGGGTTGGTAGCCATCAGGCGACGCATCGCACCAGTGGAAGCCAGGCGCAGGTCAGTGTCGATGTTGACCTTGCGCACGCCATGCTTGATGCCTTCGACGATTTCTTCAACCGGTACGCCGTAGGTTTCTTTAATGTCGCCACCGTACTGGTTGATGATCGCCAGCCAGTCCTGAGGCACCGAAGACGAGCCGTGCATCACCAGGTGAGTGTTGGGGATGCGTTTGTGGATCTCTTTGATACGATCGATCGCCAGCACGTCGCCGGTAGGCGGCTTGGTGAACTTGTAGGCGCCGTGGCTGGTGCCGATGGCAATTGCCAAGGCGTCGACCTGAGTGCGCTTGACGAAGTCAGCAGCTTCTTCCGGGTCGGTCAGCATCTGGCTGTGATCCAGTACGCCTTCGGCGCCGATGCCGTCTTCTTCACCGGCCATGCCGGTTTCCAGGGAGCCCAGGCAACCCAACTCGCCCTCAACCGAAACACCGCAGGCGTGAGCCATGGCAACGGTTTGCTGGGTGACACGAATGTTGTAGTCGTAGTCAGTTGGGGTCTTGCCGTCTTCGCCGAGGGAGCCGTCCATCATCACCGAGCTGAAGCCCAGCTGGATCGAGCGCTGGCAGACGTCAGGGCTGGTGCCGTGGTCCTGGTGCATGCACACCGGGATGTGCGGGAATTCTTCGATAGCCGCCAGGATCAGGTGACGCAGGAACGGCGCGCCGGCGTATTTGCGAGCACCGGCCGAAGCCTGGACGATCACCGGGGAGTCAGTCTTGTCAGCGGCTTCCATGATGGCGCGCATCTGCTCAAGGTTGTTGACGTTGAAGGCTGGAACGCCGTAGCCGAACTCGGCTGCGTGGTCCAACATCTGGCGCATGCTGATAAGTGCCATTGTGTGTGTCTCTCCCGGTTTGGGTCGTTAATCGTGCCAGCCTGCCGTAGCGGCGGCGGCTATTCAAGTTATTGCAGATCGGGGGTTGGCCCTGCCTGCGAATTCGGTGTTGCATCGGCCCCCTGTAGGAGCGAGCTTGCTCGCGAAGATGGCCCAGACAGCGCGGGCACTCAGGCACCCAGCGTTATCGTTAACGACCATCGCGAGCAAGCTCGCTCCTACAGATGGCAACCGCGGCCAATCAAATCATTGGTGGCGACCCAGTACACCAGGCCTTCCTCACCTTTCATGTGAAACGCCAGCATGTCGTTGCTGTACAGCGCACCCGAGGCGCCCTGTTCCTGCTTCAGGCGATAGACCTGATCTGCCCCGCCGAGGCGCACATCCACCGCCTCACGGCTGGCATCGGTATAGCGCCACAGCACCTTGGCCTGGCTGTCACAGGTCCAGCTCGTCCAGCTGTCAGTCGGTTCGGCAGGCGTGAACAGGTTGAAATTCGAGCAACCTGCCAGCAGTGCCAATGCCGTAACGGCGATAAAACCTTTCATCCATGTTCCTCGACTGGCGGCACGCGCCGCCAGCGCTGGGTAAAGAGTCAGACCCGTCAAGGGCAACCATGTTCCTTGGCCGGCGTCCGGGTCTCATATTTCTCCAGGCCATCAGGCCCGGAACGCTTGTTGATCACCGGGTTGGTCTCGGCCTGCCAGTCAGCCTGGTAACAGCCTTTTTCCACCTCGGACGGTGCAGGCTCCGGCTTGGCCTTGGGATTACTCCCGCAGGCGGCCAGCGATGCCACGACGACCAACAGCGCCAGTGTCTTGACCATGTGAACACTCCCTTTCCTGGTCAACAGAGCAGACCTCAGGCCTTGGCCCGGCTTTCCAGGACTTCAACCGCCGGCAGCACTTTGCCTTCGACGAATTCGAGGAACGCACCGCCGCCGGTAGAAATGTAGGAGATCTGGTCGGCAACGCCATATTTATCGATAGCGGCCAGGGTATCTCCGCCACCGGCAATGGAGAAGGCCGAGCTTTCGGCGATGGCCTGGGCCAGGACCTTGGTGCCGTTGCCGAACTGGTCGAACTCGAACACGCCCACCGGGCCGTTCCACAGGATGGTTTTGGACGATTTCAGCAACTCGGCGAAATTCGCCGCGGTCTGCGGGCCGATATCCAGAATCATGTCATCGGCGGCCACGTCGGCGATCAGCTTGACGGTGGCGGTCGCACTTTCGGCGAACTCCTTGGCCACCACTACGTCTACCGGCAGCGGCACGCTGACCTTGGCGGCGATTGCGCGAGCGGTGTCCAGCAGGTCCGGCTCGTACAGGGATTTACCAACCGGATGGCCGGCTGCGGCCAGGAACGTGTTGGCAATGCCGCCGCCGACGATCAGCTGGTTGCAGATCTGGCTCAGGCTGTTGAGTACGTCGAGCTTGGTCGACACCTTCGAGCCGGCGACGATGGCGGCCATTGGCTGGGCTGGTGCACCCAGGGCTTTGCCCAGTGCGTCCAGTTCAGCAGCGAGCAGCGGACCTGCAGCGGCGACTTTGGCGAATTTGGCCACGCCATGGGTCGAACCTTCGGCTCTGTGAGCGGTGCCGAAGGCGTCCATCACGAACACGTCGCACAGTGCGGCGTATTGCTGGGCCAGTTCGTCAGCGTTCTTTTTCTCGCCCTTGTTGAAGCGCACGTTTTCGAACAACACGATGTCGCCGGCCTTGACGTCAACGCCGCCCAGGTAATCGGCAACCAGTGGCACTTCGCGGCCCAGGGCCTTGCTCAGGTAATCGGCGACTGGCTTGAGGCTGTTCTCGGCCGAGAACTCGCCTTCGGTCGGACGGCCAAGGTGCGAGCAGACCATCACGGCTGCACCTTTCTCCAGGGCCAGCTTGATGGTCGGCAGCGAAGCCAGGATTCGCGCATCGCTGGTGACAACACCGTCCTTGACTGGGACGTTGAGGTCTTCGCGAATCAGTACGCGCTTACCTTGCAGATCGAGGTCGGTCATCTTCAACACGGTCATGGGTCGCATTTCCTGAGTTACGGCTTTTGAGAAGCAGAGAGTGGAGAAGCTGCTTGCAGATAGTGCTCTGCAACGTCCAGCATTCGGTTGGCAAAACCCCATTCGTTGTCGAACCAGGCCAGGATGTTCACCAGCTTGGGGCCGGAGACCCGAGTCTGACTGGCATCGACGATGGCAGAATGTGGGTCGTGGTTGAAATCACAGCTTGCGTGAGGCAACTCGGTATAGGCGAGCAAGCCCTTGAGCGGACCGCTGGTGGCCGCCTCGCGCAGGATCCGGTTGATCTCGGTGGCATCAGTAGCGGTAGCGGTCTGCATCGTAATGTCGAGGCAGGAGACGTTTACCGTCGGCACCCGCACGGCTTTGGCCTGAATTCTGCCGGCAAGTTCCGGCAACAGGCGTTCGATGCCACGCGCCAGACCAGTGGACACCGGAATCACCGACTGAAACGCCGAACGGGTGCGGCGCAGGTCTTCGTGGTGATAGGCGTCGATCACTGGCTGATCGTTCATCGCCGAGTGAATGGTGGTGATCGACACGTAATCCAGGCCGATGGCCTTGTCCAGCAGGCGCAACAGCGGCACGCCGCAGTTGGTGGTGCAGGACGCGTTGGACACCAGCAGCTCGGCGCCGGTCAGGCAATCCTGGTTCACACCGTAGACGATAGTGGCGTCAACGTCGGCCTCGCTGGCCATCGGCTGGGAAAACAGCACCCGCGGCGCACCGGCATTGAGGAAACGCTGGCCATCCTCGCGGGTGTGGTAGGCACCGGAGCATTCAAGCACCAGATCGACGTCCAGTGCCGCCCAGTCGATGCCTTCGGGCGTAGCACTGCGCAGGACCTTCACGCAGTTGCCATTAATATGCAGACAATCGCCGTCGACTTTCACTTCGCCGGGAAAACGCCCGTGCGTGGAGTCGAAGCGTGTCAGGTATTCGATGCTGGCCATGTCGGCCAGATCGTTGATCGCGACAATCTCAAACCCGGCCTTGTCGCCTCGCTCGAACAACGCACGCAAGACGCAACGACCAATCCGGCCGTAGCCGTTGAGTGCAACTTTGTAAGGACGCGGTTGGGGCATGGGGTTCTCGATAATGTTCGCTAACAACACAACCCCTGTAGGAGCTGCCGAAGGCTGCGATCTTTTGATCTCGAGCTTAAAAACAAGATCAAAAGATCGCAGCCTCCGGCAGCTCCTACAGGGGACGCGGCAGCCTGGGCTACCGCGCACTGCTTTAGTCTTCCAGCAGCTCTTCAGCCTGACCCAGGATGTTTTCCAGGGTAAAACCGAACTCTTCGAACAAGGCAGGGGCAGGCGCCGACTCGCCGTAGGTGGTCATGCCGATGACGCGGCCTTCCAGGCCCACGTACTTGTACCAGTAGTCCGCATGCGCGGCTTCGATGGCGATACGGGCGCTGACCTGCAACGGCAATACCGATTGCTTGTAGTCGGCATCCTGGGCATCGAACACGCTGGTGCAAGGCATAGACACCACACGCACATTGCGACCTTGCGCAGTCAGCTTGTCGTACGCCTGAACAGCCAGGCCCACTTCCGAACCAGTGGAAATCAGGATCAGCTCAGGCTCGCCCACGCAGTCCTTCAACACGTAGCCGCCACGGGCGATGTCGGCGATCTGGCCGGCATCACGATCCTGATGCTGCAGGTTCTGACGCGAGAAGATCAGCGCCGAAGGCCCGTCCTTGCGCTCGATTGCCAGTTTCCAGCAAACCGCCGATTCAACGGCATCCGCTGGACGCCAGGTATCGAGGTTCGGGGTGCTGCGCAGGCTGGTCAGTTGCTCGATTGGCTGGTGAGTCGGGCCATCTTCGCCCAGGCCGATGGAGTCGTGGGTGTAGACGAACACCACGCGCTTTTTCATCAGCGAGGCCATGCGCACTGCGTTGCGTGCGTATTCCATGAACATCAGGAAGGTCGCGCCGTAAGGCACCAGACCGCCGTGCAGGGCGACGCCGTTCATGATCGCGCTCATGCCGAATTCGCGAACGCCGTAGTACATGTAGTTGCCGCTGGCGTCTTCGCCGGTGACACCTTTGCAACCTTTCCACAGGGTCAGGTTGGAACCGGCCAGGTCAGCGGAGCCGCCCAGCAGTTCAGGCAACAGCGGACCATAGGCATTCAGGGCGTTCTGGCTGGCCTTGCGGCTGGCGATGGTCTCGCCTTTGGCCGCGACTTCAGCAATGTAGGCCGAGGCTTTTTCGGCGAAGTCAGCTGGCAATTCACCGCTCAGGCGACGAACCAGTTCGTTGGCCAGGTCAGGGAAGGCAGCGGAATAGGCGGCAAAACGCTGATCCCACTCGGCTTCAGCGGCAAGACCGGCTTCTTTGGCATCCCACTCGGCGTAGATGTCAGCCGGGATTTCGAACGGACCGTGGTTCCAGTTCAGCGCGGTGCGGGTCAGAGCGATTTCCGCATCACCCAGCGGGGCACCGTGGCAGTCTTCTTTACCCTGCTTGTTCGGCGAACCGAAGCCGATCGTGGTCTTGCAGCAGATCAGCGTCGGCTGGTCGCTTTTGCGAGCGGTGTCGATGGCCGTCTTGATTTCTTCAGGGTCGTGACCATCGACGTTGCGGATCACCTGCCAGTTATAGGCTTCGAAACGCTTTGGCGTGTCGTCGGTGAACCAGCCTTCGACTTCGCCGTCGATGGAAATACCGTTGTCATCGTAGAAGGCGATCAGCTTGCCCAGGCCCAAAGTACCGGCCAGGGAGCCGACTTCGTGGGAAATGCCTTCCATCATGCAGCCATCACCCAGGAATACGTAGGTGTGGTGATCAACAACGTTGTGGCCCGGACGGTTGAATTGCGCGGCCAGAACTTTTTCTGCCAGGGCAAAACCAACGGCATTGGCCAGGCCTTGGCCCAGTGGACCGGTCGTGGTTTCAACGCCAGGGGTGTAGCCGAATTCCGGGTGGCCCGGGGTGCGGCTGTGCAGTTGGCGGAAGTTTTTCAGGTCATCGATCGACAGGTCGTAGCCGGTCAGGTGCAGCAGCGAGTAGATCAACATCGAGCCATGGCCGTTGGACAGCACGAAGCGGTCACGGTCAGCGAACGATGGATTGCTCGGGTTGTGCTTCAGGTAGTCACGCCAAAGTACTTCGGCGATATCCGCCATACCCATAGGGGCACCGGGATGGCCGCTGTTGGCTTTTTGCACGGCATCCATGCTGAGGGCACGAATGGCGTTGGCACGCTCACGACGGCTGGGCATCGCTGTTCTCCTGCGGATATTGAATCGAGAGTGAATAAAACGAATCGGAAAAAAGGCGAGCATTTTCCCTCACCGACCGGCCTCGGGGCAATGACAGATAGTCATATGAGGACGTTTTTCCCATGACAGGCGGCGGTTTCGCTTGGTGAAACCTTTCCGCTGTACGTTTGTAGAGTAAAGCAGGCGCCGGGAAGTGCCATCTATCGAGCAATATCAAAACTTTTTGATATTGCTCTTGCGGTGTTTTCGACCCGTGACTAGACTGCCGGCCTTATGAATTTACGCGTGCCATCCATTCAACATGACGATTGCGACGAGCTGGCGGCCCTTTGCAAGGCCGGCGGCGATCCTTTGCGTCTGAATGTGTTGCGCGTGCTGGCCAACGATTCGTTTGGCGTACTGGAACTGGCGCAGATTTTCGGCATGGGTCAGTCGGGCATGAGTCACCACCTCAAAGTACTGGCCCAGGCCGAACTGGTGGCGACTCGCCGTGAAGGCAATGCGATTTTCTATCGTCGCGCCCTGCCCCACACTGAACTGCTGGGCGGCAAGCTGCATGCCGCCCTGCTCGAAGAAGTGGATAACCTGACCCTGCCTGCCGATGTGCAGTCGCGGATCGGTCAGGTCCATGGGCAACGAGCAGCTGCCAGCCAGGACTTCTTCTCGCGGGTCGCGGAAAAATTTCGCGCCCAGCAGGACCTGATTGCCGGCTTGCCGCAGTACCGCGACAGCGTGGTAGCACTGCTCGACAAGCTGGGTTTCGGCGAGAGCGCCACGGCGATCGAAGTCGGCCCCGGTGACGGCGCCTTCCTGCCGGAACTGGCGCGGCGTTTCATGCACGTAACGGCACTGGATAACAGCCCGGCCATGCTTGAACTGGCACGCCAGGTCTGTGAACGCGAAGCCCTGGGCAACGTCAGCCTGCAGCTCGCCGATGCGTTGAACGGCGTCAGCCTCACGGCTGATTGCGTTGTATTGAACATGGTACTGCACCATTTTGCCGCGCCGGCTGATGCCCTAAGGCACATGGCCGTTTTGCTGAAACCAGGCGGTAGCCTGTTAGTGACAGAGTTATGTAGCCACAACCAGAGTTGGGCCAAGGAGGCCTGCGGTGATCTCTGGTTGGGGTTTGAACAGGACGATCTGGCCCGTTGGGCCACCGCTGCGGGACTCGTTCCCGGGGAAAGCCTCTATGTAGGCTTACGTAATGGTTTCCAGATTCAGGTCCGCCACTTTCAGCGGCCGGCTGGCGACACTCACCATCGGTAAATTCAGGAAAACATCGAGATGAGCGAATACTCCCTCTTCACCTCCGAGTCCGTGTCTGAAGGGCATCCGGACAAAATCGCCGACCAGATTTCTGATGCGGTGCTGGACGCAATCATTGCTGAAGACAAGTTCGCCCGCGTGGCGTGCGAGACGCTGGTGAAAACGGGCGTGGCGATCATCGCCGGCGAAGTCACCACCTCGGCCTGGGTTGACCTGGAGCAGATCGTTCGTGATGTGATCACCGACATCGGCTACACCAGCTCCGACGTTGGTTTCGACGGTGCGACCTGCGGCGTGATGAACATCATCGGCAAGCAGTCCCCTGACATCAACCAGGGTGTCGACCGTGCCAAGCCTGAAGATCAGGGCGCCGGCGACCAGGGCCTGATGTTCGGCTACGCCAGCAACGAGACCGACGTGCTGATGCCGGCACCAATCACCTTCTCTCACCAGCTGGTACAGCGTCAGGCTGAAGCGCGCAAATCCGGCCTGCTGCCGTGGCTGCGCCCGGACGCCAAGTCCCAGGTCACCTGCCGTTACGAAAATGGCAAAGTCGTGGGCATCGATGCCGTGGTCCTGTCGACCCAGCACAACCCTGAAGTGTCGTACAAAGACCTGCGCGAAGGCGTGATGGAGCTGATCGTCAAGCACGTACTGCCTGCCGAGCTGCTGCACAAGGACACCCAGTTCCACATCAACCCGACTGGCCAGTTCATCATTGGTGGCCCGGTTGGCGACTGCGGCCTGACCGGTCGCAAGATCATCGTCGACACCTACGGCGGCATGGCTCGTCACGGTGGCGGTGCGTTCTCCGGCAAGGATCCTTCCAAGGTTGACCGTTCGGCCGCCTACGCCGGTCGTTACGTGGCCAAGAACATTGTGGCTGCAGGCCTGGCCGAGCGTTGCGAGATTCAGGTTTCCTACGCAATCGGCGTGGCCCAGCCTACGTCGATCTCGCTGAACACCTTTGGCACCGGCAAGATCAGCGATGAGAAAATCATCAACCTGGTGCGTGAAGTGTTCGACCTGCGTCCTTACGCCATCACCACCATGCTAGACCTGCTGCACCCGATGTACCAGGAGACCGCCGCTTACGGCCACTTCGGCCGTACTCCGGAAACCAAGACCGTGGGCGAAGACACCTTCACCACGTTCACCTGGGAAAAAACCGACCGCGCCGACGCCCTGCGTTCCGCTGCTGGTTTGTAAGACTTCCCCGGCGGTACCCGAAGCCCCACACGGTTCGCCGTGCGGGGCTTTTTTGTGGCTGTGTCTCAAGCTCAGCACTGTGGGAGCGAGCCTGCTCGCGATGGGGCCGGCCCATTCACCGCGGGAAATACCAGGCAAAACACTCACCCTCCGGGCCTGGCAATACTGACTAATCTTCAACAACCCCCAATGAGCAAGGACGCTCACGATGCGCTTGTTGATCGCTATTCTCCTGACCTTCCTTTCGCTCTCCGTCCACGCAGCCCAATGCCCCGACTGGCCCCCCGGGCGAGCCCAGGAAGAGATCAGCGCCGTGCAAAAACAGATCGACCTGTGGGACGACAGCTACCATCGCCAAGGCCAGTCCATGGTCGCCGACGAACTTTACGATCAAGCCCGCGCTCAACTGACCGACTGGCAGCAATGCTTCAATCTGGACGCGCCGGCAGATCCACTGCGCACCGCAGGTGGCTCGATTCCACACCCCATCCCCCACACCGGCCTGAACAAACTCATTGATGGCGCAGCCATTGAAGACTGGCTGAAAAATCGCAACCAAGTCTGGGTTCAACCCAAGGTCGATGGCGTGGCAGTGAGCCTGGTGTATGAGAAAGGTGTACTGGTGCGCGCGATCAGTCGCGGCAACGGGGTGCAGGGCAAGGACTGGACCGCATCGGCGCGGCGGATTGGCGGCATCCCGCAACAGCTTTCGCAACCCCGGGACCTGGTGGTGCAAGGTGAACTGTATTGGCGCCTGGATGGCCACGTTCAAGCCAGTGCCGGCAGCCTCAATGCTCGGGGCAACGTCGCCGGACTGATGGCGCGCAAACAACTAAGCGCGCAGGACGCCGCAGGCATCGGCCTGTTCGTGTGGGAATGGCCAGAAGGCCCAGCCAGTCTTTCCGCGCGCATTGCCGCCCTGGACGCATTGGGATTCGATAGCACCGCGCCCTTGAGCCACCCGATCGCGGAACTGGCCGACGTCGTGCGCTGGCGTGAGCATTGGTACCGCTCACCCCTGCCTTTCGCCAGCGATGGCATTGTCCTGCGCCAGGACGAGCGCCCCTCTGCCGATCGCTGGCAAGCCAAGGCGCCCTACTGGATCGTGGCCTGGAAATACCCTTTCGCCCAGGCGCTGGCCGAAGTTCGCAAGGTCCATTTCAACATCGGACGCACTGGCCGGATCACTCCAGTGCTGGATGTAGCGCCGATATGGCTCGATGATCGCCAGATCAAGCGCGTCAGCGTCAGTTCCCTGCCACGCTGGCAAGCGCTGGATATCCGCCCTGGCGACCAGGTGTCCATCAGCCTGGCCGGCCTGACCATTCCAAGGCTGGACGGCGTCATACTGCGTAGCGTCGAGCGCGTTCACATGGAGGTTCCAGAAGCTGCGGATTTTCATCAGCTCAGTTGCT
The DNA here is from genome assembly GCF_017114825.1 of Pseudomonas gregormendelii. Lineage (GTDB taxonomy): Bacteria > Pseudomonadota > Gammaproteobacteria > Pseudomonadales > Pseudomonadaceae > Aquipseudomonas > Aquipseudomonas gregormendelii. The sequence continues at coordinate 84,646 of NZ_JADEVO010000005.1, read as the reverse complement.
GGCAACCCACTCAGGGCTGTCAAAGCCAGTTTCTCGCGCGACTGACCTGGCTCAGCGGCAAGCAAGGGCTGGACATGCCAAACATCGGCCCGGGCACCTGGGAGAAACTTCTGGAAACAGGCCGACTGAAGGGACTGCTGGATTGGTTGACCCTCGATGCTCAAGAGCTTGCTAACATTAACGGTTTCGGCGAGCGCAGCACGGCTCAGCTTTTAAACAGCTTCAACAGCGCCCGACAACGTCCGTTCGCACGCTGGCTCAATGCGTTGGGCATGCCGCCAATCGGTCAGGCACAGCTTGCTGATTCGTGGCGGGAACTGGCGCAACGTGAAACCGAACAATGGCAGGCCCAGGCCGGTATAGGCCCGGGACGCGCGGCGCAATTAAGCGCGTTTTTCCGTGACCCGCAGGTCCTGGCCTTGAGCGAAACATTACGTATGGCGGGCGTTGACGGTTTTTAGCGGCCGGCAATACCGTGCATACGGGAACCCATAGGTGCCGATCCGGCTCAAACGGCCCGTCGTCACACCGACACGATTGCCTTTACACATGGAGCTTTTATGAAATTTCTTTCTCCACTCGCCCTGTTGACGCTTTGCAGCGTCATGGCCGCTCCACTGATGGCCGCTGAAGAGGCTCCCGGCCTGACCGGTTGCGCGGCCAAGAAACAGGGCATCATCAACCAGATCGAACTGGCCAAGTCCCACGGTAATGCTGATCAACAGGCCGGCCTGGAAAAAGCCCTGAGCGAAGTCACCACCCACTGCACCGACGCATCGCTGCAGAAAGAACGGGAAAACAAGGTGCTGGACGCCAAGCATGAAGTCAGCAAGCGCCAGGCAGACCTGGACAAGGCCATGAAGAAAGGCGACCCGGAGAAGATCAACAAACGCAAAGACAAGCTCGCCGAGTCCCGCAAGGAATTGCAGGAAGCGCTGGATGAGCTGGATAAATAAATATAAAGAATGACCGAAGCTTTCGGTTGCTCTGACTGGCCTCTTCGCGAGCAAGTCGAATCGTCAGCCAGAGCGCCGCAAATCAATGATCCCGAAATTCTTTATGGCACGCACTGCAGGCATCTTCGACCTTCTGCACCGCCGGCCCCAGATTGCTGGCCTTGTAGGGTTGAACCTTGCTGGCAACCACCAATTCACCGGTGGCGGCTTCAAGCGTGCGAGCCATTTCCTGGAAGCGTGCCTGTTTCTGCCAGACATCATCCTTGGCGCTGGTGTGATCTTCTTCGCGCACCTGCGGGAAATGTTTCCAGGGCTCATGGGACAAGGCATCGAGCTTCACGGCACCGTCAGCGAACTTCGCGCCATCGAATGGAATGCGACCCCGCAACATGCCACCCAGGTCTTCACCGGTCTTGAGCATCTGTTTGAAAATCGCCTTGCGCTGGCCCAGCGGCGAATTCGGGTCGACGCCGCCACAAGCAGTCAACGTCAGGCAGGCCAGCAATACAACGGAAAGTCTTTTAAGAGTCATGGTGGCTTCAGGTCACGGGAACGGCGGCCAGTATCCTCGCGTCATCCGTAAAGACCAATAGCCCTATTATCAATATGGGTTGTTCGAGCGCATGGAGCACTCAGGCAACCAGCAAAGGAATTACTCCATGATCAGCTGCATCAAGGCATGGCGCCCTCGCCTGTCCTGGACTCTCCCGATAGTCGCCGTGCTCGCCGGCTGCACCGGGGGCGAAAACGCCCCACCCAAAACCCACGCGCTGGCGACTTACTCCAGCGCCACCTGGGAAGCGTTGCCAACGGTGTCGGACAACGACCTGATCGCCGGCTTCGGTTCGTGGCGCAGCGCCTGTAACCGACTCAAGGCCGACGCGGTCTGGGGCGCCACTTGTGCGGCCTCCGCCAACGTCCCGGCAACCGCCAACGAAATCCGCGGATTCCTCAAGCAACACCTGGACGTCTACGGCTTGCGCGCTGCCAATGACAACCCCAACGGCCTGATCACCGGTTACTACGAACCGGTCTACCCTGGCAGCCTGACTCAGACCGCGGTGGCGAGTATTCCGGTGTACGGCGTGCCGGAGGACATGATCATTGTCTCGCTGGACAGCATCTATCCGGAACTCAAAGGCAAACGCCTGCGCGGAAGGCTCGAAGGTCGCGTACTCAAGCCCTACGACGATGCAGCCACCATCGAAACCAAAGGGGTGAAGGCACCCGTCGTGGCCTGGCTGACCGACCCGATGAATCTGCAATTCCTGCAGATCCAGGGTTCGGGTCGCATCCAGCTCGATGATGGCCGTCAGTTGCGCATTGCTTACGCCGATCAAAACGGCCACCCCTATCGACCGATCGGCCGCTGGCTGGTGGAACAGGGCGAGCTGAAAAAAGAAGATGTGACGATGGGCGCCATCAGTGATTGGGCCAAGGCCAATCCGGCTCGCATACCGGAACTGCTTGGCAGCAACCCGAGCTACGTGTTTTTCACCCGCAACCCGGACAGCAACGAAGGCCCTCGCGGGTCGCTCAACGTACCGCTCACAGCCGGCTACAGTGCGGCGGTTGATCGCAAGGTGATCCCGCTGGGCAGCCTGTTGTGGCTTTCCACCACCCGACCTGACGGAACGGCGCTGGTTCGACCGGTAGCGGCACAGGATACTGGCGGAGCGATTGCCGGCGAAGTACGCGCGGACCTGTTCTGGGGCACCGGTGAAGCTGCCGGGCAGTTGGCCGGGGATATGAAACAGCAGGGTCAGATCTGGATGTTATGGCCCAAGGGCGCGGCGTTGCCGCAGGTGCCTCAGGTGGCTGACAAACCCTGAGCGCGAACAAAGATAAAGATCGCAGCCTCGTTGCACTCGACAGCTCCTACACAGCTCCTTCAACACAGCTCCTGCAGGGATCTGCGTAGGAGCTGTCGAGGGCTCCGAGGCTGCGATCTCTTGATCTTACGCCGACACCACAAACAAACTGATAATCAGGCCCATCCCAACAAACCACACCAACGACCGCAAGATCGCCCAATCTGCCAGGTAGCAGATGATGTAGAGCAAGCGGCTGGTGATAAACAACACCGACAGCACATTGATCGTCACCAGCTCCGCGTTGCCGGCCAGGTGCGCCACGATCACCGCAGCTGCAAACGCTGGGGCCACTTCGAAGCTGTTCAGTTGCGCCGCGTGCGCGCGTCGACCAAACCCATTCAACGATTCAAGAAAGTCCCGAGGGTCGTGGTTGTCTTTCAACCTGTACCCACCACTGATCTTGGCCACGCCGACGCAGACGTAGGGCAGAAATATCGCGATCAAGATGCACCACAGAGCAACCGTCATAAAGCAGTCCCTTTTCAAGTTCCAGAATTGTTATCAGCGTTAAAACTTCATCACCAGCATGCCGATCAGTACCAGCCCACAGGCTAAGAGCCGCGGCCGGCCGAAAGGTTCTTTCAGGTAGCGCATGCCGAACAGCACCACCAGGATCACACTGATCTCGCGCAACGCCGCCGCTTCGGCAATCGAGCCCAGCTGCATGGCCCACAGCACCAGAGCGTAGCTGAACAACACGCAGAATCCGACTGCCAATCCCAGCCGCCATTGTTCGCGCCAGAACAGCATGAACGCCGGTCGCTTGCGCACCAGTGCCAGCAATGGAAAAGGCCAGGCGCTGATCAGCGTCACCCACACCAGGTAATCCAGTGGATGTGACCAGCGCCGCAAAGCCTGGCCGTCGATGAAGGTGTAGCAGCCAATACACAGGCCGATCAACGCCACCACCGGCAACATCGACCACGGCAGCCGCGCCCCGCCTCCGCCTTGCCACAGCAGGCACAGCATGCCGAGCGGGATCAGCAAGATGCCGAAGATCTGCTGATGGGTCAGTACCTCTGCGGCGAAAATCAGTGTCAGCGCCAGCACCACCAACGGCGACAATCCGCGCATCAGTGGATACACCAGCCCGAGGTCACCGACCCTGTAAGCCTGGATCAGCAGATAACGATAAAGCAACTCGAAGGCCGCCGACGCAAGAATCCATGGCCAGATCTCCTGCGGCGGCCACTCCACGAAAGGCAACATGACGGCCACGAACAACAGGGCCACGCTGTCCATGCAGGCAACTACCAGCAGCCGTTCGGCGCTGAATTTGATCAAGGTATTCCACGCCGCGTGCAACAGCGCCGCCACTAACACCAAAGCCGTTGCAAGCACGGCATGCTCCTTTTGTGACCCACTCCCCTGTAGGAGCTCGATCGCGATGGACGTCAACGATAACGCGCGCCTTCTGGATTAACGCATCGCCATCACGTTTTTTTGCGAGCAAGCTCGCTCCTAAGGGAAACGGGAGAATTGATTCGCCATATGTCAGCAGCTGTTTATACTGCAAGCGACCACGCCGCACTCAGTTGCGCACAGACCAATTCCAATAATTTTTGCCCGCGACCCGCTCTGTTCCAGAGCGGTCTCTGGCATGCGTATGCCTGATTACAGCGTCAAGACTACCGACAGAGAACTTGCGCATGCCACTCGCGTTATTCGCCCTCGCTGTTGCCGCATTCGGCATCGGCACCACTGAATTCGTCATCATGGGGCTGCTGCCCGACGTCGCCCGCGACCTTGCGGTAAGCATCCCCCACGCCGGCCTGCTGATCACCGGGTACGCCCTGGGTGTGGTGTTCGGCGCGCCGATCCTCGCGATCGGCACCGCCAACATGCCGCGCAAGGCGACGCTGCTGGGCATGACGCTGATGTTCATTCTCGGCAACATTCTGTGTGCCCTGGCGCCGAACTACGCGACGCTGATGGCCGCTCGCGTGGTCACCGCCCTGTGCCACGGGGCGTTTTTCGGCATTGGTTCGGTGGTGGCCGCCGGCCTGGTAGCACCGAACAAACGTGCCCAGGCGATTGCCATGATGTTTACCGGCCTGACACTGGCCAATGTGTTGGGCGTACCACTGGGCACCGCCCTCGGACAATACGCCGGCTGGCGCTCGACGTTCTGGGCCGTCTCGGTGATTGGCGTGATTGCGGCCATCGCCCAGTGGGCGTGGCTGCCTAAGGACATCGCCATGGACAAGGCCAACCTTGCCAGCGAGTTCAAGGTGCTGGGCAAGGCCAATGTGTTGATGGCGCTGGGCATGAGCGTGCTGGCGTCGACCAGCCTGTTCAGTGTGTTCACCTACATTGCGCCGATCCTGCAGGACATCACTGGCGTCAGCCCCCATGGCGTGACCATCATGCTGCTGTTGTTTGGCGTAGGCCTCACGGCAGGTAGCATGCTCGGCGGCCGGCTGGCGGACAGCCGCCTGCTGCCGTCATTGGTGGGCATGGCACTGGCGGTAGTGGTGGTGCTTGCAGCTTTCACGCAGACCAGCCACTCGGTCATCCCGGCAGCCATCACGCTGGTGCTGTGGGGAATTTTTGCTTTCGCGCTGTGCCCAATCCTGCAACTGCTGATCATCGACCAGGCCCATGAGGCACCGAACCTGGGCTCGACCCTGAACCAGAGCGCATTCAACCTGGGCAACGCCGCCGGCGCCTGGATCGGCGGGCTGGTAGTCGCCAGCGGCGCCGACCTCGCCGACCTGCCCTGGACCGGCGCGCTGGTCAGCGGCCTGACCGTGGTGACGGCGTTGTACTTCATCTACCGGCAACGACGTGAAGCACCGCTGGCCGGCATCACCGACTGACGTATGAAGTCTCCAGGCGAACGTAGAACCCAAGCCCGCCATCCAGGCGATAATCGATCACGCTTTGCTTTTAACAGTCTTTCCACCACCTGCCAAAGGACCCCGAATGCTTGAGCTTGTCGCTGCATTTATCTGCCTTACCTCGCTGCTCACCTACGTCAATTTCCGCTTTATCGGCCTGCCACCCACCATCGGCGTCATGGTCACTGCCCTGCTGTTTTCCCTGCTCCTGCAAGGACTGAGCTTCCTGGGTTATCCCGGTCTTGAAGATCGCATTCAACAACTGATCGGACAGATCGACTTCGGCGATCTGCTGATGAACTGGATGCTGTCATTCCTGCTGTTTGCCGGCGCCCTGCACGTCAATCTCAATGACCTGCGCAGCTATCGCTGGCCCATTGGCCTGCTCGCGACTTTCGGCGTCCTGATCGCCACCGCCGTGATCGGTAGCCTGGCCTATTACATCTTTGCCCTGTTCGGCTGGCACGTGAGCTTCCTGTACTGCCTGCTGTTCGGCGCGCTGATTTCGCCGACAGATCCAATCGCGGTGCTCGGCGTATTACGGACGGCCAACGCCTCCAAGCCGCTGAAAACCACAATCGTCGGCGAGTCGCTATTCAACGACGGCACGGCGGTGGTGGTGTTCACCGTACTGTTGGGTATCGCGCAACTGGGTGAGACGCCAACCGTCGGCGCAACCGCCATGCTGTTCGTGCATGAAGCTGTTGGCGGCGTGCTGTTTGGCGCGCTGATCGGTTATCTGGTGTACCTGATGATCAAGAGCATCGAGCAGCATCAGATCGAAGTGATGCTGACGTTGGCGCTGGTGATCGGTGGTTCGGCGATGGCCTCGGAGTTGCACGTGTCCGCGCCGATCGCGATGGTGGTTGCCGGCCTGATCATCGGCAACCTGGGCCGCAACCTGGCGATGAACGACATGACCCGCAAGTACCTGGACGGTTTTTGGGAGCTGCTCGACGACATGCTCAACGCCCTGCTGTTTGCCCTGATCGGCATGGAGCTATTGCTGCTGCCATTCAACTGGCTGCACGTGCTGGCAGCCAGTTTGCTGGCCGTGGCAATCTTGCTGTCACGCCTGCTGACCGTGGCGCCGGCCATCCTGCTGCTGCGTCGCTGGCGCACAGTCCCGCGCGGGACAATCAGGATTCTGACCTGGGGCGGGCTGCGTGGAGGTGTTTCGGTAGCCTTGGCGCTGGCGCTTCCGCTGGGGCCGGAGCGCGACCTGTTGCTGAGCATTACCTACATTGTGGTGCTGTCGTCGATCCTGCTGCAGGGCCTGAGCATCGGCAAACTGGTCAAGCACGTCACCCGTGATGAGCCTGCGCCAGCGGCACAGGCGGGTCATCACTGATTACTTCTTGAGCTTTTGCGGATCAGGCTGCTGATCCGCATCCTCCTTGGGCGGCCCGCTTTCGCTGCGAATCTGTGCATGGCTCAGCAGCGCAAAAATGAAGCTGCCTCCGATGATATTCCCCGCCAGCGTCGGCCCGGCAAACACCAGCCAGAAATCACTCCACGACAACTCGCCGGCAAACACCAGGTACGACACCTCGGCCGAGCCGACCACGATGTGGGTGAAATCCCCCAGCGCCATCAGGTAGGTGATCAGAATGATGATCCACATCTTCGCGCTTTCCATGGAAGGGATCATCCAGACCATAGTGGCGATCATCCAGCCCGAGACGATGCCCTTGGCGAACATCTTGCTCGCGTCGTTCTCCATCACCTTGCGCCCGATGTCGAGAAAGGCCATGTCGGTCTTGGTGTCGAAAATCGGCAGGTGGAGCATCACATAAGCCACCAGCAAGGTACCGCACAGGTTGCCCACCAGCACCACCGTCCACAGCCGCAGCAGCCGCCCGAAATTGTTAAGGGTCGGCTTGGTCATGACCGGCAGCACTGCCGTCAGGGTGTTTTCGGTAAACAATTGCTGACGGGCAAGGATCACCGCGAGGAAGCCGGCGCAGTAACCGAAGCTGGCGATTACCTTGAACCCTTCTGCGTCCGGCAGGCGAGAGTTGAGCAAGCCCATGGCCATGAGGGACAAGCCCATGGTCAGGCCGGCCGCGAGGGCGGACCACCAAAGGGCGGCGACGCTGCGTTCCAGCTCCTGATCACCCTGGGTGCGGATGATTTCATGCAGCACGGCAGCGCGCGGCGGCTGGCTTTTGTCGACGTCGTGTTTTTCCTGGGCCGAAAGGTTCGGGGTCTTGCCGTCTTTTTGCGTGTCCATAGTGCTCCGGAACCGGTGGCGTGAGATGTACGTACGACAGGCGCGGTTCGGAGCTGTTCACTGCTCACACTAACGAAACATCAGTCCTGTGGTAGTGCGGCCTGTGGGAGCCATGTGTGGAGCCTGTGGGAGCATCAATCTGTGGGAGCAAGGCTTGCCCGCGATGGGGTCATTAGCGACACCAGGAACCGAGATGAACTCGGATTTTTCCGGTGATGCTAGCGACGCCATCGCCGGCAAGCCGGCTCCCACGAACTCGTGTTACTCGTCCTGGAACTGATCTTTGACGTATTTGATTTCGGTCCGGCCGTGCGGCGCAGGCAAGCCGTCTTCGCCGAGGTTCACGAACACCATTTTCTCCACCGTCAGGATGCTCTTGCGCGTAATCTTGTTGCGCACTTCGCAGGTCAGGCTGATGGACGTGCGGCCAAACTCGGTGGCGGTAATGCCCAATTCAATGATGTCACCCTGGCGCGAGGCACTGACGAAGTTGATTTCCGAAATGTACTTGGTGACCACGCGCTGGTTGCCCAGCTGGACAATGGCGTAAATGGCCGCCTCTTCGTCGATCCAGCGCAACAGGCTGCCGCCGAACAGCGTGCCGTTGGGGTTGAGGTCTTCGGGTTTTACCCATTTGCGGGTGTGGAAATTCATATTCACTCCTGAGCGTCTTGCCGAATGATGGTTACCATCATGGCAGAGCCCGGGCTAGAGCTCTATTCGCCATCGACTATGGCATCGATTACCGTTCAGACATTGACCTGCAGAAAGGCTTTGGAAGATCAGCATAGCCCGCTATAATCGCCACCGTTTCAAAACGGTAAAGATCGTTTGCTACCGTTTTCCCGCCACCTGTCCGAGGGGCGCTGCAGCAGGTTCAACCTGTCAGGCTCGGATGGGGCGTTGCCTGGTCCCAGCGACCGGACACTAAACGCACAACGGCGCCCATTCGCATACATTACGAATGGAGGCTCTTCATGAGCGCTGTTATCACGCCTGCAGATTTTAACGATTACAAAGTTGCCGACATGTCCCTGGCCGCCTGGGGTCGTCGCGAAACCATCATCGCCGAATCGGAAATGCCGGCCCTGATGGGTCTGCGTCGCAAATACGCTGCCGAGCAGCCGCTCAAAGGCGCGAAGATCCTCGGCTGCATCCACATGACCATCCAGACTGCCGTGCTGATCGAAACCCTGGTTGCCCTGGGTGCCGAAGTGCGCTGGTCGTCCTGCAACATCTTCTCGACTCAGGATCAGGCCGCTGCTGCTATCGCCGCTGCCGGCATCGCGGTATACGCCTGGAAAGGCGAAACCGAAGAAGAGTACGAGTGGTGCCTTGAGCAAACCATCCTTAAAGATGGCGCGCCTTGGGATGCCAACATGATCCTCGACGATGGCGGCGACCTGACCGAGTTGCTGCACAAGAAATACCCGGCAATCCTGGACCGCGTCCATGGCGTCACCGAAGAGACCACCACCGGCGTTCACCGCCTGCTGGACATGCTGGCCAAGGGCGAACTGAAAATCCCGGCCATCAACGTCAACGACTCGGTCACCAAGAGCAAGAACGATAACAAGTACGGCTGCCGTCACAGCCTGAACGATGCGATCAAGCGTGGCACCGACCACCTGCTGTCGGGCAAGCAAGCACTGGTTATCGGCTACGGCGACGTCGGTAAGGGTTCGGCCCAGTCCCTGCGCCAGGAAGGCATGATCGTCAAGGTTTCCGAAGTCGATCCGATCTGCGCCATGCAAGCCTGCATGGATGGTTTCGAACTGGTTTCGCCATTCATCGACGGTATCAACAACGGTACTGAAGAGAGCATCGACAAAGCACTGCTGGGCAAGATCGACCTGATCGTGACCACCACCGGCAACGTCAATGTCTGCGACTCCAACATGCTAAAAGCCCTGAAGAAGCGCGCTGTTGTCTGCAACATCGGCCACTTCGACAACGAGATCGACACTGCTTTCATGCGCAAGAACTGGGCATGGGAAGAAGTGAAGCCGCAGGTGCACAAGATCCACCGCACCGGTCCTGGCGCATTCGATGCCCAGAACGATGACTACCTGATCCTGCTGGCTGAAGGCCGTCTGGTTAACCTGGGCAACGCCACAGGTCACCCAAGCCGCATCATGGACGGTTCGTTCGCCAACCAGGTTTTGGCACAGATCTTCCTGTTCGGCCAGAAATACGCCGACCTGTCGCCAGCCCAGAAAGCCGAGCGCCTGACCGTTGAAGTACTGCCCAAGAAACTCGACGAAGAAGTGGCTCTGGAAATGGTTCGCGGCTTCGGTGGTGTTGTGACGCAACTGACCAAGCAGCAGGCTGACTACATCGGCGTGACTGTTGAAGGTCCGTTCAAGCCGCACGCCTACCGCTACTGATCGGTCCTGCTCCGCTCTCCCATGGGGAGCGGTTTAATGCAGGCCTGTGGGAGCAAAGCTTGCTCGCGATGGCGTCGCCATGGTCTGACTGAAGACCGCAGCGTCTCTATCGCGAGCAAGCTTTGCTCCCACAGGGTGCACGGTGCCTTCCAGGCTTACGCGTTTCCAAGGATATGACCATGTCCCAAGACCGTCGCTACAGCTTCGAGTTCTTCCCTACGAAGACCGACGCTGGGCATGAAAAGCTGCTCGCCACTGCCCGCCAGCTGGCTACCTACAACCCTGATTTCTTCTCCTGCACCTACGGCGCAGGTGGCTCAACCCGTGATCGCACGATCAACACCGTGTTGCAGCTCGAAAGCGAAGTCAAAGTCCCTGCCGCCCCGCATTTGTCCTGCGTGGGTGACAGCAAGGACGATCTGCGCGGCCTGTTGACTCAGTACAAAGCGGCTGGCATTACCCGTATCGTCGCCTTGCGCGGCGACCTGCCCTCGGGAATGGGCATGGCCAGCGGCGAATTGCGTCACGCCAATGACCTGGTGGAATTCATTCGTGAAGAGACCGGCGATCATTTCCACATCGAAGTCGCCGCTTATCCGGAAATGCACCCGCAAGCGCGAAATTTCGAAGACGATCTCGCCAACTTCGTGCGCAAAGCCAACGCCGGCGCCGATAGCGCGATCACCCAGTACTTCTTCAACGCCGACAGCTACTTCTACTTCGTCGAGCGGGTGCGGGCATTGGGCGTTAACATCCCGATCGTGCCGGGCATCATGCCAATCACCAACTACAGCAAGCTGGCACGCTTCTCTGATGCCTGCGGTGCGGAAATTCCGCGCTGGATCCGCAAGCAGCTGGAAGCCTACGGCGACGACACCCGCAGCATTCAGGGCTTCGGTGAGCAAGTCATCACCGAGATGTGCGAGCGTCTGCTGCAGGGTGGCGCGCCAGGGTTGCACTTCTATACGTTGAACCAGGCCGAGCCGAGTCTGGCGGTGTGGAACAATTTGAAGTTGCCGCGCTAAGCAAAGAGCAAGATCAAAAGATCGCAGCCTTCGGCAGCTCCTACCGGGAATAAACAAACCCGGTGCAGGAGCTGCCGAAGGCTGCGATCTTTTGCTTTTAACGCCCTTTTTCTGTGCGCTAATCCACGGAGATAGAGCTTCTCCATGCAGTTTCTGGCTCTTTGCGGCTTCTCGTCGTAATCTCAGGCCATGCCTTTGATCTCACAGTTACTGACGGTGATTTTATTCACGTGCCTGAGCTTTACAGCCCGGGGCGAGAAACTGCGCATTGTCACCGAGCCCTGGGCACCTTACGTCTATGAAGAGAACGGCAAGGCGCTGGGGCTGGACTATGAAACCACCGCCATCGTCTTCAAGCGCCTGGGCATTGAAGTGCAGTGGCAGTTCCTGCCCTGGAAGCGCTGCCTGTCGATGCTCGAACAAGGCCAGGCCGATGGTGCGCTGGACATTTTTCACAGCGACGAACGCGACGCCACCCTGCTTTACCCCAGCGAACCCCTGTCGCAAGTACAGTTCGTGATGTTCTACGCCAACGACCGCCCGCACCCGTTCACCTCCCTGAACGCCCTGCGCGGCCTGACCATCGGCACCTCGCCGGGCTACCTGTACAGCACCGACTTCAGCCAATCGACGCTGTTTACCAGGGAGCCCGCACCCAGTCATGAAGCAAACTTCGGGAAACTGCTGCGCGGGCGCGTCGACCTGTTGATCACCGACCGCCGAGTGGGCCAGCACCTCCTGGATGAATTGGGCATTCGCGACAAGATCACTGAAAATCCGCTTATCATCAGTGAACAAAGCCAATTCCTCGCGGTGCGTCGCAGTGGCGGCATGGACTTGCTGGTGCAGCGGTTCGGCGCCGAGCTCAAGCGCTTTAAGCGCGAGCCTGCCTATGCCGAGCTGAGTGCCCGATATGGCGCGGGACCTGCCGTCGAAGTACCCGCAAACGGCCTGACTACCGTACGCGGCAAAACCGTTGAGCAGCAGGAAAGCGGCGCGCAGTGATTGCTCTGTTATACTCCGGCCTTCCCGCCAGGCTCACGCCCGGACGCTCGGACTTGTTCAAGGCATCTCGACCCCGCTACAGCGCAGCTTTTCAGCCCGCGCGAGCGCTCCAGACGAGCTTTTCAGACCCAGCAGGACCGGACGGGATTGCGTTCTTCTTAAACGCCATTCGCGCCAGGCAAGACTCCCATTGGGCCAAGCCCTAACTAAAACAGGATTACTCATGTCCTTTGCTTCCCTCGGTCTCTCCGAGGCTTTAGTCCGCGCCATCGAGGCGGCGGGCTATACCGAGCCTACTCCGGTGCAACAGCGGGCCATTCCCGCCGTGTTGCAAGGTCGCGACCTCATGGTTGCGGCACAGACAGGTACTGGTAAAACCGGTGGCTTCGCCCTTCCGATTCTGGAGCGGTTGTTCCCTAACGGTCACCCGGACAAATCCCAGCGTCACGGCCCGCGCCAACCGCGCGTACTGGTCCTGACCCCTACCCGTGAACTCGCGGCCCAGGTCCATGAGAGCTTCAAGGTCTATGCCCGTGACCTGAAGTTTGTCAGCGCCTGCATTTTCGGCGGCGTCGGCATGAACCCACAGGTTCAGGCCATGTCCCGTGGCGTTGATGTGCTGGTGGCCTGCCCTGGCCGCCTGCTCGACCTCGCCGGCCAAGGCAGCGTCGATTTGTCCCACGTGGAAATCCTCGTGCTGGACGAAGCAGACCGCATGCTCGACATGGGCTTTGTGCATGACGTGAAGAAGGTGCTGGCTCGCTTGCCAAGCAAACGTCAGAACCTGCTGTTCTCGGCGACCTTCTCCAAGGACATCACCGATCTCGCCGGCAAGCTGCTGCACAACCCGGAACGCATCGAAGTCACTCCGCCGAACACCACGGTCGAGCGCATCGAGCAACGCGTGTTCCGTCTGCCAGCCAACCACAAGCGTTCGCTGCTGGCGCACCTGATCACCGCAGGCGCCTGGGAACAGGTCCTGGTCTTCACCCGCACCAAGCACGGCGCCAACCGCCTGGCCGAGTACCTGGACAAGCACGGCCTCAGCGCCGTCGCCATCCACGGCAACAAGAGCCAGAACGCCCGCACCAAAGCCCTGGCCGATTTCAAGGCCGGTGAAGTGCGCATCCTGGTTGCCACCGACATCGCGGCTCGCGGCCTCGACATCGACCAGTTGCCACACGTGGTCAACTTCGAATTGCCGAACGTCGACGAAGATTACGTTCACCGTATCGGCCGTACTGGCCGTGCCGGTCGTTCGGGCGAGGCCATTTCGCTGGTGGCTCCGGACGAAGAAAAGCTGCTCAAAAGCATCGAGCGCATGACCAAGCAGAAAATCGCCGACGGCGACCTGATGGGCTTCGACTCCAGCGCTGTAGAGGCCGAGAAGCCTGAAGTGCGCGAGCGTCCGGATGTGCGTAACCCGCGCAACCCACGTGGCCCGCGCGGCGACGGTCCAAACGGCGGCGGTGGCGGTGGCGGCGGTCGTAAAGACAAGGGCAAGGACAAGGGCGGCAAGGAAAAACCTGCAACCACTGGCCGTGGCGATCGCCCGGCCCGTGAGCACAAGCCACGTGAAGGCACGCCAGCTCGCGAGCAACAGCGCCCGGCACCTCGTGCTTCCGCTGATCGCGCACCGGACGAGTTCCTGGACGACGACATCGATAACTTCGGTAATCGCGTCGACTACGTGCCGCAAGCCAAGCCGGCTCAGGGCCGTGGCCGTCGTCCAGGTGCTCCGGCACCGGGTGCGGCAGCCGGCGCAGGTGCCGGTGCCGGTGCCGGTGCACCGCGCAACGGCGGTAAGCCACAGGGTCGCCAGAGCGGTCCGCGCAGCAGCGACGGCGCCACCACTGGCACTCCGCCGGCCAAGCGCAGTGGCCCACGCAGCGGTGCTCCACGTGACGGTCAAGCCCGTCGCGAAGAAGGTCGCAATCGCCGTCCGGCGCGTGACGATCAGCCTCGCTCGGAACCAGCGGTGCAGAACCCGCGCGGCCCGGCACCGAAGATCATTCACAAGGAGTCGAAAACCGATCGTTTCCCGACACCTGAACAGCTTGATCAATTGCCAGGCCGTCCTCGCGGCGAAAAACCAGCGCTGCTGACTCGTAATCGCTGAGTTAACGCTGCAATAAAAAATGCCCCGGATCGCGAGATTCGGGGCATTTTTTCTGGCTAAAGCAAACCCTGTGGGAGCGGGCTTGCCCGCGATGGCGTCAGTCCTGCAGACATTGATATTGACTGACACGCTGCCATCGCGGGCAAGCCCGCTCCCACACTGGATTTCACCACCTGCGTAGATTGCGCCAGGCAATAAAAACGCCCCGGATCGCGAGATCGGGGGCGTTCTTTGTGTCAGCGGCGAATGTTATTTCGCTTTCACACCTTCAAACGAAATGTACAGCTCGACTGCATCGGACTTCGGACCCAGGTCTTTCTGCTTGCCGAAATCGGAACGCTTGATGCTGGTGGTGCCTTCGAAGCCGGCACGGTAGCCGCCCCATGGGTCCTTGCCTTCACCCAGGAAAGTGGCCTTGACCACGATTGGCTTGGTCACGCCAGCCAGAGTCAGGTCGCCCGCGACATCAGCAGTTTCCTGACCAGCAGCGTTTTTGCCGGTGGATTTGACGCTGGTGGAAACAAAGGTCGCCTTGCCGAATTTGCTGGCGTTCAGGAAGTCGGCGCTGGCGATGTGCTTGTCACGTTCAGCGTGGTTGGTGAATACGCTGGCGGTGTTTACATTGAACTCGATCTTGCTGTCTTCAGGCTTGGCCGCATCGAAGCTGAACTTGCCGTCGATGTCCTTGAAGGTACCTGTGATGAAGCTATAGCCCAGGTGGCTGATCTTGAAGTCGACGAAGGCGTGCTGGCCTTCCTTGTCCACGGTGTAGTCGGCCGCCATTACGTTGGCGGACAGCAGCGCGGAACCGATTGCCAGAGCGGCGAGAGTCTTTTTCAACATGCTTTCTATTCCTTTGGAGTCGAGGTTGAACATCAGGCTTTGCGGCCGAGCATTCGCTTAAGGGTCGCATCACGATCGATAAAGTGGTGCTTCAATGCTGCCAACGCATGAAGGCCGGAAAAAATGACCAGCGCCCATGCCAGGTAGAAATGAATCAAACCGGCGGTATCTGCCTGGTCCGGTAGCCCGGAGACCAGTGCAGGCACTTCAAACAAGCCAAACACCGGAATCCCGACACCGTCTGCGGTGGAAATCAGGTAACCGGCAATCATCACAGCGAACAAACCAAGGTACAGGAACGAGTGGCCAAACTTGGCGCCAAGGCGCGTCATGCGGCTGTAGCTTTCCAGGGTAGGCGGCGGTGGGCTGACGAAACGCCAAAGCACCCGCAGCAACATCACGGCGAACAGCACCAGGCCAATGCTCTTGTGCAGCTCCGGCGCGTCTTTGCGCCAGGTGCTGTAGTAGTCCAGGTCGATCATCCACAAGCCCAGCGCAAACAATCCAAAGACTGCCAGTGCCACACTCCAGTGCAAGAAGACGCTGATCCAACCGTAGCGCGAAGAAGAGTTACGTAGCTGCATTGCCCAAATCCTGTGAGAACTGCGACCAAGACTATCGACTTATCTATCGAATTAAAGCGGAAAATTTTGCTTTGAAATATCGAGAAATACGATCAAGAGTGTGAGACGGATGAGTTAAGGAAAGATTAAAGTCCAAAGCGTGGCGGGATGTTAGTGGCGGACCGGAAATTAAGTGGTAATCGTGAAGACGCTTTCGCGGGCAAGCCCGCTCCCACAGGAGATGCGTAAACCGAGAAATCACGTACGACACAAAACCCTGTGGGATCGGGCTTGCCCGCGACGGCGATAGTGCGGGCAAAAAAAAACGCGGCCATTGAGCCGCGCTTCTGTTCAACAGCAAATTTTACTGAGCCTTGGTCTCAGTGGTTGCTGCCGGTTTAGCCGCAGGCTTCCTGGCCGGTTCAGCCTTTTTTGCCGGGGCTTTGGCCGGCGCCTTTTTTGTCTCGGCCTTGGCTGCCGGCTTCTTCGCCGGGGCCTTTTTAACCGGCTCGGCTTTCACCGGTGCCGCAGGCTTCGGCGCTTCAACCGGAGCAGGCGCAGGCGCTGGTACCGGCGCCGGGGTTGGGGCAACAGGAGCGACGGGGGCTGGCGCCTTTACAGGTTCCGGCTTCTTCTCATCATCCGAACCACCAAACAGGTTGGTGAAGAAGTTGCCCTTCTTCGCCGCAACCGCGCCTGCCGCCGCAGCAGCCGCCACTGGTACAACCTTCGCTGGCTCAAACGACTTGCCTGCCGCCAGGTCTTCAACCTGGCCGGCCGCTCGCTGACCGGTGCGCAATGCGCCTTCCAGCGTGCCCGGGTACAAGGTGTCGGTGTGTTCGCCAGCGAAAGCTACACGCTGCAGCGGGCGCTCCCACAGGCGCCAGTATTTGCTGATCTGGCCAGGACCAAAGGCCAGGTAAGCGCCACCCATGGAAGGGTCGGTGCTGTAGCGGCGGATTTCATAGCCGGTGAACGAGCCGCGGGCCTGGGGGTAAAAAGCGTGCAGGCGAATCAGCACCTGATCGGCCATCTGCTTGTCGCCGAAGGCCTGCATCACGCGGGCGTTGTCGCCGGACAGGTTGATCACCACATTGGCGCCGCCCTTCAGCGCCGGCTCGACCCACAACATGCCAAGGCCAGTGTTGCTGTAGATCTCGCCGGACATGCGCGCCTTGCTTTCCCACACAGGCGTCTTGAACTTCAACATGATCTGGTCGCGCCAGCCGTAGTTGGTGCCCTTGATCGCGCCCAGGTGCTGGGCATCCAGTGCGGGGGTCAACTGGATCTTGTTCAGTGCGCGCAATGGCACAGCCACCACGACGTAGTCAGCCTGATAGCCAACGCTGCCGACCTTGACGGTCACGCCATCCTTGTCCTGGACGATCGCCGACACCGGCGAGCTGGTCTTGATGGTCTTCAGTTGCTTGACGAATGCCTGTGCCAGCACCGGGCTGCCACCGATCAGGCGCGACGCGCGCAAGTCACGGTCGGAAACGCCCAGGTAAACGCGGCTCTGCTGCGCGAAGTACAGCAGTGACAGGCGCGACGGTTCGTCGTAGCGGGTACGAATCTGCTGGTTGATCAGCTGACGGGCCGTGGCAGGCAGTGTCAGGCGGTCGAGCCAGTTGGAGACGTTGATCTGGTCGAGGGCGTGCAGCGTGTTGTTCGCTGCCGGGTTCTGCGGGTCTTCGATCGAGCGGGCCAGGTCGTCAACGGTCTTCTCGTAGCGTTTGAGCGCTTCGGCAGTCGTCGGGTCCTTGATCGCCAGGTCGGCAGCGCTGTAATACACGCCATCGATCAGGTAGCTCGGGGTGCGCACGAACTCCGGAGCCGGCGTGGTGCCAAGCTTGAACGTCGATACGTACTTGTTCAGCACCGGCTGGGTCTTGTCGTTGCCGATCCACTCACTGGTGGCCATGCCGGAGCGACCTCCCAGGCTCGGCTTGGCTTCCAGCAGGGTGACCTGCCAGCCTTTGTTCTGCAGCTCGTAAGCCGCCGTCAGGCCGGACAGCCCGCCGCCGATCACGATCGCTGTTTTATCCTTGGCCAGCGCAGATACGCTGAACAGGCCCAACATCACCAGCGCACAGGCGCGCAGCCAACCAGCAGACATTCAGCGAACTCCGGAAATACACGAGGAAAAATCAGTTTTGCGAGTCAGACGACTCAAGGAATGGCGAAGAATACGTCAGCCATCAAATGGCCGCCAGCGACGTCTATCGCCCCATCCAATGTAGCTCAATTGACCCAATGGGTTGTTCCAGGGCCAGTCATTGCATAGGCTTGCGCGATTGCAGGTCCGCGTTTGTCACGGACTGCCTCGAGGAGACTGAATATGGGCCTGAATAATCAGTGGATGCAACGCGATCTCGCGGTGCTGTGGCATCCCTGCACCCAGATGAAAGACCACGAACAGCTGCCGCTGATCCCGATCAAGCGCGGGGAAGGCGTATGGCTTGAAGACTTCGAAGGCAAACGCTACCTCGACGCCGTCAGCTCCTGGTGGGTCAACGTGTTTGGCCACGCCAACCCGCGCATCAACCAGCGCATCAAGGATCAGGTCGACCAGCTCGAACACGTTATCCTCGCCGGTTTCAGCCACCAGCCAGTGATCGAGCTGTCCGAGCGCCTTGTGCAGATGACGCCGGAAGGCCTGACCCGGTGCTTCTATGCCGATAACGGTTCGTCTTGCATCGAAGTCGCGCTGAAAATGAGCTTTCACTACTGGCTCAACCGCGGTCAGCCGAACAAAAAACGATTTGTCACCCTCACCAACAGCTACCACGGCGAAACCATGGCGGCGATGTCGGTTGGCGATGTGCCGCTGTTCACCGAAACCTACAAGGCGCTGCTGCTCGACACCATCAAGGTGCCGAGCCCGGATTGCTACCTGCGCCCTGAAGGCATGAGCTGGGAGGAGCATTCGCGCAACATGTTCGCGGCCATGGAACAGACCCTGGCCGAACATCACGACACGGTTGCGGCAGTGATTGTCGAGCCCCTGATCCAGGGCGCCGGCGGCATGCGCATGTACCACCCGGTATACCTCAAGCTGTTGCGTGAGGCCTGTGATCGCTATGGCGTGCACCTGATCCACGACGAAATCGCCGTCGGCTTCGGCCGTACCGGCACGATGTTCGCCTGCGAACAGGCAGGCATCCGCCCAGACTTCCTGTGCCTGTCCAAGGCCCTCACCGGCGGCTATCTGCCGCTGGCGGCCTGCGTCACTACTGACGATGTCTACAGCGCCTTCTACGACGACTACCCGACCCTGCGCGCCTTCCTGCACTCCCACAGCTACACCGGCAACCCGCTGGCCTGTGCGGCGGCGCTGGCGACCCTGGATATTTTCGAAGAAGACAACGTCATCGAGAACAACAACGCCCTGGCCCAACGCATGGCCTCCTCCACCGCGCACCTGGCCGACCATCCGAACGTCTCGGAAGTACGCCAGACCGGCATGGTACTGGCGATCGAGATGGTCAAGGACAAGGCCACCAAAGAAGCCTATCCGTGGCAGGAGCGACGCGGCCTGAAAGTGTTCCAGCATGCGCTGGAACGCGGGGCCCTGCTGCGGCCCCTGGGCAGCGTGGTGTACTTCCTGCCGCCGTACGTGATCACGCCTGATCAGATAGACTTTCTGGCTGAAGTGGCCAGCGAAGGGATCGACATTGCAACACGCGACAGCGTCAGTGTGTCAGTGCCGGAAAACTTTCACCCGGGATTCCGCGATCCGGGTTGATTGGCCCGAAAATGAAAGCACTGTGGGAGCGAGCCTGCTCGCGATAGCAATCGGTCAGCCAGCACTCATCGCGAATGCGAGACCGAATCGCGAGCAGGCTCGCTCCCACAGAAGGCACCACCTTTTATGATTCACTCCCTTTCCAGAGAACCCGCATGAGACTGTCCCGCTTCTTTATCGACGCCCCCCTGAGCACCGGTGAGCACGAGCTACCCGAGGCCCAGGCGCACTACATCAGCCGCGTGCTGCGCATGGCCGAAGGTGATGCGTTGCAGCTGTTCGACGGCTCGGGACAAGAGTTCCGCGCCCGGCTGGTAGAGGTCGGCAAGAAGCGCGTGGTGGTGCAGATCGATGAGAGTTTCGCCGGGCAGGTCGAATCCCCCTTGCAGATCCACCTCGGCCAGGGTTTGTCCCGTGGCGAGCGTATGGACTGGGCGATCCAGAAAGCCACTGAACTGGGCGTGAGCGAGATCACCCCGATCTTCAGCGACCGTTGTGAAGTGCGCCTCAAGGACGAACGTGCCGACAAACGCCTGATGCACTGGCGCCAGGTGGCAATCAGTGCCTGTGAGCAATGCGGACGGTCGAGGGTCCCGGTGATTCATCCGCCGCAGTTATTGGCTGATTGGCTCAAGCAGACTGAAGCGCAGCTGAAGCTGGTGCTGCATCCGGTGGCCGAGCCGTTGCTGAGTCACGCCAAGCCCGCCACGCTGGCGTTTCTGATCGGGCCAGAAGGCGGGCTGTCGGATGCCGAGGTTGATCAGGCCAAGGGCGCAGGCTTTCACGCGGCACGGCTTGGCCCGCGAGTGTTGCGGACTGAGACGGCGCCGGTTGTGGCGCTGGCGGTGGCTCAGCAGCTTTGGGGGGATTTCTAGATCAAAAGATCAAAAGATCAAAAGATCGCAGCCTGCGGCAGCTCCCACAGGGGATCATATTTCCCTGTAGAAGCTTCTGAGATCTGTTGATCCGTTGTTCAAAGCACGTAAAAGAAAATCGCCACAAAGTGCAGCAAGCTTCCCGCGATCACAAACAAATGCCAGATCCCATGCGCATGCCGCAGCCGGTGGTCCAGCGCAAAAAAGACGATCCCCACGGTGTACAACACCCCGCCCGATGCCAGCCAGGCAAACCCTGTCGAACCCAGCGCGGCTAACAATGGCTTGACCGCCACCAGCACGATCCAGCCCATCACCGCGTAAATCACGATAGACAGCACCCGCGCTTCCGACCGCGGTTTGATCTCCTGCAGGATGCCAATCAGCGCCAACCCCCAGACGATCCCGAACAAGGTCCAGCCCCAGGGACCGCGCAGCGTGACCAGGCAAAACGGCGTGTAGCTGCCGGCGATCAACAGATAGATCGAAAAGTGATCGACCTTCTGCATAATCGCTTTCTTGCGTCCCCGCACGCTGTGGTAAACGGTCGAGGCGCTGTACAGCACCAGCAAGGTGAAACCATAGATCGCCACACTGACAATTTTCCACGGACTGCCGTCCATGCTGGCAATCACCAGCATCCATACCACGCCGACAAAGGCCGCCACCGCCCCCACCAGATGCGTCCAGGCGTTGAGTTTTTCCCCGTGATACATGTATTGCCTACCTCAAAACCCATTACGACAGTGCGCAAGGCTCCGGCTTGAAGCCTGAAAACGCAACGCTTCAGACCGCATCATTCGCATTAAAAATCCGCTGGCGGCATCACTACACATCGTTGCAGGAGCGTTCGGCGACATCCAGGAGCCTTCCCACAATGCTTCCAGGCCCCGTCAGACCAGCCCCGCCTCCACCAGCAAACCTTCCAGCGCCAGCAAGTCAGGGACCCTGGCCACTTGATCGCCCACTTGCACCGCGGCTTGCTCCAGCGCGCACAAGGGCACATCGACATAGCTCAACTGGCTGTCGAGCTTGCAGGACCGTGGAATGCCCTGCACCAACAGTGCGATGAACTTCAACTCCGGGCGCCCACCCAGGGCATTGAGGATCACGATCCGCACCCGCTCGCCCATGACGATTTTCTGACCACAGGCCGACTCGAAACTGAGCATTGGAATCTGCCGGTCCCGCCACCCTACCCGCCCCAGGTACCAGGGCGGCGTATCCAGGTCGAACGTGCCCGGCTGGTAGTCGATCAGTTCGGCGACCGCCACATTGGGCAGAATCAGGTGGCGATCGGCCAGGGGCAACAGCAGCCCGGTGAGGTTGCTGGTGCGGTGTTCAAGCATGGGGTTTGCTCCAGAAGGCGATGCTTTCGAGCAATACCGATTCCTGATACGGCTTGCCAAGGTAATCGTTGACGCCAATGGCCATGGCGCGGTCGCGGTGTTTCTGTCCGGTGCGCGAGGTGATCATGATGATCGGCAGATGCTGCGTACGCTCGTCCGCGCGCACTTGGGTGGCCACTTCGAAGCCATCCATGCGCGGCATTTCGATGTCCAGCAGCATCAGGTCGGGCAGGTGCTCTTCCAGCAGCAACATCGCGTCGACTCCATCCTTGGCGGTCAGTACGTTCATGCCGTGACGTTCCAGCAAACGACTGGTGACCTTGCGCACCGTGACCGAATCATCAACCACCAGCACCAGCAGGGGTTTGTGCGACTCTGGCTCGGCGTCTTGCATCAGGGCCTGACGCGGCAAGCGGGTCTGCATGGCGCGGATCGGCGCCAACAGGTCAAGAATGAGCACCACCCGGCCATCCCCCAGGATCGTTGCTCCGGACAAACCTTGCACGGCAGCGAACTGCGGGCCGAGGCTCTTGACCACGATCTCGCGAGTGCCGGCCATGGCGTCGACTTGCACGGCGATGTGGCGTTCGTTGCACTGCACCAGCAACACCGGCAGCGGCAGGTTTTGTCCCAGCAGCTTCGGGCGGCTGCTGGTTTTCAGCAGTTCGCCGAGGTAACACAACTCATAGTGCTGCCCGGCATATTTGTAGGTTGGCGGATCCAGGCGATAGTGGCCTTCAAGTTCATTGGGCAAGACACGAACGATGCCGTCGATGGTGTTGAGCGGGATCGCATACTGATCTTCCGCGCATTGCACCATCAGCGCCCGGTTGACCGACACGGTGAACGGCAGGCGGATGCGAAAATGCACGCCCTGCCCGGACACCGAGTCAATGTTCATGGTCCCGCCCAGCTGCCGCACCTCTTCGTGGACCACGTCCATACCCACGCCACGCCCGGAAATCTGGGTGATTTTTTCCGCCGTCGAAAATCCCGGTTGCAGGATAAATTGCAGCACATCGCGGTCGCTGATATCGCTGTCAGGCGCCAGCAGGCCACGCTTGATCGCCTTGCGGCGTACCGCGTCCAGGGGCACGCCGGCGCCGTCATCGCGGATATCGAAAATGATGTCCCCACCCTCGCGCGACAGGTCCAGGGTAATCTTTCCCTGAGCGGGTTTGCCCGCAGCGATGCGCACCTCGGAGGATTCCAGGCCGTGGTCCACGGCGTTGCGCAGCATGTGCTCCAACGGCGCGGCCATGCGCTCGAGGACGTTACGGTCCATCTCGCCTTCGGCGTTGCCGACGATGAATTGCACATCCTTGCCCAGTTCGCCGGAAACCTGACGGACGATGCGCTTGAGGCGCGGCAGCATCCGTTCGAACGGCACCATGCGTGTACGCATCAGGCCTTCCTGCAACTCGGTATTGATGCGCCCCTGTTGTTGCAGCAGGTTTTCGGCGTCCTGATTGCGCCGGTCGAGGGTTTCCTTGAGGTCAAGCAGGTCGGACGCGGACTCGAACAGCGCACGCGACAGCTGTTGCAGCTGCGAATGCCGGTCCATTTCCAGCGGATCGAATTCCTCGTACCCCAGACGTTCGGCTTCCACCTGCTGGCGGCTGAGGATCCGCCCCTGGGTTTCCGTATCGAGGCGCCGCAACTGGTCGCGCATGCGCTCAATGGTGGTTTCCATTTCGCTCAGGGCCACCCGTGCATCGCTGACCTGCTGTTCGATGCGCCCGCGGAAAATCGAGGTTTCACCGGCCAGGTTGACCAAATCATCCAGCAACTCTGCCGAGACCTTGACCATGTCGGCGCCGGCGTCAGGCTGCGGTGCAGGAGGTTCGAGCTTGATCACCGCAGGTGCCGTGACAGGATCTGCCGGCAACACTGGGTGACTGAAATTGCGGATCGAGTCGATCAACTGATCGACAGGCGGCATGGGTTGACCGGCGCGCGCCGCGTCGAGCATTTGTGCCAGTCGGTCATGGCTGCTCTGCAACAGCGCGAACAAGGCCTGGGTCGGTTGCAGTAAGCCTGCCGACAAACCTTCATAGAGAAATTCCAGCTCGTGGGCCAGATCACCGATCGGTGTGATTTCGACCATCCGCGCGCCCCCCTTCAGGGTGTGCAGATCACGCAGCAGGTTTTCCACTTCCTGGCGATTCGCCGGGTCGGCCTGCCAGCGCACCAGCGCCGTCCCGGAGTTTTCGATGATGTCGAAACCTTCTTCCAGGAAGATCTCCAGTAGCTCCGGATCATGGCCTGGGTGATCGCTGACCGGCAGCGGTTCGGCCACTTCAGCGCTGCCGAGGTTGTTCTGGCGAAACTCGCGGATGGCCTCGATCAGCTCATCTGGCTCATCCAGGGGATGCTGGTCCTGCAACTGCTCAAGCAGCTGCCCGAGGCGATCATGGCTGCGCAGCAACAGCTGCGCCAAGGCATCGGTGTGCTGATAACGGCGATCCACCAGGCCTTCGTACAGCCCTTCCAATTCATGGGCCAGATCACCCACGGGTTCGACCTCGGCCATCCGCGCCCCGCCCTCGAGCGTGTGCAGGTCACGTTGCAACGACAGCAGCGGTGCGGCGTTATCCGGATCGCTCAACCAGCGTTGCAGGGCCTGGCCCGAGCTTTCGAGGATATCCACAGCCTCTTCCAGGAAGATCGACACGATAGCGTCGTCTGGTTCTGCCTGCGCCAGTTCGGCAGTGGCGCTGCCCAGCTCGCGAATGCTCAGGGCGCGGCTGCCGTCGCTGCGAATCAGGCCGGTGGCCGACGGGTCCAGGCTTTCATCCAGCAAATCGCGCAAGGCTCGCACTCGCGCCGGTTGCGGGCTGACTTCCTGGCCGGCTGCCAGCTCGTCGAGCATGTTGATCAGCGCTTCATGGGCACTTTGCGCTTCATGGAAAAACGTCGGGCTGACCGCCAGGCTGCTTTCCTCCACCGCACCGTACAGATCGAGCAAGGCTTCACACAGCTCATCCACCGGATGCAGATCAGCCAGGTGTGCGCCTTCACCCAAGGTCGTCAATTCGTCCAGCAGCGCGCTGAGTTCCTGGCGTTCACCGGGGTGTTGCTGCCAGCGTTGCAGCAAGCTCTCGGCGTCTAGCAGGATGTCCATGCCCTGGGCCAGAAAATTGTTGATCAATTGCGGGTCGCGCTTGATACGTGGCCGACTCTGGGGTGCGCTCATCAGGGTTTGCAGACGCATGGCCAGCAGTGCATGGATTCGCTCGATCAGATGCTGCGCGCCCGTTATCTCGGCCAGCGGATCCGTCTTTAGCTGGCGCAGGCCTAGCCGGAACAGCCCTTCGGCCTCCAGTAACAGTTCCACTTCGTCCAGGTCCAGTGCGAGCAGGTGCGCCTTGTACTCGCGGGCAAGTTGATCCAGCGGCGCGGCCAGTTCGGCGATCGGCACCACGCCGGCCATTGAGGCGCTGCCCTTGAGCGTATGCAAGGCGCGCTGCAACTCGTCACTGGCCTGCAAGGGCACATGCTCGGCGGCCTGGTCGAGGAAGCGATTGACGCTGGCCAGATGGGTTTCGGCTTCGTTGCGGAAAATTTCCAGCAGCAGCGGATCGAGTGCCATGACGTCCTCTGCATCCTCATCCACCAACGGTTGCTCGCCCTTGGCCAAGGCATGCGCACGGGCCGCCACCTGGTCGACATCGTTGCGCTGGCGCTGGGCATTGCAGGCAAATTCCGCGACCAGCTCCGGCAACAGCTGCAGCACATCAGCCAGCAGTTGCTGCACGCCAGGGCCCGGCTTCACGCTGTGTTCGAGCACTCGATTGAGCAGGTTTTCCACCGCCCACGCCAGCTCGCCCAGGATCAGCGCCCGAACCATCCGGCCGCTGCCTTTGAGGGTATGGAAGGCCCGGCGCAGCTCACTCAGGGCCGAAGTGTTCTGCGGGTCGGCAGTCCAGCGGGGCAAGTATTCACGGAGGACTTGCAGTACTTCGTCAGTTTCTTCCAGGAACACTTCACGCAGTTCATCGTCCACCGGCTCTTCGCCCGCAGGCGGCGGTAGCAGGCTACCCGGGGTATGCAGCGCCGGGGGATTTACCGCAGACACAGGATTGGCGAGCACGTCCGCGAGGGTCTGCACCAACTCAGGAGCACCGTACGCCTGCAACTCCTGAATGAGATGCGCCTCAGTCGGCTCCGGCACTTCTTCGAGTTCCGGGGCATGCCGGGCGCGGGGGAAAAACCCCAGTGCGGCGAGGCCTTTCTCGGCGACGTCGAGCACCTGTTCCCCGGCTGCCTCGGGGTCGTCGCTGAGGCGCTCCAGGTAATACTCGATGCTGGTCACCACGTCGGCCAGGCTGTCGAGCTCCTGCCATCCCGGCTGGCCAGGATCCAGCAGCAGGTGTTCACGGATGAACTGGTTGCACGCTTCGACCAGGCTGGCAGCGCGACTCAACGGGATCATCGCCAGTGCGCCGCGGATCTGCGTCAACAAGGCAGGCAAGGGCTGCAGGTGCTGGCGGTCCCAGTCGGCGTCGATGTAGTCGACGATCATGTCCTTGGCCTGTTGCAGGCAGATGCGCGCTTCGCGGATGACGATCTGGTGAATCTGTGTCAGGTCGGTGGTCGGCAAGCGGCTGTCTTCCTGGCTTTCCGGTTCCAGGTTGCCGACCATGCCGGCCAGGTTCGCTTCGACGTAGAGCAAGGCGCCCGCGACGTCCATCAGGATGGCGTCCGTGGGCTCACGCTGGCCTTGGGCCAGGCTCAGGACCACCGCCAACTGATCGATGATCACCTTGCGCGGCTGGCCAAAACCCAGCACCGCCAGGGTGTCGGCGATTTGCCGCAGGGGCGACAGCAGGCTGTCGAGATCGGCAATGTGTTGGCGGTCACTGCGCACGAACAGGTCCAGGCGTTCCTTGACCCGCACCAGCTCTTCGCACAGCGCCACCAGCACCGAGCGCATCGCATCGCGGTCGGGACCGCCCAGGCGCGCGCGCTCGTCATCAACCATTGCGCTGTCAGGCAACGCGTCCTCTAGGGAGTAGCGATCTTTCATGGTCAGCATGCGCCCGGTGGGGTGTTCGGCCTTGGCAATGTAGAACAGCAAACTCTTGAGCAGCTCTGGTGGTGCCGGTTGATTGATGCCGCGCATGCCTTCTTCGAGCAAGCGCTTGAGTTCCGTGTCAGCTTCCTTGAACAGGCTTCGCAGCGCCGGACTGTTGGCGATCGCACCGCCACGCATGCCTTCCACCAGCGCCGAGGCCACCTGCCGCAACGGGCTGAGCGGCGCCTGACCGGAGATACTTTCGAGTCGCGCGAACACCTTTGCCAGGTAACCCAGGTGAGTGTCGTCAGCCTGTTCGCGCAGCAATCCAACGAGTGCCATCTGCAGCATTTGCCGCAACTTGCGCAACACATTGGCCAACTCTGGCGGCTCCAGCTGCGCCAGCGCTGCGTCGTCCAGCGGGGGCAAATCCGGCATTTGCGGGCTGAACAGGCTGGTTTCCGACAACAGCCCCTCGCCGCGGGCACTGCGCAAATCATTGATCAGGGGCAGCACCACCAGCGGCAAGTCCCGGCGCGCACCTTGCACCCGGTCGAGGTACACCGGCAACTGCGCCAGCGCCTGCAACAGCAGGTGGATCGCTTCTTCACGATGGCTCACACGGTTCTGCTGCAACGCCTGGGTCAGCTGTTCCATTTCTTCGGCCAGCAGTGCCGCGCCGTAGAATTCGACCATCTGCAAACTGCCGTGAACCTGGTGGATGCACGCCAGGCATTCAGCGAGCGCCAGGGGCGTCTGCTCTTCGTCCATCGCCATGCTCTCCAGATGGAGCGCCGCCTGCCTCAGCGTTTCGGCAATCTCGCCCTTGACCCACTCGAGGGCCACATAGTCGTGCCGATCACCCATAACCACTCCACTGGAAAAAACCTGCGCCTGCCACGCCCTATACTTTATCAGCAGCCTGCGCGCTCGCCGCGGGCAAGGTGAAACCGGACACCGAACGCCTCAGCTGGCTGGCCATCTTCGCCAGGTTACCGATGCTTTCGGCGGTTGCAGTGGAGCCGGAGGAGGTCTGCGAGGTGATCTGCTGGATCACGTTCATCGTCAGGGAGATCTGTCCGGCCGAGGACGTCTGCTGCTGGGCGGCATTGGAAATACTCTGGATCAGCGCCGCGAGCACTTTGGATACGCCTTCGATTTCCTCCAGCGCCACCCCGGCATCCTGCGCCAGACGTGCGCCACGCACCACTTCGGTGGTGGTCTGCTCCATGGAAATCACAGCTTCATTGGTGTCCGTCTGAATTGCCCGCACCAGGGTCTCTATCTGTCGGGTCGCAGCGGATGAGCGCTCGGCCAGGCGCTGCACCTCATCGGCTACCACGGCGAAACCGCGACCAGCGTCACCCGCCATCGAGGCCTGGATCGCAGCGTTGAGGGCCAGAATGTTGGTCTGATCGGCAATGTCGTCGATCAGGCTGACAATATCGCCGATTTCCTGGGAAGACTCACCAAGGCGCTTGATTCGCTTGGCGGTATCCTGGATCTGCTCGCGAATGTTATCCATGCCGTGGATGGTGTTATGCACCACCTCGTTGCCCTTGTTGGCGATTTCCACCGACCGCTCAGCCACCGCCGAGGACTCGGCCGCGTTGGCCGACACCTGGTCAATGGATTGGGCCATGTCGTTGATGGCCGTGGAAGCTTCGGATATCTGCTGCGCCTGATGCTCGGAGGCTTGCGCCAGGTGCATGGCGGTGGCCTGGGTTTCCTGCACGGCGGCGGCGACCTGGCCGGCGGTCAGGTTGATGGTTGCCACCAGGTCGCGCAACTGGTCGACGGAATAATTGATAGAGTCGGCAATGGAGCCGGTGAAATCTTCCGTCACCGAGGCCGTCACCGTCAGGTCGCCGTCTGCCAGGTCTTCAATCTCGTCGAGCAGGCGCATGATCGCCGTCTGGTTGCGTTCGTTCTTTTCGGCGGTCTCACGCAGCTGGCGATTGGTTTCGCGCACCATCACCAGGCCGATCAGGATGATCGACGTCAGCGCCAGCAAGCCCAGGACATAGCCGCCGATGGTGTCGGTGTGACGACCGCCGGCAAGGTTTTCAAAAACATTGGCCAGGTGCGAGGCTTCGTCCAGCAGCGTTTGCGACAGGCCGAAGATGTTGGTTGCTGACTCCCGGACCTTTAACAGTTCAGGCGAGGTTTCGATAATTTCATCGACGGAACCCGAGACGAACTCGAACAGTTCGGAAATCTCGAGCAGGCGGGCCCGGGCATCGCGGTCCTCGACCTGGCTGACTTTCAGCGCCGGATCCCCTTGCAACATGCCCGTCAGGACCTGGCCGAAGCGTGCCGCGTCACGCCCGAAGACGTCGGCAGCCTGTTGCGAATTCTCGTCCCCGGACAACACGGTATTCACCGCCCCCAGGATTCGCTCGGCCAGCAAGGATTGCCGTTGAGCCATCGCGACCTGGGCGGCGGGAGCGCCCCGCTGCAGCAGAATCTCGACGACTTTTTCATACTCAACCTGCAGTTGCGGCACAGTCTCGGCCAGGGTCGCGGCGACCTGGTGCAGCGACAGTACGGTCTGTTCGCTGGTGAGGATGGCGTCGGTATTTTTCAGCAGGCGCTCCCAGTCCGTTTGCACTGCGCGCATTTCCGGGCGCACGGCGGACGGCGCAGGGGGAAGACCGGTAGAGGGGTCGCCTTGCTTCAGATAACTCCAGCGCCGGGCAAAATCATTGCGCGCATCACTGAGCAGCTTGAACGCGGCAGCCTTGCCGGCAGCGGCTTCCGTAGCATTCTTGGCGATACGCTGGGACAGCACGCGTAACTCGCCTGCGTGGCCGATGTACTGTTTATCGTACGTAGCCTGGGTGTTGAGGTACGCGAAATTGGCGAACAACAGCATGATGAAGATGATCAGCGCGATAAACAGCACGATGATCTGCGACCGGCTGCGCGACCCTTCCATTGGCTTGCCTGCTTTTGCTTTTATCATCGGTCCTCGCCTGTTAACTCACATCTACCTACCCACCACAGATCGCTTTGTGGGGTCTGCGTTTACAAAGCGACGTGCATGAACGCCCGCGACTGCGCCAGCGCAAACGGGCTGAACACCTGCCAATCCTGCTCGCGCTTAAACCGGCCCTTGATGAACGGCGCAATCGCCCCGCTCAAGTTATCCACCGGCTCCAGACTTCCCTGGGCAAAATGCTGCAGCCCGTAAACTTCGTCGACCATCAACCCGGCAAACACCTCGTTGTGCTCCACCACCAACACCCGACGCTGCTTGCGCACCGCCGACAGCTCCAGGGCGAAGAAGCCGCAGACATCCATGATCGGCAGCAAGCGCCCCCGCAGGTTGGCCACGCCCTTGACCCAGGGTTTTACCCCGGGCAACTGCGTGAATCGCGGTTCGTGCAAGACTTCACTGATCTCGCCCATGGGAGCGACGTACCAGTGCTCGCCCAATCGAAATCCTATACCGCTCCAGCTGTCCTGGCGGGCCGGCTGGGAAGGCAGGTCTGCCGCCAGCAGACGGCAACGCTGATCGAGTTGCAGCAGCAGTTCGAAGGCAGTCAGCGATTCACTCATGGTCCGATGATCAGCCGGCAAGCACGTTGTTGAGGGTCTTGATCAGGGTGTCTTCGTCGACCGGCTTGGTCAGGTAATCCTTGGCGCCCTGGCGCGTGCCCCAGACCTTGTCGGTGTCTTGATCCTTGGTGGTGATGATAATCACCGGGATGTGCCCGGTTTCCGGGTCCTTGGTCAACTGCCGGGTGGCTTGAAAACCATTGAGGCCGGGCATGACGATGTCCATCAGCACCGCGTCAGGTTTTTCCTGGCGGGCCAGGGCCACGCCGTCGGCGCCGTTTTCGGCTTTCAACACTTCGTGACCATACCTTTCCAGCATGCCCGTCAGTTTGTACATTTCGGTCGGCGAGTCGTCGACGATCAGAATTCGTGCCATGGTCTTCCCCATTCTTGTCGACGCCGGGCCCGTTGGCCGAGCGTCACTGTGCGTGTCCTACTGCGGCAAAACGGCGGCAAACCCTGGAACATGGGCCTGGATCGCGTTCAGCAATTCTTCCCTGCTGAAAGGCTTGGTCAAAAACTGATCGGAGCCGACGATGCGCCCCTTGGCCTTGTCGAACAGCCCGTCCCTGGACGACAGCATGATCACTGGCGTGGATTTGAACGCGCTGTTGTTCTTGATCAGGGCGCAGGTCTGATAACCATCCAGACGCGGCATCATGACGTCGACAAAGATGATGCCGGGATGGTTGTCGGCGATTTTCGCCAGCGCATCGAAACCATCGATGGCCGTGATGACCTCGCAACCTACATTTTTCAGCAACGTTTCGGCGGTGCGGCGAATCGTCTTCGAATCGTCGATCACCATGACCTTCAAGGCGCTGGAATGCTGATCCATATTTACTCTACCGTCGCCTTTGCGAATCAAATTGTCCGTTTTCGGATCTTCCAGGGCTCGAAACCCTTGATGTTCAAGGGCAAAGCCTTTTTAGCACAGTCTCCAAATCCAATCTATCGGGTGACTGGCACTGTGGTTTTCCCTTGACCGCAAACACGCCCGGCGCCAATCTGACGCCACTTTTATATAGCCCTGCGGCCCGCTTCCACAGGGGATCGACAAAGCCCAAATTCGAGGAAAAACCCATGAGCGTTCGCGTCGGGATTGTCATGGATCCCATTGCCGGCATTTCCTATAAAAAGGATAGCTCGCTGGCCATGCTGCTGGCCGCGCAAAAGCGCGGCTGGGAACTGTTCTACATGGAGCAGCGCGACCTGTATCAGGGCGAAGGCGAAGCCCGGGCGCGCATGCGTCCGCTGAAAGTCTTCGCCAACCCGGAAAAGTGGTTCGAACTGGAGGCCGAGACTGACGCGCTCCTGAGCGATCTGGACGTGATTCTGATGCGCAAGGATCCGCCCTTCGACATGGAGTTCGTCTACTCCACCTACCTGCTGGAGCAAGCCGAGCGCGCCGGCGTGCTGGTCGTCAACAAACCGCAGAGCCTGCGCGACTGCAATGAAAAGCTGTTCGCCACACTGTTTCCCCAGTGCACCCCGCCAACCGTGGTCAGCCGCCGCGCCGACGTGCTGCGTGAGTTCGCCGCCAAGCATGGCGACGTGATCCTCAAGCCGCTGGACGGCATGGGCGGCACCTCGATCTTCCGTCATCGCGCTGGCGACCCGAACCTGTCGGTCATTCTCGAGACCCTGACCGCGCTGGGCGCCCAGCAAATCATGGGCCAAGCCTACCTGCCGGCGATCAAGGACGGCGACAAGCGCATCCTGATGATCGACGGTGAGCCTGTGGATTACTGCCTGGCGCGGATTCCGGCCGCCGGTGAAACCCGCGGCAATCTCGCGGCTGGTGGTCGTGGCGAAGCCCGCCCATTGACCGACAAGGATCGCTGGATCGCCGCTCAGGTCGGCCCGACACTGCGCGAAAAAGGCCTGCTGTTCGTCGGCCTGGACGTGATTGGCGAGCACCTGACGGAAATCAACGTCACCAGCCCGACCTGCATCCGCGAGATCGATAATGCCTTTGGCACCGACATTGGCGGCCTGCTGATGGACGCCATCGAGAAGAAGTTGCAGAGCAAGCCATAAGCTGCAAGTGAGATTCGCTCAATGCAGCCTGTCGCTTGAAACTTCAAGCTTGAAGCTAAAAACCAACATTGCGTTATCATGCCGAGCCCTTAAAAACGCGATGTTGGTTTTTTCACCATGACACTTCCGTCCGATCTGCCTGCCGAACTCGCCCACCGCGGTGTGCGCCCGGCCGATCGCCTCGGATTTACCCTGTTTCTCGCAGCGTTAATTCATTTGGCGTTGCTGCTGGGCGTGGGCTTCACCATGGTCGAGCCCAAGCAGATCAGCAAAACCCTGGAAATCACCCTCGCCACTTTCAAAAGTGAAAAGAAGCCCGAGAAAGCCGATTTCCTCGCCCAGGAAAACCAGCAAGGCAGCGGCACCCTGGATAAAAAGGCGACCCCCAAGACCACCGAGGTCGCGCCCTTCCAGGACAACAAGGTCAAGAAAGTCACGCCGCCTCCTGCCGCTAAACCTGAAGTCCAGGAAGCGCCGCCCAAGGCCGCAGTGACCACGGTTGCGCCGAAACCGAAGAAAGCACCGGCAAAAACCGAAGCGCCCAAGATCGATGCCAAACCCAAGGTGGCCGCGCCGACGTTCGACAGTGAACAGCTGTCCAGTGACATCGCCAGCCTCGAAGCCGAACTGGCCAACGAACAACAGCTGTACGCCAAGCGCCCGCGTATACACCGCCTGAGCGCCGCCTCTACCATGCGCGACAAGGGTGCCTGGTACAAGGATGAATGGCGCAAGAAAGTCGAGCGCATCGGCAACCTGAACTACCCGGACGAAGCGCGACGCAAGCAAATCTATGGCAATTTGCGCCTGATGGTCTCGATCAACCGCGACGGCTCGCTGTATGAAGTGCTGGTACTGGAATCCTCCGGCCAGCCGCTGCTGGACCAGGCCGCCCAGCGCATCGTGCGGCTCGCGGCGCCGTTTGCGCCGTTTACCGGGGACCTGTCGGACATCGACCGCCTGGAAATCATCCGCACCTGGAAATTTGCCCGCGGTGACAGACTTTCCAGCAACTGACCCCCATCTGTAGGAGCGAGCTCGCTCGCGATGGTCGTCAACGATAACGCTGAAAAATAGACACCCACGGCGCTCTCGGGTTTCTCGCGAGCAAGCTCGCTCCTACGGGGGCAGTGGTTGTCGAGATTTGCGGTATTTCCTGTGCATCCCCAGCTTGTCAGTTTGCCCCTCCAACGCCACACTAGCGCTCATGAAAAACGTCAGCCCCAGTTACCTCAAGCATCATTTCCTGATCGCCATGCCGCACATGGCCGACCCGAACTTTGCCCACACCTTGACCTACATCGTCGAGCACACGGCCAATGGTGCCATGGGGCTGGTGGTCAACCGTCCGCAAGATCTGAATCTGGCTGATATCCTCGAGCAATTGCGCCCGGATATCGAACCACCGGCGCTATGCCAGCACGTACCGATCTTCATGGGCGGCCCGGTGCAGACCGATCGCGGTTTTGTCCTGCACCCCTCAGGCCAGACTTACCAGGCGACCGTTGATCTGGAAGGCGAGCTGTCGCTGTCCACGTCCCAGGACGTGCTGTTCGCGATTGCAGACGGCGTCGGTCCCGGGAAAAGCGTGATCACCCTCGGTTACGCCGGCTGGGAAGCCGGGCAACTGGAGTCGGAACTGGCTGACAACGCCTGGCTGACCTGCCCGTACAGCGCCGACATCCTGTTCAATACCAGCAGCGAACTGCGCCTGGAAGCGGCGGCCCGGCACCTGGGGATCAATCTCAGCCTGCTGACCAGCCAGGCGGGGCACGCCTGATGGCTCTGCGGTTGATTCTCGGCTTCGACTACGGCACCAAACAGATCGGCGTGGCGGTCGGCCAGGTGATTACCGGCCAGGCTCGCGAGCTGTGCACCCTGAAGGCGCAGAACGGCATACCCGACTGGAACCAGGTCGAAGCCCTGATCAAGGAATGGAAACCCGACGCTGTCGTGGTCGGCCTACCCCTGAACATGGACGGAACGCCCAGCGACATGTGCCTGCGCGCGGAAAAATTCGCCCGCCGCCTCAATGGCCGCTACAACCTGCCCTTCTATACCCACGATGAACGCCTGACCACCTTTGAGGCCAAAGGCGAGCGGCGGGATCGGGGCGGACAAAAGGGCAGCTACCGCGACAACCCGGTGGACGCCATCGCCGCCGCCCTGCTGCTGCAAGGCTGGCTCGACGAAAATACCGCACTGTTCGAATCCTGATCAAACCCTATCCTGAAGAGCCGCCACGCGACTCTCTAAGCTGCAACCCGGGCCATTGCTCAAGCAGAATCTGGCCCGGGTCCAAGAAGGAGCAACCATGAGCCTGCCCAATCCCGCCGAACTGATCAGCCAGATGGCGACCCGTCTCAAGGCGCACCTGGAACATCGCGGCATCAGCGAGCCACGCTACATCGGCATTCGCACCGGCGGCGTCTGGGTCGCCCAGGCCTTGCTCGATGAACTGGGCAGCGACTCGCCACTCGGCACCCTGGACGTCTCCTTCTATCGCGACGACTTCAGCCAGAACGGCTTGCACCCGCAGGTCCGCCCTTCTGCCCTGCCGTTCGAGATCGAAGGCCAGCACCTGGTGCTGATCGACGACGTGCTGATGAGTGGCCGGACCATTCGCGCCGCGCTCAATGAGCTGTTCGACTACGGCCGCCCGGCCAGCGTGACGCTGGTCTGTCTGCTGGACCTCGACGCCGGTGAGCTGCCGATCCGCCCGAACGTAGTCGGCGCAACCCTGTCGCTGGCCGCCCATGAACGGGTGAAACTGTCCGGGCCATTGCCGCTCGTGCTGGAACTGCAAGATTTCGCCCTTTAATCCGCCCTATTGAGAGTCCCCCTCGCGATGACGCCTCTAGACACCAAGCGCCCGCTGCAGCTCAATGATCAGGGCCAGCTGCGCCACTTCCTCTCGCTCGACGGTTTGCGCCGCGAGCTGCTGACGGAAATCCTCGACACTGCCGACTCGTTCCTCGAAGTCGGCGCCCGGGCGGTGAAAAAAGTCCCGCTGCTGCGCGGCAAGACCGTGTGCAACGTGTTTTTCGAGAACTCTACCCGTACCCGCACCACCTTCGAACTGGCGGCCCAGCGCCTGTCGGCGGATGTCATCACCCTGAACGTGTCGACTTCCTCGGCGAGCAAGGGCGAAACGCTGCTCGACACCCTGCGCAACCTCGAAGCCATGGCCGCCGACATGTTCGTCGTGCGCCACGGTGACTCCGGCGCGGCGCACTTCATTGCCGAGCATGTCTGCCCGCAAGTGGCGATCATCAACGGCGGCGACGGCCGGCATGCGCACCCGACCCAGGGCATGCTCGACATGCTGACGATCCGTCGGCACAAGGGGGGGTTCGAAAACCTCTCGGTGGCCATTGTCGGCGACATCCTGCACTCGCGGGTCGCGCGCTCGAACATGCTGGCGCTCAAAACCCTCGGCTGCCCGGACATCCGCGTGATTGCGCCGAAGACCCTGCTGCCGATCGGCATCGAGCAATACGGCGTCAAGGTCTATACCGACATGACCGAAGGCCTGAAAGACGTCGACGTGGTGATCATGCTGCGCCTGCAGCGAGAACGCATGACTGGCGGCCTGCTGCCGAGCGAGGGCGAGTTCTACCGCCTGTTCGGCCTGACGACAGCACGCCTCGCCGGCGCCAAGCCCGATTGCATTGTCATGCACCCGGGACCGATCAATCGCGGGGTGGAAATCGAGTCCGCAGTGGCCGATGGTCCGCACTCGGTCATCCTCAATCAGGTGACCTACGGGATTGCCATTCGTATGGCCGTTTTGTCCATGGCCATGAGCGGACAAACCGCCCAGCGCCAATTCGAGCAGGAGAACGCCCAGTGAAGCTCAGCATTCTCGGCGCACGCGTCATCGACCCCGTCAGCGGGCGGGATCAAGTCACCGATATCCACATTGAAGCCTGCAAGATCGTCGCCCTCGGTGCCGCACCTGCCGGTTTCGTCGCAGTCGATACCATAGACGCCCAGGGCCTGGTGGCCGCTCCCGGCCTGGTCGACCTGAACGTTGCCCTGCGCGAGCCAGGCTATAGCCGCAAAGGCTCGATCATCAGCGAAACCCGCGCAGCGGCTGCAGGCGGCGTCACCAGCCTGTGCTGCCCACCGAAAACCAAACCGGTCCTGGACACCTCGGCCGTCGCCGAACTGATCCTCGACCGCGCCCGTGAGGCCGGCAACACCAAAGTCTTCCCGATCGGCGCCCTGAGCAAAGGCCTTGATGGCGAACAGCTTGCAGAGCTGGTCGCATTGCGCGATGCCGGTTGCGTGGCCTTCGGCAACGGTCTGGAGAGTTTCCGCAACACCCGCACCTTGTGCCGGGCACTGGAATATGCGGCAACGTTCGACCTGACGGTAATCTTCAACTCCCAGGATCATGACCTGGCTGAAGGCGGCCTGGCCCACGAAGGCCCGACCGCGAGCTTCCTAGGCTTGCCAGGCATTCCGGAAACCGCCGAAACCGTGGCCCTGGCCCGTGATCTGTTACTGGTCGAGCAAAGCGGCGTACGCGCGCACTTCAGCCAGCTCACCAGCGCCCGCGGCGTAGCCCTGATCGCCCAGGCCCAGGCCCGTGGTCTGCCGGTGACCGCCGATGTGGCCCTGTATCAGTTGATCCTGACGGATGAAGCGCTGATCGACTTCAGCAGCCTCTATCACGTCCAGCCGCCGCTGCGCACCCGCGCTGACCGCGACGGCCTGCGGGAGGCGGTGAAGTCTGGCGTGGTGTCGGCCATCTCCAGCCACCACCAGCCCCACGAGCGCGATGCCAAACTGGCGCCGTTCGGCGCGACCGAACCAGGCATCAGCAGCGTCGAGTTACTGCTGCCGCTGGCCATGACGTTGGTGGAGGATGGATTGCTCGACCTGCCGACACTGCTGGCGCGACTGAGCGCCGGGCCCGCCGAAGCGTTGCGCCTGCCGGCAGGCAAGCTGGCGGTGGGAGGTGCGGCGGATATCGTGCTGTTCGATCCGGCGGCTTCGACCGTAGCCGGTGAAAATTGGCTGTCCAAAGGCGAGAACTGCCCGTTCATTGGCCACAGCCTGCCGAGTGTGGTGCGGTACACCCTGGTGGATGGACGGATCAGCCACCAGGCCTGAAAACCAAAAGATCGCAGCCTGCGGCAGCTCCTAAAGGGAAACGCATATCCCTGTGCAGGAGCTGGCGAAGCCTGCGATCTTTTGATCTTGCTTAACGGCTCTGCGCGTTACGCACGGAAACCTGGTCATTCAACGTCCAGAAGTCATACAGCACCCCCAGGAAGAACAACCCACCCGTCACCAGGTACAGCAACCCGCTGATCCATTTCCCCTGGTACATGCGGTGTACACCGAACACTCCGAGGAAGGTCAGCAGAATCCACGCGACGTTGTATTCGATCGGCCCAGCGGTAAAGCGCAGGTCCGCCTCGCGATCCATGGCCGGGATCAGGAACACGTCGATCAGCCAGCCGATACCCAGCAAACCGAAGGTGAAGAACCAGATCGTCCCGGTCACCGGCTTGCCGTAATAAAAGCGGTGAGCACCGGTAAATCCGAGGATCCACAGCAGGTAGCCAATGAGCTTGCTATGGGTGTCCTGATGCGGAACAGGGTGCTGATAGGTATTCATGAACGACCTCGATTCAGACGATAGATAAATATTCTTTAATTCTTTGTGACTTTTTTACGCGTGGCCGACAAATGGCAAATGTTATCCTTCTGTTCTCTAAAGTCTTGTCGCATAAGGCATTTGCCTGAAGACCCTCGTACATCTGGCGCCAATTTGGTTCCCTTGAGACTTTTGCGAATCGACCAACGGACCCGGAATGGACAAAAAAGCTGTTATAAAGTTGCGCGCTAACCAATATGAGCCCTGCCTAATGCGTCCAATTTTCAAGACATGGCTAACCATTTGCCTTTTGATGCCACTGGCCGCCCACGCCACCAATCGTGAGCAACGTCTTCCCAACGTTAATGGTTACACCCCGAAATCCCATGCTTCTGCTCCTTCGAGCAAAAGCAAAAAAACAGCTCCAACCCTGACCAGTAAAAGCAGCCTGGTTCCGCCAATGGCGAGCAAGGAAAGCAGCAACGTGCTGAGCCGTGCGGTGAATGTGCTCGGTACTCCTTATCGTTGGGGCGGTAGCAGCCCAAGTAAAGGGTTTGACTGCAGCGGCCTGGTGAAATACGCGTTCAACGACGCGACATTCGACCTGCCCCGCACGTCGAACGCCATGGCCAGTGGTCATGGCGAGAAAGTCGATCGCAAGGATCTGAAGCCTGGCGACCTGATTTTCTTCAACATCAAGAGCCGTCGGGTCAATCACGTCGCCATTTACCTGGGCAACGACCGCTTCATCCACGCACCGCGTCGTGGCAAGTCGGTGAGTATCGATACGCTGAAAAAACCGTATTGGGAAAAACACTACGTAGTGGCCAAGCGGGTACTGCCGAAAGAACAGAGCGCGTTGCGGGTTGTTCAGCGCTGATCTGAAGCCAAAACATCTTCGCCGGACATTACGGCCCTATCGCGAGCAGGCTCGCTCCCACGTTGGAATGCATTCCGCTGTGGGAGCGGGCCTGCTCGCGATGGCATACTTGAAAGCGCCACCAATCTCCCTCAGAAGTTATCCGGCAACCGCGCCTTCTCCCGCGCATGCTCGCGGCTGATCAGCCCTTTGTTGACCAGATCCTTCAAGCACATATCCAGCGTCTGCATCCCCAACGACGCGCCGGTCTGAATCGACGAATACATCTGCGCCACCTTGTCCTCACGGATCAGGTTACGGATCGCCGACGTTCCTATCATGATCTCGTGCGCGGCAACCCGGCCGCCACCGACTTTCTTGATCAGCGCCTGCGAGACCACGGCCAGCAGGGACTCGGAGAGCATCGAACGCACCATCGACTTCTCGTCTCCCGGAAACACGTCCACCACCCGGTCGATGGTTTTCGCCGCCGACGTGGTGTGCAGCGTG
This sequence comes from Pseudomonas gregormendelii, assembly GCF_017114825.1. GTDB lineage: Bacteria > Pseudomonadota > Gammaproteobacteria > Pseudomonadales > Pseudomonadaceae > Aquipseudomonas > Aquipseudomonas gregormendelii. The sequence goes on along the minus strand of NZ_JADEVO010000005.1, from coordinate 45,234 downwards.
CCAAACACCAGATGCCCGGTTTCCGCCGCCGTCAAGGCCAGCCGAATAGTCTCCAGATCGCGCATTTCACCCACCAGAATCACGTCCGGGTCCTCGCGCAGGGCCGAGCGCAGGGCCGTGGCAAAGCTTCGGGTATCACGGTGAACTTCGCGCTGATTGATCAGGCATTTGCGTGATTCGTGAACGAATTCGATAGGGTCCTCAATGGTTAGGATATGGTGATGACGATGGTTGTTCAGGTAATCGATCATGGCCGCGAGGGTGGTCGACTTGCCGGAGCCGGTAGGCCCGGTCACCAACACCAGGCCGCGCGGGGCCTCGGTGATTTTGCGAAATACCTCCCCCATGCCCAGGTCATCCATGCTCAGGACTTTTGAGGGAATGGTACGAAAAACCGCACCAGCGCCGCGGTTCTGGTTGAAGACATTGACGCGAAAGCGCGCCACGCCGGGCACATCAAAGGAAAAGTCGGTCTCCAGATGCTTCTCGAAATCCATCCGCTGGGTGTCGTTCATGATCGCGTAGATGAGCTCCTGCACCTGTTTGTGGTCCAGGGCAGGCAAGTTGATGCGGCGTACATCGCCATCGACGCGAATCATCGGTGGCAGGCCGGCGGACAAGTGCAGGTCGGACGCGCCCTGTTTGGCGCTGAAGGCCAGCAGCTCAGTGATATCCATAGCGCTCCTCAATTCCAGTAGAATGCCGCCAACCTCAGAACCGCTGGCGCCTCTTGAATGTCCACGATAGCAGACAACATCGCACAGGTTAGTTCGCGCATCCATGCTGCGGCCCAAGCCGCTCACCGCGACGAGCACAGCGTGCAGTTGCTCGCCGTGAGCAAGACCAAGCCCGCCGAAGCGTTGCGCGAAGCACACGCCGCCGGGATCTGCGACTTCGGCGAGAACTATCTGCAGGAAGCCCTGGGCAAACAGCTCGAATTGGCCGACCTGCCCTTGATCTGGCACTTCATCGGCCCCATTCAATCGAACAAGACTCGCGCTATCGCCGAGCACTTCGCCTGGGTGCATTCCGTGGATCGCTTGAAAATCGCACAACGCCTGTCCGAGCAACGTCCCGCCGATTTGCCTCCACTGAATATCTGCATCCAGGTCAACGTCAGCGGTGAAGCCAGCAAATCCGGCTGCACCCCTGAAGATCTGCCGGCGCTGGCGCAAGCCATCAGCCAATTGCCGCGCATCCGCTTGCGCGGGCTGATGGCGATTCCCGAGCCAACTGAAGATCGCGCCGCCCAGGACGCCGCCTTTGCTGCCGTACAGCAACTGCAAGCCAGTTTGAACCTGCCGCTCGACACACTTTCCATGGGCATGAGCCACGACCTCGAGTCGGCCATCGCCATGGGCGCCACCTGGGTCCGTATCGGTACGGCCCTGTTTGGCGCCCGCGGCTCTCAACCAATGCAGCCTTGATGGCTCTCTTTGTAAGGACCTGACATGAGCAAGACTCGTATTGCCTTTATCGGTGCCGGCAACATGGCCGCCAGCCTGATCGGCGGCCTGCGCGCCAAAGGTCTGGAAGCCGAGCTGATCCGCGCCAGCGATCCGGGCGCTGAAACCCGCTCGAAAGTCGCCGCTGAACACGGCATTGCTGTATTTGCCGACAACGCCGAGGCGATCAAAGACGCCGAAGTGGTCGTCCTGGCGGTCAAACCCCAGGCGATGAAGGCCGTGTGCGAAGCGATTCGCCCGAACCTGAAGCCGAACCAACTGGTGGTGTCCATCGCTGCCGGCATTACCTGCGCCAGCATGAACAACTGGCTCGGCGCACAGCCTATCGTGCGCTGCATGCCCAATACCCCGGCGCTGCTGCGCCAGGGTGTGAGCGGGTTGTTCGCTACGGCCGAAGTCAGCGCCGAGCAACGCCAGCAAGCCGAAGAGTTGCTGTCCGCCGTCGGCATCGCCCTGTGGCTTGACGAAGAACAGCAGCTGGACGCGGTCACTGCGGTGTCCGGCAGCGGCCCGGCGTACTTCTTTCTGCTGATTGAAGCGATGACCGCTGCCGGCGTGAAACTCGGCCTGCCAGCAGATATCGCCGCTCAACTGACCGTGCAAACGGCCTTGGGCGCTGCGCACATGGCGGTTGCCAGTGACGTCGACGCGGCTGAATTGCGTCGCCGCGTGACTTCCCCTGCAGGTACCACCGAAGCTGCAATCAAGTCGTTCCAGGCTGGCGGCTTTGAAGCGCTGGTAGAAAAAGCACTCGGCGCCGCTGCGCACCGCTCGGCCGAAATGGCCGAACAATTGGGTCAATAAGGAGCCTTACATGATTGGATTGAACACTGCAGCGGTCTACGTGCTGCAAACCCTCGGCAGTCTGTATCTGCTGATCGTACTGTTGCGTTTCGTGCTGCAACTGGTGCGGGCGAACTTCTATAACCCGCTCTGTCAATTCGCGGTAAAAGCCACCCAACCGCTGCTCAAGCCCCTGCGCCGGATTATCCCGAGCATGTTTGGCCTGGACATGTCGTCCCTGGTGCTGGCGATCCTGGTGCAATTGGCACTGATGGCGCTGACACTGCTGCTGACCTACGGCACGACCGGCAACCCGCTGCAACTGCTGATCTGGTCGCTGATCGGCGTGACCGCGCTGTTCCTGAAGATTTTCTTCTTTGCCCTGATCATCAGTGTGATCCTGTCGTGGGTTGCACCGGGTAGCCACAACCCTGGCGCCGAGCTGGTCAACCAGATCTGCGAACCGGCCCTTGCACCGTTCCGCAAGATCCTGCCAAACCTCGGCGGCCTGGATATCTCGCCGATCCTCGCCTTCATGGTGTTGAAGCTGATCGACATGCTGGTCATCAACAACCTGGCCGAGATGACGATGATGCCGCAGATCCTGCGCTTGCTCATCTAACTCCCAGGCTCACTGCAGTATCGTTCTTCGCGAGCAAGCCCGCTCCCACAGGTAAAGTGCAGACTTGTGGGAGCAAGGCTTGCCCGCGATGGCAACGCCTCGGTATGACAAGTAACAAACAGCCCCGGCCTTTGCTTGCCGCTAACCCCACCGGTCTTTAGACTTACGCCTCATTTCAACGAGAGCAGGGTCGATGCCAACTGCCTTTCCCGCCGATTCTGTTGGCCTGGTGACGCCGCAAGTGGCGCACTTCAGTGAACCCCTGGCCCTGGCCTGTGGCCGTTCGCTTCCAGCCTATGACCTGATCTACGAAACCTACGGCACGCTGAACGCCACGGCGAGTAACGCCGTGCTGATCTGCCACGCCTTGTCCGGCCACCACCACGCCGCCGGTTTCCACAGCCCCGACGACCGCAAACCCGGTTGGTGGGACAGCTGCATCGGCCCCGGCAAGCCCATTGATACGACTAAATTTTTTGTCGTCAGCCTGAACAACCTGGGCGGCTGCAATGGCTCCACCGGCCCGAGCAGCATCAACCCGGAGACCGGCAAGCCATTTGGAGCCGACTTCCCGGTGCTCACGGTAGAGGATTGGGTGCACAGCCAGGCACGCCTGGCGGACGTGCTCGGCATCAACCAATGGGCCGCCGTGATCGGCGGCAGCCTGGGCGGCATGCAGGCGATGCAATGGAGCATTACCTACCCCGATCGCATCCGGCACTGCCTGGCAATCGCCTCGGCCCCCAAGTTGTCGGCACAGAACATCGCGTTCAACGAAGTGGCGCGCCAGGCTATCCTGACCGACCCCGAATTCCACGGTGGCTCGTTCCAGGAAGCAGGCGTAATCCCCAAGCGCGGCTTGATGCTGGCACGGATGGTCGGGCACATCACTTATCTTTCCGATGACTCCATGGGCGAGAAATTCGGCCGCGGCCTGAAAAGTGAAAAGCTCAACTACGACTTCCACAGCGTCGAGTTCCAGGTTGAAAGCTACTTGCGTTACCAGGGGGAGGAGTTTTCCGGCCGCTTCGACGCCAACACCTATCTGTTGATGACCAAGGCGCTGGACTACTTCGATCCTGCGGCGAATTTCGACGACGACCTGGCGAAAACCTTCGCCAACGCCCAGGCCAAATTCTGCGTGATGTCGTTCACCACCGACTGGCGCTTCTCCCCTGCCCGCTCGCGGGAGCTGGTGGATGCGCTGATGGCCGCCAAGAAAGACGTGTGCTACCTCGAGATCGACGCTCCGCAAGGCCACGACGCCTTCCTGATTCCGATTCCGCGTTACCTGCAGGCGTTCAGCAACTACATGAACCGAATTTCGCTTTGAGGACATCATGAGAGCCGATCTGGAAATCATCCAGGAATGGATCCCCGCCGGCAGCCGCGTACTCGACCTGGGTTGCGGCGACGGTGAACTGCTGACCTGGCTGCGCGACAACAAGCAGGTGACCGGCTACGGGCTGGAAAACGACCCGGACAATATTGCCGAATGCGTCGCCAAAGGCATCAACGTCATCGAGCAGGACCTGGACAAGGGCCTGGGCAACTTCGCCAGCAACAGTTTCGACATCGTGGTCATGACCCAGGCGTTGCAGGCGGTGCACTACCCGGACCGAATCCTCGACGAGATGCTGCGGGTCGGTCGCCAGTGCATCATCACCTTCCCGAATTTCGGCCACTGGCGCTGCCGCTGGTACCTCGCGAGCAAGGGGCGGATGCCCGTTTCCGATTTCCTGCCATACACTTGGTACAACACGCCGAACATCCACTTCTGCACTTTCGGCGACTTTGAAGAGTTGTGTCGCGAACGTGAAGCCAAGGTCATTGATCGGCTGGCTGTCGATCAACAGCATCGCCACGGGTGGGCCAGCAAGCTATGGCCTAATCTATTAGGTGAAATCGGCATCTACCGCGTCAGCAGCCCCGGCCTGCAGGATCACAAGATCGCGGTGTGAAACACGACATTTCGAGGAGAACCAACATGGGTCGTCTAGCGCTGTTTCTATTTACTGCCTGCCTGAGCGTGACCGCCATGGCCGCCGACGCCATCAAGGGTGAACGCCAGGAAAAATTCGGTGACGTGACGGTGCATTACAACACCTTCAATTCCACCTTCCTGACGCCGGACATTGCCAAAGCCGCGGAACTGACCCGCAGCAAGAACCAGGGCGTGATCAACATTTCGGTGCTCAAGGACGGCAAGCCGCTGATGGCCCAGGTCAGCGGCACCATCAAGGACCTGACCAGCCAGAGCGTAAAGCTCAACTTCCGCCAGATCACCGAACAGGGTGCGATTTACTATATCGCCCAATACCCGGTCGATCAGCAGGAGACCCGCACCTTTAATATTCAGGTGCAGACTGGCGATAAAATCAACACCATCAATTTCAACCAAGAGCTTTTCCCCGGCCAATGATGAACTTCACCCAACTCGTACTGGCCAGCCACAACGCCGGCAAACTCAAGGAACTCCAGGCCATGCTCGGCGATTCGGTGCAATTGCGCTCGATCGGCGAATTCAGCACTGTCGAGCCTGAAGAAACCGGCCTGTCGTTTGTCGAGAATGCCATTCTCAAGGCCCGCAACGCCGCGCGCATCTCCGGCCTGCCGGCACTGGCCGATGATTCGGGCCTGGCAGTGGACTTCCTCGGTGGCGCACCGGGCATCTATTCGGCCCGTTACGCTGATGGCCAAGGCGATGAGGCGAACAACGCCAAGCTGCTCGACGCCTTGAAAGACGTACCTGAAACCGAACGCGGCGCGCAATTCGTCTGTGTACTGGCCCTGGTGCGGCACGCCGATGATCCGCTGCCGATACTCTGCGAAGGCTTGTGGCAAGGGCGCATCCTGACCCAGGCCAGTGGCGAGCATGGTTTTGGCTATGATCCGCTGTTCTGGGTGCCGGAACGCGACTGCTCCAGCGCAGAGCTGAGCCCTGGCGACAAGAACCTGATCAGCCACCGCGCCCGTGCAATGGAACTGCTGCGCCTGCGTCTGGGCTTGAAATGACCCACGACTCCTCCGCATCGCCGCTGATTTACGGCGGCGCTGCACAACCGCCTCGGGCAGCGCTTGCCGTACTGCCGCCCCTGGCGCTGTACATCCACATCCCGTGGTGTGTACGCAAATGCCCTTATTGCGACTTCAATTCCCACACGGCCAGCCCGGTGCTGCCGGAAGAGGAATACGTCGATGCCTTGCTGGCCGATCTCGATCAGGATCTGCACGCGGTGTATGGCCGCGAGCTGAGTTCGATCTTCTTTGGCGGTGGCACGCCGAGCCTGTTCAGCGCTGCGGCCCTGGGCCGACTGCTCAAGGGCGTCGAGCAGCGCATAACGTTCGCCGCAGACATCGAAATCACTCTGGAAGCCAATCCCGGGACCTTCGAGCAGGAAAAGTTCATGGCTTACCGCGCGCTGGGCATCAATCGCCTGTCGATCGGCGTCCAGAGCTTCCAGGAAGAGAAACTCAAGGCCCTGGGCCGCATTCATAACGGTGACGAAGCCCTCCGCGCTGCCGGCATGGCGCGTCAGGCCGGGTTCGACAACTTCAACCTGGACCTGATGCACGGCTTGCCCGATCAGTCCCTGGACGATGCGTTGAGTGACCTGCGCCAGGCCATCGCCCTTAAGCCGACTCACCTGTCCTGGTACCAACTGACCCTGGAACCGAACACGGTGTTCTGGAACCAGCCGCCGACGCTGCCGGAAGACGACACACTGTGGGACATTCAGGAAGCCGGCCAGGCGTTGCTCGCCGAGCACGGTTACGCGCAATACGAAGTCTCGGCGTATGCCCAACCCGGGCGCCCGGCGCGGCACAATCTCAATTACTGGAGCTTCGGTGACTTCATCGGCATCGGCGCCGGCGCTCACGGCAAGCTCAGTCATCCGGACGGGCGCATCGTGCGCACCTGGAAGACGCGCCTGCCGAAGGACTACCTGAACCCGGCGAAAAGCTTCAAGGCGGGCGAGAAAGCGCTGACCAATGAAGAAATGCCGTTCGAGTTCCTGATGAACGCCTTGCGCCTCACCGAAGGCGTCGAATCGCGGCTGTACCCGGAGCGTACCGGCCTGAGTCTGGAAAGCTTCGCCGAAGGCCGCCTCGAGGCCGAACAAAGCGGCTTGTTGCAGGTCGAACCGTCACGTCTGGCGGCCACCGAGCGCGGGCAACTGTTCCTCAATGACTTGCTGCAGAAATTTCTGAGCTGATTTCAGCCTTAAGGGAAAACGAATGGATTTGATACTCGACCTGCTCGCCACCGTCTCCCGCTGGAGCCGCAGCAACCTGTCGGAGATCTCTCTGGCGCTGGTGGGCTGTTTGCTGGTGCTGTTTGGCGCGGACATCAAGGGCTGGATCGACCAACGCCTGGGCAGCATCGCCGGCGCCTTGCGCGTCCCGCTGATGGCCTTGGTGTGCATGGTCGGCAGCGGCCTCGCGCTGATCTACGCCACGCCGTGGATCATCAAAGGCCTGAGCCAGTTCAACAACTACAGCCTGGCGCCGGTGTTGTTGGTGGTGTTGGTGCTCATCGGCGTAGTGGCCGACCGCCGCTGAATTTGAGCACATACAAAACATTGTGGGAGCGGGCTTGCCCGCGATGAGGCCGTAACATTCAACATCCACGTTGACTGTCAGACCACTGTCGCGGGCAAGCCCGCTCCCACAGGTTTTTGTATTACCGTTCAGGACTGCTTTTCGAACTTCAGATCCCACACGCCATGCCCAAGACGTTCGCCACGGCGTTCGAACTTGGTGATCGGCCGCTCGGCCGGGCGCGGTACGCACTTACCGTCTTCGGCCAGGTTGCGATAACCCGGCGCGACGTTCATCACTTCCAGCATGTACTCGGCGTACGGCTCCCAGTCCGTGGCCATGTGCAGCACGCCGCCGACCTTCAACTTGCTACGCACCAGCTCAGCGAACGACGCCTGAACGATGCGACGCTTGTGGTGACGACTCTTGTGCCATGGATCAGGGAAAAACAGCATCAGGCGATCGAGACTGTTATCCGCCACGCAGCGGTTGAGCACTTCGATCGCATCGCAATCGTAGACTCGAAGGTTGGTCAGGCCCTGGGTCAGCACGCCATTGAGCAGCGCGCCAACACCCGGACGGTGCACCTCAACGCCAATGAAATCCTGCTCCGGCGAAGCCGCAGCCATTTCCAGCAAGGAATGGCCCATGCCGAAGCCGATTTCCAGGGAGCGCGGCGCAGAGCGGCCAAACACTTGATCGAAGTCCACCGGCGCATCGGCGAGCGGCAGCACGAACAGTGGCGTGCCCTGCTCCAGGCCTTTCTGCTGGCCTTCGGTCATGCGCCCGGCGCGCATCACAAAACTCTTGATACGTCGGTGTTGGCGCTCTTCGCCTTCTTCCGGCTGGATAGGCGTTTCTTTTGATTCAGTCATCAATGGCTCTTACTTGATCAGACCATCCAGCGGCGAGGAGGCGCTGGCATAGAGTTTTTTCGGCATGCGACCGGCGAGGTAGGCCAGACGGCCCGCGACGATCGCATGTTTCATGGCTTCGGCCATCATGACCGGCTGCTGGGCATGGGCGATAGCCGAGTTCATCAGCACCGCCTCGCAGCCCAGTTCCATGGCAATCGTAGCGTCGGAAGCGGTACCCACACCAGCATCCACCAGTACGGGAATCTTGGCTTCTTCGAGGATGATCTGCAGGTTGTAAGGGTTGCAGATCCCCAGTCCCGTGCCGATCAGACCGGCCAGCGGCATCACCGCGATCACACCGATTTCCGCCAGCTGACGGGCAATGATCGGGTCATCGCTGGTGTAGACCATCACGTCAAAACCTTCCTTGACCAGCACTTCGGCAGCCTTCAGGGTTTCAATCACGTTGGGAAACAGGGTTTTCTGGTCCGCCAGCACTTCAAGCTTCACCAGGTTGTGGCCGCCCAGCAGCTCCCGGGCCAGCCGACAGGTGCGCACGGCCTCGGCGGCATCGAAGCAGCCTGCCGTGTTCGGCAGGAAGGTGTAGCGATCCGGCGACAGGACTTCAAGCAGGTTCGGTTCGCCCGGGTTCTGGCCGAGGTTGGTACGGCGCACGGCGAAGGTCACGATCTCGGCACCCGAGGCTTCGATGGCCAGGCGGGTTTCTTCCATGTCACGGTACTTGCCTGTGCCTACCAGCAAACGCGACTGGTAGGTACGACCGGCCAGGACGAAGGGCTTGTCGCTACGAACGATGCTCATGGGAAATCCTCTGTTGGGGTGAGGTTCTTGCAGAATTCTGTGCCCTTGCGGGCCGGGCGACTAGCCGCCGCCGATGGCGTGCACAACTTCGACTGAATCACCGTCGTTCAAGGTGGTTTCGGCATGCTGGCTGCGCGGGACGATGTCCAGATTGAGCTCGACCGCTACCCGGCGTCCGGTAAGTTCCAGACGGGTGAGCAGGGCCGCAACGGTTTCACCGTCGGGCAGTTCAAGGGATTCGCCGTTCAACTGAATGCGCATGCCGCAGGCCACCATCATTTTAAGGGGCTGGCATTCTAGCCCGATCAACCAGATCGACCCAAGCCATTCGTCTTGAAACGCAATCCTCCCGGTAGGAGCTGCCGCAGGCTGCGATCTTTTGATCTGGCTTTTTTGAAGATCAAAAGATCGCAGCCTGCGGCAGCTCCTACCGAGGTTTGGTTACCTCAGGCCAGGCGCCAGGCGGCAAGACCCAGGCAAAACCAGCCCACCAGAAACGCCAGCCCGCCAAACGGGGTGATGATCCCAAGTTTGCTGATGCCCGTCATGGTCAACACATACAGGCTGCCGGAAAACAGCAGGATGCCGATCGCAAACGAAGCACCTGCCCACGTGACCAGGCGTCCCTGCATTTGTGTGGCCAGCAGCGCCACGCCCAGCAACGCCAGGGTATGCACCAATTGATAAGTGACGCCGGTGTGGAATATCGCAAGGTATTCAGGCGTCAGGCGGCTCTTCAGGCCATGGGCAGCGAATGCGCCCAGGGCAACTCCGGTAAAGCCAAAAAAAGCGGCCAGCATCAGAAAGCCACGCAGCATGAGAACTCCAGTCAGACTCGATCAACAGGGTCTGTATAATGGCCCGCTCAACGGGTTCGGCCAAGCCATCTCTATGCTGCGTTTAATTGTACGAAGATTCACCAAGGCCGTGCTCTGGTTCGCGGGCGGCAGCGTATTGCTGGTGCTGATATTTCGCGTGGTGCCGCCTCCGGGAACGGCCTTGATGGTCGAGCGCAAGATCGAGTCATGGTTCGACGGCGAGCCCATTGACCTGCAACGCACCTGGAAACCCTGGGATGAGATCTCCGACGACCTCAAGCTTGCGGTGATTGCCGGTGAAGACCAGAAATTCCCGGAGCACTGGGGATTCGATTTTGGCGCGATTCAAAAAGCCCTGGCTCACAACGAGCTCGGCGGTTCGATTCGGGGCGCCAGCACCTTGAGCCAGCAGGTTTCGAAGAACCTGTTCTTGTGGTCCGGCCGCAGCTGGCTGCGCAAAGGCCTGGAAGCGTGGTTTACCGGGTTGATAGAAGTGCTCTGGCCCAAGCAGCGGATTCTTGAGGTTTACCTCAACAGTGTGGAGTGGGATGAGGGCGTGTTTGGCGCAGAGGCGGCAGCGCGGCACCACTTTGGTGTCAGCGCAAAAGGGCTCAGTCGTCAGCAATCCAGCCTGCTGGCGGCGGTCCTGCCAAACCCGCGAGCCTGGAGCGCGAGCCATCCCACCAGCTATGTTGCGCGACGCGCAGGATGGGTTCGACAACAGATGAGCCAGCTGGGTGGCGACAGCTATCTGCTGGGCCTGAACGGCTCGCGTCGGCCGCCTTGGGCGCAATGAACGCCCAGAGCAAAAGATCGCAGCCTTCAGCAGCTCCCACAGGTCTACACATTTGTCCGTAGGAGCTGCCGAAGGCTGCGATCTTTTGATCTTATGAACAAAAACGCCCCGATCATCGCTGATCGGGGCGTTTTTCATCGCGTTCGCGAGAGTTACGCCGCGATAGACAACTTGAGCTTGTTCATCGCGCTCTTCTCAAGCTGACGAATACGCTCGGCCGACACGTTGTACTTCTGCGCCAGGTCATGCAGCGTGGCTTTCTCTTCAGCCAACCAGCGCTGATAGAGAATGTCACGACTGCGGTCGTCGAGCACTTCCAGCGCCTCGTGCAGGTTATGGTTGGAGTTGTCACTCCAGTCAGCGTCTTCCAGTTGACGTGCCGGGTCGTACCGGTGGTCTTCCAGATAGTTGGCTGGCGACTGGAAAGCACTGTCGTCGTCTGCTTCGGCAGCCGGGTCGAAGGCCATGTCATGGCCGGTCAGGCGACTTTCCATCTCGCGCACTTCACGCGGTTCAACGCCGAGGCTTTCCGCCACGCGGTGAACTTCCTCGTTATTCAACCATGCCAGACGTTTCTTCTGGCCACGCAGGTTGAAGAACAGCTTGCGCTGGGCCTTGGTGGTCGCGACCTTCACGATGCGCCAGTTGCGCAGGATGAACTCGTGAATCTCAGCCTTGATCCAGTGCACGGCAAACGAAACCAGACGCACACCCATTTCCGGGTTGAAGCGCTTCACGGCCTTCATCAGGCCGACGTTGCCTTCCTGGATCAGGTCAGCCTGAGCCAGACCGTAGCCGGAATAGCTACGGGCAATGTGTACGACAAAACGCAGGTGGGCGAGCACCATCTGCCGAGCCGCCCCCAAATCCTGCTCATAATAGAGACTCTCGGCCAGTTCACGCTCCTGCTCCGGCGTCAGCAATGGAATGCTGTTCACCGTGTGCACATAGGCCTCCAGGTTCGCACCCGGGACCAGAGCATATGCAGGTTGCAAAGAATTGGTCATACGAAAAAACCTCCATCTTACATAACTCGTGCAGTTCAGCACTGCGAAAATTGACCGGAAACCGAAGAATAAGTTCCCATAAACGCTGAAAGGTCAATACGAGCAAAATGATATTACTTCGGCGCAAGCTCCCGCAGGTGGCGTGCGACTGCAATCCATGCACCGATATACCCCAACAGCACCGCGCCAAGCAAGAGTGACAGACCATCGGCAACAGGTACCCCGGCCAAGGCGAAATCACTGCCGTACAAACCGGCCAGGCCGACCACCGCATCGTTCAGCCAGTCCAGGCCAAACGCCAACAAGCCCCACGAAAAAATCCCTGCACCGAAGCCATACAGCGCGCCCATGTACAGAAAGGGCCTGCGTACATAACTGTCAGTGCCGCCCACGAGTTTAATCACTTCTATCTCTGTGCGGCGGTTTTCAATATGAAGACGAATGGTATTGCCTATCACCAAAAGTAATGCAGAAACCAGCAGCACGGTCAGACCGAAGACAAAACGGTCGCCCAGCTTCAGGATCGCGGCCAAACGCTCGACCCAGACTAGATCAAGTTGCGCCTGCTGTACCTTGGGCAACTCGGAAAGTTTTTGTCTCAATGCTTCAAGAGCGGGCTTGTCGACCTCATTCGGAGTAACCAGTACCACGCCAGGCAGCGGGTTTTCCGGCAGCTCCTTGAGCGCGTCGCCCAAGCCGGACTGCTGCTGGAACTCTTCTAGCGCCTGGTCGCGGCCTACGTATTCAGCATCGGCGACGCCGGGGATAGCTTTTATCTGCTCACGCAATGCTTCCCCCTGCTCGGGGCTGGCGTCGAGTTGCAGGTAAAGGGAAATCTGCGCCGCACGCTGCCAGGAACCACCTAGACGCTCGACGTTACCGAGCAGAAGTGACAGCCCCATGGGCAGGCTCAGGGCGACCGCCATGACCATGCAGGTGAAGAAGCTGCCAATAGGCTGCTTGCCCAAACGACGCAGACTGTCCATCAGACTGGCCCGATGGCTTTCAATCCAGGCATGGAACAGCGTGGCAAAATCGGGGCCGTCATCGTCGTCGCGTTTTTTCTTCTGCGGCTGCGGATCGGCGGCCTTCGGGGCAACGCGCTCGGAAACCTTGGGGCTGCGAGTCGCACTCATACGCCGGCCTCCCCGTCACCGATCAATCGACCGCGCTGCAGGGTCAGCATGCGGTGACGCATGCGGGCGATCAATGCCAGGTCGTGACTGGCAATCAGCACGCTGGTACCGAGGCGATTGATGTCTTCAAATACCCCCATGATCTCTGCCGCCAGGCGCGGGTCGAGGTTACCGGTGGGTTCATCCGCCAGCAGCAAAGCCGGACGATGGACGATGGCCCGGGCAATGCCGACGCGCTGTTGTTGACCGGTGGAGAGGTCGCCCGGGTACAGGTCGGTCTTGTCGGAAAGCGCCACACGCTCAAGGGCGGAGTCGACGCGCTTGACGATCTCGGCCTTCGACAAGCCGAGGATCTGCAGCGGCAAGGCAATGTTGTTGAACACCGTGCGATCGAACAGCAGCTGGTGATTCTGGAACACCACCCCGATCTGACGCCGCAGAAAGGGGATCTGCGCATTGCTGATGGTGGCCAGGTCCTGCCCGGCCAGCAGCAACTTGCCGGTAGTCGGGCGCTCCATGGCCAACAACAGCCGCAGCAATGTACTTTTACCGGCGCCGGAATGCCCGGTTACAAACAGGAACTCGCCCCGACGGACCCGAAAGCTCAGCTCGTGCAAGCCGACGTGACCGTTCGGATAGCGTTTACCGACCTGTTCGAAACGAATCATGAACGCTCCCGCTCGGCAAACAATGCCTGGACAAAGGGTTCTGCTTCAAAAGTACGCAAGTCATCGATGCCTTCGCCGACGCCAATGTAGCGAATAGGCAAGCCGAACTGCTTGGCCAGGGCGAAAATCACCCCGCCCTTGGCCGTGCCATCGAGCTTGGTCAGCGCCAGCCCGGTCAATTCAACGGTCTGGTTGAATTGCTTGGCCTGGTTGATGGCGTTCTGGCCGGTCCCCGCGTCGAGCACCAGCAACACTTCGTGAGGCGCGTCCGCATCGAGCTTGCTGATCACCCGGCGAACCTTCTTCAGTTCTTCCATCAGGTTGTCTTTGGTATGCAGGCGCCCGGCCGTATCGGCTATCAATACATCGATGCCCCGGGCCTTCGCGGCCTGCACGGCGTCAAAGATAACCGATGCCGAGTCGGCGCCAGTGTGTTGGGCGATCACCGGGATCTTGTTGCGCTCGCCCCAGACCTGCAACTGCTCGACCGCAGCGGCGCGGAAGGTGTCACCGGCGGCCAGCATGACTTTCTTGCCTTCGAGCTGCAGCTTTTTGGCCAGCTTGCCAATGGTGGTGGTCTTGCCGGCGCCGTTGACGCCGACGACCAGAATGACAAACGGTTTGCTCTGCGAGGTGATTTTCAGCGGCTGCTCAACCGGCTTGAGCATCGCGGCCAACTCCGCCTGCAGCGATTTATACAGCGCAGCCGCATCGGCCAGCTCCTTGCGCGCGACCTTCTGGGTCAGGCGCTGGATGATCACCGAGGTAGCTTCGACGCCGACATCGGCTGTCAGCAGGCGGGTTTCGATGTCCTCGAGCAATTCGTCATCGATGAACTTCTTGCCCAGGAACAGGCTGGCCATGCCCTCGCCAATGCTGGCGCTAGTCTTGGACAAGCCCTGTTTGAGCCGGGCGAAGAAGCCCGCCTTGGATTCTTCGGTACGCACAGGCTCTGCAACAGGCTCAATGACGGCAACCGACGTCTCGACCACTGGCGCTGGTGCTGGCACCGCAGCTGGCGCTGGAACTGGAACTGGAACTGCAATAGGCTCAGGCTCAGGCTCAGGCTCAGTCAGCACCACGGGGGCGACAGGCGGCTCCACAAACAGTGCCTGAGCGGGCTCCGGCGCGACAACCGTCGGTGCCGGGATTGGCGGCGGCAGGTGCGGCGCCAGTTCATCCTCGACCAACGCCACCGGTTCTTCCGCGACGGGCAATTTTAACCAGGGTTCGGCGACCGGAACCGGAGTCGAGGGTTGCTCAGCCACGACTTCAGGTTCAGGCTCGACGATCGGCTGCAGCACCGGCTCGGCGATCGGCAGGACAATCGGCGAGGGCTCCTCATCCAGTACCGGCGCTGGAGCCGGCTCATTAAGTGGCTGTGGCTGTTCCACGACGGTTTCCTGCGGCTTTTTGCGCAGCCATCCAAACAGGCCTTTCTTCTCGCCAGCCGCAGCTGGGGTCTTCTTGTCGTCGTTGGAACCAAACATGGAGGACGGCTATCTCACGGTAGCGACGCGCCCACAGGCGCCTCGGCAAATAAATATTCAATGCTGAACAGACTGCAATAGATCGAGCTTGTTCACGCGCAACATTTTGTAGAGGTGTACGAGACACCTCAGGAAAACGATTTAACACAGGACTGATGCGGCAAAATCGGCGAAAAAGCAGAACTCTGCCAGTAAATGCCGAATTCCCGTCGCGAACCCATACAACCTGATCAAGCATCAAGGCTTGATAGGCGTGGCCGCCGCTAAAACGGATCAGTATCCTAGCACCCTCTCGCCCGCCGACGCTAAGACCAAGCGGGCCGCCCAACAGGTTTAAAAACGAATGAATGCTCTTGCCCGCCGCGCTGCAGGCCTGCTGCTCAGCACAGTTTGTCTGCCACTCTCAGCCTTGGCTGCCGATCCCCAACCCACCCACGAATTCACCCTGGACAACGGCCTCAAGGTCGTAGTGCGCGAAGACCATCGAGCGCCGGTGGTCGTTTCCCAGGTCTGGTACAAGGTCGGCTCCAGCTACGAGACCCCAGGCCAGACTGGCTTGTCCCATGCACTGGAACACATGATGTTCAAGGGCAGCGAAAAAATCGGCCCCGGTGAAGCCTCGTTGATCCTGCGCGACCTGGGCGCTGAAGAGAACGCATTCACCAGCGACGATTTCACAGCCTATTACCAGGTGCTGGCCCGTGATCGCCTCGGCGTCGCCTTCGAGCTTGAAGCCGACCGCATGGCCAGCCTGCGCCTGCCACCCGACGAGTTCGCCCGTGAAATCGAAGTCATCAAGGAAGAGCGCCGCTTGCGCACTGATGACAAGCCCATGTCCAAGGCCTATGAGCGCTTCAAAGCCATGGCCTACCCGGCCAGCGGCTACCACACGCCAACCATCGGCTGGATGGCCGACCTGGACCGCATGAAGGTCGAGGAGCTGCGCCATTGGTACCAATCCTGGTACGTGCCGAACAATGCCACCCTGGTGGTGGTCGGCGACGTCACTCCAGACGAGGTCAAGACCCTGGCCCAGCGCTATTTCGGCCCGATCCCCAAGCGTGACGTGCCTTCAGCCAAGCAGCCTCTGGAACTGGCCGAGCCCGGTGAACGGAAGATTACCCTGCACGTGCAGACCCAATTACCGAGCCTGATGCTGGGCTTCAATGTGCCGAGCATCGCCACGGCTGAAGACAAGCGCTCGGTCAACGCGCTGCGCCTCATCTCGGCCCTGCTGGACGGCGGCTACAGCGGCCGCATCCCGACCCAACTGGAACGCGGTGAAGAACTGGTGTCCGGCGGTTCTTCGAGCTATGACGCCTACACCCGTGGCGACAGCCTGTTCACCTTGTCGGCGACCCCCAACACCCAGAAAAACAAAACCATCGCCCAGGCCGAGGCCGGCTTGTGGAAACTGCTCGACCAGTTGAAAACCACCGCACCTGCCACTGAAGAGTTGGAGCGGGTGCGCGCACAGGTCATCGCCGGCCTGGTCTACGAGCGCGACTCGATAACCAGCCAGGCCACCTCCATTGGCCAGCTGGAAACGGTAGGCCTGTCGTGGAAACTGATGGACACCGAACTCGCCGACCTGGAAAGCGTGACCCCGCAAGACATCCAGAAGGCCGCCAAGCTGTATTTCACCCGCGAACGTCTCAGCGTCGCCCACGTACTGCCACAGGAGACGACTCATGAGTGAGCGTAAAAAACCGCGCCTGGCGCTGATCGGCCTCGTCGTTGTCGCGCTGATCGGCTCCGCGACCGTCTACCTGCTGCGGCCCGACGACTCGACAGCCAGCGAGGCCCTCGACAAGGCCAAGTCCAGCCAGAAGCTGCAATCCCTGGCCGAGCTCGATGGCAAGGCGCCGAGCCACCGCTCCCTGGATGTGCAGACCTGGAACACCGCCGAAGGCGCCAAAGTGCTGTTCGTCGAAGCTCGCGAGCTGCCGATGTTCGACCTGCGCCTGATTTTCGCCGCCGGCAGCAGTCAGGACGGCGACGCGCCCGGCCTCGCCCTGCTGACCAATGCCATGCTCAACGAAGGCGTTGCAGGCAAGGACGTCGGCGCTATCGCCCAGGGTTTTGAAGGCCTGGGCGCCGATTTTGGCAATGGTGCATTCAAGGACATGGCGCTCGCCTCGCTGCGCAGCCTCAGCGCCGCAGATAAACGCGCGCCGGCCCTGGAGCTGTTTTCCGAAGTAGTGGGCAAACCGACCTTTCCCGCCGACTCCTTTGCGCGCATCAAGAACCAGATGCTCGCCGGCTTCGAATACCAGAAGCAGAACCCCGGCAAACTTGCAGGCCTGGAGCTGATGACCCGTCTTTACGGCGACCACCCCTACGCCCACTCGAGCGACGGCACGGCGAAAACCGTTCCTGCAATTACCTTGGCGCAACTCAAGGCCTTCCATGAGAAAGCCTATGCCGCTGGCAACGTGGTCATTGCCCTGGTCGGAGACCTGTCTCGCGCCGATGCCGAGGCCATTGCCGCGCAAGTGTCCAGCGCCCTGCCAAAAGGCCCGGCACTGGCGAAAATCGCGCAACCGGTAGAGCCCCAGGCCAGCATCGGCCACATCGAGTTCCCTTCCAAGCAGACCAACCTGATGCTCGCGCAGCTGGGCATCGACCGTGAAGATCCGGACTATGCCGCATTGTCCATGGGCAACCAGATTCTCGGCGGTGGCGGTTTTGGTACTCGGTTGATGACCGAAGTCCGGGAGAAACGCGGCCTGGCTTACGGCGTCTACTCCGGCTTCACGCCCATGCAGGCGCGCGGCCCATTCATGATCAACCTGCAGACCCGCGCCGAAATGAGCGAAGGAACCTTGAAACTGGTGCAGGATGTCCTCGCCGACTACCTCAAGACAGGTCCGACCCAGAAAGAACTCGACGACGCCAAGCGCGAACTGGCCGGCAGCTTCCCGCTGTCGACGGCCAGTAATGCCGATATAGTTGGCCAACTGGGCGCCATGGGGTTCTACAACCTGCCGCTGAGTTACCTGGACGATTTCATGCGCCAGTCGCAAAGCCTGACCGTCGAGCAGGTCAAGGCTGCATTGAACAAACACCTGAGCACGGACAAAATGGTCATCGTCAGCGCTGGCCCGACCGTGCCGCAAAAGCCGTTACCGGCCCCTACTGATAAACCTGCCGAGCAACCGCTCGGGGTTCCGGAGCATTAATGGCCAGTTCTCGCCCTAAAAAACCTGTTCACAACGTGCATAACGGCGTGAATCAATTGCGCATCATCGGCGGCGAATGGGGCAGCCGAAAGCTGAGCTTCCCCGACGCACCAGGCTTGCGCCCGACGCCGGACCGGGTGCGTGAAACCCTGTTCAACTGGCTCGCGCCTTATGTCGCCGGGGCGAAAGTGTTCGACCCCTTCGCCGGCAGCGGCGCGCTGTTCCTCGAGGCATTGTCCCGAGGCGCCGCCATGGGCCAGGCGCTCGACGCCAGCAACATTGCCGTGTCGAGCATCAAGGAGCACCTGGGCACGCTGCGTTGCACCACCGGGCAAATCCAGACGGCCGACGCCTTGCGTTACCTGGAAACCCAGGCCGCCGTGGCCTACGACCTGGTATTCCTCGACCCGCCGTTCAACCAGAACCTGTTGCCAACCGTGTGCACCCTGCTTGAAGAGCGCCAGTGGCTGGCCGACGAGGCCTGGATCTACACCGAGAGCGAAAACGCGCCATCGAGCCTTGGCTTGCCAGGCAACTGGCGCCTGCATCGGGAGCAGAAATCCGGGCGGGTGTACTACGCGTTGTGGCAACGTATGGCACAGATCGCGGGTTAATCGACCCGCCTGAAAAGGTGCCTGCCTCAATAGAGGCAAGCGCCGCCGCCTCGAGAGTAATCGTGTCCCCTCCGTCAGAACGCTTCACCCCCGCCTTCGGCCTTGGCAACCCGCACTTGCAGACATTGTGGGGACCGCTGTGGCGTAAAACCACCCACATTGAACGCGAGCGCGAGCGCCTGTGGCTTGAGGATGGGGACTTTCTTGACCTCGACTGGCATGGCCCGCAGGGCCCCGACACCCCCTTGGTGCTGGTTTTGCACGGGCTGACCGGCTCTTCGAATTCACCTTATGTCGCGGGCGTGCAAAAGGCGCTGGCGGCCCGGGGCTGGGCCAGCGTCGCACTGAACTGGCGCGGTTGCTCGGGGGAACCGAACCTGTTGCCGCGCAGTTACCATTCCGGCGCCAGCGAAGACCTGGCCGAAACCCTCAAGCACCTGCGCGCCAGGCGGCCACTCGCTCCGTTGTACGCAGTTGGTTACTCCCTGGGCGGTAATGTGTTGCTCAAATACCTGGGTGAAAGTGGCCGTGACAGTGGCTTGCAGGGTGCTGTGGCGGTATCGGTGCCCTTTCGCCTGGATCAATGTGCAGATCGCATCGGCCAGGGTTTTTCAAGGGTCTATCAGGCGCATTTCATGCGCGAGATGCTGGCCTACATCAAGAACAAGCAACGCCAGTTCCAGCATGACGGGCGCGAAGATGGACTGGCGTCCCTGGCGGCCTTGGGCTCTCTGGAGAACATGCGCACTTTCTGGGACTTCGATGGCCGGGTGACCGCTCCACTGCACGGCTATGCCGATGCCGAAGATTATTATCGCCGAGCGTCGAGCCGTTATTTCCTTGGGCAGATCCAAACGCCAACGCTGATGATCCAGGCGGCTGACGATCCATTCGTATTCCCGCACAGTCTGCCCCGAGCCGACGAGTTATCCACGTGCACCCAGTTCGAGTTGCACGCCGCAGGTGGGCATGTCGGGTTTGTCGAGGGTTCGGTGAGGCAGCCGGGATACTACCTGGAGCGGCGCATCCCAGCGTGGCTGGCAAATCCCCTGTAGGAGCGAGCTTGCTCGCGAAAAACCCGAGAGCGCTGCGGGGTGCCTGATTTCCAGCGTTATCGTTCACCTCCATCGCGAGCAAGCTCGCTCCTGCAGGTACTGGATTATTCGCCCCTGGCGACGCCTCGCGCAGGATCATTGATCCACTCGCTCCAAGACCCCGCATACAACGCCCCCAACGGATAACCCGCCAGGCACAGGGCGAACAGGTTATGGCACGCAGTCACCCCGGAGCCGCAATAGGCCACCAGTTCCGTCGGCGAACGGTCTGCCAGTTTCGCCGCAAAGCGCTGCTTTAACTGATCAGCCGGCAAGAATCGCCCGTCGCCGCCCAGGTTATCGGTGAACGCTGCGCATTGCGCCCCGGGAATATGCCCCGCTACCGGATCGATCGGCTCCACTTCGCCCTTGAAACGGACCAGGGCACGAGCATCGAGCAAGGTCATGTCCGGCTGGTCGAGACGCTGCTGCAATTGTTCGCTGCTCAGCACCAACGAGGCGTCCGGTTCACCGGTGAAGGTGCTGCGCTCTTTGCCGGGCGCATCCAGGCTCAGTGGCAAGCCGGCGGCATGCCAGGCCTTGAGTCCGCCATCAAGGATGAACACGCCGTCACGCTTGCCCAGCCAGGCCAGCAACCACCAGGCCCGCGCCGCGAACGCACCAGGACCGTCGTCATACAGAACCACTTCACTGTCGGGATTGATGCCCCATGCCTGCAGGCGTTCAATCAGGTCGTCGGGGTTTGGCAATGGATGTCGACCGGTCACGCCCCTGACGACGGTCCCGCTTAAATCCCGCTCCAGGTCGGCAAAACTCGACCCTGCGATATGGCCCTCCGAGTAACTGCGCTGGCCGTAGTCCGGATCTTCCAGGGCAAAACGACAATCCAGGATCACCAGCCCCGGCTGCTCCTTCTTCAGGTCCAACGCTTGCGGGCTGATCAACTGCGCAATAGGCATAACGGGCTCCTGTGATTAAAGCGGTTCTGATTCCTCATGCGCTTCTTCAAGCGCCTGACCCAGCGGCACATAAAATTCTTCATACAGCGCATTGACCTCATCACGCGCCTGATCCGTGACGAAGCCCGCCTCCAGCACCAGCACCTGATACACCCCACGCTTGACGGCTTGCTCACTCAAGTGATTGGAATTTTCCCGCGTCGTGCAGAGAAAACGCACCCAGGAGGTCAGGATAATCCAGGCGTTGAGGGTCAGGGACTCGATCTGCACCTTGTCCATGCGCAGGATCCCGGCCTCGACGAAGCCGGCGTAGATATGCGTGCCATGGATCAGGCAGCGCTGGGAAAAGCGTCGGTAGCGCCCGGCCAGCTCCGGATCGCTGTCGAGCAGGTGCTCGAGGTCACGATGCAGGAAGCGATACCGCCACATGGCTGCCAGCAGTTCCTTGAGGTAGAAACGCTTATCTTCCACCGTGGAGGCGCGGCCCTGGGGTGGACGCAGGAAGCTGTCCACCAGGCTTTCGTACTCACTGAAGAGCACGGCAATGATCGCCTGCTTGTTAGGGAAGTGGTAGTAGAGGTTGCCCGGAGAAATCTCCATATGGGCAGCAATGTGGTTAGTGCTAATGCTGCGTTCGCCTTGCTGGTTAAACAGCTCGAGGCTGTTCTGCACGATGCGCTCGCTGGTTTTTATTCGAGGGGCCATGGCTTGAGCTTTAATTCAGGAATGCGATGGAGAGCATCTTACGGCCTATCCGCAACCGGATAAAACAAAGCTGCACCAGGATGTCAGTTGACTTTATAGAGCATAGACTCTAGAAAGTTATCCAGTAAAATAAAAATCCGGAGCTGACCATGACCGCTGACGTCGCCTACCTGCAAAACCTGCAGCAGCCGTTGGAAGAACTACGCAGCCTGTTTGATGCTCAACGCGCTGCGTACGCTGCCAACCCGATGCCTCCTGCAGCTCAGCGTCAGCAATGGCTCAAAGCGTTAAGGGATTTGCTCAGCACTGAGCGCCAGGCCCTGATCGACGCTATCAGCCAGGATTTCAGCCACCGCAGCGCCGATGAAACCCTGCTCGCTGAACTGATGCCCAGCCTGCATGGCATCCATTACGCGAGCCAGCACCTGAAAGGCTGGATGAAGCCCTCGCGACGCAAAGTCGGAGTTGCGTTCCAGCCTGCTTCAGCCAAAGTCGTGTACCAGCCTTTGGGCGTGGTCGGCGTGATCGTGCCGTGGAACTATCCGCTGTACCTGGCCATTGGGCCTCTGGTTGGCGCGTTGTCGGCGGGTAACCGGGTGATGCTCAAACTCAGCGAATCCACGCCAGCCACCGGATTGCTGCTAAAGGAACTGCTGGGACGGATTTTCCCCCAGGATCTGGTCTGCGTCGTGCTCGGTGAAGCTGATGTTGGCGTAGCATTTTCCCGGCTGCGTTTTGACCATCTGCTGTTCACCGGCGCCACCAGTATCGGCAAGCACGTGATGCGCGCGGCAGCTGAGAACCTGACGCCAGTCACCCTGGAACTGGGCGGAAAATCCCCCGCGATCGTGTCCCACGATGTGCCGCTCAAAGACGCCGCCGAGCGCATCGCCTTTGGCAAGACGCTAAACGCCGGGCAAACTTGCGTGGCCCCCGACTACGTGCTGGTGCCGCACGACCGGGTCGGTGGCTTCGTTGAAGCCTATCGCCAGGCCGTTCGCGGGTTTTATCCGACACTGGCAGACAACCCGGACTACACCGCCATCATCAATGACCGCCAACTGGCGCGCCTCAACGGCTACATCAGCGACGCTACCAGCAAGGGCGCGCTGCTGATACCGCTGTTCGAGCAGGGTCAGGGACGCCGCATGAGCCATAGCCTGCTGCTCAACGTCAGCGATGACATGACCGTGATGCAGGACGAAATCTTCGGCCCGCTGCTGCCGATCGTGCCCTATACGGACCTGGCGCAAGCATTTGCCTACATCAACCAGCGCCCCCGTCCGCTCGCCCTGTATTACTTTGGCTACAACAAGGGCGAACAGCAGCGCGTTCTCCATGAAACCCACTCCGGCGGTGTCTGCCTCAATGACACCCTGCTGCACGTCGCACAGGACGACATGCCGTTTGGCGGCATCGGCGCATCCGGCATGGGCCATTACCACGGCCACGAGGGTTTTCTGACGTTCAGCAAAGCCAAGGGCGTTTTGATCAAGCAGCGCTTCAATGCGGCGAAGCTGATCTATCCGCCTTATGGCAAAGCCATCCAGAAGCTCATCCAGAAGCTGTTCATCCGCTAAACATCATCGCCGGGTAATAACAATAATGAATCCCAGCCTGTCCGATACACCCGCGCTGTCACGTCGCGGCCTGCTGAAATTCAGCTTGGGCGCCACGGCTTTCCTTGCCACGGCCGGTTTGGGCGCAAGCCTCAGCGGCTGCTCCTCAAGTACGCCGGCCAGCGGTTTCGCAATACTGCGCCGAGGGGACCTGCTGTTTTTGCGAGCACTGATTCCAGTGATGCTTGATGGCGCGGTGGCTACCGAGCAAATGCCGCACGCCGTCGATAGCACCCTGAAAAATCTGGACAACGGCCTCAATCATCTCTCGCCGCAGATGCTCAAGCTGACCCAGCAGTTGTTCGACGTGCTCGGCTTGACCGTCACTCGCGGCCCGCTGACCGGCGTTTGGGGCAGTTGGGAGAATGCCAGCGCCGATGAAGTCCGGCAGTTCCTTGATCGCTGGGAAAACAGTTCGTTAAGCCTGCTGCGCATGGGCCATAGCTCACTGCTGCAGCTGGTGATGATGGCTTGGTATAGCCGGCAAGAGTCGTGGGCACATTGCGGGTATCCGGGCCCGCCTGCTGTCTGAGACCGGGGGATGCCATCGCGAGCAGGCTCACCTCCCACCTTTATCGCGTAACCCTGTGGGAGCGAGCCTGCTCGCGATGGCGTCGGTAGCCTCACCACAAAACCAAAACAATAACGAGAACCCGAACATGCCCGTACCTGATCCGTTCCGTGAAGGCCTGGCCCGCGGCTGGAAAACCTACAACGGCTCGCAACTGACCGAGGACCTGACCCTGGAAGCCGACGTGGCAATCATCGGCAGCGGCGCCGGCGGCGGCACCACGGCAGAAATCCTCAGCGCCGCCGGATTCAAGGTGTTGCTGATCGAAGAAGGTCCCCTCAAGACCAGCAGCGACTTCAAGATGCTCGAAGACCAGGCCTACGCCAGCCTCTATCAGGAAGGCATCGGCCGCATGAGCAAGGACGGCGCCATCACCATACTGCAAGGGCGCGCGGTGGGCGGCACCACGCTGATCAACTGGACATCGAGCTTTCGCACCCCGCCCCCGACGCTCGAACACTGGGCCCGGGAACATGACGTAAAGGGCCACAGCCCTGCCGACATGGCGCCGTGGTTCGAGAAAATGGAGCAGCGGCTCGGGGTCGCCCCCTGGATGGTACCGCCCAACGCCAATAACGACGTAATCCGCAAAGGCTGCGAAAAACTGGGCTACAGCTGGCACGTGATTCCGCGCAACGTTCGTGGCTGCTGGAACCTGGGTTACTGCGGCATGGGCTGTCCGACCAATGCCAAGCAGTCAATGCTGGTGACGACCATTCCAGCCACCCTGGAAAAAGGCGGTGAATTGCTCTATCTGGCTCGCGCTGAAAAGCTCTCGATCAAGGACGACAAGGTCATCGGCCTGAGCTGTGTCGCGATGGATGAGCGCTGCGTTGCGCCCACGGGCAGGACGATCACGGTCAAGGCGCGACATTACGTACTGGCCGGGGGCGCAATCAACAGCCCGGCGCTACTGCTGCGCTCCGCGGCCCCCGATCCGCACAAGCGCCTGGGCAAACGCACGTTCCTGCATTTGGTGAACATGTCTGCCGCCCTGTTCGATGAGGTGATCAACCCGTTCTACGGCGCTCCGCAGTCGATCTACTCCGATCACTTCCAGTGGCAGGACGGTACCAGCGGCAAGATGTCCTACAAACTGGAAGTACCACCTCTGCACCCGGCGCTCGCCACCACGCTGCTGGGCGGCTTCGGCGAAGAGAATTCCCGACACATGGAGAATTTGCCGCACACCCACGCCATGTTGGCGCTGCTACGTGACGGCTTTCACCCGGATAGTCCCGGCGGCAGCGTCGAATTGCGCGGTGACGACACCCCGGTGCTCGACTATCAGGTTTCTGCCTATGCCTGGGACGGCTTGCGCCGGGCGTTCCACAGCATGGCCGAAATCCAGTTTGCCGGTGGCGCCAATGCAGTGATGCCGATGCATGCTGATGCTCGCCACGTCAAAACCCTGGCCGAAGCGCGCACGCTGATCGACAGTTTGAGCCTGGAGCTCTACCGCACCCGCCTGGGCAGTGCCCATGTGATGGGCGGTTGCGCCATGGGCGAAGAGCCGAAAAACGCCGTGACCGACAGCCTCGGCCGTCATCACCAGATCAGCAACCTGTCGATCCATGATGGCTCGCTATTCCCCACCAGCATTGGTGCAAACCCTCAATTATCGGTGTACGGACTGACCGCGCAACTGGCCACCGCGCTCGCCGACCGTTTAAAAAATCCGTGAAAACGAGGAATAGTCCCATCGTCTATAGTGCTTTCTTACCCAACAGGCGACTTGGCCGACCGGGAATGCTGCGATACCATCCGACTCCCCAACGGACTCCCGCCAGGACGACGCGATGAACCGAGTGTTGTACCCAGGTACCTTCGACCCTATTACCAAGGGCCATGGCGATCTGGTCGAACGCGCCTCGCGCCTGTTCGATCACGTGATCATTGCCGTCGCCGCCAGCCCGAAGAAAAACCCCTTGTTTCCCCTGGAACAACGGGTGGAGCTGGCTCGCGAGGTCACCAAGCATCTGCCGAACGTGGAAGTGGTCGGTTTCTCGACGCTGCTGGCGCATTTCGCCAAAGAGAAAAACGCCAACGTCTTTCTCCGTG
The DNA here is from genome assembly GCF_017114825.1 of Pseudomonas gregormendelii. Classification (GTDB taxonomy): domain Bacteria; phylum Pseudomonadota; class Gammaproteobacteria; order Pseudomonadales; family Pseudomonadaceae; genus Aquipseudomonas; species Aquipseudomonas gregormendelii. Next base: position 19,461 of record NZ_JADEVO010000005.1, on the reverse strand, counting down.
GATTGCGCGCAGTGTCGGACTTCGAATACGAATTTCAGCTGGCCAACATGAACCGTCAGCTTGCACCGGATGTGGAAAGCCTGTTTCTCACTCCATCCGAGCGATACTCGTTCATCTCCTCGACGCTGGTCCGTGAAATTGCGGCCCTGGGCGGCGATATCACCAAATTCGTGCACCCTGCGGTGGCGGATGCCCTCACCGAACGCTTCAAGAAATAACGCAGGCTGCAGGAGCCAGCTTGCTGGCGATGAACGTTAACGATGACGCGCGGGCTGCCTGGGTAAACTTGGCGCTCTCCCGTCCATCGCGAGCAAGCTGGCTCCTGCAGCGCCAATACGGCACAATTGCGCGCATTGGTTTATAGCGCCTGGGTCTTCCACCCTGGCTGGAGTTAGCATGTCCCTGATCATCACCGACGATTGCATCAACTGCGACGTCTGCGAGCCCGAGTGCCCGAACGCCGCCATCTCCCAAGGCGAAGAGATCTATGTGATCGACCCCAACCTGTGCACGCAGTGCGTCGGCCACTACGACGAGCCACAGTGCCAGCAAGTATGCCCGGTGGATTGCATTCCGCTGGATGAGGCACATCCGGAAACTGAAGAGCAGTTGATGGCGAAGTATCGTGTGATTACCGGTAAGGTCTGATTTCTGGAGTGATGCAACTGGCCTCACTCCCGCTGCTCAAACCCCTCCCCAATGCACCCCAGGCACCGCACAAACGCTGCCCGCGCCGGGTCCACCACCAGCGCCTGCCCCGCATCCCCAATGCCGCCGCCCAGCGCGGTGAAGGGAAGCGACACCACAAACGCCCCTGCACCGATCACCGTCGCCACCACCAGCAAGGGTCGGGCGATCAGCAAGTCGCCGATCATGGCGTAGGCCGGGGGATTCTGGATGGTGTAGCGCGGGTCGCCGCTGCCATTGCTGGCTGCCAGCACCGGCGCTGCAACGCTCAATAACAACACGACGACTAGGGTTCGAAACGAATTCATGGCACGGTCCTTCGGCTGAGCAGTGAACACAGACTATAGCCCGTAGGGCCAGTCAACTTTGACAACGAGGGCAAAAGACACTCGCACGCTGCCCCAGCTTTACTTCTCGCAACCCGGTTCCGCAGACCTTGCAGTGCTCGCCACCACGACCGTAGACAAACAATTCCTGCTGAAAATAACCCGGCTGCCCGTCACCGCCGATAAAGTCGCGCAAGGTGGTGCCGCCGCGCTCGATCGCGTGGATCAGGATGCGCTTGATCTCGATGGCCAGTTTCAGATAGCGCGCCCGGGAAATGCTCTTGGCCTCGCGGCGCGGGTCGATTCCGGCGGCGAACAGTGCCTCGGTCGCATAGATATTGCCCACCCCCACCACCACTGCGTTATCCATGATGAACGGCTTGACCGCCATGGATCGCCCACGGGACTGTTGAAACAGGCGCTCGCCGTCGAACAGCTCGGTCAACGGTTCCGGCCCCAGGCGTACCAGCAGCTCGTGATTGAGCGGGTCAAGGCTCCAGAGCATGGCGCCGAACCGACGCGGATCGGTGTAGCGCAGGGCCAGGCCTGATTCCAGCTCGATGTCCACGTGCTCATGCTTGGCCGCCGGGGTGCCGGCCTCCACCAGGCGCAAATTGCCGGACATGCCCAGGTGGCTGATCAAGGTGCCTACTTCGGCATTGATCAGCAGGTACTTGGCGCGCCGCTCCACCAGCACGATGCGCTGCCCGGACAGGCGCACGTCGAGGTCTTCGGGTATCGGCCAGCGCAGGCGTCGATCACGCACAATCACCCGGCTGACGCGCTGGCCCTCAAGGTGTGGCGCGATCCCGCGGCGAGTTGTTTCAACTTCTGGCAGTTCAGGCATGGCGCACTCGAATCAGGACTGGGTCAGAGAGGGATCAGCACTCAGCGATGATTGCCGAGGTCGCGAATGGTTTGCTTGAGGGTCTCGAAGTCGTAGTCCGAGAGGCCGACATAATCGAGCACCAGGTGACTGATGCTGTTCCACTCATGGTCGATTTTCTGATTGCCCAGCACCCGATACGACGCGCAGATGTGTTCGGCCATCTTGAGGATCGCCAGCAGGTTCTTCAACTGACTGTTGCGGGACGAGTCATCGCTGAAGATCGCCAGGGCGTTGTGGTGGTTGGCGATCGCATGGGATACATGCTCCGGCAGACGCCAGGACTTCGCCGTGTAGTAGCCGACCACCGCATGGTTGGTGTTGAACCGGCTGTTTTCCGTATCGACCACCCGACATTCCGCACTGGCGTTGGCGTAGGCCTCCTCCAGCACACCCATGTAGTCGGGGAAACGCTGCAGCATCAGCGGCACACCGCAATCGTGAAACAGACCCAGGGCATAGGCTTCGTCGCCCGCCTGTCCGCCGAGGCGCTTGGCCAGGGTCAGGCACGTCATTGCCACGTCCTGGGCGGTGTCCCAGAATCGGTTCAAGGTGACGATGGTGTCGTCGTTCATCTCGCCCTTGATCGACATCGCATTGATCAGGTTGATGACCGAACGGCTACCCAGCAGATTCACTGCGCGCTGGATCGAGGCGATCTTGTTGCTCAGGCCGTAATACGGCGAGTTGACGATCTTCAACAGTGAACCGGACAGGCCAGGGTCCTGGGAGATCAGCTTGGCGATCACCTCCAGGTCCGGGTCCGGCATGTACTGCTCCATTTGCAAATCCACCATGATCTGCGGCTGGGCCGGCACGCTAATGCCTTGCAGGGTCTGTTGAATCTGTTCGGTGGTCAGCTCTTGGGACATAAGTACGCGCTCTGGGACAGGCGGCAATTCTAACCTTTATGAAGTTGGATCCGACACACCAGCGGGCACATCGGAGGAACTTTCATCCACGTCCCGGCTTCGGACTGAGTAATGCCCACGGGCAAACATGTACTCACCTCAGGAGCTGTAATCATGTCTCATTCCCTGAACGGCAAGCGTGTCGCGATTCTGGTAACCGATGGTTTCGAGCAGGTTGAACTCACAGGTCCGAAACAGGCTCTGGAGGACGCCGGCGTTCAAGTCGATATCCTGTCGGCCGAGCAAGGCCAGGTCAAAGGCTGGAATCACGACGAGCCCGCGGATGATTTCAAGGTCGACGGCACGTTCAAGGGTGCCAGCGCCGACCATTACGACGCCATTGTGCTGCCGGGCGGTGTGCAGAACTCCGACACCATCCGCATCGACCAGGACGCCCAGCATCTGGTCAAGACCGGCACTTCGGCGGGCAAGCCTATCCCGGTGATTTGCCATGGCGGCTGGTTGCTGGTGTCTGCCGGACTGGTCAGCGGCAAGACCATGACCAGCTACAAGACGCTCAGGGACGATCTGTTGAATGCCGGGGCCAATTGGGTCGACAAGGAAGTGGTCAAGGACGGTAACCTGATCAGCAGCCGGCAGCCGGATGATATTCCGGCGTTCAATCGGGAGTTGATTGCCGCGCTTTCCGAGTATTAGTTCGAGGCCGCCTTCGCGGGCAAGCCCGCTCCCACAGGGATCTGCTGTGCATGCATAATTTGCATTCGGCACCAAAGCGCTGTGGGAGCCGGCGTTTCATCACCTGCAAGCCCGCCACCACCCCCAACACGCTATACTCCTGCTCTTTTTTCCGGAGCGACGTCATGTCCCTGCCTAGCCTGCGCCTCAAAGCCAACGCCGACCGTCGCCTGCGAAACGGCCACCTGTGGGTCTACAGCAACGAAATCGATGTAGCCGCCACACCGTTAAACGGCTTCAAGGCCGGCGATCAGGCGATCCTCGAAGCCGCCGGTGGCAAGACGCTGGGCATCGTTGCCATGAGCCCGAACAACCTCATCTGCGCCCGCCTGCTGTCGCGCGACATCAAGTTGCCGCTGGACAAGTCGTTGCTGGTGCACCGCCTGAACGTTGCCCTGTCGTTGCGCGATCGCCTGTTCGACAAGCCGTTCTATCGCCTGGTCTACGGTGATTCCGACCTGCTGCCAGGCCTGGTCGTCGACCGTTTCGGCGACATCCTGGTGGTACAGATCGCCTCCGCGACCATGGAAGCGCACAAGGAAGACGTGATTGCCGCACTGACCCAAGTGCTCAAGCCAAGCGGCATTCTGTTCAAGAACGACTCCGCCGCCCGTGATGCCGAAGGCCTCAACCGCTACGTTGAAACCGTGTTTGGCCTGGTGCCTGAGTGGGTTGCGCTGGAGGAGAACGGCGTGAAATTCGAAGCGCCGGTCATTCAAGGCCAGAAAACCGGCTGGTTCTATGACCACCGCATGAACCGTGCTCGCCTGGCGCCTTATGCCAAGGGCAAACGCGTACTCGACCTCTATAGCTACATTGGCGGCTGGGGCGTGCAAGCAGCGGCCTTCGGCGCCAGTGAAGTCTTCTGCGTCGACGCTTCGGCCTTCGCCCTCGATGGTGTCGAGCGCAACGCCGCGCTGAACGGCGTCGCCGAGAAGATGACCTGCCTCGAAGGCGATGTGTTTGATGCCCTTAAAGAACTCAAAGCCAGCGAAGAACGTTTCGACGTGATCGTGGCCGACCCGCCGGCGTTCATCAAACGCAAGAAAGACATGAAAAATGGCGAAGGCGCCTACCGCCGCCTGAACGAACAAGCCATGCGCCTGTTGACCAAGGACGGCATCCTGGTCAGCGCTTCGTGCTCGATGCACCTGCCGGAAGACGACCTGCAGAACATCCTGCTGACCAGCGCCCGTCACCTGGACCGTAACATCCAGCTGCTGGAACGCGGCGGCCAGGGTCCGGATCACCCGGTGCACCCGGCAATTGCCGAGACGCGCTACATCAAGAGCATCACCTGCCGGTTGCTGCCAAACAGCTAAACACTATCTGTAGGAGCGAGCTCGCTCACGATGGTCGTCAACGATGACGCTGGCAGCCTGACACCCCGCGGCGTCCTCTGGTTTTTCGCGAGCGAGCTCGCTCCTACAGGGTGGCCGCACGTCTCGTGAGCGCGGCCAGTGCGCGTTCTGGCATTCCCTCTCGCCGCCAGCCGTGTAGAATCGCCTCATTCATCGCCAGTCATCCCCCGGCGGGTTTATGAGCTCAAGCTGAAGCGCGCGGCGATCCCGCAAAGTTATCGGCAACTTCCGGACACACGGCCATTTCTGAGTGTTCCAGACGTCAATAGAAGCTCACTTCCCCTTTGATACCTGATTAGCCGCCCGGAGTGCTTCATGCCTGATTACCGCTCGAAAACATCCACCCACGGCCGCAACATGGCCGGCGCCCGCGCACTGTGGCGCGCCACGGGGATGAAAGATGACGACTTCAAAAAGCCGATCATCGCCATTGCCAACTCCTTCACCCAGTTCGTACCGGGCCACGTCCACCTCAAGGACCTGGGCCAACTGGTCGCCCGTGAAATCGAACGCGCTGGCGGCGTGGCAAAAGAATTCAACACCATCGCCGTGGATGACGGCATCGCCATGGGCCATGACGGCATGCTGTATTCGCTGCCGAGCCGCGAGATCATCGCCGACTCCGTCGAGTACATGGTCAACGCCCACTGCGCCGATGCCATCGTCTGCATTTCCAACTGCGACAAGATCACCCCTGGCATGCTGATGGCCTCCCTGCGCCTGAACATCCCGGTGATTTTCGTTTCTGGCGGCCCGATGGAAGCCGGCAAGACCAAACTCGCCTCCCATGGCCTCGACCTGGTCGATGCCATGGTGATCGCCGCCGACTCCAGCGCTTCTGACGAGAAAGTCGCTGAGTACGAGCGCAGCGCCTGCCCGACCTGCGGTTCGTGCTCCGGCATGTTCACCGCCAACTCGATGAACTGCCTGGTCGAAGCCCTCGGCCTGGCGTTGCCGGGTAACGGTTCGACCCTGGCGACCCACAGCGACCGCGAACAGCTGTTCCTGCAGGCCGGCCGCACCATCGTCGAGCTGTGCAAGCGTTACTACGGCGAGAACGATGAGTCGGTACTGCCGCGCAATATCGCCAACTTCAAGGCGTTCGAAAACGCCATGACCCTGGACATCGCCATGGGCGGTTCCACCAACACCATCCTGCACTTGCTGGCCGCCGCCCAGGAAGCCGAGATGGAGTTCGACTTGCGCGACATCGACCGCCTGTCCCGATTCGTGCCGCAACTGTGCAAAGTCGCACCGAACATCCAGAAGTACCACATGGAAGACGTGCACCGCGCCGGCGGGATCTTCAGCATCCTCGGCTCGCTGGCCCGTGGCGGCCTGTTGCACACCGACCTGCCGACCGTGCACAGCAAAACCCTGGCCGAAGGCATCGCCAAGTGGGACATCACCCAGACCGACGATGAAGCCGTGCATCATTTCTTCAAAGCCGGCCCGGCGGGCATCCCGACGCAAACCGCATTCAGCCAGTCGACCCGTTGGGAAACCCTGGACGACGACCGTGAAAACGGCTGCATCCGCAGTGTTGAGCATGCGTATTCGAAAGAAGGCGGCCTGGCCGTTCTGTACGGCAACATCGCGCTGGACGGTTGCGTGGTGAAAACCGCCGGCGTCGATGAATCGATCCACGTGTTTGAAGGCAATGCGAAGATCTTCGAGAGCCAGGACAGCGCCGTACGCGGCATCCTCGCTGACGAAGTGAAGGCCGGCGACATCGTGATCATCCGTTACGAAGGCCCCAAAGGCGGCCCGGGCATGCAGGAAATGCTCTACCCGACGTCGTACCTGAAATCCAAAGGCCTGGGCAAAGCCTGTGCCCTGCTCACCGACGGTCGTTTCTCCGGCGGCACCTCGGGCCTGTCCATCGGCCACGCTTCGCCGGAAGCGGCAGCCGGTGGTGCGATTGGTCTGGTGCAGGACGGCGACAAGGTGCTGATCGACATTCCGAACCGTTCGATCAACCTGTTGATCAGCGATGAAGAAATGGCCGGCCGGCGTGCCGAGCAGGATCAGAAAGGCTGGAAGCCTGTGGAAAAACGTCCACGCAAGGTGACCACTGCCCTGAAGGCCTATGCCCTGCTGGCAACCAGCGCCGACAAGGGCGCGGTGCGTAACAAGGCGATGCTCGACGGGCTGTAAGGCTTAACCGTCGAACAAAACAATGCCCCGCCAAGCGCGGGGCATTGTTGTTTCAGAAGATCCCCCGTAGGAGCTGCCGGAGGCTGCGATCTTTTGATCTTTCTTGGACGCGACCTCTGAAGATCAAAAGATCGCAGCCTTCGGCAGCTCCTACAGGGATCGACAAATCTGGGATTATTGGATTTCTTCAGGCTTCACGATCACCCAGTTCTTGTCTGCCGTCACCGGCAATCCTTCCTCGGCCTGAGCCGCTGCATGCTTGGCCATCATGCCGTTTATCTGGGTCATGTATTTGTCCTTGCGGTTGATCCACAAGTGAATACCGCCCTTGGCCACGTCGACGCTGTGAAACAGCATGAAACCATCGCTGGTTGGCGTATCGCCGCCGACCAGCACCGGTTTTTTCCACTCGTCGATGTAAGTCAGGATCGCCGCCTGCTTGCCCGCCATCCAGGTCGCCGGGGTCCACAGGTACGGGGTCAACTCCAGGCCCAGGTTGGCCTTCTCGTCATACTTGCCGGCAGTAATCTGCTTGCGTGCAGTGGTCAGTTCGCCGGTCTTGGTGTCCTTGAGCAGCAGGCTCACGCCGATCACGTTCTGCGGCTTGACGTTGTAGCCGTACTGCGGATCTGACGCCACCATGCGCACCAGCTCTTCCGATGCGGCAGTCATCACGTAGACCTCGATGCCGTTTTCCATCAGCTTGTTATAGAGCTCTTTTTGCCCAGTGAAGATTTTCGGCGGGTTAACGTCGAGTTTCTTCACCACGTCGCCTTCGTAGTAAGTGGCTGGCACCGGTTTGCCTGATGCCATCAACTCATCGACATAACCCTTGAGCTCTTTGAGCGTAAACCCGGAAAACACCTGCGCGACCCATGGATAGCAGACCATGTCGTCGAGTTCGCAAAGGCGATAGTAATAACTGAAGAGGCTTTCCTTGTGCTCGGCGGTGTCTTTGAACGGAATCAGCTTCAGGGAGGGATCAAGCTTCTCGCGGGTGATCAGGCCTTTGTTCTCCATGAACGGCAGCAACGACTCTTCCAGGTCATAGCGGTAACTGGTGTTGTCCATGTCAAACACCGCGTAATTACCCTTGTTGGCGTTGGCCGCGATCATCGCGTCCAACGCCTTGGCCTGATCGGCTGGCCAATGTTTCAGATCCGTGGCGAAGGCCTGGCCAGCAAGGCCCAGGCAGAGTGCTGCGAGCAAAAATTTCGGAGCAAGCTTCATCGTAGTTCTCCCTGATTCAAAGAGCTCGACGCTATCAAATAAGTGTGACATTCCCCGCCCGCCTGCGACCGTTCACGTCTCCATTGCGCCAACTGCATTCCCGGAAGCGACATGCGCTTATTCCGAAAACGACAGTTATCATGCGTTTTTGATATTAATTCATTAGTTTTCAAGCTGTTAGGCTTGCCGGTTCGCAGCTGCCCCGCAAGGCAGCGGGCACAAGTCTTTCTCGGAGTTTTCATGAATCTGCCGCTGATCCTCAATCTGCTGGTGTTCCTGGCCTTGCTGTTCGGCTTGGCACAAACCCGCCACTCCAACTGGAGCCTGGCGAAAAAGGTCCTGCTTGCGCTGGTACTGAGCGTGGCGTTTGGCGTAGCTCTGCACACCATTTATGGCGCGGGCAACCCGGTGCTGAAGGCGTCGATCGGCTGGTTCGACCTGGTGGGTAACGGTTACGTACAACTGCTGCAGATGATCGTGATCCCGCTGGTGTTCGCCTCCATCCTCAGCGCAGTGGCGCGGCTGCACAACGCCTCGTCACTGGGCAAAATAAGCTTCCTGACCATTGGTACGCTGCTGTTCACCACGGCCATCGCCGCGCTTGTCGGTATCGGCCTCACCAACCTGTTCGGCCTGACCGCTGAGGGCCTGGTCGCAGGCACCCAGGAAATGGCCCGCCTGCAGACCATCCAGACCGACTACGCCGGTAAGGTCGCCGACCTGAATGTGCCGCAGTTGCTGCTGTCGTTCATCCCGCAAAACCCGTTCGCTGACCTCGCGCGCGCCAAGCCGACGTCGATCATCAGCGTGGTGATCTTCGCGGCCTTCCTAGGGGTTGCGGCCTTGCAACTGCTCAAGGATGACGTCGAGAAAGGTCAGAAAGTGATCAACGCTATCGACACCCTGCAAGCCTGGGTAATGCGCCTGGTGCGTCTGGTCATGAAGTTGACCCCCTACGGCGTGTTGGCCCTGATGACCAAGGTGGTCGCCGGTTCCAATCTGCAAGACATCATCAAGCTGGGCAGTTTTGTGGTGGTGTCCTACATCGGCCTGGGCTTGATGTTTGTGGTGCATGGCGTGCTGGTGTCGGCGGCCGGGATCAACCCGCTGCGTTTCTTCCGCAAGATCTGGCCGGTGCTGACGTTTGCCTTCACCAGCCGCTCGAGCGCCGCGACCATTCCGCTGAGCATCGAAGCCCAGACCAGCCGACTGGGTATCCCGCAGTCCATCGCCAGCTTCGCCGCCTCGTTTGGCGCGACCATCGGCCAGAATGGCTGTGCCGGCCTGTACCCGGCAATGCTGGCGGTGATGGTTGCACCGACCGTGGGCATCAACCCGCTGGACCCGCTATGGATCGCGACGTTGGTGGCGATTGTTACCTTGAGTTCGGCTGGGGTGGCCGGCGTCGGCGGTGGCGCGACCTTTGCCGCGTTGATCGTGTTGCCGGCAATGGGCTTGCCAGTGTCACTGGTGGCTTTGCTGATTTCGGTTGAGCCGCTGATCGACATGGGTCGCACCGCGTTGAACGTGAGCGGTTCGATTGCAGCTGGTGCGGTGACCAGCCAGATCATGCAGCAGACGGATAAGCAGTTGCTGGACGCGGATGAGCATGCGGAGTTGGCGCACGCTTAAGTTCTTTAGCGTCTGATCTGGCCTCATCGCCAGCAGGCTGGCTCCCACAGGGATTTTGGGTGTTCACACAATCTGTGTTTCACCTCAAACCCACTGTGGGAGCCAGCCTGCTGGCGATGTTTTTAGGCCTTTTCCCAAACTTCAAAGTTGTACGCTGGTTTGTCGCCTTCAGCTGGATTCGAGGTGTTGGACACCAATGTCCACTGCATCAAATCAAACTCCGGAAACCAGGCATCCCCCTCGGGGCTCAGCGCCACACGGGTCAGGTACAGGCGATCCGCCTGCGCCATGCCTTGCGCATACAGCTGCGCCCCGCCAATCAACATCACCTCATCGACACCCTGCTGGTTCGCCCATTCCTGCGCCCGAACCACTGCGGACTCCAGCGACGGATAAACCTCGGCGCCGTCCAGCTGCAGACCGGCCTGGCGACTGACGACGATATTCAATCGTCCCGGCAGCGGGCGACCCAGGGAATCCCAGGTCTTGCGACCCATGATGATCGGCTTGCCCAGGGTGGTGGCCTTGAAGTACTTGAAGTCCCCCGGCAAGTGCCAGGGCATGCTGTTGTCGATGCCGATCACACGGTTTTCACCGAGGGCTGCGATCAGGCTGAGGGGGAGTGATTTAGTCATGTCGGCGAGGATACCAGAGCCTCAACTTCTCGCAACGCAGGCCCCCGACAAGCGCTGCAGCGGTTATGCTCACGGCTCAATTAAGCGACGGGATGCCGCGTGACTGAACTGACTAACCTCTGGCTGACTGAAACCATCCGCCTGCGCGAAGAACATGCCGGGGCCCTGGACGATCTTGAAGCCAATCGAATAGCCCGCAGCGAAGGCGGCGACCTGCCGACACGGATTCAACGCCGGGCCCTGTGGCTGGCGGAACGTGACGGGCTGAGCAGCGCCCTCAGCCATTGGCTGCAAGGTGCGCGACTGGCGCTGATTGTCCTGGCGGCACTGGCAGTGATCAGCGGCGCCGGCCTGGCGTTTGCCGCGCTGAGCGACGGGAAGATGCCGGTCAATGTGTTCTGGGCCTTGGGCAGCCTGCTCGGGCTCAATCTGATTTTGCTGCTGAGCTGGGCCCTGGGCCTGATGTTCGCCGGCGAACACGGCGCCAGTCTCGGTCGTTTGTGGCTGTGGCTCAGCGAAAAACTCGCCCGGGACGCCAAGGCCGCGCAACTGCCGCCCGCGCTGCTGCTGTTGCTGCAACGACACAAGCTCAATCGCTGGGCGATCGGCTTGCTGGTCAACGGCCTCTGGTTGCTGGCGATGCTTAGCGCACTGGTGATGCTGCTGACCCTGATGGCCACCCGGCGTTACGGCTTCGTCTGGGAGACCACCCTGCTTGGCGCCGACACCTTCGTCGCCTTGACTCAAACCCTGGGTGCCCTGCCTGCCTTGCTTGGCTTCAACATACCCACGGTCGAGATGATCCGCGCCAGTGGCGATGCGGCGCTGAACATCGAAAGCGCCCGGCAAGCCTGGGCCACCTGGCTGGTGGGCGTGCTGGTGGTCTACGGGGTCGTTCCACGCCTGCTCCTGGCGTTGTTCTGCCTATGGCGCTGGAAAACCGGCCAGGCAAAATTGCATCTGGACCTCAACCTGGCCGGCTATGCGCAACTTCGCGAAAGGCTGATGCCCAGCAGCGAACGACTGGGCATCAGCGATGCTGCGCCCGAGCGGTTGCATCGGGTGCAAAGCAGCACCAGCGACTTGCAAAGCGAGGGCGCGCTACTGGTCGCTATCGAGCTGGACGATCAACGCCCGTGGCCGCCGCAGTTGCCGAAGAATGTCAGCAACGCGGGGATTCTCGACAGTCGTGAATCGCGCCACAAACTGCTCGAACAGCTCAGTCGGTTTCCCCCCGCGCGCCTGGCCATCGCCTGCGATCCACGCCGCTCGCCGGATCGCGGCAGCCTGGCGCTCATCGCCGAACTGGCTCGCAACGCCAGCGCCACACGTGTCTGGCTGCTGCAGGCCCCACCCGGCGAGGCCCTGGATGCCGAGCGCCTGGGCGATTGGCATGTGGCGCTGCAACAGCTGGAACTGCCGTTCGCCGACAGCGCGCCATTGAACTGGCTGGAGAACGGTCATGACTGATTCACGAAAAAACCCGCTGAAACTCGCGGTGGTGGGTCACACCAACGTCGGCAAAACCTCGTTGCTGCGAACCCTGACCCGGGATGTCGGATTCGGCGAAGTGTCTCATCGGCCCAGCACCACCCGCCATGTCGAAGGTGCGCGCCTGTCGGTGGACGGCGAGCCGTTGCTTGACCTGTTCGACACTCCGGGCCTGGAAGATGCCATCGCCCTGCTCGATTATCTCGAGCGCCTGGAGCGCCCCGGCGAGCGCCTCGACGGCCCGGCACGCCTGGCCCGATTCCTTGAGGGCAGCGAGGCCCGGCAGCGTTTCGAGCAGGAAGCCAAGGTACTGCGCCAGTTGCTCACCTGTGATGCCGGCCTTTATGTCATCGATGCCCGCGAACCGGTGTTATCCAAATACCGCGACGAGCTCGAAGTGCTGGCCAGTTGCGGCAAACCCCTGCTGCCGGTGCTGAACTTCGTCAGCAGCGCCAACCATCGTGAACCGGATTGGCGCGAAGCATTGGCGCGGCTGGGTCTGCATGCCCTGGTACGCTTCGACAGCGTCGCCCCGCCGGAAGATGGCGAACGTCGACTGTATGAAAGCCTGGCACTGCTGCTGGAGAACGCCCGGCCGCAGCTGGAACGCCTGATCGCCGATCAGCAAGCCCAGCGCCTGGCCCGCCAGCATAGCGCCGCGCGGTTGATAGCCGAATTGTTGATCGACTGCGCCGCGTGTCGACGCAGCGTCGCCGCCGAGGCCGAGCAGGAACAGCAGGCGATCAGCGAACTGCGCAAGGCCGTGCGCCAGCGGGAACAGCGGTGCGTCGAAGCCTTGCTCAAACTCTACGCTTTCCGCCCGCAAGATGCCGCCGCCAGCGACTTGCCGTTGCTTGATGGCCGCTGGGGCGATGACCTGTTCAATCCCGAGACCCTCAAGCAACTGGGCGTTCGGGTTGGCGGTGGCATCGCCGCCGGCGCAGCCGCCGGTGCCGGTGTGGATTTGCTGGTCGGTGGTCTGACGCTGGGCGCCGCGGCACTGGCCGGCGCCATTGCCGGCGGCGCCCTGCAAACCGCGCGCAGCTACGGCAGCCGCCTGCTGGGCAAGATCAAGGGCCAGCGAGAACTGACTGTCGACGACAGCGTGCTGCGGCTGTTGGCATTACGCCAGCGCCAACTGCTGCTGGCCCTGAATGCCCGCGGGCATGCAGCGCTGGAGAGCATCCAGGTCGCCACGCCACAGGACAAGACCTGGCGCGAAGGCAAGTTGCCGGAAGCACTGAACAAGGCCCGGGCCTATCCCCAGTGGTCGTCGCTCAACCCCCATGCGAAGTTGAATCAGGCGGAGCGGCAGGAGCAGATAGAGGTGCTGGCGCAGCAGCTTTAGACCTCTGGTTACTGTACAGCCCCTTTCGCGAGCAAGCCCGCTCCCACAGTGGATCGGTGTTGGACACACACTATGTGACCAACCCTGAACCAGGTGGGAGCGGGCTTGCTCAGGGCGGCGGTTCGACGAAGAAAGCAACGCGGTCCGTCTGCCCTAGATCACCAATAGCCGCAACGCCTTGGCCTTCAACACCCCCAGATCAATCACCGGAACATCCATCTCCTTGGCTAACTCATCCCACTGCCGCATGCGCAGGCTCACGGCGCACAAGGGATCACGCTCGAATGCCTCAGCTTCCTCAATGGACATCACCCCACCCTGATGCACCAGGGTCCGGCGACTGGCTTCACTCAATCGCTCGTAGTACCCAGGCTCCCTGAGGGTCAGATAACGCTTGGCCTGAACGTGATACTCGACCAGCCGCGCCAGGCGCTCGCTGAAACCTGCGCGCCGCAGATAATCGGCACCCAACTGCTCATGGCTGACCACGCCAAATCCGCCCATGTTCCTGGCGTCATCGGCAGCGCAGATATGCCCGATGTCGTGGAAGAACGCCGCCAGCACCACCTCATCGTCAAAACCTTCGGCCATGGCCAGTTCGGCGGCCTGTGACATATGCTCGATCTGCGACACCGGCTCGCCGATGTAGTCGCTGGCGCCGTAACGCTCGTACAGGGCGAAAACCTCGCCAATCACTTGCTCATTGCGCTCCATGATTATTCCCCCAGCAAGATCGCCACGTTGCGCTCAGCCATGGCCGGCCCGACGCTCATGCCGACCCCGCTGTGCATCAGCGCTGCACTCAGCCCGCCGGCAGGACGCAGGAACGAAAAGGGCGCCGGCCCACGTGAACCGTAGACGCCCTGCCAGCGCTCCACCACTTTGATCTTGCAGCCAAGCGTCTGCTCGGCCAGTTCGATCATGTAGTCATCCACCTGCTCGGCATTGAAGGGTGAGGCATCGTTGCCGTAATGGTGCGAGTCGCCAATGATCAATTCGCCGTAAGGCGTCGGGCTAATCAGCAGGTGAATGCCGTTTTCGTGCAAGTAGGGTGTTTCTCGCACAATCTGCGCCTGCACTGCCGCAGCTTCGGGCAGATCGGCAAAAGCACCGTAGTGCACGCAGCTCAGGCCGGTGAGCAGCGCATGTTGCAGGTTGAGGTTGACCTGCGGCCGCGCCCGCAGCATTTGCAGGCGACAGACTTGCGGGTTGAGCTCGGCGATGGGGCCGGCCAGCAGGGTCTGATAATCATGACCGGAGCAAACGATGATCTGCCCGGCACTGAACACCCCCGCAGTGCTGTGCACGCGGCCCGGTTCAATGTCGCGCACCAGCGTCGAAAAATGAAACTCGACGCCCAGCTCGCGGCGCAGGTAGTCGATCAATGCCGGGATCGCTTCCCGGGAATACAGTTGCTGATCCTCCAGGCCATGCAGCGCGGCCCGGTGATGGCGGAATTGACCGCCATACAAATCGCGTAGCGCTGAGCCGCGCAGCAGGTCGACGCGGTAATCGTGTTCCACCGCGCGGCCGGCGCAAAAGGCTTCGAGCAAATCCTCTTCGGCTTCCGTGCGGGCGAACAGGTACGAGCCATTGCGCTTGAGCTGCAGCCCGGCAAGTTGCGCCCATTGGCCCCAGATATCACGGCTGGCCTTGGCCAGTTCGAGCATCGGGCCGGGTGGCTGGCCGGTGACCAGGGCCTGGCCGAAGTTGCGCACCGAGGCGCCCAGGGGTGTTTCGCTGCGTTCGAAAACGCTGACCTTGAGCCCGCGCCTGGCGGCGGCGTAGGCATGGGACAGACCCAGGATGCCGGCGCCGACGATCAGTATGTCGCTGTGTTGTGTCATGGGTTTTGTCCTGAATTCGAAGCAGCCTTCGCGGGCAAGCCCGCTCCCACAGGTTCATTGGTGTTCACAACATCTGTGTTCACTACAAATCCCTATTGGAGCTGGCTTGCCAGGCCCCACAGGCTCTGTGGTGTTCACTGCAGCTCCCACAGGGTTTGTAGTGAACGCCAAATTCGCGAACACCTCGAAACCTGTGGGAGCGGGCTTGCCCGCGAAGTGGCCCTGTCAGCCGATAAAGATCCTACTTGGCAGCCACTTTCTCGGACTTGCCGTCATAGCGCTTGCGCCACTCGGTCAGGATTTCGTCGCGATTCTTCGACGCCCAGGCAAAGTCGTTCTTGATCAAGCGCTGCTCGTAATCCGCCGGCAGCTCGGTCTGTGGCTTGGCGATTCCCGGCTGAGCCAGCACCGCAAAGTTCTCTTTATACAGCTCCATCGCCGCCGGACTGGCAGAGAAATCAGCCAGCTTCTTCGCCGCTTCTTCGTGCTGCGAGCCCTTGATCAGCGCGGTGGCTTCGATCTCCCAGCCAAGGCCTTCCTTCGGCAGGATGATGTCGAGCGGAGCGCCCTGGCGCTTGAGTTGAACGGCCGGGTATTCAAAGGAAATGCCGATCGGGAATTCGCCGGAGGCGGCGAGCTTGCAAGGCTTGGAGCCGGAGTGGACGTATTGCCCGATGTTCTGGTGCAGGTCGTCCATGTACTGCCAGCCCTGCTTCTCGCCGAAGGTTTGCAGCCAGGCGCTGACGTCGAGGAAACCAGTGCCGGACGACGCCGGGTTAGGCATCACGATTTTGCCTTTGTACTCAGGCTTGGTCAGGTCCTGCCAGCTTACCGGCTTGGTCAGCCCCTGTTTCTCGGCCTCGACGGTGTTGAAGCAGATGGTCGCGGCCCAGACATCCATGCCGACCCAGGCGGGTGGATTGGCGGCGTCACGGTAGTTGCCACCGATCTTGTCCAGGTCCTTGGGTGCATAGCTCTGCAGCATGCCTTGCTGGTCGAGAATCGCCAGGCTCGATGCCGCCAGGCCCCACACGGCATCAGCCTGCGGGCGGGCTTTCTCAGCCAGCAGCTTGGCGGTGATGATGCCTGTAGAGTCGCGAACCCACTTGATCCCGATGTCCGGGTTGGCTTTTTCAAATGCCTCTTTGTAAGTCTTGAGCTGTTCCGCTTCGAGCGCGGTGTACACCGTCAACTCGGTTTTCGCCGCAAAGGCGTTCAGGCTGAAAGCGGTGAGGACAGCAGCGGCCAGGGCCATAGGCTTGAACATGATGCAGCTCCTTTTATGGGGACAGATCTATTTTCCGGGCACGGTCTGCCGCCAGGCCTGGGAGCGACGCAGCAAACCGCGCGAGGCCCAGGCCAGCAGCAGGGACACGCCCGCCGAGGTGAACAGAATCAGGGTCGACATCGCGGCCGCACCGCCAACGTTACCGGCGTCATCCATGTTCAGCACCGCCACCGCCGCGAGGATGG
Organism: Pseudomonas gregormendelii; assembly: GCF_017114825.1. Lineage (GTDB taxonomy): Bacteria > Pseudomonadota > Gammaproteobacteria > Pseudomonadales > Pseudomonadaceae > Aquipseudomonas > Aquipseudomonas gregormendelii. The sequence continues at coordinate 2,781 of NZ_JADEVO010000005.1, read as the reverse complement.
TGTCGGGGCTGTACAGGAAGATCGCGGCCGAGACGGTGGTCATCGCCGAGACGAACAGGTAGCGCACGATGTCCAGCAGCGCGGGCAGGCAGATCGGCACGGTGACACGCAGGTAGTGCCGATACAGCGGTGCCTTGAGCGACAACGCAGCGGCTTCGAACTCGCCATCGAGTTGGCGCAGCGCTGTGGTGGCGGTCATCTGGGCGGTGGTCAAATAATGAGCAATCGTGCACACCACCAGCAGCGTCATGGACCCGTACAGCACATGCAGCGGGTTGCCAGTGAGATTGAAGAAGAAGACATAACCCAGGCCGAGCACCAGGCCGGGCACCGCCATCGGCACAAAGCTGAGCATGCGCAAGGTCAGGTTCAGGCCGCGCTGGCCCTTGGTTTTTTCCATCAGGTAGGCGCCGGTGAAGATCAGCACGCTGCCGATCAGCGCTGTGCACACGGCCATCTTCACGCTGTTGCCGTAGGCCAGCCAGCCACCACCTGCCGTGTCGTTGAACTGGTAGTGATTGAGCGACAGCGACAGGTTGTACGGCCAGAATTTCACCAGCGACGAGAACACCGCCATGCCAAATACCAGCAACAGCACCGCGCAGATCAGCATCACGATCGCCAGGTAACACCTGTCTCGCAGGGGCGATGGCAGCGGTTTGAACACTTGCGCCCTACCGCTCATGGAGTCGCCGTGACGGCGACGCAACCAGGCGTCGACACCGAAGCTGAGCAGTGCCGGCAGCAGCAGGACCATGCCGATCAACGCGCCACGGCCGAACTGTTGCTGGCCGACCACCGCCTTATAAGCTTCCAGTGCCAGCACTTGATAATCGCCGCCGACCACCACGGGCACGCCAAAGTCGGTAATGGTCAGGGTGAACACCAGGCAGAACGCCGCGAACACGGCCTGACGCGTCGCCGGCCAGGTGATGCTGCGAAAAGCTTTCGCCGGACTGGCGCCCATGCTGGAAGCCGCGTCGAACAGGCGCGCATCTGCCAATGACAGCGCTGACAGCAGGATCATCAAGGCATGCGGGAAGGTGTAGATGACCTCGCCCAGAACAATGCCCCAGAAACCGTAGATGTTGTCCGAGAGCAGGCCGCGCAACATGCCCTGGTTGCCGAACAGATAGACCAGGGCGATTCCCGGCAGCATTGAGGGCGCCATCAGCGGCAACAGGGAAATACCGCGCCAGACGCCTTTGCCTGGAATCAGCGTTCGTTGCAGCGCGTAGGCAAAGAGGTAGGCCAGCGGGACGACAATAGCCGCTACGCTGAGGGAAACTTTCAGGCTGTTGCCCAACAGCCAGTGGAAGTTCGCACTGGTTACCAACTCCCGGGCGGCGACCAGGCCACCGCCCTGCCCGGCCTCGGCGCTGAACCCGCGCCAGAAGATCGCCAGCAACGGCAGCAATACCGCGACGCCGAGCAATACCAGCAAAACCACTTTGCCGCCGACCACGAACAGCCTATCGCCAATCTCGGCCCGGGAAGTCTGCCGCACCTGCTTGCGCGGCATCGGCAGGGCGATGTTCGCGCTCATCAGGCGAATACCTGCAGGCTGCGCGGTGGCAAAGCCACCATGATCTGCTGCGCGCCAAGACGCGGCATGGCTTCAGGCGCCAGCTCGGCGAGCAGCGCATGGCCAGGCAATTGGTCGAGTTCGAAACTCATGCGGCAGCGGTTGCCGAGGAAAGTGATCTCGCGAACCTTGGCCGGGAACAGGTTTTCCTCATGCACCGTCGGGTTGACGCAGATGGCTTCAGGTCGGCAGAACAAGCGCCCCGATGCGGTTTTCGCGCCCCCCTCCGCCAGGCGCATGTTCATCCCGCCCACCTGGGCATGACTGCCATTGCTGCGGCTGAACGGCAGCCAGTTGCCTTGGCCGACGAACTCGGCGACAAAGGGAGTCGCCGGACGGTCGTAGATTTCCTGCGCGGTAGCGTACTGCTCGACCTTGCCGTTGTTCATCACGGCGATGCGGTCGGCCATCAGCATGGCCTCGTCCTGGTTGTGCGTGACCATCAGGGTGGTAATGCCCAGGTTGCGCTGCAGCTGGCGCAGCTCGGTGCACAGATGCTCGCGAACCCGGGCGTCGAGGGCCGACATCGGCTCATCGAGCAGCAACAGCGACGGTGCCGGCGCCAATGCCCGCGCCAGGGCGACGCGTTGCTGCTGGCCGCCGGACAGTTGCCCGGGGTACTTTTTTTCACTGCCGATCAGGCCCACCAGCTCCAGCATCTGCCCCACACGCTTACGCACTTCATCGCGACCACTGCCGGCTAGGCCATAGGCGATGTTTGCCTCGACGGTGAGATTGGGGAACAAGGCGTAGGACTGGAACAGAATGCCGTAGTCCCTGGCCTGGGGCGCCAGGTGGGAAACGTCGCGATCGCCCAGGTACAGCTCGCCGCTGTCCTGTTTCTCCAGGCCGGCGCTGCAGCGTAGCAAAGTAGTCTTGCCGCAGCCCGACGGACCGAGCAGGCAAACCAGCTCGCCGGCTGCCACGTCGAGGGAAACGTTATCCAGCGCAGTGAACGCGCCAAAGCGTTTCTGCACGCCGCGCACTTTCATCGGGGCGCCGGGGTTGGTCAGGGCAGTTGCGATCGAGTGGTTCATGGACAGACCTCATAAAGCAGATGAGAGCCATCCTAGTGTGCTGTCTCTGAAATAAGTTTCTAACCTGAGCTATGCTTATGTGGTCAGTCAGTGCTTGGAGTGATCACATGAACTCTCAGGACATCGTGCTCAGTGAAGACGAACAAATTGAACTGAGTC
>NZ_JADEVO010000049.1 GCF_017114825.1 Pseudomonas gregormendelii | reverse complement strand
ACGGCCTGGCGTCGTCAGTGTGGACCGCCGACGTCGGCCGCGCGCATCGGTTGTCGGCGCGCCTGCAATACGGCTGCACCTGGGTCAATACGCACTTCATGCTCGTCAGCGAAATGCCCCATGGCGGCCAGAAATTGTCCGGCTATGGCAAGGACATGTCGATGTATGGGCTGGAGGACTACACCGTGGTGCGGCATGTGATGTTCAAGCACTAAAAAAGCATCGCTGGCAAGCCAGCTCCCACAGGGTTGGGGCGTACCCAACCTCTGTGGTCCACAAATCCTGTGGGAGCTGGCTTGCCAGCGATGGCGTCACCTCGGTTTCAAGGCAGAAACCGGCAATACGCTCCACCAGGCACCACCCCAAAGAAGTCAAAACAAAAACCACCGAACCGGGCGCGCTGTCACAGCCACGCCACGGCATCGGACATCCGAAATCTGCCGATTTTCCGGAGCTGACAGACCATGAGTGCATCAACCGATCTCCCCACAGCCGCCGACAGCGATGCCGAGCAGCTACGCAAGCTGGGTTATACCTCCAACTTCAACCGCAGCATGAGCCTGTGGGAAAACTTCGCCCTGGGCTTCACTTATCTATCCCCGGTCGTCGGGGTTTATACCCTGTTCGGCCTGTGCCTGGCCGCCGGTGGACCACCGATGTTCTGGGCCTATTTGCTGGTCGGTTGCGGCCAGTTGCTGGTGTGCCTGATCTTCGGTGAAGTGGTCTCGCAGTTCCCCATTTCCGGCGGCGTCTACCCATGGGCGCGTCGTCTGGTGGGCAAGCGCTGGGCGTGGATGGTCGGCTGGATCTACTCCATCGCGCTGTGCGTAACCATTGCGGCAGTGGCCGTCGGCGCCGGCCCGTACCTGGCGGCCATGCTCGGTTTCGAACCCAGCAACAACACCAACATCATCATCGCGCTGGTGTTGACGCTGTTCGCCACCCTGGTCAACCTCAGCGGCACCAAAGTGCTGGCGCGCATCGCCATGTTCGGCTTCCTGTGCGAGCTGGCAGGCGCGGTGATCGTGGGTGTGTACCTGCTAGTGTTCGAGCGCCATCAACCGCTGAGCGTGCTGTTCAACACCTTCGACATCAGCATCAACGGCTCCTACCTGCCCGCCTTCCTCACCGCCTCGCTGGCGGGTATGTTCCTGTACTACGGCTTCGAGGCCTGCGGCGATGTCGCCGAAGAAACCCCAAACCCGAGCAAGCAGATCCCGGTGGCCATGCGCATGACCATCTACATCGGTGGCATCGCGGCAATGTTTGCCTGCCTGGCACTGATCCTCGCCGTGCCTGACATGCAAGCGGTCATCAATGGCACCGACAAGGACCCGGTCACCACCATCCTCAACAACGCCTTCGGCCCGGTGGGCTCTAAAGTGGTCATGGCCGTGGTGATGGTTTCCTTCATCTCCTGCGTCATCAGCCTGCAAGCGGCGGCGAGTCGCCTGCTGTACTCCTACGCGCGAGATGAAATGGTCATCGGCAGTTCGCTGCTGAAAAAGATTTCTCCTACGACCCAGGTGCCGGTTGCTGCGCTGTTCGTGTCCGGCGTTCTGCCCGCGCTTATCATAGTGCTGGGCTTCTTCCTGCAGGATGCGGTCGCAACGATCGTCAGCTTCGCGGCAATCGGTATTTACCTCGCCTTCCAGATGATCGTGCTGGCGGCGCTGTATGCACGCATGAAAGGCTGGAAGCCGAGTGGCAAATTCACCCTGGGCGCATGGGGCTGGGCGATCAATATCGGCGCGCTGGTCTATGGTGTCGCCGCTATCATCAACATGGCCTGGCCACGCACCCCGGATGCGGCTTGGTACGTCAACTACGCCATGGTATTGAGCACCGCCATCGTCATCGGCCTGGGCCTGCTGTACATGTGGCTCGCCAAACCTTACGACCACGGCACCGCGCCTGCGGGCGATGCCTGGAAAATCAGCCGGTAACGGCTCTCGCCCCGGCACCTGAGCGGGTGCCGGGGTGATTTATCAAACCCCACAAGGATTGAACATGGACATCACCCGCCGCGACTTCCTCAACGGCGTTGCAGTCACTATCGCTGCCGGCATGACGCCACTGCAGATTCTTCAGGCTGCCCCCGATGGACGCTATTACCCACCTGCCCTCACCGGCCTGCGCGGCAGCCACGTTGGCTCCTTCGAAATTGCCCACCAGATGGGCTGGGAGAAAAAGGTCTTCGACACCGACAAGCTGCCCATCACCGAGGAATATGACCTGGTGGTTGTCGGAGGAGGCCTCAGCGGTCTGTCCGCAGCCTGGTTTTACCGTGAGAAACATCCAAAAGCACGCATCCTGATTCTGGAAAACCACGATGACTTTGGCGGTCACGCCAAGCGCAACGAGTTCTCGGCCGGCGGTCGTACAATCATCGGCTACGGCGGCAGCGAAGCCTTCCAGTCGCCCAATCATTTGTACAGCAAGGAGGTGAACGGCCTGCTGAAAAAACTGGGTGTCGACATCAAGCGCTTCGAGACCGCCTTCGACCGCCAGTTCTATCCCGACCTGGGCTTGTCCCGCGCGGTGTTCTTCGACAAGGAAAACTTCGGAGAAGACAAACTGGTCAGCGGCGACCCGACACCGATGGTGGCTGACGACATTGCCCCCGATCAGCTCCATGCCCGTTCCATCACCGACTTCATCAACGACTTCCCGCTGCCGCCAGCCGATCGCCAGGCGCTGATTGCGCTGCACATGACGCCCAAGGACTATCTGGCCGGCAAGACCACCGAGGAAAAAAACGCGCACCTGGAAGCCACCAGCTACCAGGATTTCCTGCTCAAGGACGTAGGACTGTCAGCCCAGGCGGTGAAGTACTTCCAGAGTCGCACTAATGATTTCATGGCGCTGAGCATCGACGCCGTCGCCGCTTCCGACGCCTACTCGGTCGGTTTCCCCGGCTTTAGCGCGATGAATCTGGAACCCATCAGCGAAGAAGCCCGGGCGGAAATGGAAGAGCCCTACATCTACCACTTCCCCGACGGCAACGCATCGCTTGCCCGCCTGCTGGTGCGCAGCCTGATCCCGTCCGTCGCACCGGGACACACCATGGACGATGTGGTCCTCGCCCCGTTCGACTACGCCAGGCTCGATCAGCCCAAGGCCGCCGTGCGCATCCGCCTCAACAGTACGGCGGTCAGCGTACGCAACGTCGGCAATGGCGTGAACGTAGGCTACAGCCGTGGCGGTCAACTCAACCAGGTACGCGGCAAACACTGCATCATGGCCTGCTACAACATGGTCATCCCGTACCTGTTGCGGGACCTGTCAGCCGAGCAGTCGCACGCGCTGAGCCAGAATGTGAAGTTCCCGCTGGTCTACACCAAAGTCGTGATCCGCAACTGGGAGTCGTTCCAGAAGCTGGGCGTGCACGAAATCTATGCCGCGACCCAACCCTACAGCCGCATCAAGCTCGATTACCCGGTCAGCATGGGTGGCTACGACCATCCTCGCGACCCGAAACAACCCATCGGCCTGCACATGGTCTACGTCCCCACCAGCCCCAACAGCGGCATGAACGCCCGCGACCAGGCTCGCGCCGGCCGTGGTCGGCTGTACGGCCAGTCGTTCGAACAACTCGAAGCGCAGCTGCGCGATCAACTGCAACGCATGCTCGGCCCTGGCGGTTTCAACCACCAGACCGACATCCTGGCGATCACGGTCAATCGCTGGTCGCACGGCTACGCCTATTTCTCCAACAGCCTGTATGACGATGCGGATGAAAGCGAAAAACTGATGAACCTGGCGCGTCAGCCAGTGGGTCGAGTCAGCATCGCCAACTCGGACGCGGCGTGGAGCGCTTATGCGCATGCGGCGATTGATGAGGCGTATCGAGCGGTGGGGGAAGTCGGTTGATTGAATGACCTGCCCGTAGAAATGCGGGCACGGTTTTGGGCAGTTCGTTGGTAAATACTGCCCCCCAGCGCCGTTACGCGCAGGAATCGAACTAGCCCTTTTTCTCACACGGCTAGGGAAGGGGGAATCAAACCAAGAGAAATCTATTCAAGCAACAGCTCTGTTTGATCGTGCTTCAGCAAGGATATGCGATAAAACAACGTGCTGTTTTCATCCCGCTTTATATTTAGCATGATCTGGCATAAACGCAAGAAGCTCCTCAAGCCGACTCACATTACTACCACGTTAAAGGTTTTCCTCCACGAAGGGCTCACGTCGGCACTATCAGTTCAACCGAAGGAAAATAGCTGCGGTAACGCTTGGCATCACGAGTCAGCAACGGAAACTCTTTCACAGCGGCATGCGCACCGATGAAAAAATCCGCTAACACGTTACTTTTTCCGCCCCCTACTTTCCTATAGCGAACAAAAGCCTTTGCGGCCAAAAACAATGCGGGACGTGGGACTTCCTGCATCTCCAAACCGAGCAGAGTCACCGCATCATCCAGCGCTTCGAACGTGGTAAATGTATGGGACAGTTCGGCGTAGATTATTGGATTGATGGCCAACTCATGGATCTGGGATTGAGCGCGTAGCTGTTGTATAGACCAATCAGCCCAGACAGGGTCGTCTTCCAGGACATCAATCAACACGTTCGTGTCGACCAATATCATCAGTCCTCACCTCGCAGCAATGCCATCAACTCGTCGGTATTCCATTTGATATCGGCCTTGCCACGCGCCACTTCAAACCGGTCCGGAATGACTGATTTGGCAGGATCAGCTTTTGGTTTGCAACTATGCAGTACCACTTCGCCTTGGGCGTTAACACTGAACTCGATGGCCGAACCAGGCAGAAGACATAGTGCGTCGCGGATGGGCTTGGGAATCGTTACCTGCCCCTTGCTCGTCATTGTCGTCGTCATATTGCGCTCCAGAAGTATTACCAGATCTCAGAAAGTAATACTTAGCTCTCGAGACTGCAACCGCCACTGATCGTAGGAAAATTCTCATCGTTCAGAGGATTCGGCCGCAACTCCCGTCGCGGCCGATCCCATTCTCATCAAAAACGCGACACGGTTCGCATCGCATCCACGAGGTAACGCATGGCGATCCTGTCGCTTTCCGACAGGTCGCGGTATTGCTCCACCAGTTTCATTTCATCCGAACTCAATCGACGCCTTCGACGACTGACATTGAAGCAAGGAAAGATTCCTAACATTTCGGTAATGCCTTGTACTTTCGCCATGGACGATGTCCTTCCATATGTAAGAGAAAACCAAAATACCCATCGCCCCTATCCAATTGTGCAGCCACCGGCCTGAAGGGCAGAAACCGGTCATGCCCATAGAATAGAAAGTTAATCAGCGCTGAAAAGCAGTTTTTAGAGTAATTAGTCGAAAACAGCAGAAATGCCCTCAAATTCAGAACGGTCTGTCAGAAAAGTTAACCGACATTTTTTGTTTCATTGCCGAACTGTCCTAATGCCATCAATCAATTTTGCTCTGCTACCGAACGGTTTAAGCTAAATGGCATCTGTTTAGAGTCCGTTGCGTTTGGCCGAAGGCATGTCCGAACCCCATTTTTGATCCAGCACGTGCCAGGAACGGCGCGGGATTGTTCACGACAGGTTTACTTATGCACCGCAGGAATTTGCTCAAAGCGTCCATGGCCATTGCGGCCTACACTGGCTTGTCCGCTACCGGACTGCTGGCATCCCGGGCTTGGGCCGCTAATGGCACAGCCGATGGCGATGCCCAGGCGTTCGACTTCGAAACACTGAAGATCCAGGCCAAGCAACTTGCCGGGAATCGCTACCAGGACACCAAGCAGGTGCTGCCGCCGACCCTGGCGACCATGACGCCGCAAAATTTCAATGCAATCCGTTACGACGCTGATCACTCGCTGTGGAATGACCTCAACGGTCAGCTCGACGTGCAGTTCTTCCACGTCGGCATGGGGTTCAAGCAGCCCGTGCGCATGTACAGCGTCGATCCCAAGACGCGTCAGGCCCGTGAAGTGCATTTCCGCCCTTCCCTGTTCAATTACGAGAAAACCACGGTCGACACCCAGCAACTCAAGGGCGACCTGGGGTTCTCTGGATTCAAGTTGTTCAAGGCACCCGAGCTGGATCGGCACGACGTGTTGTCATTCCTGGGCGCCAGTTATTTCCGTGCAGTCGACGCGACTGGCCAGTACGGCTTGTCGGCACGCGGCCTGGCGATCGACACCTACGCCAAAAAGCGTGAGGAATTCCCCGATTTCACCAAGTTCTGGTTCGAGACCCCGGACAAGAACAGCACCCGTTTTGTGGTCTACGCCCTGCTGGACTCGCCGAGCGCCACCGGTGCTTATCGGTTCGATATAGACTGCCAGGCCACTCAGGTGGTCATGGCCGTGGACGCTTACATCAACGCCCGCACCGCCATCGAACAACTGGGCATTGCGCCGATGACCAGCATGTTCAGCTGCGGCACCCATGAGCGGCGCATGTGCGACACCATTCATCCGCAGATTCACGACTCCGATCGACTGTCCATGTGGCGCGGCAATGGCGAGTGGATCTGCCGGCCACTGAACAACCCGGCGACCCTGCAATTCAACGCATTTGCCGACACCGACCCCAAGGGCTTCGGCCTGGTGCAGACCGATCACGAGTTCGCCAGTTACCAGGACACTGTCGACTGGTACAGCAAGCGTCCAAGCCTGTGGGTAGAACCTACAACCTCATGGGGCGAAGGCTCTATCGATTTGCTGGAAATTCCTACGACCGGCGAGACTCTGGATAACATTGTCGCGTTCTGGACGCCGAAGAAACCTGTGGCCGCCGGGGACTCGATGAACTACGGCTACAAGCTCTACTGGAGCGCCTTGCCACCGGTGGGCACGCCACTGGCGCGAGTCAATGCGACCCGCTCGGGCATGGGCGGCTTCACCGAGGGCTGGGCGCCGGGCGAGCATTACCCGCAAGTCTGGGCGCGACGGTTTGCCGTGGACTTCAATGGCGGCGGTCTGGATCGCCTGCCGGAGGGCACCGGGATCGAGCCGGTGGTGACGTGTTCGAATGGCGAGGTGAAGGACTTCAGCGTGCTGGTGCTGGATGACATCAAGGGTTTTCGCATTCTCTTTGACTGGTACCCGACCAACGACAGCGTGGAGCCGGTGGAGCTGCGGTTGTTCATCCGTACCAATGACCGGACCTTGAGCGAGACCTGGCTGTATCAGTACTTCCCGCCTGCGCCGGACAAGCGCAAGTACACCTGATGTAGCAAAAATCAAACGTTAAAAAGCCCCGACCCAACCGGCCGGGGCTTTTTGTTTTTACAGCCTCATTCAGTCGCGTAAATCCGACTCATGAATCGGCTGATCCCGATGCGTAGCCCGCTGATATTGCGCGGGCCAGACGGCCTTGCGACCTCCCAGGTCATCATCGGCATGCAGCGGCCAATACGGATCTCGCAACAGCTCCCGCGCCAGGAAAATGATATCCGCCTGGCACGTGCGCAGGATGTGCTCAGCTTGCGCAGGTTCGGTGATCATTCCTACAGTACCCGTTGCGATGCCTGACTCCTTGCGCACTCGCTCGGCGAAGCGGGTCTGGTAACCCGGGCCGATCGGAATTTCCGCGTTGACCGCGGTCCCTCCCGAAGACACGTCAATCAGGTCCACCCCCAGTGCCTGCAGGCGGCGCGCGAGCTCGACGGTCTCATCCGGGTTCCAGCCATCTTCCACCCAGTCGGTGGCCGACACTCGCACAAACAGCGGCAGCTCTTGCGGCCACACCGCCCTTACCGCTTCAGTCACCTGAAGCACCAGGCGAATGCGATTCTCGAACGACCCGCCATATTGATCCCGACGTTGGTTGCTCAGCGGCGACAGGAATTGATGCAGCAGGTAACCATGGGCAGCATGTACCTCCACCACTTTGAAACCGGCCACCAGGGCGCGTTTTGCCGAATCGACAAAGGCCTGGACGATGTCGGCGATGGCCCCCTCATCCAGCTGCGTGGGCTGGGTGTGTTGCGGGTCGAAGGCGATTGGCGAAGGGCCGACAGGCACCCAGCCGCCGTCGTCCGGTTTTACGCTGCCGTGCTTGCCGAGCCACGGCCGATAAGTGCTGGCCTTGCGCCCGGCGTGCGCCAGCTGAATGCCCGCCACCGCGCCCTGGGCGGCGATAAAGCGGGTAATGCGTTGCAAAGGTTCGATCTGTTCGTCATTCCACAGGCCAAGGTCTTCAGCAGTGATACGGCCATCGGCGGTGATGGCCGTGGCTTCGGTAAAAATCAGGCCAGCGCCACCCACCGCGCGGCTGCCAAGGTGAACCAGATGCCAGTCATTGGCCAGGCCATCGACGCTCGAATATTGGCACATGGGTGATACCGCGATGCGGTTGAGCAGGGTTAGCTGGCGCAGCGTGTAGGGTTCAAGCAGCAGACTCATGGGGCACCTCTCAAATCAGTGGGCAGGCTCCAGGGTTCTGTTTGAAAGTCGACGAGTGACAGTAAAGAGATGCAGCACCCGCCCCCGCGGGCAAAAAATTCGACAAGACGTCACAAGGAAAATCAAGCAGTGCTTAGAGCCTAGTCGACAACGGGGGATCGGGGAGGGTTCAGATGTAATGGGTGTCAGAAAGATCGAATCGCGAGCAGGCTCGCTCACACACTGGACATGTGGAGCTCACAAACCCCGGTTCCAGCCTGCCCATACTGGTCACTTGATGGACACAAATCCTGTGGGAGCGAGCCTGCTCGCGATGGGCTCAACGCGGTTCGATGTGGGCAATCATCAACTGCACGGTTTCATTGCCACGGAATTCGTTGAGGTCGAGCTTGTACGCCAGCTCCACCCACTTGATGGTCGGATTGGGCCAGATGTCGCGATCGATCCCGAAGGCGATGCCATCGAGTTTCACCGAGCCGCACTCGCTCCTGAGCACCACCTTGAGGTGACGTTCACCGACCACACGCTGCTCCACCAGCTGGAACACCCCGTGAAACAGCGGCTCGGGGAAATGCTGACCCCATGGGCCGGCATGACGCAGGGCCCGGGCCAGTTCCAGGTGAAACTCCTCGACCGCCAGGGTGCCGTCCGACAGCAGGCGGCCAGTCAGGTCCTCTTCGCGCAGTTGTCGACGCACTTCAGCGTCAAACGCTTCGGCGAACAACGGGAAATTTTCCTCGGGCAGGGTCAGACCCGCCGCCATGGCATGGCCACCATACTTGCTGATCAGTGTCGGATGCTGCGCCGCCACCACGCTCAAGGCGTCACGGATGTGAAACCCCTGCACCGAGCGCCCCGAACCCTTGAGCAGGCCATCACCGGCATCGGCAAAAGCGATGGTCGGACGGAAGTAACGCTCTTTCATCCGCGACGCGAGGATGCCGATCACGCCTTGGTGCCACTCGGGATCGAACAGGCACAAACCGAACGGCATGGACTCCACCGGCAGATCCTTGAGCTGGGCCAGCGCCTCGCGCTGCATGCCCTGCTCGATGGATTTACGGTCCTGGTTCATGCCGTCGAGCTGCACGGCCATTTCCCGGGCCAGGGCCTGGCTGTCGGTCAGCAGGCATTCAATGCCCAGGCTCATGTCATCCAGGCGCCCTGCCGCGTTCAAGCGCGGGCCGACGATGAAACCGAGGTCGGTGGAGGTGATGCGGGCGTGGTCGCGCTTGGCCACTTCGAGAATCGCCTTGACCCCTGGCCGCGCGCGCCCGGCGCGAATCCGCTCAAGGCCCTGATGCACCAGGATCCGGTTATTGGCATCCAGGGGCACCACGTCGGCGACGCTGCCCAGCGCCACCAGGTCCAGCAATTCACCGATGTTCGGCTGCGGTTTGGTCGCATACCAGCCGAGGTCGCGCAACCGCGCCCGCAGGGCCATCAGCACGTAGAAAATCACCCCGACACCCGCCAGCGCCTTGCTCGGGAAAGTGCAACCTGGCTGATTCGGATTGACGATGGCATCGGCCAGCGGCAACTCATCGCCGGGCAAGTGGTGATCGGTGACCAGCACCTGCAGCCCGGCCTTTTTCGCCGCCGCGACGCCTTCAACGCTGGAGATGCCGTTGTCCACGGTGATCAGCAACTGCGGGGTCCGGGTCAACGCCACTTCGACGATTTCCGGCGTCAGGCCGTAGCCGTACTCAAAACGGTTGGGCACCAGATAGTCGACGTGGGCGGCGCCCAGCAGGCGCAGCCCCAGCACGCCTACAGTGCTGGCGGTCGCGCCATCGGCATCGAAGTCGCCAACGATCAGGATGCGCTGGCGCTGCTCCAGGGCAGTCACCAGCAACTCCACCGCTGCGTCGATGCCCTTGAGTTGCTGGAACGGGATCAGCCGCGCCAGGCTCTTGTCCAGTTCGGCCTCGGACTGCACGCCCCGTGCCGCGTACAAGCGGGTCAACAGGGGCGGGATATCACCGAGAAAAGGCAGGATGTCGGGCAGCTGGCGAGGTTCGATGCGCATGGGGTGACGGGTGCTTCTCTTGAATACTTAGGAAAAAAACCGATTATCGCGACAGGCCCAGGCCAATCAGCCGCGTTCGCCGCTCAGCCACTGCAGCTGGACTTCGTGCTGACCACGGTCGTCGGTCACAAAAATTGTCCCTTCGCTGATCATCACGTCCCACTTGATGACGCGGGGCATGTCCTTGGCCAGGGTCTCGAGAACTTCCTGCGGAACAGCAGCGATGTGCACGTTTTTCAGGTTCTTGATCGCCGGGATCACCTTGGTTTCCCAGACCCGCAGGCTGCCGTAGGCCAGCAGGCTGGTGCGCTCGGTGCGACGCGAGCACCAGGTCAGGCGATCGGCGTCTGGCTGGCCGACTTCGATCCAGTGCAGAACGCGATCGTCCAGGCTCTTTTCCCACAGGGCAGGCTCATCTACGTCCGACAGACCGCGACCGAAAGACAGCTGCTCGTTGTACCAGAAGGCGTAGGCAAGCAGTCGCACAGTCATGCGCTCTTCAGTTTCCGAAGGGTGACGGGCGATGGTCTGCTTCACGCTCTCGTAAACGCTGCGGTCGAGGTCGGTAAGGTTCAGTTCAAACTTGTAGGTCGTGGACGGCTGGGCCATGAACGGGCTTCTTGATACGAGGAAAGGCGGCAAGTCTAACCGATGCGACCACCAATCAACGAATTGTAGCGATGAACCTTGGGCGACTGACGCCGGGCTATGCTAAAACGCTCTACCAGCCAGCCTTTGTCCTACAGGATCCAGCATGCCGTTCACCGCCAAACCGCTCTCAGGTCTGAAAGTCATCGAATTGGGTACCCTGATCGCCGGGCCCTTTGCGTCGCGGATTTGCGGCGAGTTCGGCGCTGAGGTGATCAAGGTCGAATCGCCCGATGGCGGTGATCCCTTGCGCAAATGGCGCAAAATCTATGAAGGCACCTCGCTGTGGTGGTTCGTCCAGGCGCGCAATAAAAAGTCCCTGACGCTGAACCTCAAGCACCCCGAGGGCCTGGCCGTCCTGAAAAAACTGCTCGGCGAAGCAGACATCCTCATCGAGAACTTCCGCCCCGGCGTCCTGGAAAAGCTTGGCCTGGGCTGGGATGTCCTGCACGCCTTGAACCCCAAGCTGGTGATGGTGCGGCTGTCGGGATTCGGGCAGACAGGGCCAATGAAAGATCAGCCAGGGTTTGGTGCGGTTGGCGAGTCCATGGGCGGTCTGCGTTACATCACCGGCTTCGAGGATCGCCCCCCCGTGCGCACCGGCATTTCCATTGGTGACTCGATCGCCGCCCTCTGGGGCGTGATCGGCGCGCTGATGGCGTTGCGTCATCGTGAGGTCAACGGTGGCCAGGGCCAGGTAGTGGACGTGGCATTGTATGAAGCGATCTTCGCCATGATGGAAAGCATGGTGCCGGAGTTCGACGTGTTCGGCTTCATCCGCGAACGTACCGGCAACATCATGCCGGGCATCACGCCCTCCTCGATCCACACCAGCGCCGACGGCAAGCACGTGCAGATCGGCGCCAACGGCGATGCGATCTTCAAGCGCTTCATGCTGATCATCGGCCGCGAGGACCTGGCCAATGACCCAATCCTGGCCAGCAACGACGGGCGCGATACCCGGCGCGACGAGCTCTACGGGGTCATCGACCGCTGGGCCAACTCACTGCCCCTGGACGCCATCATCGAGCAACTGAATCAGGCCGAAGTACCGGCCAGCCGAATCTTCAGTGCCGAAGACATGTTCGCGGACCCGCAATACCTGGCCCGGGAGATGTTCCTCCAGGCCAAACTGCCAGATGGCAAAGACTTCAAGATGCCCGGGATCGTCCCAAAACTCTCCGAGACCCCGGGATCCGCAGAATGGGTCGGCCCCCAACTGGGCGAACACAACTCGCAGGTACTCAACGACCTTGGCTACGACCAGGCCCAGATCACCAAACTGCGTGAAGACGGAGCCATTTAACCTCAAACGCCTGTTGCCACCCGCCCCGCACAACCGCCTGGCCCTGGCGGCTCCTGCGTTACTGGCCGGGCTGGTCTCGCCCAACCTCGCGCAGGCCAGGGACACGCTGATCTAGGTGCTGCGCGACTTCCACCATGGCAATGTGGCCACCGGCAGCCTGAAGGACACTCGAGCATTTTTCCAGCACCCGGCGCTGCCGTGACAAATCGCAGGCAAAAAGAAACCCCGAGAAGTGGGGAGACGACTCGGGGTTAAACGTGGCCTACATAAAGACCAGTAACAGCAAGCCGCAAGCACCGGAGCACAATGCTTGTTCCTGCTGTTACATACTCTGACTGGCGATCCCGGGATTAGGTTCCCGCAAGATGCAATTCAATTTCGACTGGCGAGCAGCTTGTCCTGTGCAGCGTTGCGCAACGCCGCGATAACACAAGGTTCCAGACGACCTTCGGCAATCATCAAGTCGCGGCGCAAACCGTCGACCACGTCCGTGAGCAAGCGCTTGTCGCTCAACTGAGCCTGGTTGAAAGCCCGTTCGACCACGATCGCGCCGGTTGAACTCTTCAGAGTCACCAGGCATTCACCGTGCAGACCCGATGGGGTCAGCGTGACTTGATACGGGCTCAGCGCCTCTGCGAGCAATAGACTGATACTTTCCAAATCGATCACCACTCATTAGTCCGAAAACAAAGTGCCTGGGGCAGGTCTACTGTAAATGACCATCGGCCTCAGAAGAAAGTTCTGAATGGTATCCGCAGGGACGTCGACGCCTCTGCTAGTTGAAGCATGCATGACGAAGATGACAGGAAAAAAACAGCGGCGCAGTGCATGAACAAAAAAGCCCGTCAGAAGACGGGCTTTTCAGTTCGAGGCTTTGACCCTTACAGCGGTTTACCGCGATTGCCATGCTGGCTGACGAACGCCTGGACGGCTTTCAGGTCATTGGGCAGCACGGTGCAGCGCTCATCGCGCTCGAACAGGTCGGTCAGGTGCACCGGCAGTTCCAGGGCCTTGCCGACGCCGGCCTTCAGCACCGCATCCGGGAACTTGACCGGGTGCGCAGTGCCCAGGATCACCATCGGGATGTCCAGGCTGCGACGGCACTCGCGGGCGGCCTTGACGCCGATCGCGGTGTGCGGGTCGAGCAACTCGCCAGTCTGTTCGTAGACTTCGGCAATCGTTTCGCACGTTTGTGCGTCGTCTACGGCCAGGGAGTCGAACAGCTTGCGCGCTTCGCTCCAGCGTTCTTCTTCGACGCTGAAACCGCCACCTTGCTTGAAGCTGTCCATCAGCCCGGCAATCGCCGCACCGTTACGACCGTGCAAGTCGAACAGCAGGCGTTCGAAGTTCGACGACACCATGATGTCCATCGACGGCGACAGCGTGGCGTGCAGGGTTTCCTTGACGTACTGGTTGCCGCTCATGAAGCGGTGGAGGATGTCGTTGCGGTTGGTGGCGACGATCAACTGGTTGATCGGCAGGCCCATGTTGCGCGCCAGGTAGCCGGCGAAGATGTCGCCGAAGTTACCGGTAGGCACCGAGAACGATACCGAACGGGCCGGCCCGCCCAACTGCAGGGACGCGTGGAAGTAGTAAACGATCTGGGCCATGATCCGCGCCCAGTTGATCGAGTTCACGGCCACCAGGCGAGTGCCTTTGAGGAAGCTCTGGTCAGCGAAGCTGGCCTTGACCATTTCCTGGCAGTCGTCGAAGTTGCCTTCAATGGCGATGTTGTGGATGTTCTCGCCGAAGATGGTGGTCATCTGCCGACGCTGTACTTCGGACACGCGGTTGTGCGGGTGCAGGATGAAGATGTCGACGTTTTCGCAGTGCTTGCAGCCTTCGATGGCGGCCGAGCCGGTGTCGCCGGAAGTTGCACCGACGATGACCACGCGCTCACCGCGTTTTTCCAGCACGTAGTCGAGCAGACGCCCGAGCAGCTGCAGGGCGAAGTCCTTGAACGCCAGGGTCGGGCCGTGGAACAGTTCCAGAACCCACTCGTTGCCGTTCAACTGACGCAGTGGCGCCACGGCGCTGTGCGAAAACACGCCGTAGGTTTCTTCCAGGATCTTCTTGAAATCCGCATCGGGAATGCTGCCGGTCACGAACGGGCGCATCACCCGGAAAGCCAGTTCGTGATACGGCAGGCCGGCCCAGGAAGCGATTTCTTCCTGGGTGAAACGTGGCAGGTTTTCCGGGACGTACAGACCGCCGTCGGTGGCGAGACCGGCCAGCAGGACATCTTCGAAATTCAGGGCCGGTGCCTGGCCGCGGGTACTGATATAACGCATGACTGGCTCCAATAGACAGTGTTCGCAAACCCGGGCCCGCACGCGAGCCCGGTGAACGATAACGGCTTAGTTCAGGTGCTCGACGCGGATCCGTACAACCGGACTGACCACGCCCGCCAAGGCTTCCAGGGCAGCGATAGCATCATTCATGTGCTGTTCCAGCACACGGTGAGTCAGCAGGATCATCGGCACCAGGCCGTCATGCTCTTCGACTTCTTTCTGCATGATCGATTCGATGTTGATGCCGCGCTCCGACAGGATGCTCGCCACCTGGGCCAGTACGCCCGGGTGGTCCTTGGCTTGAATCCGCAGGTAGTAGGCACTTTCGCAAGCTTCGATCGGCAGGATCGGGTGGGCCGACAGCGAGTCCGGCTGGAAGGCCAGGTGCGGCACACGATTCTCCGGGTCGGAGGTCATGGCGCGCACCACGTCCACCAGGTCGGCGATCACCGACGAGGCAGTCGGCTCCATGCCAGCACCAGCGCCATAGAACAGGGTCGAACCGGCAGCATCACCGTTGACCATCACAGCGTTCATCACACCATTGACGTTGGCGATCAGGCGATCGGCCGGAATCAGCGTCGGGTGCACGCGCAGCTCGATACCCGCTGCAGTGCTACGGGCGACACCCAGGTGCTTGATGCGATAGCCCAGCGCTTCGGCGTAGTTCACGTCAGCGGTGGTCAGCTTGGTGATGCCTTCGGTGTAGGCCTTGTCGAATTGCAGCGGAATGCCAAACGCGATGGAGGCCAGGATCGTCAGCTTGTGGGCTGCATCGATGCCTTCGACGTCGAAGGTCGGATCGGCTTCGGCGTAACCCAGCGCCTGCGCCTCGGCGAGCACGTCTTCGAAGGTGCGACCCTTCTCGCGCATTTCCGTGAGAATGAAGTTGCCAGTGCCATTGATGATACCGGCGACCCAATTGATGCGGTTGGCCGACAGGCCTTCACGGATCGCCTTGATCACCGGGATGCCACCGGCCACTGCTGCTTCGAACGCCACGATCACGCCTTTCTCGCGTGCCTTGGCGAAGATTTCGTTACCGTGAACGGCAATCAGTGCCTTGTTCGCGGTGACCACATGCTTGCCATTCTCGATGGCCTTGAGTACCAGCTCGCGGGCAACGGTGTAGCCGCCCATCAGCTCTATGACGATGTCGATCTCAGGGTTCGTGGCCACTTCGAAGACATCGTTGGTAATCGCAATACCGGTCGTTTGGAACTGAGGCTTTGGCGTGCGCATGGCAATTTGTGCCACTTCGATCCCACGCCCGGCACGACGAGCAATTTCCTCGGCGTTGCGCTGAAGTACGTTGAAGGTACCGCCACCGACGGTTCCTAACCCACAGATGCCTACTTTGACCGGTTTCACTGTGAACTCCCCATAAAACGGCCGACGCAAGGTCGGCCGTGAAAACAACCGCATGCTCGCGGTTCTCTATTAATGGCCCGACGCAACTGCCGCCGGACCATGATCGTCAAAGGCTGACCGTGACGATGCGAATTTACTTCGCGCCCAGCGCCAGTTTGGCGACTTGTGGCGCAGGCTGGTAGCCCGGAATGACCTGGCCATCAGCCAAAACGATAGCCGGTGTACCGTTCACGCCGATCGACTGACCGAGCGCGAACTGCTTGGAAACCGGGTTCTCGCACTTGGCGGCCTTGATTTCCTTACCGTCGACCATCTTGTCCATGGCCGCTTTCTTGTCCTTGGAGCACCAGACCGCCTGCAGCTGTTCGTCGCCCGGTGAGCCCAGGCCCTGGCGCGGGAACGCGACATAACGCACTTCGATGCCACGCTTGTTCAGCTCAGGCACTTCGGCGTGCAGCTTGTGGCAGTACGGGCAGGTGGTGTCGGTGAATACGGTGATGTGCGACTTGGTTTCGCCGATGGCCGGGTAGACCACGGTTTCAGCGACCGGAATGGCATTGACCAGCTTGGAAACGCCCAGGCGCTCGGTTTTCTCGGTCAGGTTGACCGGCTTGCCGTCCTTGAGCTGGAACAGGTAGCCCTGAACCACGTACTGGCCATCGGCGCTGGCATAGAGCACCCGGCTGCCCTGCAACCTGACTTCGTACAGGCCTGCCAGGGGGCTGGCGGAGATGCTTTCTACCGGAACCTCAAGCTGGAGGTTCTCCAGGCTTTTACGAATGGCTTTATCGGCCGCGTCATCGGCGACGGCAAAGGTGCTGACCAACGCAATGGCTGCGGCGGCGAAAATCTGGGTCAGACGCATGAGAACTCCTGAAGGCGGACAAATGGGACGATCAGAACGCCCGTGCCAAGGCACCGGGTCACAACCGCCCACCGTGCAAACCGGCAAAGCCTACCACATAAGGCTCGTGGGGCCGAATGCGCCTGACGCAAGACATTGCCGGGCCCTGTAGGAGCGAGCTTGCTCGCGATGGTCGTTAACGATAACGCACGCTCTCTGGTTCAACGCGGTGCTATTGAGACCATCGCGAGCAAGCTCGCTCCTACAGGATTTGCGTCAACCTCTGGGATGGTGTTTGGCGTGCAGGTCCTGCAGGCGGGCACGGGCGACGTGGGTGTAGATCTGGGTAGTCGACAGGTCGCTGTGGCCGAGCAACATCTGCACCACCCGCAGGTCAGCGCCGTGGTTGAGCAGGTGCGTAGCAAACGCGTGGCGCAGGGTGTGCGGCGACAGCGACTTGCCGATACCGGCCACCTTCGCCTGGTGCTTGATGCGATGCCAGAACGTCTGGCGGGTCATCTGCTCACCGCGCAGGCTGGGAAACAGCACATCACTGGGACGCCCGCCGAGCAACTCGCTTCGAGCGTCGCGCATGTAGCGCTCGATCCAGACAATCGCCTCCTCCCCCATCGGCACCAGCCGCTCCTTGCTGCCCTTGCCCATCACCCGCAGCACGCCCTGGCGCAGGTTGACCTGCTCCAGGGTCAGGCTGATCAGCTCCGTTACCCGCAAGCCACAGGCATACAGCACCTCGAGCATGGCGCGGTCGCGCTGGCCGATGGCCTCGCTCAGGTCCGGCGCTTTCAACAGCGCCTCGACATCGGCCTCTGACAAGGATTTGGGCAATGGCCTGCCGAGTTGCGGCATGTCGATACGCAAGGTCGGGTCGACAGCGATCAACTTTTCCCGCAGCAAATAGCGATAAAAGCCACGCACTCCCGAGAGGAACCGCGCCGTGGACCGTGGCTTGTAGTTCTGCTCCAGGCGCCAGGCCAGGTGATCGAGGATCAACTCGCGGCCGGCGTTGATCAACTCCAGGCCCTTCTCCTGCAGCCAGCCGTTGAACAAGGCCAGGTCACTGCGATACGCATCGCGCGTGTTGTCCGACAGCCCTTTCTCCAGCCACAACGCGTCGAGAAATTGGTCTATCAATGGATGTTCGATGGCGGGCATAAAGGCTCAGGTGACAGATAAACTGTCGGTAAGTCTTTCATAGACTGCTGGGGGTTTATAGAACCTGATGTCAACGCGCTGCCTGGTCGATCGATTCGCGTGCAAGTCGGATGGCCGCATCGCACGCTCCCACCCGTAAATCGCAGGCAACAAAAAAGCAGCCCGCAGGCTGCTTTTTTTGCATCGGAAGCTGGACTTAAGCCAGTTTTTCCTTGATGCGAGCTGCTTTACCGGACAGGTCACGCAGGTAGTACAGCTTGGCTTTACGTACGTCACCGCGACGTTTAACGGCCATGCTGTCGATTTGCGGGCTGTAGGTCTGGAAAGTACGCTCTACGCCAACACCGTTGGAGATTTTACGAACGGTGAAAGCACTGTTTACGCCGCGGTTACGCTTGGCGATTACAACACCTTCGAACGCTTGCAGACGCGAACGGTCGCCTTCCTTCACTTTCACCTGAACGACAATGGTGTCGCCCGGGGCAAAGGTAGGGATCTCTTTGGTCATCTGCTCTGCTTCGAGTGCAAGGATGATTTTGTTAGTCATGCTGTGCTCCTAAGGTAAATCAACGGACTTACCATCGATACGTTGTTAACTATCGTCCCGCTCGCGGATGTATTCCTCGAGCAGCTTCTTCTCTTCTCCAGAAAGCGAGCGGCTTTCCAGAAGATCGGCGCGTCGTTCAAAGGTCCTACCAAGGGACTGCTGTAAACGCCAACGCCGGATATGCGCGTGATTGCCACTTAGCAACACGTCGGGAACACGCTGATCCGCATACACCTCAGGTCGGGTGTAGTGCGGGCAATCCAGCAAACCATCCGTAAAGGAATCTTCCTCGGCGGAGTCCGCATGCCCTAAAGCTCCAGGCAGCAGTCGTGTAACCGCATCGATCAGGACCATCGCCGGCAGCTCGCCGCCAGACAGTACATAGTCGCCAATCGACCACTCTTCATCGACATGAGCCTCTATAAAACGCTCGTCAATGCCTTCATAGCGGCCGGCAATCAGGATCAATGCATCCAAATTCGCCAACTCGCGTACCGCCGACTGTGTCAGTTGACGGCCTTGGGGGGACAGGTAAATCACCTTCGCCGCCTCCCCGGCTGCTGCCTTGGCCTGAACCAGAGCATCTTCCAGGGGCTTGATCTTCATCACCATGCCCGGGCCACCGCCAAATGGGCGATCGTCCACAGTGTGATGTCGATCCGTCGTGTAGTCTCGCGGATTCCAACAGGTGAGCTGCAACAGCCCCTGTTTCACCGCACGACTGGTGATGCCGTACTCGCTGATGGCGGAGAACATCTCGGGAAACAAACTGATCACTTCTACGCGCAAGTTAGCCACGCTTAGAAGTCCGCATCCCATTCCACCTTCATCTCGCCTGCGGCAAGGTCAACGGCCAACACGCATTGCTCCGTATAGGGCAACAGGCGTTCGCGATCGTCCAGGCTGCCAGCGCAAGGCTTGACCACCATTACATCATTGGCGCCGGTTTCCAGAAGATGATCGATCTTCCCGAGCAATTGCCCCAGTTGATCAATAACCTTCAGACCTTCGAGCTGGTACCAGTAGTACTCGCCGTCGGTCAATTCAGGGAACAGGTTGCGCGGCACACAGATCTCATAACCGGCCAGAAGACGAGCTTCTTCACGGTCATCAAGACCTTTGAGCTTTGCGACCAGGAACTTGTCGTTCCCGCGTCCACTGACCAGCTCAACCTGTTTCACATTGCCTTCGCGCTTGAGCGTCCAGGTTTTGTACTGCAACAGGTTTTCAGTCGGATCAGTAAAGGAATACACCTTCACTTCGCCGCGAACGCCATGAACAGAGTAGATCTTGCCGATAACGATCAAATCATCAGCAACAGCAGGCGTCGCGTTCATATTGCTCAGGCCGCAGCCTTAGCCGAGTCCTTCAGCAACTGAGCAACACGCTCAGAAGGCTGTGCACCAACGCTCAGCCAGTAGGCTACGCGCTCTTGGTTCACGGACAGACGGACTTCTTGACCACGAGCAACAGGGTTGAAGAAACCAACCTGTTCCTTGTGCGAACCGTCGCGCGGGTTGCGGCTGTCGGTTACGGTCAAGTGGTAAAACGGGCGCTTTTTGGAGCCGCCAAGGGCAAGACGGATTGTTAGCATGTGAACATCGTTCCTGTAGTCGGTGCTGCAAATCTAAAGGCACAGCGGGCATAGGTGCCCGAAAGGCCGCATATTCTAAGGAATATCCGGACTTTTGCAAATGTCTTTTTCCGGCGGCCTATCGGACGCCATGCAGATTTGCTATAGAGCCGTCGTTTAAAACGGCCAGTCAGCTCCCGCCAAGTGCGGGTTTGCTGTTGATCCCACATCGCTGTGGGCAGCGCAAGGGCAAGCCCTTGCGCAGATTCTTTACATCTTGGGCATGCCGCCGCCGGGCAACATACCGCCCATGCCGCGCATCATTTTGGCCATTCCGCCCTTGGCGGAGAATTTCTTCATCATCTTCTGCATCTGCTTGTGCTGCTTGATCAAGCGACCGATGTCCTGCACCTGGGTGCCGGAACCCATGGCGATCCGGCGCTTGCGCGAACCGCTGATCAGCTCAGGGTCGCGGCGCTCGGCCGGGGTCATGGAATTGATGATGGCTTCCATCTGCTTGAATTGCTTCTCTGCCGCGCCCTGGGCATTGCCCATCTGCGCCAGGTTCACACCGCCGATGTTCGGCAGCTTGTCCATGAGGCCGCCGAGGCCGCCCATGTTCTTCATCTGTTGCAACTGATCGCGGAAGTCTTCGAGATCGAAGCCCTTGCCCTTCTTCAGCTTCTTGGCCAGCTTGTCGGCCTTGTCCTTGTCGAGGGTCTGTTCGGCCTGCTCGATCAGGCTGAGCACGTCGCCCATGCCAAGGATGCGTGAAGCAATACGCTCGGGGTGGAACGGCTCGAGCGCTTCGCTCTTCTCGCCCATACCGATGAACTTGATCGGCTTGCCGGTGATGGCGCGGACCGACAGTGCGGCACCGCCACGGGCGTCGCCGTCAACCTTGGTCAGGATAACGCCGGTCAGCGGCAATGCGTCGCCGAAGGCCTTGGCCGTATTGGCGGCGTCCTGGCCGGTCATGGCATCGACCACGAACAGGGTTTCAACCGGATTGATCGCGGCGTGCAGCGCCTTGATCTCGCCCATCATCTCTTCGTCGATGTGCAGGCGACCGGCGGTATCGACAATGACCACATCAATGAACTTGAGCTTTGCTTCTTTAATAGCGGCTTGCGCGATCTCGACCGGCTTCTGGCTCAGGTCGGACGGGAAGAAGGTCACGCCCACTTCGCCGGCAAGCATTTCCAGCTGCTTGATCGCTGCCGGACGGTAAACGTCCGCAGACACGACCATCACCGACTTCTTCTTGCGCTCTTTAAGGAAGCGCGCAAGTTTACCGGCGGTAGTGGTTTTACCCGCACCCTGCAAACCGGCCATCAACACAACAGCAGGCGGCACGGCGCTCAGGTTCAAGTCTTCGTTGGCCGCGCCCATCAGGCTTTCGAGTTCGGCCTGGACGATCTTCACGAACGCCTGGCCCGGGGTCAGGCTGCGTGACACCTCGGTGCCGACGGCACGTTCCTTGACCGAATTGACGAAGTCCTTGACCACCGGCAAGGCCACGTCGGCCTCGAGCAGCGCCATGCGCACTTCACGCAGGGTGTCCTTGATGTTGTCTTCGGTCAGCTTGGCCTTGCCGGTAACATGGCGCAGCGTCTGCGAGAGACGGTCGGTTAAGTTTTCAAACATTGCGCGATCCTTTCAGGCCCTGTGTAGACCGGGATAATGGCGGCCCAGACCGGAATAAACATGTGCTCGGCGAGCCTGCGGCGTGGGCAGGTCGCGGATTATAGCGAAGACTGCGTCTGGCGGACACCTCGCACTTTCGTGTGATGAGGGTTCTATGCCAAACTCAGCGCCTTTCGGGCTTGCCTAACAGGATTTATGCTCCCCTTGTCACCCAGCTTGCTAACTACCCTCGCCGCCGCCTGCCTCTATGCCGCTGCGACCATCTATCAGGGCACTCGCCTGGCGTCCGGCGCCAAGGCGAACAAACGCCTGCTGGTCACGCTCGGTGTTCTGGCCGTACTGGCCCACAGCGCCAGCCTGCTGACCCACCTGTTGACGCCGATCGGCCTGGGCCTGGATTTCTTCAGCGCCGCCAGCCTGATTGCTGCAGCGGTCATTGCCCTGACCCTGCTGGCCTGCTCGCGCATCCCGGTGGAGAACCTGCTGATCCTGCTGTTCCCGCTGGGCGCCGCCACGGTGCTGCTCGCGCAATTCGCCCCCGCCGGCACCGTGCAGATCATCGACGAAGCGCCGGGTATCCTGGCGCATATCCTGTTGTCGATCCTGGCGTACGGAATGTTCACCATCGCGGTGTTCCAGGCGTTGCTGCTGCTGGTCCAGGACCATCAGCTCAAGCACAAGCACCCCTCCGGCCTGATCAAGAACTTCCCGCCGCTGCAAACCATGGAAAGCCTGCTGTTCGGCTTCCTCTGGGCCGGCTGGACGCTGCTGTCGCTGTCGCTGATTTCCGGCTGGCTGTTCGTCGAGAACCTGTTTGCCCAGCACCTGGTGCACAAGACCCTGCTGGCCTGCCTGGCCTGGATCGTGTTCAGCGTGCTGCTGTGGGGCCGCAATCGCCTCGGCTGGCGCGGACACAAGGCCATCCGCTGGACCCTGGCCGGCTTCTGCCTGCTGATGCTGGCCTACTTCGGCAGCAAGCTGGTTCGTGAATACATTCTGCACATCTGACGGGCGGCAATAATGGACGACTTGCCCATAGGGCCGATGCTCGCAGTGATCGCCCTGCTGATTTTGTGGTCGGGGCTGTTCACCGCCATTGAAGTCGCGCAGCAGCACCTGCTGGCCCAGCGCACCGCTTCGCGCTCGAGCGACAAGCCCGTGGCAAGGCTGAGCTTCGCACTCAACAGCCTGATCCTTTGTAATACCCTGTGCCGCGCGCTGGTGATGGTGATCAGCACCCTGCTGGCGATCTTCACCTGGGCCGAGAATGGCCCTTGGGCAGCGTGCCTCGGCGCGGGCGCGATCCTGCTGGTGTTCGCCGAATACCTGCCGCGCACCCTCGCCGTGCGTTATCCAGATGCCGTCCTGAGCCTGGGCAACACCTTGCTCGGCGCGCCGTTGAAAATCGTCTACCCAGTCGCCTGGCTGCTCAATGGCCTCAGCCAATTGCTGATGCGCCCGTTCGCCCGCAAAATCAAAGTGGTTCAGCAGAGCGAAGACGAAGCCACCTCGGATCGGCACGAAGACCAGGAACACGCATCCTGCCGCCCGCACGTGCTGGCGGGCATCCATGCGCTGGATAACATCACGGTCAACGACATCCTGGTGCCACGCAGCGATGTCGACGGGATCAACCTCGACGACGATCTCCAGGAGATCATCGAGCAGCTGCGCAACAACCGGCGCACACGCCTGCCGGTGTTCCACAGCGATATCAACCAGGTTGAAGCGGTGCTCAATACCCGGCAGATCCGCCATCTGCTGGCCGATGCCAGCCTGACGATCGAAGCGCTGCTGGCGGCCTGTCACGAGCCCTATTTCGTGCCGGAGAGCACGCCGCTGCAGCTGCAACTGCTGAACTTCCACAAGCAACAGCGACGCTTGGGCATGGTGGTGGACGAATACGGCGAAGTGCTCGGCATCGTCACCCTGGAAGACATCCTCGAAGAAATCGTTGGCGAGTTTGAAAGCCAGCACAGCCTGGACAACCCCCACGTTCATCCACAGCCTGATGGCCGACTGATGATCGAAGGCGCCGCGTCGATTCGTGAGCTGAACAAGAGCCTGGGCTGGCACCTGCCCAGCGACGGGCCGAAGACGCTCAACGGCTTGGTAACCGAAGCCCTGGAGACCATTCCGGAGAGCTCGGTATGCCTGAAGATCGGCCGTTATCGGCTGGAGATTCTCGAGACCGAGGATAACCGCGTGACCCAGGTGCTGGTCTGGCACACCAGCTCGGTGCCTGCGGTCGTGCCCGTGCGCTAGATAACCAAAAAGATCGTCCGAAGGCTCGGGCCGCGATCGGACGATCTTTTTGCCTCTTGTTGAATCGTTAGCCACCTTCCTATAATCGAGCCGCTTACCCAAGCGCCGCCCCACCCCAGTGCTACCCGCACTCCGCGTTAAACCCACATCCCTGGGTGTTCAACCATAATAATTCGCTCCACTGGGGCACATGACTGTCAGGGATAAACGCATGACAACCAGCACGACTTACAGCGAAACCACGCCAGCACAACCCACCAACTCCGCCACCCGGGTGGCCACGGCGAGCTTTATCGGCACCGCCATCGAGTTCTACGACTTCTATGTCTATGCCACCGCTGCGGCGCTGGTGATCGGTCCGGTATTTTTCCCCCAGACCTCCGGCACTGCGCAAATGCTGTCGGCCTTCCTGACCTTCGGCATCGCCTTCCTGGCGAGGCCCCTGGGTTCAGCGCTGTTCGGCCATTTCGGCGACCGCATCGGGCGCAAATCGACCCTGGTGGCCTCGCTATTGCTGATGGGCGTGTGCACCACGCTGATCGGCGTACTCCCGGGCTACGCCAGCATCGGCGCCTGGGCGCCCATCCTGCTCTGCGTCCTGCGCTTCGGCCAGGGCCTGGGGCTTGGCGGCGAATGGGGCGGCGCAGCACTGCTGGCGACGGAAAATGCGCCCAAAGGCAAACGAGCCTGGTTCGGCATGTTTCCCCAACTGGGGCCTTCGATCGGCTTTCTTGCTGCCAACGGCCTGTTCCTGACCCTGGCGATGACCCTGAGCGACGAGCAGTTCCGCTCGTGGGGCTGGCGGATTCCCTTCCTGCTGAGTGCGGCACTGGTCATGGTGGGCCTGTATGTACGCCTCAAACTCCACGAAACCCCGGTGTTTGCCAATGCCATGGCGCGCCAGGAACGGGTGAAAATCCCCCTGGTGGAGCTGTTCAGCCAGTACTGGGCGCCGATGTTGCTGGGTGCCGGTTCGATGGTGGTCTGCTACGCGCTGTTCTACATCTCGACCGTGTTTTCGCTGAGCTATGGCGTATCGACACTGGGCTACACCCGCGAAACCTTCCTGGCCCTGCTGTGCTTCGCCGTACTGTTCATGGCAGCCGCGACGCCGCTCTCTGCCTTGGCCAGCGACCGCTACGGGCGTAGACCGGTGTTGATTGTCGGCGGCGTGCTGGCGATTTTGTCGGGGTTTCTGATGGAACCGCTGCTGACCCAGGGTTCGACCTGGGGCGTTGCGCTGTTCCTGTGCATCGAGCTGTTTCTGATGGGCGTGACGTTTGCGCCGATGGGGGCGCTGTTGCCCGAGCTGTTTCCGACCCATGTGCGCTACACCGGCGCGTCGGCGGCCTACAACCTGGGCGGCATCGTAGGAGCCTCGGCAGCGCCGTTCTTCGCGCAGAAGCTGGTGGCGATGGGCGGGCTGAGTTATGTCGGGGGGTATGTGTCGGGGGCGGCGGTGTTAAGCCTGATTGCGGTGCTGTGCTTGAAGGAAACGCGCGATAACGATTTGAATCGGGTGGCCTGATAGACCGCCATCGCGAGCAAGCTCGCTCCCACAGGATTTCGGGTTGTCCACAAATTGTGTGTACGACCCCAATCCCATGTAGGAGCGGGCTTGCCCGCGAATGCCGCGCCTCGGTTTAGAGGTCTACTACGACGGCCTGGGAAGCACGGGTAGCCTTCGCCCGAGCCGCTTCAATCGACTCATCCCGCGCCAGCGCCACGCCCATGCGGCGCTGGCCGTTGACCTCAGGCTTGCCGAACAACCGCAACGCCGTATCCGGCTCGCTCAGCGCAGCGCCAAGATTGGCGAACGCCGTCTGGGTCGACTGCCCTTCCACCAGGATCACCGCCGAAGCCGAAGGCCCGAACTGACGGATCAACGGGATCGGCAGGCCAAGAATGGCCCGGGCGTGCAGCGCGAACTGCGACAGGTCCTGCGAAATCAGAGTCACAAGGCCCGTGTCGTGTGGACGCGGCGACACTTCGCTGAACCACACCTGGTCGCCCTTGATGAACAACTCGACGCCAAACAGGCCGCGGCCACCCAAGGCTTCGGTCACGGCTTTGGCGACACGCTCGGACTCCGCCAACGCGATCGGGCTCATGACCTGTGGCTGCCAGGACTCCTGGTAATCGCCCTTCTCCTGGCGATGCCCCACCGGAGCACAGAACGTGGTGCCGCCGATGTGGCGCACGGTGAGCAAGGTGATTTCGTAGTCGAAATCGATGAAGCCCTCGACGATCACTCGCCCCTTGCCGGCACGGCCGCCTTCTTGCGCGTAGTCCCACGCGGTCTTCACGTCATCGACGCTGCGCAGCAGGCTTTGGCCCTTGCCTGACGAGCTCATCACTGGCTTGACCACACACGGGAAGCCGAGGTCTTCGACCGCCTTGCTGTAATCCTCGAAAGTGTCGGCGAAGTGGTACGGCGAAGTGGGCAGGTCCAGCTCTTCAGCTGCCAGGCGGCGAATGCCTTCGCGGTTCATGGTCAGCTGCGCGGCACGCGCGGTAGGGATCACGGTGAAACCTTCGGCTTCCAGTTCGACCAGGGTGGCAGTCGCGATGGCTTCGATTTCCGGCACGATGAAGTGCGGTTTTTCTGCTTCGATGACCGCACGCAGGGCGGCACCGTCGAGCATGTTGATCACGTGGCTGCGATGCGCCACTTGCATGGCCGGTGCGTTGGCATAACGGTCCACGGCGATCACTTCAACGCCCAGGCGTTGCAGCTCGATCACCACTTCCTTGCCCAACTCGCCACAGCCACACAGCAATACGCGGGTCGCGGTCGGCGACAATGGAGTTCCGATACGGGTCATCTCAAGTCCTCAAAGAAGCGGATCATCGAGGGAGGCAGCGCCTGGCGCGCTTCCCATGGGGAGAAAGCGCGGCATTTTACATGAACCTGCGGTTTTGGCTTCAGCTGGCGACAGCCTGTTTGCGCAGGCGCCAGGCCATGATCAACCAGACGGCCGTCACGCCCGCGAACTTCGAGGCCATAGCGGTGAGGATCACGGCTGGGGTGAACGCGTCGATCATGCCAAAGAAGATGAACGTATCAAGGGGGATGCTCAGCGCCGAACTTATCCACAGGCGATCGTGCAGCGGGCGCCTGGTGATGCTGAACACCAGCCAGTCAATGCACTCGGAGACCGCGAACGCCGTGGCACTGGCGAGAGCGATGGATGGATCGGAGGTGACATAGGACAACACCAGCGCGGCCAGCATGGCGATGATTGCGCCGTGCCCAAAGCGCGTTTGCACCATGTCGCGCAGCACGAATACCAGGCCACCCCAGGCCGACCAGATGATGTCCAGGTGCGGGGCGGTGGAAAAGGCGTAATTGATCAGCACGACGCTGCTGATGTAGGCGATCAAAAAAAGCATGGGACGAAAAGACACCTGTAGGAGCGAGCTTGCTCGCGAAGGACGTTAACGATTACGCGTAAAATCAGGTACCCCGCAGCGCCCTCAGGTTTTCGCGAGCAAGCTCGCTCCTACAAAGGGCGCGATGAATGTCCGGAGTTACTTGCCAAGCATCCACACCAGCCCGCTGGACTTCGCCCTTTCATGGCAAAGCCCCAAAACCTTGCGCCGCTCGTCATTATCCATCCGGCTCCAGCGCGTGATCTCCTCGACCGTGCGCTGGCAACCGGTGCAGAGGTCATCGTCATCCAGCGCACAGACATTCACGCACGGTGAGCGAACCGGTGGTTCTGCAGTGGTCATTCTTCCTGCTCAGCCAGGTCGCGGGCATAGCGCTGGGCGTTGTGCACGTAGTGCGCAGCGCTGGCCTCGAGCATTTTCTTTTGCTGTTCGGTCAACTCGCGCACCACTTTTCCCGGCGAGCCCATCACCAGGGAGCCATCGGGAATTTCCTTGCCCTCGCCGATCAGCGAATTGGCACCGATGATGCAGTTTTTACCGATTTTCGCGCCGTTGAGAATCACCGCATTAATGCCGATCAAACTGTAATCCCCGACCGTGCAGCCATGCAGCATGGCATTGTGGCCAATAGTCACGCCGGTACCGATGGTCAACGGGTAGCCCATGTCGGTGTGCATCACCGTACCGTCCTGGACGTTGCTGTTCTTGCCGATCAGGATCAATTCATTGTCGCCACGCAGCACCGCGTTGAACCAGACGTTGGCGCCCTCTTCCAGTTTGACTTTGCCCACCAGCACGGCGTTGGGGGCTACCCAGCTCTGCGGGTGGGTTTCGACTCGGGCGTCGCCCAGGCGGTATTTCATCTTGTTGTCCTCAGGGCCAGGCCGGCTCGGGTATTGCCATACGAATGATGGCTTCAGGTATTGATAAAGCTTTTGGGCGGCTGGTGCAGGCTGATTTTCGCGTCATACAGCAGGTTGATCAACTCGACGATCATGATCGCCGTCAGGCCCCAGATCTTGTACTCGCCGTAACGATAGCTCGGCACATACCAGCTGCGGCCCTGATAATCGATGCGGTGGGTGTGTTCGCGCGGATCCTCGCGAAAAAACTCCAGCGGTACACTGAACACTGCCGCGATCTCGGCATCGTTGGCCCGATACTCGACAAAATCCGGTATCACCCCGACATAAGGCGTGACCTTGATGCCATGCAGCGAGATCAGCGGGCTCAGAGGCCCGATCACCTCGACCAGCCCGGGCGGCAGGCCAATCTCTTCATCGGCTTCGCGCAGGGCGGTGAAAATCAGGTCCGGGTCTTCAGGGTCGCGGCGGCCTCCGGGAAACGCCACTTCGCCGCCATGGGTCGAGAGCCCGCTGGCGCGCAGGGTCAGAACCAGTTCCGGTTCGTCACTGCGGGTGATGGGCACCAATACGGCGGCCTCGGGAAAACGTTTGTCGGTTTCCAGGGTTCGCGGCGTGTGGTTGCTTACCCGATGCAGTAGCTCGTCCAGCATGAGTGATCTCGATCTGTGCCTTACCCTGCATCATGCACCAATCACACCGACCGCCCAAGCCCCGAACGGCCGTCTGTCGCGAAACGACAACTTGCCGACCGACACCGCCGCACGCCAAGATAGGCACAGCATTCAGGAACCCAAGCATGAAATTTTGCAGCCAGTGCGGCAACCCGGTGACACAACGCATTCCCGAGGGCGATTCGCGCCTGCGGTTTGTCTGTGACAGCTGTCACACCATCCACTACCAGAACCCCAACATCGTCGCCGGCTGCGTGGCCACCTGGGGCTGGAAGGTATTGTTGTGCCGACGGGCCATCGAGCCGCGACTGGGCTACTGGACCCTGCCCGCCGGGTTCATGGAGAACGGCGAGACCATCGAACAGGCCGCCATTCGCGAAACCGCCGAAGAAGCCTGTGCCAGGGTCCGCGACCTCTGCATCTATACACTGATCGACGTGCCGCACATCAGCCAGGTGCATGTGTTCTACCGCGCCGAACTGGTGGACCTGGATTTCGCAGCAGGCATAGAAAGCCTCGAAGTCCAGCTTTTTGAAGAAGCGGACATCCCTTGGTCCGACCTGGCTTTCCGCACGGTGGGGCGTACTTTAGAATACTTCTTCGCTGACCGGCGGTCGGAGGTCTACCCCGTGCGGTCGGAATCGATTCCGCCGTTGGCCCAGCCGGTTATTGTTTGATTCGGAATGTAAAATTTTTTGCAAAAGCAAAAGATCGTCCGCCTGCGGCTCAAGCCTGAGGCAACACCTACAATTAGATAGTCGCAACACCTCTTAGGGATATCGTTTTAATGCGCTGGTTGCTTGCCCTGTTCTGCCTGTCGTTCATTGCCGTGTCCCAGGCTTCCACCGTGGTGACCCTGGATGGCAAACCGATCGAAAAAGTGTTGGTGCTTAAATCCGCTCATCAATTGCAATTGATTGCCGACGGCCAGGCGCTGCGAACCTACCGCATTTCCCTGGGCAAGCAACCGAAGGGCGCCAAGCTGATGGAAGGCGACAAGCGCACCCCGGAAGGCTTCTACTGGGTGGACTGGCGCAAGGTCAGCGACCGCTTTAACCTGGCCATGCACATCTCCTACCCGAATGCGGCCGACTCTGCGCGCTCGCTGCGCGAAGGCGTACCACCGGGGGGCATGATCATGATCCACGGCACGCCCGATTCCTACGACTACCCGGAGAACCTGTTTCATACCCTGGACTGGACCGACGGCTGCATCGCCATGCGCAATATGGACATGCGAGAAGTGTGGGGCCTGGTGCCGGATGGAACGATGATCGAGATTCGTCCGTAACGGCCCATTGCAACCCGGACCTGGAGACTGCAAAGCACGCCAGTTCGATTGCGCGGTGTTTAAACCGCCAGCAATCATTAGGACAATCAGGGCTGATCCAAGCAATTAAATCTCGCTAGAGGCTTGCCCAAGAGTATTTCTCTCAATTTTTTTCGACCGCTTGCCAACCTTCACCTTCGCGGTTAGGGTTGAAGGCATGAAAACCTCTCACACCCTCATTCAGCTTCGCCAGCACCGCAGTCTGTGCCTTGTCAGTGCACGACTGCCGGGCTGAACCGCGGTGCCTCGTCCTACGCTTCATCCCCAGAACTTTTGATCCACCGGCAGGCCGCCTTTTTTCGGCCCCTACAACAAGGATTTCCCGATGAGCATGCTCAAAGACCCGTCTTCGAAGTACCGCGCGTTTCCGACCATCGACATCCCGGACCGCACCTGGCCGTCGAAGACCATCACCGCGGCGCCGATCTGGTGCAGCTCGGACCTGCGCGACGGTAACCAGTCGCTGATCGAGCCTATGGACGCGGTTAAAAAGCTGCGCTTCTGGAAAACCCTGGTGCAGGTCGGCGTGAAAGAAATCGAAGCCTCCTTCCCGGCCGCTTCGCAAACCGACTTCGACTTCGTGCGCACCTTGATCGAAGGCAACCACATCCCGGACGACACCACCATCCAGGTGTTGACCCAGGGCCGTGAAGACCTGATCGAGCGCACCTTCGAATCTTTGCGCGGGGCGAAAAAAGCCATCGTTCACCTGTACAACGCGACTTCGCCGTCTTTCCGTCGCATCGTGTTCAACCAGGACAAGGACGGCATCAAGGAAATCGCCGTCAGCGCGGCCAAGCTGTTCGTTAAATACGCCGCCCAGCAGCCGGACACCGAATGGACCTTCGAATACTCGCCGGAAACCTTCAGCGCCACTGAGCTGGAATTCGCCAAGGAAGTCTGTGACGCCGTGATCGAGGTCTGGAACCCGACGCCCGAGCACAAGATGATCCTCAACTTGCCGGCCACCGTCGAATGCGCCACCCCGAACATCTATGCCGACCAGATCGAATGGTTCGGCCGTCACATCAACCGTCGTGACAGCGTGATCATCAGCCTGCACACCCACAACGACCGCGGCACCGGCGTTGCCGCTACCGAACTGGGCCTGATGGCCGGCGCGGATCGCGTCGAAGGCTGCCTGTTCGGCAATGGCGAGCGCACCGGTAACGTCGACCTCGTGACCGTGGCACTGAACCTCTACACCCAGGGCATACACCCTGAGCTCGACTTCTCGGACATCGACGGCGTGCGCAAGGTCGTCGAGGAATGCAACCAGATCCAGGTGCACCCGCGTCACCCGTACGTCGGCGATCTGGTCCACACCGCGTTCTCCGGCTCGCACCAGGACGCTATCCGCAAGGGCTTTGCCCAGCAGAAACAAGGTACCTTGTGGGAAGTACCGTACTTGCCGATCGATCCGGCCGACATTGGTCGCAGCTATGAGGCGGTGATCCGCGTCAACAGCCAGTCGGGCAAAGGCGGTATCGCCTACCTGCTGGAACAGGAATACGACATCAGCTTGCCGCGTCGCATGCAGATCGAGTTCAGCCAGGTTGTCCAGGCCGAAACCGACCGCGTTGGCCTGGAGATGACCGCACCACAGATCTACGCCTTGCTGCAGCGTGAATACCTGCAAGCCAACACCCCTTATGCGCTGGTCAGCCATCGCCTGCAGGAAGAGAACGGCAACAGCTCGGTGGAAGTCGAAGTGTCGAGCAAAGGCCAGGGTGAAAACAACCTGCGCTGGAACGGCAAGGGCAACGGCGCCCTGGAAGCCCTGGTGGCCGGCTTGCCGATTCCGGTGGAAATCATGGACTACAACGAACACGCGATCGGCGCGGGCACCCATGCCAAGGCAGCGGCCTACATCGAACTGCGAGTCAATGGTGAGCGTGCTGTGCACGGTGTGGGTATCGACGAGAACATCACCACCGCCAGCTTCAAGGCCCTGTTCAGCGCGCTGAACCGCTCGCTGAGCCAGCCGGAAGCGAAAGCGGCGTAAGGCTTTGGCTGTAATGCAAAAGGCCCCTGGGTGAGAACCTGGGGGCCTTTTTGTTTGTGCTGTCTCGTCCTGAATAAGGTTTACACCTTCTGGCTTCTTATCAGGAAGGTGCAATGAACACGGGCGAAAAACGTAGCCAGAGAGATTACACGCTGACTTTTAAATTGTCGGTTGTCGACCAAGTCG
>NZ_JADEVO010000048.1 GCF_017114825.1 Pseudomonas gregormendelii | reverse complement strand
TTGCGCTTCGATGACCTGAAGCAGCTGACCGTCAAAACTGCGTAACTCATTGTTTACCAAGGAGTTTTCCGTTTCGACTGCGCCGGAAGTGGGGCGAATTATAGACACCTGAGATCTGCCGTCAAGCGTAAATTCTGCTTTTCCATCAATTAGTTAGGAAAGGGCCGAAAACGCGCCTTTCCTTCTATATAAGTACACCTCTATATAGAAGGAACAGCTTAAAGCACCCCGGCTTCCTTGAAGGCGGCCACCGCACCAGCATCCAGACCCAACACCCGCTGCAGCACCTCCAGCGTGTGCTCTCCCAACAAAGGCGGCGCATTACGGTATTCCACCGGTGTTTCGGACAGGCGAATCGGACTCGCCACTTGCGGCACCATGCCAGCGAGCGCATGGGGCAGTTCAATCGCCAGCCCTCGCGCCTTCACCTGGGGATCGGCAAACATTTGCGCCAGGTCGTTGATCGGCCCGCAGGGCACGCCCGCCTGCTCGAGCTGCAACACCCACTCGGCGGTTGTCTTGAATACGGTCGCCTGGCGAATGAGAGGAATCAGTTCGGCACGATTGGCCACCCGCAACTTGTTGGTAGCGAACCGCGGATCGTCAGCCCACTGTGGCTGACCCGCCACCTCGGCAAACTTGCGGAACTGCCCATCGTTACCCACGGTAAGGATGAAATCACCATCCGCCGTAGGGAAATCCTGATAAGGCACTATGTTTGGATGGGCATTGCCCAAGCGCTTGGGTGCATTACCGGTCGTCAAGTAGTTCATCGCCTGGTTAGCCAGACAGGCCACCTGGACATCCAGCAACGCCATATCAATGTGCTGGCCGCCGCCACTGTGATCCCGGTGCGCCAGCGCTGCCAGAATCGCGACGGTCGAATACAGCCCGGTCAATATGTCCGTCAGGGCGACGCCAACCTTCACCGGCCCCGCGCCCTCATCACCCTCAGGCCGCCCGGTGAGGCTCATCAAGCCACCAAGTCCCTGGATCATGAAATCGTATCCAGCGCGCTTGGCATAGGGGCCGGTCTGGCCGAATCCGGTAATCGAGCAATAGATCAGATTGGGATTTATTGCCTTCAGTGACTCATAGTCCAGACCATAAGCAGCCAGGCCGCCGACTTTGAAGTTCTCGATCAGGATGTCCGACTTGGCCGCCAGGTCGCGCACCAGCTTCTGCCCTTCAGGGCGAGTGAAGTCGATGGTCACCGATTGCTTGTTGCGATTGGCGGACAGGTAATAAGCCGCTTCGCTGGTGTTCTCGCCATAGGCATCCTTCAGGAAAGGCGGGCCCCAGGCGCGCGTGTCATCACCATTGCCCGGGCGCTCGACCTTGATCACTTCAGCGCCAAGGTCAGCGAGGATCTGCCCGGACCAGGGTCCGGCCAGTACGCGTGATAAATCCAGTACCCGCAGATGCGAAAGCGCGCCCATGGCCGTTCTCCTATTAGTAGAACGCCTGCAGGCCAGTCTGGGCGCGACCAAGGATCAGCGCGTGAACGTCATGCGTGCCTTCGTAGGTATTCACCACTTCCAGGTTGACCAGGTGCCGTGCAACGCCGAATTCGTCGGAGATACCGTTGCCGCCCAGCATGTCGCGAGCCATGCGCGCGATATCCAGGGACTTGCCGCAGGAGTTGCGCTTCATCATCGAGGTGATCTCGACCGCTGCAGTGCCTTCGTCTTTCATACGACCCAGACGCAGGCAGCCTTGCAATGCCAGGGTGATCTCGGTCTGCATGTCGGCCAGTTTTTTCTGAATCAACTGAGTGGCCGCCAAAGGACGCCCGAACTGCTGACGATCCAGGGTGTATTGACGAGCGGTGTGCCAGCAGAACTCAGCCGCACCCAGCGCGCCCCAGGAAATGCCGTAGCGGGCGGAGTTGAGGCAGGTGAACGGACCTTTCAAGCCGCGCACGTCCGGGAAGATGTTCTCTTCAGGAACGAACACGTTGTCCATGACGATTTCGCCGGTGATCGATGCCCGCAGGCCTACCTTGCCGTGAATCGCCGGTGCGCTCAGGCCTTTCCAGCCCTTCTCGAGTACAAAACCGCGGATATCGCCGGCATCGTCCTTGCCCCAAACCACGAACACGTCGGCGATCGGGCTGTTAGTGATCCACATCTTGCTGCCGGTCAGGCTGTAGCCGCCTTCGACCTTGCGCGCACGGGTGATCATCGCTCCCGGGTCGGAACCGTGGTTAGGCTCGGTCAGACCGAAGCAACCGATCCACTCACCCGACGCCAATTTCGGCAGGTACTTCTGTTTCTGCGCTTCGGTACCGAATTCATTGATAGGCACCATCACCAGCGAGGACTGCACGCTCATCATCGAACGGTAACCGGAGTCGACGCGCTCAACCTCACGAGCGATCAGGCCATAGCTGACGTAGTTCAGGCCACTGCCGCCGTATTGTTCAGGGATGGTTGCGCCCAACAGGCCCACCTCACCCATCTCGCGGAAGATCGCCGGGTCAGTCTTTTCATGACGGAAAGCTTCCAGAACACGCGGCGCCAGCTTCTGCTGAGCGAATTGCTCGGCGGTATCGCGAATCATGCGTTCTTCTTCAGTGAGCTGTTGATCCAGCAGCAGCGGATCGATCCAGTTGAAGCTAGCTTTACCGGCCATGAGCAAGTCCTCTCGAAAGGCATCAAATAACGTGGATTGATCCTAGGCCTGCCCAAGCGCAAGGGCAAACGAGGATTTTGCATACTGTTGTGCTAATTTCTCACTCCGTAACATCGCCAAAGTCGAATCATGCGATGGATTAGTGAGGTTGAGGTACATGCGCAGAAAAATCCCCAGTACAACCGCCCTGATCAGCTTTGAAGCGGCTGCGCGCCACGAGAGCTTTACCAAGGCAGCCCAGGAGCTTTCGCTGACGCAGGGCGCCATTTGCCGACAGATCGCCAGCCTCGAGGAGTTCCTGAGTGTCGAACTGTTCCGACGCTCTCGTCGCGGAGTGAAACTGACCGAAGCCGGGCTTTCCTACAGCCGGCGAGTGGCCACCCAGCTGGACGCGGTTGAGCGCGATACCTTGTCGGTGATGGGTCAGCAAGGCGCCAACGTCATCGAACTCGCTGTGGTGCCGACATTTGGCACACAGTGGCTGCTGCCTCGGTTGAAAGACTTCCAGCACAAGCATCCGGAAGTAACCGTCAACCTGACCAACCGGACCCGCCCCTTCCTGTTTGCCGACACGGATTTCGATGCGGCTATCTACTTTGGCGACGCCGATTGGTCGGGTACTGAATCCCACAGGCTGATGGGGGAAAATCCGATGCCTGTCTGCAGCCCGCACCTGCTTGGACACCAGGATTCGCTGACACCCGCCCAAATTGCAGAGTATCCACTGCTGCAGCAGACCACCCGCCCCTATGCCTGGCGCCAATGGTTCAACTCGCAGCACCTTAATATCCCGCGGGACATGACAGGGCCGCGCTACGAGCTATTCTCCATGCTCGCCCAGGCAGCGATGCACGAGATGGGCATCGCGCTGATTCCGCCTTTCCTGATTCAGCGTGAGCTGGCGGAGAAACGCCTGGTGATTGCGAACCCAAATGCGCTGTCGAGCATCAAGGCCTATTACCTCATGATTCCAGAGCGAAAGGTCGAATCGGCCTCTTTGAGGGCTTTTCGTGATTGGCTGGTCAATCAAGCGCAGGGCTATAGCCTTGAGTCCTAGCGACTTACAGCGATAAGCTGACCTCGTAGTCAGGTAAATCAAAGCACTACAGATATAAGTAATTGTCGCATTTAAGCAGACTGTACTTGAAGGGAGCACAATCGTGCCACAAGCTCGTGCCACCGTGGCTTTGAGCCGGTATTGCCTAGCGATGATTACTCATTCACCTGACTCATGCGCAAAATCCAGAATCTTCCAAAAACGCCCTGCAGGCCTCGATTAACAAGGGCTTGGCCCGAATGCTTGCGACATTCGGTCACGGGGTGACTTGTAGTTAATTTTCCGTCACGCATCATAATCCCTTGAAGGGTGCAAAGTTCGCCTGCAAAATGCCGCGCCCCGCCCTTATTTAGCGGGATCGTGCTGATCGGCCGCCCCAGCTCGCACCATCCGAAGTGCCTGGGTTTACTCAATAAGATCACGCAGGAGATTTGACGTGCACATTGGTGTTCCTCTCGAAACCCAGACGGGTGAAACACGGGTTGCTGCAACCCCGGAAACCATCAAGAAGCTGATCGGCCAGGGTCATAAGGTCACTGTGCAAAGCGGCGCCGGCATCAATGCCAGTGTTGTCGACAGTGCCTATGAAGCGGCAGGCGCGATTATTGGCAGTGCCAATGAGGCGTTTGGTGCCGAGCTGATTCTCAAGGTGGTCGCTCCCAGCGACAGCGAACTCGCTTTGATCAAGAGCGGAACCGTTGTGGTGGGCATGCTCAACCCGTTCAGCAATGAAACCATTGCCAAGCTGGCCGAGTGCGGCGTTACCGCGGTTGCCCTGGAAGCGGCGCCACGCACCTCTCGGGCCCAGAGCCTGGACGTGCTGTCCTCCCAGGCCAACATCGCCGGCTATAAAGCCGTATTGCTGGCCGCTCACCACTATCCACGCTTCATGCCGATGCTGATGACCGCTGCGGGCACCGTGAAAGCGGCGCGGGTGCTGATTCTCGGCGCCGGCGTCGCGGGTTTGCAGGCGATTGCCACAGCAAAGCGCCTGGGTGCAGTGATCGAAGCGTCTGATGTGCGTCCTGCCGTTAAAGAGCAGATCGAATCCCTCGGCGCCAAGTTTGTCGACGTGCCCTACGAAACCGATGAAGAGCGTGAGTGCGCCGTCGGTGTCGGCGGCTACGCCCGGCCCATGCCTGCCAGCTGGATGCAGCGCCAGGCCCTGGCCGTTCACGAACGTGCCAAACAGGCTGACATCGTCATCACCACGGCCCTTATCCCTGGCCGCAAGGCACCGACATTGCTGAGCGCGGAAACCGTGGCGCAGATGAAACCCGGCTCGGTGGTCATCGACCTCGCCGCAGCCCAGGGCGGCAACTGTCCGCTTACCGTGGCGGACCAAGTAGTAGTCGAGAATGGCGTGACCATTTGCGGCCCGACCAACCTGGCCGGCGCAGTGGCGGCAGATGCTTCGGCACTGTACGCACGCAACCTGCTGGACTTCCTGAAGCTGGTCTTCAACAAGGAAGGCCAGTTCGAGATCAACCTCGAAGACGACATCGTCGCCGCGTGCCTGATGTGCCGCGACGGCCAAGTCATCCGCAAAAACGCCTAAGCAGGGATTCAGACGATGGAAGAGCTTATCTCCCCCGGTATCTACAACCTGATCATCTTCGTGCTGGCGATTTATGTCGGTTACCACGTGGTCTGGAACGTT
This sequence comes from Pseudomonas gregormendelii, assembly GCF_017114825.1. Taxonomy (GTDB): domain Bacteria; phylum Pseudomonadota; class Gammaproteobacteria; order Pseudomonadales; family Pseudomonadaceae; genus Aquipseudomonas; species Aquipseudomonas gregormendelii. The sequence continues at coordinate 27,888 of NZ_JADEVO010000048.1, read as the reverse complement.
ACGCCTGCACTGCACACCCCCTTGATGGCAGTGACCAACGCCATCTCGGCGATCGTGATTGTCGGCGCCATGCTGGCTGCGGCGCTCACCGTGACCCCGCTGGGCAAGACCATGGGCACCCTGGCCGTGGCCCTGGCGGCAGTGAATGTGTTCGGTGGCTTCCTGGTCACCCGCAGGATGCTTGAGATGTTCAAGAAAAAAGCCCCGAAAGTCGTAAAAGAAGAGGCGCCCAAGTAATGAGCATGAACCTTGTCACGACGCTCTACTTGATCGCGTCCATCTGCTTCATCCAGGCCCTCAAAGGGTTGTCCCATCCGACAACCTCCCGACGCGGCAACCTGTTCGGCATGCTCGGCATGGGCCTGGCGATCCTCACCACAGTGGGCCTGATCTACAAGCTGGGCGCTGAGCTCGCCACCGCGGGCATCGGCTACGTCATTGTCGGCCTGTTGGTCGGCGGCACCGCCGGCTCGATCATGGCCAAGCGCGTTGAAATGACCAAGATGCCGGAACTGGTCGCCTTCATGCACAGCATGATCGGCCTGGCGGCGGTATTCATCGCCATCGCAGCGGTGGTCGAGCCGCAGTCCCTGGGCATCGTCAAGCAGCTGGGCGATGCAATCCCTGCGGGTAACCGCCTTGAACTGTTCCTTGGCGCAGCTATCGGTGCAATCACCTTCTCCGGTTCGGTGATCGCATTCGGCAAGCTATCCGGCAAGTACAAGTTCCGCCTGTTCCAGGGCGCACCCGTGCAGTTCGGTGGCCAGCACAAGCTGAACCTGCTGCTGGGCCTGGCAACGCTGGCCCTGGGCATCACCTTCATGCTCACCGGCAACCTCGGTGCCTTCGCACTGATGCTGGCCCTGGCTTTCGTCCTGGGCGTGCTGATCATCATCCCGATCGGTGGCGCGGACATGCCGGTGGTAGTGTCGATGCTCAACAGCTATTCGGGCTGGGCGGCGGCAGGTATCGGTTTCTCGCTGAACAACTCGATGCTGATCATCGCCGGCTCGCTGGTGGGTTCGTCCGGTGCAATCCTCTCGTACATCATGTGCAAGGCGATGAACCGTTCGTTCTTCAACGTACTGCTCGGTGGTTTTGGCAACACGGCAGACGCCGGCCCTGCAGGCGCCAAGGAAGCTCGTCCGGTTAAATCCGGTTCGGCTGACGACGCAACCTTCCTGCTGACCAACGCCGATACCGTGATCATCGTTCCTGGCTACGGCCTGGCGGTCGCTCGCGCGCAGCATGCGCTCAAGGAACTCACCGAGAAGCTCACCCATCGCGGTGTGACCGTGAAGTACGCCATTCACCCGGTGGCGGGTCGGATGCCTGGGCACATGAACGTATTGCTGGCCGAGGCCGAAGTGCCCTACGACCAGGTGTTCGAGATGGAAGACATCAACTCCGAGTTCGGCCAGGCCGACGTGGTGCTGGTGCTCGGGGCGAACGACGTGGTCAACCCGGCGGCGAAGAACGATCCTAAATCGCCGATTGCCGGCATGCCGATTCTCGAGGCGTTCAAGGCCAAGACCATCATCGTCAACAAGCGCTCGATGGCCAGTGGTTATGCCGGTCTGGACAACGAACTGTTCTACCTCGACAAAACCATGATGGTGTTCGGCGACGCTAAAAAGGTCATCGAGGACATGGTCAAAGCCGTCGAGTAAAACCTGCTCCAGCGCAATACCCAAAACCTCAGCCTTTAGTAGGCTGGGGTTTTTTATTGCCTGTAAAAATCCCCGCCAACCCGACCAAAGGCTCTAAATCAGTGGTCTGCATTCGACCATGGTAGCGGGAGGATTTTTCTGGAAATCACTAAACTGCCCACCTTGCTTCCGTTGCCCGAGATAACAATCCATGTATCGTGATCGTATTCGCTTGCCTTCGTTGTTGGATAAGGTGATGAGCGCCGCCGACGCCGCCGCTTTGATTGAGGACGGCATGACCGTCGGCATGAGCGGCTTCACCCGCGCGGGCGAAGCCAAGGCCGTGCCCCACGCACTCGCCGAGCGCGCCAAAATCTCTCCGCTGAAAATCACCTTGATGACCGGCGCCAGCCTGGGCAACGACCTCGACAAGCAGCTCACCGAGGCTGGCGTGCTATCGCGGCGCATGCCGTTCCAGGTGGACAGCACCCTGCGCAAGGCAATCAACGCCGGCGAGGTCATGTTCATCGACCAACACCTTTCGGAAACCGTCGAGCAACTGCGCAACCAACAGCTCAAGCTGCCGGATATCGCCGTCATCGAAGCCGTAGCGATCACCGAACAGGGCCATATCGTGCCCACCACCTCGGTAGGCAACTCGGCCAGCTTCGCGATTTTCGCCAAACAGGTCATCGTCGAAATCAACCTTGCACACAATCCAAACCTGGAAGGTCTGCACGACATCTATATCCCGACCTATCGCCCGACCCGCACGCCCATTCCGCTGGTAAAGGTGGATGACCGCATCGGCAGCACTGCCATCCCGATCCCGCCGGAAAAGATCGTGGCGATTGTCATCACCAATCAATCCGACTCGCCATCCACCGTCTTGCCGCCGGACGTGGACACTCAGGCCATCGCCGATCACCTGATCGACTTCTTCAAGCAGGAAGTCGCTGCCGGGCGCATGACCAACAAGCTTGGCCCCTTGCAGGCTGGCATCGGCACCATCGCCAACTCGGTGATGTGCGGCTTGATCGATTCGCCGTTCGAAGACCTTACGATGTACTCGGAAGTCCTGCAGGACTCGACATTCGACCTGATCGACGCCGGCAAGCTGAGCTTCGCCTCAGGCAGCTCGATCACTTTGTCAGCCCGGCGCAACAGCGACGTGTTCGGTAACCTGGAGCGCTACAAGGACAAACTGGTCCTGCGCCCTCAGGAAATTTCCAACCACCCGGAAGTCGTACGTCGCCTCGGTATCATCGGCATCAACACGGCGCTTGAGTTCGATCTGTACGGCAACGTCAACTCTACGCATGTCTGCGGCACGCGAATGATGAATGGCATCGGCGGCTCCGGCGACTTCGCACGAAATGCCCATCTGGCAATCTTTGTGACCAAGTCGATCGCCAAGGCCGGCGCGATCTCCAGCGTAGTCCCCATGGTCAGCCACGTTGACCATACCGAGCACGATGTCGACATCCTCGTGACCGAAGTTGGCCTGGCGGACCTGCGCGGCCTTGCACCCAGGGAACGCGCACGGGTCATCATCGACAACTGCGTGCACCCCGACTACCGCCAGGCGCTGGATGACTACTTCACCGCGGCCTGTGCCATCGGCGGGCATACCCCCCACATCCTGCGCGAAGCACTGAGCTGGCACATAAACCTGGAAGAAACCGGCCGGATGCTGGCCGTGTAAATAGTACAGATAGCCGCTGGCGCAAACACAGTTTCGCCAGCGACCGATTGAAAAGCCCCTATCCGAATAAAACTGTACTACTGTACTGGTTGTTTCCTACAGAAAAGTCCCCAACGTATCGGTATCAACGGCACAATCGCACCAATAAAGTGCCGACAAGTACAGTTGCCTCAATTTAGACCAGTACACCCCCTATTAACAGTTAACTGGTACCTCACAATACAGTTGAACTGTATCTACAGGGACTGGCCAAACGAGAGGATCATTGGCATCAGTTAAACCACTACCTAATCCCGCCACAAGCGGAAGGATGTCAACCATGGAACGTACACTCAGTTCCGAACTGTTCTTCGAAGATACCGCTGCAAAAACCCAGGCTTCGATGCCTCTTCGCGTTATCGCCAACCTGATGTTGTGGCAGCGCCGCATCTCCAGCCGCCATCAACTGGCTCGTCTGGATTCGCGTCTGCTGGCTGATGCCGGGATTAGCGAAGCACAACGCTACGAAGAGCTGAGCAAGCCGTTCTGGCGCTAAGTAGCGTCGCTGGCTCTGACCTGCAGGGTCCACCGCCAGCAACCCGAATTGCACAAACAAGACCCGTCGCCGGAAACCGCGACGGGTTTTGTCGTTTCAGGCCCCTGAAAAACTCAACAAGTACAGTTTCTTAATCAGTGAATACTGCAAGTACAGTTCTGTAGGAGCTGCCGAAGGCTGCGATCTTTTGACGTTGGCGTGGCGAAACAAAGATCAACAGATCGCAACCTTCGGCAGCGCCTACGCAGGGTTTCTTCGGCGCTGGACTGTTCGAACCAGCCCACCCCGGCCTAATATCCAAGGGGAACGTGGCGAACGCTGCAAAACAGACGTCCCATTAAACAAGCCACCTCCCAATCCGGTTCATTTAAAGGAGTTACACCATGTCCCGTCTTCGTCTGCTCAGCGCTGCAGCCCTGCTCGCCGTGGCTGCCAATTCCCACGCCACCAGCTTCATCGTGACCACCGATGCCGTCGTCGGTGCACTGAAAGCCACTTCCGATGCGACTTCCGACGTCACCTCCTCTTTCCGAGATGACAAGATCGTCCGTGCCGCGCGCGATGACGCTGCCAGTTTCGTAGCCAGCGAAGGTTCGATCCGTGGCGTGAAGCTGGAAAGTGCTCTGGACCACATTCGCCACCAGGCACCTCAACTGAACGCAACCGACGCACAACTGGCCCAGGCTATCCTGACCATCTGACTCGGATGACTGCCATGGGGCGCGCAAGTCGTGTCCCATTGTTTCCGCGCTGGCTCTAAAACAGGCATTACGCTAGCCTTCGGACTCGTTTTCCAACTATCGAGCCTCATGCGTTTTCTTTCAAATCTGTTGATCACTCCGGTATTAATGGCCATTGGCTGGTCGGGATCTGCCCAAGCCTACGACGCCTTCAATCTGTCCACCCAGGGCATCGTAGCCAGCGGCTATGCCACGAGCATGGTGACCTCGGCCCCCTTCGACCGTAAGCTACTGCTCGCTGCAAAGGATGACGCTGCCGCTTTCATCGCCACCGATGGAGCATTGCTTGGCGCGCGCCTGGAGTCCGCACTGGTTTATCTGCGCCATACACGGCCAAAACTTCATGCAAGCGACCTTGAACTGGCGCAGGCAATTCTCGTCCAATAGTTATCCTTGTCCTTCCGGAGTCGTTCCATGCGTAACCCGCTGATTGCCGCCACCCTTGGCCTGTTGTTGCTGGCCGACCTGGCCCAGGCGCAAACCCTGGTAGCCACCAGTAATATTGTTATTCGTGCCAGCCAGCGCACGCTCGATTTCACCTCGGACACCACCACGTCGATCCGTGATTCGAAAATTGTTCGCGAAGCCCATGACGATGCCGCCAGTTTTGTGGCCAGCAATGGCGACATTCGCGGAGCACACCTTGAAGCCGCCTTCGATACCTTGCGTACCCGCGTGCCCGAAGCGCGCGACGCCAGTGACCAGGTTCTCGCCGAAGCCATCCTCGCACTGTGAGGTCGGTAGGCGCCTGGCTGCTGGCCGGGATCGTGTTGCTGCTTGGCAACACGGCTCAGGCTGACCTGCAATTACGGCTCAAGACCACAGGCCTGAGCCCCGCACAACAACAGGCCAGCCAGGCGCTCCTTGATGAAGCCATGCAGGCGTTACCGCCACAGTTCATCCAGCAACTGGACCGTCGCATCGACGTTGGCTGGACTGACGACATGCCCGTCAATGCCTATGGCCAGGCTTCATTGGTTTCTGAGCTCGACCTGAACCGCAACCTGCTCGACAGCCTCACGGACGGCAGTGCCGCCAGCAAAAAAACCTATCGTCCCCACGGCACCGTGCGCCGGGAGATACTCGCCACGGTGTTGCACGAGCTCACGCACATCTATGACCGCTCTCGTCTGTGGACGGGGACCGAACGCACGCTGATCCAGCGCTGCACCCGGCGCAACAGCAGTGCCGGGCTGGTCGGCATGCCAGACGAGTGTCGCGGCCAGAACGACCGCCGCTTCACCCTCAGCGATGATCCACGCCTGCTTGATCTTGCTGGCTGGCAACAATATGTCGGTCGCCGTGGTGAGCGTGAACAGCACAATCGGCAGATCGCGCGCAGCCCGGACATTTACGAGACGAGCAGCCCGAAGGAGTTTGTGGCGGTCAACATGGAGTATTTCCTCCTCGACCCAAGCTACGCCTGCCGTCGCCCGGCGCTCTATCGCTACTACCAGGAACACTTTGGCTGGGCCCCCGCTGCCAAGGAGACCTGCGCCAAATCTTTCGCCTTCCTCAATGCAGGCAACGATTTCGCCAAGCAACCCCTGGGTCAGGTAGACCCGGAGCGGGTTTACGCAGTGGACTATCTGCTGGCCGAAGCCAATCAGAACTGGGTCAGTCGCTGGGGCCACAGCATGTTGCGCCTGGTGATCTGCGCGCCGGGGCGACCGCGGGGGCCGGATTGCCGCCTGGATCTTGATCAACACCTGGTGCTGTCGTACCGCGCCTTCGTCGGCGACGTGCAGCTATCGAGCTGGGACGGGCTGGTCGGCAAGTATCCGTCACGCCTGTTCGTGCTGCCGCTAGCCCAAGTGATCGACGAATACACCAAGACCGAGTTACGCAGCCTGGCCTCGATCCCGCTGACCCTGTCACGCAAAGAGATCGAAGAGGTGGTCGAGCACGCGGCCGAGATGCATTGGAGTTACGACGGCAACTACTTCTTCCTGTCCAACAACTGTGCAGTGGAAGGGCTGAAACTGCTACGTAGTGGCACCAACAACAAGCAATTGGTGGGCCTGGACAGCATCATGCCCAATGGGTTGCTGGAAGTGCTCAAGGGTCGCGGGCTGGCCGATACCAGCGTCCTTGATGATCCGCGCGAGGCCTTGCGCCTGGGCTATCGCTTCGATTCGTTCCGCGACCGCTACCAGGCGATGTTCGAGGTGCTGAAAAAGCATTTGCCAATCAAGCAGGAGAACGTCGAGGACTGGCTGGCGATCAAGGCTACAGAGCGGCGCCAGTGGATCGACCAGGCGGACCTGCGCACCAGTGCCGCCCTGCTGCTGCTCGAGCAGGCAGCGTTCCGGCAACAACTGGTGCTGGCGCAGGATGAGGTCAAGCAACGCTATCTGGGCGCGCGGGAATTGAAGAACGGCGGCATGGACAAGGCCAACGCCACGCTGCAGCAGATTCTTGCCAACAGCGGGTTTCTAAGCCGCCCGGCAGAATTGCTGGGTACTGGCGGTTACGGATTGCCGCAGCCAAGCGAGTGGCAGCGCCTTGAATCGGAAAGCAGCCTTCGGCAGAAACAGCTTCAGGCGCTGACCGGCGATCTGGACAAGGAAGTCAGAGCCCTGCTGGACCCGGCCCGGGCAGCAGAGATGGCGGAGAATGAGGCCAACCTGAAGCAGGTTGGCGAACATTTACGCAAATTGCACAAGGCAGCCGGAGGGCTGGAACTGCCTTGAGCAAAAGCCGCTGACAGGCGTCAGACTCGAGCCTTGCGCACGCCTTCGGACAAGGCTGCGCAAAGGCTCAGTACGCCATCGATCGCCTGGTCAGGTGTGGAGGCATTGGCAATGTGATCGATCAGTGCCGAACCCACCACTACACCGTCCGCAAGACGCGCGATCGCCGCCGCCTGCTCTGGCGTGCGGATGCCGAAACCAATGCTGATCGGCAGGTCGGTATGGCGTCGCAGGCGAGCAACAGCCTCTTCCACGTGTTCCAGGGTCGCCGCGCCCGCACCGGTCACACCGGCTACCGACACGTAGTACACGAAACCGGAGCTGCCGTTCAGCACCGTTGGCAGGCGCACATCATCAGTAGTCGGCGTGGTCAGGCGGATGAAATCCAGGCCGGCAGCCTGTGCCGGATCGCACAACTCACCGTTATGCTCAGGCGGCAGGTCAACCACGATCAGGCCATCCACGCCGGCAGCTTTGGCGTCTTCAATGAACTGCGGCACGCCATACATGTGGATCGGGTTGAAGTAGCCCATCAACACCAGCGGGGTCTCAGCATTGCCTTCACGGAACTCGCGAACCATCTGCAGGGTTTTCGCCAGGTTCTGTTTAGCGCCCAAGGCACGAATGTTGGCCAGCTGGATCGCCGGGCCATCGGCCATCGGGTCGGTAAACGGCATGCCCAGTTCGATAACGTCGGCACCCGCGCCAGGCAACCCCTTGAGGATCGCCAGCGAAGTGTCATAGCTTGGGTCGCCGGCGGTGACGAAGGTCACCAGGGCAGCGCGATTCTGTTCCTTGAGTTCGGCAAAACGCGTTTGCAGGCGGCTCATCAGTGTTTCTCCTGCTTGGATTGCATGTGTTGGGACTGCTCCATGTGGTGCATCACAGTCTGCATGTCTTTGTCGCCACGGCCGGACAGGTTGATCACCATCAAATGATCTTTTGGCAACTTCGGCGCACGCTTGAAGACTTCAGCCAGGGCGTGGGCGCTTTCCAGCGCAGGAATGATCCCTTCCAGGCGGCAGCACTTATGAAATGCATCCAGGGCTTCGTCGTCAGTCACGGAGGTGTACTGCACGCGGCCGATGTCATGCAACCAGGCGTGTTCCGGACCGATACCGGGATAATCCAGGCCAGCGGAAATCGAGTGAGCGTCGATGATCTGGCCGTCATCGTCCTGCAGCAGGAAGGTGCGGTTGCCGTGCAACACACCTGGAACCCCACCGTTGAGGCTTGCCGCGTGCTTGCCGGTTTCGATCCCGTGACCGGCCGCTTCAACGCCGATGATTTCCACGCTCTGGTCATCGAGGAACGGGTGGAACAGGCCCATCGCGTTGGAACCACCGCCGATGCACGCCACCAGGCTGTCTGGCAGGCGGCCTTCCTGGGCTTGCAGCTGGTCCCGGGTTTCCTTGCCGATGACGGCCTGGAAATCACGCACCATGGCAGGGTAAGGGTGCGGGCCAGCCACCGTGCCGATCAGGTAGAAAGTGCTATCGACGTTGGTCACCCAATCGCGCAGCGCCTCGTTCATCGCGTCTTTCAAAGTGCCGGTACCGGCAACGACTGGAATGACTTCGGCACCCAGCAGCTTCATGCGGAACACGTTGGCCTGCTGACGCTCGATGTCAGTAGTGCCCATGTAGATCACGCAGTCCAGACCGAAACGCGCCGCGACCGTGGCAGTCGCCACGCCGTGCATGCCGGCACCGGTCTCGGCAATAATGCGTTTCTTGCCCATGCGCCGCGCCAGCAGGATCTGGCCAATGCAGTTGTTGATCTTATGCGCGCCAGTGTGGTTCAGCTCTTCGCGCTTGAGATAGATTTTCGCACCGCCACAGAACTCAGTGAGACGCTCGGCGTAGTAGAGCGGGCTCGGACGACCGACGTAGTCGCGCTGGAAGTACGCCAGCTCCTCCTTGAAGGCCGGATCTTCCTTGGCCAGTTCATATTCACGGGCCAGCTCGAGGATCAACGGCATCAAGGTTTCAGCAACGTAACGGCCGCCGAAGCCGCCGAACAGGCCGCTGGCATCGGGGCCACTGCGCAGATTGGTCTGGGTCATGAGTTGCTCCAGTTGAATTCGTGTGATGACAATGACGCTCACTTTACCCCTGACGCCCTGCACTGAAAACCGATAAGATCGCTACAACCTGTCAGGAAAACTCACATATCCCATGAGCCATGACCTCCCGCCGTTAAATGCCCTTCGCGCCTTCGAGGCCACTGCGCGCCTGAACAGCGTGAGCCAGGCTGCCGAGCAGTTGCACGTCACCCACGGGGCAGTTAGCCGGCAATTGAAGGTACTCGAGGAGCATCTGGGCGTCAGCCTGTTCATCAAGGACGGTCGTGGCTTGAAACTCACAGATGCAGGCGTTCGACTGCGCGATGCCAGCAGTGAAGCGTTCGAGCGCTTGCGGACAGTTTGCGCAGAGTTGACTCAAAGCACCGCCGACGCGCCTTTCGTGCTGGGCTGTTCGGGGAGCCTGTTGGCGCGCTGGTTCATTCCGCGCCTGGGTCGACTGAATGCAGACCTGCCGGACCTGCGCCTGCACCTTTCAGCGGGCGAAGGTGACCTCGATCCACGGCGCCCCGGGCTGGATGCCTTGTTGGTATTCGCCGAGCCACCCTGGCCAACGGACATGCAGGTGTATGCCCTGGCCAGTGAACGGATCGGCCCGGTGATGAGCCCGCGCTTCACCGGTTATGCACATTTGCAGAATGCGCCGGCCAGCGCACTGCTCGGTGAGCCGTTATTGCACACCACCTCCCGCCCGCAAGCATGGCCAAGCTGGGCACAGCAAAGCGACCTCAACGCCAAGGCGCTGACGTACGGACAGGGTTTTGAGCATTTGTATTATTTGCTGGAGGCGGCAGTAGCAGGGCTGGGCGTGGCAATTGCACCCGAACCGCTGGTGATCGAAGACTTGAAGGCGGGTCGCCTGGTTGCGCCATGGGGTTTCACTGAAACGACGGCGCAACTGGCGTTGTGGTTACCCAAGCGCGCCGCAGACGGGCGCGCCAGGCAGTTGGCGCAGTGGCTTAAAAACGAGCTGCGCCAAGCGGATTAGTCACCACGTTTGCACAGCAGATAAGCGGCCAGCAAACCCAGTGCACCGACAGCGACACCGGCTGTGGTCCAAGGGTGTTCCTGAGCGTAGTCACGAGTGGCAATCCCGGTTTCACGGGTTTTGACTTTGACTTCTTCGTAGGCATCGCTAAGCAGGTGGCGCGAGTGCTTCAGCGCGCTCTCAGCGTTGGCTTTCAAGACTTTCAGGGTTTTGCGCGACTCGTCCGAGGCGTCGTCCTTCAGGCTTTCCAAAGACTTCAGAAGACTCTCGATCTCGGCTTCCATGCTTTGCAATGAGGCTTTACGTAAAGAGGTGTTGGCCATGGTGGCTCTCCTGCATTGATGATGAGTGGCGTGTGTTGGTTGGGACTACAGCCGTTTGAGAAAGTGCAGTAAATCTGAACTTCTGTATCGAGTTGACCGACAGAAGTAATACGAAAATTCACTGCTAGTCTGTATTTCATACCCCAAGGAGAACGCCATGACTGATCACCATACGTACAAAAAAGTCGAACTGGTTGGCTCATCTGCCACCAGCATCGAAGACGCGATCAACAACGCACTGGCCGAAGCAAGCAAGACCATCAAGCACCTGGAATGGTTTGAAGTGACCGAGACCCGTGGGCATATCGAGAATGGTCGGGCCGCGCATTTTCAGGTAACACTCAAGGTCGGCTTCCGGATTGCCAGCAGCTGAGTTTGAGCTAGTCTTCTGAACTTGCGCGCTGGCCGAATGCCATAGGGAATGGCAAAAGCGCTACATGAGTGCCCCCCTGTGAAACCGGGGTGCCCCTATTATCCGACCAGAGAATGCATCCGATGAAGAAGTTTATTTTGGCGGTAGGTCTGCTGAGCCTCGCCGGTACAGCATTCGCAGCTGGCAAACCGTGCGAAGAGCTCAAAGCCGAAATCGCCGCGAAGCTCGATGCCAAGGGCGTTTCTGGTTACTCGCTGGAAATTGTCGATAAAGGCGCTGCGGCTGGCGGCCAGGTTGTTGGCACCTGCGAAGGCGGCGCCAAGGAAATCGTCTACAAGAAATAAGCGGGTTGCGCCGCACTGAAAGCCGACGCAATGGCGTCGGCTTTTTTACGCCTGGCGTCTGAGTGTCAGCCTTTCATGACCTGCGCCAACAGCTCGTAGGAATGCACGCGATCGGCATGTTCATACAGGTCGCAGGTGAAGATCAGCTCATCCGCCTGGGTTTGCTCGATCAGCACCTCCAGTTTGGCGCGAATTTTCTGCGGGCTGCCAACCATCGCCAGGCCGAGGAAATCAGCCACTGCCTCCTTCTCATGGGGCAACCACAGACCGTCCATGGTTTTAACCGGTGGACGCTGCACAAGGCTCTGGCCCCGCATCAGCACGAGGATTCGCTGGTAGACCGACGTCGCCAGGTAATCGGCTTGCTCGTCGGTATCGGCAGCCACCAATGGCACGCCCAGCATCACGTAAGGCTTGTCCAGCACCGCAGAAGGCTTGAAATGATTGCGATAGACGCGAATCGCCTCATGCATGAAGCGCGGTGCGAAATGGGAAGCGAAGGCGTAGGGCAAACCGCGTTCACCGGCCAGTTGCGCACTGAACAGGCTTGAACCCAGCAGCCACACCGGAACATTTGTGCCCGTGCCAGGCATGGCGATGATCCGTTGATCCGGCGTGCGGGGGCCCAGGTAGCGCATCAGCTCCGCCACGTCAGACGGGAAATCGTCGGCGCTGCCGGAACGTTCCCGCCGCAGGGCACGGGCGGTCATTTGATCGGAGCCAGGCGCACGCCCCAGACCGAGGTCGATACGGCCGGTGTAAAGACTTTCCAGAGTGCCGAACTGTTCGGCAATCACCAGAGGCGCGTGGTTGGGCAGCATCACGCCGCCGGAACCGACACGAATGGTCGAGGTACCACCTGCCAGGTAACCCAGCAAAACCGAGGTGGCCGAACTGGCGATGCCGTCCATGTTGTGGTGTTCGGCCACCCAAAAGCGGTTGTAGCCGAGCTTTTCGACATGCTGTGCCAGGTCGAGGGAATTGCGCAGGGACTGGGCCGCACTGCCATTTTCCCTTACAGGTACAAGGTCCAGGGTCGAAAACTTTATGTCGGTCAATCGTTTCATAAACCTGCTTCTCCAATCGGGGGGAGCAGGTTTTTTCTTGCGAACGAAAACCTGCCGAATCCATAAGCGTGATTCATGCAATGAGGGCATATACCCGAGATTCAATAGCCAAGGCAAAAAAACCTACGAAAATGGTAGGACTTTTCAGATCGGGTGAACTTTGCACCTGCGTCTATCCTCAGAACCCTAGCAACCGAAAACCACGAAGGCGCGACGATTCGCGCCCGATCTTGAGGAGGCAGACATGGCTATCACAAAGAAAGCATCGGCTCATTGGGAAGGTGACCTGAAAACCGGTATTGGCTCGATTTCCACGGAAACCGGCGTACTGCGCGAAGCTCCGTATGGCTTCAAGGCCCGGTTCGAAGGCGGTAAAGGTACCAATCCGGAGGAATTAATCGGTGCGGCACACGCAGGTTGTTTCTCCATGGCCTTTTCGATGATCCTCGGCGATGCCGGGCTCAAGGCTGACAGCATCGATACCAACGCCGAAGTGACCCTGGACCAGGTTGATGGGGGGTTTGCGATCACGGCGGTGAAATTGATCCTGAAGGCGAAGATCCCGGGCGCCACCCAGGAGCAGTTCGAAGAATTGAGCAATAAGGCCAAAGAAGGCTGCCCAGTGTCCAAAGTACTGAATGCCAAGATTACTCTGGATGCGACCCTGGTGAGCTAAATTGGCCCAGGCGTGACAATGATCGCAGCCCGCAGTCGCTTTTACCCAGGTAGAAGCGGCCATGGGCTGCGATTTTTTTGTCCTGAAACAAAACCAGCCAGGTCAAACTGTGGTCGAATAAATGACAGCAGCTCTAGCGCACGACCGTGCGCGCTGCCAGAAAAGGAGCTTCACATGAAACGTTTTGCCTTGGCGATCATCTGCGGTGCACTGGCGACTTCGGCCATGGCGGCGCCCAAGGATTGCGAAGAACTCAGGAAAGAGATCGAAATCAAGATCCAGGCCAATGCAGTGCCTTCCTACACCCTTGAAATCGTGTCCCGGGAAGAAGCCGAGAAGCATGACGTGGCCATGGTTGTGGGTACCTGCGAAAACGGCACCAAAGCCATCGTGTACCAAAAGAACGATAACTGATCCGACTACATCAGGCAGTTGACCTCCCGGTCCTCGGCCACGATCTCGCGCTTGGCGTTGTACAACCTGGCGCTGGGGGTGAACGCCAGATTCCGGGCCTCCAGCAGATAACGCTGGCCAGCCTCGAAATGGTCGTAGTTGATGGTCAGGTAACACAGGCGCTCTACCGGCCCGGTCATCAGGCTCCCGCCGCCGCCAAATACCTCGAAGTCGAAACGTACCAGCAGTTCATGACTGCCGGGGGCGACCTGGAAGAAGCGGCCATCGCGCAACCGCTGCTTATCCAGGCGCTCGGCCATCAGCAACTTGCCACCAGGACTCGGCGTCGCGAAGTCTACCCACGCCATCTGCGGATTGATGGCTGGCATCGGGCTTTGGCAACCGGCGACGACACTGGCGGCGAGCAATAGCAGCAACCTGCGCATTATAAATGTCCTTGGGCGTGGACATTCAGCATAGCGCCGATCAAGTGCGCTGGCAGCCTGCCGGTGCACCTTGGCCTACGACTTTGCGCTGTTGATCGTAGAGCTTGGCCCATGGCCTGAAACCGATGTTGCCCGCTTGCAGCTGATAGCGTTCGCCGGCGTTGAAATCCTTGAATTTCACATGCAGTTGGCAATCGCGCCACAACGGCTCGGCGTCAGGACCGATGTTGGCAGGGTCGACCGGAAACTGATAACGCACGGTCAATTCGTGGCTGCCGGGCTCAACCTCGAAGTAACGCTTGTCTGTGGAAGCTTTGGCATCGACCTGCAATGCTTGCAGCGCGGTGTCTTCCTGCTGCGAGTCGAGGTCGACCCAAGCCTGGGATGGATCGTGATGAGGCAATCCGAATCCAGCACAGCCTGTCAGCATCAACAGGCCGCCCGTCAGCATCAATTTGCGCATAGCGGAGCTCCAGTGCGGCGGGATAGTCTTGCGGGCAGACTTTCCAGGAATAATTTTATTTTGATCAGGCCTTTTCCAAGCCATGGGTTACTTGATCGCGTTTTACGCATTTTGTTTCCGGGTGTGCTGCTTTTGTTGCTCAATGGCTGCGCCAGCGTCAGCTATTACAGCCAATTGGCCAGCGGACAGTTGCAGCTGTTGCGCTCTCGGGAGCCAGTGTCCGAGGTGATCGCCGATCCCCGGCGCGATCAGCAGCTGCGCGCGCATCTGACCCAGTCGCAAAAGGCCCGCTCGTTTGCCAGCGATCATCTGCGCCTGCCGGACAACCAGAGTTACCGCCTGTATGCCGACATCGGTCGCCCGTTTGTGGTCTGGAACGTCTTTGCCACACCGGAGTTTTCCCTGGCAGCGCAAAATCACTGCTTTCCGATTGCCGGCTGCGTGGCCTATCGCGGTTACTACAGCCAGGGTGCAGCCCGCGGCGAGGCTGCCTTGCAGCGACTGCAAGGTATGGACGTTTCGATTGGCGGCGTCGAGGCCTATTCGACGCTCGGCTGGTTCAACGATCCGATCATCAGCTCCATGATGAATTGGGGCGACGAGCGGCTGGCCACGTTGATCTTCCACGAGCTCGCCCATCAACGTCTTTATGTCAAAGACGACACGGAATTCAACGAGTCATTTGCGACATTCGTGGAGCAGGAAGGCACCAGGCAATGGCGCGCCTTGCGTCGCCTGCCGCCGGATAACGGCGCACAGGCCCGGCAACGTGATCAATTCATCGAACTGGTACTGGCGACCCGCTCGCGACTCGAACAGCTCTACACCCTGCCTCTCACACCTGAACAGATGCGCCAGCGCAAGGCGGCAGAATTTGAACGGTTACGCGCTGAATACCGCAAGATCCGCGACAGCCAGTGGGCAGGAGACAAACGCTATGACGCCTGGATAAACGCCCCGCTGAACAACGCCCGGTTGCTGCCATTCGGCTTGTATGACCAATGGGTGCCGGCGTTCGAGGCGCTGTTCCGGCAGGCGCATGGGGACTGGCCTGCTTTTTATGCGGCCGCAGAGAAACTCGGAGCACTGCCAGTGGCAGAGCGCAAGACGGCGCTGAAGGTGTTGGCAGGACCATGAGAATTTGCAGCTGCGCTGCAAGTACGCCATCGCGGGCAAGCCTTTACAGCGATGGCGTACTGTTTAACCCCGCAAAAACGCCTGATGCAGCTCATCCAGCGTTTCAAAATGATAAGCAGGGGTTTGTGCACTCAGCTCCTCACGGCTGCCGAAACCATACCCCACCGCAGCCGCATCCAGACCGTTGCTGCGCGCGCCGATGAGGTCGTGCTTGCGGTCGCCGATCATCAGGGTGGTGGTCGGGTCCAGACCTTCTTCGGCCATCAGGTGAGCAAGCAGCTCGACCTTATTGGTGCGGGTACCGTCCAGTTCACTGCCGTAGATCACCTTGAAATGTTTGGCGAAATCAAAATGCCGGGCAATCTCACGGGCGAAAATCCATGGTTTGGAGGTCGCGATATACAGCTGGCGGCCCTGCCCGCCGAGGGTTTCCAGCAGAGGTGTAACCCCGTCGAAGACCCTGTTTTCATACAATCCGGTGACCTTGAAGCGCTCACGGTAAAAATTCACCGCCTCCCAGGCCTTGGGCTCGTCGAAGTCGTAAAACTGCATGAAGGCCTGCAGCAATGGCGGACCAATAAAGTGTTCAAGCCGGGAAAGATCGGGCTCATCGATCCCAAGTTTGCCCAAGGCGAACTGAATCGAGCGGGTGATGCCCTCGCGAGGGTCGGTCAGCGTGCCATCGAGGTCGAACAAAACGTTCTGGTAATGCATGTGCAATCCTGAGTTGAGTGTGCCGGGTCAGAGCTGGTCGTAGCCTTCAGCCAGGTGCAGCTCCTTGAGCTTCACGTAGTTCGCCGCGCTGTAGGTGAAAAAAGCGCGTTCCTTGTCAGTCAGCTCACGAACCTGCTTCACCGGGCTGCCGACATACAGAAAACCGCTTTCCAGGCGTTTTCCCGGAGGCACCAGGCTGCCTGCGCCGATGATCACATCATCGGCGACCACCGCGCCGTCCATGACAATACTGCCCATGCCAATCAATACCCGGCTGCCCACAATGCACCCGTGAAGCATGACCTTGTGGGCGATGGTCACGTCGTCGCCGATCAGCAACGGGAAGCCATCAGGATTAAACGGGCCGGCATGGGTGATGTGCAGCACGCAGCCATCCTGGACGCTGGTACGCGCACCAATGCGGATGCGGTGCATGTCGCCACGAATCACCGTAAGCGGCCAGACGGAACTGTCTTCGCCGATTTCGACGTCACCGATAACCACCGCCGAACTGTCGACAAAAGCGCCCTTGCACAGCGATGGCGTGTGGTTCTGATACTTGCGAAGCGTCACGATAGGCTCTCTCTCTGTTGCTGATAGCTGCGGTCGGCGTCGATTGTAATTAAGATGGGGCAATGTTTCTTCCAGCCAAGGTGCCAACCGTGAGCGTGAACAACCCTCTTTTGCAGTCCTACGACCTGCCGCCGTTCTCCGCGATCCGTGCCGAGCACGTGCAACCGGCCATTGAACAGATCCTGGCGGATAACCGCGCCGCCATTATCGAGATCCTCAAGACCCAGGGCAAACAACCGACCTGGGTCGGCCTGGTGTTGGCGATGGACGAATTGAACGATCGCCTGGGCGCCGCCTGGAGCCCTGTCAGCCACCTGAATGCGGTGTGCAACAGCGCTGAATTGCGCGAAGCCTACGAATCCTGCCTGCCAGCCTTGAGCGCCTACTCCACCGAGATGGGCCAGAATCGCGAGTTGTTCCAGGCCTTCGAAGCCCTGGCCAACAGCCCGGAAGCTGAAGGATTTGACGTTGCGCAGAAAACTATCCTGGAACACTCGCTGCGCGACTTCCGTCTGTCGGGCATCGACCTGCCCGAAGCCGAGCAGAAGCGTTACGCTGATGTACAGAGCAAGCTGTCGGAGCTGGGCAGCCGCTTCTCCAACCAGTTGCTCGACGCCACCCAGGCGTGGACCAAGCACGTCACCGATGAGGCCAAACTGGCCGGCCTGACGGATTCCGCCATGGCGCAGATGGCCGCCGCCGCGCAGGCCAAGGGGCTGGATGGCTGGTTGATCAGCCTGGAATTCCCGAGCTACTACGCGGTGATGACCTACGCCCACGACCGCGCCCTGCGTGAAGAAGTCTACGCCGCCTACTGCACCCGTGCTTCGGACCAGGGCCCGAATGCTGGCCAGAATGATAACGGCCCGGTCATGGAAGAAATCCTCGACCTGCGCCAGGAGCTCGCCAAACTGCTGGGCTTCGCCAGCTTTTCAGAACTGAGCCTGGCCACCAAAATGGCCGAGTCCAGCGACCAGGTAATCAGCTTCCTGCGCGACCTGGCCAAGCGCAGCAAGCCTTTCGCTGCCCAGGACCTCGAACAGCTCAAGGCCTACGCCGCCGAACAAGGCTGCCCGGACCTGCAAAGCTGGGACAGCGGTTTCTATGGGGAAAAACTGCGCGAACAACGTTACAGCGTTGCCCAGGAAACACTTCGCGCCTATTTCCCGATCGACAAAGTACTCAGCGGCTTGTTCGCAATCGTGCAGCGCCTATACGGTATTGAGATCGCCGAGCAGAAAGGTTTCGACACCTGGCACCCGGATGTACGCCTGTTCGAAATCAAGGAAAATGGTCAGCACGTGGGCCGGTTCTTCTTCGACCTGTATGCCCGCGCCAACAAGCGCGGCGGAGCCTGGATGGACGGTGCCCGTGATCGTCGTCGCACCGCTGACGGTTTGCTACAGAATCCCGTGGCCAACCTGGTGTGCAACTTCACGCCAGCCGACAGTGGCAAACCAGCCCTGTTGACCCACGATGAAGTGACCACGCTGTTCCACGAATTCGGCCACGGTCTGCACCACCTGCTGACCCGCGTCGAACACGCCGGCGTATCCGGCATCAACGGTGTGGCCTGGGATGCGGTCGAACTGCCAAGCCAGTTCATGGAGAACTGGTGCTGGGAGCCCCAAGGGCTGGCATTAATCTCGGGTCACTACGAGACCGGCGAACCGTTGCCTCAGGACCTGCTGGAAAAAATGCTGGCCGCGAAAAACTTCCAGTCCGGGCTGATGATGGTCCGTCAACTGGAGTTCTCGCTGTTCGATTTCGAGCTGCACGCCACCCACGGTGATGGCCGCAGCGTACTGCAAGTACTCGAAGGGGTGCGTGACGAAGTCTCGGTGATGCGTCCACCGGCCTACAACCGCTTCCCCAACAGCTTCGCGCACATCTTCGCCGGCGGATACGCGGCGGGTTACTACAGCTACAAGTGGGCTGAAGTGTTGTCCGCCGACGCTTTCTCCAAATTTGAAGAAGACGGCGTACTCAATGAACAAACCGGTCGCGCCTTCCGCGAGGCGATCCTGGCACGCGGCGGTTCCCAGGAGCCTATGGTGCTGTTCGTCGACTTCCGTGGCCGTGAGCCATCGATTGACGCACTCTTACGCCACAGCGGCCTGAGTGAGGGCGCAGCAGCATGAGCGAGGGGCCTGTGATTACCAAGAGACGCTTCATCGCCGGCGCAGTTTGCCCGGCTTGTAGCGAGCCGGACAAGCTGATGATGTGGAGCGAAAACGACGTTCCCCATCGAGAATGTGTGGCCTGCGGTTATGCCGACACCCTCAATGAACAAGGCTTGTCAGTGCCCAGGGAATTGGGCACTCGGGTCAACACTTCAGCACTGAAAGTCGCGGACGCGAAAGTTCAGGCGGTGCAGTTTTTCCCGAACCCAAAATTGAAAAAGAAGCCTGACGAGCAACAGTGAGTTACCGCCACCCCTTTACCCGTGAATGGGAATGGGGTGGCACTGCTCCCCCAGCGCGCGTTTATTCTACATTTGCCGACTTGAGCCAACTCTTCATCGAGCAAGCAGCGAAAGGGCTGGTGCTGCAATCACCATTGGCCAATGCCGTACGCAGTTTGCCAGTATCGGCCTGCAGGATGTAACGCACACCATCGCGGTAATGGGAATTGTCTCCGAAGCCGCCTTGGGTCATTTCATCCAGGGCCTCCTCCTTGCTCCACCCCTGGATGACGACTCGATACATCGCCGCCATCAAACCGGTGCGATCGGAGCCATGCTTGCAGTGCATCAGCACAGGCCCCTTGCTTTCTGCATCGCGGATAGTTCGAAGCACCTTAAGTACATCCGCATCATCGACGTGATTAGTCCGATACGGCAGTTGTACCTGGGTGACTCCAGGTGATGACAACCAGCCCAAATCTGGCTCGGGCAGGAAGTTAATGACCGTGGCTACCTTGAGCCGTCCCAGTAGAGGCACTGCCTCTCGATCTGGCAACGCGCTTCGGTATAGCGTCGGGGTCATCTGAAACAGGTTGTACCGAATTTCCACCGGTTGCGCCCATTCTTCCGGACGCGTCGACCCCGTGTCTTCGGCATGAGCGTAGGAGAAACCGAAAATTGCGACCAGAAAGCATAAAAATGCAGCAGGTGAAAA
This sequence comes from Pseudomonas gregormendelii, assembly GCF_017114825.1. Lineage (GTDB taxonomy): Bacteria > Pseudomonadota > Gammaproteobacteria > Pseudomonadales > Pseudomonadaceae > Aquipseudomonas > Aquipseudomonas gregormendelii. The sequence goes on along the minus strand of NZ_JADEVO010000048.1, from coordinate 7,867 downwards.
ACTGGGTAGGAACATGCTCGAACGACCATGGGGCAGATGTGGATAATTGACCACAGTTTCACTGCCGACCAGTCAATGATGTGTGAGGCATTTGTCAAAGAACCGTGAATTAAAAAAACGGCGCAAGGATTCGCGCCGAAAGTCAGGGAACCCGCTCGACAAGTATTCGTTTTTAAATAGTTAGAACAGCGTAATGCTTACATCAGGGGTTAACGATTTTTGAATACGCTTTAGCCAATGCCAGAAGAATGGCCTTGTCCTGAGGGTCGAAATCGCCGTCGCCATCCAGATCACAGTGGCCTGGGCCCATAGTGAAGGTTATCCCGCCATCGTTCGATACGGCTTCACGCTGGATGCACTTCAAGAGGTAATCGATTCTATCGCCATTTACGGGATGATAGCCCTCCTCCTTTGTCGCGAATTGCATGGACACCCGCACTTCCATCGGACTAACGGCTGAAGGCCTCAGCAATTGAAGAAAGATGCCGCGCTGATTGTAGAAAGACATTTATTAAATCCTTTTAATAATTGGGGTCTGAACACTTCCGTGGACCAGGAGCATACTGAAAGTTCTGATGAACACGCCAGCCGCGATATATTTCTCAAGATGACCTGAACCCCTCAATCATAGCCAGGCGCCCAATGGCACTGGTCGAACGCGCCATCGCCATGTACTGTATGGACATACAGTTCAAGAGACGCTTTCGATGGCTACTCCACTTCCGCCGCGTGGCCGGGGCACCGCCACCAACCCGCACAATCGTTTCGCACCGAACCGTTCGATAGCCGAGGACGACGGTTGGTACCAGGAAGTACCGCTCACCCAAGGCACGGAAGTACGCTTCGAAACGGCGAAGACCATCATCACCCGTAACAACTCCCCAGACCTGCCTTTCGATCGCTCGATCAACCCTTACCGAGGGTGTGAACACGGTTGGATATGTTCAGCGATAGGTTCCGTGACGCAGAAAAACTTTGTCAGCCCATCAGTGCTCATGTAAAGATGACTCTTATTACTCGCACATCCACATAGGATAGAAAGCATGGGTCATGAGTTGTTTCAATATCCAGACGGTAAAACTAATTATCAAATTATTAACGAGCTTGGCGAAAAGACAACTATCACACTTGAAAAATGGGTCGCCGATGTTATTCAATTAGAGTTTGATGATGTCCATGGAAGACTTCAAAAAGCTTATGATAAAATCTTAAATGATAAACCAGAGCTTTCTCGTCGTGAGCGAGGTAATGCAATACGTCAAATGGCGGAACGCTCCGCTAATAACTTCCAAGCCTCGAAAAAGAAAGTTCTTGGGTGGAATGATGATGAGCTTTTTGCTCTTTTATAGTGTATTTCTGGAAGTGTTTATATGAATAATGGAACTAGGGCTGCGGTTATATTTTTAGGTTTAATGGCATCGTTTCATGCACATGCGTGGAGCTATAATTTAGTTCAAGACATGGGGGTTCAAGGGACTGTTCGTTACTGTAAATATAATAATGGAGAAATTTACACAACCAACGCCACAGACATTTGCAAAATTTCTATCAGCGACAGCTCGCCGGGCTTTGGCAAAGGACAAGGATTTTTAAAGGGCGAATATGCTGATGGAATGAATAAGGTTTGTGTTTATGATGTTCTTGGTGAGCAAAAAGCTATTCGTATAAGTAGTGTTTCAATATGCCCACTGAATGCTGATTTTTAATATCGTAGCTGGATTAATTCAGCGATAGGTCCATACTCCAAGCAAGGTCGATTTTTGTGTTTGAACTTGTTCAAGCATAAAAATTGAGCACATAGAAAATTCATAAATGAAATTTGTGCTAAATCAAAAACAAGTCTTTTACAACCGCAAATCTCATCCTCGCACGGCAAGCATTAAAATGCTATTTTCAAAAAAAATCTAAAAGTTTTTTCATGCCTTTATATGAAATTATTGATAGTTTGATTTTTCTAACCATCAATTAATGGCTTATATACGGTAAAAAACGCTGTCAATAGCAAATCGAAAATATATTTATAGTCCGACCTTATTCGGATTTACGGGTCAACCTTGTTTGACTTTTTCTTAATTGAGTTTTGCAACTAACCACCTGAATAAAAATCATCGATACGCTTAAAAATCGCTCCCAGTTTAATTTCACCAAAAAACGTGTGGGTGGGCCACCCCCAAGAATGAAAAATTTCAAACCCTGCCACTCGATTTGAAAATAAAACACAACTTATAAAAACGACCATAAAACTCATTATTTCAGTTAATTGATATTAGGGTAGCGTAAAACGCTTACCCTCTCTAAAAACGTCTTTTACGTGAGTTTGTATTTTTAAGAGCATTTCGCTGCTTTTCTAAAAGCGAAGCTACCAGAAGCTTTGGACTTTATTCCCAGTTCAATCCGATAGGGAAAAGGGTTTATGATTTTCAAAGTGTCACACACACGGTAGTAAAGCACTGGAAAAACTACGTTTTATGATTTGCTTCGCTTCGCTACTCAAATCTACGAACTTCGTTCGCCTTTCCCAGATGCTTTTGACTTTTCGCCCCGAACGGGGCATGGCTTTTGATTTTGATTGTAAAAGTATTTAAAAGTAATTAAGAGTATTTAAGGGGGCTGTTTTAGGTTGAAAATAAGCAAATTTTCAGGTGCATAAGGGGGTCGTTATATGCAGATAGGGGGGGCGTTATATGGTGATAAGGGGGGCGTTATATGAAGTATAAGGTGGTCGTTATATGTAGCATTAAAATACTAGGTGTCCGTTATTCTATTGACTTACTCCAAATCTATGATTAGATAGTATTAGCAGAATAACAAAAGGAGCCTAAATGGAGTTAATATTTAACCATCTTGAAACCAAAAAAAAGATTTACGCACAAGACGCATACATGACGTTTGCCAAGTCAATCCTTCACTTACCAATATTTCAATCAGTTAAAAATGGCGAACGCAAAAGAACCGAGTTAAAAATTGACAGCCTTTATGGTTATAAAAATGTTGAGATGCGTTTTTACCCTTTGTCAGTGGGTTTTGATTTTGACGTATTCTATTACATTCTTCAAAAAAAGATAAAATCCGAAAAACTTTCATTCACAATCAACCTCAATCAATTTATGAAGTTTCACAAGGTTCACCCGAGCAACAAAAAGGTTTACATAGAGAAATTAAAGCAGTCGCTTGATAACATGCTTGATTTCTACTTAAAATTTTCATACGGCCCTAACACATACAAATGCCATTTATTAACCCACGTTGAAGAAAACGAAGAAAATAGAGAGGAGATAAAGATAACTTTCAGCAAGTTTTTTGAAAATTTCTACAAGCATGACCCGGACTTGATTTTTAATCTTCAACTTGACCAATTCAAAGAAATAAGTGGCGACTATGCAAAAATGCTTTACATGTTCTACTTCACAAACAAATACGAAGCTGCCGTAGAGTTTAAAATTGAAAGCATAATGAAACGACTGAACTCCGAGGGATACGATAGAAAGGAGGTCTTAAAAAACATCAAGAAAGCCCATGAGCAACTAATAAGCATTGGTTTTTTGAAGAGTGCAACGCCAATTAAAAAAGGACGTGAGCTAGCAGGGTATGAAATTGAATTTGAAAAAAGAAGAGGAAAACCATTGTCTGAGCCAAAAGAAACAGAGAAAAATATCACTGCTGACTTATCGTTATGTGATGAAGAACTGCCATTTTAACGTAGATAAAAAAGCCCTGATGGGCTTTATTTTTACATTTTCAATTTGAATTTTCTTTTGTTTGTCTGTTTCAACTCTCCATCAATTGGAGCACCTGAGCCGTCATCATCAATTAATTTTTGAACATAAGCTGAACATATCTCACGCTCGTCATCATCCAGCTGGTCAATCTTTTCAGTAATATCAAAGTAAATAACTGCGTCAGCTATAACATTTCCATTTTGCTCTAAAACATCTCGAACATATTTCAATATTTCAATTTCTTTGTAATTGTCATGCTTGTTAACCAATTCATCAATAAATATATGGAAATCACTTTCTACATTTTTAACATGTGCAGCGATAAGTTCCTTTTGATGCACATGTGTTGATGTGTCTTGTGTGATAGGCTCAAACTCTTTCATCAAGTCGTCAATCAAGTCGTCACTGGCAGGTCCAACCTGTTCTTGTTCAACCTGCTTTATAGGCTCTGGCGGCTTCTCTGGGGCGTTTTGAACAGGTGTAGGCGTGACGGGTGGAATAATGACAGTTTCGACTGGTTTAGGCTCTTCTATGGCTTTCTTGGCCTTCCATTTTTGAGCTTGTAATTCATAGTCAGCTTTTCTTTGTTCAAGCTCATTCAAGTCTTGTTGCGTAGGTTTATATCCTGCCAATGTGAAACCCTTATCTTCAAGGTTCATCATCTTGAACTCCATCCACATTTTCTTTTTTGCGTAGTCTGGGCCATGAACATATAACGGTCCCGGCTTCTTCATGTCAGTTGTTAGGCGTTGAAGCCCAGCTTTTACACTGTCCCTTGATAAGTCTTGAAATGTAACTTTTGAAGGGTCTTTATGGTATTCAAAAGCCTTCTGGCTGGTAGAGTTTTTAAAGAAATGCTCCACATTGTTGCCGGATTCTTGATGTGTAAATTTCTTTTCAAGGACGGTTTTGTATTTATTCTTTTTAAGAAACTCAATATCTTCATTTGTAGATAGATTTAATTCCTCATTGTATCTACGAGATTTTTTTGAATAGTGCTCCATCAGTTCACTAAATTGATGCTGTTCTTGAAGCTTGTTTTTTAGCTTCGAGTGTTGAATACCTAACTCACTGGCTTTGAATACTTGGCCTTCTTTCTCTAATGAATAGGCGTTTTGTCCATTCGGGATAATGTCAAAGCCTTGCTTGTGAAGGTTAGCAAGGAAAGCCGTTGTTGTAGTTACACCAATGAAAGCTTTTTCAATTTCGGACTTGAATTGTTTCTTGTGTGATTTGATACCCCTGACTTCAAGAGCTTTTTCGTTCCTGCTCTCTTGTGGTTTTGTTTCTAAGTCGGGGTTTAAAGATTTTCTGTTAGTGACTTGAAGTAGTCCGTGTTTCTTTTCGAGTTCAGTTAGCTTCTGCTCTATGATGAGATAATCATCAACCTGATTATATATTTTATTGTTGAAATCTCTGGGTGCCCAAATAAAGTGAACGTGGATTTGTTTAGTATCTGTATGAACAGCAAAAGCGTGCTCACGGTTTAAGCCGTGAGTATCTGAATAAAGTTCTTTTGCTATGGCAAGGGCTTGTTCGGGTGTGATTTTGTCGGATGGGTCAAAAGATACCATTTCGTGAAAGCTGGTATTTCTCTGCTTACCTTTACAAGATTTATCAATTTTTTTCGCTAAGAACTCAATGAACTCTTGCGTTGTTCCGGTTTGGAGTCTGTTGCTATCTATGAGAATAGATTTTTTCAAACCATACCCGAGTGTGTTCTGTGTCTCGCCTTTACTTTTCTGCGTGCTGAGTTTTTTCCTTATCATATTATCCTTATGTTGTTAGTTCAATTTTTTGCGTATTTTGCTCAATTTTTGAATAGTAGATACCAAAGGCTTTTATGGCACTCTGGAAAATACTCATATTAGAGTCGATTATATTGGCCTTCCCTGAGTTTATTGCGGCAGCTATTTGGTTTAAGTTAATGCCGATTTTATTTAAAACTGCTTCTTGCTGTTCCATGTAGCTAACAAACTCATCATTCCTAATTTCAATTACCTTGCAGCCTTCCAATGCTAATTTTTCAATATACTTGGCTTGACTAATTTCTAGCAGTTTTGCATTGGCGACAATTTTGTCTTTTGCTTCTTTTGATATCCTGATATTGAATTGCTCACCATTTCTTTTTTTCTTACTCATAGTTATCCTCGTGATTGGTTTGTGTTTTTCTGGAATGCCCGAAGGCATTGCAGCTACCTGATTTTGCTTTTGTATTTTCAAACGAAGTGTAGAAAATCGAGTAGGGAAGTAAGTGAAAAATGTCGAAGACTTTTGAGCGGTAGGATAAAACGAAGTTTTGTCCTATACATTCCCATTGCTCGCCTTCTTTTTCTTGACTTCATATTATTATGCTAACTCAAGTTTTAAAGTTTTCAATAGTGTATAGGAACAATAGTTCTTGATGATGTGCCTAGGAAGCTACCTAGGAGACTACCTAGGACTGGTATAGGAAAGGTGTAGGAATAAAAAAAGGCCACCTTAAAGGCAGCCTTAAAAAGCAATCTGGTGAAAATCTAGGCGTCTGGATTTATATAGTCCTTGTCATAGTTATAGATGGTTGTGAAATCATCGGGGGGGACAAAGTCTTTTTCGTATTCAAGAACGTTCCCATCACCACCAACAAGCCTCACGATTTTGTTAGTGAACTCTATTTCCATTACTGTCTCTAAGAAGTCAATGCGAATATGGTTTATGATATTCTTCAATTCATTATTGTAGGAAACTCGTTTCGCTACTGCTTCCTCTGTTTTGTCATAAATGATTTTTTCAATATCAATATCTTTTAAGTCATAGAATGATTTAAAAGATGAGAAAATTTGTTCAAGCTCTTTTTTCTTGTCTTCGATTTCTACATCAATGCTGGTAGTGGAGGTTTCTAATTCAATAATTATTTCATTGTAAGTTTCTGAAATGGCTTCGCCATCCATAATCATTGCTTTGATTTTAGATTTGAAATCATGAAGCCTGATGTTGATTTTGTTTCTGTTGTTCTCCAACTTCATAATCGAGTTTTTGACTTCGTCGGCATTGGAGTTTTCTTCTAATAATGTGCCGATATTTATTCCATCGGTGAAGCGAAAAAACATATTGAAAAGTTTTTTGCCGCGAATGGATTGCTGACCAAAATGGCTATTCAAATCACATTTGCCGGTCATCGAGTTTGTGCAAATGAAATAGTCCCTTTCTCCTTTATTCATATATCTAATGGTTCCACCACACCACTTGCAATAGATAAGGTCACGAAAGACGTTATATCGTTGATTTGAGTATCTGCCGGAGAAAGGCTTTCTTGACTTTATGACTGACTGAGCTTTTAAAAAAAGCTCTTCATCAATAACGGCTGGGTAATAGTTAGGGATTGGTTCCCCTTCATCTTTTCTTATGAGCTTTCCATTTTCGTCATAATGGATTTTTTGCGGGCTATGCTCTCCGATAAGCTTTCGATTGCTCAATAGATACTGAGCTTGATGAATGGCAATTTTATCAATGAATAGCTGATTATATTCTTTGGTTGCTTCTTGTAGGCCTTTTGACAAAGAAAGCTTGAAGAGTGTTCTAATTCTTTCTACTTTTTCCTCGTCAATTATGAAGGTGTTATTTTCAACTTTTAACCACGTCGGAACTTTTTTAGTGACGATTTCACCATCACGCATTTTTTTACGATTGTCTTTCCAAGCCTTGCTTGAAAAATCGCTTTTCCGCTTACTCTCTGCGTTAGCTCGTGCAAACTCTACTTGTGCATTAATCCAGTCGCCGACATCAAGGTTATCTGCGTCATAGACCTTGTTTCTATCAAGGATGACAATCTTGATACCGGAAAATAAAAGGTCTGTAAAAATCTTATTACTACGAACCATCTTGTCTCTTGACAGGCGGTCGAAGTTTTCAATGAGCAGGTATGAACCTCGCTCAATTGCACCTTTTCTGACTTCTTGAAGAAACTGACCGAGCACACCCTCAGCACTGGCATTTTTACCGTGGTATGCAGACGTTCCAGCGTCTTCAAGGTGTCGATCTACCGTATCCGCTCCGTGAACCCCACATTCCAAGCGGATAGCTGACGGCTGATGCTGTGCTCCCGATTTTCTTCAGGAGCCCATCACCATGATGCGTCCCAATGCCAGCGTTGAAAAAGTGTACCTCTA
>NZ_JADEVO010000047.1 GCF_017114825.1 Pseudomonas gregormendelii | reverse complement strand
GCTTGATGCGTCTCGAACCGGAGCACTGCTGCTAAACTTATCCACAATTGCTGGGACAGAAATCAGCAATCCGTCCTGGGTCAATTTTCAATCGGCAGGGTGGGTCAGTTTTCAATCAGCGCCAACAGCCCGAGTTCATATGGCACAGCCAAATGGCTTCTGCATATGCGGGAATGAACATCGCCGAATCCAGAGTCAAGACATCGTGCTCGAGCTTGCGATAATCGCGAGCGCCGAGCAGCCGATGAAGTCTTGTTTCCTCAGCCCAGAAGAAGACCTTGCGGTTGATCAGTTCATACCACTGTCGTGGTGTCGTTCCATCCTTAAGGGCATTTATCAGCCGCTCCTCAGGCATTGGTTTCTGATCACGAAGCACAATGTTCGCAGGGTCACCTGCTATAACATCCATCTTCCGGTCGCGGTGCTCACTCTCGTATCGAGCCCTATCATCACCTTCAATCGCGAGATGATCGAGAACTGCTGTCGTACTCATCAACCCACGTGTACGAATGCTGTCCCAAGCCCCACGCTCTGCCATGTGGTAGACCCGAGGATAGAGCTCGATCAGCTTGTCCAGATCCATTTATTATCTCCTGTCGGAACGTGCAGTCCAGTTGCGTCGATCGATCAGCGATCGCAAATCACTGGGGTCTGGGTCTCGGGTGAACCGCGTGTTAATTAGCGAAACGGGCGCCTGGGATACGCGTTCAAGCTCCTCCACGAATTTGATCGTATCTGAATGCAACTGTTCGAACCGACGAGCGTTACGGTTTGTGGCCTTAAGGTAATCCGCAAAGGTCAGGACGATGTCCGTCGGTGCGTTGAGGGCGCACGCTTTTCGGAATTGATCCCACTCGAACCAGCCAACCTTCCGGTTACGGTTTGTTGTGGACGTTTTCTCGGCGGCGTTTAAAGCGTCTGCCTCAAGATCTGCAAATTGTGCAATTTCATCAAAAGTCGTCGGATGTTTGAGCCTTCCCGAAATGTGGCCCTCGCTGCCATCGGGGTCGCCAACACGGATGGGCATGGGTCGAATCACCATCAGGATTTTTCGGACTCTGCTGGGGGATATCCCAGCCTCAGCGAGACATCCTGCAACGTTGGTGTCCCGGGAGGTCACGTACGGATAGTCGCCATGGAAAATGCTCAAACCACTGCCCTGCGTACCTTCCAGCAGGATAGATTGACCACTGCGGTAAGCCTCCTCTAGACGGTCTGATGTAGAGCCACGATAGTTTCCCGGGGTGCCAACATACGGTCGCAGCTCATCAACATCCTTGGCCAACCTGATCGTCGCCTTACCCCGACTCAAAATACGCCGTGCAGCCGCAGCACCGCTTCCACTTCCGGTCGAGGCGATGGTCGAGACCAGATGCACTTGTTCTGCGTCACGGTCTGCTTCTTCAATGATGGTTGCTTGGGGATCAATGAATAAGCGATCAGGCCCTATACTACAATCATCAATCTCCTTCAAAAGCCCAGGTAAATGAATGGTCATGCCTGGGCCTAGAAGCAGTCGCGCTGTCACGTCACGAGATGCTGACGGCAAGTGATGATAAGTAAACGTGCCGACGGCACTCGCCACGGTATGTCCTGCGTTGGGGCCACCGACGCGAACCATCACATCGTATTCACGCGCGAGGTACGCAACGATATTGCCTTTGCCCTCGCTTCCGTACTGCCCGCCAATCAGCACGTCGACACACCTGATTTCAGGTGGTGTGTACAGATGCAAACGGGCGGCGACTCGCACAAGCGTGTCATTCGAATCCGAGCGCTCGGTGTAAACGCGCACGTCAGCATCATCTTTGAGCGCCTGAATTTCGGCAGCATCCTTCAGCTGATTTACGTCGTCATAGGGCAAGGGATCGGAGTCACCCTCAACTCGTTTCGCGTAGCGCGCTTGAAGCGTTGGGTCACCGGCGTATAGGTGGACATGCACGAGGTCGGCTCCGAATGCCTGTCGAAACTGCAGCACCTGTTCTAGCGTATTAAGGTGATCAACGACTAACGGTCGGCCATCCTTTTCCTTCTCGCACATTGCACGGGTTTCCAGAAGCATCCACTGGTTGAAGTCGACATCATCGAGTTCGCGTCGCCGATCAAGCATCTCTGGTTGTTCCATCCGTAGGCGCCATTGAGGGTCATCAATGAATCGGCGATTGCTGACCACGGCGAAACCAAATTCCTTTTCCAACAAACTGGCCAATCCACTCTTGCCGCTACAGGTCTTCCCGCTAATCACCACAATCTGCCGAGTTTCCATGTACTACTTCTCCCAGATATCCATGATCTGATCTGCAATTTCCAAGGGTGTGTACTGTTTGGTGTCCAAAACTTTGTCCGCAAAATCTGCCAACGAACGGGCACTTTGCTCGTTCGGGTGCAGTACGCTTGCTTGGTAGTCTTCGAGATGACTTAAGCCACGCGCAGCGTACCGCTGCTCCAGAACAGACTCTGGCGCGACGATGTGCACGTGCCTCACTACATCTCCGAAACGGAGCCTGAATAACGCTACTTGCTGGAGTTTGCGGACTGCATCAAGCAACCAGTTATGAGCATCTGGTCGAACTTCGATGGCCGGACTTGCGACAGACTCTATGAGCCAGGAAAAGTCAGTTGCTGTATCGAGGTAGTCACCGAGCTCTTGGAGGGTACGACGATCAATTGGCTCATTCTGGGCAGCCAGCTGTGCCCGCAGAAAAGAGCCACTGCTGATGGGAACAAACCCATGGCTTTCTTGTAGCGAACCAGAAACTGACGTCTTGCCACCGGCAATCGGGCCGCTCAAAAGAAGTAGTCGCTTCACGTGATGACGATCCCTGTCTTGCGAATTCACGCTGAAGCGTAGCTGGCCCTGCTAAGTTGGTATGTTTTTTTCCACCCAAATCAGGCATTAGCCAATCCGGCGAATTCACGTATCCGGAAAACGATCCCTTATCACGTCTAACCCAGGGTTTTCATCGCTAACAAGGGGTCAGATCTCAACAATGGCGTCCGGCATCACCGTCACTAGCCCCTCTGTAGTGATCTAATGAACCCGAACTCCACTAGCCTGCTGCGTGCCCTTACCTGCTCTCCGGTCTGCAGCACTTCAACGTGAGGAAATGGCATAAAGGCCTATACGACAATCAACAGAAGGGTCTTAAGCAAACGGTAGAGGCCATGGGCCTAGTTTGGCAGGGTACATATCACCGAGGAATCGACGATGCCAACAACGTTGCATCTATCATCAAGGAGATGCTCGGCTGATTATGTGAGCCGGGCCCATTGGCCCGAAGGAGCGATCTCTCCATTTACTGCACACCACCGCTTAGCCGGGCAAGCGATGACTCGAGCGTAGATTGATTTGAACACAACCTCTCCTCTCACCGCCCTCGAGGTCTGCAAGATACTGACGGACGTCGCGCTCGGTAAACGCATCATGACGCGAGGCTACATTCAGTCTTGAAGCGAGATCTATCATGGCCTCATGCCCGTGAGGACTGATGGCTGGGTACTCACCCTCTTCAATGACTGTGACACCCTGGACTACTGCGAGTACTGCAGGTCGCCTGATGGCCGAGTAGGGACACTCGAATTCTGGCAGCGTTATAGCACCGACCCAGTTGGCCTCCTGAGTAGCTGGGAGCATGAGCAGCTTGAACGCCTGCTGAGCTCGCTCTGACCAGCTCCATCAAAAAGGCCAAATGAAAGCGCCGCCCCTCGATTGCCTTCGAGTCAGGTCGAGGGTAATGTCCAAGCTATGAATGACCATCATCTCACCTCATCCAGTTCCAACTTCTGTCCAGACGGCGATGCTGAGCCGGCATGCACAGAGGCAACGGATAATGATCCGGTGCTACCGCTTTTTCTGGATCTCTTGGAACGTGATATCGCAGCCAACCCAGAGCGTTTGCAAACTGTGGATGCGAGGCTTCTCGCGCGCATTAATTCGCTGGTCGGCGACATTGAAATTGACATCAATTCACCGTTATCAGCCGATGATGAATGAGACGAAGCCAACCTTTTGATTGCGATGACTACAGCAGACGGCCGAAATCGAAGCGGCATATCTTTGCGGATTATGCATGTCGGTTATGATTGGAGGAATAGGCACACCAGAGCCATAGAAGCATGTCAGAGCCCGCAGTTTATTGGGCGTCGGATGCGCACTGTATTGGGGCCTCCAAACTATTACTCCATCCTCGCATTCGATACTGAACTCGTCTTCAGCTTCCCAGCCCATTTCTGCGACAAGTTCAGGCGGTAAGTCGACAACGGCGTCGCCTGAGCCGTCACCATAGTCCTGGCATTTCACTGTCCAGCGTCTGCCGTTACCTATCATCGTTAGCCTCGAATTCGGCCCAGAGTGTCCAGCAAGGTTCAGGCGCAGAATAATTTGCACACAATCTCACCTCTGAGTGAATCGCCCCGGGTTTTCTAGACACTCTCCAGGCTCGCTGCGTAATGCTTTTCAAACTCTACCGGTGACAGCTGATTGTTGAAACTGTGGCGTCGTTTTGGGTTGTAAAACATCTCGATGTAATCGAACACATCATCCCGAGCATCCTGGCGTGTAGTGTAGATTTTACGCTTGATCCGTTCCCGCTTTAGCAGCTGGAAAAGGCTCTCCGACACAGCGTTGTCGTGGCAGTTACCTCGACGACTCATGCTGGCTACCAGGTTGTTAGCTTTCAAGAAGCTTCGCCAGTCTGAGCTGCTGTACTGACTGCCTTGATCCGAGTGGATCATCACCTCTTGCTTCGGCTTACGTCTCCAAACCGCCATCACCAGTGCATCAATGGCTACGTCGCTGGTCATCTGCGACTTCATTGTCCAACCAATGATCTGGCGTGAAAACAGATCGAGCACCACAGCCAAATACAGCCAGCCTTCATATGTTCGGATGTAGGTAATGTCTGTGACCCAGACTTTGTTGGGTTCTCTGACATCGAATTGGCGCTTCAGTAAGTTCGGTGAGGCAACGGCTGGTTTACCGCCATATTTTCCCGGCCTCCGTCGATACCCAGTCTGAGAACGTAAACCTTCAAGGCGCATCAACCTAGCCACCCGGTGACGACCACAGCTCTCACCAACCTCTCGCAGGTCATCATGAATCTTGCGATAGCCATAAACGCCACCGCTTTCCAGCCAGGAGTGTTTGATCAGTCCAAGCAGTCGCTGATCGTGCTTGGCTCGCGCAGATTTTGGTTCTGATAGCCACGCGTAGTAGCCGCTGGGATGAACCTTGAGCGTCAAGCAAAGCCGTCGAATCGCGTAATGACCCGCTTGCTGCTTAATAAAGGCGTACTTCAGCCGCACTCCTTGGCAAAGTACGCGGCGGCCTTTTTTAAGATGTCTCGCTCCTCCGTCACCCGTTTCAGCTCGGCACGTAGACGACGAACCTCAGCGCTTTGATATCCTCCTCAACGCGCTGTTCTTGGGGCTTGGTGTAGCGCTTAACCCAGGCATAGAGGCTGTGCACGGACACACCCAATCGTGCAGCCACCTCCGAGACAGGAAGCTGCTTTTCGGTCACTTGCTTGACCGCCTGGATTTTGAATTCTTCGGGATATCGCTGGTTGCTCATGGCACCTCCTAATGGGCCTCATTTTAAGGCTTGGAGGTGTCTACGAAACTAGTGGCGATTCACAGCCTCTATCGCTTTGCTTTCACCCAGAGAGCATCAAACTTCAGGATCGGTTTTGATTGATCTTCGAGCGCGCCCCTTTGTAGGGGCGGCTTTCGTGAGCCAAGCAATGGCGATACCGGCGTCTTGGCCCTACAGGCGTCCATCCTCGCGGCTGCGCTCCGCTTGCGTTCGAGGAGCTCTTGCGACAATCGGCGAGAACGCAGGCCACATTAAGCAGGGCTTGGCGAGACTCAGCAAGCTCGCATGATCTCGCCTCTATTTGATTTTGATCTCAAACGCCTGTCACGCCAGAGCTAAATATCCGGTAAGGCCGCCATCAACTTTCCGCAACCTGGAAGCACCGCTGGTGGGCGATATTTCCTGCCCTACTTCGACCGCGAGTCTGACGTGCTGAAGGTGCCGTTGGCGTGCATCGGCTATCTTCATACCACCATTTTTTGGCGACGCGAGCATCATTGGCGTCACTGATCCGCTGGCAAAACGTAGATGCTCTGCAGAAAGCCGAAAGCGTTTCATGGTGGTTCACTACAGGGCTGCAGCGCAGATTATTGCGGAGGAACCAGCTCTCTCCCGCCCACACCTTAACTACAACCTGTTGGGTTAGATCCAGTCTTCTTCACGAAAGTGACACATGTGCTCTCTCCATTGAACGTAGTCTTAGGCACTAACCTAGCGCAGTGATGCGTCACAATCCAGCCCAGGAAGGTCTGAGGCTGGATTGACTCGAATGCTTGAAGGGTCAAGTGCGCAAAAAAATCAGAAGATTTATGATGCCAACTCCCTTGACTGCCGGCTACGGCGGGAGTTCAAGGACGCCACGAAATCCGTAAAGGTGGTCGGTTTTTTCAGAGACGCAGACGCGGATGGCGATCACAGGAATCATTCCGACGCATTCAGCAATAGCGCGGGGATATACTGCGCTTTACGTTTGATAGGGCCAGCTTATGAATTTGACTGATGCCACGCTCGTATTGCTCCTTGCAGCACGTATCCATGGAACGGACGAAGCCATCAAAGCGTCGGCGAAAAGTGTAGTGAAAAAGCTACCGCGCAGTAAGCGTGATTTGATCTACAAGGTGATCGAAAGTCGACGTCCGCTCGAGCTGGTTAACTTTCTGGCAGAGCATTTGGACGACTGATCCTAGAACCCTCTAGTGGGACGTTTGCCTGCTACCTAATTGTCGAAAGATGGAAGCGGCGAGAAATCCCTTGTCGTTCTGGGTGTGCCCCGCTGGGGGCGGCTGTCGTAAACCCAGCCATAGCGGTGCCCGCTACTGTCTGGGCCCTACGGGCTTACATCCTCACACCTGCGCGCTCCGCTTGCTGGAGCAGCCTGACGAAGCGCGCTGGATTACTACTACGCTCAGGTCTCAGCGACTTGATGGGTGACGCCTAGCTGGGCAACTCGCTGACTTGCTGTTGGACTTCCACCACCAACTCAGCATCGCTAACAAGTCGGCTTCGCCGTTTTTGGGGCGATACCGATTGCTTGATTCGAACCGTTAATTGCGAGCGCGCCCCACCGAGACATTCGCTGACCAGTTTCACTGGTCGTCCCCCGGCAACAAGGGTGAGTGCGCAATCCATTTTCGCGCCCGAGCGATCTCCACGGCCCCTTTGAGAATTTCTGCTTCCATCGTCTTCTTGCCCCGCATCCGTTGAAGCTCGCGGATCTGCTTGAGCGCATCGCTCAGCTCCGACGCAGGCACCACGGCTTCATCGGCACTCACTGCCGACAGGCTGCCGTCCTGGTACAGCTTGCGCCACAGGAACAGTTGGTTGGCATTGATGCTCCAGCGGCGGCGCCGCTCCTAGCCAAAAAGTCACCACTCTTATCATTGCTGTTAGTCATAAACATAACCGTTTGCCTATCCCTTATCGTAAGGGGGAAACGGTGTCCTGTCTTTCATGGGGCTCGTTCATCAACCTACCCTCGCACCTCCCGCGAAGTCTCTGTCCTCAACTAGACAATCACAGCGCCCTGTCATAAATTGTCTCAGCTCTGTCCTGCATACTTGTTGAGATCACGGAGTCATACCGGTACTCCTAAAGCATCAGTCTTCAGCAGAGAACGCACCATGCATCCAAGATTCAGGGTCATCGAAACAACCAGACTGGATGATGCCATCAAGCAATATCGGGTTGTAGATCTCGTCGAGGGGGGCTCTGCTAGCAAGCACGGTGTGTTCAAAGCGAACGTCGAGGCCGAGGCGGTTTGTTCGCGCCTGAATGCCGAGCATCCGCACCAGAGTGGTGTAGGTCGTACATCCCTGAATCATTGATCCGCTCGTTTCAAAACGCCAATGGTTTTGTAGGACTGCTGGCTTAAAGGGCAGTCATGGGCTGCCGTTTCGTAAGTACGTTTTGAAGGAGCTGCTGGTTAAGTCGCTGACACTCATCCTCGGCCTCGTCTCGGGCCTGATAGGTCGTCTGTAGACGAAGCTTCTCTTGGTTGTCGTAGATGTTGAAGCCTATGGGCGCAGTCTTGCAGTAGAAGCACACTCCATCACGCGTTGATCCCGTTTGTGTGGGGACAGCAGGGACAACAGCAAATCTCGAAATCATTTTCACACCCTCTCCTTGAACTCCATCACTATTAGCGGCTATACGCCACCACAGCAAGTGATCTTCATCAGTTTCCGATGGGCAACACGAGGCCTAGGAACTGCATCTCTCGTACCATTTAGAGCTCAAGGCACTACCGGCACTACCGGCACTACCGGCACGACAGAGCATGCCGATGATTCTCATCAATACAGCCTTACTTTTTAATGGAAACAATCGCGACTTTGCCACCCTCGATCCTGAAGGAAAAGGATACACGGTCACCGATCATCAGACCTGCCATCTGATCCTCCGTGACGGTAAAAGCCATAGTCATTGGCGGCCACTGTACGGCTGGGACGGCTCCGTGGGAGATGGTCACCGTATGTTTCGTAGAATCTATAGCCTTGATCGTCCCCTCGGCATTGGCAACTTGAGCCTGTTTTGTTTCCTGCTCCATCTGCATGCCCTCCATACCGTCCATTTTCATGCCCGGCATGTCCTCCGCATGGACAGAGAGTGAAAGCGCGAATACGGTGCTTGCAACTGCAATCATGGTCAGTTTCATACGACTTTTCCTTGAGGCTTTATGGGTGCAGCTGAGAGGTGCCGGCGACGCATTAGGCGATAGGCTGCCGGAATGACAAAAAGGGAAAGCAAGGGTGCTGTGACCATGCCGCCAACCATGGGCGCGGCAATGCGGCTCATCACTTCGCTACCAGTCCCGCTGCCCAACAAGATGGGTAACAAGCCCGCAATAATGACGGCCACGGTCATGGCCTTAGGTCGAACTCGCTGCACAGCACCTTCACGAATCGCCGCAACCAGTCCGCGCTCAGTGCTGTCGCCGACGTCTTCACGTTCGGCCCAAGCGTTCTTCAGGTAGAGCAGCATGATCACGCCGAACTCGGCAGAAACCCCGGCCAAGGCGATAAAGCCGACTCCGGTGGCGACCGACAGGTTGAATCCCAATAGATAGAGGAACCATGCTCCACCGGTCAGTGCAAATGGCAGAGTGGCCATGATCAATAGCGCCTCATCGAAGCGGGCGAAAGTCAGGTAGAGCAGAACGAAGATGATCAACAACGTGGCAGGTACTACCAGTTTGAGGCGTGCGTTGGCCCTTTCGAGAAACTCGAACTGTCCTGAGTAGCTCAGGCTCATGCCTGGCTGCAGCTTGACCTGTTCATTGACGACCCGACGCAGGTCGGCGACAACCGAGGCAATGTCCCGCCCCCGCACGTCGATATACACCCAGCCTGAAGGCCTTGCGTTTTCGCTCTTGAGCATCGGCGGCCCGTCGCCGACCTTGATCTTCGCCACCGTGCCAAGGGTGATTTGGCTGCCTAGCGGGGTGTAGATTGGCAACTGCTCCAGGGCGCCGAGCGAGTCACGCCACTCACGGGGGTAACGGACGTTGATCGGGAAGCGTGCAAGCCCTTCAATGGTCTCCCCGACGTTTTCGCCGCCGATAGCGCCGGCCACGATGGACTGCACATCGGCAATATTCAGTCCGTAACGGGCGGCGGCCTTGCGGTCGATATCCACGTCGATATAGCGGCCACCGGTCAGTCGCTCGGCCAGAGCCGAACTGACACCGGGCACATCCTTGGCCACGCGCTCGACCGCCTGAGTAGCGGCATCGATCTCCGTCAGGTTGGTGCCGGCGACCTTCACTCCAATGGGACTCTTGATACCCGTAGCGAGCATATCGATACGGTTACGAATAGGTGGTATCCAGATATTCGTCAGCCCCGGGACTCGTACCACTCGATCCAGTTCTTCCACCAACTTCTCCTGGGTCATGCCTGGACGCCATTGCTCATGTGGTTTGAACTGGATGGTGGTTTCGAACATTTCCAGCGGTGCCGGGTCGGTGGCGGTTTCGGCACGACCGGCTTTACCAAAGACGTGTTCGACTTCTGGTACGGTCTTGATCAAGCGGTCGGTCTGTTGCAGCAGTTGTGCCGCTTTCTGCGCCGACAGCCCTGGCAGAGCGGAAGGCATATAGAGCAGGTCGCCCTCGTCCAACGCGGGTAGAAACTCGCCACCCAAGCGCGACATTGGCCATAGCGCACTGACAAAAACCAATAGCGCCACCAGTAACGTGATCTTTGGTCGACGTAAGACCGCGTCCAGAGCGGGCTGATAAATCCGAATCAACCACCGGTTCAATGGGTTCTGTTGTTCACTGGGAATTCGACCTCGAATCCAATAGCCCATCAGCACTGGCACCAAGGTCACTGACAACCCCGCCGCTGCGGCCATGGCATAGGTCTTGGTAAAAGCCAAAGGGCCGAACAGCCGTCCTTCCTGAGCTTCCAGGGTGAACACCGGAATGAACGACAGGGTGATGATCAACAAACAGAAGAACAGCGCGGGGCCTACCTCTGCCGCCGCTTCGGTCATTACATGCCAATGACGTTCACCCTTCAGTTCTTCCCCCGGATTGGCCGCGTGCCATGCCTCAATCTTCTTGTGGGCGTTCTCGATCATCACCACGGCGGCATCGACCATGGCGCCAATGGCGATGGCAATTCCGCCCAAGGACATGATGTTGGCGTTGATGCCTTGGTAGCGCATGACGATGAAGGCAATCAACACACCAACAGGCAGGGAGATGATCGCCACCAGGGATGAGCGCAGGTGCCAGAGGAAGATTCCACAGACCAACGCGACGACAATGAACTCTTCGATCAGCTTGTGGCTGAGGTTTTCAACAGCGCGGTCGATCAGCTTGCTGCGGTCGTAGGTGGTAACGATTTCCACCCCGGACGGCAGACTGCTTTTCAGTTCGTCGAGTTTAGTCTTGACCGCCGCAATGGTCTCGCGAGCATTCTTGCCACTGCGCAAAATCACCACGCCACCGACGGTCTCGCCTTCGCCGTCAAGTTCGGTAATGCCCCGCCGCATTTCCGGCCCCAACTGGATAGTTGCGACATCGCCAAGGGTCACTGGTACACCACCCGCACCCAACTTAAGCGGGATCGCCCGGAAGTCATTGAGCGTCTTCAGATAGCCCGAAGCGCGCACGATGAACTCGGTCTCCGCCATCTCCAGCACGGCACCACCGGTTTCCTGATTGGCCTTACCGATGGCGTCGGTCACCTCAGCCTGAGTGATACCGAGGCTGGCCAATTTCAGCGGATCGAGCTGCACTTGGTACTGCTTGACCATGCCACCCACGGTGGCCACTTCCGCAACGTTCGGCAGGGTCTTGAGTTCAAACTTGAGGAACCAGTCCTGAAGTGCGCGAAGCTGCGCCAGATCATGTCCGCCACTGCGATCCACCAATGCGTACTGATAGATCCAACCCACGCCAGTCGCATCCGGCCCCAACGCCGGCTTCGCGCTGGCCGGCAACCGACTTTGTATTTGGCTCAGATACTCCAACACCCGCGAGCGAGCCCAGTACAAGTCAGTGCCATCTTCGAACAGCACATAAACGAAGCTGTCACCGAAGAAGGAATAGCCACGCACCGTCTTGGCTCCCGGCACCGAGAGCATGGTGGTGGCCAACGGATAGGTCACCTGGTTCTCGACAATCTGCGGCGCTTGTCCCGGAAAAGGGCTGCGGATGATCACCTGAACATCCGAGAGATCTGGCAGCGCATCAATGGGCGTGCTTTGCACCGACCAGACGCCCCAAGCGGTGACAAACAGCGTCGCCAGTAGCACCAGGAATCGGTTCGCTACTGACCAACGAATCAGGGCAGCAATCATGGCTGGCTCCCCGATTTATCCAGGCGTTCAACACGCAAGCCATCGTCGGTCTGGCTCAACGCGATCCGAACCTTGTCACCCGCTTTCAGGCCCTGCATCAGAGCCGGGTTGGCGAGTGGAAACGTCATCGTCATGCCAGGCATGCCCAGCGTCTTGAAGGGGCCATGGGCAAGCGTGACTTCTTTGTCGTTGATCTCAACGATCTGCCCATCCGCCTCATGAAAACTGGAGGTTGCTGAGCTGGGCAGTGACTCTTCCTCCGAACTTGCAACGATTCCCTTGAGACTGGCCTCCGAGTCGAGCAGGAACTGGCCAGACGTAACCACCTTCTGGCCTTCTTCCAGACCTTTCACTATCGCCGTCTTGCCATCGCTTTCCTGCCCGAGATGCACTTCCACTGGACGGTAGTGGCCCGCGTCTTCGGCGAGCATCACCAAGGCACGTCGGCCAGTGCGGATGACGGCCTCGCTCGGCACCCACAACACACTTTGCCCGGTCGAGCGATTCAGGCGTACCTGCGCCGTCAAACCCGGTCTGAGGCGCCCATCCGGATTGGGTAGTTCCACCCGCACGCGAAGAGTGCGGCTGTCCGGGTTGGTCTCGGGTAAAATCGCGCTGACCTTGCCACTGAGCATTGTCCCAGGGAAGGCTGGCAGATGCGCTTCGACCGCCTGCCCCACGGTGATCGATCCGGCATCCGATTCTGGAACGGCCACGGCGAGCCAGACACTGCTTAAGCCATTGACGCGTGCCAGAGTATCGCCAGTAGCCACAGTCATACCCGCACGTACATTCAATTCTTGCAGCACACCACCAATAGGGCTGGTGAGAGTCAGGTAGGGCTGAACCTTACCGCCACGCTCTACCTGAGTAATCAGTGCTGCCGGCATCCCTGTGAGCCGCAGTCGCTGGCGGGCCGCAGCCAACAGGTCAGCATCCCCGCTGCGCGTCAGTGCAAGAAACTCTGACTGGGCAGCCGCCCATTCCGGCACCAGGATATCCGCCAACGCCGCGTTGGCTTTGAGCACATCACCGGGAGCGTGGGCATAAACCCGCTCCACAAAGCCCGTGGTGCGTGCCTGAATCACAGCGACATCACGTTCGTTGAATCCCAAGACACCTGTCACATCGAGGCTGGAGTCAAATATTCCACGGGTGACTGTTGCAAAACGCAGACCGAGATTCTGGGTCAGACTCGGATCGATACTGACGGTCGCACGATCCCCTGCGCCACCGGCGTACTTAGGAACCAGTTGCATGTCCATGAAGGGGGACTTACCCGGCTTATCGAATTTTTGCTGCGGGTACATGGGGTCATACCAATACAGAGCCTTGCGTTCGTCAGGTGAATCGAGGCTCTGCTCCTGGGCAGAACTGGATACCCCATTCATGCGCTGTTGAGCGAACCAGTAACCACCGGCAATACCGAACGCCAGCGAGATGCCTACCAACAATGCCCCGTTCCATTTAAGGTTCATTGGCTGGCCTCCCCATAAGCGAAATACAGACGCGCACTGGTCAGCGCTCGCTGCTCTTCCACATCAATCTGCTTGAGACGGGCCTCGATAAGCTCGCGTCGGGCGGCAACAACGGCGTTTAAATCGCCTTTGCCGGCACGGTAACTAGCCATGCTGAGTTCGACCTTTTCCTTGGCCAGCGGCAATAGGCTTTCCTGGTTTCGGCGCACGGCACGATTTAGGCGCTCATAGTCAGCCAGTTCAGTTTCCAATTGCTGGGTGTGCTCACGAGACAGGGCTTCGCGCTCGGCCTCAAGCTGGTTGAGTTCAGCCTGCTTGGCTGCGATTTTGGGGTTTTGGCGCGAGTCAGGAAACAGCGGCAGATCCCATGAAAGTTGCACGCTGACCATGTCGCCGAATTGTCGGCCACGATGCTGATAATCGAGCTCCCAACTCCAGTCCGACTGCTTCTCCGCTTCTGCTTCACGAACCTTGGCTTGCGCTTCACGGGTCATCGGCGCAAACGCTGCCAACTCGGGATGGTGTTGCAGTTTATGGGCGTAGCTTGAGGTATCGACGGGCCATACAGGCAAGCTGCCCACAGGCTTGTCATTGGCGGCGGAGCCAATCCAGCGTTTGAGGGCCGCTCGGGCCTGGGCGCGCTCACGAATCAGGTCGTCCTGTTGCTCTGCCAGTTGGGCTGCTTCTTGTTTGGGTGTCACCGCTTCAGCAGGTTGAACGCGGCCACCGGCAATTTGAGCCCGGACGGTATCGGTTAGGAGACGATTTTCTTTGTAGAAATCCTGGAACAGTGCATCTTTGCGCTCAACCGAGTAGCTACTAATCCAGGCCAATGCCGTGGCCTGGCGTACCTTCAGACGTTCGACCCTACGCTCCGCAGCAGCGCGATCAACGGCAGCGTCGGCGACCTCGATGCGCGCTTTGCGCTTGTCGCTATTGGGCATCTCCTGCCTGACCCCGACCATTTGCATGGTCATGAAGTCCTGGTCGATGCTCCAGCGATCCGGGCCGCCAATGGGGTAGTTCTGCACACCCACCAATAACTTGGGGTCAGGTAATTCGCCGGCTGGAATAGCCGCGCTGCTGGCAGCCTGAATTTTGGCATCTTGTGCGTTCAGTGACGGCGAATTGTTTTCGGCTAGCCGCAACGCTTCATCGAATGTTAAGGCGGCAGCGAGGCTCGGCAATGCCAGCATGCTTGCCGTCAGGCCGGCCACGAGAGACCAACCTGTGCAATAGCACCTAGAGTTCATGTTTGCGATTCCTGTGATCATCCGCTGCACACGAAAAAAGACATGCGCGCAGCTAGTCCATCCCGCTAATGCGGAATGAGGCTCAATGTGGGACAGGAATCAAACGCGAGGCGGTCGCCAAACCCCGGACGAGGTCTTTACAGGCAAGGAATCGCTGAAGAATGAAATTACTTCGGGGCTGAATACGGATACAGGAGGCTTTAAGATCGAGACTTGCAGCATGCCGCCCGACTTGCATTCCTGGCCCGGCTTACAAGGTTTGCCGTGCTCGGAAGGGCTTTTCATATCGTTGCAGCAGTCCATCCCCATATCGTCCATCATCGCCATGCCCATCGTCTTCATTGGGCACGGTTCTGTTGGTGCCTGAACGCCCGCCATCCCGCTGAGGGGAAGCGCAAAGCTGATCATGAAGATGAGGCAAAACCGCAGATAGCGTTTCATGGTCTGGAGTCTAGTCGCTGAGAATGGCTCTTACAATTGGAAGCGGTCGGCCCAATAGGCCTGCCAAAGGCGATAAAGCACATCCTAAGTTAAGCCAACATTACCGACGCGAAATAAAGTTTCTGACATGCAGTTTCTAGATCTGCAGTGGTTAAAAACCGATCAAGGCATCACTCAAGCCAATCCAGCCGAGACGTATTACTTCGTCTGCACAGCTGCGTGGCTGGGTTATCTCAGTTGCCATTGCATGAGGATAATACTCACAGCCAAACCGAGTGTAAGGATTCCGATTCCAAGCGAAACTCCGATAAGCATAGGACGTTTCCACAAGGCTCTAATCTCCGGTTTTCGATTACTCAACGAATATTGAGTACAAGCATGAGAGCAATTACCAAGCCAGTTGGTAGGTCACCACGACTTTGCGATGAAATGGCCACTTCAGGACGGTAGATTCATATTGCTTCACGGAGCATTCCCCAAAAGTGGGGTGACCTTCCTTACATATGGTGCTTAGTTCCCGAGAGTGGTGCAGGCATTGGGGCTATGACTGATTTCATCCATTAGCTGTCCTTCGCGGTTTTGCGCGATGGTGCCTATCTGTTGCCTGACTCCAATGTCTGTCGTGAAGCCCTGGCGTCCGTCGAACGCGACATCTTTTCCATCAATGGCACTGCTTACATCCTCCCGGTGGTCGATCCGCAGGGCACTCGGACATCGCCTTATGCGTTCAGGCCGATCCAGCCATGGAACCCTACGTACAGACCAACACCAATGATCAACACGCTGGATAGGTACGGCGCACGACGAGCAACGGTGCCAAGCCATGGCCAGCGGTTAGATGCCTGCTTAGCGCCAATGGCCGCAGCAGCACCCACAGTCACCAAGGTGAGCGCCAATCCGATGCTGAAGCACAGGACGAGCATGCCTCCCAGCGCGACTTCTTTAACCTGAAGGCAGAGCAGCAGGACAGTGATTGCGGCAGGGCAAGGAATCAGACCGCCCGTCAGACCGAACATGACGATCTGACCCGTGGTCACCTCGCGGTTGGTGAAGCGTTTACGGATATCATTGGCATGTGCACGTTCGTGCGCATCCTGATAGCCATCAATCGACAACTCCAGGCCTTCCAGTTCGGAATGCGTGTGCCCGTGATCATGCTCTAGGTATTCCAGGTCATAATCATGGGAATGACCCGCATGGCCCAGACTCAAGCGGGCACTGAACTCATGAGGCTCCGGGATATCGACTGCCGACTCCAGGAAGCCTTCGCGCTCGACGAAAGAGAACGATTGAGTGCTGCCGTCCGGACGAGTAGTCATCAGGCGAACATCTGAGGCTGTCCAGGCGTGTCCGGTCAATGTCTTCAGGCGCCAATGCGGTGACACGCCTTCTTCGAAGATCTACAGCTCAACACGGCCATGGCCAGTATCGATTCGGTGGGTCTCATCATGATGACCATGGTCATGCTCGTCGTGGTGATGATCATCACCTTGCTCGAACTTGAACATCTGCTCACCGCGCCAGGTACGCCACAGCATCCACAGCGCAATCACGATGATCAGTGCAGAGGACGCAAGCTGGAAGTACGGCTCAGTGGTTTGAGCATCCAGTCCTTTGCCCAGGTACATGCCGCCGATGGCGACCAACCACACCACAGCGGTGTGCGACAGCGTCGCGGCCAAGCCCAACAAAACGGCTTGTTTTACCGAACCACGAATGGCCACGATGAAGGCCGCCATCATGGTTTTTGAATGGCCCGGTTCCAGGCCATGCAAGGCGCCGAGCAGAATAGCGCTCGGGAAATACAGCCAGGCGTGAGCCCCGCCTTGTTGTAGCAGTTCAGCGAAGTTGGGCATTTCAGACCTAGAGGTACTTGGTGATTTGTTTGAACGCTTCCAGCGGTGCGCGCTCGCCATTACCTAACGCCGAAACGGTGTCCTCAAGGCAGTGATCGATGTGATCCTGGATGAGCGTGCGCTTCGCCTGGCAGACCGCTTTTTCGACAGCGTGCAACTGCTGAGCAATGTCCACGCATTCACGACCCTCTTCGATCATGGTGATGATGCCGCGTAAATGGCCATCAGCCCGCTTGAGGCGCTTGATGATCGCCTCGTGACTTTGGTGGGTGTGCGGATGGCTATGTTGGTGTTCTTGCTCACTCATGACTTGAGCCTCGGGCCCCAAAGAATTACGCTGGCATCCTATCCCCCCCAGGGGGATAGGTCAAACGTAACAAAACCCTATAAAACAAGTTGAAACCCGAACGCCATGTTCAGCAGAACGCTGACAACGACGGTGGTACTCACGCTTGTTCTCGCCATATTTGTGGCCTGGGCCAGGCATACCTATATCTTGTCAGTGACGTCGAAACAGCCAGCATGGGAGATTGCGCAAGGCATACAAGCGATCTCTTGCTTTCACTCGTGATCAGCAGGCCACGCGGGTAAGCGGATTACAAAGGTCGTATGACCTTCTCTGGAGACACATCCGACGGTGCCGTCATGGGCGTCAACCAGTGATTTGACGATTGCCAACCCTAACCCCGCATGGTTCGTAGCGCTCTCTCTCCGTGCGGGATCGACTCGGTAAAAACGGTCAAACAGCCGGGGCAGATGCTCTACCGCTATCTCCTCGCCGGGGTTTTCCACTGACAAGCTGATCATGTCGCCAAGGGGCTCGATTTTCACGGAAATCGTACAGTCAGGTGGGGTATACCTGAGCGCATTGGACAGCAAATTTGAGATCGTCCGATCCAGCATCGTCCTGTCACCATTCACCGCGCCGTGCCCGACTACCTGCAGCTTTACCCCTGTGTCGTCTGCCAGAAGCTGGTAATACTCGAACAATTTTTCGACGACCGAACACAACTCGATTTTCTCTTTGGCAGGTAGAACCAGGCCGTTGTCCGACTTTGCTAAGAAAAGCATGCCGTCAATAATGCTGGAAAGCCGGTTCAGATCCTCCAGGTTGGAATAGAGATTCTCTTCATAATCCTCTGGTGCACGTTTCTTTGTGAGGATGACTTCGGTATGTGTGCGCAGATTGCTGATAGGGGTACGCAGCTCGTGCGCGATATCGGCTGAAAAGTTAGACAACCGAGTAAATGACTCTTCAAGGCGAGCCAGCATAGCGTTGAACGAAGTGACAAGGAGCTCAAGCTCGCGAGGCACAGAATCCATCGGAATACGCTCCTTCAGCGATCCGGCTGACATCGAGGCCGCGACTTTCGTTACTTGTGCGACCGGCTTCAGCCCGCTGAGCGCGACCAACCATCCTAAACCTGCGCTGACCAAGGCGCTAATCGCCAGCCCGATCACTAACCACCAGCGCAGAGTCTCAACGAAATGCATATGACTTGTGATGTCTAGACTCAGCCACGCGGTCATTGGCTCAGCTTCATTCGCCAAATGAACTTGGGCTTTCATGCCTCGGAACATATGGCTTCCAGCTGTCCACTCCCACATATCTTCCCTTGAGTCACCAGAGGAGGAAGAAGGATGTCCAACTGCATTTGAAGTCGCGAAGAACGTCTTCCCGCCCATCGCGATAATTGAGGCTGAGAGTTCCTGGTGAGCACCAAGGAGTGCTTGTAGTTGCAACACAACTTCAGAAGGGTCTGCGGAGCCAGCTTCGCCATCCATTATTTGCCGAATGGATTCGAGCTTTTCCGTCATCGCTTGACGGTCGATGGCCTTAAAATGATGCTGACTGAACCCATCAAAGGTAAAGCCTGCTACTACCAACACGGCCACCACGGCACAGACAAACATCATGCTTAAACGGAGGGTAAGAGATGCGCGCTTCATTCTGTATCCGGAGCATCTAGCATGTACCCCATTCCCCTCGCGGTCTGAATCATCTTGGTGTCGAAATCGTCATCGATTTTGGCCCGGAGCCGACGAATCGCGACTTCGATCACGTTGGTATCACTGTCGAAGTTCATGTCCCAAACCTGCGATGCGATCAGTGATTTCGGCAAGACTTCTCCCCGACGGCGCATCAGCAGCTCTAGCAGCGAAAATTCCTTGGCGGTAAGGTCAATGCGTCGACCTGAGCGCGAGGCCCGTCGCTTTAGAAGATCGACCTCCAGATCCCCGATCTTAATAGATGTCTGGTTGGGTACGGCGGCGCCACGGCGAAGCAAGCTTCTGACGCGGGCAAGCAATTCAGAAAATGCGAAGGGTTTGACTAGATAATCGTCCGCACCTAACTCCAAGCCTTTCACCCGGTCATCAACTCCGTCCCTGGCCGTCAGAAACAGCACAGGGACTAAACTTCCGCCTGCGCGGACATTTCGGATGACTTCCCAGCCATCAATGCCCGGCATCATTACGTCCAGAATTAAGAGATCGTAGGTCTCGCTCAGCGCCTGGTGCAACGCCTCGGTTCCTGTCACAACCCGGTCGACACTGAAGCCAGCTTCCAAGAGGCCTTGCTGTAGGTACATTCCGATTTTGGGTTCGTCTTCTGCAACCAAGAGTTTCATGCTTGGGCTCCGGTTTTGCGGTGTTCTAGTGTGCTACCAATCTGACGACTGTGCGGAAGCTTACGCAAATGTAATTGCCCCAACAGCAAACAGAAAGCACGCAGTCACGACAGGCTCGGGGGCAATTGAGCGGCGGCAGCGAAGATGCGGCTTACAAAAATGTAATCGGCAACCTGACTTTTTGCGCTTAACCTATTTTTCTAACGGTGCGGAAGCGCTACTCGTGGCGCACGGCCAAGGGCATGCAGAGCAACCGCGCAATGACACGTGACGAGGTGCATAGAATGTTCAAACTCAAGCTATCGCTTGCTGTGGGATTGATGATTTGTGGGGTTGTGCAGGCAGCTGAGCCACTCACAATCGATGTACATCGGGACGCGAACTGCGGGTGCTGCAAGGATTGGGTTAAGCACCTCGAATCAAATGGATTCAAGGTAGTAGACCATGTGGAAAGTAATATGAGTGCTATCAAGCAGAACCTGGGCGTGCCACAGGGACTCGCTTCATGCCATACGGCTGTGATTGACGGCAAATTCGTAGAGGGTCATGTCCCAGCCGATGAAATCAAGAAGCTGAATGGTCGTTCAGACCTCGCTGGAATTGCCAGTGCCAGGCATGCCCGCAGGTTCTCCTGGTATGGACTACGGCCTGAATCATCAACCTTACCAAGTCCTGGGGCTCACCAAGGCAGGTGCGCAAGAAGTGGTCGCTGGCTACCCCATCAGCCGATAGTCGTTGCTCAGATCTGAGCGCCCTTGGGGCCGCTCGGATCTAGCTCCTAGATCACCCTTGAGCCATCTCGATTGAGGGGCTCAATGTTCCTAGCCAAGCCACCAAGCAAACGATGACGACAGCACAGGTTGATTCGATCACCACACTTTTTCTCAAAGCAGTTGCCGCTAGAGAAAAATCACCGGCCACCACAGACCGCTCTAGTGAAGGGCTCAGGTAGAAACGATTGAGGGTAGCTAGCCCGATCATGCCCACGAACAGTAGGATCTTCACGAGTAGGAGAACGCCATAGGTGCTGGTTACGACTTCGATTACTGTCGGCCCGACAATGAAGAGATAATTAGCGACGCCAGTAACTATGATCGTACCAACAATGAGTGCGCCCGCTGTTTCGAATCCCCTGAGCGCTCGCGATAGCACTCGTACCAGTTGTTCCGAATTAGCCCCCCTAATACTCAACATCAGACCAAACGCCGCTAGAGCTCCGATCCATCCGCCAGCGGCAAGTAGGTGCAGAATATCAGCGGCAAAGTGCCAGAATCGCAGGGCGCCTTCATTCATCGCCCCGTGACCTGTCCATGGGATTGTCGCTAAGGCAATGCTGCCCGCAATGGTAGCGACCCAGAGACTGCCCGTCGGCCATCGCCTGTTCTGGCTTCCAGCAAAAATCACCACTGCTAGCGAGAACATGCGTGTGACCCAGCTGCAGCCGACCTCAGTCTCGTACAGCATCATTTCCATGTGAGGTCGCAGCTCCGCCCAGTCGGATGCGCCGCTCATATTTTTTGTCATAACTACAAAAGCTGCTATGGACAAAAGCATACCTATAACAGCGGTGCCAGGCAGTAGCGACCCAAAATGCAACAGCGTTCCCGATACACGCTCTTTTCCCCGAAAGCTGTATAGCCCAAAGACGGCGAGACCGAAGAGGAGCATCAGATCCAAATACAGCGCGAGGCGCAGCGCCACGTTGATTGGGTCGCTCATACTTATTTCACTTTGAAAGTGACGCTGCCAGTAATCGGATGGGTATCGGAGGAGACCGCTCGCCATTCGACTTTGTAGGTGCCAGCAGTGAGAGGAGAGGCCGGAGTCAAGATCATGGTTTTAGGATCGTTACTCCCAGCGACGCTGGCTTTCATAGCCATAGGGGAGTGTGACATACCGGGCATTTCCGTCATGACCAACTTAGCTCCGGAAAATTGGGTAACCAAGTTTTCAGAAAAGTGCAGTTCAATCTTCGCGGGAGCTGGGCCGCTCTCGCCTTCAGCCGGGGTCGAAGACAGCAGCTTCGGGTGAGCCTGGGCAACTGCACTGAGCAGAAGACTGGATGAAAGAGCGACGGCCACAACACAGGATTTAAGTATAGACATGCGAGGCTCCCCACAGCGCGTAGCTGTTGTTATGAGGTTAGTAATTATTTGGTGCCGCTAACTGTGATTTAGAACCACACCCGGACGCCGAGCACCAAACGTGCTTCGTTATTGTCTTCGCCTTCCTCGCTGGCATAGTCAGCCGTCTTTCCATAAGCCCGATTCCACGTCACACCTACATAAGGTGCGAACTCAGGACGGATTTCGTATCGGAGCCGCAAACCGACTTCACTCTCAGACAGCCCCGAACCCACTCCACGTTTGGGATCGCTTTTGCCATAGAAATTGAATTCTGCCGTCGGTTGCAAAATCAGCTTATTGGTTAGGAGAATGTCGTAGTCACCTTCCAGCCGCGCTGCGGTCTGGCCGCCTTCACCCAAATAAGCAGTAGCCTGGGCCTCGAAATTGTAGAGCGCCAAGCCCTGGATACCGAAAGCCGCCCACGTTTGAGGGTCGCCTGGTTTGAAGTCTTGACGAGCGCCGCCGAGTAGATCCCACCAAGGGCTGATGGCGTGTCCCCATAAAGCTTGAACCTCAGCTTCTTCAGTCTTCCCATTGGTGCGCTCGCCTTCGGAACGCAACCATAGACGATCAACATCTCCCCCTATCCAACCTTGGGCTTCCCAGTTCAGTGAGCTTCCATCGTCAGCATCCTGCCATTCCAATTTCTCAAATATAAAAAATGAGTTGAGGGCTGTGTCATGAACCGCGTGACCACCCGGGGACTTATAGACTGCGGCTCTGTCGGCATCGGTTAGCGGCGGTATCGGAGTACGGCTTTGGGTTTGTGGTTGCTTGGCGGGCTGCATACCCTCCATTTTGCTGTGATCCATGCCCTGCATCTGGCCGTGATCCATACCCTGCATCTGGCTGTGATCCATGCCCTGGCTTGGTTCAGCGGCTGCCGGCAAGCCAAAACCAGCGGCTAGAGCGACGGTAAATACAGCTGAGTGCATGCGAGTCCCGCAAAAATAATTGCTCATAGTCGACTCCTTATTCCTCTACACGCACTTCGCGGAACATCCCCATTTCCATGTGGTACAGGAGATGGCAGTGGTAGGCCCAGCGCCCCAGCGCATCGGCTGTCACTCGGTAGCTGCGCTTCGACCCTGGCGGCATATCAATGGTGTGTTTGCGGACAAGGAATTGCCCGTTTTCATTTTCAAGGTCGCTCCACATGCCATGCAAGTGGATGGGGTGAGTCATCATGGTGTCGTTGACGAGCACGATCCTGACTCGCTCGCCGTATTTCAGTTTTAACGGCTCGGCATCCGAAAACTTCACGCCGTTAAAAGACCAGGAAAATTTCTCCATATGACCGGTCAAGTGCAGTTCGATGGTTCGACTTGGCTCACGGCCATCTGGATCCTCAAACGTGCTCTTTAGGTCTGAATACGTCAGCACCTTTCGACCATTCTCGCGAAGGCCCATGCCAGGATCATCAAGCTTTGGCGACGTCGACATTGCCTGCATGTCGACGAGAGGATTGTTGGATTCTGTGGCTGGGTGCGACTGCATTTCTCCCATACCACTCATGCCGCCCATAGACATTTTGCTGTGATCCATCCCAGCCATGCTGTCCATGCCGGACATGTCTTGCGTAGCGCCATGGTTCATACCTTTCATGGCACCGCCGTCCATGCCTGACATGCCCTCCATTGAGCTGTCCCCCATACCGGCCATCTTGCTGTGATCCATCCCAGCCATATCCCCCATACCACCCATCGCACCATGATCCATACCGGCCATACCCATGTCGGCCATAGTGACGAGAGGACGACAGTCAAGTTCAGGTACTGGGGCAGCCAGACCAGGCCGGACGGCCAAGGTGCCTCTTGCGTACCCCGACCGATCCATCGACTGCGCAAACAGTGTGTAGGCGTCCTGAGTTGGTTCGACGATCACATCGAAAGTCTCGGCAGTGGCGATCCTGAACTCGTCCACGCTTACGGGCTTAACATACTGGCCATCGGCAGCCACAACAGTCATCTTCAAACCCGGAATACGGACATCAAAGTAGCTCATGGCTGAACCATTGATGAACCTCAACCTAAGCTTTTCGCCAGGTTTGAAGGTGCCCGTCCAGTTGGAGTTCGGCGCCTGGCCGTTCATCAAGTAGGTGTATGTCGCGCCACTGACGTCTGCAATGTCAGTGGGATTCATCTTCATTTCGGCCCACATTTTGCGGTCAGCGACGGTGGTTGACCAACCTTTGTCAGCTACGTCATGGATGAAATCACTGACTGTGCGCTTGTGGGTGTTGTAGTAGTCAGACTGCTTCTTCAGTGTTTTCATCAGCGAAGCCGGATCTTCATCCGTCCAGTCGGTAAGCATCACCACGTAGTCACGGTCATACTCAAATGGCTCGGGCTCTTTCGCGTCGATTACCAATGGGCCGTATACACCTACTTGTTCTTGGAAGCCGGAGTGACTGTGATACCAGTACGTTCCGCTCTGCTTGACCTTGAATTGATAGACATACGTGCCGTTAGGCTCGATCCCATGAAAGCTAAGGCCCGGTACACCGTCCATATTCGCGGGGAGGATAATCCCGTGCCAGTGGATTGATGTCATATCCTTGAGGCGGTTCTTGACCCGCAAGGTCACGGTATCGCCCTCACGCCAGCGCAGCTGAGGCCCCGGAATCCCGCCATTGATTGTCATGGCAGTCCGGGCATTCCCAGTGATATTTACCGGTGTCTCTCCAATAAAGAGGTCGAACTCTGTACCTGACAGGACATTAGTCTCGCCCAAGCTACGGGCCGCCCAAATAGGGTTATGCCAGAGGCCTAAGCCACCGAGAATCCCGCCTGCGGTGAGACCCTTCACAAAGGTGCGCCGAGAAGTTTTGGAATGCATACCGATTCATGTCCCGTCAGTCGGATGTCAGGTGCACGCACGTTGGCGTGTTCCCGAGGGTTCACGCTTTGGACAGCTAGTGCGCTTCATACATTGGAAGATGCCATAAGCCAGCAAACGGGGGGATTACATTTGCGTAAGCTGGGCGGCTCAGCATTGATGCTTCTGCTCTTCAGCCGTGGGCTTTTCCTGTGCAATATCCTCTTGCGCTTGTGGGACGGGTTTGGTGGTGGCCATTGCCGTCTCGCGAGCTCGTTCCATGCGCTCAACCGAACGGTCGCCGCCACCTTCGGCAAAGGCCAGGGACGATATAGCCAAACTGAGTGTAAGAATCACAACGTTGGTAGCTTTCATAGCATCTCCTTCAAGGAATTGACTCTCGATGAAACCAGAGAGTTTGAGCGTCAGCTCGATGAGGATGATGAGGGGACGCACCTGTCAGCACGCTTAGCCGGTGATTACACTTTTGACAGCACGCGGAGAAACTCAACATCTGAAAGATCGACGGGCGTCATAAAATTTGACCGCACCACAGAACCGACAGCCGGATGCATAAATTGATCTAGATCAACCGTGGCACTTCAATGTGGCGTATGTTGAAAAATCAAAATCCGCTAATCAGTACCGGAGATTCTCCATGTTCTGGTTTCGCCATCGTCAACCAACGTTCATACGTCTCGCCATCGTGCTGTGGGTGTTAGCGTTTGGCCTGGCAGCGACCCAGGGATGTCTGGCACAGCCCAGCCACAATCCGGCTACAACTCATGTCTCGCTGATCACCGCGCAAGATCACGATAGCCACGACGCCCATGCCCTCGGTTGCCTTAAACACTGCGCCGATGCGGCAATAGCCGTAAGTCCTTCGCTCCATCTTCAAATATTTGACCTGTTCAGTTGGACATTTCTGCTCCTTATCCCAGCGTTGCTGATTTTGTATCCCGCCAATCCCTCCGCTTTTGCCTTTCTTGCATTACGGCGCCCTGTACCGGCCAGACCTCCTTCCCGCCTGATTTTTGTCCGTTTCAACGATTAATCCGACCTTCTGCGCGCCGATTCTCGGCGCGCTGTCTGACTGCGCCAGCCTGGCGCTGCTTGGTATTACCTGAGTTGTCCTGACCCTTTGGAGATTGCCATGCATGCCACATTGAAATTTATCCTCGCCACCCTGCTCGTGAGCAGCCCACTTATCGCCTCGGCAGTCGATGAGCATCACCCGGAGGGGCAGACCGCGCCCGCCAAGACAAGCGAAGCAGCTACGCCGATGCAAAACAGTGTCATGACCGAGCAAATGCAAAAAATGCAGGCTGCACACGACAAGGCAGCCGCCGCCAAGACCCCTGCCGAGCGACATGCCGCCATGCCGCCATGCAGGAGAGCATGAAGACGATGAAGGACAGCATGGCCATGATGCATAAGAACTGTCATGGCAAGGGCATGGGCATGGACGGCAACAAAGACGGCATGGAAATGGGAATGATCAACATGATGATGAAAATGATGGATCAGCAAACGAGCATGATGAACATGCCGATGAGCAAGTGACGCGCACAAGCCTGTAGGCAATGCAGCGACGGTTTTACTTTAGCCAATATGCCAAGGGTAAAACTGCCGCCCGTTGCACCTTTACGACGTATCACTCATCAGCACTCCCTCAGGAGTACAGAACCATGATGAATTCGCCACATTCCGCTAACACCTCTCCAACATTTTGGAGGAGCAAACCCGGCATAGCGCTGGGCATGCTGCTAGTGATCGTGCTGTTCTATCTAGCAAGAGAACACTACGGCCATATGCTGGGCTTACTGCCTTACATGATTTTGCTGTTGTGCCCACTGATGCATTTTTTCGGGCACCACCACGGTGGTCACAGTCATCACGGCGAAACCTCAGCCTCAACCAAGGATGCGAACAGGAGTTAGCTCATGCACACCCCTGAGCTTCGTCAAGAGCACGACTTAATACAGAAGTCTGAACCTCAACCCACCGGCTCCCATGATCCGGTATGTGGCATGACCGTCAGTAACGACAGCCAGTTCAGCACGGAATATGAGGGGCAAAACTACCGGTTCTGCAGCCAGAAATGCCAAACGACCTTCAGGGCAGCGCCCGAGCGTTATCGAATATCCCAACTGAAAATCGAACAAATCCCTCAGACAACAGCAGAACCGTTAACGGGTGCCGCTGAATACACATGTCCCATGCATCCGGAAATTCGCCAGATCGGCCCCGGCGTCTGCCCTAAGTGCGGCATGACCTTAGAGCCGGTGATTCCCGAATTGGAGGAAGAAGAGAACTTAGAACTCAAGGACTTCACCCGGCGCTTCTGGTGGACATTGCCACTGACAGTGATCGTAACCGTGCTGGCTATGGGTGGCCATGCCCTGGTGCTGTTCCATGGCACCACGCAAAATTGGGTCGAGCTGGGATTGGCTACACCCGTCGTGCTGTGGGCTGGCTGGCCGTTTTATGTGCGTGGTGTGCGTTCGGTGCTTCAGCGAAGTCCGAACATGTGGACGCTAATCGGCCTCGGCACGGCGGCGGCCTTCCTTTACAGCGTCGTGGCCACCCTGGCCCCCGATGTATTCCCCAGTAACTTCATGATGGAGGGCCGCATCGGTGTGTACTTCGAAGCGGCGGCTGTGATCATCTCACTGACCCTTCTCGGTCAGATGCTCGAGCTCAAGGCTCGCTCGCAAACCTCGGCTGCCATCAAGTCGCTGCTTGGACTGGCACCCAAAACTGCCCGACGGATCAATGCCGATGGCACGGAAGAAGACATCCCACTGACACACGTACACAGCGGCGATACATTACGTGTGCGTCCAGGCGAAAAAGTGCCTGTCGACGGCCAGGTGTTGCAAGGCGAAAGCGCTGTAGATGAGTCGATGCTCACCGGCGAACCGATACCGATCATGAAGAGGGCCGGCGACGCGCTGATTGGCGCCACTCTCAACATACACGGCAGTCTGGTGATGCAGGCGCAGAAGATAGGGTCAGCGACCCTGCTCGCACAGATTGTGCAGATGGTTGTGCAGGCACAACGCTCAAAAGCGCCGATGCAACGGCTGGCAGACGTGATTGCCAGTTACTTCGTGATCGTTGTGATTGCTATCGCCGCGCTGACTCTACTCGGCTGGGGGCTGTGGGGGCCCGAGCCAAGTTGGGTGTTCGGACTGATCAACGCTGTCGCGGTCATGATCATCGCCTGTCCCTGTGCCCTTGGCCTAGCGACACCGATGTCAGTCATGGTTGCCACCGGCAAGGCTGCTGGCAGCGGCGTATTGTTTCGCGATGCCGCCGCCATCGAAAACCTGCGCAAGATAGACATCTTGATAGTCGACAAAACTGGCACCCTCACTGAAGGTCGACCAGCGTTCCATAGCGTCGAGGCCGTACCCGGATTTACTCAGGATGAAGTGTTGCGCCTGGCCGCAAGTCTCGATCAGGGCAGTGAGCATCCATTGGCCCACGCCATCGTCGAGCAGGCTCGTGCCGCAGGGCTAAAACTGATAACACCTGAAACCTTCGAGTCAGCCTCAGGTATCGGTGTAAGCGGTCAGGTCGAGCGTCGCCGCCTGATGTTAGGCAATACCGCGTTGATGCAGGAGGCCGGCGTTTCCACAGAGAGCTTGCAAGAACATGCCGAGAAGCTACGCGGCGACGGTACGAGCATCATGTACCTGGCAGTCGATGGCGCCCTGGCGGGTTTGCTGGCTGTTGCCGACCCCATCAAACCCACCACGAAGCTGGCCGTCGAGCGTCTGCAGGCGGATGGCGTCAAGGTCATCATGGCCACTGGCGACGGCATTACGACTGCTCGCTCGGTAGCTCGCCAGTTGGGCATCGAGGAGGTTCACGGCGAGGTCAAACCGCAAGATAAAGAGCGTCTGGTGGCATCTCTGCAACAAGCCGGACACCGGGTGGCGATGGCCGGCGACGGCATTAATGATGCCCCCGCACTGGCTCGCGCTGATGTAGGTATCGCCATGGGAACTGGCACTGACGTGGCGATGAACAGCGCTCAGGTCACCCTGGTCAAGGGGGATTTGCTCGGTATCCTACGTGCTCGCAGCCTGTCAGTCGCAACGGTGAGAAATATGCACCAGAACCTGACCTTCGCCTTCCTTTACAACGCTATGGGTATCCCACTGGCTGCCGGTTTGTTCTTTCCACTTACCGGTCACCTTCTGTCACCGCTCATTGCCGCACTGGCCATGAGCGTGAGCTCGGCGTCGGTGGTATTCAACGCCTTGCGTCTGCGCCAGGCTTCCATTGATTGAGTG
The DNA here is from genome assembly GCF_017114825.1 of Pseudomonas gregormendelii. Taxonomy (GTDB): domain Bacteria; phylum Pseudomonadota; class Gammaproteobacteria; order Pseudomonadales; family Pseudomonadaceae; genus Aquipseudomonas; species Aquipseudomonas gregormendelii. The sequence continues at coordinate 10,215 of NZ_JADEVO010000047.1, read as the reverse complement.
AAAACGACCGCTTGACCTTGCCATGGCAGCAAGGTTGAGGATAAGCCAACGCCGCAGAAAAGCCTCATGCGTCAGTCTTTCCCTGATCAACTTTGTTGTGAGGAGTCACCAATGAAAACTGTTGAACTGCAAGTCCAAGGCATGAGCTGTGGTTCATGTGTCAAACATGTCACCGAAGCGCTGCGCCCACTTGAAGGAGTCAGGGACGTAACAGTGGATCTACAAGCCGGACGGGTGAAGGTCAGCGGCGATTCGGACAGCCATGCGCTGCTTGCAGCCCTTGAGAACGCGGGCTATCCAGCACAGCTGTCGACAGTGGAAAGCGTAGCGAGTAAGAAAACCTCGGGCTGTGGCGGGAACGGCGGCGGTTGCTGCTGTCAGTAAACGTTACTCGTATGAATATCGGTCTGCGTAACGCTTTGTTCACGACACTGCTCATGACCAGAGCGGCACTAGCCGCTGAAGTCATCAACGTTTAACCAACCCTGCTTGCGTCTGATAATCCTGAGTCGCTTTAGTCAGATGCTTGAACCGTCGTCATCAGAGATATTCCTTCTCTTCGCGAATGTCGACCTCTCCCATCACTCCTAAGTAGATCTTGCGACAAGGGATCTTGGTGATGAATCCGCTTTCGAAAAGCATCCCAGGTATTTGCGATAATACGCTGGACGCCTCACATCTCTCGGTCAGCGGGTTCATTACCTATGCAACTAATGAATCGAGGTCAAAGTCCTGCGTTGCCACAAATGGCCCGGCGTGAGCGCACCCTTCAAAACAATATCCGAGGTTATGCATAACTTCGCCTGCCTTGACGATCATGACACCACCTTGAAGTTGTGCAGAGATCCTCACGAACGGCACACGGCCATTACTGCAACACCCTTGGTGCTGGCCTTGCGAAAGTCGCAAAAATTCGCGCAGGCTCGCACGCTTATTGCCACGCTGAAAAATAGCAGGTGCGTGCCAAGAGGTCACGGCTGGTCAGCATCCAAAAGCGTCCATCGCGTCAAACTCTGATCACGTCAGAAGTCCGGATCAAGTGATCATCGCCGAACCAACCTTGCATAGGGGGGGGCGGTATGTAATTATTTGTATAGGTAAGGGGGGTATCCTATGGGTCATGTAGCATCAAATAAAGACGATCTGCTCAAGCGAGTGAAGCGCATCGCTGGTCAGATCCAAGCGGTTGAACGGGCTCTTGAGTCAGATCACGACTGTGCCAAGACGCTCCATCTTGTGGCCGCCACGCGCGGGGCCATCAACGGCCTGATGGACGAAATCATCGAAGATCACGCCAGGGAGCATGTTGCCAATCCTGCGCTGAGCGATGAAGAGCGCGCCAAGGGCGTCGAAGAGCTTCTCGAAGCCATTCGACGTTATTCCAAGTGATGAACGCAGGCTTGAATTCCATGACCAGCACCACCGGCTTCACCCACGAGCACGTATTTCTCGGGTCGGCACACGATGAGAATGCAAAGCGCACCCTTTGGGTGGTGATACTTACCGTTGTGATGATGGTCGGTGAGATTGCCGCTGGGTACGTCACAGGATCGATGGCGCTACTCGCGGACGGTTTCCATATGGCAACCCACGCCGGTGCGTTGGGAATCGCATTTGCGGCCTATGCGTATGCCAAGCGGAACGCATCCAGCTCCCGCTTCAGCTTCGGCACCGGTAAAGTTGGAGACCTGGGCGGCTTTGCGTCAGCGCTCATTCTGGGGCTTGTAGCTCTGGGAATCGGGGTTGAGTCCGTCATTCGACTGCTCCAGCCGACTGAAGTCCAGTTCGGGACGGCAACGCTGATCGCCATCGTTGGCCTCGCGGTCAACATAGTGAGCGCTCTACTGCTCGGTCACGGTCACAGCCATGGCCATGGCCATGGCCATGGCCATGGCCACGATCATCACGAGCACGACCATAGTCCTCACGGCAGCGATAACAACCTCAGATCTGCGTACATCCACGTGATTGCAGATGCCTTGACATCCGTTCTTGCAATTGCCGCCCTGCTCGCTGGGCGCTATCTCGGATGGGTCTGGCTTGATCCAGCGATGGGTATCGTCGGCGCCATTGTGATTGCACGATGGGCTTGGACTTTGATGGGCGCGACTGCCGGTGTTCTACTCGACCAAACTGATGATCACGTTGCTGAAGAAATCCGCGAACTGGTTGAGCAACCTGGTGACGCCAAGATTACCGACCTACACGTGTGGCGTGTTGGCCCAGAAGCCCACGCTGCCATTGTCAGTGTTCTTGGTGGCCCTACAACGAATGCGGATAGCATCCGTGATCGGTTGAAGGCTGTTCACGAAGTTAGCCACCTCACAGTTGAGTTTCGAGCAGCGTCGCCTACCATGTAGTGCTCAACGAAATCGGCAAGGCTCCTTCAATGGGAGCGTAGGCGCATGCCTTGCCTCAGCTGCTATTTCGGCAAATTGGTAACGGCCTCCTCGACTGTTAGTATTAGGCCAGCTACACATCCCCCACGAGAATCACATGAACCCAGAATTGACTGAAGAAGAGATGCGCCGAGCGCTCTTCGGCAGCCCCGCACCAGAAGAACAGGTGAGTGTCACTCCGGTACAAGCTCCTACGCCGGAGATCGCGCCAGCTCAACCGGCAATACCGCCGCAGAAAAAGAAGGTCGCGAAGACATTCACGCCTCGCTTGAAAGTGACCCTGCGCGTCGGCAACGAGTTTGAAGGCAAAACACACGAATTGATCCACGAGGCAGATACCCTGAGTACACTCCTGGCAGAGCAAGAAGCTGTTAAAGCAGCCAGGAAAAAATATCGATACGTGGAATTGGTTTCGGTCAAGTCAATGTAAAGCCACTAATTTGTCACTGATCTGTCGCTAGAAACACAGCTATATCCTTGACACGATGTTGAACCAATACGGTCAAAACCGGCCCTGCGCCATTGGATATGCGCGAAGGCAGCAACGGACGAATGTATGAAGAAAGCGTTCGGCAAATACATCTTTCGCGCCTGAAGCGAAACGCCATGAAGAGCAACCGATGCATTATCGACTATTAATTGCTACCAACGAAGCCACCGCTGTCCTAGTAACGCGCCTATAGAGGTCGGAACTAGCATGCCCAACATGTACCAAGCCCCCCAAAATGGAACCTCCATTTCAGGGCAATGCAGACAATAGGCGATCGTAGCCATCGCACCTGCCAACAGTCCACCACAGGCACCTGCCAGCGTCAGTCGCGTCGGAGCCAACCCGCGTAAGGCCCAGAAAACAGCGATGAATCCTGGAATCGAGAGCAAGGTAATGTTCATTGCGCATACCCGCCAAGTCTTACCCAGAATGATCGCGACGCGCGTATCGGGAGCTGCGGTCACGAGGACATACAGGGTACCGGCCCACACCGCTGCCACCGCTGTACCGATCAAAAATTCTCCGGAGCCCGGAGTTACTCCAGGTCTTGCCAGTCGCGTTACCACGCTCAAAGTGCCGATCATCAGGCACAGCGGAAAGGCGATCTTCGCCCAGAAGATCGGCGTTGCTGCCACAGTGGCTAGGTCTGGACGAACGCCCAATATGATCGTCACCAGCAAAGTGGCAACCACCAGCCCCGCCAGCACCGCGACACTGAAGCGCTTGGTAAGTGCATGCCGGTCGACCGGGGTGACCCCGGAAGCGAGCATGCCAATAAAATCATCAGTTTTCATAATGTACCTCTAATCTTCAGCGCCAGCGCTTTAAGCCCGCGATGTACGCCGATCTTAACGGCTGACTCCGACAACCCTGTCATTTGCGCAGTTTCGGTGACGGACAATCCTTCAAGCTTCACGAGCATGATCGGCAGGCGCTGACGCTCAGGTAATTGCTCAAGCAACTTGCCCAGGTCGCGACTGGCCTGCGCCGGTTCAAGGAGAGGCTCGGCAAACAGTTCCGCCGAGTCGTCCAGGGTGTCGTTGAAGACCTCATGGCGCGACCGTCCTCGGAAAAAGTCTGTGAGCTTGTAGCGGGTGATGGCAAAAACCCACGCCGTCAGTGGCTGATCCACCCGATACGTCTGGCGACCGTTATGCACGGCCAACAACACCTCTTGCAGCAAGTCTTCGACTTCACTGGGTTGCCGCTGAAGCCTAGTTCGCAAAAAGCCGCGTACATGACCACTTAACGTCGATAGAAAGGTGCGATAAGCCCGTTCATCTCCTTCCAAACCTGCAAGAAACAGCGCCTGGAGGTGTCTCTCTCGGCTACGTAACGCGTCGTTATGTGTAGTTCGTTCCATCGTCCGCCCTGGTTACACGAAGGGTGAAAATATTTTTTGTACTTATACGACGCCAGTGCTGATGACGGGCAATGGATGATGCTTGCGCTCAAGGACATAAGGCAACAATCGGTCTCGTTTGCGGCTTATGAAAAGTTTTTGAAAAATATTTTGTGGTGGCTGTAACCGGAAAGGAAAAGTCAGCGAACTACCTTTCGGATCGCAAGCACAGCGCACTCCTGCGCTGATGCATCGACCCGTCCTTATGATCCCGGAGAAACAGCCATGAACAATCTGAAACTTGCCGCCCTCGCCGTTGCCTTTTCTTCCTTCGCTGCCGGCGCCATTGCCGCAGAGACCCCAACCGCAGCCGGTTCCATGGATAAAGCAGGCGCGATGGAAAAATGTTACGGCGTTGCCATGGCTGGTCACAACGATTGCAAAGCCGGCGCCGGCACCACCTGTGCTGGCACTGCCAAAATGGATTACCAACCTAACGCCTGGAAAAACGTTCCAGTCGGTACTTGCACCACTATCAAGACACCAAAAGGCACCGGCACTCTTACAGCAATGTAACGTCAACACCACGGGGCACACGCCAGCCATGAACAAACATTTCCAGATCGGGGCCGGACTCGGCCTCAAACCGAACCACTATGAGGACGCCCTCGAGTGTACCGCCGAGGGTCTCTGGTTCGAAGTTCATCCGGAAAACTACATGGTTGGTGGTGGCCCCCGTTTGGCATGGTTAGAGGCCATTGGCGAGCGACACCCACTGTCGTTGCACGGTGTCTCGCTCTCGCTGGCGGCGGACTGTCCGCCGGACGAGGAGCATTTGAAACGCCTGAAAATGCTCGCGGATCGCGTTCAACCTACATTGATTTCCGAGCACCTCGCGTGGTCAGCGTGGCGTGGCCAATACCATCCTGACTTGCTGCCATTTCCCCGCACTGGCGAGGCGTTGCGGCGCATCGCAAGCAATATCCAACGCACGCAAGATGTCCTGGGACGTCGCATTGCGATCGAAAACCCGACCCACTATTTACAACTTGAAGGTCATGAATACAGCGAACTCGACTTTCTGACTGAGCTGAGTCAGCGAACGGGCTGCGGATTACTGCTGGATGTAAATAACGTGCACATCAGCGCCCACAACCTGGAATTCGATGCAGCGGCCTACCTGGACGCCTTCCCGGCGTCGGCGATCATGGAAATCCATCTGGCCGGATACGCCGTGGATCCTGGCAACTCCACGTTATTGATTGATACCCACGACGCCCCTGTAGCCGAGGACGTCTGGACGTTGTATCGACGTCTGATTGAGCGGATCGGCCAGCGTCCGACACTGATTGAACGTGATGACCATATCCCTGGCTTCGACGCTTTACTGGCCGAACGCAACCGAGCACAAAGCGTGCTGAACCTTGGGCAAAACCAACGATTGCAGGTTGCGATATGAAGACGTCGCTCACGAGATTTCAGGATGCATTCGTGGATGCGTTGTATGGCACCGAATCATCCCTCATGGACTCACTTACCACTCAGCCCGGTTTTACGGTGTATCGCAATACGGTACTCAAGGGCTCGACTGATGCGCTACTCGCCAATTTTCCGACTGTAGAGCGCCTGGTGGGTACTGACTGGCTCAGAAGTGCGATCGCGATATACGCACGCCTTTCGCCGCCAACGGATGCCCGGTTGCTGCACTATGGCAGCGACTTCCCCCGCTTTCTCGACGAATTTGAGCATGCTCGCGAAATGCCCTACTTGGGCGGTGTCGCCCGACTGGATTTGCTCTGGACTCAAGTGCATTGCGCCGTTGATGAATCGGGTCTGGAGCTGAACGAATTGTCGCAATTTCCCGAGACGGAACTTGGCAACCTCCAGCTAAAACCACGAGCCTCTGCCCGCTGGATCTGGCTGCCCGATTGTCCGGCCTACACGATATGGCGTGTCAATCGCGAACAACTGGAAATGCCTGAAGAACTCGAATGGCAAGGTGAAGGCGCGCTGCTGACACGTAAAGCCGGTCGCGTGCATTGGCAAGCCGTCAGCGTTGCGGACTGCGCGTTTCTGGATGCGTGCGCAAAGCAGTTGCCACTTGACCTCGCAGCAGACAAGGCCATTGAAGCCGAACCAGACCTGAATCTGGAGAATCTCATTATCTGCCTGGTGAGTGCCGATGCATTCGCTGCGGTGGACTTGGGCCGCCCCTCCTGAAAACTGATTACTGACATCATCAACGGAGCAAGCCATGGACACCCTCCAAACCCGCTCACCCGCCGCTGACCACTCCCTGCGCGGCCTCTGGAATCGCGTCGCGAACCGACTGAGCACACTCATCGGCGATTCGTTTTTGGTGCTGGTGGCGCGCATCGCCATCGCCGCCATTTTCTTCATGTCCGGACGCACCAAAGTCACGGACTTTATGACAATCACACCGAGCACCTATGAACTGTTCCGCACGGAATACGCGTTGCCGTTGATCTCTCCAGAATTGGCAGCACACCTTTCGACGTACAGCGAGCATCTGTTTCCCGTGCTTCTGGTGCTGGGCCTGTTTACCCGTTTATCAGCATTGGCATTGCTGGGCATGACCTTTGTCATCGAGGTGTTTGTCTACCCCGATGCCTGGCCAACTCATCTTTCTTGGGCAGGCCTGCTACTGCTCATCTTCGCGCGCGGGGCAGGATCACTTTCACTCGATCGGCGACTGGGCATCCGATGAAACCTTCACTATGGAGAATGGTTTCAGGAAGCAACCTTGTTGATGGTTCGGCAACCCGTGTACCGCTAAACGCTTCGTTCTCCGTGCGACGCAAATCACGCCAATACAACGCCCGCCTTCCGTAGGGCTGCAACTTCCAGGTAATTCACATGCAGAGCAATGACGTCCGATTTTCCTGCGTAGGCTGCGGCATTTGCTGCAAAGGCAGACTGATACCGTTAACGTTAGCTGAGGCGCAACAATGGTTGACCCGGGGGCATGACGTCGCGGTGATTGTCGAGGCCTTCGACGAATCGAACTGGCCTTGTTCATCAGAGGAATTCGCCCACGCCAGAGGTCGGTCGGTAAGCGTACGTTGCGGTGGATCCCGGATAAACGTCATCGCCGTATTTGCTGGCAAAGCCCTCAAGCAATGTCCCAACCTCAGAACGGATAATCTTTGCGGCATCTACGAAGAACGCCCATTGGTTTGCCGCATTTATCCGATGGAGATCAACCCATTCATTCCGCTACGCCAAGACAACAAGGTGTGCCCGCCGCAAGCATGGGAGAGCAACGACATTCTCTGTACCGATGGACGCGCCAATCCGGCGCTGGAAGCCCTCATCAATCAGTCTCGTCAAGCAGACAAATCCGACGCCTCAAGCAAGGTCGCCATCTGTGCGCAACTAGGATTGAATGTGACGAGTTGGAAAGACAATGCGCTGGCCGTTTATTTTCCGCATCGGACAAAACTGCTAGAGGCTATAGACAGCGCCAAAGGTGATTCAGAGGATTATCCCGACTTTGAGTGGCAAGTGCGGGTCGATGATCCATCACTAGGTGAACGATTGGCCATGGCGAATCTGGCAATGGCTGTCAACGATTCCACCGATTACATCTTCCATACCTTATGAATTGCCTTCACAGACCGACCACACATGTATGTTTCGCTTATCGAACCGTGCTCGCGTCCTGGTTGAATAGCAGCTTGCGTGTTTCCTCGTCGACCACCGGTGCGGTGTTGATTCGTTCCGCCAGTGCATAAGCACGCTTTGTCGCAGGTCGATCACCTACTCGCTCAAACCAGTGAGCCAAATGAGGGAAATCGGCAAGGTCTTGCTGCTGCCGCCTGTGAGGCACAATCCATGGGTAGCTCGCCATGTCGGCAATGCTGTAGTCGCCAGCAATGTAGTCACGGCCATCCGCTAAGTGTTTATTCAACACGCCATACAACCGAGCGGTTTCCTTGATGTAGCGCTCCTGCGCATAGGCAATCGGCTCCGGAGCGTATTGGACGAAGTGATGGTTCTGTCCTGCCATTGGGCCCAACCCGCCCATCTGCCAGAACAGCCACTGCAAGGCTTCATTACGGCCTCGCAGATCATCAGGAATGAACTGATGAGTTTTGTCTGCCAGGTACAACAAAATGGCGCCCGACTCAAAGATCGACAACGGTTGACCACCTTCTAGCGGTTCATGATCGACAATGGCAGGAATACGGTTATTGGGTGCGATGTTCAGAATCGACGGACTGAACTGCTCCCCCTTTCCAATGTTCACTGGCACGATGCGATAAGGCTGCCCTGACTCCTCGAGGAACAGAGTGATCTTGTGCCCGTTAGGAGTAGTCCAGTAATACAAGTCGATCATGCCCTGGAACCTCTACTGAGAAATCTGCGGGAACATTGCCTTGCGAGCGTCAGCATCCATCTCTGTCTTGTAACTGTGCTGGGTCTTCAGCGCTTCAGCACGCTGGGCAGCCGGACGCGCATTGATGTCGTCGAGAAGCCGTTTCACGTTTGGAAGTTTTTCCCAAGCCTGTTCACCCAAAATGAACGGTACTGCACGCGCCCAACCCCAGACGGCCATATCCACCAACGTGTACTCACTTCCTAGCATGTAAGGCTGGTTCGCCAGGCGATCGTTGATAATCGACCAGTGACGCCAGGCCTCAAAGGTGTAGCGAGTCACGGCGTAGTCTTTCGGTTCTGGTGCGAAGTGTTTGAAATGCACCGCCTGGCCAGAATACGGGCCAATGCCAGTCGCAACGAACATGAGCCAGGTATACATTTCGCCGCGTATTTTGAGGTTGTCGGCAGGCAGGAACTTCCCGCTCTTTTCGGCCAGATAAAGCAGTATGGCGTTGCTGTCGAACACTACGTTCTCGCCGTCGACCAAAGCCGGCGTCTTGGCATTGGGGTTGATCTTGAGAAACGCCGGATCGTGTTGCTCCCCCTTTCGCGTATCGACAGGGATGAGGTCGTACTCAAGACCCGCTTCCTCCAGGAAAAGAGCGACTTTCGCGGGGTTGGGAGACGGGTGATAGTAGAACTTGATCATGTTGACTCCGTACAGTGGCTTTCAATGAATGTCGCAGAGCGCCAAGGGCGGAAGCCCAAGGCTGTTGAGTGCAATACCAATAGCGTCTGTTACACACGCAGGATCCGGGTTGATCCGTGCCAACACGCGAATCCCAAGCAATACGCTGAGCAAGTGATGAGCGCCCTGCTTTGCATCGATCCCTGTGGCGACTGCGCGTTGCAAGCTGAAGGCATGTAGGCGGCTTTCAAAAAAACTGCGGATGGTCTCAAGTTCTTCTGACACTGCCTGACGCAAGTCTGCGTCCTCTGCATTCGTTTCGAGGGCAGAGTTCACCAACAGGCATCCACGATTCAGCGGATCGTTCAGCGTGCGATACAGCACTTCTGCAAAGAAACCGGTAATGGCCAATCCTGGATCTGGCAACTCCTCGAGGCGCCGAATTCGCTCACGCACGCCACATTCCAGATAATGCTCAAGGGCGTGACGATAAAGACTGCGCTTGTCGCCAAAAGCGTTGTAAAGGCTTGGCTGGTTAAGGCCTGTGCACCTGACAAGGTCTCTGGTTGAAGTGCCCTCGTATCCCTGAGTCCAAAATGCCTCGACTATGGAGGTTAGAACCTTTGATTCATCGAATGTACGAGGCCGGGCCATTGACTGGGGTGCTCTGCATATTTGTCGTAGACGGTAACACAGGTTTTGTATCGATCGACACAAAATAAAATTAGCACCTGACCACACGACTCACCTTCCGGGCGGGCGTTCCAATGGCGCTAGCATTGGGATTGGGGAAGCGCATTCTCTCCAGCTACGTGTTGGCGCTGATTCAAAACTGACCCACCCTGCCGATTGAAAATTGACCCAGGACGGATTGCTGATTTCTGTCCCAGCAATTGTGGATAAGTTTAGCAGCAGTGCTCCGGTTCGAGACGCATCAAGCCCCACCGCATGTATG
>NZ_JADEVO010000046.1 GCF_017114825.1 Pseudomonas gregormendelii | reverse complement strand
TACAACCGCACCAGGCTCCACAGCTACAACAACTACCTGTCGCCAATAGCTATGGAGCAAAAAGCGGCATAAGCACCGTAAACGGTGTCCGGGATTGCTTGACCAGTTCAAGCTCGCTCCTACAGGGAATGCGGCTTGCTCGCGAATGGCTGCGCGGCAGCCACCAGCCTGATGGCGTATATTCGGCGCACCCCCATTGCCGCGCAGCCCACCATGAAGCAGACCCCAGACGACCTGGAAAAAATCACCTCCACCACACTGGGCCATTACAACTCGGTGGCCGAGGAGTTTCGCGAAGGTACTCGCGATCATGATGTCAGCCAGAACATCGACGCTCTGCTGCGGCATATCCAGGGTAGCGCGCCTTTCGATATTCTCGATTTCGGCTGTGGCCCGGGGCGCGATCTGCAGACGTTTTCCCGCATGGGCCACACGGCTGTGGGCCTGGACGGCTCGGAGCAGTTCGCGCAGATGGCGCGTGCAGACAGTGGCTGTGAGGTCTGGCAGCAGGACTTTCTGAAGCTGGATTTGCCCGGTGAACGCTTTGACGGGATTTTTGCCAATGCCGTGCTGTTTCACATCCCGCGCCAAGAGCTGCCGAGGGTGCTGAAGGCGTTGCGCGGGGCGTTGAAGCCAGGAGGCGTGTTGTTCAGCTCAAATCCTCGCGGGCAGAACGAGGAAGGTTGGAACGGGCCGCGGTATGGGGCCTATCATAACTGGAAGACGTGGCAGCAATTGCTGGCCGAGGCGGGGTTTGTGGAGTTGGAGCATTACTATCGCCCGGCAGGGCTGCCGCAGGAGCAGCAGCCGTGGTTGGCGAGTGTGTGGCGTAAGCCCGGGTAATCTGGCAGGACGCCATCGCGGGCAAGCCCGCTCCCACAGTGATTAAGGTCGGATCACAAAATGTGATCCTCCCTGATACCTGTGCATTAAGGCAGGACCACAAATTCTGTGATCCTCCCTGATACCTGTGGGAGCGGGCTTGCCCGCGATGAGCGCGGAGCGCTCGCTTTACTGCGCTTCTGGTTCCGGCTCGCGAATCTTGTACCAGGCCACATACAGTGCCGGCAAAAACAGCAGCGTCAGCAAGGTCGCAATGATGATCCCGCCGATCATCGCGTAGGCCATCGGCCCCCAGAATACTTCCCGGGCAATCGGGATCATCCCAAGGCTCGCTGCTGCTGCCGTGAGCAGAATCGGCCGGCGCCGATGCTCCGTGGCTTGCACTACCGAGTCCCACGGCGAGTAGCCGTCTTTCTCAAAAGCCTCGATCTGCGTCACCAGGATCACCGAGTTACGGATGATGATACCGATCAGCGCAAGAATCCCCAGGATCGCCACGAAACCCATCGGCGTGCCGGTGGGGATCAGCGCCAGTACCACGCCGATCAATCCGAGCGGCGCGACGCTGGCCACCAGGAACAGCTTCTGCACGCTGTGCAACTGGATCATCAGGAATGTCGCCATCAGGAACAGCATCAGCGGCACGACCTTGGCGATCGGGCCCTGGGCCTTGCCGCTTTCCTCGACCGTACCACCGGTGGCGACCTTGTAGCCGACCGGCAATGTCGAGGCGAACTGCTCGATGGCCGGCTTGAGTTGCTTGACCAGGTCGGTGGGCTGAATCTCGTCCCGCACCGCCGCCTTGATGGTGATGGTCGGCTTGCGATCGCGACGCCACACCAGCGGCTGCTCAAGTTCGTAGCGCACGGTGGCGAACGACAGCAGCGGAATCGACGTACCACTGGAAGTCACGATCTGCAGGTTCTGCAGGGTCTCCGGCGTGCCGCGTTCGGCGTCCACTGCGCGTCCCACCACGTTGATCAGATAGATATCGTCATCCACCTGGGTGACGGGGGCGCCCACTACGATGCTGTTCATCAGGTTGGCCACGTCTTCCGAGGACAGCCCCAGCTGCCGTGCCTTGTCCTGGGCGATGTCGATGCGCAGGACTTTACCCGGCTCGTTCCAGTCGTAAATGATCTCGCCAATGTGCGAATTCTTGTCCAGCTCGGTGGCCAGCTCGATCGCATGCTTGCGCACTTGATCGATGTCCTTGCCGCTGACCCGGTACTGGATGGGCCGCCCGACCGGCGGGCCCATTTCCAGGGCCTGGACGTAGCTGCCGATGCCGACGAAATCCTTGCGCAGGCGTTCACGCAAGCGCTGGCTCAGGGCCTCGCGCGACTCCAGGCCCTTGCTGACGATGACCAGTTGCGCGTAGTACGGGTTCTGCAATTGCTGGTCGAGGGGCAGGTAGAAACGGATCGCACCTTCGCCGATATAGGTGCTCCAGCGCACGATATCCGGGTCGCCCTTGAGCGTTTCTTCGAGCTTGTTCACCGCCTTGCGGGTTTCGGCGATGGAAGCGTTTTGCGGCAGGTTCAGGTCGACGAGAATTTCCGGACGGTCCGAGGACGGGAAGAACTGGTTCTGCACGAATTGCATGCAGAATACCGACGCCGCGAACAGCGCAATGGTGATGCCGATCGCCCACCAGCGATTGCGCATGGCCCACAACATCCCGCCATTGAACGCCCGCCCGATACGGCCGGGTTCGGCGTTGTGCGGCTTCACATTGGCACTGAGAATATGCACGCCGATCACTGGGGCAAACAGCACCGCCACCACCCATGACACCAGCATCGCCACCGCGATCACCGCGAACAGCGTGAAGGTGTACTCGCCCGCCGAGCTGGCGTTGAGGCCGATCGGCACGAAGCCGGCTACGGTTACCAGCGTACCGGTGAGCATCGGGAAGGCCGTGGAGGTATAGGCGAAGGTCGCCGCCTGCTCCTTGGTTTCGCCCATCTCCAGGCGCGTGACCATCATCTCCACCGTGATCATGGCGTCGTCCACCAGCAGGCCAAGGGCGATGATCAAGGCGCCGAGGGAGATCCGCTGCATGGTGATGCCGCTGTACTCCATGAAGACGAAGACCATCGCCAGCACCAGCGGAATCGAACACGCCACCACCAGCCCGGCACGCACGCCGAGGCTGATGAAGCTGACGATCAGTACGATCACCACCGCTTCGAACAATGCGCTGGTGAAGCCGCCGACGGCTTTTTCCACCACTTCAGCCTGGTCGGAGACGCTGTGCACGCCCACACCGACCGGCAGGTCAGCGGTCAGTTCTTCCATGCGTTGATGCAGGGCCTTGCCGAACTCCTGGATGTTGCCACCCTTCTTCATGGCGATGGCCAGGCCGATGGCGGTCTGGCCGTTGAAACGGAATTCGGGCGTCGCCGGGTCGACGTAGCCGCGGCTTATGTCCGCGATGTCAGCCAGGCGATAGAAACGATCGTTGAGCTTGAGATTGACGTCCGCCAGGTCTTTTTCCGAATCGAACTGGCCGGACGTGCGCACCGAAATCCGCTCAGGGCCTGCCTCGATCACACCGGCAGGGGTCACCGCGTTCTGCGATTGCAGGCTCCGCACCACCTGGCTCTGATCGATGCCCAGGGCCGCGAGTTTGCGCGTGGAGAAGTTCAGGTAAATCACTTCGTCCTGCTCGCCAACCATTTCGACCTTGCCCAACCCTGGCACGTCGCGGATCTGCGCGCGAACCTGCTCAACGTAATCGCGCAGCTGGCGCAGCGACAAACCATCAGAGGTGAAGGCGTACACCGAACCGTACACATCACCGAACTCGTCGTTGAATCCCGGCCCTTGAATACCCTGCGGAAAATCACCGCGGATGTCGTTGATCTTCTTGCGCACCTGGTACCAGATTTCCGGGATGTCTTTGGCACTGGTGGTGTCGCGCAGGTAGACGAACACCGTGGATTCGCCGGGCCGGGTGTAGCTTTTGACGTAGTCGAGGGAATCAAGCTCTTCGAGTTTTTTCTCGATGCGGTCAGTGACCTGCTTGAGGGTTTCCTCCTGGGTCGCCCCCGGCCAGTTGGTCTGGATGACCATGGTCTTGATGGTGAACGAGGGGTCTTCCTCGCGACCCAGGTTCATGTAGGAGAACACGCCCATCAGCAGCGCGACGAACATCAGATACCAGACAAACGACTGATGCTTGAGGGCCCATTCGGATAAATTGAAACTCCCTTTCATTGTGGGCTTTCCTCGTCGATTTTCACTTTTTGCCCGGGCTTCAGGCTGTTCACGCCGGCACTGACCACGCGCTCACCAGATTTCACGCCATCGGCCAGCACCACCGAGTCGTCCGTACGGCTGATCACATTGACGTCTCGCGGGGAAACGGTTTGGCTTTGTGCATCGATCACCCAGATTCGCGTCTTGCCATCGACTTCCTGCAAGGCGGTGACCGGCAATTCGATACGCGGCTTGATCGCCGAACTGAGCGTCACGCTGATGGCCGTACCCAGGCGAAAGCCAGGGGGTGAATCGGCCAGGGTCAGGCGCGCGCGCCGGGTGCGGGTTGCGCTCTGCGCCTGCGGTTCGATTTCGCGAACGATGGCGGTGCTGGTGATGCTCGGGTCCAGCTGCGCGGCCACCTGGAATACCACGTCCGGGGGCAACTGGTCGACCAGGGTGTCCGGCAGGTCAATCACCGCCTCCTTGATATCCGGTTGGGCCAGTGTGACCACTTGCTGACCTGCGGTGACGACCTGGCCGGCTTCGGCATTCCACGCGGTGACGATGGCCTTGTGGTCGGTGCGCAGCTCGACGTAGCCGAGTTGGTCCTTGGCCTGATTGACGGCGGCCTTGGCTTGATCAAGGGACGCCTGAGTGGTTTTCAGGTCGGTCAGGGCAATGTCCAGCTGAGCCTGCGCGCCGACTCCGCGATTGAACAGCTCCTGCTGGCGCCGGGCATTGGCCTGGGCGTTGATGAGCTGGGCCTGGATCTTCGCCAGGTCACCCTGGGCAGCGCGCAACTGGTTCTGCTGATCCGTGGGGTCGAGCGTGGCGAGCAAAGCGCCTTTCTCGACTTCGGCGCCCACATCGACATTACGGCTGGCGATGCGCCCGGGCACGCGGAACCCGACGTTACTCTCGTAGCGCGCCTGGATACTGCCGGCGAAGCGACCAAGGGTTTCCTCGTTGAGCACCTGGACCTTGATCGACAGCACCGGGCGCACCGGCTCCGGCGGTGGTTCTTTCTTCGAGCAGGCTGCCAACATGACCCCGGCCAATACCAGCAACAGGCGCTTCATGGCTGGTTCCCCACTTCCAGATCCTTGTAGGTGTTCTCGGCGATTTCCACTTTTACCCCAGGGTGCAGCAATTGCCCGCCGGCGATGATGACTTTGTCGCCCGCATTCAAGCCGTCGCTGATGATGACTTTACCGGTCAGGTATCGGCCGACAGTGACCGTGTGCAGTTGCGCCTTGCCTTCACCGTCCACTCGCCACACCGCAGGCTCGCTGATGTTTTTGGTCAGCGCCGACCACGGCAGCACCACGGCAGACTTGCCCGGGGTCTTGGCCGTGGCGCTCACCACAGAACCCAGTTGCATGCCATCCGGCAAACCCTGAAGGGTGACCTTGACCTGTACGGTGCCGGTTTGTGCAGAGACCGCAGGCGTGACTTCGCGAACGGTGCCGGTGGTCTTGATTGCCGGGTTGTCCAGCAGGCTGACGACCACCGTCTTGTCTTCCGGGGCTTCGGTCAGCAGCGACTCATAGACGTTGAACACCGCATCGCGCTCGCCATCCCGGGCCAGGCTGAAAATCGGCACCGTGGCCTGCACCACCTGGCCGACTTCGGCCTGGCGCGCAGTAATCACGCCCGGTGCGTCAGCGATCAACGAGGTGTAGCTCAGTTGTTCACGGGCATTGGCCAACTGGGCCTGGGCCGCCGTCAACGCGCTCTGGCTGCTGCGTAAGGCGGCCTGGGCGGAATCGTATTCGCTTTGGCTGGTGTAACCCTTGGGCAGGAGTTTTTGCTGGCGCACGAACGCCGCAGCAGTCTGTTTGACCCGCGCCTGTTCGGCGGTGACCTGGGCCTGCGCCGAGTCGACATTGGTCTGCAGGTCCTTGGGGTCCAGCTTGGCCAACACTTGCCTGGCCGTCACGCGGTCCCCGACATCGACCATGCGCTGGATGATCTTGCCGCCGACCCGAAACGAAAGTTCGGTCTGGACCCGTGCCTGGACATCCCCCGTCAGGGTCACCGAGGCCGCGTAATCCGCCGGTTTGACCTCCTGCACGAACACCCGCGGGCGGTCCTTCTCGACCGGTTTTTCGTCACCGCAGGCGGTCAACAAAGCCAACAGGCCCAGCCCAACCACCAGTTTTATTCCAGGACCAGCCATGCAGACTCCTTTGCGTAGTACGGGCGTGCGATTGTCGATACGACTGTGAGCTTAGAACAGGGTTCCAAGGGTGCCTCTGATGGGCGTCAAATAAACCCCTTACGCTACTACCTCCCGGGCTTTTGAACCGTATCATTACCGGGTTGGAGGTCCGATGACCATTGCCCGCACTCAAATCCAGTGGCTGACACCTGCCAGAGATGCTTTTCGGGGGCATAAAAAAACGCCGACGCTCTATCAGCCGTCGGCGTTTGCAACCGTGATGCGGTTAGCGAACAAATCAGAACGCAGGCAGTACCGCGCCGCTGTATTTCTTCGCGATGAAAGCCTTCACTTCAGGACTGGTCAACGCCTTGGCCAGCTTCTGAATGGCAACGCTGTCCTTGTTGTCCGGACGGGCCACCAGGAAGTTCACGTAAGGCGAATCGGCACCTTCGATGACCAGGGCGTCTTTAGCCGGGTTCAGGCCGGCTTCCAGCGCGTAGTTGGTGTTGATCATGTCCAGATCGACCTGATCCAGAACCCGCGGCAGCATGGCCGATTCGAGTTCCTTGAACTTGAAGTTATGCGGGTTCTTGGCAATGTCTTTCGGAGTGGCCAGAGCGTTTTTCGGGTCTTTCAACTCGATCAGGCCAGCCTTCTGCAGCAGGATCAGGGCACGGCCGCTGTTGCTGCCTTCGTTCGGGATAGCGATGGTCGCGCCGTCTTTCAGTTCAGCCAGGCTTTTGACCTTCTTGGAGTAGCCACCGAACGGTTCGACGTGCACGCCGATCACGGTCACCAGGTTAGTGCCTTTGCCTTCGTTGAAGCTGTTCAGGTACGGCAGGGTCTGGAAGTAGTTGGCGTCCAGACGCTTCTGATCGACCTGTACGTTGGGTTGGACGTAGTCGGTGAAGACCTTGATTTCCAGGTCCACGCCTTCTTTGGCGAGGGTTGGCTTGATCAGTTCCAGAATCTCGGCGTGTGGAACCGGAGTCGCCGCCACTACCAGTTTTTCGCCGGCCTGGGCCAGGCCCGCGGTCAGGGCAGCCGCCAATGCGGTGAACAACAGAACCTTTTTCATGCAGTGTCCTTATCGAAAATCGCGATCGTCATCGACGACGGCTAAGAGTACGAGTGCCAGTGAAGTGCTATCGCTGGCGTGACGCGGACAATACCGGGATTTTTTATTCCTTAACAATATCTTTTATTTACTTTGATATTCCATTTTGTTCATACACATGTGTGAGCAAAGCTTGCTCGCGATCCGGGCGGCTCGGTCTGCACCAATGAGGCCAATCGCGAGCAAGCTTTACTACTACAGGACGGAGTGGTTCTGGAGCAGCAGTTTCAAGGCAGCCTTGTCGGCATTGGAACCCTTCGCGAGAACATGGCTGAGCTGCCGTTCGATTTGCTCAAGCGCACTCGGCACTGTTGGCAAATTCAAATGCTCCGGCAGAATCTCGTCGCCCGTACTGACCAGCAACGCAAAATGAATGACGTTCTCCAGCTCCCGGGTATTACCCGGCCAACTGTGCTGCTCCAGCACTTGCTGCGCCGCCTCGCTGATCAACGGCACCGGCAAGTCCAGGCGCTGGCTATAGATGCCGAGGAAGTATTCGGACAACGACAGAATATCGCCCACCCGCTCGCGCAGCGCCGGTAGCTCCAACTGGCCTTCGCTGAGGTAGTGATACAAACGTTCGTGGAATTTCCCGGCAGCTACGGCTTGCGCCAGGTCAATGCTGGTGGCGGCCACCAATCGCACGTCCACCGGGCTTGGCTGTTGAGCGCCCACGCGGGTGACTTCGTGATTTTCCAGGGCCGCCAGCAGTTTGATCTGAATCGGCAGCGGCAGGTCGCCGATCTCATCCAGGTACAAGGTGCCGCCGTTGGCCGACCCAAACCAGCCCGCGCGGCTGCTCGCTGCCCCGGTGTAGCTGCCGGCTGCGTAACCGAACAATTCGGCATCCGCATAGGTCGGGCTGATTGCACCGCAATTGACCGACACGAAAAGCCCGCTGCGATCGCTGGCGCGATGGATGTGCCGCGCCAGCAGCTCCTTGCCGCTACCGGTCTCGCCACGAATCAGCACGCAAATCGCACGCGGCGCCAATTGCTCGAGCTCTTGGCGTAACTGCCGCGAGCGTGGATCAACAAACACCAGCGCCTTGGCGCGGATACTTAGCGGGCTTTTTTCTGCGTCGGGGAAGGTCAGCAGCGGCTGACCAAAGGCTTCAAAACTCATGGCAGGCTCCCGCCCAAAACCGCCGGAGGGCGGGGGCGTTTAAAAAAGGAAAAATCAGGCGCGACGCAGGGCGTGATGTTCCATACGGTTTTGCAGGCGATACAGGTAGGCAAAACCCTGCTCCCAGCGCTGGTGGCCGGACTTCACATTGATGTGCCCTGCCCCCGCCAGGATCCCCGCCTCGGCGCCCCAGGTGCGCGCCAGTTCCAGCGCTCGCGGGGCACTGACGGCACTATCATTGTCGGAGCTGACGACCTGACTCGGAAACGGCAGCAGGTCGGTCGGAATCGGTGCGAAGTTGCGCAAGGCGGGCACGCAGGCCGGGCGCTCCACGTCTGCCGGAGCGACGAGCAACGCGCCGCGCACCTGTCGCAAAAACTGCACGGGCGCGGCAGCCGCCCAGTGGGCGACCGTGATGCAGCCCAGGCTGTGAGCAATCAGGATCACCGGCGTACTGTCCGCAGCAATCGCCTCGGCCAGCGCCGCGACCCAATCTTCACGGCGGGGCGTCAGCCAGTCGGCCTGCTCCACCCGTGCGCTGTTCGGCAAACTGTTCTGCCAGTGGCTCTGCCAATGATCATCTGGCGATCCTTGCCAGCCCGGCACAATCAGGTAGCGAATTGATTCGTTGCGCATGGGGGAACTCTCCTGCTGCGTGTCTGTTCCTGAGCGAGTATAGGGAGTGGAGTTATATCCGTTAAGGAATAAGAAGCTATTTATTAAGATCACTATCGAATAACCCCGTAGGAGCTGCCGCAGGCTGCGATCTTTTGATCTTTTAAAAGCAAGATCAAAAGATCGCAGCCTGCGGCAGCTCCTACGAGGTGTTTTTTCAGGCAAAAAAAGGGGCCGCACCCTGCCAAGGAGACGGCCCCGGAAAACTTGAAACTGTTAGCGAGCGGTGATCACCGACAGCTTGGTAATACCTGCCCGTTCAATCGATGCCATCGCCCGCGCCACTTCGCCGTAATTCACCCCGTCATCCGCCTGCAATTGCACACGCACTTCAGGATCCTTGGCCTTGGCCGACTTTAGGTTGAACTCCAGCAAATCAGGCTGGATTTCATCCTTATTGATAAACAGCTTGCCGGCGCCATCGATGCTCACCACCAGCGGGTCCTTCTGCTCTACCGGCGCCACGGCTTCGGTCTTGGGCAGGTTGATCGGAATGGCGTTGGTGAGCAGCGGGGCGGTGACAATAAACACCACCAGCAACACCAGCATGACGTCTACCAGCGGCGTGACGTTGATCTCGCTCAGCACCTCATCGCTGTCTTGCGTAGAGAAGGCCATATCAGGACGCCTCCTTCACTTTTTGCGCGTTGCCCGGCGCAGCAGCCTTGTGCGCCGTCGGGTGGACCAGCACACGGAACGAACTCTTCTGCGCCAGGCTGTAGAAGTCATGGGCGAAGTCGTCCAGGTCCGCCGCCGTCAGTTTCAGGCGCCGCAAAAAGTAGTTGTAAACCAGTACTGCCGGCACCGCGACGGCGATCCCCACACCGGTCGCAACCAGTGCCGCGCCAATCGGCCCAGCCACGGTTTCGAGGCTGGCCGAGCCTGCCGCGCTGATGCCTTTCAACGCTTCCATGATCCCCCACACCGTGCCGAACAAACCAATGAACGGCGACGTACTGCCAATACTTGCCACCACTGCCAGCCCGGTTTCCAGCGAGCGGCGCTCACGCACGATCTGCTGACGGAGGGCCCGCTCGAGGCGATCCTGATGGTTGATCGCCTGGCTCAGATCCGCCGCGTGTGGCGCTTCACCGACCTGGATCGCCGCGTAGCCAGCCTGGGCTACGCGCGCCGCAGCACCTGGCTGGGTCTCGGCCAACTCCGCCGCTGAATCAAGACTCGACGCTGCCCAGAACTGCTTGTGAAACTTGCGATCCTGAGCTTTCAGGCGGCCGAACTGCACGCCCTTGAGCAAGGCCAGACCCCAGGTGGCCACGGAAAAAACCACCAGCAGCCAGATCACCGCGCTTTCGATGGACTCAAGTGGAGATGCCAATAACGTCATGATGAATTCCTCGTGTAAACGTTTCGCGTGAAATAGGTTTCTGTTTAATGAATCTTGAAATCGATGGGCACGCTGACCCAGCCATCCTGGGCGACATCACCCTGCTTGGCCGGCACGAAACTCCAGCGTTTCACGGCGCTCAGGGCCGCTTCATCGAGGGCCTCGCGACCGCTGCTTTTCTGAATCTGGACCTCACCCGGCTTGCCGCTGGCGAGCACATGGACCCGTAACAACACCGTCCCTTCCCAACCGCGACGCTGGGCCAGCGACGGGTACTGCGGCGCCGCGTTTTTCAGGTACCCGGCGTTGGCCGAGGCCGCCGTCACGGGCGCTGGCGCAGGTGGAGCGGGTGGTGCTGGTGCCGCGACAGGCGCGGCCGGTTGTGGCGGTGATGGCGGTTGTGGAACCGCTTTGGGCACCGGTTTCGGAATCGGTTTGGCGACCGGTTTCGGCTTGGGAATCGGTTTCGGTGGCGGCGGTTTCACTGCCAGTTCGTCTTCAACCGGCGGTGGTGGCTCGACCACCTCTTGAACAGGTGGCGGCGGTGGTGGCGGCTCAACCACGGGCGGTGCCGGTTGCGAAAACTCGATGGTCATCGGTGGAATTTCCGGCGGCACTACCGGCAACACGGCGGTCGGCTGCTGGTTGACCCAATAGATCACGGCACCGTGCACGAGCAGCGCCAGCACACCCAGCAAAATCGTTTCCCGGCGGCTGAGGATGCCCCTTGGGGCGCGCTGCAAACGCTGCTGCCCCAAAGGCACGCGATGTACCCGGCCGAGGTCGACCAACTCGCCACCTGGCCCCTGGCGCCACAGCACCTCTTGTGCACTGGCGGCGGTCTGGACATTACCCATTGCTTTACTCCTGCGGTCTCTTTGCGAATAACCCGATAGGCCGGACCTGACATCCCCCGTACGACGTATCGACGGACAGATCATTGAGCTAGACGCTTATCTCTTAAAGTAATCTTTATCGTTATAGATAGATCAATATCGAATATAGAGAATAACCAAGAGTCCGCAGCCCTCGTGTTTCAAGGGCTATGGAAGACGCTCCCGGGCAACATGCCTTCAAGGCATGGAAAATATTCCCCAGAGGCATGGTGGAAGGGATGTTCAGACGCGATGAACAGCGGGAAGACCCTCGTCTGACTGCTACAGATGTGAGCAGTAATACGCGCTCTATCCATATTCAATTTAGGTCTAACTAACAATGGAATCCTTTATTGACGGAATAATGGCTTGCATTTAAAACCTCTGTCATCCCGCCTCGTCGCGAATGCCGTCGAGCTATTTTCAGGACGCCGAAAAAGCATATGGATCTTCGCCAGTTGCGTTACTTCATCGCCCTCAATGATCATCGCAGTTTCGTCCGCGCAGCCGACGCCATGGGAATCACGCAACCGGCGTTCAGCCGCAGTATCCAGGGACTTGAACAGGAGTTCGGGTGCGTGCTGGTTGACCGCGGTAACAAGGACTTGCGCCCGACGCCCGAGGGTCAGGTAGTGCTGCAACATGCACTGACCTTGGTGCAGGGGGCTGCAATGCTGAGCGCCCAAGTGACGCAGATGAACAAGCTCGACGCCGGCGAACTGCACTTCGGTTGCGCGCCTGCGGCAGCGGTGGGACTGGTGCCGGACGCGGTGGCGCAATTCATCAACGCCCACCCGAAAGTTCGTACCTGTTTCCAGGTGGATAACTGGGAAAAACTCAGCCGCGCATTGGGCCGCGAAGAGATCGAATTCTTCATCGCCGACATCCGTCACTTCGAAGCCGACCCCAACTTCCAGACGCACGCGCTGACGCCCAGGCGCGGCGTATTTTGCTGCAGGCAGGAACATCCGTTGCTGGCCAAGGAAAGCCTGTCGACCAATGACATGTTCGACTATCCATTGGCGACCACGCGGATTGCCCCAGGCATTCGAAAGTTGCTGGCCAACCTGAGCGGGCGCATGGATTTTTCGCCCAGTATCGAAACCGAGCATTTTCCAGCGCTGGTGAAAATCGTGCTGCAGTCGAATGCAATTGGCGTGGGAACCCAGGAGGCATTTGCCGAAGACATTGCCAAGGGCTCCCTGGTGCCGTTGCACTGGAGAAATTTGCCGCAGAACATCGAAACACTGAATGCGCGATGTGCGGTAGTGAGTCGAACGGGGTACCGGTTATCGACTGCGGCACGGGCGATGATTGCGGCATTGGTGGCGGTGGATAAGCATCAGCTTAGCGTTGCAGTTCAAGCCCCCTTGCGCGCGGGCACGCTGTCAAAAAGATGTGAGCGTGCCCCCTCGCCACAGGCATAAATCAGACTTGAGCAGCACGTGTCCTCGCGCCTGCCACCTGCTCCTCACGCACAAATCGGTTCGCCCGCCTGAACGTGCCGAAATCGTTAAAACGCACCCCCATCTCGCGCATGACCTTATGCGCCACCGGCACCGTCATCTGGCGAATGTAGAAAGGCTCCTTCACCACAAAATGATGAACCCCGTGACTGCTGCCGAAGTTGAAGCAGAACGCCTGCATCGGCCACATCCACCAGGGATTCAGTACCTGTGTCTGCTGCATCACATTGCCCGGCTCCACATCGCCGTAGTAGTGCATGTTCGAGCTGACGAAGTGCAGGCAAAAAGTACGCAGCACATTCGGGCCGATGATCACCACGACGGCGATATCGATCACCTGCATTACTGACAACGTGGTGGCCGACCATTCAATGGGTGCGCCTATCAGATGTGCGACGCCATTGGCTGCATGAAACCCGAGAAACACGTACCAGGCGCCCCAGTGCACCAACGCCAGCGGCGCATACACTTTCAGCGTGCGCTTGATGATGCTGAATTTATGCGCCCAGGTTTTGGCCCGCAGCATGCGAATGAACGCCGACATGATGTTGTCGCCGATCATCAGGAATCGCGCGAAACCCCAAGGCTCGCCGTTGGTGATGGCACGCTCTTCCATATCGGTTTCCGTGCCGGACACCTTGTGGTGATTGAGGTGCAGGTGGCGACGGATCCATGGGTTGATCGTGCTCGGCCGCGCCAGCCACACCAGAGCCATCATCAGGTTGTGCGGGATGCGCTTCTTGCGAAAATACATGCTGTGGATCAGATCGTGTTCCAGTTCGTGGGTCAGTGAAGCGAAAAATGCGTTGAGCAGCAGGCACACCCACCAGGCCATATGACCGTTGATGTACAGCGCTGCAGAACCGATCATCCCGGCCAGCGCAAAGGCCAGAATCCCCGCGCCCAAGGCGTCTTGATGATTGAGAAGGGGGTAGCGCTGACGCAATTCAACGCCCTTGGCCAACACCACTTCGCGAATATGCGCTGATCGTTGGGATGCATTCAGTCGTTGGGGACTTGCAGAAGTACGGTCCATGCTTCCATCCTCTGGTTATTGATGTTCGCATCCTGCCTTGCGAACCCTCGCAAGGCAGTAGCCGTGAACGCCAACCTGTTGACCGGAAGCGCCAATCAGCATGACTGAACCGACCTCCCTCGCCAGTTGGACCCGTGCCCTGCGCAAGCAACTGGACGCATTGGGCCTCGACAGCACCGCCCTGTGTCACCAGGCGGGGCTCGACCCGCTGTGGATGGACGACCCTAACGCCCGTTATCCGTTGTCCGGCACCACGCGGCTGTGGGAACTTGCCGTGCAGGTCAGTGGGGACCCGGCGATCGGCCTGCGGGTTTCACGCTTTGTCAGCCCGACCACCTTTCACGCACTCGGGTACGCGCTGGTGGCCAGCGGTAGCTTGCGCGAAGTCTTCGAACGCATCGTGCGCTATCACCAAGTGGTCAGCGATGCCCTTGAACTCGAATTGACCCGTTGCGAGGATCGTTATCGCTTCCGCCTGAAAGTCCCGCCGGGCAGCCCGGCGCCGGCCTATGAAGCCATTGATGCCTTCACTGCGATTTATGTGCGTACCTGCCGTAACCGGCTGGGCCGCGAATACGCGCCGATGGCGGTGTACCTGCGGCGTCCGGAACCGGCTGATGCGCACCAATGGCACAAGGTTTTCCGCTCACCGGTGCACTTCGCCGCCGACGAGGACCGCCTGGAGTTTTCCCTGGTGGACTTTGAAAGTCATCTGGACGACGCCAACCCGGAGCTGGCCGAGCACAACGAAACCGTGCTCAAGCGCACCCTGGCGCAACTCAAGCCGCTGACCTGGGAACGCAAGGTCCGCGACGCCATAGAAGAACAACTGCCCGAAGGCGAGCCCAGCGCAGAACACATCGCCCACACGCTGCACTTGAGTTTGCGCAGCCTGCAGCGGCACCTGGCAGATGAAGGTTGCCGGTTTGACACGTTGCTCAACGAAAGCCGCGAGAACCTGGCGTTGTTGCACCTGCGGGACCCGCAATGCTCATTGAGCGAGATCAGCTACCTGCTGGGGTTTGCCGACACCAGCAGCTTCAGCCGCGCCTTCAAGCGCTGGACCGGGATGACACCGGGGCAGTTTCGCGATGGATTGCGGTGATGTTAACGCCCACGATCCCGGCGCAACAATTTGCGCACCCGCGCCACCAGGTCACTCACCTTGAAAGGCTTGAGCAAGTAGTCTTCTTCGTGCAGTTCCAGCCCTCGCAGGCGGTCTTCGATGCCGTCCCTGGTGGTGAGGAATAACACCGGCGTGTCGCCGAGTTTGCGGATCTGTTGCTGCAGCTGCCAGCCGTTGAGGCCCGGCAGCATGACGTCGAGGATGATCATCTCGTACGCGCCGGACTCGATGAAACGTCGGCCATCCATCCCGTTCAGCGCTACATCGACCGTATAGCCCGCTTCACCCAGGCCGTTGGCCAGGAGTTTGGCGGTCTCCGGCTCGTCTTCTACTAACAACACACGCATGGCACACCTCATTTGTCGTCGCTACAGGCTATGCGCGTTCGGGGACAAAACCCACTAAAAGATGACCGCCAATGCCCGCAGCCGCTCGGCATCGGTAATTTCTATCTCGCCGTACCTCAAGCTGACGACACCCTGTCCTTCCAGCTCCTTGAGCAACTGGTTGGTCGTCTGGCGCGAGAGTGACAGCATCGACGCCAATTGCTCCTGTGGCAGGTGCAGCACACGACGTGGCGGATCGATTTCGCCATAGCTGTCGGCGATCATCAGCAAGCGGTGCGCCAGGCGTGCCGGGGCTGGCAGCAGGCTCAGCTGTTCGAGATTGATAAAGGTCAGGCGCAGTTTCTGGCTCATCAGCAATGCCAGTTGCCGCCAATACAGAGGCTGCTCATCGAGCATCGCCAACAGCGCCGTCTGGGGGATATGCAGCAGGGTGCACTGGCCCAGGCCAAAAGCGTCATGGGTGCGCGCCTGACCATCGAACAGGCAGATTTCACCGAACCAGTGCGGCTGCTCTACCAGACTCAACAGCGCTTCCTTGCCCTGCTCGTTAACCGCGCCGATGCGCACAGCACCTTCGAGCACCGCGTACAGCCCGCATGGCGGGTCACCACGTTTGAACAATCGCTGCCCCGCAGACAAGCGTCGCAGCCGGGCCGCTGCCAGCAGACTATCCTGTAGAGGAGCGGGCAGATGACTGAACCACTGGCCGTTCATCAAGCGCGCACGCCAGACCTGCATGTCCATGAAAACTCCTCGAGATTGTCGCCTGGCTGACAGAGCAAAACATCCAACCGGTGGATGATCACTCACCCTACAGGAGGAATAACAATGAAAAAAAGCCTGGTTGACCACCTCAGTCAATATGCCGCTTATCACCGCGACCCGAGAAACATCGCCAGTCATTTCATCGGAATTCCGCTGATTGTGGTCGCGGTAGCGGTGTTGCTGTCCCGCCCGCAATGGGCTGGAGGCTGGCTTTCGCCGGCGGTGCTGGTGTCGCTGGCGTCGGCTTGGTTCTACCTGCGCCTGGAACTGCGTCTCGGGCTACTGATGACGATACTCCTGGGTTTGTGCGTCTGGGCCGGTCATGTGTTAGCCCAGCAAAGCACCCCGGTATGGCTGGCCAGCGGCATCGGCATGTTTGTGGTGGGTTGGGCGATCCAGTTCGTGGGGCATCACTATGAAGGACGTAAACCGGCCTTTGTCGATGATGTGACGGGGTTGATTGTCGGTCCGTTGTTTGTGGTGGCGGAGTTGGCGTTTCTGCTGGGGCTGCGACATGACCTTAAAGAGCAGATCGAGACGCGTGCGGGGGGTGTGCGTCTGCGTCAGAAAAACGCAGCGGCGTAGATCGCTTTCGCGAGCAAGCCCGCTCCCACAGTGGATGGGTGTTGAACACAAAACTTGTGACCAACCTCAAACCCTGTGGTAGCGGGCTTGCCCGCGATGCTTTTAGATGTTGGCGAGTTTCTGCCAGACCTTCGGCTTGAAGAACAGCGTCTCCCCCTTCGCCAACCCGGTCAGGCTGTCGTGGTCCTTGACCACTTCCGCTTCGATCAGCTCGCTCTGGCCTTCGACTTTCAGCGTCACCCGGGTCGTCGCACCCAGTGGGCGGATATCGCGCACTTCGGCCGCATGGTGATCCTCCAGCTCATGACGCGACAGCGACACTTCGTGAGGACGGAACAGCACGTGATTGTCTTCGCCCAGGTGCAACCGGTTCGAATCCCCCAGGAAGTGGTAGACGAAATCGCTGGCCGGGTTCTCGTAGACGTCACCCGGTGAGCCGATCTGCTCGATCACGCCCTTGTTCATCACCACGATGCGGTCGGCGACTTCCATGGCTTCTTCCTGGTCGTGGGTCACGAACACCGACGTCAGGTTGATATCTTCGTGCAGGCGCGCCAACCACCGCCGCAGTTCCTTGCGGACCTTGGCATCGAGGGCCCCGAACGGTTCGTCGAGCAGCAGGACTTTGGGCTCTACCGCCAGGGCGCGGGCCAGGGCAATACGCTGGCGCTGACCACCGGAAAGCTGTTCCGGATAACGATCCGAGAGCCAGTCCAGCTGCACCATGTTGAGCAATTCGTGAACCTTGACCGCGATCTGGCTTTCGCTCGGACGCTGGTTTTTCGGCTTCATGCGCAGGCCGAACGCGACGTTGTCGAACACCGTCATGTGGCGGAACAGCGCGTAATGCTGGAACACGAAGCCGACGTTACGATCACGCACGTCGTGGCCGGAAACGTCTTCACCGTGGAACACGATATTGCCCTGATCCGGCGTCTCCAGGCCGGCGATGATCCGCAGCAGCGTGGTCTTGCCGCAACCGGAGGGGCCGAGCAGCGCCACGAGCTCACCGCTCTGGATGTCCAGGCTGATGTTGTCCAGCGCCTTGAACGCGTTGAAATTCTTGCTGACGTTACGCACTTCGATCGACATGAATTATTCCTCCGCGGCGCTGGCGCGCAGGCGGTTAATACGATTTTCGCTCCACTGCTTCAGCAGCAGGATGAAGAGCGCCATGATCAGCAACAGGCTCGCTACCGCGAACGCGGCCACGTGGTTGTATTCGTTGTAGAGGATCTCGACATGCAACGGCAAGGTGTTGGTCACCCCGCGAATGTGCCCGGAGACCACCGACACCGCACCGAACTCACCCATGGCCCGTGCGGTACACAGCACCACGCCGTAGATCAGGCCCCACTTGATGTTGGGCACGGTGACGTGCCAGAACATCTGCCAACCATTGGCCCCCAGCAGCCTGGCGGCTTCTTCTTCCTGGGTGCCCTGTTCCTGCATCAGCGGGATCAGTTCCCGCGCCACGAATGGCACGGTGACAAAGATCGTCGCCAGCACGATGCCCGGCAAGGCGAAGACGATCTGGATGTCATGATCCTGCAGCCACGGCCCGAACAGCCCTTGGGCGCCGAACATCAGCACGTAGACCAGACCGGCGATCACTGGCGAGACCGAGAAAGGCAGGTCGATCAGGGTCACCAGCATGCTCTTGCCACGGAATGAGTACTTGCTCACGCACCACGCGGCGCTGACACCAAACACGACATTCAGGGGCACGGAGATCAATACGGCAATCAGGGTGAGCTTCAGCGCGGAGAGCGCATCAGGCTCGAAGATCGCGGTGAAGAATGCACCGATACCCATTTTCAAACCCTGGGAGACCACGATGATCAGCGGCAGCAACAGGAACAGGGCGAACACCAGCCAGCCGAGGCCGATCAGCACCCGACGGGAACTGGCACTGCCACGACGGGCAGCGTTCGAGGAAGCAGCAGCAATAGACGATTGGGACATGTGTGCGCCTCCTTATGGGGTTTCGATACGGCGTTGCAGCAGGTTGATCAGCAGCAACAGGACGAAGGAAACCACCAACATCAACACACCGATGGACGTGGCGCCGGTGTAATCGTACTGGTCGAGCTTGACCATGATCAGCAGCGGCAGGATTTCAGTTTTCATCGGCATGTTGCCGGCGATGAAAATCACCGAGCCGTATTCGCCAACCCCCCGGGCAAAGGCCAGGGCAAAGCCGGTCAGCCAGGCTGGCAACAGCGCTGGCACCAGGATATGGCGAAACACCTGCAGGGGTTTGGCACCCAGGCACGCCGCCGCTTCTTCGACTTCACGAGGGATATCGGCCAATACCGGCTGTACCGTACGTACCACGAATGGAAGCGTAACGAATGTCAGCGCGAGGGTGATACCCAGGGGGGTGTAGGCGATCTTGAAGCCCAAATCCGCCGCCAGCTGGCCAACCCAGCCGTTAGGCGCGTAGAGGGCAGTCAGCGCGATGCCGGCTACGGCGGTCGGCAAGGCGAAGGGCAAGTCGATCATCGCATCGATGATCTTGCGCCCCGGGAAGGTATAGCGCACCAGCACCCAGGCGAGCAGCGTGCCGATGATGCCGTTGATGATCGCGGCATAGAGCGCAGTGCCGAAGCTCAGCTTCAACGCCGCCAGCACTCGAGGCGCGGAGATGATTGCCCAGAACTGATCCCAGGTGAGTTGAGAGGCGTGCACGAACATCGCCGCCAGTGGAATGAGCACAATCAGGCTGAGGTACACCAAGGTGTAGCCCAGCGTCAGCCCGAAGCCGGGTATGACGGGGGAGATACGACGCGACATAAAAGTCCTTGGTTAAAAACGCATCAATGTGGGAGCGGGCTTGCTCGCGAAGAGGAAGAATCAGTCAACATCCCTGTCACTGAAATACCGCCTTCGCGAGCCAGCTCGCTCCCACATGTTGGGGCTCGTTTCGAGTGAGATTACTGCGCCTGATAGATCTGGTCGAACACCCCGCCATCATTAAAGAATTTCGGTTGGGCAGTTTTCCAGCCGCCGAAGTCTTTGTCGATGGTCACCAGCTCCAGTTTCGGGAACTGCTGGGCATACTTGGCGGCGACTTCCTTGTCACGTGGGCGATAGAAATTCTTCGCTGCAATTTCCTGGCCGGCCGGGCTGTACAGGTGCTTGAGGTAGGCTTCGGCGATCTGCTGGTTGCCCTTTTTCTCGGCGTTCTTGTCGACTACAGCCACTGGAGGTTCGGCCAGGATCGACAGCGAAGGCACGACGATCTCGAATTTGTCGGCGCCGCCATCTTCCTTCAGAGCCAGGAACGCTTCGTTTTCCCAAGCCAGCAACACGTCGCCCTGACCGTTGTTGACGAAAGTGATGGTCGAACCGCGAGCGCCGGTGTCCAACACAGGGACGTGCTTGAACAGCGTCTGCACATATTCCTTGGCCTTGGCTTCGTCACCGCCGTTGGCTTTGAGGCCATAAGCCCAGGCCGCGAGGAAGTTCCAGCGTGCGCCGCCGGAGGTCTTCGGGTTCGGGGTGATCACCGACACATCATTTTTAACCAAGTCGCCCCAGTCCTTGATGCCTTTCGGGTTGCCCTTGCGCACCAGGAACACGATGGTCGAAGTGTAAGGGGTGCTCGCCTCCGGCAGACGCTTCTGCCAGTCGGCTGGCAAGGTCTTGCCGAGTTTGGCAATTTCATCGATGTCGCCGGCCAGTGCCAGGGTCACCACGTCGGCACGCAGACCGTCGATGACCGCACGGCCCTGCTTGCCCGAGCCACCGTGGGACTGCTGGATTTTCACCGAATCGCCGGCGTGGTCTTTCTGCCAGAATTTGACGAATTCTGCGTTGTATTCCTGATACAGCTCGCGAGTCGGGTCGTACGACACGTTAAGGAGCTCGTAGTCCTTGGCAACCGCAGAACCAGCAAAAAGGGCACTGGCCAGGGCGGCCAAAGCGAAATGACGAATCGACGACATGGTGAAAGCTCCTGGAATTCTGATTGTGTTGGCTTTTTTTGATTTTATGGAATCGCGGTACGGCTCAAAGATCGTTCGGCCAAGTGCGTGATCATTGATCAGCCCGGCTTGTTGCCCGGCTGCTGCAGACGGAATTTTTCCTTGCGTTCGATCTGGACGACCTGAGCGTTGTGCACAGTGATTTCCACTGCCCCGAACCGCAGGTCGCGCAGTGCGCTCTGGATCTCGCGCAGGATGGTTGCTTCGTCCTGGCCGTCAACGCTACGTAGGGATGCGCTCATGGTGCTGCTCCTTCGACTGAGAGGTTGCCTGGCAGTGGCGGCACTGCTTGCGGCGTGAGACCAATAGTAGATAGGTGCGGATATTCTTAAAAAGACTATTTAAGAATGTTTATATAACCAGAAGTACTCATGACGAACACCGCCCATCCTCCGCCCCGTAGGAGCTGTCGAGTGAAACGAGGCTGCGATTGATGCTGCGCAATCTTTCAAGGGGACCACAAGAACGTCTAACCGATAAGCGGCGCCCGCGCCCAGTCGAGCTGCGCAGCAGGCATTGGTCGCGCGAACCAGTAGCCCTGGCCAAGATCGCAGTCGTGCTCGAGCAGGAAACTGGCCTGCTCGACCTGCTCGATCCCTTCGGCGTGCACCTGCATGCCCATGCTCTTGGCCAACGCGATAATGACCCGCACGATCGCCACGTCGTCGTCGTCGTCCCACGGCAGCCCGGCAACGAAACCCTGGTCGATCTTGAGTTTCTGTACTGGCAAGCGCTTGAGCCGCAGCAAGGATGAATAGCCGGTGCCAAAATCATCGATCGCCAGGCGCACGCCCAGCTCACGCAAGCGATGCATCTGCTCCAGCGCCACTTCCGGGTCATCCATTACCGCGCTTTCTGTCACCTCCAGCTCCAGAAACGCCGGGTTGAGCCCTGTGTCGCGCAGCACCTGCGCCACCTGCTGGTACAGCTCACGACGGGCAAACAGCCGCGCAGACACATTCACCGCAACAAACGACAACACAACGCCGGACTGCTGCCATTGGCACATTTGCTGACACGCCTGCTGCATGACCCAGGCATCGATTTCCGCGATCAGGCCGGTACGCTCGGCGATGGGAATGAACTCGGCAGGCGAGACCAAACCCCGCAGAGGGTGCTCCCAGCGCACCAGCGCCTCGACGCCGATCAGGCGACTGGTCTTCAGGTCGTGGACCGGCTGGTAATACACCCGCAGCTCATCCTGCTCCAGCGCCCTGCGTAATTCGAACGCGGTCTCGACCCGCTGCTGGGCCTGGGCCGTCAGTTCTTCGGTATAAAGCGCATAGCTGTCGCGGCCTGCATTTTTCGCCTTGAACAAGGCCGCGTCCGCATTACGCAGCAACTGCGCGGCACTCAGGGCGTCGCTGGGAAACAGGCTGATGCCCACGCTGGCGTTGATGAACAGCTGATTGCCGTCGATCACGAAGGCTTCCTTGAAGCCGTCAATGATCCGCTGGGCCAGCGCCGCCGCATGGACCAGTTGCGGGCAACCTTCCGCCAGGACTGCAAATTCATCGCCCCCGAGGCGGGCCAGGGTAATGCCTGGCCCGAACATCGCCAGCAGCCGCTCGGCCACGGCCTTGAGCATCTGATCGCCCACGGTGTGACCGAGGCTGTCGTTGATCATCTTGAAGTGATCCAGGTCGATCACCAGCAGGGCGCAGCCGCGCTTGTGCACCTGTGCCGATGCCACGGCCTGTTCGGCGCGGTCGGTGAACAGCAGGCGATTGGGCAAGTCGGTCAATGGGTCGTGATGGGCGAGATGGGTCAGCTCATTCTCGGAGTTCTTGATTGCACTGATGTCGGAAAATACCGCCACGTATTGGCTGACCCGTCCATCATCGTCGCGAACGATACGGATCGTCTGCCACTGCGGGTAGATTTCCCCGCTTTTGCGCCGATTCCAGATTTCACCGCTCCACTCGCCAACACTGTTGAGCGTCTTGAACATGGCCTGGTAGAAGCTCGCCGGATGGCGACCGGATTTGAACAGGCTCGGTTGCTGGCCCATCACTTCTTCGCGCTGATAGCCGGTGATCTGCATAAACGCCCGGTTGACGTGAACGATCAATCCTTTGTCATTTGTGACCAGCACGCCTTCGCGGGTGCAATCGAACACGGCCGCCGCCTGACGCAGCCGCTCTCTATCCGCAGAACGCTCACGCAACTGCGCACCGATCCCAAGGCAGCGGAACAAACGCGTGCGGGCAATGAAAATAATGCCCGCGCTTAGAATCAGCCAGATGTAGCCGTTGATCGTTTGCCAGTGCAACGCCTCGGCCGAATCATCGAAGAAACTGTTTAATGCAAAACCGCTGAGCGAAACCCAGAGGACGGAAAGCAGCAGATACAGCAGCGCTGCACGCAGGGCGTCGCGATAGGTGGCAGACATTCGGTCGTCCATGTCCCTCAAATGATTGGAATTATAGGGTAAAGAAACATCCAGCCACTCTTATCTGAAAGGGTGACTGGTTTTATCTGTGCGCTTGGTGATAATGCGAGGGCTGTTTTTTTCTTTATCGAGGGCCCTACAGCCTATGTGGTACGAAGGTTTTCTTGGCTTGTCGCCTTGGTCACTGGTGGCAGTCACCCTGCTGATGACCCACATCACAATCATCGGCGTCACTGTCTATCTGCATCGCTATTCAGCCCATCGCTCCCTTGAGCTCAATGCCGGCCTGAAACATTTCTTCCGCTTCTGGCTGTGGTTGACCACGGCGCAGAACACCCGTGAGTGGACCGCTATCCACCGCAAGCATCACGCCAAATGCGAAACCGTCGATGACCCGCACAGCCCCGTCGTCAAGGGCCTGTCCACCGTTTTGCGCAAAGGTGCGGAGCTGTATCGCGCCGAAGCGGAAAATCCGGAGACCCTGCGCATCTATGGCAAGAACTGCCCGGAAGACTGGATCGAACGTAACCTGTATAGCCGCTTTCCGCTACTGGGCGTGGCAATCATGGGTGTCATCGACGTGTTGCTGTTCGGCACCATCGGCATCACCATCTGGGCCATCCAGATGATGTGGATCCCAGTGTGGGCGGCCGGCGTGGTCAACGGCCTGGGCCATGCCATCGGTTATCGCAACTTCGAATGCCGCGATGCGGCCACCAACCTGGTGCCGTGGGGCATCCTGATTGGCGGCGAAGAACTGCACAACAACCACCACACCTACCCCAACTCGGCAAAACTGTCGGTGAAGAAATGGGAGTTCGACCTCGGCTGGGCCTGGATCCAGGTTTTCAGCTTCCTGCGCCTGGCCAAGGTTCAGCGGGTCGCGCCAATTGCCCATCGGGTTGAAGGCAAAGGCAACCTGGACATGGATACCGCCATGGCGATCCTCAACAATCGTTTCCAGATCATGGCCCAGTACCGCAAATTGGTCATCGCGCCCCTGGTCAAGCAAGAGCTGGAAAAGGTCGATCACTCCGTTCGCCACCAGTTTCACCGGGCCAAGCGTCTGTTGTCGCGTGAAACCAGCCTGCTGGATGACAAGCACCATGTGCGGATCCAGACCATGCTCGAGCACAGTCAGGCCCTGAAAGTCATTTACGAGAAGCGCCTGGCTTTGCAGCAGATCTGGGTCAAGACCAGTTCCAATGGTCACGACATGCTGGCAGCCATCAAGGAATGGATTCACGAGGCTGAAGCCAGCGGGATTCAGTCCCTGCGTGACTTCGCCGACCAGCTGAAAACCTACTCCTTGCGCCCCGCCAACGCCTGACCCCACGCAGAGCACCTCGCCCGAGGTGCTCCGCGACAGCAAGGCGCGCTCCTGTGGCGAGTATGCTTGCTCCCGCTCGCTTTTTGCGCAGCAAACGCCCCCTGAACAACCGCTGCACGCGATAAAACCCTTAGCTTACCGCCCGGCGGGTGCATCCCCCTGCTCTCCCTGCCCCGGGAACTTAGTTCCAAATCCCCTATCTCAAAAGCACTTCGCCACCCTGGCGGTCTTCGTTGCAGCCGCTGCCGAACTCGCGGCACGCTCTTTGAGATTAGTGTCGATGGTCGATAAAAACCCGCAGGATTCTTCCCCGCCGCAATGGCCAGAGGCCGCCCAGACCCTGATGGCGCTGATGCAGGCCCGAGGCGAGGTCGCGCGCTTGAGTGAACGCGAACAGCTGTTGAGCTCGCTGCTGGTGAGCGTCAATGCGGTGCTGTGGGCATTCAACTGGGAAACCCGCGAGGTGCTCTATGTCAGCCCGGCCTACGAACGAATTTTTGGGCGCCCCACCGACCCGTTGCTGGCCGACTACAACCAGTGGCGCGACAGCGTTTACCCGGATGACCTGGAAGAAGCCGAGCGCAGCCTGGCCTCCGTGCTGGACAAAGGCTCGGTCGAAGACCGTGAGTATCGAATCGTTACCGCCGACGGCCAGGTACGCTGGCTGAGCGACAAGTGCTTTATCAACCGCCAGGGCGAGCCGGGCCAGCCTTTGATCATCGTCGGCATTGCTGAAGACATCACCGAAAAAAAGCACCTCGAAACCGAACTGCAACGCCTGGCCACTACCGACGAATTGACCGAAAGCAGCAACCGCCGGCATTTTTTTGAATGCGCCAACCACGAGTTCGAGCGGGCGCGAACCCAGGGCACCCCGCTGTCGTTCCTGATGCTGGATATCGATGATTTCAAGACCGTGAACGACACCTATGGCCACCAGGAAGGCGATAACGTGTTGCAACGCATCGCTGAGTGCGGTCGCGCCGCATTGCGTCGTGGTGACGTGTTCGGGCGCATCGGCGGAGAGGAGTTTGCGGCAGTGTTTCCAGGCTGTGAGCCCGGGGTGGCCATGCAGGTGGCCGAGCGCCTGCAACGGGAAATTCAACAACTGAGTTTCAGCCACGACAGCCGGACTTTCACCATCACCATCAGCCAGGGCCTGACCAGCCTCTTGCCTGAGGATGACAGTGTCGACAGCCTGTTCTCCCGGGCGGATGCCGCGATGTATGAAGCCAAGCGACAGGGCAAGAACCGGATCATCCCCGGCTGATTCGCCCCCCTGTAGGAGCTGCCGAGAGAAACGAGGCTGCGATCTTTTGATTTGGGGCTAACCAAAGATCAGAAGATCGCAGCCTTCGGCAGCTCCTGCGGGGCGGGGGTGGCTATTTTTTGCGCAACCGCACCAACTCCGGCAGGCCGATCTGCAGCAACCTCGCCGTGCGCCCCTTGGCCAGCGCCTCAAGCCCCTCATCCTCGCCCAGGCCCGCCAGTTGAGCCGCCATGTTCATCACCAGCGCTTCGCGGGAATAAACCCCGCCACCGAGCTGATAGACCGCCGCGATCAGCTCTCGCAGCTCCAGCGGCAGGCGCCAGCGGGTGCGCAGCGCCGAACCGTAAGCGGCCGCAAATCCACTCAGCGCTTCGTCGACCTCAGCCAACTCGCCCAGCTCGCCGCCGGCCTGCTTCCATTCCTGCAAACAACGCAGCAAGGCCAGGTCACCCAGCCGATGCAGCATGCCCGCGCAATAACAGCGCTCCTGGTCCAGGTCGAGAAGACGGGCCAGGGTCCGCGCGTATTCGGCGGTATGCAGCGACAGGTCCCAATAACGCTCGGCGTAGTCAGCCAGGTACGGGTCGCTGAGCCGCGCGGTGCGCTTGAGGGTCAGCCCCAGAATCAGGTTCATGCTCTGCCCGCAGCCCAGGCGATGCAGGGCCTGGGCCAGGGTTTGCACGGCAGCACCGCGGTGTTGGGCGGCGCTGTTGGCGGCAGCGATCAGCACGGCGGTAATCTGCGGATCGGTACGCGTTCCCTCTTCGAGGACGGTCAGGTCAAGCCCGTCGGGGTTGAGGCTGCGTTTGACCGCTACCTCCACATCGGTCATCAGTGGTGCACCGTCAGCCAGAGTCCGCCGGCGCTCCAGATACACCGCCAAGGTCATGCCCGCCGCCAGGGCCGGCACTTCACAAAAAACTTCCTGCCCGGCATCAAGCAGCAGATCCTGCAATCGCTGGGTCAGGTTTTCCATGTTCAACGGCTTGGTCAGGTAAGCCGTAGGTGCCAACGGTAAGGCTTCGCGCACGCTGGTGCTGTCATTGCGGCTGCTCATCAGAATGAACGGCAACGGCGGATTGCGCTTGCGCTGGCGAACGCTGCGCAACACATTCAAGCCATCCACACCAGGCAACTCCCAGTCGACGATCACCAGGTCGTAGGCGTTTTCCGCGAGTCGCGACAACGCGTCCTGGCCATCGGCACAGAGATCGATGCGAGCATCGCAGCGCACGTTCAGCAGTACTTGCTGGAGCAAATCCCGCGACCACGGATCCGCCTCGGCAATCAGCACTCGAGGTACAGCGGGTAACTCAACAGCTCTCATGCAAACAGGCTCCCCTCTCAATGCATGCACCATATTCAATGCAGGCCACAGGAAACAGCGCTGTGGGTTTCACGTACAAAAAAAACCCGCCTAGGCGGGTTTTTTTGTCGATCAGCTCACACTTTCATACGAGCACTGTAGATCAAAGCTCCGAGAAGCACTCTTCGATGATTGCCAGACCTTGGTCCAGTTGTTCATCCGGCGAAGTCAGGGGTACCAGTACGCGCAGAACGTTGCCGTAGGTGCCGCACGACAGCAGGATCAGGCCTTTGTCGCGAGCCTTGGCTACAACGGCGGCGACTGCCGGTGCGTTTGGCTTGTGGCTGTCACCGTCTACGAACAGCTCGACCGCGATCATCGCGCCAAGGGCACGTACTTCACCAATCACTGGATACTTGGACTGAATGGCTTTCAGGCCAGTGACCAGACGCTCGCCGACTGCCTTGCAGCGATCCAGCAGGTGCTCTTCTTCGAACACTTCCATCACTGCCAGCGCAGCAGCGCACGCGATCGGGCTACCGGCGTAGGTACCGCCCAGGCCGCCTGGAGCAATGGCGTCCATGTATTCAGCCTTACCGCACACACCCGCCAGCGGGAAGCCGCCAGCGATGGACTTGGCGAAGGTGGTCAGGTCGGCAGACACGCCCATCTGTTCCATGGCGAAGAACGTGCCGGTCCGGCCAGCGCCAGTCTGCACTTCGTCAGCGATCAGCAGGATGCCGTGCTGGTCGCACAGGGCGCGCAGACGCTTCATGAACTCTTTAGGCGCGACGTAGAAACCGCCCTCACCCTGAACCGGCTCGATGATGATCGCAGCGATGTCACGCGGCTCGGCGTCGTTCTTGAAAATGCGTTCGATGCTGGCGATCGAGTCGTCGACGCTCACGCCGTGCAGTTCATTAGGGTACAGCGCGCGGAAGATGCCGCCTGGCATCAGGCCCATGCCGGCCGAGTAAGGCACGACTTTACCGGTCAGGCCCAGGGTCAT
Source organism: Pseudomonas gregormendelii (assembly GCF_017114825.1). GTDB lineage: Bacteria > Pseudomonadota > Gammaproteobacteria > Pseudomonadales > Pseudomonadaceae > Aquipseudomonas > Aquipseudomonas gregormendelii. The sequence continues at coordinate 13,584 of NZ_JADEVO010000046.1, read as the reverse complement.
CATGGTGCGACCGTGGTAAGCGCCAGTGAATGCGATCACGCCGGCACGGCCCGTGGCGGCGCGGGCGATTTTCACGGCGTTCTCTACGGCTTCGGAACCGGTGGTCACCAGCAGGGTTTTCTTGGCGAAATCACCAGGCACCTTGGCGTTGATTTTTTCGCACAGCTCTACGTACGGTTCGTAGGCCAGCACCTGGAAGCAGGTGTGGGTCAGCTTGTTCAGCTGCGCGGTCACGGCGGCGATGATTTTCGGGTGCACGTGACCGGTGTTCAGTACTGCGATACCGCCGGCGAAGTCGATGAACTCGCGACCTTCAACGTCGGTAACGGTAGCGTTCTTCGCGGACTCGGCGAAGATCGGGTGAATCTGGCCAACACCGCGTGGTACAGCGGCTTCGCGGCGTTTCATCAAAGAAGCGTTAGTCTTGCTCATAAAGTCCTCATTCGCCGCTCATCGGGCGGCGTGGTTCAAGGAAAATGCGGCGGGGAGGCAACTACGGCAGCATGCGATGATCGACTGCCATAGCTTTCCCGGCCACAGAGAAAATTCCGGTTGAAACGCAGAAAGGGTCAGCGCTCTCGTGCCCTTTCCGCTTATTGCATTCCCGTCTGCCGCGCTTAGATGCCCAGGCAGAGGTATTTGATTTCCAGGTAATCTTCGATGCCGTACTTGGAGCCTTCACGGCCCAGGCCCGACGCCTTGATGCCACCAAACGGCGCGACTTCGTTGGAGATCAACCCGGTGTTGACGCCGACCATACCGTATTCCAGGGCTTCAGCCACACGAAATACACGGCCCAGGTCACGGGCATAGAAGTACGACGCCAGGCCGAACTCGGTGTCGTTGGACATCGCGATCACTTCGGCTTCGTCTTTGAAGCGGAACAGCGGCGCCAACGGGCCGAAGGTTTCTTCCTTGGCCACGGCTGCGTTGTTCGGCACGTTGGTCAGGATGGTCGGCTCGAAGAAGTTGCCTTCGATGGATTTGCCACCCGACAGCACGGTGGCGCCTTTGGCCACCGCGTCGGCAATGTGTTCCTTGACCTTGGCCACGGCTTTTTCATCGATCAGCGGGCCAGTGGTGGTGCCGTCTTCCAGACCGTTGCCGATCTTGAGTTTGGCCACAGCCACTTTCAGTTTTTCAGCGAACGCATCGTAGACCGAATCCTGAATGTACAGGCGGTTGGCGCAGACGCAGGTCTGGCCGTTGTTGCGGTACTTGGAAATGATCGCGCCTTCGACGGCCTTATCCAGGTCCGCGTCGTCGAACACGATGAACGGCGCGTTGCCACCCAGCTCAAGGGACACTTTCTTGATGTCCTTGGCGCATTCAGCCATCAACTGGCGACCGATTTCAGTCGAGCCGGTGAAGGACAACTTACGCACGATCGGGTTGCTGGTCAGCTCGCTGCCGATGTCGCCGGCGCTGCCGGAAACAACGCTGAACACGCCAGCAGGAATCCCGGCACGCTGGGCCAGCTCAGCCAGGGCGAACGCCGAGAACGGAGTCTGCGAAGCAGGCTTGAGCACCATGGTGCAACCGGCGGCCAGGGCCGGGCCGGCTTTACGGGTGATCATCGCGGCCGGGAAGTTCCACGGGGTAATTGCCGCGGTCACGCCGATGGGCTGCTTGATCACGATCAGGCGCTTATCTGGCTGGTGGCCCGGAATCACGTCACCGTAGACGCGCTTGGCTTCTTCGGCGAACCACTCGATGAAGGAAGCGGCGTAGACGATTTCGCCCTTGGCTTCGGCCAATGGCTTGCCCTGTTCCAGGGTCATCAGGCGAGCCAGGTCGTCCTGGTTTTCGATGATCAGTTCGAACCAGCGACGCAGCTTGTTCGCACGGTCCTTGGCGGTCAGTGCACGCCAAGCCGGCAGCGCCTTGTCTGCGGCTTCGATTGCCCGGCGGGTTTCGGCAGCGCCCATTTTCGGCACGGTGCCCAGAATTTCGCCCGTTGCCGGGTTGTTGACCTTGATCGTCTGACCATTGTCCGCATCGACCCAAGCGCCATCGATGAAGGCTTGCTGGCGGAACAACTGGGTGTCTTTAAGCTGCATGTCGGCTTTCCTTAACAGCACCGCGCCGGGCGCGGAGCAAATTATGATTGTAGAAAGGCGCCTTATAGGCTGCCGTCAGGGAAATCATTCACCGGGCTGAAGCACATAAATAGCGCACGGATTGGACTCGCGCGGTTCAGCACCCAGACAAGAGCGTTTGAAATCTCAAACGAATCCTAGGATCAAAGGGGGTAAAGGACAATAGCCTGTTCGAAAAAAAGAACGAAAACCGCTCTTTTGCCCATTTTTTCTGATCAACGTGACAACCGCCCGCTCGGCGGCCAAAAAACACAGGCGATTCAGCAGCATGGACGCCCGCAGCGCTTATGAGTATCATGGCGCCCGCTTGCACCAGTAGCTCAGCTGGATAGAGTACTGCCCTCCGAAGGCAGTGGTCGTGGGTTCGAATCCCGCCTGGTGCACCAACCATAAGTTTTCACATGTTCCCACATGATCGGAAACACCCCGAGAAGCCCGCACTGTGCGGGCTTTCTTGTGTCTGCATGTCTACGAATGAACCCACACAGCATTGCGCCCCGTGTATGCCTGCTTGTATGCTCGCCTAAAATTTGAAACTGGGGCATACACGCATGAAGCGTTCGGAGATTAAGCGCCGTCCGATGGCAGACACCACTCTGGCCAGCCTTGAGCCAGAGGCCAGCACCTACCGGGAGCTAGATGGCGCTGGGCTGTATCTGCGAGTGAAGCCGACCGGCCAGAAATCCTGGGAGCTGCGCTACAAAAAAGCCGATGGTAAATGGTCCTGGCTAGGCCTGGGAAGCTATGGCAAAGGTAGCCACCAGTTGACCGGCGAACAGGCGCGCCAGAAAGCAGCAGAGCTACGCGACGGAACAACGAAAGATGGCAGCATGCTCGCCACCCAGCGCGCCCAAAAGGCAGCGGAGCGCGAGGCAGCCAACAATACTTTCGAGCATCTGGCTCGCGAGTGGTACGCCAACAAGCGCAAAGGCTGGAGTGCCGGGACGGCTACCAGGGTCATAGGTGCTTTGGAACTTCACGTGTTTCCAGTCTTTGGTAAGCGTCCCTATCAAAACGTTCTGCCAATGGAATGGATGGAGTTCCTACGCGGCATGGAACAGACCGGCATTGTCGAACAGACCAGCCGAGTACGAGCCATATGCCGGGAGATATACGACCTAGCCCGAGTCACCGGCCGTGCCACTCACAACCCGCTTGAGGGGCTGCACAAGTTCCTGCTGACTAAGCCCGCCGAGAACTATGCGCATGTTTCAATCGACGAGCTGCCGCCCCTGTTACGAGCCATTAGAGCGTACCCGAGCGCTGCCGACATTCGTATTGGTCTGCACTTACTGTCTCTGCTCGCCTGCCGACCGTCTGAGCTGCGGGAGGCTCGATGGTCTGAATTTGATCTAAACGCCGGCCTTTGGACGATACCCGCTGAACGAATGAAGCGTCGTCGTGAACATGTGTTCCCCCTGCCACGGCAAGCCATCGAGCTACTAAGCGATCTGCAAAAAATCACTGGCACGTATCCATTATTGTTCCCTGGTCGCAGCGATACCACAAAGCCGCGCTCCAATACCGTCTTCCTGATGGCCCTGCGCCGACTTGGCTATGAAGGTCGGCAGACCGGCCACGGATTCCGACACATCGCCAGCACGATCCTCAACGAACACGGATTCGACGAAAACCACATTGAGGCCCAGTTATCGCACGTCAAAGATGGGATTGCCGGGGTATACAACAAAGCTCAATATCTGACCCAGCGGACGACCATGATGCAGTGGTATGCCGATCACCTGGACAGGCTAGCTACAGGCAATGTCATGGAGTTCAAACGCGCATGAAGCAGGTTCTTATATGGCTGGCGTGAACTGGCCCAAGAGGGGGACGCATTGGTCAAGGCTCGGTTCTGAAGCAACAGTTTCCGGCGAAGAGAACCGTCAGCTCATTATCGCAGCCCATAAGTACACCGAGCACACGATCAGTAATGACGATCTTTGGAATCTTATTCACTCCGTAGCAATGGCCAAAAACGAAGACAGAAAAGGCCAACGGCGAGCCGCAACGCACAAGGATACTCTTCGTTCGCTACGGGCCATGCTTACTTTGGATAATGCTTCACTCTTAGATGCGCTCAGCAAATGCGACGCACAGACTCGTGAAGATATCTACGTCGCTCAAAATCGCATCCTCTGGGAAGACATTGACTGGGTATCGAGTGAAGAAGGCAGCGGGCAGGTGTATGGCCCGAGAGCTATAAGGAGATCCGTACAGGAAGCCCTCAACGCAGCAGCTGTAAAAAAGTGTCCGAGAGGCCCAAAGAAAAAGCCCTACCAGATTGCCCTAGCGCGTACCTGCCTAGTGATCTGGCAGGGATGCAGACAGAAAAAAGCGCCCGGACGACTGGAGTTCACCCGAGCGGCGTTCAATGCAGCAGGAATGTATCTACACGACAAGCGAATAGGTGCTCTGCTGTCAAAGGTCGGCAAATCAGGAGTGTCGAAGGTCTAATTAAAATGGGTGCTTCCTAAGTAAGTATGCGGAGAATAGCGGGTGTCTTCCTCATATACATATGGACACACCCATGCACAAAGAAACTCCAAGCAAAGCCCTTATCCGTCAGACAGCGCTGTGCGACTGGCTCGACTTGTCCCGGTCCGGGTTGGATAAGCTCCGCAAAAAAGACCCAACCTTTCCGCGCCCCCTCAAGGATAGTGATACCCGCCAAGCGGCCGCGTTCTATGTCGTGTCCGAAATTCAATCGTGGCTCCAGGCCAAGATCGAAGCACGGGACGCTTTTTAAAATGAATACAAACAACGGAACAGCTCAGTGCGCGCGACTATTGAAGCGCCTGCAAATGGGGCCTATCGATACGTTAGCTGCCATCCGCGAATTGAATATTCTCCGCCCAGGCGCCCGTATTTGCGAGCTGCGGGATCTAGGCCACAAGATTATTACTCACCGTCTTGTGCTCACTGACGAGCAAGGCCGCACACATCGCGGGATCGCGCTTTATTACCTCAGCTCCAACCCGCCAGGGGTTTTCGCATGAGCCTCTATCCGTCCAAAATCCGCGCACTTGCTCACCGTCGCATGGCCTTAAGCGCACTCCGCGCCAACTCCAGCCTGCCAACTCGCCTCAAGCGCTACAACGAACCGCATGAGCATTGCTCGCGCCTCGGAAGTGCAAGGCGGTGCGGAGTGAACGGGCCGCAGTTGGTACCTTTTCTGAGCCATGCCTATATCAACTCCAGGGACGTTACAGTGCGCAGTTCTTGCGCCTTGGTTGCTCATTGCAACGCATCCATCAAACACAGTCAGGAGTTGTCGTCATGGGTAGCGTGAGGCCTTTGAATGGCAAACCATATACGGCTGCTAACACAAGCAGGACACCGGAGGCTCTTGGCGACGATTTCTGCGACCCCACTGCACCAGCCATCGACGACGATAGCTTAGCCCTGCTGATTGAGGCCTGTTCTGAGCTTCGCGATTTTTACGAGCTAGAGCAGTGCTCCGGACGAGCAGGCTGGCTATCGGAAATCATCGAGGAGTTTAAGGCCTTAATCGCCCGAGTTGATCCTTCGCAGGCCAGTGAATGACTGACGCAGTAACTCTTTTTCGTGACGCGCTCCAGTCTGCCTAACGGCTCTGGAGCGAGTAGCACCGAGAGCCTCGTAACGGAATAACCACAATGATCAAAACAACCTGCAAAAAAGCGGGAACGCCGAAGGCTTGCCCGAAGAAAGTCACCGAGCTGTTTTATGTGACCCATCCGAAAGCTCCCAGGGCGCTGATAGGGCCGTTCCTAACCGAAGCCGACGTCGAGTGCGCCCGCGTAGTTATGCGTAGCTCTAATGCCTTAGTGACGGCCTGCCTAATTGATTCACTGGACGATCTGACCTACTGGCACGCCGTGAATAATGGCCGGATCTGTCGGGTCTTTGCTGGCGCTGCCAAAGAGGCCGCATGATAGACGCGACGATCCTTTTCCGTGACGCGCTCCAGTCGGTCTATGGCCCGCTTGATTGGCTTCCCGTGCCTGACGGTGCGATTCATCGTTTCCGCGTGCCTGACGACAAGGCCGGTACGCTTAACGGCTGGTACGTGCTGTACCTGGACGGCATCGCGTCCGGTGCGTTCGGCAGTTGGAAAACGAATGGTTCCCGCGTTTGGAGCAGTCGAGAGCCCGTCGATTATCGGGAAGCCGAGCAGGTGCGCCAGCGGATCGAGCAGGCACGGCGCCAGCGCGAAGCCGAGCAACAGCGGCGCCAGCTCAAGGCCTTGAACCTTGCTCAACGCTGGTGGCGTGATGCGCACCGTGCCGATCCCGATCACCCGTACCTGATTGCCAAAAGTGTACGGCCCCACGGTCTGCGCCAGCGTGGTGACGAATTGCTGGTGCCGCTGTATGCCGATGGCGTGCTGGCCAACCTGCAACGGATCGCTCCGGACGGTGGTAAGCGCTTCCTGTTCGGTGGCCGGATCAAGGGCACCTATTCACCGCTGGGTCGCATCACACCAGGTAACCCGCTGGTCATTTGTGAGGGGCTAGCCACGGGCGCAACGCTTCACGAAAACGGCTACACCGTCGCGTGCGCCATGAATGCCGGGAACCTAAAACCAGTGGCGCTGGTGCTTAAAGCCGAACACCACAACATCGAAATTATCATTGCGGGCGACGACGACCGGTGCACCGAGGGCAATCCCGGACGCACCGCCGCCAATGCCGCCGCCATTGCAGTGGGTGGATTAGTGGCGTTTCCCGACTGGCCGAACAGTGCGCCCGACACCCTGACGGACTTCAACGATCTATACCGCTGGGAAGCCGACCATGCCAACGAATAACGTAGCCAGCCAGACGATTGACCTAGGAGGCACGGCAGGGGCGACTGACGGGGCCAACACGGCAAAAACTACCGCAAGCCAAGCGTCAAAGGTCTCGGCCAAGTTTCTGACGTGTGAAATCCCGACGATTAGGCCTCCTGAGCGACCTTGCTGGTGCGTGTATGAACACTGGGTTACCAATGAGAAAGGCCGCAAGCTGCGACCCGGTGTGTATTGGCACGGCTTTAAACGCACCGCCGCCGATGATGAGACCGACGACGACAAAACAGACCGCCCAATCACTGACGAGTGGATCGCCAGCCCCGTGACCGTAGTGGCCCGGACGACCAATAGCGACGATGGTAGCGAAGGCCGTCTACTGCGACTGGTGACAGAAAGCGGCATCAAGGAATGGATCATCCCCATGGAGGTGTTCGGCGGTAGTGGCGAGGATGCCAGGCGCCAACTGTTCGGCATGGGCGTAATCATCGCGCTGAAAAAGCGTGGCGCATTCATGGAGTACTTACTTGAGCAGCGCCCCGCCGAGGTGTTCGCCACCACTTGCCGACCGGGCTGGCATGAGTCGGGCGCCTTTGTACTGCCTGGCCGCACCATCGGTAGCGACAAGGTGCGTTATCAGGCCAGCGGCAAGGGACAGAACCTATTCAGCCTGCGCGGAGATCTGGAGGGCTGGAAAACTGAAGTCGCGGCCAAGTGCGAAGGCAACCCGGTACTGACGCTGGCGATTGGCTGCGCGCTGGCTGGCCCGCTGCTGAGTCTGGTTGGTGTGTTGGGTGGTGGCGTTCACCTGGTGGGCGACAGTTCTAGCGGCAAATCGCTGGCACAACTGATTGGTTCCTCGGTATGGGGCGACCCTGGAATCTTTGCCGCCAGTTGGGACATGACCAAAGGCGGTTTGGAAATCGAGGCATCGAGCCGCAATGACACCATGCTCCCTCTGGACGAAATCAAGCGCGCCGACCCCAAGCGCGTACAGGAAATGGCCTACTCGCTCGCCAACGGCCAGGGTAAAGGCACCATGACCCGTGAGCGTGAAGGTCGGGCCAAGCTGTCGTGGCGTCTGCTGGCGCTGTCGAGTGGCGAGCGCTCCCTGTCTGAACACGCGTCCATCGGCGGTAATGCGGCCCATGCTGGCGCTGAACTTCGCATGGTGGACGTGAACGCCGGTACTCGCACCCACCGCGCCTTCGACGAATTGCACGGCCTGGCGGGCGCGGACTTCCACCGACTGCTGACCGTTGCTGTTGGCACCCACCATGGCCACATCGGGCCAGCATTCGTGGAAAAGCTACTTGCCAGTGATGACCGTCCCGGCCTGCTGGAAGACTTCGCCCGTATACGCGCCAGCTTCATCGAGGACAACGCTCAGGCGGGGCGTGTTGCGGATCGCTTCGCCGTCATTGCCCTGGCTGGGGAAATGGCTATCACCTACAGCCTGCTGCCTTGGGCGCAGGGTAGCGCCATAGCTGACTGCCAGTTGCTCTATGGCGAGTGGTTAAGTCGTGTGGGCAGTGGCAATGCCGAAGACAGGCAAATCCTGTCTAGCGTTAGCGACTTCATCGCCAAGCACGGTGATAGCCGATTCACCAACGTGAACGACCAGACCCCCGACACCAAGGTACATAACCGGGCCGGATTCTGGGAGTTATCAATGGGGAAGCGACTGTACCTGTTCAACAAACCCGCACTGATCGAGGCCGCGCACGGGTATGGATTTAATCGTGTTATCAAGGCACTAGAGGGGGCTGGCGCTCTGGGGCGCCGCGATATCGGGCGGAATACAAAAAACTACCGGCTACCTGGTGGCGGGCAAGCTCGCCTGCATGTCGTCGATCAAGAAGCATTGGACATGGAAGGTGGCGGCGCATGAACGTCACTCAAACACCACTCACCCAGAATGCCCAAGTTCATAGGAACCTAGAATTGGTGGCAACAGTGGCAACAGTGGCAACGGCCTTGCAGGGCAGGCCTCTTAGCCGTTGCCACCCTATAAAAAAAGTGGCAACAACTGGCAACACACCTACGTTTCAATATAAGGGAGCTTTCCTCCTGCGGTTTTTTGTTATCACCGTTGCCACAAAAAACACGTGCGGCAACAGATTGGCAACATCTGAAACGGCTGGAGCCCGCGTATTCCGGGGCTGTTGCCACTGTTGCCGCTGTTGCCGGTGTTTTTTGAATTACAGGAACATGTGATTATCAAAAATCCGGGCCAGGTGACGTTATGAACCCTGCTGTCTGGCCTGCTAGATCACATCCCGCCAATCATCGCTGGCGCTGACAAACCGACCATGGCGTTTTATTAGTGAGCATTATGAGCAAGTGCGCTTTCCATCGCCTCTGCGCGTTCGCTATAGATGGTAATGAGGCAGTCGGCTACGCGGCATGCGTTACGTTGTTTGATCCAAGCAACTTGCTCTTGTTTCAAGGCCGCTTTGTCTTGGGCATCGTTACGCAATGCTTTGTATGCGGCGGCAAGCCGTACATCGAGTGCGGCTAGTTCGGCGTTGCCACAAATCATCCCCTCTACTGCCGTCGATGCTTTGGTACAGTCGAAACTTGCCTTGATGGGGCCTACCGGCATCGGGTGAGTAGTAGGAGCCTTGTCGGCCAATGCTAATTCAGCGGGTGCCAAAACGGTTTTTGTAATGAGGGCCGCGACGGGGGGAGTGTCTTTCCGTAGAGCCGCCTTGTCTATGTCCGTGAGCCTGCGAAGAATGCTCAGGTGCAGCTCCACGCCGTTTTCCAAGGTCATGCTACCGTTGCCGTACTGCATGGAAAGCGTCGAGAGATCCCCCTTGCCGTCCACCAAATTAACCGCGCCAACGTCGGCATCCACGCTGTGGATCTGCATAAACTTTTTTTTGCCCCATAGATCCATCGCCAGCCTGTCACCGTCCGCATAACCTAGACGTATTGGCCCTGGCTGCTGATTAAGACCGTAGACATTGACGCGGTATACACCGGCGACATTCTCCTGAACATACGTGCTTATTTCGTTCGCCTGGACGAAAGCAGGCGCAAGCAAAGCCATTGGCAGGAAAATCTTTTTGAACATAGCATCAATCCTTAATGTCATTCGTCGAATTCCCAACGATATCACTTTGAGATTGCTCATGTGGAAACGGTGAGCCTAGGTATCGGCTGGCAGCGTAAGTTGCACAAATCCATGAGGAAACAGCGGAAGCTAGTTGCTTCGAGGCCCGTAGGCCTTGGGGGCCTAGGAACTACACCGGATCGGTGTTCGTTGATCAATCTGCGAAATGTGCAACGTGTCAAAGTGGCTATCTCACATCAGCCACTCAACGTAGCGGACTGATGCCTTGCCGAGGGCCGTTTGGAGAATCAAGATAGCTCTTGAAGCCTGGCCCCTTCATACCCGATAAGAGAGCAGAGCATGACCATATCGAACCGCGTCAAAGAGGAAGATCAAACCTTGCGGGATATTGTCGCCAAGCGCCTTAAGAGAGCGCGCCATGCGGCAGGTTTTACAATGGCTGCGGTGGCAGACCGCCTTGGCTACACCAACCTGACGATGATCAGCCTTTTCGAGAACGGAAGACGCGCACCTAGCCTGAAGATCACTTTACGATTCGCAGACCTTTACTGCGTCACCACGGACTACCTGCTAGGCCGCACCGATGACATTGGCCTAGCGCCAGAGGAAGGCAATCAGGCCATGATCACAGGCGTGTTAAAGGGCGTCCTGACCAGCTACAACGACAAATATCTTTCTGGCCTAGCGGCAGTAACAGCTATCGCCGTGGAAGGTGCGAGCATGGACCGTGTATTGCTGGGTAAGGTGGCAGACATTTCTGTCGAGTTGAGCGATTCACTGGCAGTTGTCCGAAAGCATCACGGAAGCGCTTTTGAATCAATGCGAGGAGGTGGAAAGCTGGAGCGACTTATTAACGAGCTGTCCAGCTCCGTAGAATCAAGAATTCTGAGCAAGAAGCGTGAAAAAGCCCTCATTGAATACGAATACCCCATATTCACGGCCCAGCAGGTTGCCGCATCTGTTCAGCAAGCCCTATTTGCTGAGTAGCATCGATTTGTACGCCAGTGAGAGAGCTGTTCTCACTCACAGAATGTGATGCCAAAGAACGACGAACAGGTTGTTAACGTTAGCAAGCTACACCGCGTCAAAAGCGAGGTTAAAACGCATCAATTTTTTGGCAAAACGCCTGAATTTACTGCTCGCAACTGGCCTATCTCTGTGTCCGCAAGCTGTTAACTTTTGATAATTATGCGAAAGGTAATAGCGGCAGTGGTTTCAAACCTTTCCCTCCTGTGCATCAGCACGCTGTTTGGTACGCATTTGGCAACGAGTACCGCCAACAGATTTGCACGCGGGTTTCCGCCCGAGCTGGCGCTGCTGTTTATCAGGAAGGCCACCGCTATGGCCGAAGCATTCGAGAGCCAGGCACTCGACCAGCTAACCAAGGATGGCAGGCGGGCGCTTGCCAAAGGCGCAGAGCAGCGGTGATTCTTCAGGGTAGTGCGGCTGTAGATCCCGAGAGAGAATCCTCACTGTTCAGCCATGCTGTGTGACCGAGCCGAACTGTAGCGGGTGATAAAGGCGTCAAACCCGTCTAATACCTCATCATGGCAAGCGAAAAGCTATTAGAAACGTCAAAACCCCGCTAGACGGTATTTGACATTTCCAGCCCTGAGTGTAAATTTAGCATTCTTACTAAGTTTATAGCTGGAGCTAATCATGGCCGCACTTCAAAACCCTTTCAAGCCAGGCGCGGGGCATATGCCTCCCTACCTCGCAGGTCGGGAGGATGAAAAAAAGGAATTCGCGCGCCTTCTACAGCAACGAACGATTCTCGAGAATTTAGTCCTAACAGGACTGAGGGGTACTGGGAAGACGGTGTTACTCGAAACTTTTAAACCCATGGCGCAGCAAGGAAAATGGTTGTGGGTTGGTACTGATCTATCCGAAAGCGCAAGCCTGAATGAAGGGAGCATCGCTACTCGCTTGCTAACGGACCTCTCTGTTGTGACTTCTGCTGTAAAGGTTGGAGAGTTTCAAGTTTCCGAAGGCATAGGTTTTTCCAGAACTGAATCAACCGTAGATCAAACATTAAACTATCAAACCCTTCAAAATATATATGAGACGACCCCTGGCCTTGTAGAAGACAAGGTGAAACGCGTCTTAGAAATTGTCTGGAACTCCATCAAGAATCTAGGCGTTGCTGGGATAATTTTTGCCTATGACGAGGCTCAAAACTTATCGGATCATGCGCAGAAAGACCAGTTTCCACTTTCTATGCTATTAGATGTTTTCCAGTCTATCCAGCGTAAGGGAGTTCCGTTCATGCTCGCATTGACAGGCTTACCGACTCTGTTTCCAAAGCTCGTAGAAGCACGGACTTATGCAGAGCGGATGTTCCGGGTTGTGATGCTCGACAAGCTGAGCGAACAAGCTGTACACGACGCCATAAGCATCCCTCTTAAGGACTACCCAATTAAGCTGTCAAAATCTTCTATGCAACAAATCGCCTCTCTATCTGGAGGATATCCTTATTTTGTGCAATTTATATGTAGGGAAGTCTATGACGTCTTCATACAGCAAATTGGCAATGGTAAAAACCCTGGGGTGCCCGCAGATGAAATTCTTCGCAAGCTGGATAGCGACTTCTTTGTGGGACGTTGGGCGAGAGCAACCGATCGGCAGCGAGAACTACTCGGAGTAATTGCGGAGCTTGATCACTGCGATGGTGAGTTCTCCGTACAGGATGTGACAATGAAGTCCAAAGAGGTAATAGAAAAACCTTTCGGAAGCAGTCACGTTAATCAAATGCTGTCGAGTTTGGCAGAGTCTGGTCTGATTTATAAAAACCGACATGGTAAATACTCCTTTGCAGTCCCTTTGCTGGGACAATTCATTAGACGGCAAAAAGAGTATTTGTGACATATCGCCGATTAAATTGATGTGGAGATAGCGCCACGTCGGTCAGTGACTACCCCCAGACCTAATGGCAACCCTGCCGGTTGCCCGCTGGTTCCACGATGTTCGTCAACTCCGTGATCCCAGATGGTGCGACTACTCAGGAGGGGTGGTGGTACCGGCAGAAATTTCGATACCTCGTGCCTACTCCACGCCTGCCTACCGAAATGGGAGCTCAGGCTCATTGTCGATAATCGGACTTTGCCCTGATGGGCGGGTTGATGTCATAGAAAACGAGCATAGGCGGCATCCCAATAAGCGGTGACTTTTTTTTGTCCTTTGAGTTGTTGCCCAGTGACAATCCTCAGAGCCGATAGTCAATTACCTTTGTGTGCTGGGGATGCGTCATGGGCTTTACGATTTGCTACACCTTCCAGAGTCAACACAGGGTGTTCGAGCACTTTTCAACTATCTTTGTCCGCACTACGCCGTGTGTTACGCGCTGCTTAACTCAGGCGCTGTTATACGAGAAGGATCGTCGAATTGGGATGGGCGCTACTCAGCCGTTGTTGAGTTTGCGGCGCGATTTGGTGTCACCGACGTGAGATGGCATCAGCCAATCACTCACCCATGAATGAGCAGCGTCAATAGCCGATCCCCCCCGAAACAGGGTATCCGCTCCGTGAACCCCACATTCCAAGCGGATAGCTGACGGCTGATGCTGTGCTCCCGATTTTCTTCAGGAGCCCATCACCATGATGCGTCCCAATGCCAGCGTTGAAAAAGTGTACCTCTAC
>NZ_JADEVO010000045.1 GCF_017114825.1 Pseudomonas gregormendelii | reverse complement strand
GCACAAGGTCGGCAGCCTCGCGCTTGAATTCAGCGGAAAAGGAACGGCGTTGTTTGGTCATCTGACACCTCGATCTGGCGAGCATTCTCGCCTAAATGGGTGTCCGGTTTCATTAGACCACTACATGCACAGGAACACAGATGAAAAAGATATTTGCAGGTCTGGCCTTAGCGGCCCAGCCTGATCGAAAAGGCAGCGAACGCCAAATGAAACTAGTCAGCGACGTCAGTCCGGGATCGCCGAACGCTCAATGAGCGTCGGGCAACATTGCCGGATGTTCGCGCAGGCCTTCGACAATGTGGTCGACAAAACTGCGCACTCTCATTGAAGCTCTACGCCCTTCCCGGTAAACGACATGAACTGGAAGCGCTGGCAGTTCGAAAGGTTGCAACACCCTGCGTAGCCGACCGCCATTTAAATAATCGTAGGCAGGATAACTGAGGCAGCGCGTAAGCCCCGCGCCATAAGCCGCTGCATCGATGGCAGCTTGAACGGTGGTGCAGCTGACGCGTGATCGGGCCTTGATGGTGGATGGAACACCATGTCTGGAAAAATCCCAGTTGATCTTCTCCCGATAAGCTTGAATGCCAATCAGCCGGTGACTTTTGAGATCCTCCGGCTCGGCGGGCACACCATGGGCTTCGAGATAGGTGGGGCTGGCGCATACGATCGTACGAACGTAGCCAACCGGCCTTGCTATCAACGAGGAACTGGGCAAATTTCCGACCAGCACGGCAACGTCAAGCCCCTCCTCGTTCATGTTCGGAAAACGATCATGATAATGGGCGAATATTGTGACTTCGGGATAAAACCCCATGTAATTCGCAAGCAAAGGCGTCATTACATAGCGGCTGAAAAGGAGTGGAAGCAATACAGTCAGATTACCCTGAGCCTGAACATGAAGGCCTTTAGCTGATGCTTCTGCGTCTTCGATTTCTTTGAGGATGCGGGAGCAGTCAGCCATAAATACAACACCCGACTCAGTCAACGACACTCCACGAGTGCTGCGTTGCAATAACGGCACCCCGAGACGCGTCTCCAACCGAGCAATCGCGCGAACGACTGTCGGGCCAGAAACGTTCAGACGGCGCGCAGCTGCCGCCAGGCTTGGCCGCTCTGAGAGCGCTTCAAACATGAGCATTTCATGAAAACGGTCCATCAGAGCGTACTTTTCCTGGGAGGTCGAAGCGCCGCATCACATCCCAGGCGTTCCGTGAGGAAATCCACGAACGTACGTATCTTCGCTGGTACGCGGTTACTCTTGAGGTAAACGACCTGGATGGGCAAAGCGGGCGGTTCAAAATCCTGGAGTACCACTTCCAGTTCACCGGCGGCTACCTGACTAGCCACCTGGTAGGACAACACGCGTGTCACACCCCAGCCCAGACAAGCAATATTGATGGCAGCTTGATTTGCGGTAACGACTAGCTGCGGATCGAAACGAAAGCTCAGTGCATTTCCTTCATTCTCAAATTGCCAATCGCTCAACAAATGGCTCGCGGAAGACATAACGATTTTGGCGGAACCTAATTCTCCAGGATGGCGGGGCCGGCCGAATTCCTCGAAATACTTGGGGGCGCCACAAATTACCTGGCGCACCTCGCCAACTTTGATAGCGTGCTGATTATTCTCGTGCAAATGGCCAATACGGATCGCCACATCGATACCTTCATCGACCATGCTTGTCACGCGGTCGACCAGTAACGCGTGTAGATGTACAGAAGGAAATTGATCCAGGTACTCAGCCAGCAAAGGCGCAATGTACAACTCTCCGAAAAGCACGGGAGCTGTCACCGTCAGGTGCCCACATGGAATCGAGTAGCTGCCAGCAGCAGCTTCCTCGGCTTCATTGACCTCACCGAGTATTCGCCGGCAATCATCCAGGTACCGTTGCCCTGCCTCAGTCAAGTGCAAGCTTCGAGTTGTGCGTGAGAGCAACTGAGTGCCGATGCGTTCCTCCATAGCGGCAATGGCACGGGTAACGCTGGGAGGGGAAATATTCAAACGACGGGCGGCGGCCGCAAAACCTTCTTCTTCGGCCACCGTCATGAATATCTGCATTTCCTGAAAGCGATCCATAGGCGACTCTGCCGTGATGTAGGGACAGCAAGATCTGATCGCGAGAGCGAGCAGACATAGATGCAAAAAAGTGTCGCCTGGAGCGACTGGTGCAAACCCTATCCAGATGAATGGTGCAACAGGCAAAAATTCGAAGAGATCGTAGTTGAGTTAGCGAAGCCTACCCGGAATTTTTCCCCGGGTAGCTCCGACAGTAGGATCAAGCTTGCTGCAAGCCCTTGGCAGTACGCTGCATACCTACGAAATTTGGCAATGCCTCAATACTGCTCAACCAAGCACGAACGTTAGGATAGTCAGTCAGTGCAACATTACCTTCTGGGGCGTGGGAGACGTAGGTGTAGGCTGCTACATCTGCAACGGTCGGTTTGTCGCCAGCCAGGAATTTACTTTTACCCAGCTCTTGCTCCATCACCGTCAGCAGGGTGTGAGACTTGCTGATCGCATCCTGCGCATTGTAGCCGGCACCGAACACAGTGATCAGTCGGGCGGTAGCGGGGCCTGAGTTGATCTGCCCGGCGGCAACTGACAACCAGCGTTGTACTTTTGCTTGCGCTACGGGATCACTGGGCAGCCACTCACCGTTGCCGTATTTAGTTGCGAGATAGACCAGAATGGCGTTCGAGTCAGCTAAAACGGTGCCGTTATCATCGATCACCGGTACTTGGCCAAAGCTGTTGAGCGCCAGGAATTCCGGCAGTTTGTGCGCGCCCTTCATCAGATCCACAAATATCAACTCTGTTGGCTGGCCGAGCAGTGAGAGCATCAATTCGACACGATGCGCGTGACCAGACAGTGGGTGACGATAAAGTTTGATGGGTTGTTGGGACATGACGTACTCCGGTTGTTTTTGGGTTCGACCCGGTGATCGTGTCGATGGAGTCATCTTGCTCTTCGCTACCAAACAGAGGAATTACCATTATTTACAATCCAGCATTTCACTGGGCGTAATGGTCAGCACTCTATTCTCGGTCCACTGCCGCGGATCCAAGCATCAAATTCATGAACGCGACCGATGCTGCACTGTGGTAGTTATTTTTTCTCCTCAGAACCGACACGCCACGTTGAGGCGCCTTGTCCAGCAAGGCCAGCTTGTGCAAAGCACGATCCTGCGTGGCAATGGGTTCAGGAAGAATGGTGGCAACCGCGGTGTTTCGGATGACTTCAAGCAACGTGTTCACGGAGTTGACCTGAATCGTCACCTTGGGCGTGATTTTCGTCATGGCGAAGTACTCATCGATACAAATGCGCGTAGCGAAGTCAGGGGTCAGCAAAGCAAAATCCAGTTGAGCTAACTGGTCCGTCGTGAGTGCATCCTGGCAGTCATAGAGTGGGTGAGCGCGCCCAACCATCAGACCAAGTGTCTCGACAAAGGCCGGGATTGATTCGATATCGGCGTTTCTCACTTGGTCAAATGCCACAGCTATATCCAGCGAATCATCGACCAACCCCGTTTCGATATCGCCCATCGACAGCTCGAAGAGCTCTAAGCGAATGTTCGGGAATTGGGAGATGTAATCACGCACTAAAGGACCCAAAACGTACGCCATGAACGTTGGGGCCATGGCGAGCCTTAACGTGCCACGGGACAGGTCTTTCACATCGTGCAACGCCCGTTTACCCGCCGCCAGCTCCACCAGTACGCGCCGGGCGCATTCGATGTAGGCTAGTCCAGCATCTGTGGGTTTGACAGTCCGGGATGTTCGGTCAAAAAGGCTGACGCCAAGCGTTTCTTCCAGCTGCCGGATCTGCTGCGACAGTGTCGGCTGAGACACATGAAGGACTTCTGCGGCCCGGGTAAAGCCACCGTGGTCAGCTACTGCCAACAGATACCGCAAATGTCTTAGAAGCATTGGATCACCGAAAGATTGGGTTCGTAAGGCAGTGTATATCTGACCGTTGGGCAGCAATTGGCCGAGCAGGTATCAGCCTATTATTCTCAACCGAGCCTCCCAAAATGCAATGGGACTTTCGTGATCACCGCTACCGCGAAGATGGCCAGCCCTGTGTCGGCAACATCCGCCCTCATGATTCTTTCATCAGGTGAAATACCGCATTGTCTCGTTTAATCATTCCTCAGACTCAGCGGTTTATCGAGTATTGGATACAGCGCAAAACAACATCAGCGCGCTGACCAGATTTCTCCGCAGATTAGCTCTGCACCCACTGGAGTACCGGTGATGCCCTTACTTAAATACCTCTGTTTTCCAGTTCTGACTTTGCTTTTGGGCTTCGGACACGCCCAAGGGGAAACGCCAAAAATGCAGTATCGCCAAGTGACAGTCGATGGCGTAAATATTGCCTATCGAGAAAGTGGCGACCCCAGCGCCCCCTCCGTGTTACTCCTTCATGGAGTGCCCAGCTCGTCTCGTATGTACGACGACCTCATGAAGCAATTGGGCAACCGTTTCCACCTCATTGCTCCGGACTACCCAGGCTTCGGTAACAGCGATGCGCCCCCACCAGACAAGTTCGTCTACACATTTGATCACCTCGCGAAGGTGATGGAGCACTTTACAGATGCAGTCGGGCTCAAACGATACAGCCTGTTTATGCAAGACTACGGCGCTCCCGTCGGTATGCGATTAGCGATGGCGAGACCGGAAGCCATAACCTCGATGGTGTTCCAAAATGGCAATGTCTATGCAGAAGGTTTGGGCAAGATGTGGGACAGCCGCAAAGCCTACTGGGCTGATCGCAATGCCTATGAGGCCAAGTTTCAGGCTGCTCATTTATCCCTGGACGTAACACGACAGCGGCATGTCGGCAGCGATCCAGACGTCACAGCGTACAACCCCGATTTATGGCAAGACGAAGTGGCATTCCTCAACCGCCCCGGTGAAGGTGCGATTCAAATGGAGCTGATTTACGACTATCGCACTAACCTGGATGCATACCCGGCGTGGCAGAAATGGCTGCGTGAACATCAGCTGCCCACATTGGTTGTCTGGGGCAAGCATGATTTGGCCTTTACCGTTGCAGGAGCTGAAGCTTTTCACCGGGATTTGACCAATGCTGAGATTGCGATCCTCGACGGCGGACATTTTGTTATGGACACCCGGCTGGAAGATGTCGCGAATCTCACTCGAAAATTCCTGATCAAGCAAAAATGAAATAGGCGCATCCTGATCAGATCAGGGTGCGCTTTATGTTCCTGCTCACTCCTATCGCTTAACCTTTAAATCGATCAGTGTCATACGACGGCAGACGGCAAATACGCCATCTCCTGAGAGGATGGCGCTAAGGGCAAAAAGGGAATCGCCATCCCCCGTCACCTGCTACTCACCGCCGTACGGAGGGTAACGAACTCTTCTGCGGAGGTCGGATGAACGCCAATCGTGTCATCAAAAAGTCGTTTGGTGGCACCCGCCTTAAGAGCAATCGCCAAGCCTTGAATGATATCCCCCGCGTCCGGACCGACCATGTGGCATCCCAATACTCGATCAGATTCTGCGTCCACTACCAGCTTCATCAGCGTCTGTTCTGGCGACTCGGTGAGCGTCAATTTCATGGGTCGGAACCGGCTCTCGAACACCACCACTTTGTGGCCTTGCTCAATCGCTTGCTCCTCGGTGAGGCCTACCGTACCAATATTTGGCTGGCTGAACACCGCAGTTGGAATATGGCGATAGTCGACCGGGCGATACTGCTCAGGTTTGAACAATCGACGGGCAACCGCCATGCCCTCTGCTGTCGCAACGGGTGTCAATTGGACACCGCCAATAACGTCACCCAGAGCCAAAATGGACGGATCGCGAGTTTCGAAGTGCTCATTCACGTCAATGTAGCCAGCCTCGTTAAATTCCACGCGGGTATTTTCCAGCCCCAGGTTATCGAGCATTGGCCTGCGACCAGTGGCGTAGAAGATGCTGTCAGTTTCCAGTTGCGTTCCATCCTTTAGCGTCGCGAGCAAGCTTCCATTGGCCTGCTTATCAATTTGGACAATGTCAGTGTTGAAATCTAACCGCAGACCGCGCTTGGTCAGTTCCTCTGCCAAATGAATACGCACTGATTGATCGAATCCTCGCAAAAACAGATCGCCTCGATATAGCAGCCGGGTATCAGCTCCCAGCCCGTTGAAAATGCCAGCGAATTCCACGGCAATGTAACCTCCTCCGACCACCAGGATTCGCTTGGGCAGCTCTTTCAGGAAGAACGCTTCATTCGAAGTGATCGCATATTCATGTCCCGGAATCTCCGGAATCTGCGGCCACCCGCCAGTCGCAATCAAAATCCGCTCAGCGCTGAAACGCTGGCCGTTTATATCGACGTGGTTCGCATCGGCTAATCGCGCGTGGCCTTCGAGCAACGTGACGCCGCTGTTAATCAAAAGCTCACGGTAGATGCCATTGAGACGATCGATCTCACGGTTCTTGTTCGCAATAAGCAATGGCCAGTCGAAATTCGCCTTGCCCGCTGTCCAGCCGAAGCTTTCGGCCTGTTCGAAGTCATCAGCAAAATGGGCACCGTAAACCAACAACTTTTTTGGAACGCAGCCGACATTCACACACGTGCCGCCTAAGTATCGACTTTCGGCAACCGCTACTTTTGCACCAAATCCTGCTGCAAACCGTGCAGCACGCACTCCACCCGAGCCGGCACCAATGACAAATAGATCGAAGTCGTAGCTCATTTCAGTTCTCTGTAGGGAATGCACAGCACCTGGCTGTCCAGTTTCATTTGAGGAATAAGGACCGGAGCGAATGCATCAGTGAGGCGCAAAGCCTCGGAAACAAACCTTGGCCTGATTGCGATTGGCACATATCAGCCATGCCTAATCCGCTGGTCTCACTTGCCAAGGCTCCCATGAACTGGGGAAGCAAAAAGCCCGCTTCGTGCTCACGATGAAGCACGATTGAAGTATCCGGACAGGAGCCACCAGGGCAGGATTGAGTAGTGCCAAACATTGGAATCTCCCAGTTATGGAGAACGCTGCGACAACTCCAGCGGTTGATCGCTTATGGGATCAGTTTCACCAACAAAGGCGCCTTAGAGAATGGGCAGAGATGTCATGGCTTAATTGTGCAGGATGAAACAATGTTGATAGTGCCTTGTGAACACGCATCCAACCTTTCCGCCCAAAAGACCCAGGGCGATACGCAGCATGAGATCGCTTACGCATGAGTGTCGACGTGGGTACGGTCGCGGCCATTTCAGAAAACGGAACAGAAGATTGTCTTTTTTGGTCGTTCTCCCGGTGTTGTTCAGGGCAGACCATGGGCCACGCAGTGCATTGATTTGCAACCGGCCACAGAGGCATCAACCTGATGACGATTGTTTGTCTTCATGATGCAAAGAAGATTCTGAATCGTTGCACAGACTGACTACGTGCTCACCCAAGAGGGAGGGCTAGTTCTGTACCCGGCACAAATTGGTGGAACTGCGTCCACCTTCTTCACACACAGGAACACTAGATGAACAAGTTATTCTCAGGTCTGGCCCTCGCAGCTGCGATGATGACAGCCACCGCAGCAATGGCTGCGCCGGTCAAACCGACTGTCGTGTTGGTTCACGGGGCTTTCGCTGATTCCAGCAGTTGGAATGGCGTCGTCAAAATTCTGGAAAAAGATGGCTATCCAGTGATCGCAGCCTCGAACCCGCTGCGCTCCCTCAAAGGAGACGCCCAAGCAGTGGCCGACGTGCTCGCTAGCGTCAAAACGCCCATTGTGCTGGTAGGTCATTCGTATGGTGGTCCGGTCATCTCCGAAGCCGCTTACGGCAACACCAACGTCAAAGCGCTGGTGTTCGTTGCAGCCATTGCACCTGAAGCGGGTGAATCCACCGCAGAGTTATCCGGACGTTTCCCGGGTGGCACGCTGGGCCCTACTCTCGCTCCTCCAGTAGCCTTGGCTGACGGCGGCAAGGATCTGTATATCCAGCAAGACAAATTCCACCACCAGTTCGCTGCTGACGTTTCCAATGCGGACGCCAAATTGATGGCTGCGACTCAACGTCCCGTAACAGTGGCGGCGCTGAATGAAGCATCGACCGAACCGGCCTGGAAAACCATTCCTTCCTGGTTTGTCTACGGCGACGCTGATAAGAACATCCCGGCACAAGCACAGGCCTTTATGGCTGAGCGGGCACACTCCAAACAGACCGTCGCGGTCAAAGGCGCGTCGCACGTTGTGATGGTGTCCAACCCGAAAGTCGTTGCCAACCTGATTGAAAAAGCAGCCAACGCCAAATGACAACAAGTCGCGGCTTTATGATAAGCCGCTTCATCGTTGAACGAGCATCCGGTCGTGTAACGGATGCTCACTTACCGCAAGCGAAGGAGGTGTGAGTGATGCTGAGAGTTCTAGCAACGTCCAGTGGAACGCCTGTACGTGCAGTCTCGGAGCCCTCGGTAGCGAACGCGGAGCCGGCAACGACAGTCAGGAGTAAAGCAATCAGGATTCTCATCACGGTTTTCCAAGTGTCGGTTGAAGTGATAACGCGCAGCGTTCGCGGAGCAATTGACGTGCGGATTCAGCCATCACGGGTAGGGAGCCGGCCAGCATCAGTAAATCTTTAAGCACCAGGCGCCCGGCGCCCGACAGATAAGGGAAGCCGTGTTGCGCATCACCGAGAGCACCCACCCAGGCTTCGGGTGTGGTAATCAAAAAGCTAAGCGTCACCAGCGGTGTACCGAAGGCCAGGGCCCCGCCCAACAGGCCGGTACGTCTCGAGACTGAATTTGACAGCACGAGCAGGCCAATCAGGATTTCGACGATCCCGAGTCCGGTCGAAAAACCGTAGGTGTTGTTTTCGGTTTGCCAGGCGCGCTTGTCCGCGTTCAACTCACCTTCGTGAGTGAGGTGCGCTTTGTATCCTTCGGGGTGTTCATAGAAGAAATACATGACAGGGCTATTGGCAACAAAAGGTGTGATGCTGTCGGCTTCATATGGAACGAATTTCAGCGCTCCGATCCATAGAAAAACGATGGCGATAGCCAATCGCATGAGAGACGTTGCGAAGGTGTCGACTTTGCTGATAAATCGGAGCCAGGCAGTAAAAGATGTGAACATGAGACTTCTCCAAATGTTTGAATGTGGAGATAGTCTGAGGTGAATCCGAACGCCGATTTTGTGCGCCTTGCTCAATTTATTGATTGATCGTCTCAAGATGCTGATGAGGATCTTGCAGGTGTAAAAAAGCCTCGATACCTTGCAGTACCGAGGCCACACGCGTGCGTAGGAATGATCTATTTCTTCAGCGAGTCATACGCCTCCAGCGTACGCAACGAATAGATGTAAGCAGCGCCGGCGTTGAGCGAGATTGCGGTCGCTAATGCCGCCGCCACTTCTTCACGACTTGCTCCTGCTTTGATCGCCGCGTCCGCGTGGGCAGCGATGCAACCATCACAGCGGGTGGTGACAGCTACCGCGATCGAAATCAACTCCCGGGTTTTGGCATCCAGCACATCGTTCTCCGCGCAGGCCTCTCCAAGAGCGAGGTAAGCCTTCACCATTTTAGGGTTGCTCTTTCCAAGCCCGCCGAAGGCCTTCTGGATGGTAGGTAGCATTTCGGACCAGTTGTTGAACATCGCATGACTCCTGAGGAAGTTGGTGTAGTGTTTCGACAGGCTTAGTTTTCCCCCCCTGAGAGATGTCAGTTTGTCCGATCCGCTCAATTTTTTATGCGAAGCTCTCAAATGAATTCTATCGATAAGCTCATCAGCCTGGCTAACGTCCGAGGCAGCCTGGATTTGCGGTGTCAGTTTCAGGGCGATTGGGCACGGGATCACGAGCAAGAAATATTAGGCAAAGCGCCCTATCACATTGTGTTGGAGGGAGAGTGTCGGGTTGAGTTTCCGGACGGGCAACGCCTGCCCATGCGAGCAGGGGATATTTTGCTTCTGCCTCGTGGTGCACCGCACGTCATGCGTAGCATTGGAAAAACGGCTGAGTCCAGCACACCAAGGCTGATTTCCAATGCGCCCCTGCCGCTCTATCGGATTGGAGATGTTAGTGCTGATCTAGACATGCTTTGCGGAGGCTTTCACTACAATCGAACGTCGATGTTATTCGCGGCGCTCCCCGAACACCTTGTGATTCCAAGTGCTGCCCTCCCTAAAAGTGCCCCCCTGCCGGCGCTTGTCGAAATGTTGCGAGGTGAAGCAGATAGCGATCAGGTGGGCGCACATTACTTGCTCGATGCTTTGTCCCAAGCGCTGTTCACATTGATCCTGCGTGCACACATTGCGAGCCACGGTCAGCACACCGGCACCTTGGCATTGCTGTCTGATAAACGGCTGGGCCGCGCTTGGCAGTCCATGCTGGCTGATCCTGCGCACGAGTGGACCGTTGACGGTCTCGCTGAAACCGCCAGCATGTCTCGCGCAACGTTTATGCGAGCCTTCGTACGGGTGGCTGGAGTTTCGCCTTGGGTATTATTGACCCAAGTCCGCATGGAGTTAGCGTTCAACCTGCTAAGCCATTCCCATTTGGGGCTGAGCGACATTGCCGCCCAAGTCGGGTATCAATCCCAAGCGGCTTTCAGCAAAAAATTCAAGGAAATATACGGTGAAGCACCTGGGAGATATACGGTGAAGCACCTGGGAGAGTGAGGCGCGGAATGACTACCGCGTAGCCGGATGTTCTTTTCCTGCTCTCTCACAAGCGACCCGGTCCGCCTCGGCGTTAGCGCCAAAATCCATAGCTAATTTATCAATCAGACCGCGGACTGAAGGTAGCAGCCCTCTTCGGGACGGGAAGACCGCATGGATGAGCCCGCTACGCAGCACAAACTCAGGTAGTACCTCCACCAATAGCCCATCATGTATGGCGTGCCGCACCATGATTTCGGGTAGTTGTACGACCCCTACCCCTTGTATTGCAGCGCGGTGTAACGCATCAAGATCCGAGGTGACAAATCTGGGCGCGTGAACCACCTCGATTCGATATTCTTTCGTTCCTAAAAAGGTCCACCTGTGCTCACGGTTTGGTGGTCCTAGATCCATGCTAGGCAAGCTCGCCAAGTCATTTGGGGTTTCGAGCTTCAACCCTTCTATCAAGGAAGGCCGCGCAACCAGCTTTTGGTGGCTATCGCCTAGTACTCGCATCACAAGGTTGTCGTCTTCCAATGGCGGGAAACGCACTCTCAGCGCGATGTCATACCCCTCACCCAGCACATCAACCCTGCGATTTGTGCTGTCTATGTGCACCTGGACTTTGGGGTGCAGCACCATGAATTCCGCAATAATGTCGCTCACACCCATGGCGCCTAACGCAGGTGGACAACTGATACGCACGATTCCTTGAGGTTCGGAGCGTGAATGCTCGACCACTTGCTCCGCCGCGTCAGCCTCTACGAGCATCGCTACACAATGACGGTAGTAGTCTTGGCCGATCTCTGTGACCGTAAACTTTCTGGTTGACCGCTGGATCAGGCGTACACCAAGCCGCTCCTCCAGAGATGCGATACGCCGGCTTAGCTTCGATTTGGGGATGTCGAGTTTTTTACTCGCGCTGGTGAATCCGTTGTGGTCGACAACCTGGACGAAGAAATACAAATCATTGAAGTCGTACACGGAGTCATTCGCCCGGTGGCTGGGTTCAGAACGCATTATCGCAGGTGATGGTGGGAGTTCCCATTGCTGAGTACCTTGCGGCTCTCCAGCCCTGACCTCTTGCCCTTCTTAGCGTGATAGGCGCTTTGTCAAAAGGAGCGTACGCTTTTGACGATTGCCAGCATGAAAATCGAAATTTCTAATTTGGATCAATCAGTTACGGCATTTATAGTTTTGCCGCTGGTGCAGTTGCTGCCTGACTGGTCATTACTTGGGGGCTGGCTGCAGGCGGTACGCACCTGGATCGATCATCTGGTTGAGTCATTCACCGCCCGCGGGGAGCGCCTGTTATGAGCACTGCACGAATGAGCGAAGCCGCTGTGGCGCAGTTTTGCCTGGCATTGCCGGGTGCCAGGGAAGACTACAAATGGGGTGGCGTGCGGGTTTTTTCGATCGCGGGAAACAAGATGTTTGCGCTGCAGGGACTTCGCGGTAACTCCCTGGCGTTCAAGGTCGACAAAGACCTGTTCCTGGGGCACTGCGACCGCCCTGGCATCCATCCGGCGCCTTATCTGGCTCGGGCCCAATGGATCATCCTGGAGGTGCCCTACCCTCCGGGCGCGGATGAGCTGCAGGGTTTATTGCAGCGTTCCCACCAGTTGGTGGCGAGCAAGCTGCCCAAACGGACCCAGGTGGGACTGCTGCTCTAGAACAGGGCGAACAGATGGGCGCCGAGGAACAGTTGGTCGATCCAGAACACCTGGTGCAACAGCACGATGGCCCAAAACAGGACCTGATAGGAAACCTTGCGGGTCTTGTGCCGGAACACTTGCTGCGCCACCAAAGCGCCAGGCCAGCCACCGGCCAGTTCCACGGCGTGCAGGACATTCTCCGGGGTACGCCAGCGCTCGGTACGGGCCTTGCGCTTGTCGCTCCAATAAAGGAAGAACGCCAGCACGCTGACGATGCCGTAGGCCGACAGGGGAATCAACGATATCCCCTGCAACCACATCAACATCGAGCCGGCCAACGGCAGCGCACACACCAAGGCGAACACCAGCGACTTGAGTCGTGGATTCTGAATCCTTGCGGGGCGCGCGCTGCGGTCGATCATGGCTTGGCCGCGGTCCAGTCGACCCAGCCGAACTGCCAGGTCGCCAGGATCAGCAGGCCGAAGGCGATGCGGTACCAGGCAAACACGGCATAGCTGTGGTTGGCGATGAACTTGAGCAACCCGCGTACCGCAATCATCGCGAAGATAAACGCCGTGACGAAGCCGACGGCAAACACCGGGAAATCCGCCGGGACGAACAGATCACGGTATTTATAGCCCGAATACACTGCGGCACCGACCATGGTCGGCATGGCCAGGAAGAACGAAAATTCGGTAGCCGTCTTGCGTGACAGGCCGAACAGCAGGCCACCGATGATGGTCGAGCCCGAGCGCGAAGTGCCAGGAATCATCGCCAGGCACTGGGCAAAGCCGACTTTCAAGGCATCTTTCCAGGTGATTTCGTCCACGGTCTCGGCATGCACTTCATGCTCGCGGCGCTCGGCCCACAACATGATGATGCCGCCGATGACCAAGGCGGACGCCACGGTGACTGCGTTGAACAGGTAATGATGGATCAGGTCGGCGAAAATCACCCCCAATACCACCGCCGGCATGAACGCGATCAACAGGTTGACGGTAAAGCGTCGAGCGCTGGGCTGGGTCGGCAAGCCGATGACCACGTCGAGAATCTTGCGGCGAAATTCCCACACCACCGCCAGGATCGCTCCGAGCTGGATGATGATATTGAACGCCATGGCCCGCTCACCACCGAAGTGGAGCAGGTCCGCGACGATAATCTGGTGTCCGGTACTGGAAATGGGCAGAAACTCCGTCAGCCCTTCTACAACGCCTAGTATCAATGCCTGAAAGGCGGTCCAAAGATCCATCAATCCCCCAAGAAGCGATGCGCGCCGGCATGCCCCGTTAATATTTTCAATGCATTTACTGCGGTCAGTCTGGCTGTAGCGCCGCGTGCTGGAACCTCTGGTTAAACCACGGCTTGGCGTGGAAAGCTCATGCCGGATTCAGGTTTTCGCGCGCGGGGCCGAAATCCTATCAGACAAGTCCGTTTCACGCTGCCAAGTATTGGGCTTGACTGCAAACCCGTGCCTGCCATCCGGGGTGAAATGCTGGCGATCCTATATGACAAGAACAAGAAACCGGAGTAACCGCCTTATGAACAGCTTGCGCACCATGTCGATCAGTCGCCGCCTGTGGCTCATCCTGATTGTGGCCGTCATGATGCTGATGACGCTGGGCGGATTGATGCTCAAGCAGATCCACACAGACCTGTACCACGCCAAGGCGCAGAAGACCCGGCACGTGGTGCAGACCGCCAGCGGTGTCCTCAACTATTACCATGGCCTGGAGACTACCGGCGTGCTGACCCGCGAAGCGGCGCAGAAGCAGGCGCTGACCGCGGTTCGTGGCCTGCGGTACGACCAGGACGATTACTTCTGGATCAACGACCTGGTACCGGTCATGGTCATGCACCCGGCCAATCCGAAACTCGATGGCCAGAACCTGTCGGCGATCCGCGATCCGGACGGCTTTGCCCTGTTCAACGAGATGGTCGCGGTGGCCAAGAGCAAGGGCGCCGGCATGGTCAACTATCGCTGGCCAAAGCCTGGTGCCAGCGCGCCGGTCGAGAAAACCTCCTACGTCAAGCTGTTCGAGCCGTGGGGCTGGGTAATCGGCTCGGGCGTCTACATAGATGACATGCAAGACGAGTTCTACGGCCAGGTGTGGAAAGCCTCATTGGTGGGCCTGGTGATTGCAGCGATCATGGCCTTGCTCGTGATCCTCATTGCCCGCAGCATTGTGCGTCCCCTGCAGGAAACAGTGAACGCCATGGCCAATATCGCCAGCGGCGAGAGCGACCTGACACGCAGCCTCGATACCCATGGCCGCGATGAAGTGACGCAACTGGCCCAACATTTCAACGCGTTCACAGCCAAATTGCGCATGGTGATCGGCCAATTGCAGGTCTCGGCCAGCGACCTCGGTGAATCGTCCAGCGCCTTGGGCAATGACGCAGCCCAAGCTCAACAACGCAGCCAGCAGCAGTCCCAACAAATGGAACTGGTGGCGACAGCGATCAACGAGGTCACGTACGGGGTGCAGGACGTGGCCAGGAATGCCGAGCATGCCGCCAGTGAAATGCGCGATGCCGAGTCGCAGGCGCAGCAGGGCCAAGTCAATATCGATGGCAGTTTGCAGCAGATCGGCAAATTGTCCGGCACCATCGAACAGGCGGTGCAAGTGATCCGCACACTGGCCGCCGAGAGTGCGCAGATCGGCACGGTGCTCGAAGTGATCCGTTCGATTGCCGAGCAGACCAATCTGCTGGCCCTCAATGCCGCCATTGAAGCCGCCAGGGCCGGCGAACAGGGCCGGGGTTTTGCGGTAGTGGCCGATGAAGTCAGGCTGCTGGCTCAGCGCACGCAGAAATCCACGGCCGAGATCCAGTCGATGATCGAGCGCTTGCAGAATCATTCGGAAGCGGCGGTCAAGGTCATCGGCGACAGCAGCCGCGCTTCGCAACTGACCATCGAACAGGCAGGGCTGGCCGGCGCGAGTTTGAGTGCCATAGGCCAGGCTTTGCGCAACCTCACCGGCCTCAACGCCTCCATTGCCAGCGCCACCCTGCAGCAGGCGCATGTGGTGGAAGACATTAACCAGAACGTGACCCAGGCGGCAGGCCTGTCCCACAGTACGGCGCTGGCGGCCGAGCAATCGAGCGTGGCCAGTGTGCGGTTGAAGGGGCTGAGTGAGCAGTTGAACGGGTTGCTCAAGCAGTTTCGCGTTTAACGTTTGTAGGAGCGAGCTTGCTCGCGATGGACGTTAACGTTAACGCGTGCTTTCTGATTAAACGCGATGCTCTAAGGACCATCGCGAGCAAGCTTGCTCCTACAGGAGTCTTGCTGGCTCGACAATCTTCTACGTCAGTGTCGAGCCGAAGTTTTTACATCCGCACCCATCCGGTACAATCCGCTCCCCTCCCCACTCTCAAGGAACCTCCATGTCCGGGTTAGAACTGTTTGCCGCCGCCCTCGGTGTGATTGCCGTCTGGTTGACGGTCAAACAGAATCCCTGGTGCTGGCCGATTGGCCTGGTCATGGTATTGCTTTATAGCTGGGTATTTTTCGAGGTGAAGCTCTACTCGGACATGCTGCTTCAGGTGATCTACGCGGCGTTGCAATTGTACGGCTGGTGGCAATGGACGCGTGGAGGTGATGAACGGCTGGGGCGGCAGGTCAGCCGGCTGGCGGTGGCGCCGATTGCCTTGAGTCTGTCCCTGGGCGCCATTGGCAGCCTCGCTCTCGGCGCGGCCATGGCGCACTGGACCGACGCCGCGCAACCCTGGCTGGATGCCGCGCTCACCGGTTTCAGCCTGGTGGCCCAGGTGTGGATGGCACAGAAACGCGTGCAATGCTGGCCGCTGTGGATCTTTCTGGACGTGATTTTCGTCGGGCTGTTCGTCTATAAAGGCATGTACCTGACGGCCGGACTTTACGCGCTGTTTACCCTGATCGCGATCCAGGGCTGGCGTGAATGGCGCACAGACCTGGCCTTGCGAACATGAAGGTGCTGGTGCTCACAGGTCCCGAATCCAGCGGCAAAAGCTGGCTTTCCCACGAGATCCAGGCGCATTTTGGTGGGCTGCTGGTCGGCGAGTACGTTCGGCATTTTATCGACAGTGAAGCCCGCGACACCTGCTACCAAGACATCGAGACCATAGCCCACGGCCAACTGGCCTGGGAGGACGAGGCTCGAGCGAAGCAACCGTCACTGTTGATTCTCGACACCCACCTCTTGAGCAACATCCTGTGGAGCAATACATTGTTCGGCGCGTGTCCGGCCTGGATCGAGCAGGCCTTGCTGGCACGCCACTATGACCTGCATGTGCTGCTCAGCCCCGAAGTCGTGGCCTGGCACGATGACGGGCAGCGTTGCCAACCGCAACTGGCGCAACGCCAGGCATTCTTCCAGGCCACCCATCAGTGGCTGGAGCTGCACCACCAGCCTTTCCAGATCCTGCAAGGAGACTGGCAGCAGCGCAGGGATGCAGCGTTCGAGGCCGTGGCCCGCTTGCTCTTCTCTGCTGAAAGTGTCCATTCCTGAAACACATTGTGCTGCGTAAACCCATGAGCTAAAGCGGCTCAGCGTTCTGCAGGCAAAACTGTTAAGTCACTGAAACAACCTGCCAATACCGCCGGTAGCGAGCACTGCTGCCTGAATGGCGGGGAATATCCCCCAACTTTGTCTCAGTGACGTTACACCCTTCGACTATTCAGTTCTGAATTTTCATCCAACTAGCTGTTTTTTAAAGAAAATCTAAAAGCGGCACGCCTTCTGCTCTCTCCCTCGCAACGCTGATAAGGGCCAGCGTTCACTAACAGAAGGAATTGCCGCCGTGGGGAAATTTGATAAACGCATCTATGGCCTGTTGGTGATCGGATGCGCACTCGCAATCAGCGCCTCCCTGCCTGCACATGCCGACAATGGCATCATTACGATCAAACGTGATGTGCAAACACGCAACGCGGTCGTTCCTCCGCTGATCCCCGATCCGAATCCCACCACAGTCAACGCCAATCCCTCGCAACAAATTCTCAAACAGACGAATGAGTTGAGCGACGGCGATTTCGCCAACGTTGCCAGTGGTGCAAGCATCTCGCGCATGGTGACCCAGAACACCAACAACCTGGGTGCCAACACGTCCAACCAGACCCAACTGTCGAACCAGCCCGCCGGGCGTTCGGGCAATTCGGGCGGTGGCATTGCCAACATGGTCAATTCGAGTATGACCAAAGGCCTGGGCACTCTGAACATCATAACGGGAGGCCGTTAGGATGAATCGCACACTGCTGGTCATCGCCATGTTTTGCAGTGCATCGACCTTTGCCCAATCTCCAGTGACCAACAACGCTGAGATCGATAATTCGGGCATGCAGTACCAGGGCAACCTCACGGTCAACCAGGCGGCCGGTGATCAACAGCAACAGGTCAACGCCCGGGCCATCGCCATTGGCCATGGAGCCACTGCGACCACGCAAATTCGCCAACGGCTGGGTAGCAGTGGCGACCCGGCAATGGATGCCAGTTCCAGCATCCAGGGCAACTCATTCAGTCGCGGTAACGGCGCAGTGGGTGTCAACCAGAGCTCCGGTGCCAGCAACCAACAGGCGAACGCACTGCGCATCAGCGTCAGTGACCAGCCGCAAAGTATCGACGACAGCGTCCTCATGCAACAGAACGTGGCGCTGCTCAACAACTCCGATCCAACTGACTCTGCACCAGGCTATCGCCAGGTCACTACCAGTGACCAGGCCTTCACCGGTAGCCGCGGAGTAATTCAGTTGAATCAGAGTGCCGGGGTGGGAAATCGAATGGGAAACACCCTGAGCATACGGGTCGCGGATTGACCCAAACAGGTAATAACAACACTTAACCTAAAATAAGTACGGAGAATCACCATGAAACCTTCGATGGCAATAAAGCCTCTGGTTTTCGCAATTGCTGCGGTCATGGCTGTTGCTGTACAAGCTGGGCAATACGATAACAACGGCCACGACAATGGCCATAACAATGGTCATAACAATGGCCATAATGGCAACAATGGTAACGGCAACGGAGGCCCAAGAACTCCTCCTCCAACCATGATCCCTGTCTTTGCTACTGCCAATGCCATCGACAACCAACGCAGCACCGGCAACAGCATCCGCAATGAAGGGACCGTCAACGAAGCTGAAATGACCAGCTCCGCAACCGGCACCAGCGGCAACGTCGGCGTCAACGTGGCTGCAGGTAATGGCAACCAGCAAGACAACGCGGCCGCTATCGCCAACGCTGCATCGGACTCCAGTCTCGATAACAGCTTCGTGTTCGGCACTGCTTCCGCAACCTCCACCGTCAACCAGTTCAGCAACAACAACACGGTCAACAACTTCGGCAGCACCTCTTCGGCGGTGATGACCGGCTCGGGTAATGGCGGCAGCGGCAACATGGGTATCAACATTGCCGGTGGCGACCTTAACCAGCAGAAAAACACCATGGCCATTGCTAATGCCAACGCTCCACTGGGCAACGCAACCGCGACTGCTTCGGCCAATCAAAATGGTCCTGGCCTGACAGTGAATAACAACGCTGATCGGACTTATCGCCTGGATACCATCACCGTCACCAATTCGGCCAGCGGCAGTGCTTCTCAAGGCTATGCGTCCGTTGCCAGTGGCAGTCAGAGCGCTTCTTCGAGCTTTGAACTGGCCGGCGCCCAGGCTTCTGCAGCCAGCGGCTCAAGCAGCTGGAATGCCAGTGGCTCTCACAGCAGCGATTCGAGCGGTTCTTCGAATGCTTCTCTGACTGCCACACTAAGCGCCACTCTGGACGCCGCTGCTGAAACGGCCAGGGAATATACCCGTGACTATGGTCGTCATGAGCAAAGTGGCAGCGAGTCTAACAGTTCATCGCTTAACGCTTCGCTCGACGCATCGCTGGACGTCAGCGTAGACAAGTCGTACACCAAATCGCACGACTCTTCGTTCGAAAAATCGTATGACAAGGCCTACGAAAAAGCCCAGGCCTCTGCATACGAAAAATCGGGCAGCAAATCGTCCGAATCTGCGTATGACAAATCCAAAGGCTATGCTGAAAGCAGTGCATTTGACTTGAGTACTACCTACTCCTATCAAGTGCTGACTCCAACTGGCTGGGCCAACCCTGTAACCAACACCGCAACCCTCAGTGGTTCGGTCAACGGTGGCAGCGGCAACCTGGGCGTCAACGTGGCTGCGGGTGTGGGCAACCAACAAAGCAACTCGCTGGCGATTTCCAACCAGTCGTTCTAATCGTTGTCTGTGGAGGCCCCCTTACGGGGGCCTTTTTCAGCGCACCCAGAAGGCGTCCAACCATGCGCATCATCGCCTTGGCATTTTTGCTTGGCATGGCCGGTATGACCGAGGCGGCACAAATGCCGCTATCCGTGATCCTGCCCGGCGGAGCGGTGGTGTACAAGCCGATCCAGAGCATTCGCGAGCGCAAGTTTGCCGACCTGGTACAACAGAAAACCGACTTCAGTTGCGGCGCAGCTGCGCTGGCGACCGTCTTGCGCCAGGCCTACTGGCTGGACGTGAACGAAGAACAGATCATCGAAGGCATGCTCGCCCAATCCGACCAGGATCTGGTCCGGGTCCAGGGCTTTTCCATGCTGGACATGAAGCGTTACGTAGAAAGTATCGGCATGCGTGCCCGTGGCTACCGTGTAGCACCGGAGACGTTAAGCGAAGTGAAAATCCCGGTAGTGGTTCTGCTGGACATTCGTGGCTACAAACACTTTGTAGTCATGCAAAGAGTTCACGACGGCTGGGTATACATCGGAGATCCGGTACTGGGTCATAAACGATTCAAGGTCGAAGACTTTGTCAAAGGCTGGAACGGCATCATCTTTGCCGTTATCGGTCAGGGCTACGACAAAAACAACGCCTTGCTCGACCCTCCCGTACCACTCACTGCCAAAAACCGTATCAATGCATTCAGCCCGGTGCGAGACGCAGACCTGATGGATTTCGGGTTCATAAAAAGCGACTTCTTCTAATAACAAGGGAGCATGAAGCTCCGGGAGCATCCAATGAACACTCCAACCTGGCTGGCCGTCGTTTGCCTGGCTGCCAGCCTGCCAACCCAGGCACAGACGTTCAAACCCATTGAACTGAAGGATCAGGAGCTGGCGAGCCTGCGAGGCCGCTATGTCATGCCCGGAAGGATCATCAGCTTCGGGGTTGCCATGACCAGCACCTGGGAAAATGCCAAAGGAGAATTGATCGGGGTCACCTCCTCGATGCAGATCCAGAAATCAACGATCAAGCCACAGTTCTATGTGTCGATGATCGATGAAAAAACCCCGGGTGCCAGCAGTTCGCAAGGCACCACCAACTCTGCAGCGGGCACAGGCGAGCAAACCGTTGCGGCAACGGGTTCAGGCACCGGCACCGTAACCGGCGGCAGCGGCCTCAACACCACCGAA
Source organism: Pseudomonas gregormendelii (assembly GCF_017114825.1). Classification (GTDB taxonomy): domain Bacteria; phylum Pseudomonadota; class Gammaproteobacteria; order Pseudomonadales; family Pseudomonadaceae; genus Aquipseudomonas; species Aquipseudomonas gregormendelii. Next base: position 22,836 of record NZ_JADEVO010000045.1, on the reverse strand, counting down.
GGTGTCACTCAAGTCGTGCGTGCGGCCGGTGACAACAACACCGCCTACAACAATGTCGACATCAACGTTACCAAGGCGAACGAGGCGCCAGTCATGCAACCCCAGGGCCAGGCACTGGCCGCAGGCACCACGCTGGTGGGCAGTAATGGCGCGGGTTCCCTGAGCGTTTCCTCATCCGGCACAGGTGTGCAACTCAACATCGTGGCCAACAACAATCAAGGCAGTACGATCCAACGCCTGGCCCAGGGTGGGCTGACGCAGAACACGACTTTGCTGGGAAGTAGCAACCAGGTGCGCAACCTCACATCGTTCAATGTGGTGCTGCGTGACAGTGCGACTACAGGCGGGTCATTGACCGGTAATCTGGACCAGCTTAAAGGTCTTCGCACTGCCGGATTCTGATCTACGCTCAGTCTCATCAGAAGTAGTCAGAAGGGACGGCTAACCCATGCACCGATCGTTAACGCTCAGAGCAATCGTCTGTTTGAGTAGTCTGGCTCCGGTCACTCTGCTGTATGCAGCGACAGACCCCCAGGTTGAAGCACTAAAACAAGAACTCATGGAGTTGAAGCAGCGTTACCAAGCTCAACAGAACGCGTTGATGGTACTCGAACAACGGGTTCGCCAAGTCGAAGAAACCCCGGCGGCGGCGCCGCCCAGACGCCTGACCAAATCCCCGGCCGACCCGACCAGGAATGGTCAGGCCGTGGCTGCAGGCGCTCCGGGAACCGCCGGCAGTTCCTATGGCCAGTCCCTCAAGGAAGACTCGGAACCAGCGCCCAGCGTTTCCAACCTGTATGACGAAGCCAGTGGCTTCTTCGGTGGCGGAAAGTTCAGCGTCGAAACCGGCCTGACCTACACCCACTACGACACTCGCGCATTGACGCTCAATGGCTTCCTGGCGCTGGACTCGATCTTTCTCGGCAACATCAACCTGGACCGTATCAAGGCGGATAACTGGACACTGGACTTGACCGCTCGCTACAACCTGGCGCAACGCTGGCAGTTCGATATTAACGTTCCCGTGGTTTATCGAGAGTCGACTTACTCCTCCGGCGGCGCTGGTGGTGCAGGCCCGGTGACGTCGGATGCAACCGTCACCCGCGACCCGACCATTGGCGATGTAAACGTTGGCGTGGCTTACAAATTCCTGGACGAGTCGGTCAACCTCCCCGACGCGGTTGTCACGCTGCGGGTCAAGGCACCCACCGGCAAGGACCCCTACGGCATCAAACTGGTCAGCGACCCCACCAACGATAACCTCTCGGTACCCGAGGACCTGCCAACCGGTAACGGTGTGTGGGCGATCACCCCGGGTATCTCGCTGGTCAAGACGTTTGACCCGGCCGTACTGTTCGGCAGCCTGGCGTACACCTACAACATGCAGGACTCTTTCAGCGACATCAGTCCTCAGGTTGGCTCCAAGGTCAGCGGCGATGTGAAGCTGGGGGACTCCTGGCAGGTGGGCGCGGGTATTGCGTTCGCCTTGAACGAGAAGATGAGTATGTCGTTCTCGTTCACCGACCAGTTCGCTCGCAAAAGCAAGATCAAGCCCGATGGCGGTGATTGGCAGTCCATTAGCAACAGTGATTACAACGCGGCCAACTTCAACATCGGCATGACCCTGGCGGCCACCGACAAGCTGACGATCGTGCCCAACCTGGCTATTGGCCTGACTGACGATTCGCCGGACTTTTCATTCAGCCTGAAATTCCCTTACTACTTCTGAGGTACATAAGACAAAAGATCGCAGTCTCGTTGCATTCGACAGTTCCTACAGAGATTTTCAATTCAATGTAGGAGCTGCCGAGTGCAACGAGGCTGCGATCTTTTGCATTCCTGGATCTAACGAATCTGATGCTTGTGCAACAACCGATAAAATGTCGGCCTCGAGATACCCAGCACCTTCGCTGCAATGCTCAGATTGTCACTGTGACGGTTGAGCACATCGCACAACGCCTGGCGCTCAGCCCGGGTTTTGTAATCCTCCAGCGTGCCCATTGGCGCAACCACGGTATGGTGGCTGATCAGCCCCAAGTCGCGGGCTTCGATCTGCCGACCTTCGGCTAGCACCAGGCCGCGACGAACCCGGTTGGCCAATTCGCGCACATTGCCCGGCCAATCATGCTTGCCCATCGCGATCAGCGCGTCATCGCTGAAGCTGCGTGGCCTGCGGCCGGTTTCATGGCTGTAGAAGTGGGAGAAATGATTGGCCAGCATGGACAAGTCGCCATGCCGTTCACGCAATGGCGCGGTGACGACTTGCAGCACGTTGAGGCGGTAGTACAAATCCTCACGGAAGCGTTTCTTCTCGATCGCCGCTTCCAGGTCGACGTGGGTCGCCGCCAGAACTCGCACATCTACCGGTATCGGCTGGCTGCCGCCAACATGTTCGATATGTTTTTCCTGCAGGAAGCGCAGCAGATTGGCTTGCAGCTCCAGCGGCAGGTCACCAATCTCATCGAGGAACAGTGTGCCGCCGTTCGCCGCTTCGATCCGGCCGACTTTGCGTTGGTGGGCGCCGGTGAAGGCACCCTTCTCGTGGCCAAACAGCTCGGACTGGATCAAGTGTTCGGGAATCGCGCCGCAGTTGATGGCCACGAAGGGTTTGTTGTGCCGCTGGGATTGCCGGTGCAGGGTGCGGGCCACCAGCTCTTTGCCCGTGCCGCTTTCACCGCGGATGAGTACCGGGGACTCGGTAGGTGCCAGCTTGCTCAACAGCCGGCGAAGCTCGCGGATCGGCTTGCTGTCGCCGAGCAGCTCATGTTCTGGCTGGTCAATGTGCACGGTGCCTTTACCGCGCAAACGCGCCATTCCGAACGCGCGCCCCAGGGTTACCTGAACTCTTGAAACATCAAACGGCAGGGTGTGGAAGTCGAAAAACCATTCGCAGACAAAGTCGCCGACATTCTGCAGCCGCAGGACTTCCTGGTTAAGCACGGCGATCCATTCGGTGCCACTGCGGCTAATCAGTTCCTTGACCGCCTCGGGGCGTTCCAGATGAAAGGGTTGTAATCGCAACAGGCCGACATCACAGGTCTTGTCGGCGGCATTTTCCAGTGTGCAGCTTTCGACATCCCAGCCCACAGCTCGCAATCCTGGCAGTAAACGATGGCAATCGTCGCACGGATCAACCACTAATAGACGTCGTTGGGCAGGCGCTTCGTTCATGACTGTTCCTTGGCGCCAAATTCGATTAAATATTAGTAAAAACAGTCATTTGGCGGACCTGGCTGTAACATTAGCAAGAAATTGACAGTTGCTTGTACCGATTGACTATAAGGCGCTCGCCTAAACAGTTATAAGAGACTACTTGGTTAGTTACCTAATGAACTTCAACCTTTCATTCAGCTTTCAAAACAGCACCGAACAGCGAGTTCTTGCAAGAAAGGTGAAATTTCTTCGATTCCAGTGTGACCCGAGGCCGGGTTGAGGACATCAGTACAAGTACCAGCCGCACGGGAAGCCCGACCGTCGGCCGATCACTTGATTGGGCATATAGAGAGAGAACCCCAATGAACGCCCCGCTCCGTATCAACGAAGCTCTTTTGATTGCAGACCGCGCATTCCAGCCTTTCCAGTGTGTGGCCTGGTCTCTACAAGATGGCAACGGTGAACTCAGCCTGACAGTGATCGACCGCACCAAATGCAGCATTGGTCGCAAACAGATTCCAAGCAGTGCCTATACCGATCCGGCACAACTTGAGCGTGTGCTTAAACAGGCCCGCGAAGAACTCAGCCGTGACGGTCGCCTCGACCTCTCATTTGCCGCCCGCGGAACCACCCAGGTGTATTTCGCCGGCAGCCTCTGCAGCATGACCCATGACGTCGCCATTGATGCCTGCGGGCGCATCCTCGTCGCGGCCAAAGTCGGAATGGCCGAGGGCAGTCGCTTTGGCCTGGCACGCCTCCTGGCCGATGGGTCTGCGGACCTGTCTTTCGGTGATCAAGGCAGCGTCATCGGCCAGTTCGAGAATGGTTTCGAGGCCATGGCCGGCAAACTCGCGGTGCTGCCCAACGGCAACATCCTGCTGGCCGGGCTGCACTATCTCAACGGCCATCGCACGCTCCCGGCCCTGGCGTTGTTTGACCACTGTGGCCAACCCGTCCAGGGCTTCGGCGAGAATGGCCGCTGCGTGGTGCGCTTGCCCGGCAATCTTTCCGTCGGTGTGCGTGATGCCTGGCTTCCACCGGGCGTTCCGGGTGCCGAAGCCTGCGATCTACGGGTGCAGGAGGACGGCAGGATCCTGCTATTGGCCAATCATCATTTCGAACTGGCCGATCATGTCGGCCTGCTCATCTGCCTGAACCGTGACGGCTCACTGGACAGCTCGTTCAATGGCCGCGGATTTGTGATGGTCCGGCACTTGCTGATGAACACCTGGCTCAGCAGTCTCTCGCTGCAAGCAGATGGTCGAATCCTGGTGGGTGGGTCGATCAACTTTCCCGCCGAAGGATTGCTCGCCCGTTACCACGCCAACGGGCAACTGGACACCAGCTTCGCAGTCGACGGTTTCATGAGTTTCGATGGTGCCGGCCGCAGCACTCACGTCAGCCATATCGTCCAGCAGTACAACGAGGACCTGCTGTGCGTAGGCAGCAGCCGGGACCCCATGCATTGCCTGTCCCTGCGGTTGCACAACAACGGGCGTCCCGACAGTCATTGCCATGGCGGTCAGCCGCGACTGCTGGAGATCGGCCGCAGTGGCTGTCAATGGACAGCGGCCCTGGCCTTGCCCGACGGCTGCACCCTGGCCGCTGGTGCGACGCTTGGAGGCTGTGAGGCTGACTTCATACTGGCCCGGTATCTGCCGGATGGGCAACTGGATCACCAGTTCGGTGATGGCCTCGGCTGGGTCCGCACCCGGCTGAGTCGCAGCCTGGACACAGCGACTTCACTGACTGCACAAACAGATGGCGCGATTGTCGTTGGGGGTTATTCGCTCGACGGCAATTACCGGGCGATTGTGGCGCGCTACCTGGGGTGAATGGCGCGCGGGGACTTTTCCTGCACTTGATATTCCGCTGGTCTTACGGCAAGTTGCGCGCTTCTTAAAACAAGGAGCAGCCGATGTCCGGTTCAATGGCCCAGGCGTTCGCGCACAATTTTCTCGGGCACTCTCCCCGCTGGTACAAGGCGAGCATCGTCGGCTTTCTGATTCTCAACGCTGTGGTGTTGTGGACGGTCGGCCCTGTGGTGGCGGGCTGGTTGCTGGTCCTGGAGTTCATTTTTACCCTGGCCATGGCGCTTAAATGCTATCCGCTGATGCCGGGGGGGCTGCTGCTGATTGAAGCGCTGCTGCTGAAGATGACCACACCCCAGGCGTTGTATGACGAACTGGTGCACAACTTTCCGGTAATCCTGCTGCTGATGTTCATGGTGGCAGGTATCTACTTCATGAAAGACTTGCTGCTGTTCCTGTTCTCCCGGCTGCTGCTCGGCGTGCGGTCCAAGGCATTGCTGGCGCTGCTGTTCTGCTTTTTATCGGCGTTTCTGTCGGCCTTTCTAGACGCCCTGACCGTGACCGCCGTGATCATCAGCGCAGCGGTGGGCTTTTATTCGGTGTACCACCGTGTGGCCTCGGGCCATGACCCGCGCCTGGACAGCGCTTTCTCCGACGACCGTCATCTGCCGCAACTGCATCACGATGACCTCGAGCAATTTCGCGCCTTCTTGCGCAGCCTGTTGATGCACGGTGCCGTCGGCACAGCACTGGGCGGTGTTTGCACCTTGGTGGGCGAGCCGCAAAACTTGCTGATTGGCCACGAGATGGGTTGGCACTTCGCCGAGTTCTTCCTCAAAGTGGCCCCGGTTTCCTTGCCGGTGCTGGTGGCGGGCCTGGTGACCTGCGTGTTGCTGGAAAAGCTGCGCTGGTTCGGCTACGGCACGCTGTTGCCGGACAACGTGCGCGCCGTACTGGCGAACTATGCCGCAGAAGATAACGCCGAGCGCACTTCTCGCCAGCGTGCTGCACTGGTCGTCCAGGGCCTGGCGGCGCTGATCCTGATCGGCTGCCTGGCCTTCCATGTGGCCGAGGTGGGGTTGATCGGGTTGATGGTGATTGTGCTGATCACGGCATTCACCGGCATTACCGACGAACATCGCATTGGTAATGCCTTCAAGGACGCCATGCCCTTCACCGCGCTGCTGGTGGTGTTCTTTGCAGTGGTTGCGGTGATCCACGATCAGCAGTTGTTCACGCCGTTGATTCAGTGGGTGCTGGCCCTCCCCGCAGAGCAGCAACCGGGCATGTTGTTCATTGCCAACGGCCTGTTGTCGGCCATCAGCGACAACGTGTTTGTCGCAACCATTTACATCACCGAGGTCAAGCAGGCGTTTGTGTCCGGCCATATGAGCCGTGAGCACTTCGAGGCCCTGGCGATTGCGATCAACACCGGCACCAACCTGCCGAGCGTGGCGACGCCTAATGGCCAGGCGGCATTCCTGTTTCTGCTGACCTCGGCAATCGCGCCGCTGATTCGCCTGTCGTATGGGCGGATGGTGTGGATGGCATTGCCGTACACCGTTGTGATGGGCGTGCTCGGGTGGTATGCGGTCAGCTATTGGTTGTAACCACAGAAACCTGTGCGGCCACGCCACCCCTGCGAGAGTAAGGCTTACTCGAGATGAGGCCGTGAATCTGGCATCAATGGCGCCTGACAGGGCGTCATCGCGAGCAAGCTTTGCTCCTACAGTGCGGCGCGGTGTGGGTGGTTGAGGATGTACTGCTCAATCGCCTGCGCAGCGCCGTCTTCGGTGTTGGCACCAGTGACGACGTCCGCCTGGCGCTTCACCGCCTCTTCCGCCTGCCCCATCGCGATCGACAAACCGGCCTGGTGAAACATCGCCGGGTCGTTGCCGCCATCGCCCAGCGCCGCCGTGTGCTCCAGGGGCACGCCAAGAAACTCGGCCAGTGTCGCCAGTGCCGCGCCCTTGTTGGCCTGCATGGCCGTGACGTCCAGGTAAACCGGTTGCGAGCGCGAGACCTGCGCCTGCTCTTGCACCTTGGGCAATAACAGCGCTTCGAGCTCAATCAACAGATCGGCGTTGTTGCTGGTCGCGACGATCTTGTCGATGCGTTCCAGATAGGGTTCGAAGCTGTCGACCACGACGGGCGGGTAACCCAGCCCATGCTGCTCCCTGGGCACCATCGGCCCGTCGGGATCCTTGAGCAGCCAGTCACCACCGCTGAACACCCAGACTTCAACGTCGCTGCGATCGGCAAACAACGCCAATGCCGTCAACGCTGCGGTGGCTGGCAAATAATGGGCAACCAGGATACTCCCGTCAGGATTAACCAGGGTGCCACCGTTGAATGCCGCCGTTGGCAGGTCAACGCCCAGGGCTTCGATCTGCTGCAACATGGCTTTTGGCGGACGCCCGGTGGCCAGGCTGAACAGCACCCCCGCCTCACGCAGTGAGCGAACGGCCTCGATGGTGCGCCGGCTGAGACTGTGGTCGGGCAGCAACAAGGTACCGTCCATGTCGCTGAGCAAAAAGCGGATCGGCGCTCGGGTCAATTCACTCATCCGAGGCTGTGCCAGACGCGACCGTCGCGAGTCAGCAGATCTGCGCCCGCCTGCGGGCCGTCTTCACCGGCGGCATAGCCCTCAACGCTGGCATCTTGCTGCCAGGCGTCGAGGAAGGGTTGCACGGCGCGCCAGCCGTTCTCGATGTTGTCCGCGCGCTGGAACAGCGTCTGGTCGCCGGTCAGGCAGTCGTAGATCAAGGTCTCATAGCCGGTGGACGGCTGCATTTCAAAGTAGTCCTTGTAGGCAAAACCCAGCTCGATATTGGCCATCTTCAGCGCCGGGCCAGGACGTTTGGCCAGCAAGTCAAACCACATGCCTTCGTTGGGCTGGATCTGGATGCGCAGATACGTTGGCTGCAGTTCATCCACTTCGGTATCGCGAAATTGCGCATAGGGCGCCGGCTTGAAGCAGATGACGATTTCCGTGTCGCGCACGCTCATGCGCTTGCCGGTGCGCAAATAGAACGGCACCCCGACCCAGCGCCAGTTGTCGATCATCACCTTGAGCGCGACGTAGGTTTCGGTGGTGCTGTCGGGCGCAACGTTGCCTTCCTGGCGATAACCAGGCAATGCCTTGCCGTCGACTTCGCCGCTGGTGTACTGGCCTCGCACTGAGTTGGCGCGGGCCTCTTCCACCGACCAGGGGCGGATCGCGCCGACGACCTTGGCCTTCTCGCCGCGTACCGCGTCGGCACCAAAAGCGGCAGGCGGCTCCATGGCGACCATCGCCAGTAACTGGAACAGGTGGTTGGGCACCATGTCGCGCAACGCGCCGGTGTGCTCGTAAAAGCTGCCCCGGGTTTCCACGCCGACGGTCTCGGCGGCAGTGATCTGCACATGGTCGATGTAGTGGTTGTTCCAGAACGCTTCGAACAGGCTGTTGGAAAACCGGCTGATCAGAATGTTCTGTACGGTTTCCTTGCCCAGGTAGTGATCGATCCGGTAGATCTGATTTTCCGACATCACCTTGAGCAGGCACGCGTTCAAGGCCTCTGCGGTTTGCAGGTCGGAGCCAAAAGGCTTTTCGATCACGACGCGGCGAAACGCTTCGGGGGTTTCTTCGAGCAGCTTCGCCGCGCCCAGTCGACGCACCACTTCGCTGAAGAAACGTGGCGCGGTGGCCAGGTAGAACACCGCATTGCCGGTGCCGCTGGCGGCGATTTTCGCCGCCAGGGCTGAATAGGTGCTGTCGTCCAGGAAGTCGCCCTGGACGTAGCTGATGCCTTTGGCGAGTGTGGCCCACAACGCCGGGTCAAGGGCGTCATCGCCCTTGCCGACTTTGCTCATCGCTTGCGCCCGAATGAAATCCTCGAGCTTCTGCGCAAAGGCTTCGTCACTGATGGCGTTGTGGTCAACGCCGATGATCCGCAATCCATCCCCCAGCAATCCATCGCGACTCAGGTTGTACAGCGCCGGCATCAGCAGCCGCTTGACCAGGTCACCATGTGCACCGAACAGGAACAGCGTGGTGGGTGGTGCTGGTTCAGCCTTGGATTTATTGCGGATCAGGCCAGTCATTTTTTCGAAGTCTCCACATGGCCGCCGAAGCCGAACCGCTGGGCCGAGAGAATCTTGTCGCCAAAGGTGCCCTGCCCGCGTGAACGGTAGCGAGAGAACAGCGAGTTCGACAGCACGGGAACCGGTACCGACTGTTCCATGGCCGCCTCGATGGTCCAGCGACCTTCACCGCTGTCAGCTACGGAACCCGAGTAACCGTCGAGTTTCGGATCGCTGGCCAAGGCGTCTGCGGTCAGGTCGAGCAACCAGGACGAGACCACGCTGCCACGACGCCAGACTTCGGCGATGTCGGCGACGTTGAGGTCAAAACGCTGGTCTTCAGGCAGGTTTTCGCTGGCCTTGGTCTTGAGAATATCGAAGCCTTCGGCGAAGGCCTGCATCATTCCGTACTCGATGCCGTTGTGGATCATCTTCACGAAATGACCCGAGCCTGCAGGGCCGGCGTGGATGTAACCGCGCTCGGCACGGTCGTCATCGGACTTGCGGTCCTTGGTGCGCGGGATGTCACCGATGCCAGGGGCCAGGCTTTCGAACAGCGGATCCAGGCGTTTGACCACCTCGGCTTCGCCGCCGATCATCATGCAATAACCCCGCTCAAGGCCCCAGACGCCACCGGAGGTGCCCACATCGATGTAGTGCAGACCTTTTTCCGACAAGCTCTTGGCCCGGCGAATGTCGTCCTTATAGAAGGTGTTGCCGCCGTCGATGATGGTGTCACCGGCTTCGAGCAAGGTGCTCAGGGTGTCGATGGTGTCTTCGGTCGGCGCGCCGGCCGGCAGCATGACCCAGACGGCACGTGGCTTGGCCAGGCCAGCCACTAGGGCCGGCAGGTCGATGACGCCCTTGGCGCCTTCTGCGGCCAGGGTGTCGACAAAAGCGGTATTGCGGTCGTAGACAACGGTGGAATGCCCGTTGAGCATCAGGCGCCGCGCAATATTACCGCCCATGCGGCCCAGTCCAATAATCCCGAGTTGCATGTGCTGATGCTCCTTACTGCAAATAATGTGTGTCAAAGGTTATAGCCCAACGCGACCTGTTCAGCTTAGTCAGACAGGTCGCCATGAAGTTTCCGTGCATTGTGCCCGATCCAGACTGATAACGTCGGGAATCGTCGCGAAGACACACCGACCACGAAAAATAAAAAAGTTCCCTTCGCAGGCAAAAGAAATCAAAATTGCAGCCGATAGTTAATCAGCGCCCGACGTCGGGGGCAGGTTCACAGTTGAAACACCATTTGCGAGGTGAGCAATGGGCACAGTACAAGCAGCACGACCAGCACAAACTCTCTACGTCACGATCCGTCGTGATGAACTGGGCCGGCTCAGAGAAGAGAACGACCTGCTGAAGCAGCAGCTTGCGCAATTGCGCCAGCTCAACCAAGGCCACCAGCCACAGGCCCTGCCAGTAACCCACCGCGCCTGACCGCCCTGCAGGAGCGAGCTCGCTCGCGAAAAACGAGAGGCCGCCGCGGGCCATCAGGCACCCAGCGTCATCGTTCACGCCCATGGCGAGCAAGCTCGCTCCTGCAACTCACAAACTTTTCACACCCGTTCATTCATACTCCTGCGCCATTGTGGCCGCTCGGTAGGCGTGCCGCGCCCGTTCGTCCACCAGTGTCCACTGGCGGCGGTCGACGATTATCTAGGCTGGAGCGCTGAATGGCTTTGTTCAAACGCAGCAACACGACTGCGAAAGGGTTCGACTGGGCCGGGCTTGCCTGGCTGTTTGTGTTCTTCTGGTACTTTTCCGGCATCACCCAACTGCTGATCCAGCTGACCGGCACCTCGGGTTTCACCGGCTTCCGCCAAGCCTTCATCATGAGCGCGGTCTGGCTCGCGCCCATGCTGCTCTTTCCCCGACAGACCCGTGTGCTCGCCGCCTGTATCGGTGTGGTGCTGTGGGCCTGCTCGATGGCCAGCCTGGGCTACTTCTTCATCTATCAGCAGGAGTTTTCCCAGAGCGTCATCTTCATCATGTTCGAATCGAACATCTCTGAAGCTGGCGAGTACATGACCCAGTATTTCGCCTGGTGGATGGTCGCGGCCTTTCTTGCCCACACGCTGTTTGCCTACTTCCTGTGGACCCGCTTGCGTCCGGTGTACCTGCCTCGCGGGCGGGCCTTCCTGGCAGCAACGGCCATCCTGGTGGCAGTGATCGGTTATCCGCTGGTCAAGCAGACCCTGCGTACCGGCAGCCTGGCCGAAGGCTTCGAGAAATTCGAAACCCGCATCGAACCTGCCGTGCCATGGCAGATGGCCGTGGCTTACCACCGCTACCTTGACACCCTCGCCGGCATGCAGGACATGCTGCACAGCGCGAGCAAGATCGCTCCGCTGAAAAACCTTACCGACTCCGCAGCCAATCAGCCTGCGACCCTGGTACTGGTGATCGGCGAATCGACCAACCGCCAGCGCATGAGCCTGTATGGCTACCCGCGCAATACCACCCCTGAGCTGGACAAGCTCAAGGACCAGTTATCGGTCTTTGACAACGTCATCACCCCGCGCCCCTACACCATTGAAGCGCTGCAGCAGGTGCTGACATTCGCCGACGAAGATAACCCGGCGTTGTATCTGTCGACTCCGTCGCTGGTCAGCATGATGAAACAGGCCGGCTACAAGACCTTCTGGATCACCAACCAGCAGACCATGACCAAGCGCAACACCATGTTGACGACCTTCTCCGAGCAAGCCGACGAGCAGGTGTACCTCAACAACAACCGTAACCAGAACGCCGCCCAGTACGACGGCGATGTCATCGCGCCGTTCAACAAGGCCCTGGCCGACGCGGCACCGCGCAAGCTGATCGTGGTGCACCTGCTGGGCACGCACATGAGTTACCAGTACCGTTACCCCTCGACCTTCGACAAGTTCAAGGATCGCCAGGGTGTACCGGCCGGCGTACGTGACGATCAATTGCCGACCTACAACAGCTACGACAATGCGGTCCTGTATAACGACTTCGTGGTCTCGAGCCTGATCAAGGATTACGCGAAAACGGACCCCAATGGCTTCCTGATGTACCTGTCCGACCATGGAGAAGACGTCTTCGACTCGCCGGGCCATAGCACCTTGGGCCGCAACGAAAACAAGCCAACCGCGCCGATGTACACCATTCCTTTCATGGCCTGGGCCTCGCCGAAATGGCGTGAATCCCATGACTGGAACTTCGCTGGCGATCTGAGCCGCCCCTACAGCAGCTCGCACCTGATCCACACCTGGGCGGACATGGCGGGGCTGAATTTCGATGAGCTCGATCGCAGCAAGAGCCTGGTCAGCGACAGCTTCAAGCCGCGCCCATTGCTGATCGGCAATCCCTACGAAAAACAGCAGCGGCCGTTGATCGACTTCAGCCTGATGAAACCCAAACCCGTGGAAGTCGTGCAGCATTAAGGCTGCCAGGCACCCCACAGCAAACACTATAATTATTGTTTACCACTAAATATTCGCCGCCCTCCTTCGTCTTTGAGCAAACGGAATTTTTCCCTCAACGACAAGGAGTCGGCTGCGATGTTCGCGCCTATTACCCGTTCCATGACTTTAACCCTCGGCCTGTGCAGCGTTGCACTGAGCCCGGACCTGCTCGCCGACAGCGAAATTGAAAAGGCTCCGGTCGCCGGCGCCCTCGAGCTGACCGCCACCAGTATCACCGCACAGGGCTTGGGCAATAACACCGAAAACACCCAGTCCTACACCACCGGCGCCATGAGCAGCGCCACGCGCCTGAACCTGTCGATCAAGGAAACCCCACAGTCGGTTTCAGTGGTCACGCGCCAGCAAATGGACGACTTCAAACTCACTTCGCTGTCCGAAGCCATGCGCCAGACCACCGGCATTGTGGTGCAACACAACGACTCCGACAGGGTCAACTATTCCTCGCGCGGCTACTCGATCAACAACTTCCAGGTTGACGGGATGCTCAACACCTTCAGTTACATGAAGTCCGACTCCGACACCATCATCTACGACCGCATCGAAGTCGTGCGCGGCGCCACCGGCCTGACGACGGGCGCCGGGGATCCGTCCGCGACCATCAACATGGTGCGCAAACGCCCGACTGCGCAATGGGAGGCCAAGACCGGTGTCAGCGCCGGCAGCTACGACAATTACTACACCTACCTGGACGTTGGCGGGCCATTGGCCTTCGATGGGCGCCTGCGCGGCCGCAGCGTGCTGGCATACCGTGACAGCGACTCGTTCCGCGACAAATACCAGCAGCAACGGGAAGTCGGCTACGGCGTGCTCGAAGCCGATCTGACCGATGCCACCACCCTGGCGGTGGGTTACGACTACCAGAACAAACACGTACAGGGCACTTCGTGGGGCACCGTACCTTACTGGAATGCCGACGGCAGCAAGGCCAACCTTGGCCGTTCGACCAACATGGCCACGTCCTGGAGTTCCTGGCCGATCAAGGACCAGACCGCCTTCGCCAACCTGGACCATCAATTGGGTGCAGGCTGGCACCTCAAGGCCGCCTACACCCACCGCGAGAGTGACACCGACGGCAAGATCTACTACGCCGGAGGCGGCTTCCCCGAGCCCGATCGCAGCGGCATGGTGGCCAACGTCAGTCACATGATCGGCACCCAGAAGATGAAAGCCTACGACTTCAACGTGTCCGGTCCCTACTCGCTGCTGGGACGCGAACATGAACTGATGATTGGTTATGGCCAAGCGCAGCGCAGCGATAGAAACCCTTACACCGACGGTCCGATGGCTGATGACTACGCGATCGTGCCGGACTGGAAGTACATGGGCGATATCGGCAAATTCTCCGACACGGTGACCAGCCTCACCGGGTCCACCAGCAGCACCGAGCAGAAAGCCGGTTACCTGGCCACACGCCTGAGCCTGACCGATGAGTTACACGCCGTACTTGGCAGCCGCTATGGCAGCTGGAAATCGTCGAGCACCACCAATAGTTACGACGCCAATCAGGTGTTGAGCGCAGTGGACGATACCAGCCAGAAACACAACGACATGTGGACGCCTTACGCCGGGTTGCTCTACGACATCACACCCGAGTACACCGCCTACGTCAGCTACACCGACATCTTCAAGCCGCAAACCAATCGCGACGCCAACCGCAAGTACCTCGAACCGGTGGTGGGCAGCAACTATGAATTGGGACTCAAGGGCAGCCTGCTTCAGGAGCGCCTCAACCTGGCTACGGCGCTGTTCTGGAGTGATCAGGACAACGTCGCCGAGCTCGACGATTCGGTGCCACCGGATCCGGTCACCGGAGAGGAGTTCTACAAGGCCAATGGCAAGGGCACCAAGGTCCGGGGTTTCGAAGCCGAACTGTCCGGCGAGGTGATGGCCGACTGGAACATGACCGCCGGTTACACCTATACCCACTCGGTCAACGGCGAAAAGAACCGCACCAACACCACCGCGCCCCTGAACATGTTCCGCCTGTCCACGGCCTATCGGCTTCCAGGCAACTGGCATGCGCTGACGGTGGGCGGCGCGCTTAACTGGCAAAGCGAGATCTACCGCGCCGCGAGTCGCCCGGTGGGGCGCAACGCTGCAGGCAATATCATCACCCAGCGCACCAACATCAGCCAGGACGCCTACACCCTGGTCAACCTGATGTCGCGCTACGAGTTCGACCAGCACCTGTCGGCGTCGCTCAACGTCAACAACCTGCTCGACAAGAAGTACTACGAGAATGTCGGCTTCTATAACGGCAACTACTGGGGCGACCCGCGTACCGTGACCCTGAGCCTCGATTGGAAGATTTAAAAGCTGTTAATTCTCAATTAACGGAATCGGCGGATAATGCCCTTTCAACATTGCTTCATGGAAGAAAGGGCACCCGAAACCTGTAGTGGGAGGCACACCATGAAATCTACAACCCTGATCCTCGCCAGTTTGATGATGCTGGGCACGACAGCCGCCTGGGCGGAAGGCGGCGCTGAACGCATGCGCTATTACTACGAGACCTTGCGATTGAGTCAGCAGGCGAATCAGCAACAGCCAGCGCCGCAAGTGCGGGTTCCGGACGATCAGACCGCACAAATGACGGAGCACTACAAACCATAACGAGCTCAAGGCTGTGGCGAGGGAGCCTGCTCCCCCGCCTCGCCTGGTTCAGGTCTTACAGCGCCTTGGTCCAGAACAGCATGCGACCGTGGGCCGGATCGAACATCCCGGCGGCAAATCCGAATTTTCCATAGGACGCCTGGGCAATGGCGTTACCCTCCAGAACCTCCAGGGTGATCTTGCAGCAGCCACGCTGGCGGGCGATGTCCTCGACCTTTTGCAGCATCTTCTGACTCAACCCCAAACCGCGAAATTTCTTCACGACGGCGACGTCGTGCACATTGACCAGCGGCTTGCAGGCAAACGTCGAAAAACCCTCAAAGCAATTGACCAGACCGGCCGGCTCGCCGTTGACGAAAGCCAGGACGCTGAAGGCGTGTGGCCGCTTCGCCAGTTCGCCCGCAAGGTTTTCCAATACATCGACCGGCAGCGAATGTCCGCCTCCCATCGGGTCTTCTGCATAGTGGTTCAATACCAGGCTGATGGCCTCGGCATGCAGGGCATTGGTGTAGCTGGCCTGAAGTACCAGAATTTCTGCGGATTCCATTTCCATCCTCGATCACACGTGAAGTAACTGCCGCTGAATCTATCAAGCGCGATCACAAATCAACAGCAATGCAGCCCATTTTGCGCCCAAAGCATTGAATACCAGCCTGCCGATCAATGCCCCCAGATCAATCCCTCGGTCCATCCCAGCTCGGCAAAATCCTCAGCCCGTAAGCCCGCCTCCCCCACGCAAAAAAACTCGTCCAGCTGCGGCGGCTGCACCGAGGTTGAGCTGAGCATTGCATGGACCTGCCCGCGATGGTGAATCTGATGTTCGAACAAGTGCGAGAGCATGCGCAATCGGCAGTCATGCTGCGGCGTGTCACGGGCAATGGTCACGATCTTGCCCAGATCGCCATCGCGCATCTGCTCGCAATAAGCGATCAGCCGCCGGTCCACCAGCGCCTGCTCGCGCTGCAGATCGGCAGCCGTGGTACAGGGCTCATCCAGGCTGAAGAACACCTGGCAATCGGGATGCGGATCGTCACCGCGCAACTCGCGCTCCAGCGCGTCCACGTAGAACCAGTCGCAGGTCAGGATGTGATTCAAGGTGGCTGTGAGACTGGGGAAGAAGCTGACCCGTGGTGCCGCCAATTCCACAGGGGCCAAACGCCCCCATGCTTTGGCGAGCCGATGATTGGCCCAGGCGTTCTGATAAGCCATGGTCAGCAGATGATGCGACAGCGTGTGAGACATGGGTTCGCCTCCCGGTTGTCAGACCTCGGCAAAACGTTGCAGCTGCATTTCCTGCAAGCGACTGAGGGTGCGGCGGAACGGAAATTCCAGATATCCCTCAGTGTAAAGCTCGGCCATGGATACCTGGGCCTCAAGGTAGAGCGGCACCTTGCGATCGTAACATTCGTCGACCAGCGCGATGAATCGACGCACGCCGTCATCATGCACCGACAACTGAGGTAACTCGCGATCACCAGCGGCCACTCGCTCGACCCCGTCTTCAGTGCCCCGGGCAATGCGTCCGGTACGCTTTTGCGCGCTGAGGTTCGGCACTTCACTCAACAGGATAGCCTTGAAAGTGTCGCACAGGACCATGAAGTCCATCGCGGCGAAGGGTTGCTCGCACAGGTCGGCGTAACGGCACCAGAGCACGCTTTTGCTGGCCTGTACCACCGGCAGCGAGCGGTGACCGACCGCGATCGGCTCGCTGGAGACCGACTGGCCGAGGGTCAATGTCCGGAACACCTCGTGCAAGGCACTGGGCTGCCCGGGCTCTGCAACCCAGTAGCGCTGCAACCCGGCGCCCGGATGCAGGCGATGGTCTTCAGCGCCGTCCACTACAATGACCTGCATGTGCTGTTTGATCGCCTCGATGGCGGGCACGAACCGGTCGCGGTTGAAACCGTCGGCATACAGTTGGTCAGGGGGCAGATTGGAAGTGCACACCACAACCACGCCCTGCTCGAACATCACCTGGAACAACCGCCCGAGGATGATCGCATCGCCAATGTCATTGACGAACAGCTCATCGAAGCACAGCACCCGAACTTCTTCGGCGAGTTCCCGGGCCAGGCTTTTAAGCGGGTCTGCGGTACCGGTCAGCTGAAATGACCGCTGGTGCACCCAGCCCATGAAATGATGGAAATGCTGGCGCCGGGCAGGGACTCGCAGGCTTTGATAGAACTGATCCATCAGCCAGGTCTTGCCTCGCCCAACGGGGCCCCACAGATAGACACCGGTCACGCCCGGACGCCCCTCGTGCAGGGCCTCGTAGCATTTCTGCAGGGCCCACACGGCATGTTCCTGGGCTTCGTCCTGGACGAAACCTTTCTGTTCGATGGCCTGCTGCCAGGCGCTTAACGGCGAGTCGATGGTCATGCGCGGCAGTATGCCATGAGCGCTTGGGCGCTAGCCGTCAGCCAGTGGAAAAATACCTTGACGGTTAATATTACGTACGTAATATTAACCGAATATCGCACAACATTCATGTCTAGCCGCACTGCTCGCTCCAGGAGTCACCGCCATGCACTACAAAGTATTCGGCCGTAAAACCGGCTTGCGCGTTTCGGAGCTGGCCCTGGGGGCCGGCAATTTTGGCACGGGCTGGGGTCACGGCGCGGAGCGCGAGGAGGCCATGCGCATTTTCGACGGCTACCTGGAAGCCGGCGGCAACTTCATCGATACCGCCAATGGCTATCAGGCCGGGCAGTCTGAGAGCATGCTCAGCGAGTTCATCGCGCCGGAGCGGGATCGGCTTGTCATCGCCAGCAAATACACCTTGGGTACCACTCCGGCAGACGGCATTTCACACACGGGTAACAATCGCAAGAATATGGTCCGGGCTGTCGAGGAGAGCCTGACCCGCCTCAAAACCGATCGTCTTGACCTGTTCTGGGCGCACATGAGCGACGGCGTCACGCCAATGGAGGAGATTCTGCGAGGTTTTGACGACCTGGTGCGTGCCGGCAAGATTCACTACGCGGGGCTGTCGAATTTCCCGGCGTGGCGCATTGCCCGGGCCGATCTGCTGGCCGAGGTTCGCGGGTTTGCGCCGATTGTCGCACTCCAGGTCGAATACAGCCTGGCCGAACGCAGCGCCGAACGTGAGCAGCTGCCAATGGCCGAGGCTCTGGGCCTCGCCGCGACCTTGTGGTCGCCCCTGGGTGGCGGGTTCCTCACGGGCAAGTACCGCAATAGCGACGGGGATAACCGCGCAGCCAAGTTGGGCATGCTGATCCACGCGGAAAAAGGCGCCCGCGAGACCGCCCTGCTCGATACGCTGCTCGCCGTAGCCGGGGAACTGGCTGCCAGCCCGACCCATGTGGCGATCGCATGGCTGCGGGAAAAAGCCCGGCAGTCGACGACCACGTTGATTCCGATCCTGGGTTCGCGTACCCGTGAACAGCTGGACTCGACCCTGGGGGCGCTGGCGGTGGAATTGGATGCCGGGCAAATGGCGCGGCTGGATGAAGTGAGCGACGTGCCCAAGGGCGTGCCGCATGAAACCCTGGCGGGCTCCTTTTCGCGCTTCAGCGGCGACCGGATCCTGGACCTGCCGAAGATTCCGGTCGCCTGACCGAACCACTGTTTGACCGGCTTGCTCGCGAAGCGCTGGTGAACGCACTATCGCCATCGCGGGCAAGCCTTGCTCCTGCAGGGTATTGCTTCAACGGTCGACCTTGTGTCTGGCCGCATACAGGCAAAGCATTTCCATCGCCAAAGTCGCTGCTGCCAGGGAAGTGATCTCGGCGCTGTCGTAGGCCGGAGCAACTTCCACCACGTCCATGCCCACCAGATTGATGCCGCGCAAACCACCCAGGATTTCCAGCGCCTGTACCGTGCTCAAGCCTCCACATACGGGGGTTCCGGTGCCGGGGGCGAATGCCGGATCCAGGCAGTCGATATCGAACGTCAGGTACACCGGATTATCCCCCACCCGGGCGCGGATGGCCTCGACGATCGACTCGCAGCCGCGTCGATGCACCTGGCGTGCATCGAGTATCGCAAAGCCCATGGCATCGTCATTGGTCGTGCGCAAGCCGATCTGCACCGAGCGCGACGGTTCCACCAGGCCCTCGCGTGCGGCGTGCCAGAACATCGTGCCATGGTCGACCCGCTTGCCCGCCTCGTCCGGCCAGGTATCGCTGTGGGCGTCGAAATGGATGAGCGACAGCGGGCCATGTTTACGCGCATGGGCCTTGAGCAGTGGATAGGTGACGAAATGATCGCCACCAAAGGTCAGCATCGCGCTGCCGGCCGCAAGGATATGTTCCGCGTGGGCCTCGATGCTGTGGGGTATCGAGTGCGGCGCGCCATAGTCGAATGTGCAATCACCGAAATCGACCACCGCCAGGTGGTCGAACGGATCGAACGTCCACGGCCAGTGGCGCTCCCAGGCGATCCCGGCCGACGCTGCACGAATGCCCCGTGGACCGAAACGCGCACCGGGACGGTTGCTGGTTGCGGTATCGAACGGCACGCCGCTGACTGCCACGTCGACTCCGCGCAGGTCGCGGCTATAGCGACGACGCATGAAACTGGTGATGCCGGCGTAGGTGCTTTCCGCAGCAGTACCGTAGAGGCTGTCGCGGGTCATGGCTTGATCGTTCAGCATTGGGGCGTCCATCGCATATTCCTTGGTTTGACATCTACGGAGTGACGCCACAATGCGCGGTCGGATACATTGGCAAAATACCAACTTTGTTATCCTGGCATTATCACGGAGTAATGTTTGATGCTTGGCCAACTTCACGACCTGGACCTGCAGCTTCTGCGTTTGTTTGTACGCGTGGTCGAGTGCGGTGGTTTCAGTGCCGCCCAAGGCGAACTTGGCTTGAGCCAGTCGAGCATCAGTCAGCAGATGGCCAAGCTTGAAACCCGGCTCGGCTACCGGTTATGCAGTCGTGGCAAAGGCGGATTTAACGTCACGCCCAAGGGCGCGGAACTGCTCGGCGCAATCCGCACCCTGTTCGAGTCCATCGAAACCTTCCGCCATCAATCCAATGGCGTGGCCGGGCGCTTGATAGGTGAAGTGCGAGTCGGGTTGTCCGAAGCGCTCGATCAATCGGTGCTGCAACGGGTGGCCGAGGCGATACGGCGCTTTCGCCAGCGCGACGAGTCGGTGCGCATCGAACTGATCAGCGCGATGCCCGGCGAAATGGAAAGGCTGCTGTTGCAACAACGCCTGGATCTAGCCATCGGCTATTTCTCCCTGGCGCAGCACGCGTTTGACTACCGTGAACTGTTCAGGGAGAGCCAGCAGCTGTACTGCGCCCCGGGCCACCCACTCTTCAGCACCGACGCGCCGCTCGACCAAACGCTGCAGGCCAGTGATCGCGTAGACCACCCCTACCGCTTCCTGCGCCGCGACGACCCCTTTCAAGGGACCCCTTGTTCGGCGCGGTCGGAGCAAGTGGAAGGCACGCTCGCGTTCATTCTGTCGGGCCGGCATATCGGTTATCTACCCTGCCACTACGCCCGAAGCTGGGAGGAAAAAGGCTTGTTACGCGCGGTACAGCATGATGGAACCCGTTTCGAAGTGGCATTCCAGCTCGCCCGCCATCGCGCCCAGTCGCCAGGGGATGCGCAAAAGGCGTTCGAAGAGGATCTGCTGGCAGCTTTCAAGCCCGGCACTTGAGGTTCCTGGCAGCGCCGCAGCAGGATTTCTGTAACCCTTGGTTACTGTTTTCCCAGCTTTCTGGCATCCTGCGCCTCCATTTTCTGACCCGGCCCGCCTTTTGGCACGCATATCACCATGACCGCCTCCGAAAAAGCCTCTGCTGCGCGCAACAACGATCTGATCTACGGCCTCAACGATCGCCCTCATCTCACCGCCACCGTCTTCGCCGCCTTGCAGCACGTTCTGGCGAGTTTTGTCGGCATCATCACCCCCACCCTGATCATGGGCAGCGCCTTGGGCCTGCAAAGCGAAGTGCCCTACCTGATCAGCATGGCGCTGTTCGTTTCCGGGCTCGGCACGTTCGTCCAGGCGCGACGCTTCGGGCCGATCGGTTCCGGGTTGTTGTGCCTGCAAGGCACCAGTTTCTCGTTCATCAGCGTGATTCTCAGCGCCGGTTTCATGGTCAAGGCCCGTGGCGGCGGCACCGATGAGATCCTTTCGACGATCTTCGGCGTGTGCTTTTTTGCCGCCTTCATTGAAGTGGTTTTGAGCCAGTTCATCGGCAAACTGCGGATGCTGATCACCCCGGTGGTCACCGGCACCATCATCACGCTCATGGGGCTGTCGCTGATCAAGGTCGCGATGACCGATATCGCTGGCGGCTTCGGCGCCACCGACCTGGGCGGTGCCCATCACCTGGCGCTCGCCGCTCTGGTGCTGGGCACCATCATCGTGCTGAACCGGGTCGACGTGCCATTCCTGCGCCTGGGGGCCATCGTCATCGGCCTGACCCTTGGCTATTTCGTGGCCTGGATGATGGGTGACGTCAGTTTCTCGAACATGCCCGACGTGCCCCTGATGAGCGTGCCGGTGCCGTTCAAATATGGTTTCAATTTCGACTGGGTCGCGTTCGTCCCGGTGGCGGTGATCTTCCTTGTGTCGCCGCTGGAAGCGGCCGGTGACCTCACGGCCAACTCGATGATTTCCCGGCAACCGGTCAAAGGCCCGGTGTACATGCGGCGAATCAAGTCCGGCCTGCTTGCCGATGGCCTCAACTCGGCCATGGCCGCGGTGTTCAACAGCATGCCCATGGTGACCTTCGCCCAGAACAACGGGGTGATTCAGCTCACTGGCGTGGCCAGCCGCTATGTCGCGTTTTTCATTGCCGGCCTCCTGGTAGTGCTCGGATTGTTCCCGATGATCGGCGCGGTGTTGCAGTTAATGCCCAAGCCAGTGCTCGGCGGCGCTGAGTTGGTGATGTTCGGAACCGTGGCGGTGGCCGGTATCAAGATCCTCGCCGAGGCTGGCCTGCACCGGCGCAATATGTTGATCGTGGCGATTTCCCTGGGCATGGGCCTGGGCGTCGCGGCCGTCCCCGAAGTGTTGCGCGAGTTGCCCATGGCGCTGCACAACATCTTCGAATCGCCGATCACTGTCGGCGCGTTGTGCGCTATCGTGCTGAACATCTTCCTGCCGGAAGAATTCATCGAGCTGGAAGAAGACGATTTCGACCCGGAAGCCTCGATCCTCCAGGTCATGGAAAACCCCGATGTTGCGGCCAAGGGTGAACCGGTAACCGTTGCGGCGGTCGCACAGTTGAACCGCTGACACGGCTTGAGGGCTGCGTCGGCAGCGGTTCAGCCCTTTACTTGAAGAGAGCCTGTCATGCGCAGTATCCACGCCGTTATCCTGTCCTTGCTGATGCTCTCCCTGAGCGCCTGCGCGCTCTTTCCCAATCGCGACCCGGTCAACATCAACGTGGTCGGCATCGAGCCCCTGCAGGGCCAGGACATGGAGGTACGGTTTGCGCTGAAGATCCGTGTGCAGAACCCCAATGAGACCCCCATTGATTACAACGGCGTGGCCCTGGACCTCGAGGTCAACGGCCAGCCGCTCGCCTCGGGAGTCAGCGATCAGTCGGGCTCGATCCCGCGCTTTTCGGAAACCGTGCTGACGGTTCCGGTCAGCGTTTCGGCGTTCTCGGTGTTACGCCGTATCCGCTCCGTGAACCCCACATTCCAAGCGGATAGCTGACGGCTGATGCTGTGCTCCCGATTTTCTTCAGGAGCCCATCACCATGATGCGTCCCAATGCCAGCGTTGAAAAAGTGTACCTCTAC
>NZ_JADEVO010000044.1 GCF_017114825.1 Pseudomonas gregormendelii | reverse complement strand
GAAATGCGCAGCCGACTCGCTACGTCTGGAACGCCAAGGGGGAAGATATTTTGAACAAGATACAGCGAGCCCGTGAGGCAATGGCCTCACAGGCATGAGGAGTGTTATTTGTGAGACAGCACACTAGTGAAGACATTCATTTGTATAGGCTTATGGAAGCCTGGCGCCAAAACACTAAAATCGATTTCGATTTTTTTGATGCACATGACCTTTTTATATCAAGAGATACCAGTCAGAGGGAAACTATTAAGCGTAATCTCCGCGAAAGGATGAAAAACGCTAAGCAGGTCGTATTGATTGGTAGTCCTGACGCCAGGAGAAAAGGGGGTGATGGTAGTTCATTTTTGGCGCATGAAATAGAACTCATTATGGAGTTTGATCTCCCGGTGGTAGTGGCAAATAAAGGAGGGAGCCGCTTCATAAGAGAGGAGTTTATCCCTGCGCCCTTCATCAATGCTGACTACTATACGATTTCAGTATCTCTACAGCCAGCGATAATACAATTAGCGCTGGATAAATATGTTGAGGTATTCAATAGTAAGACCAAGAAGGGCCCGCATTATTACTTGGGAAGTACATACGATAGCCTTGGTATTTAAACGCTTTTACGTAAGGCCTGAAAAAGCTCCGATGTCGAAGAGATGTCGAAGAGATGTCGGAGCTTCGGCTGTGTAGAAATATATTCAAACTTCTTCCAGTCAAAGTCCATTTCTTGCTGACTTTAAATCTAGCAAACTGATCTGACTTATTTTGTCTTTATGTATTATTATGCTTAATTTGGCAGGATGTTTAAATCTCATTTCGCTAATTCGGAACGTCCACAACATTATCTTGAGAAGTTCCTCGTCGCTAATATTGCGATGTTCTTTTATTCGGGTTATGCCGGATCCAAAAATTGGGACTGAAACGCTTTGCTGCGCATACACTCTGTTAACGCTATCCCAGAATTTTATTAAAAATTCGAGATACTCAGGCATGGTTAGGCACGCTTGATTCCGGTCATTGAATTTTGAAAATGCTGCAAGAATAAATTCTTCATAAACACATATTGTTCCTATGTCGTATTTTTGTTTTTTTCCAAGTGCTCTTTTCTCGTTAGTGTCTAAGATTTCGTTTTTTTCGAATTGGTACTCATTCAAATGCCTGTCAAGATCATTAAGGGTCTTGGGGAGATGCCTATTTATGAAAATGCCGTTAAGAGAGTTGTGTGAAATTATAATGTCGTCGACTTTGGTGTCAAAGTACTCATTGAACGCAATCACCTTTAGACCGGGCTGCTTGAATATGTCTCCCATCTTCACGATCACTGTTGAGCTTTCTATTTTTAGTTCGACCTCGGTAAGATTTTTTGAGCTAAACCAATAGAAAATATAGATGAGCATTAAAAACGTAAGGCAAGTTGCTCCGCCAAGTACTTTTGTTTTTTCAGGTATCGTCACGAATATCAGAATCAGCGACAATAACGCTCCGGTAGCTGCAACAGTGCCCCAAAATTGTTTCAGTATTCGTTTGTCGAAAAAATCCAACTTGCTCATGCGGGTTGTCCTAAATTTTTTTATCAAATGGGGTGGGACATTGTTTTTACAATAACTCGCTTTCAGAGAGCATGATCGACTTTTTTTATGATGACTTTAATGGTGGAGGCTCGTGACATAGTCCTCCTCCGGCTGGTCTGTTTTATACCACGTCCTGATCCATCTCTGTACCGCGCCAATTTGCTAGACGCTTGTCACTAACATCTTTGACCGTTTGCTGAGGTTCACTTGTTTAAGGTGGAGATCGATCAGTCGGCAGGATGGTTGAATGAGCGAGCTTCAGGGAATGATTGCTAGGAGATGGTTGCCCAAAGGAAGTGGGACATAATGCCCTCGATATTTCAATCAGCCTTACCGCAAAAGGCGTCGAGGTAATTCGGTCTCCGTCAAATCCTAGGGCCGTTTCGCGCTTCGGTGTAGAACAGTCATCCCTTAATCCAGAGATGAGCAACCATGCCGTTCAATCGCCTGTTTCAGCGCCCTCGGGCGTATCGAGGGCGATGTGGAAATAAGGCATCAGAGCCGCAGCCACGTACAGTCTTTCACCCATAGGTGTCCCGCCGTCATTCATGACTGTCATCAAATATTCCAACGGATCGGTGTAAACGCGCGACCGCGGCGGTGTTTCATGGTCTACCAGCTTCACCTATTTGACCGAGCGCAGATGGATGGGTGGCGGGGCTGACGGCCCGAACTTGCCTTTGGCCACCTTCTGCGCGGCGGTATCCTTGGCTTCTTTCTTGCCAACATAGCCCTTTTTGGGGTGGTCGTAGGGCATCAGCCCGAGGGCAATTTTGGCGGCCAGCTCCGGATTGAGCTTTTCGTTATCCCGTGCGATCCGCTCCAGTAGCGTCCTGCTATCGAATAACGTTTCGGCCTCTGCCTGGACCGCATTGGAGTTAACTTTTTTAACCTCGGACTTAACTTTTTTGCTATCCGACTTAACTTCTTGTGGGAGCTCCCCAGTCGCTTGGCATCGCTGCAGGTAAGCTGTCACGTCTTTGTCCTTGGCCAGCTTAGAGCCCGCCTGGGGCGCGGTCTTCGCGCTGTAGCCAGCATCGATGGCAGCTTGTGATTTGCTCACTCCGGACAAGAGAGCGTCAGCAAACCGTCGCTTTTTGTCGGTTAACGGCATTTAACTTTTCCTGAGTGAGGAGAAAAATCTGTGCGTGCGGTCGGGGGCGGTGTCCTGTGCGCAAGCTTCCATGGTTTCGACCCGCCCCCACCGTCGAGCGAGATTAGTAAGTCGGATCGATCGTAGGCGGATTGGTCCGGAGTGCTTCGATTGCCTCCTGGTGGCTCATGCCGCTGTTCAACAGCTCGTCAATCTCCTTGCGGATCTTGTCGCGGCACGCCGCTTGATAGAGCAGAGCGCGGCTGTGTGCGATCTGGTTGAGCGCTTGCTGGATGGGCTTAGGCAGGGGTTCAGCTTGCTGATACATGGCGAGGCCTCGGCGATGGCGCAAAGTTGCGCCATCGCTCTCAATGATTGGTTACGGAGCTGGGGTCAGGCTGACCAGGCGCATCGATGTCGGGGCGTACACCGCCAGGCCTGCCCGCATCTCGGCCAAGATCGTGACCAGGTTGCGTCGGAAGTTATTGCCATCGTGTCGGCTGGCTTCGACTGTGACTTCCTGCCGATCGAGCAGAGCAGTGGTCGAGGTGTCCAGGACCAGCGCACCGAGCTCCGGCATCCCCATGGTCACCACGACTGGCGTACCCCACAAGCTCGGCGGCGCCGGGTCACGCGGGGTACCGATCACGTACTGACCATCGCCACCGTCAGCGGTATTAGCCCGCTCACTCTCGATGGCGAACCAATCGCGTGGATTCATCACGATCACATTGGGATTCCAGCCGAGGGCTTTCAGGTCAGTGAGGGCCAGCCCAACGCGATCTACTGGCTTGCCGGTGGTAATGCCCGCGGCGGGAGCCTGAGCGATGAAGCCCAAGATTTCACCATCACCGCCGTCGCCCGCGAGCAGCTCTTGCTCGAGCTTCTGCCGGACACCGACGCTCATCAGCAAGCCGACCTGTTGTTCGAGCTGGCTGTTGTCGTTGAGAACTTGCAGGCTCGCCGGGATCCAGGTGGCGATGGTTGCGATCTCTGCGCGGGAAAGCTTGGTCGGCAGTTGGCCCTCGGACTTCTCGTCGCCTTCCTTTGTCTGGTAAGCGGCACCGCTTAGATAGCCGTCGAGTTGGACATACTCGTAAGTCGAGCCTTCAACCGGCACGATCGGGAGCACGTCCAGGAGGCTGAGGCGAGGTTGTGGAATGCCCTGGATACCGGGTGCCCGATCCGGCGCTGTGGGATAGCTGGTGGAGCCTGCGGTGCCCTTGCCCGGGTTCGTCACCGCCGCACGGACGCCGGCCGTAACGGTGATGCGTCCGGTGGACTTCTGGCCCGCACGAATGTGACCGAGCCCTTCGGTTTCAGTTACTGCAGCACTGATGACGTTGGTTTGTTTGGCGTTCGGGTCGTTGGCTGGCTTCAACCCGCCGGCAACGGCGCGCTGTTCCAGCTCCAGCAGACGGGCGTTGAATTCGCCCTGCTTCTCGCCGTGGTCCTCGATGGTTTCCTTGTGTGCTTTGAGCGCGGTTACCACTTGGCCGATGTCGTGATCCATTTCTGTAATCTCTTGGGTGATTGTTTGCAGCACCTGCCGACTCTCGGTCGGCTGCTGATTCGCGGCCAAGGACGCTTTGAGCTTGTCCCAGCTTTTCTGGTGTGTGGTGGTCATTGGGCGGTCCCATTGGATGTGATGGGCGCCTCGACAGCGCAGGGCGTGAAGAAGCGTTGCATTCCCCCAGCGCATGGCGTGAGTTCATGGCGACCACGTTATGCGCGCACACAATTCCAAGTCTTCGGTGAAGTCCGTCGTTATGCGGCGGTATTCGTCGCGAAGCTCACGATGTCGGCGATTTTGTAGAACCTTCGATTGCCGCGACGTACGAATGGCAAGGGTGCTAGGCCGTCAGCGGCCAACCGGCGCAGATAGCTTGGGGCGTAACCCAACAGCTCGGCGGTCGCAGGTTCCGGCACCAAACCACCAATGAGAGGGACAATGCCAGCGCTCGCCAGGCGGGCGGCGATCTCGTCTTCAATGCTGCTCATCAATGAACCTCCTCCCCTGTAATGGATATATGAAAGCGCTAGACGCCTTGTATTCCGTGGCTTGTGCGTTCTGTGTCACGGTTTACCGTCCTGCACCTGTCCTGCTGAGCAGAGGCGTTAACCCGTGCTGCTCAAGGTGGGTGTGCCACGTCTGCAGGGCTTGGCGTTTCAGGCCCTCAGCGGTGGTATGGATGTAAGTGGCATCGAGATCTTTCATGGCGTGGTTCAACAACATCTCGCCCACCAGGTAATCAATGCCCAGATCCATCCAGCCAGTACGCGCCACCTTGCGCAGGTCATGGCTGGACCATTCGCCCTTGGCCATCACCTTGAACAGGGTGCTGGCCAAGGTTGCGCTGATAGCCCCGCCAGCGCGTCCAGGAAACAGGAACGGCCCTTCGTACCCAGCGGTCTGTTGAATGGCGCGATAACGCTCGATCAGGGCGCAGGTTTGCGCGGTCAGTGGCAGCGTGTGCTCAACCTTGGTCTTGGTGTCCGCTGCCGGGATGAACCATTGGCCCGTGGCCAAGTTGATACTCTTCCAGCGAGCGAGTCGCGTCTCGCCCAGTCGGGTGCCGTGACAAAGCATCATCAACGCCAGCATGGTCTCCAGCGGCGCCATCTCGATCCGATCGGCAAGCCCCTGCAGCAACACCGGCAAGTCATCGCCGCGTAAACGGGCGGGTTTGGGCTTGATCCGGGTCCGCACAAAGTCAGTGAATTTAAGGTCTGCCATCGGGTTGGTGCCCAGCAGCGACAGGCGGGTGGCTTGGCGGAATGCCACCGCTAATACGCCGTACACCGAACGCACGAACGACAGCTCGTAGCGCTCTTGCATCGGCCACATCAGCAGGCGGTCGAGGCTGGCACGGTTGAGCCCGGACAACGCCAGATCCTGCAGGCGTGGCACCAGGTGGCACTTCAATGCGGACTGGGCACTGGCCTTGCGCTTGGCTGACAACCCCCGGTCGCGGCTCATGCGGTCGGCGTACCAGGTCAGCGCATCGCCGACCGTGGTCCAGCTGGTGGTGGTTGAAGTGGCGTCCGGGTCAGCAGACCGGCGAGCCAGGATCGCTGGGAGCGTGGATTGCATCAGCTTGGCGTTGATGCCCGGGTAATTCCCAGCCTTGCCCCACTTGCCGCGCACCACCACGTGCCAGGCGCCCCGTGTGCGGTCGGCAGTCGAATAACGGAAGCGCAGTTCCGGGAACCGCGGGTCTCGCAATTGACGTGCGACCCCACCGGCCTGCTTGCGAATTTCGCTGTCCGTGAAGGCGATATACAGGGTACTCATGTCCAAATCTCCAAGTACGTGCGGCTCAAATCTGAGCCATCGAGATGTGAGCAGATGTGCTCACATCTGAGCGCATCTCCGGTCAGCTAACGGCCAGGTAACGCTCGCACCGTTACCTCTGATTTCGTTCGCCCCCACAGGGGCGATGTGGCCAGTTTTGGATGCATCTCTTTGGAGGTAGATGCCGCGCTAACGGGTGGTTAACGTTAAAGCCCGTGCCGCGCACCGTCGTGGGGTGTCCTCAAAACTGAGGGCGCTCCCGATGGCGCAGATCGGCTCCACTCCTACGTGCGCACTTTCTGCGCAGGATGAATCCCAAGCTCCCGAAAATGGCTGGCGTTCATCTGCCAATGGCGGGTGTCGTTTCGAGGAACGACACCCATTCACCCCCGATCACCGTGTGCAAGGTCAGCGTCCGGCCAGCGCCAGCGGATCACATCGAGGGCTTCCGCTCGTGTCATTGGCTCACCGATCATGGTGCAGAGCGGTTTACCGTCGCGCATGACCGGCCAATGGCACCGGCGCTCGATACCGTCATTCGAAGCCAGCTCGGCGATCAGCTCCAGCCGGTGGTTTTTGATGTAGGTGCGGACCCGGTCGTCGAGCTTGCTTGCGGGTGATACCCGGATACGCTTGCCGCTCAATTTCGCCGCAAACCCGAGATTGAGCAGGTAGGCGAGAGCAGCCATCAGACTTCCTCCGTGTCGTCGTCCAAGTTGGGCAAGCAGGTGCCATCCGGCAGTGGCCCTGTTAGGTACTTACTCCATTCGTGCCCTTTTTCCTCATTCGTGCCCATGCCCAAGGCTGGGCACGAGTGAGGGCTCGAGGGCACGAGTGGAGGAAAAGCCACATAAGGTCCGGCAGCCTGAGGCAATGACCAGAGAGTTCTAATGTCCTTTCCGAACCCTTCCCGGACGGTCACTATCGAAAGTTTTTCGCGAGCGGTGCGGGTCTGCTTTGCGCTGTACCCGTTCTCTGTCATCAAGCTTTTAACCTGCTTGCCGGTCATAGCGCCGTCTTTGAGAATGCGGCGGAGCGCTTCTGACGGATCATCGTCATCCATGCGGCCGTCATCGTCTGAGCCCTCAACGTCCCCCAGAATCTCTCTGGCTGATCCCTCGATCAGATCGCCCCACGCAACGTGCGTCGTTTCAATGCCGCCGTCGATGGTGCAAGGCTCGATGGTGTAGGAGACGCCGCCCTCATCGGTGCCGATGTTTGATTTGGCCCGCGCCAACACCCGTGCGTCAGAATCTTGCTGTTTGGCGGCGACCAGCACTGTACGGGCGAGTGCCGAGAAGGCTTGCGAGCCGATCACCCGATCAGCCGGCGAGGAGCCCGCACCGCCCTTGGCGAAGTGGCTGATACCGACCACGGCGCAGAGATTGGCCTCGGCGAAGTCCACCACGCCTTGCAAGCCGCGGCGAACGTCATTGGCCTTGTGCATATCCCCTTTCACGGCGCTGACCACCGGATCGAGCATCAGCAGTGACACGCCGCCCAACTGGAGCACCGTGTCACGCAGTAAGCCGATATCGTTTGATGGGTCGAAAGGGTCAGCTTCACCTTGAGCATTCAGGCGCCCCTGGATGATGTGAACCCGGTTCACGTCAGCGCCGGCGGCGATCAGACGTGGCACTAGGGTGTCTGCCGGGTCGTCTTCGCTCGACCAGATCAGAACGTTGCCGCGCTCCTGGCAAACTTCACCGTCTGGCCAGCGCCCGCCAGTGGTGATGGTTGCGATCAAGCTAATCAGCAGCGTGGTTTTCCCGGTACCACCAGCACCCGCGAGGATGTGCAGCTTTCCCTTAGCCAACCAGCCTGGCCATAGCCAGCGAATCGCCACAGGCTTGATATCCGCCGCGCTGACAGCGTTCACCTTCCATACGGAGGGGACCACCTGGAGTGGCGTGACAGTATTGGCCCACTGTTCTGCAAATCGGTCCTTGTTGCTCATTTGACCCCCAGGCGCTGTCTAGCGAGGTTGAAGCGCTGCAGATCGTCGCCAGATAACTTGCCGTCATCGAGCAGTGACTTACCGATCAAGTAAACGGCGCGCTCATGTTTGATGGCGGCCGCGCTGGGCCCGCGGCGTTCTCGTTTCTCACCGGGGAATAAATCACGTAGTTCCAAGCCAATTGCAGAAACAATGTTTTGAGCGGTACAGCCGGCCCAACACTTGAGCAGGACAGTTCCCTCAGAAGTTTCAGTAATTACCAAACTCGGGCTCTTGTCATTATGAGCTGGGCAACAGGCTTTCCATCTATTAGCACCAGTCGGTTTAACTTTGTCGAGGCAGCTAAGAACTTTATCCAGGCAAGCCGATCCAGCCGGCACATATGCGCCGCTTTGAATAGTCATGGTTAACCCCTTACGCGAGTATCGCGGCGATAAGCACGGCGGCGATTACGAGCGTGATCCACTAACTCAGAAGATACATTGCTCCCAACGAAAGCGACGTTTGAGTCAGTCATTAACATTGAGCGCGGGACATATGCGTATTGACCGGATGGCAAAGAGCGGGGGGCTCGGCGAATGCGTGGCACATACTTATCTAATAGTGCCATTGATTTAGCCATCGACTCCTGCATCCGTTTGCCGCTTTCGCACAAAGGTACAGGCTCTCCAGGACGAATAGCGTTCCAAGCATAGCGATCAGCCAATATCTCGTTCACAGCACCGATAGCTTTCTGGCATTCGACACGAGCCTCTGGATCGCTAATCCCGAACGTGTCGAACCCGTAGTGATTATCGCGGTAGTGGCCGATTTCGTGCATTACGATGAACTTGTGGATCTCATGGTCTTCGAGCTGAGACCAGTCAATTTCTGGGCGCTGAACACCACGCATAACTCCAGCTTCAACTTCTGCTGCGATCAGGATCACAACACGCTCTTCCAAGGACAGATCATTGGCAGACGCATCCGGATGCACAGCCTGAGCAAAAGGATTGAACATGCCCCAGTTACCTACCAACTCTTCATTGGTTCCAATCGCAAGGCAGCAACCCGCCTCCTTCGATAGTTCTGCAAGTTGCCGATATTGAGCCCGGCCAAGTCTGAGGGTTGTACTGGTTTTCACAAGGCACCCCCTTGAGCTTCCAGGGCGCGGACTTGATCCATGTGGTGGTTGTAGCGTTTCAAGCGAGTGCTGAGACTGGAATCGGCCCGGAGTGCGGCCATCGCCATAGCTCGGTGCGCGGCGGCTTTGCTGAGAATTACGGACGGATTTTGGATAGGGGGAAACTGCATTGGTAACGCTCCTTTTGCTGAGGAGCTACCGACTTCACTTCCACATGAAAGGCGGTAGCGCTGTACGGGTGTGGAAGACCGGGGCAAAAGGAACCCGGCGCACACGAATGTGCCCCGCACAGCACCACCATAAATTACAGGCGAAAAAAAACTCCGCGCTGAGAGGTGGAGCTTGTGCTCCTCATGCTGGCCAGGCTTCCACACCCGGGTCGCTGATTTGGCAGCGACAGACGAACGATAGCTGTCAAAGCTGCCAGTGGCAACCGTAATTTTCTTCATTCGTGCCTTCGTGCCCTCACTCGTGCCCAGCCTTGGGGTAGGGCACGAATGGGAAAAAAGGGCACGAATGGGAGAAAAGGCACCCATTACGCAGCCTCTGCGCGTGCTTCGGCAATACGCTCAGCTACCCAGGTATCGACCTCGGATTGCACCCAAACGACATGGCCTGGAGCTAGTTTCACCTGAGCAGGAAACGTACCGGCCTTGATGCGGCGATACAGCTCCGATTGACTTAGGGAAGTGATCGACAGGACTTCTTTGATTCGGATAAAGCGGCGAGGTTCTTGAGTAGCCATTCCGTACGCCTCCTAAGGCATGCTGGGGATGGCTAGGGATGTTGCAGGTGAAGGGCATTTAGTGGCAGTCCGGCGTGCGGTGCAGACCGTACAGTTTGCGAGGCATACTGTACGGTTTGCCGTGCAGGCCGTACTAAGGTCACTTACTTTTTTCGTGTCTGGCGATCCATTCGCCAAGCGTCCGTTCTTTGATCCCTGAAATGCGCCCGACGACGCGACAAAAGTCCGCGCGACTCTTGTACTCACCGGAATCCCTATCCCATTCTGCTAGTAGTTTTACTTTTATTTCGTTACTTGGGGCATGGCGTTGTGTTGCAGCTTTTTTTGCTCGCTGGGATGCCGCCGTCGCGCTATATTTTTTATCGAATCCAACAGAGATAATGTTCTGAATTTTGCATCTTGTCCGCGCGATGTATTCACACATTTCGAAGGCTTCGTTAAAAGATCCTTCCTTGTAAAGCCAGCATAGGTAGTCGTACTGATAAATAAGCAGACCACTTAGCTGCCAATAGTCGGCGCTTTCGTACGACTTTGTTAGAGCCATTACCGAAAAAGTATCTAGCACCTCTCTCGTGGATTCGCCGGCATGAGGCAAGAGTCTGTCGCAAGTATCTACTTCCTCTTCTTCAGATGGGTCTGATTTGAAAGTTCCTGTTTCGAGTGCGTAATTAATTTCTAGTTCGTCAAGTGAGCGCTCTATGAAGTCTCCCACTTCAATTGCGACATCGATTGGCCGAAATTCTTCCCAGGCCTTACCAAATAAGTCGTCAAAAACAGCCTCTGCAATACCATCAAACCATTCAGCCAACGTATCACGGAACTGTGGCTGGATATTCGCTAAGGGAGCCTCACCACTCCAAAAGGGCGTGTAATCCTGCAGTTGCTCGTAAACTGCTTTCAAGTCGATATGCCGTAGATAATGGCAAAGCTTACTCAACTTTTTACGCTCCTGATCGCTACTACATTCGCGCCAGTGCATAGCGCCTCTACTGAGTCAGCCCATTCTTGCATCATCTGGCGACGTTGCGGAAGGTAATGAGCGTGGTTATAGGTATCACGGATCTCGTCCTGGTCGCCGTGGGCAAGCTGGCGCTCGATCCAGTCCCGGTTATAGCCGCGGCTGTTCAGCTCGGTACTCAGCAGGTGGCGGAACCCGTGGCCGGTCTGCCGACCTTCGTAGCCGATCTGGTGCAGGGCCTTGTTCACGGTGTTCTCCGACTGCGGACGTTCGCGGTTATTTCGACCAGGGAACGCGATGGGGTAGCTGCCGGTCATTTCCCTCAGCTTGAGGAAAACCGCTACAGCCTGCGTAGGCAGTGGAACGATGTGCGGCCGGCGGGCTTTCATCCGCACTGCAGGTATCGTCCAGGTAGCGGACTCAAGATCTATCTCTTCCCAAGGCGCATGACGTAACTCGCCCGGGCGAACGCCCGTCATCAGCAGCAGACGGACAGCCATCGCCGTCATCGGGTCGCACTTGCTCGCCTCCAGCTTGGCCAGCAGGGTAGGAATCTCCGACAGAGGAACGTGTGGGTGGTGCTTCGTCCTCGGGGCGATAGCGGCGACCACGTCCAAGTCGGTGGCTGGATTGGATACAACCGACCCCTTGGCCAAGCCGTAGCGGAATATCTGACTCAGCCACTGACGAACCTTTCCTGCGACGTTGAGCGCGCCTCGGGTCTCTACTTTGCGCACCAGGGCGACCAGCTCGGGCCGGGTGATCTCTTGTAGCGGACGCTGGCCTATGACCGACAGAATGTCACCCTCCAGGTATTGGAGCGCCTTGGCGGCAGTGGCGGGTGCCCAGCGTGGCGAGTTGTAGGCGTACCACTCGCGGGCCAGTTCTTCGAAGGTGTGGACGTGTGCGGCTTGGGCGCGCTTTTCTTCCTGCTTGTGCGTGGTGGGGTCGATGCCATCGGCCAGCAGACGGCGGGCATCCTCGCGGCGCTCCCTGGCCTTGGCCAAGGTGACGGCGGGGTAAGCACCCAGCCCCATCATTTTCGCTTTGCCGCCGAAGCGGTAGCGGAATCTCCAGAGCTTCGAGCCACTGGGGGTGACTTCCAGGCACAAGCCTGCAGCGTCGGTCAGTCGGTAGAGTTTTTCGCGGGGCTTGGCAGTGCGAGCAGCGGTGTCGGTGAGAGCCACGGCGGTTGCCTCTTGGCGGCCAAAATGTGAGTAGAAATATGGACCGAACTCGATCTACTCACAAATCTACTCACATAAAACTGGGCTTACAAGGGAACCGCTGGGAATCGTAGACACAAAAAAACCGGCTGCAAGGCCGGTTTCTCTGGTGTTCAGGGTCTGGTAGGGACCGCTGGACATATATACATGGTGCCCCGAGGGAGACTCGAACTCCCACTTCTTGCGAAAACGGATTTTGAATCCGCCGCGTCTACCAATTCCGCCATCAGGGCTCAATGGCGGCGAAGTATAGAGATGAGATTACCGTTGGTCAATCACGTTTCATGGAGAATTTTTGATATTTCCGCTAGACTTCCCGGCCCTGCTAGACGAACCCCATCATGCGCGTTGCTGACTTTACTTTCGAGCTCCCTGATTCGCTGATTGCTCGCCATCCTTTGGCTGAGCGTCGCAACAGTCGCCTGTTGACCCTTGATGGGGTCAGCGGCGCCCTGGCACACCGTCAATTCACTGATTTGCTTGAGCATTTACGCCCAGGCGACTTGATGGTGTTCAACAATACCCGGGTGATTCCGGCGCGGCTGTTTGGCCAGAAAGCTTCCGGCGGCAAGCTGGAGATTCTGGTTGAGCGGGTGCTCGACAGTCATCGCGTGCTGGCCCATGTGCGGTCCAGCAAGTCGCCCAAGCCGGGGTCGAAGATCCTCATCGACGGCGGTGGCGAGGCCGAGATGTTGGCCCGTCATGATGCGTTGTTCGAGCTGGGGTTTAGTGAAGAGGTGTTGCCCCTGCTGGACCGTGTCGGCCACATGCCGTTGCCTCCTTATATAGACCGCCCGGATGAAGGCTCGGATCGCGAGCGTTATCAGACGGTGTACGCCGAGCGCTTGGGTGCGGTGGCGGCGCCGACGGCGGGGCTGCATTTTGATCAGCCGCTGCTGGAGGCGATTGCCGCCAAGGGCGTCGAGACCGCGTTCGTGACCCTGCACGTGGGTGCGGGCACGTTCCAGCCGGTGCGCGTCGAGAAGATCGAAGATCACCACATGCACACTGAATGGCTGGAAGTCGGCCAGGATGTGGTGGATGCGGTGGCGGCCTGTCGCGCTCGCGGTGGGCGGGTAGTGGCGGTGGGGACCACCAGCGTGCGTTCCCTGGAAAGTGCCGCGCGTGATGGCGTGCTCAAGCCGTTCAGTGGCGATACCGACATCTTTATCTACCCCGGGCGGCCGTTTCATGTGGTCGATGCCCTGGTCACCAACTTCCATTTGCCCGAATCCACGCTGTTGATGCTGGTTTCGGCGTTCGCCGGTTATCCCGAAGCCATGGCCGCTTATAAAGCCGCCGTGGAGCATGAATATCGTTTTTTCAGCTACGGTGATGCGATGTTTATCACCCGTAACCCCGCACCACGTGGCCCTGAGGACAAAGAATGAGTCGCCAAAGTCGTATGTCGTTTGAGTTGCTTGCCACAGACGGCAAGGCTCGTCGCGGTCGCCTGACCTTCCCGCGCGGTACCGTCGAGACCCCGGCGTTCATGCCGGTGGGCACGTATGGCACCGTGAAGGGCATGCTGCCGCGGGATATCACCGCCACCGGCGCGGAAATCATTCTGGGCAACACGTTTCACCTGTGGCTGCGCCCTGGCACCGAAGTGATCAAGAAGCACGGCGACCTGCACGATTTCATGCAGTGGAAAGGCCCGATCCTGACTGACTCCGGTGGGTTCCAGGTGTTCAGCCTGGGCGCCATGCGCAAGATCAAGGAGGAGGGCGTGACCTTCGCCTCCCCGGTGGATGGCGCCAAGGTGTTCATGGGGCCGGAAGAGTCGATGCAGGTTCAGCGTGACCTGGGCTCGGACATCGTGATGATTTTCGACGAATGCACGCCGTACCCGGCTGACGAGGACGTCGCGCGCATTTCCATGGAGCTGTCGTTGCGCTGGGCCCAGCGTTCGAAGAATGCCCATGGCGACAATACGGCGGCGCTGTTCGGGATTGTTCAGGGCGGCATGCACCAGGACCTGCGCATGCGCTCCCTGGAAGGCCTGGACAAGATCGGCTTCGATGGCCTGGCCATTGGCGGTCTGTCGGTGGGCGAACCCAAGCACGAGATGATCAAGGTGCTGGATTATCTGCCGGGCCAGATGCCGGCTGACAAACCTCGTTACCTTATGGGCGTTGGCAAACCGGAAGATCTGGTTGAGGGTGTGCGCCGCGGTGTGGACATGTTCGATTGCGTGATGCCAACCCGTAATGCCCGCAATGGGCATCTGTTCATTGATACAGGCGTGCTGAAGATCCGCAACGCGTTCCATCGCCATGATGATTCGCCGCTGGATCCGACCTGCGATTGCTATACCTGCCAGAACTTCTCCCGTGCTTATCTGCACCATCTGGACAAGTGTGGCGAAATGCTGGGTAGCATGTTGAATACCATCCACAATTTGCGCCATTACCAGGTGCTTATGGCTGGTTTGCGCGAGGCTATTCAACAGGGTACATTGGCCGCCTTTGTCGATGCCTTCTACGCCAAACGCGGGCTTCCCGTTCCGCCTTTGGACTGAGTTTTCTGACCCCAAGATTCAACATTTGCAACTGGAGTGCTAAATGAGCTTTTTTATCTCTAACGCCATGGCTGACGCTGCTGCACCTGCTGCAGGCCCAATGGGCGGCGGCTTTGAGTGGATTTTCCTGGTCGGTTTCCTGGTCATCTTCTACCTGATGATCTGGCGTCCACAGGCCAAGCGCGCCAAAGAGCAGAAGAACCTGCTGAGCAGCCTGCAGAAAGGCGACGAAGTTGTGACCACCGGCGGCATCGCCGGCAAGATCACCAAAGTGGCTGATGATTTCGTGGTTCTGGAAGTTTCCGACACTGTCGAAATGAAGTTCCAGAAGGGCGCCATCGCCGCCACGCTGCCAAAAGGCACGCTCAAAGCGATCTAAGTTTCAACTTCTACTCAATCGACGGGGCGCGCAAGGCGCCCCGCGTCATAAGCGGGCGGCGTGATGCTGAACAAATACCCTCTGTGGAAATACATTCTGATCCTGGCGGTGCTGGCGGTCGGTCTGATTTATTCCGCTCCCAATCTTTATCCTGATGACCCGGCCATTCAGGTCAGCGGTGCAAGCACTGCGCTGCAGGTCAATCAGGCTGATCTGGATCGAGTGAGCGCTGCGCTCAAGGCATCCGGGATCAACGTCAAGGCGACCTCGCTGACGGCAGGTGGCAAGGGCGGTCTGATTCGCCTGGTCAAGGCTGAAGACCAACTGCCGGCCAAGGACGTTGTGCGCAAGGCGTTGGGTGATGACTATGTCGTTGCACTGAACCTGGCACAAACCACCCCGCAATGGCTGCGCAGCCTGGGCGCGCACCCGATGAAGCTGGGTCTGGACTTGTCCGGTGGTGTGCACTTCCTGCTGGAAGTGGACATGGACAAAGCCCTCGATGCCCGCCTGAAAGTCTACGAAGGCGACGTCAAGAGCCTGTTGCGCAAAGAGAAGCTGCGCTATCGCAGCCTGCCGCAACTCAACGGTGCCATTCAGCTGGGTTTCACTGATGAAGCTGCCCGCGAGCAGGCCCGTGCACTGATCCGCAAGAACTTCAACGATTTCGATATTGTTCCGGCCGACCTCAATGGTCAGGCGGTGCTGCGTCTGGCGATGACCCCGGCCAAGCTGGCGGAAATCCGCGAATACTCCATCAAGCAGAACTTGACCACGGTACGTAACCGCGTCAACGAGCTGGGTGTTGCCGAACCGATCGTGCAGCGCCAGGGCGCCAACCGCATCGTGGTTGAGCTGCCAGGCGTGCAGGACACGGCTGAAGCCAAGCGTATCCTGGGCAAGACGGCCAACCTCGAGTTCCGTCTGGCTGCAGAGCCGGGCGCTTCGAAAGCCACTTCGGAAACGTTCGAGTTCCGTGAAGGCAATCGTCCGTCGGCACAGATCGAGCGTAGCCTGATCATCACCGGTGACCAGGTGACTGACGCCAAGGCTGGCTTCGGCGAGCAAGGTACGCCAGAAGTGAACATCCGCCTGGATGGCCACGGTGGCGAGCTGATGAGCCGTGCGACCCGTAACAATGTCGGTCGCAGCATGGCGGTGATCTTCATCGAGCAGCGTCCTGTTACCACTTACACCAAGCAAGTGGTCGACGGCGTCGAGAAAGACGTGGCGGTGCAGACCTTCAAGGAAGAGAAGAAGATCATCAGCCTGGCGACCATCCAGTCGCCACTGGGTGCTCAGTTCCGTATCACCGGCCTGAACGGCCAGGGCGAGTCCTCCGAGCTGGCACTGCTGCTGCGTGCCGGTGGCCTGGCTGCCCCGATGTACTTCGCGGAAGAGCGCACCATCGGCCCGAGCCTGGGTGCGGACAACATCACCAAGGGTATCGATGCGTCGCTGTGGGGCATGCTGTTTGTCTCGCTGTTCATCATCGCCATCTACCGCTTCTTCGGCATCATCGCCACCGTCGCTCTGGCAGTGAACATGGTGTTGCTGCTGGCGCTGATGTCGCTGCTGGGTGCTACGCTGACCCTGCCGGGTATCGCCGGTATCGTATTGACCATGGGTATGGCGGTTGACGCCAACGTGCTGATCTTCTCGCGGATTCGTGAAGAGATTGCGGCGGGCATGACCATCCAGCGGGCAATCAACGAAGGCTTCGGCCGGGCATTCACTGCGATTCTCGACGCCAACCTGACGACGTTGCTGGTCGGCGGGATTCTCTTCGCCATGGGCACAGGCCCGGTCAAGGGCTTCGCAGTGACCATGTCCCTCGGGATCTTTACCTCGATGTTCACGGCCATCATGGTGACCCGCGCGATGGTCAACCTGATCTTCGGCGGTCGTGACTTCAAGAAGTTGTGGATTTAAGGGGCTGCCATGTTACGTACAATCAACTTCATGGGCGTTCGCAACGTTGCGTTCGGCGTCACATTGTTCCTCACGTTGCTGGCCTTGTTCAGTGTTGCGACCAAGGGCATGAACTGGGGCCTGGACTTCACCGGCGGTACGCTCATCGAGCTGACCTACGAGCATCCGGCCGATGTCACCAAGGTGCGCGAGCAGCTGGTTGCCTCGGGTTATCACGACGCCATCGTGCAGAGCTTCGGTGCAACTACCGATTTGCTGGTGCGGATGCCGGGTGAAGACCCGCAGCTGGGGCATCAGGTCGCTGAAGCGCTGCTGAAGGTTGGCGGCGACAACCCGGCGGCGGTCAAGCGAGTCGAGTTTGTCGGCCCGCAGGTCGGTGAAGAACTGCGCGACCAGGGCGGCCTAGGCATGCTGATGGCGCTCGGCGGCATCCTGATCTACCTGGCCTTCCGCTTTCAGTGGAAGTTCGCGGTCGGCGCCATTGTTTCGCTGATCCACGACGTGATCGTGACCATCGGTATCCTGTCGTTCTTCCAGATCACCTTCGACCTGACGGTACTGGCGGCGGTGCTGGCGATCATTGGTTACTCGCTCAACGACACCATCGTGGTATTCGACCGGGTTCGAGAGAACTTCCGGGTGCTGCGCAAGGCGACGCTGATCGAGAACATCAACATCTCGACCACCCAGACCCTGCTGCGGACCATGGCTACTTCGATCTCCACGTTGCTGGCGATTGCGGCGCTGTTGTTCT
The DNA here is from genome assembly GCF_017114825.1 of Pseudomonas gregormendelii. Taxonomy (GTDB): domain Bacteria; phylum Pseudomonadota; class Gammaproteobacteria; order Pseudomonadales; family Pseudomonadaceae; genus Aquipseudomonas; species Aquipseudomonas gregormendelii. The sequence goes on along the minus strand of NZ_JADEVO010000044.1, from coordinate 27,108 downwards.
TCGGCGGTGACAACCTGTGGGGCTTCTCCATTGCGCTGTTTATCGGTGTTCTGGCGGGTACCTACTCGTCGATCTACATCGCTAACGTGGTGCTGATCTGGCTGAACCTGAGCACTGAGGATCTGATTCCTCCAGTGGCTACCGATAAGGAAGTCGACGACCGCCCATAACGGCTTTCGTCTTCCAGCTGTCGGCCTAAAAGGCGCGAGTATTGAACTCGCGCCTTTTTTTATGCTCCAAGGCTGGGAGAAGCGCGGGCGTTGTCCCGCCTATGATGGTCAGGAGGTTCAAGTGAACAAGTCGTTGCTGGTTGGTGCGGTATTGGGTGCTGTCGGTGTGACTGCCGGAGGTGCTGTTGCCACCTACAGCCTGGTTAAAAGCGGCCCTGAGTATGCGCAAGTTCTAGCCGTTGACCCGGTCAAGAAACAGATCAAGACGCCACGTGAAGTGTGCAAGGACGTGGCCGTGACCCGCCAGGCGCCGGTCAAGGATCAACATCAGATCCTCGGTACCGCCATTGGCGCAGTGGCCGGTGGTTTGCTGGGTAATCAGGTCGGCGGCGGCACCGGCAAGAAGATCGCCACCGTAGCTGGCGCCGTGGGCGGCGGTTATGCCGGTAACAAAGTGCAGGAAGGTATGCAGAACCGCGATACCTATACCACCACCCAGACTCGCTGTAACACGGTGAATGACATCAGCGACAAGGTCGTAGGCTACGACGTCCGTTATTCGCTGGACGGCAAGGAAGGCAAGGTGCGGATGGATCGCGATCCGGGCAACCAGATTCCGGTGGATAAGGAAGGCAAGCTGGTGCTGTCACAGAACGAACCGGCTCAGTAAGCGCCGACCGTTTTATCAAAAAGCGCCCTGCGGGGTGCTTTTTTGCGCCCGCTATTTTGGCAATGCCTCTTATCCCGGTGGCACCGATTTGTCGTGGAGCCTCATCATGTTGACTCCTCTAATTCGATCATTCCCAAAATGAACATATGCTCGACATCGATCGCCGCCAAGTCGAGACCGGAAATAAGCTTGCCCCACTGCAAGACGCTCCTTGGGTGTAAGCCATAACGAAAAATGCTGCGTGTCTTTCGATACGGGGAATTTTCTTGTGACGCATTCGCAGAAAGCTAGGTATTCATACAGTCTTGGAAGGATGCTTTTCTATACTGTCATGGCGAAAAGTTCGGAGTGCTCAAATCAATATAGGAAAATTCCTATTGTTGTAGTTTTTTTTGTCATTAATATTGTTTTTAGGCGTTAAATAACCATGCTGACAAGAATAGATAAGTAGCCATTCTTGCCTGGGCTTGATTTTTATGCTGAAAGTTATTAATGCGCTCGGGTGGTGAAATGGATTTTTCTGATTTTCTATGGAGGGAGTGATGTTTAATTTTGCTAGAAAAACGTTGTGTGTCGGGGCTTCAGTTGCATGCCTGACGTTTTTTTCAGTGTCCGCTCAAGCTGCTCCCGATAACGGTTTGATTATCAATAAAACAGTGGAAGGTACATGCAGTGTTGGGAATTTCTCTGGTTGGGTAAAGGCGCTTGCTGTATTGAGGGCTGTGGGTGATTATCAAGAATGGACAGTTACTCTTCATCAATATAGGATTACAAAAAGTAATGGGCAGAAAGGCGGGAATAAAGCTAATTTGGATTTATCCATTGTAGAGGCTGGAAATAATTCCGCCGAAACTAAATCGCCAGATTCTATGAAGCAGGATGGGCAGCTCAACTTTACAGATGTAAGTGCTACTGTGCGTGCGACTCAGGGAGTGACGCCCTCTGTATTACTTAGAGCCATATTTACTTTTGATAAAGCGGGCCCGGACCCATGGTGTGATCTAAGATTCCATGTGCCCAATTAATGTTTTTCTTGCTTGGTAAGGGGTATGTTCACTATGCGTGCCCCGATCTTTCTCGCATTTTAATTATGGCGTCGTAAGATCCAACTGCCTGCATTTTCTCGTCAATGACGCTACATGTAGCACCACTGTACTACTCCGTAAATAAGCACTCATCCAACGCAGTGGGCTTCACCTGTGGTGAGGCGCGCTTAAATGATCGGCGTCCGAGCTGTCATGGACGCCTCATGCTTTTGACTCCCTCGGTTCAACTCCCCCAAGATGAACATGTCTCCCATTGCTTTTGCCCCCGATGACCGCCAAGCATTTATCGTGCTCAGCGGTATTAGCAGACAATACTGGCGCGGTGGCCAGGCCCATAACATCCTCGAGAGTATCTCTTTGAAGATACAGTTAGGAGCAAGTTGCGCGATTCTAGGCTCGTCGGGGTCGGGCAAAAGCACTTTGTTGAATATTCTAGGCCTGCTGGATTTACCCGATAGCGGAGACTACTTTATCGCCAATCAACGAGTGGCTGATTTGAATCACTCGCAACTGGCGGCCCTGCGCAACCAACAAATTGGCTTCGTCTTCCAGAGCTTTAATTTACTGGCGCACTTCACGGCGCTGGAAAATGTCGCGCTGCCCCTGAACTATCGTGGCGTACCGCGGCGCGAGGCGTTGGAGCGGGCTCAGCATCTACTCGATTTGGTGGGGCTGACACAGCGCAGTCATTTTCGCCCTGCCGACCTGTCCGGTGGGCAGCGCCAGCGCGTGGCCATCGCCCGGGCGTTGGTCGGTGAGCCGCGACTGATTCTTGCCGATGAACCCACGGGCAACCTCGACACCGATACTGCCCAGGAAATCATCGACCTGTTGCTGACGATCAATCGCGAGCAGCAAACCACGCTGGTGGTGGTCACGCATGCGCCGTCAATCGCTGCGCAGATGAGCCGCCAGATCCTGGTCGAGAACGGCTCGGTCAGTGAAGCAGGGCGCCCATGCACTTCGCATTGAATACTCACCTGAGCTACCGCCAGTTGTTGCGCGACGCACTCTTCAGTTTGCAGACCCACAGCCGTCGTTCATTCCTGGCGTTGCTGGGTATCGCCATTGGCAGCGCTTCGGTGGTGGCGATGATCAACCTCGGTCATAACGCCGCGGAAAATGCCGTCGCAATCTTCAAGGAAATGGGGGTCGATATGCTCAGTGTGAGCCTTGCCCGCGCGGACTCGACACAAGCGGTGCGTCCCGACTTAAATGTGCAGGCGCTGCGAGCTGCGGTGCCCACGCTCACCTTCATTGCGCCCATCTCGTCTAGCGGCAAGGAAGTGGCGTTCGACGGTCGCAGGCAATACGCGTCACTGGCCGCCGTCACTCCGGAATTTGCCGCCACCATGCGCATGCTTATGGACGAGGGTCGTTTTTTCTCACGGTTTGATGAGGCTGAAACCTTGGTCGTGCTCGGGCATCGGCTCGCCCGGGACCTGGGTACCGCCGACCACCCTGTTGGAACGGGCGACCAGGTCCAGCTGGATGGCTACCTGTTTACGGTGATTGGCATTGTGCAGCGTCAGCTGGTTTCGCCTATTGTCCCGGTGTCGGTAGACCGAACCCTTTTCCTGTCGTTCCAGGGTTTGGTGCGTCTGGGGCAGTCCGCAGACATCAGCAACATTATTGCTCGCGTGGCGCCCGGGCAGGATGTTGCCCGCGCCGCCGAGCAGCTTACACCAGCCCTGCAGTTGCAGTTTCCCGGTCAGCAAATACAGGTCGAAGTGCCTGAGCAAATCATCGAAGGGATGAAAAACCAGACGCGTACCTTTGCGTATCTGCTGATGGCCCTGGGCATCACTTCACTGATCGGCGCGGGGGTGGGCATCATGAATGTGATGCTGATGAATGTCTCGCAGCGCCGGCGGGAGATCGGTGTACGTATTGCCCTGGGTGCGCGCCGCGTCGATATCCGCAATCTGTTCCTGCTCGAAGCCATGGCGTTGACCGCCGCGGGCGCCCTGCTGGGGGTGGTGCTCGGCGTCGTCGGTGCCTGGGTTCATGCCAGCGTGGTCGGCTGGGAGTTCTACCTGTCACCTGCTGCAGTGTTGCTCGGTAGCGCCAGCACCTTGTTGGTCGGTTTGTTCTTCGGCCTCTACCCGGCACTTTCAGCCGCGCGCTTGCAACCGGTGGAGGCACTGCGCGATGAATAACTGGCGTCCGTTGGCCCTTGTTCTTCTGTGCTCGGCCAGTCAGCACAGCCTGGCCAACATTGTTGATCAGGTATCCCATCCTACGGTGCAGGGTGCCAGCGCCAGCGCGTTCATGTTGGGCAAGCAGGCAACTGAATTGACCTTGGCCGACGCGGTGTACCTGGGCCTGCGCAGCAATCGCGAGATCCGTAGTGCTTATTTGCAGCGGGTGGCGCAAAAATTTGACCTGCGGGTGTCGGAGGATACATTCAAGCCAAAGCTGACCCTTAACGCCAACTACACGAGCGCCAAAGGCTCCAGTGACCGCAAGCAAACCGCCACGATGGGCCCGACCACCGACTGGTTGAGTGAATACGGGACCCGCACAACCCTGGGCTGGAAGCAGGAGCAGGGGAGTGGTCTGGGTTCCGGACGCTATCGGAGCGACGGTCTGGACCTGGCGATTATCCAGCCCTTGCTGCGCGGTGCCGGCCGCGAGGTCACCACCGCGCCCGTACGCCTGGCACAGCTCAATGAGCAGGCCAACCGCCTTAACCTCAAGAGCAGCGTGTCGTCCACCATCAGCGAGATCATCAGCACTTATCGTCAGTTGCTCAGGTCCCAGGAGCAGTTGACCATTGCCCGGCAAGCGCTGGAGCGAGCCCGGCAGTTGCTGGCCGTGAACAATGCGCTGATCGACGCGGGGCGCATGGCTGCGTTTGACGCGGTGCAGACCGAAGCCGATATCGCCTCTCAGGAGCTACAGGTCGAAGAGGCGCAGAACCAGCTGGATACCGATCGCTTGTCATTGTTGCGTTTGTTGGCGCTCGACTTGTCGACGCCGATTCATGCCAGTGAAACCCTGCAAGTGTCACGGATCAACATCGACAAAATTGACGCGCTGCGTTTAGCCCGGGCCCAGCAGCCGCGCTACCTGGCAACGCTGCTGGGCAGTCAGCAGGCGGACCTCAACCTGGTGGTTGCCAAGGACCAGGCCCGCTGGGACGTTTCGCTGGTGGCGGGGGCGAATCAGGTGCGCGACCGGTTTGAACGCACCAGCACGTCGGCGCGTAGTTGGGAAAGTTATGCTGGCGTGCACCTACAGATCCCTGTCGGTGATCTTGCCTCGCGCCAGTCCAGGGTCAATGCTCAGGTTGGCGTGGAGACCCAGGCATTGCTGCTTGAAGATGCCCATCAAGCACTGGAGCGCGACGTTAGCGACGTGGTCCGCGATCTGGGCACGCGATGGCGGCAGTATGAAATCGCCCAGCGCTCTCACGAACTGGCAACGCGCAAGCTGGCGATCGAGCACGAAAAGCTGAATGTCGGACGCTCCAGCAACTTTCAGGTGCTGAGTTACGAGAGCGACTTGCGCAACAGTGAAAACGCGTTGCTCAACGCTCGAATCGCCTACCTCAATGCCCAGACACAGCTGGATCAGGTGTTGGGCATGACTCTGGAAAGCTGGGACATCGCACTCAATGACTACTGAAAAAACCTCCCTTCAACGCAAGCGCCTGCACCAGGGCATCGTGCTGGCGCTGGTATTGAGTCTTGTTGGCGTGATGATTGGCGGTTACCTGCAATCAGACGTTGCCGAGGCGCCCGCCGAGCAGTGGCTGGCGGTCAGCGAAGCACCGCTGAAGGTGCGCATCGGCCTGCTCGGCAAGATTGAGCCGCAGCAGGTCATCACGCTGGCCGCGCCGTTCGAGGGCGATATCAAGCGCTACCTGGTTGAGCCTGGAGCACGGGTCGAGGCCGGTCAGGTGCTGGTGGAAATGGACCCTGCATTGATCGAGACGCAGTTGCGTGATGCGCTGGCGGCAAAACTGAAGGCTCAGCGTGCCGCAGCCGAGCTTCGAAACTGGAGCAACGGCAGTCAGATGATGCGTGCGCGTCGTGCCGTGAGCGCTGCGCAAATGGCCCTGGGTAATGCACAACGCAAACTGACTGAAAGCCGAACCCTGTTCGAGCGTGGGATTATCTCGCGCAGTGAAGTGGACGATCTCGAACAACAGGTGCAGGCATTGGATATTGGCCTGGCGGCGGCCAGGGAGGACCGCGAGCAAGTCTTGGAGCAGGGTGAGGGTGAGTTCCTGCAAATCGCCGAGATGGAGTTGAGTAATGCCACGGTCAAGTATGACGCTGTGCGCAAGTTGCTTGATGAGCAAACCGTCCGCGCGCCGTTTGCCGGTGTGATCGTGCCGATAGGGGTCGATTCTGATTCAACCGGCGCGGGCGCTTCCGTGCACGCCGGTAGTAAGGTCGGTAAAGGCCAGCCGATGTTTGGCCTGGCCAACCTTGAGCAGTTAAAGATTGCCAGCAGGGTGTCCGAACTGGACGTCAACCAGTTGCAGCCGGGGCAGGCAGTAGACATCGAGGGTGACGGTTTTGGTCAGCGACTCAGTGGTGTGGTCGATGTGGTCAGCCGCATAGCATTGCCCGACGATGATCCGGGCAGCGCTGCACAGTTCCCGATCAGCCTGTCGATCAGCCCGATTGCAACGGACCGTCAGCATGAGATACGCCTGGGCATGAGCGCTCGCCTGCACATTGTCACTTACAGCAATGACCGCGCGATCGTGGTGGCGCCGGGGGCAATCCAGGAAGAGGCGGGCGCCTTTTTCGTCGAGTACCGGGAAGGCGACAATCAGCTGTCTCAGCGTGTCGCGGTGACGGTGGGACGGTCTGTTGCGCACGGCGTCGAGGTGTTTGGGCTGAAGTCGGGGTTTGTACGGGTGGCTGGGTAGCCACCGCGCTCTGTGTGCGGGCTTGCCAGCTATGCGTTATTTCATTAAGCATTGACGCTGACTGACACTCCGCCTTCGCGGGCAAGCCCGCTCCCACAGGGGTATGTGGTGAATTGAAGAGTGAAGTTCCGGGCATAAAAAAGCACCCCGAGGGGTGCCTTTTTTTGTCGCTGGAAGCTTAGCGCTTCAGCGAGGCTGGCAGGTGCGGCTGGATCGCCGTCAGCACTGCCTTGAAGCACTTGGTGTTGCCGGCAACGATGTGGCCTTTTTCAAGGAAGTCGTGGCCGCCGGTGAAGTCGCTCACCAAACCGCCTGCTTCCTGAATCAGCAGGGCGCCTGCAGCCATGTCCCACTCGGACAGGCCCGATTCCCAGAACGCATCGAAACGGCCGGCAGCCACGTAGGCCAGGTCCAGGCTCGCCGAACCGGCGCGGCGGATGCCGGCGGTCTGGCCAACCAGGGCGCGGAACATGCCCAGGTAGTTGTCGAGGTTGTCCATCTGGTCATCACGGAACGGGAAGCCGGTGCCCAGCAGGGCGCCGTCCAGGCTGGTGCGGCCGCTGACGCGCAGGCGACGACCGTTCAGTTGGGCGCCGCGACCACGGCTGGCGGTGAATTCTTCCTGGCGAACCGGGTCCAGAACCACTGCGTGTTCCAGGCGGCCACGGTATTTGCAGGCAATGCTGACTGCAAAGTGCGGGATGCCGCGCAGGAAGTTGGTGGTGCCGTCCAGTGGATCGATGATCCACAGGTACTCTTCGCCTTCGATACCGGTGCCGGCGTGCATGCCGGTTTCTTCACCCATGATCGAGTGATTCGGGTAGGCCTTGCGCAGCGCGTCGATGATTTTCTGCTCGGCGGCGCGATCCACCTCAGATACGTAATCCTTGGCGTCTTTTTCGTCGACCTTGATGGTATCCAGGCGCTCGATGGAGCGGAAGATCAATTCACTGGCGCTGCGGGCGGCGCGCAGCGCGATATTCAGCATGGGCTGCATGGATGTGTCACCTAAGGTTGTTAAAGAAAGCCGGGCATTCTATCAGAAAGTTTCTACAGGTGAAGGACGACGTTCGCTTTCATAGCTTAACGGTAGTAGGCGCTGTAAGATTCGGCTCCCCTTTATTGTGTTCGAGAGCGCCTCCCTTGCTGCAAAACATTCGTGTCGTCCTGGTCAATACCAGCCATCCCGGGAACATCGGCGGGGCTGCGCGTGCCATGAAGAACATGGGCCTGTCGCGGCTGGTGCTGGTTGAACCACGGTTGTTCCCGCACCACGAGGCCGATGCCCGGGCTTCCGGCGCCGGGGATATCCTGGAAAACGCCCAGGTTGTCGCCACCCTGGAAGACGCCCTGGTGGGCTGCAACCTGGTGCTCGGCACCAGCGCCCGTGACCGGCGCATCCCCTGGCCACTGCTCGATCCGCGCGAATGCGGGACGAAAGTGGTCGAGGAAGCCGGGCAGGGCGCCGAAATCGCCCTGGTGTTCGGTCGTGAAGATTCCGGCCTGACCAACGAAGAGCTGCAGCGATGTCATTATCACGTGCACATCCCATCAGACCCTGAGTTCAGTTCGCTGAACCTCGGGGCCGCGGTGCAGGTGTTGAGTTATGAAGTGCGCATGTCCTGGCTCGCGGCCCAAGGCCAGCCGAGCAAGGTCGAGAAGGATGAGGTGGCTTCCACTAAAAGTGGCGAGCTGGCGACCTTGGATGAGCTGGAGCGATTCTATGAGCACCTGGAGCAGACCCTGGTGGCCATCGAATTCCTCGATCCGGAAAAACCGCGGCACTTGATGGCGCGCCTGCGTCGGTTGTACGGACGAAGCTCGGTCAGCCGGGCGGAAATGAATATATTGCGTGGCATCCTCACGGAAACCCAAAAAGCGGCCCGTGGTGAGCTTCTAAAGCGGAAGGATTAAAAATGTTCGAGCGTTTGCGTGAAGATATCCAGAGTGTTTTCCATCGTGATCCGGCAGCGCGCAACGCCTTCGAAGTCCTGACCTGCTATCCGGGCATGCACGCCATCTGGATTCATCGGCTGGCGGCGGCCCTATGGCGCGCCGAGCTGAAGTGGCTGGCGCGGCTGGTGTCGAACTTTGGTCGCTGGTTGACCGGTATCGAGATTCATCCGGGGGCCAAGGTCGGGCGTCGGTTCTTTATCGACCACGGCATGGGCATCGTCATTGGTGAAACTGCCGAGATCGGCAACGATGTCACGCTGTACCAGGGCGTTACCCTGGGTGGCACCAGCTGGAACAAGGGCAAGCGTCACCCGACCCTGGAAGATGGCGTGGTGGTTGGCGCCGGCGCCAAGGTGCTGGGGCCGTTCACTGTGGGCGCGGGGGCCAAGGTGGGTTCCAATGCCGTGGTGACCAAGGCCGTGCCGCCCGGCGCGACAGTGGTGGGGATACCGGGGCGCATCATCGTCAAGACCGATGAAGAGCAGGATGCCCGGCGCAAGGCGATGGCCGAGAAGATCGGCTTTGATGCCTACGGTGTCGGCGAAGACATGCCCGACCCGGTGGCTCGCGCCATCAACCAGTTGCTGGATCATCTGCAGGCAGTGGATGGGCGCCTGGAGGGGATGTGCGGCGCGCTGAAGGATCTGGGCAGTAATTATTGCGCCAAGGATTTGCCTGAGCTGCGTGAAGAAGACTTCGCGTGTGTGAAGGACAAAGACGAAACCAAAGCTGGCTAATTCCCCTGTAGGAGCTGCCGAAGGCTCGGGCCGCGTTCGGCAGCTCCTACGGCGGGCTCGTTTAGCCAATGAGGCCGCGCCGAGCGGTGTGCCATTACGCCGCATACCCTGCTATGATACCGCCGCCCTTTTGCGGGTAATCCTGACTAAAGTACTAGGTCTTATAGTTGACTTAAATACTCGGGAATTGCATACTCGCCCCATTCCGAACTCCGTGGTAATTGTCCATGCGACTGACTACAAAAGGCCGATACGCCGTGACCGCCATGCTCGACCTGGCGTTGCACGCGCAGCACGGGCCGGTGTCCCTGGCCGATATCTCCGAGCGCCAAGGCATCTCCCTGTCCTACCTCGAGCAGCTTTTCGCCAAGCTGCGTCGTAGCAACCTGGTTTCCAGCGTCCGCGGTCCGGGCGGCGGCTACCAGCTGTCGCGCGACATGCAGGGCATCCAGGTGGCCCAGGTGATCGATGCGGTGAACGAATCGGTCGACGCCACCAAGTGCCAGGGCCAAGGGGATTGCCATCAAGGCGACACCTGCCTGACCCACCACCTGTGGTGCGACTTGAGCTTGCAGATCCACGAATTTCTGAGCGGTATCAGCTTGGCTGATCTTGTCACTCGCCGTGAGGTACAAGAAGTAGCCCAGCGTCAGGACCAGCGTCGTTGCAACAGCAAGGCGCCGCGCCTGGACAAGATTGAAGCGTCCGCCGTCGAATGACAGCCAAAGAGCTAGCGGCACGCCAGCCAGCCTGATTTAGGAGATAGTCCATGAAATTGCCGATTTACCTTGATTACTCTGCGACCACCCCGGTTGATCCGCGTGTAGCGCAAAAGATGAGTGAATGCCTGCTGGTCGACGGAAACTTCGGTAACCCGGCGTCCCGTTCCCACGTGTTTGGCTGGAAAGCCGAAGAGTCGGTCGAAAACGCTCGCCGTCAGGTAGCCGACCTGGTGAATGCCGACCCACGTGAAATCGTCTGGACCTCCGGTGCCACCGAGTCCAACAACCTGGCAATCAAGGGCGCGGCGCATTTCTATGCGACCAAGGGCAAGCACCTGATCACCACCAAGATTGAGCACAAGGCTGTCCTCGACACCATGCGCCAACTGGAGCGTGAAGGTTTCGAAGTGACCTATCTCGAGCCTCAGACTGACGGTCTGGTAACGCCGGCCATGATTGAAGCAGCGCTGCGCGACGACACCATCCTGGTGTCGGCCATGCACGTGAACAACGAAATCGGCACCATCAACGACATCGAAGCCATCGGCGAACTGCTGCGTTCGAAGGGCATCCTGTTCCACGTTGACGCGGCTCAGTCCACTGGCAAGGTCGAGATCGACCTGCAGAAGCTCAAAGTCGACATGATGTCGTTCTCGGCGCACAAGACCTATGGCCCTAAAGGCATCGGCGCGCTGTACGTCAGCCGCAAGCCGCGTGTGCGCATCGAAGCGACCATGCACGGCGGCGGTCACGAACGTGGCATGCGCTCCGGCACCCTGGCGACCCACCAGATCGTCGGCATGGGTGAAGCCTTCCGCGTAGCCAAGGAAGACATGGCTGCCGAAAACGTGCGCATCAAAGCCCTGAGCGACCGCTTCTTCAAACAGGTCGAAGGCCTGGAAGAGCTGTACGTCAACGGCAGCATGACCGCCCGCGTACCGCACAACCTGAACCTGAGCTTCAACTACGTCGAAGGCGAGTCGCTGATCATGGCGCTCAAGGACCTGGCGGTTTCGTCCGGTTCGGCCTGCACCTCGGCATCCCTTGAGCCTTCGTACGTACTGCGCGCCCTGGGCCGCAACGACGAACTGGCACACAGCTCGATTCGCTTCACCTTCGGTCGTTTCACCACCGAAGAAGAAATCGACTACGCCGCGCAGAAAGTCTGCGAGGCCGTTACCAAGCTGCGCACCTTGTCGCCGCTGTGGGACATGTACAAAGACGGTGTCGACATTTCGAAAATCGAGTGGGCGGCACACTGATTTCAAGTCGCCGCAAACCGGCCCTGCCAACCTTCGGGCAGCAGGGCTCAAGAGCGACTCTCTGATGAGTGAGGATTAAGAATCATGGCTTACAGCGAAAAGGTCATCGACCACTACGAGAACCCGCGCAACGTCGGCAAGATGGACGCGGAAGACCCTGATGTCGGCACCGGCATGGTCGGCGCTCCGGCGTGCGGCGACGTGATGCGCCTGCAGATCAAGGTCAACGAGCAAGGCATCATCGAAGACGCCAAGTTCAAGACCTACGGTTGCGGTTCGGCGATCGCCTCCAGCTCCCTGGCGACCGAGTGGATGAAAGGCAAGACTCTGGATGAAGCAGAGACCATCAAGAACACTCAGCTGGCTGAAGAGCTGGCGCTGCCACCGGTAAAAATTCACTGCTCCGTGCTCGCTGAAGACGCCATCAAGGCGGCCGTTCGCGACTACAAGCAGAAGAAAGGCTTGATCTAAGCATTGGGCGACGAGTAAGGAGTCAACGATGGCTATCAGCATGACAGAAGCGGCTGCTCGACACGTGCGACGCTCCCTTGACGGGCGCGGCAAAGGTGAGGGGATTCGTCTGGGTGTTCGCACCACGGGCTGTTCCGGCCTTGCCTACGTGCTGGAGTTTGTCGACGAGGTGGTTGCAGAGGACCAGGTGTTCGAGAGTCACGGCGAGAAAGTGATCATCGACCCCAAGAGCCTGTCCTACCTGGACGGCACCGAACTCGACTTCGTCAAGGAAGGGTTGAACGAAGGCTTCAAGTTCAACAACCCCAACGTGCGCGGTGAATGTGGCTGCGGCGAAAGCTTCAATATCTGAGGCTGATCGTGGGTACTCCTTGTCATTTCGCTTTATTTGAGCTGCAGCCGAGTTTCAACCTGGACCTCGACCAGTTGGCCACGCGCTACCGTGAGTTGGCGCGTGGCGTTCATCCGGACCGTTTTGCAGACGCTTCCGAGCGCGAGCAGCGGCTGGCGCTGGAGCAATCCGCGAGCCTCAACGAGGCCTACCAGACGCTCAAGAACCCCCCGAAGCGCGCGCGATACCTGCTCGCCATGGGTGGTCGCGAGTTGCCGCTGGAGGTCACGGTGCATGATCCGGAATTCCTCCTGCAGCAGATGGAGCTGCGTGAAGAGCTCGAAGACCTGTCCGATATGGACGGTGTTGCAGCGTTCAAGCGCCGCCTGAAGCTCGCCCAGGATGAACTGAACCAAAGCTTCGCAGCCTGTTGGGATGATGCAGCGCAGCGTGATCAGGCCGAACGCCTGATGCGACGCATGCAGTTTCTCGACAAGCTCACCTACGAAGTGCGCCAGTTAGAAGAGCGCCTCGACGATTAACCCAGTGCCGCTCCGGTCGCACGCCTGATATACAGATAAGTCCTGATAACGATGGCCCTACTGCAGATCGCCGAACCCGGCCAAAGTCCTCAACCGCACCAGCGTCGTCTGGCTGTGGGGATCGACTTGGGCACTACCAATTCGCTGGTCGCTGCGTTGCGCAGTGGTCTTTCCGAGCCCCTGGCCGATGCTGACGGGCAGGTCATCCTGCCGTCCGCCGTGCGCTACCACGCCGACCGCGTCGAAGTGGGCGAGTCGGCCAAGCTGGCTGCCGCCACCGATCCCCTGAACACCGTGCTGTCGGTCAAGCGCTTGATGGGTCGTGGTCTGTCCGACGTCAAGCAGCTGGGCGACCAACTGCCTTACCGCTTTGTCGGTGGCGAGTCGCACATGCCGTTCATCGAGACGATCCAGGGGCCGAAAAGCCCGGTTGAAGTCTCTGCCGATATCCTCAAGGTGTTGCGCGAGCGCGCTGAGGCGGCCCTGGGTGGCGAGCTGGTCGGCGCGGTGATTACCGTTCCAGCCTATTTCGATGATGCCCAGCGCCAGGCCACCAAGGATGCGGCCAAGCTGGCCGGCCTTAACGTGCTGCGCCTGCTCAATGAGCCGACGGCGGCTGCGGTGGCCTACGGTCTGGATCAGCATGCCGAAGGCCTGGTCGCCATTTATGACCTGGGCGGCGGCACCTTCGATATTTCGATTCTGCGCCTCACCGGTGGTGTGTTTGAAGTGCTGGCCACCGGTGGCGACAGCGCCCTGGGCGGCGATGACTTCGATCACGCGATTGCCGGCTGGATCATCGAGAGCGCCGGTTTGTCTGCCGATCTCGACCCGGGTGCGCAACGCAGCCTGCTGCAAACCGCGTGCGCGGCCAAGGAAGCGCTGACCAATGCGGCATCGGTTGAAGTGACCTATGGCGACTGGAAAGCCGAACTGAGCCGTGAAGCCTTCAATGCGCTGATCGAGCCGATGGTCGCTCGCAGCCTGAAAGCCTGTCGCCGGGCGGTGCGCGACTCGGGTATCGAGCTTGAAGAAGTGCACGCAGTGGTCATGGTCGGCGGTTCGACTCGTGTGCCGCGAGTTCGCGAAGCAGTGGCCGAAGCCTTTGGTCGTCAGCCCCTGACTGAAATCGACCCGGATCAAGTGGTGGCCATCGGTGCCGCGATCCAGGCCGATACCCTGGCGGGCAACAAGCGCGATGGCGGCGAGTTGCTGCTGCTGGACGTGATTCCGTTGTCCCTGGGCCTGGAAACCATGGGCGGCCTGATGGAGAAGGTGATTCCGCGTAACACCACCATCCCCGTTGCCCGTGCCCAGGACTTCACAACCTACAAAGATGGCCAGTCGGCCATGGCGATCCATGTGCTGCAGGGTGAGCGCGAGCTGATCAGCGACTGCCGTTCCCTGGCGCGCTTCGAGCTGCGCGGCATTCCGGCCATGGTGGCGGGTGCGGCGAAAATTCGCGTGACCTTCCAGGTCGATGCTGACGGCCTGCTCAGCGTTTCGGCCCGTGAATTGGGTTCGGGCGTGGAAGCCAGCATCCAGGTCAAGCCGTCCTACGGCCTGACCGACGGCGAAATCGCCAAGATGCTCAAGGATTCGTTCCAGCATGCCAATGACGACAAGGTGGCCCGCGTACTGCGCGAGCAGCAGGTCGACGCCCAGCGCCTGATCGAGGCGGTGCAGGCGGCCCTTGAGGTCGATGGCGAGCGCCTGCTCGACGCTGAAGAGCGCATGGTCATCGACATGCAGGTTCAGGAACTGACCGAACTGATGAAAGGTACCGATGGTTACGCCATCGAGCAGCAGACCAAGCGTCTGTCGCAAGTGACCGATGCCTTTGCTGCCCGCCGTATGGATTTGACGGTAAAAGCCGCTCTGTCGGGGCGCAATCTGAATGAAATCGAGGATATCTGATGCCGCAGGTCATTTTTCTGCCCCACGACAAATTTTGCCCGGAGGGCATGGTGGTCGAGGCTGAGCCGGGTACTTCCATCCTGGATCTGGCGCACGAGCACCACATCGAGATGGAAAACGCCTGCGGCGGCGTCTGTGCCTGCACGACCTGCCACTGCATCATCCGCGAGGGTTTTGACTCGATGGAAGAGGCTGACGAGCTGGAGGAAGACTTCCTCGATCGCGCCTGGGGTCTGGAAGCGCAATCGCGCCTGGCGTGCCAGGCTATCGTTGGTGAAGAAGACATCACCGTCGAGATTCCGAAGTATTCGCTCAACCACGCTGCCGAAGCGCCGCACTGATTGGTATTACTGTCATGAGTTATGGTTGGAATGATGTTCAGCGCATTGCAGAAGAACTGGCCGAATCCAAGCCGGATGTCGATCCAATTTCTGTCAATTTCGTAGACCTGCAGCGATGGATCATGGAACTTCCCGATTTCGACAACACCTCTGGCCGCTGTGGCGAGAAAGTGTTGGAAGCGGTTCAGTCACTTTGGATCGAAGAAGCCGACTGATCGTCCTCGCAGGTTAGGCAATACCAAAGAACCCGCGTATAATTCGCGGGTTTAATTTTTCACAAATTATCGTTTCTGGAGTTACACCATGGCTGTTCAACGTACTTTCTCCATCATCAAGCCTGACGCTGTTGCAAAAAACGTCATCGGCGAGATCACCACTCGTTTCGAAAAAGCCGGCCTGCGCGTTGTAGCTTCGAAACTGAAGCAACTGTCCAAAGCCGAAGCTGAAGGCTTCTACGCTGAGCACAGCGCTCGTGGTTTCTTCGGCGACCTGGTTGCTTTCATGATCTCCGGCCCGGTTGTTGTCCAGGTTCTGGAAGGCGAAAACGCTATCGCTCTGAACCGTGAGCTGATGGGCGCTACCAACCCTAAAGAAGCTGCTGCCGGCACCATCCGTGCTGACTTCGCTGATTCGATCGACGCCAACGCTGTACACGGTTCGGACTCCGAAGCCGCTGCTGCTCGCGAAATCTCGTACTTCTTCGCAGCTACTGAAGTAACCACTCGCTAAGCATTGGCTTAAGAGTGAAGGTGAATCCATGACTACATCGACTGTAAAAACAAACCTGCTGGGTCTGACTCAACAGGAAATGGAAAAATTCTTCGACTCGATCGGGGAGAAGCGTTTCCGTGCCGGTCAGGTAATGAAATGGATTCACCACCTTGGCGTCGATGATTTCGACGCCATGACGAACGTCAGCAAGGCCTTGCGCGACAAGCTCAAGGTTATTGCCGAAGTTCGCGGTCCTGAAGTCGTCAGCGAGGACATTTCCACCGACGGTACCCGTAAATGGGTCGTGCGCGTGGCGTCCGGCAGCTGCGTCGAGACCGTCTACATTCCCCAGGGCAAGCGCGGCACTCTGTGCGTTTCGTCCCAGGCAGGCTGTGCCCTGGATTGCAGCTTCTGCTCCACCGGCAAGCAAGGTTTCAACAGCAACCTCACCGCCGCCGAAGTCATCGGCCAGGTGTGGATTGCCAATAAATCGTTTGGCAGCATCCCGGCGACCGCCGACCGTGCCATCACCAACGTGGTGATGATGGGCATGGGTGAGCCGCTGCTGAACTTCGACAACGTCGTGGCCGCCATGCATCTGATGATGGATGACCTGGGCTACGGGATCTCCAAGCGCCGCGTGACCCTGTCCACTTCGGGCGTGGTGCCGATGATCGATGAGCTGTCCAAGCACATCGACGTGTCCCTGGCGTTGTCCCTGCACGCACCCAATGACGCATTGCGTAATCAATTGGTGCCGATCAACAAGAAGTATCCGCTTAAGATGCTGCTTGAGTCGTGCCAGCGCTACATGTCGTCCCTGGGCGAAAAGCGCGTGCTGACCATCGAGTACACCTTGCTCAAGGACATCAACGACAAGGTCGAGCACGCGGTCGAGATGATCGAGCTGCTCAAGAACATCCCGTGCAAGATCAACCTGATTCCGTTCAACCCGTTCCCGCATTCCGGCTACGAACGCCCGAGCAACAATGCGATTCGCCGTTTTCAGGATCAGCTTCACCATGCCGGCTTCAATGTCACCGTACGCACCACCCGCGGTGAAGACATCGATGCCGCGTGTGGCCAATTGGTAGGGCAGGTGCTGGATCGCACCCGTCGCAGCGAACGTTATATCGCCGTGCGCGAGTTGAGCGCCGAAAACGATATCGCACAGAACGCCGCGAAATAAAGTAAGAGAGGATCTCTATGTCCCTGCGCTTTGCGCTGCTATTGCTGATGGCCAGCCTGTGTGCTGGTTGTGTCCTGTCGGGTGACTACAACCCGATGAAGACCAGCAAGGGCCGCGACGAAGCGCGTGCTGCCTATGTACAGCTGGGGCTGGGGTATCTGCAGCAGGGCATGACGGAGCGCGCGAAGGTGCCGTTGAAGAAGGCCCTGGACCTGAACAGTTCGGATCCTGACGCCAATGCTGCACTGGGCCTGGTGTTCCAGGCCGAGATGGAGCCGGAACTGGCCGACGAGCATTTTCGCAAGGCACTGTCTTCGCGCCCCAACGACGCGCGAATCCTGAACAACTACGGCAGTTTTCTCTACGAAGAGAAGCGTTACAAGGAAGCCTACGAACGCTTCGAACAGGCCGCTTCCGACTCCCTGTATCCTGAGCGCTCGCGAGTGTTCGAGAACCTGGGCATGACCGCTGCGAAGCTTGGAGAGCGTGACCTGGCGCTGCAGCAACTGGAAAAAGCCCTGCGCTTGAATCGTCAACAGCCACGCGCTTTGCTGGAAATGGCTGAGTTGTCGTACGAAGACAGGCATTATGTGCCCGCGCGTGACTATTACGATCGTTTTAGCCTGCTCACCGAACAAAATGCACGTAGTCTATTGCTCGGCATTCGTCTGGCAAAAGTGTTTGAAGATCGCGACAAGGCTGCCAGTTATGGCCTGCAACTAAAACGACTCTATCCCGGTACGCCGGAATATCAGCAATACCTGTCGGAGCAATGATGAAAGCGGCGCATCCCGAAGTTGTAGCAGCGAATCGCGTTAACCCCGGTGAAACCTTGCGCCAGGCCCGCGAAAGCAATGGCTGGTCGCTGGCTGAAGTGGCGCTCAAGCTCAACCTCACCGTCAACTCCCTGACCAATCTTGAGGCCGGCGCATTCGACAAGCTGCCGGGGCATACCTTTGCGCGGGGTTATATCCGTGCCTATGCCAAGTTGCTCGGCATGGACCAGACCGCCCTCGTCCAGCAATTCGACCAATCCACCGGCACCGATTCCCAGGGCAGCAATGTGCACAGCCTGGGCCGTATCGAAGAGCCGGTGCGGGTTTCCCACACCATTTTGCGAATCGTCAGCCTGTTGCTGCTGGTTGCCGTGATCGGCGGTGGTTTCTTCTGGTGGCAGGATCAAACCTCCCAGCGTGCCAAGAACCTGACCACCTTGAGCCCGGAGCACGTCGAAGTCGAAGGTGCCGATGGCACCACGCAGATCCATCCGCTGGACGAGCCGGAAGACCAGGCCGTCGTGGAAGGTCAGGCCGAGGGCGCAACCTCGCTGGCACTGCCGCAGACCAACACTGCGGCGCAAGATGAAGCGATTGCCCCAGGCGCTGCACCGACTACACAGACCTCACCGTCCGTGCCTGTGCCAAATACTGCGCCGGCCGCTGCGACCCCGGCGACTCCTGCTCCTGCCGTTCCTGCCGTGCCAGCGCCGGTGGTGACTGCGCCGGTTGCGCCAAGTGTTGCTGCCGTTGCACCGACTACGGCAGTGGCCGGCCAAGGCCAGGTTTCATTGCAATTCACCGCCGATTGCTGGACACAAGTTTCCGATGGCACCGGCAAGGTGCTGTTGAGTGGTCTCAAGCGTAAAGGCGAAAATGTTTCCGTCAGCGGCAAGCCACCCTTTGCCGTGCGTCTGGGCTACGCCCGTGGCGCGCAGGTCAGCTATAACGGGCAGGTGGTTGATGTCGCTCCGTTCACCAGTGGCGAGACTGCTCGCCTGAAGTTGGGTCAATAAGTCATGCACGGCGAATCTCCAATCAAACGTCGCGAATCGCGCAAGATCTGGGTCGGTAATGTGCCCGTGGGCGGCGATGCCCCTATCGCTGTGCAGAGCATGACCAACAGCGATACCAACGACGTCGCGGCCACCGTGGCCCAGATCAATCGTCTGGAAGCGGCGGGCGTCGACATCGTGCGCATTTCCGTACCGGACATGGACGCTGCCGAGGCGTTCGGCAAGATCAAGCAGCTGGTCAAGGTGCCGCTGGTTGCCGACATCCACTTCGATTACAAAATCGCTTTGCGTGTCGCTGAGCTGGGTGTTGACTGCCTGCGCATCAATCCTGGCAACATCGGTCGCGAAGACCGCGTACGTGCGGTGGTCGATGCCGCCCGTGATCGCGGGATTCCGATTCGCATCGGGGTCAACGCCGGTTCCCTGGAAAAAGACCTGCAGAAAAAGTACGGCGAGCCAACGCCGGCTGCGCTGGTCGAATCCGCCCTGCGCCACGTCGAGCACCTGGAGCGCCTGAATTTCCAGGACTTCAAGGTCAGCGTGAAGGCCTCCGACGTGTTCATGGCCGTCGAAGCCTACCGTTTGCTGGCCAAGGAAATCGTCCAGCCGTTGCACCTGGGCATCACCGAAGCCGGTGGTTTGCGTTCAGGCACGGTGAAATCCGCCGTGGGCCTCGGTATGCTGCTCGCCGAAGGGATTGGCGATACTATTCGCATCTCGTTGGCGGCTGATCCGGTCGAGGAAGTGAAAGTCGGTTACGACATTCTCAAATCCCTGCACTTGCGTTCACGGGGCATCAACTTCATCGCCTGCCCGAGCTGCTCGCGGCAGAACTTCGACGTGGTCAAGACCATGAACGAGCTGGAAGGGCGCCTTGAAGACCTGCTGGTGCCGCTGGATGTCGCGGTGATCGGTTGTGTGGTCAACGGCCCCGGTGAAGCCAAGGAAGCCCATATCGGCTTGACCGGCGGTACACCGAACCTGATTTACATCGACGGCAAGCCGTCGCAGAAACTGACGAATGACAATCTGGTGGATGAGCTTGAACGCTTGATCCGCCAGAAAGCGGCCGAGAAGGTCGAAGCTGACGCAGCGGTTATCGCGCGCGGCTGAGCCGACTGAAGAGCCGAACGAATTTAAGGATTTATAGTGAGCAAGTCTCTGCAAGCCATACGTGGCATGAACGACATCCTGCCCGAACAGACTCCCCTGTGGCGTCATTTCGAAGGCACCGTCTCGCGCCTGCTGGATAACTACGGTTACAAGCAGATCCGCATGCCGATCGTCGAATTCACCGAGCTGTTCAAGCGTTCCATCGGCGAAGTGACCGACATCGTCGAAAAAGAGATGTACACCTTCGACGACCGCAACGGCGACTCCCTGACCCTGCGCCCCGAAGGTACGGCGGCCTGCGTGCGTGCGGTGCTGGAGCACGGTATCACCGGTGGTGGCCAGGTGCAGAAACTCTGGTACATCGGCCCGATGTTCCGCCACGAGCGCCCGCAGAAAGGCCGTTATCGCCAGTTCCACCAGATCGGTGTCGAAGTGTTCAACCTCGACGGGCCGGACATCGACGCCGAGCTGATCGTGCTGACCTGGCGCCTGTGGGGCGAGCTGGGGATTCGTGACGCGGTCAAGCTTGAACTCAATAGCCTGGGCACCGCCGAGTCTCGTGGTCGTTACCGCGAGGCGCTGGTCGAGTATCTGTCGGCGCGCCTGGACCAGCTGGACGAAGACAGCCAACGCCGTCTGAAGACCAACCCGTTGCGCGTGCTGGACACCAAGAACGCCGACACTCAAGCCGTGCTGGTCGATGCGCCGAAGATGGCCGACTACCTCGACGAGGAGTCCCGCGTGCACTTCGAGGGCCTCAAGGCTCGCCTGGATGCTGCCGGTATTCCTTATGTGATCAACCCGAAGCTGGTTCGCGGGCTGGATTACTACAGCAAGACCGTTTTCGAATGGGTCACCGACAAGCTCGGCGCCCAAGGCACCGTGTGTGCCGGTGGTCGTTACGATGGCCTGGTCGAGCAGATGGGCGGCAAGCCGACTGCCGGCGTGGGTTTCGCCATGGGCATCGAGCGCCTGGTGCTGCTGCTGGAAACCCTGGAGCAGATCCCGGCCGAGATTTCCCGTCAGGTCGACGTCTACCTCTGCGCGTTCGGCGAAGCCGCCGAATTGGCCGGGCTGACCCTGGCCGAGCGAGTGCGTGATCAATTGCCTAACCTGCGCCTGCAAGTCAATGCCGGCGCCGGTAGCTTCAAAAGCCAGTTCAAGAAGGCCGACAAGAGCGGTGCGTTGTATGCGCTGATCCTCGGCGACGACGAAATGGCCCAGCAAGTGGTAGGTTTCAAACCCCTGCGTGGCCAGGGCGAACAACAAAGCATTGCCTGGGATGCGCTTGCTGCACACCTGGCCACCTGCGTCGTGCAGGGTTGAAGCTGTCATAAACAGCCGATTTAGCGATTAAGGAGTATTGGGGTGTCGAGTACCGAAGACGAAAACCTGGCGGATTTGAAGGATTGGTGGACACGCAACGGCAAGCCCCTGGTTACTGGCGGCCTGTTGGCGCTGGTCATCGTGTTCGGCTGGCAGGCCTTTCAGAAGTATCAGGGCAATCAGGCACAAAGTGCCTCGATTCTCTATCAGCAATTGCTCGAAACCACGCTGACCCCTGACGGCAAGCCTGATGCCGCGCGTGTTTCGGACCTGGCCGGCAAGCTCAACAGCGAGTTCGGCGGCACCGCGTACGCGCAGTACGGCAGCCTGTTCGTGGCCAAGGTCGCAGTCGACAGCGGCAAGCTGGATGACGCAGCCACTGAACTCAAGGCGATCATTGCCAAACCGGCCAACCCGGCACTGGGCGAAATCGCCCGTCAGCGCCTGGCGCAGGTTCTGGGCGCGCAGGACAAGGCTGATGAAGCCCTGAAACTGCTCGAAGGCGACGCTGACACTGCATTCCTGGCCACCCGCGAAGAGCTCAAGGGCGACCTGCTGGTGAAACTGGGTCGTACCGATGAAGCAAACACGGCGTATCAAAAAGCCAAGGCGGCACTGTCGGACGAAGCGGCAGTAGGTGGCCTACAAATCAAGCTGGACGACCTGGCCAAAGGGGATGCGTGACGTGATCCGTTGGAAACATGCAGCATTGCTGGCCCTGGCCATTTTGGCCGCGGGTTGCAGCAGCAACAGCAAAAAGGAATTGCCACCGGCCGAGTTGACCGACTTCAAAGAAGAAGTGGTTCTGCAGAAGCAGTGGAGTCGTTCGATCGGTGACGGTCAGGGCGAAACCTATAACATGCTGGTCCCGGCGATCGATGGCGACACCATCTATGCCGCCGACGTCACCGGTGTGGTGATGTCGATGGATCGCAGCAATGGCGACGTCAAATGGGAAAAAGATCTTGAGCTGCCAGTTTCCGGCGCCGTTGGCGTGGGTTACGGGTTGGTCATGATCGGTACGCTCAAGGGCGAAATCGTTGCCCTGGATGCCAGCAGCGGTGAAGAGAAATGGCGCGCTCGCGTGTCCAGCGAAGTCCTCGCACCGCCTGCCAGCAATGGTGATGTGGTGGTGGTTCAGACTCAGGATGATCGTCTGATCGGCCTGGATGCCGCCACCGGCAACCAGCGCTGGTTGTATGACAGCACTCCGGCAGTCCTGACCCTGCGCGGTACCAGTGCTCCGATCGTGACCAACCGCCTCGCGGTGGCTGGCCTGTCGACCGGTAAAGTGGTGGCTTTGGACATCTCCAACGGTGTGCCGGTCTGGGAACAACGCGTTGCCATTCCACAGGGTCGTTCGGAACTGGAGCGTGTGGTCGACATCGACGGCGGCTTGCTGCTGTCCGGCGGTACGCTGTACGTGGCCAGCTACCAGGGTCGCGTTGCGGCACTGGACCTGGAAAGCGGTCGTCAGCTCTGGCAGCGGGATGCTTCCAGCTATGCCGGTGTCGCCCAGGGTTTTGGCAGCGTCTACGTGAGCCTGTCGTCGGGCACCGTTGAAGGCGTCGACGAACGTACCACCACAGCCTTGTGGACCAACGATTCGCTGGCTCGTCGTCAACTGTCGGCTCCGGAAGTGTTCTCCAGCTACGTGGCTGTCGGCGACCTCGAAGGCTACCTGCACCTGCTGAGCCAGGTGGACGGTCGCTTCGTCGGACGCGAGCGCATCGACAGCGACGGCCTGCGTGCCCGACCGCTGGTGGTGGGTGACATGATTTATGTGTATGGCAACAGCGGCAAACTGGAAGCCCTGACCATCAAGTAAGAACTATGCTTGGGGATTAACCCCCAAGCGGCTTCACCGTTCGCAAACTGTAGGAGCGAGCTCGCTCGCGAAGGACGTCAACGATAACGTTGGCTTCTTGGGTAAACGCAGTGTCTTGGCGTTTTTCGCGAGCAGGCTCGCTCCTACAGGAAAGCACGCAGTGATTGCCCCGAGCACCAGCCGCTGCCTAGCAGCGGCTTTTGTATTTTCTGAAATAACGAAGTGGAGAGCCGCATGGTTCCCGTAATCGCCCTGGTGGGCCGACCCAATGTCGGCAAGTCCACCTTGTTCAACCGCCTGACCAGGACTCGTGACGCCATCGTCGGCGACTTGTCCGGTCTGACCCGTGATCGCCAATACGGTGAGGCCAAATGGCAAGGGCGTTCCTACATTCTGGTCGACACCGGCGGTATCTCCGGTGACGAGCACGGTATGGACGAAAAAATGGCCGAGCAGTCGCTGCTGGCCATTGAAGAAGCGGATGTGGTGTTGTTCCTGGTAGATGCCAAGGCCGGTTTCACCGCCGCCGACCAGATGATCGCCGAGCATTTGCGCAAACGTAACAAGCGCTCCTACGTGGTTGCCAACAAGGTCGACAACATCGACCCGGAAATGGCCCGCGCCGAATTCGCCCCGTTGGGCATGGGTCACGCGATCCCGATCGCTGGCGCCCATGGTCGTGGCATTACCCAGATGCTGGAAATCGCCCTCAGCGACTTCCCGAGAGACGAGGAAGAGCCGGAAGACGGCGAAGAAGAGATCGTTGCCGAAGGTGAGGAAGCCAAGCGCATTCCTGGCCCAAGCGAAAAAGACGGGATCAAGATCGCTATCATCGGCCGTCCGAACGTCGGCAAGTCGACCCTGGTCAACCGCATGCTCGGTGAAGACCGGGTAATCGTCTATGACCAGCCGGGTACCACTCGCGACAGTATCTACATCCCGTTCGAGCGTAACGACGAGAAGTACACGCTGATTGACACCGCGGGTGTGCGCAAGCGCGGCAAGATCCACGAAGAAGTTGAAAAATTCTCCGTGGTGAAAACCCTGCAGGCGATCAAAGACGCCAACGTGGTGATCTTCGTCATGGACGCCCGCGAAGGCGTGGTAGATCACGACCTCAACCTGCTGGGCTTTGCCATCGAGTCGGGTCGCGCGCTGGTTATCGCGATCAACAAGTGGGACGGCATGACGCCGAGCGAGCGCGACTTCGTGAAGATCGAGCTGCAACGTCGACTGTTCTTCGTTGACTACGCCGACATCCACTTCATCTCGGCGCTGCACGGCACCGGCGTGGGTAACCTCTACGCTTCCGTACAGAACTCGTTCAAGTCCGCGGTTACCCGCTGGCCGACCAACCGCCTCACCCAGATCCTGGAAGATGCGGTCGGCGAGCACGCGCCACCGATGGTCAACAACCGCCGGATCAAGCTGCGCTATGCCCACTTGGGTGGTGCCAACCCGCCGATCATCGTGATCCACGGTAATCAGATCGAAAAGGTGCCGAAGTCTTACGTTCGTTACCTGGAAAACACTTATCGCCGTGTCCTGAAGCTGGTCGGTACGCCGATCCGCATCGAGTTCAAAGGCGGTGAGAACCCGTACGAAGGTAACAAGAACTCGCTCACCGACCGCCAGGTCAACAAGAAACGCCGGATGATGTCGCACCACAAGAAGGCCGACAAGAAGCGCCGCGACAAGCGCTGATTGAGATGGCCATTACCACCATCGCGTGGGAATGCTCAACCGCTTCTGTAGGAGCTGGCGAAGCCTGCGATCTTT
Source organism: Pseudomonas gregormendelii (assembly GCF_017114825.1). Lineage (GTDB taxonomy): Bacteria > Pseudomonadota > Gammaproteobacteria > Pseudomonadales > Pseudomonadaceae > Aquipseudomonas > Aquipseudomonas gregormendelii. Next base: position 2,317 of record NZ_JADEVO010000044.1, on the reverse strand, counting down.
TGATTTTGCTTTGAAGATAAGATCAAAAGATCGCAGCCTGCGGCAGCTCCTACAGGGTTCGGCGATAAAGAGGGTGCTCGCCAGGGCGCCCTTTTTTTATGGGCGCCGTATGGGCTATCCTCGGGCTCTCCCGCGCCGCCGTTAGAGCCGGGTGCAGAGCAGGGAACCACCGATGATCACCAGTAAGCTGCCGAATGTCGGCATCACTATCTTCACTCAGATGTCGCAGCTCGCGGCGCAAACCGGCGCGTTGAACCTGTCCCAGGGTTTTCCCGATTTCGATGCCCCGCAGGCGCTGTGCGACGCGGTAGGCCGGCACATCGCCCAGGGCCACAACCAGTATTCGCCAATGACCGGCCTGCCGGCCTTGCGCCAGCAGGTCGCCACCAAGATCGCGCGCAGCTACGGTATCAACGTCGATGCCGACAATGAGGTGACGATTACCCCGGGCGCCACCCAGGCGATCTTCTGCGCGATCCAGGCGGTTATCAACAGCGGCGACGAAGTCATCGTATTCGACCCGTGCTACGACAGTTATGAACCGTCGGTCGAGCTGGCCGGCGGTCGTTGTGTGCACGTGCAGCTGGGCCTGGATGATTTCGCCATCGACTTCCAGAAACTCGCTGAAGCCATTACTCCGCGTACGCGGATGATCGTGCTCAACTCCCCGCACAATCCGAGCGGCGCACTGATCAGTCGCGCCGAGCTGGATCAACTGGCCCAATTGATCCGTGATCGTGATATCTACCTGATCAGCGACGAGGTCTACGAGCACCTGGTGTTCGACGGCGTGCCCCATGTCAGCGTGCTGGTGCATGAAGAGCTGTACCAGCGCGCCTTCGTGATCAGCTCCTTCGGCAAGACCTATCACGTTACCGGTTGGAAAACCGGCTACGTGGTCGCTCCACCGGCCCTCACCGCGGAAATGCGCAAGGTTCACCAGTACGTCAGCTTTTGCGGCGTCACTCCGCTGCAGTTTGCCCTGGCCGACTTCATGGCCGAGCACCCTGAGCACGTCGAGGAGCTGCCGGCGTTCTATCAGGCCAAGCGCGACCTGTTCTGCGATTTGCTGGCGCCCTCGCGCTTGAGCTTCAAACGGGTCGCGGGCACTTATTTCCAGCTGGTCGACTATTCGCAGATTCGCCCGGACCTCAATGACGTCGACATGGCGCTTTGGATGACTCGCGAACACGGCGTGGCCAGTATCCCGATCTCGGTGTTCTACCAGAGCCCGCCTGCAGGCCAGCGCCTGATACGCCTGTGCTTCGCCAAACGCGAGGAGACCCTGCGTGAAGCAGCGGAAAAACTATGCGTGATCTGAGTGCCTTGCCGAACCTGACCATCGCGTTGATCCAGACCACGCTCGCCTGGCATGATCGCCAGGCCAACCTGGAGCACTTCGAGCAATTGCTGGAGCAGGCGCGGGGCGCCGACCTGATCATCCTGCCGGAAATGTTCACCACCGGTTTCTCCATGGAATCCCAGACCCTGGCCGAGCCGGAGAACGGCCCCACCAGCAAATGGTTGCGGCTGCAGGCGGCGAAGTTCGACGCGGTGATTACCGGCAGTGTCATCGTGCAAGCCAGTGATGGCAGCCATCGCAATCGCCTGTTATGGGCGCGCCCGGACGGCGAGATGCTGCACTACGACAAGCGCCATCTGTTTCGCATGGCGGGTGAGCACAACCACTACACCCCGGGCGAGCGCCAGGTGCAGTTCGAATTGAAAGGCTGGCGGGTGCGGCCGCTGATTTGTTACGACCTGCGATTCCCGGTCTGGAGCCGTGACGCGCAGGACACCGACCTGTTGCTGTACACCGCAAACTGGCCTGGTGCACGGCGCCAGCACTGGAACCGCTTGCTGCCGGCGCGGGCGATTGAAAACCTGTGTTATGTCGCGGCGGTGAATCGCGTGGGCACCGACGGCAAGGGCTTTGCCTACACCGGGGACAGCCAGGTGCTGGATTTCCAGGGTGAGACGTTGCTGGGCGCGGGGGAGGCCGATGGAGTGTTTCAGGTGGTGCTGGATGCGGCGGAGCTTGCGGCGTACCGCACGCGGTTTCCAGCGAATCTGGATGCGGATACGTTCGAGTTCACCTGATATCCGAAAAGATCGCAGCCTTCGGCAGCTCCTACGGGGGACCGCAAGGTAGGAGCTGCCGAAGGCTGCGATCTCTTGATCTTCAAACAGCATGTCTAGTCCTGAAATAGGTTTACACCTGTTTCACCCCAACGCCCGATGCACCGCATCGGGCGTTTTGTATTTCAAGGACAGGTGCGGGCGCTCCTGGTTGTAGATTAGGATCGCCTCTCTCACC
>NZ_JADEVO010000043.1 GCF_017114825.1 Pseudomonas gregormendelii | reverse complement strand
AACATTTCCATGCTGATCACCCTGTGTTCTCCTGCTCAAAAAGTGAGCAGAAGCAGTTGAACACCTGGGTCAGTTTTCAGTCGGCAGAACAGCCCCTACTGGGTCAGTTTTCGGTCAGCGGCAACAGACGATGCGTCGGTGGCGCTGGTATGTATTCATTTTGATAGCCTTTTTCAGGCCACCGTACTTCTCAGGTTTAAGAAATACGATGGTCAATCCAAGCGACCTTACCTGGCTACGACGGCTCCCGCCACAGCGCTGCTTCGACGCAGTATCAGAACACCACCAATCGCAGCCAGAATCGAACCAATCAACACCCCGACTTTGACCTCATCAATCAAATGGGCCGACCCAGCAAACGCCAAGTTGCCAATGAACAGGCTCATGGTGAAGCCAATGCCGCACAACAGCGCTACGCCGTAAAGCTGCGTCCAAGTACTCCCTTCCGGCAACTTGGCCAGGCCCAGACGAATGGCCAGAGCAGCTAATAGGAAAATTCCGACCTGCTTGCCCACCAACAGACCCAGCGCCACACCCAGCGGAACCGGATCGACCAGGTTCTCCATGGAAATACCGGCCAATGAAACACCCGCGTTGGCGAAGCCAAAAATCGGCACCACAGCGAACGCTACCCACATGTGCAGCTTCTCTTCCAGAAAAAGCAGCGGAGACCGGGCTTCCTCCTCAGGCTTGCCCATGGGGATGCAGAGTGCCACAGCGACACCCGCAAGGGTCGCATGCACCCCCGATTGCAGCACGAAGAACCACAGCACACCACCGACCAGGAGATACGGGAGCAACCGCCTTACGCCCAATCGATTCATTGCAATCAGAATGACCAGGGTGGCGAGCGAGCCCAGCAACATCGGCATGGAAAGGCCCGATGTGTAGAAAAAGGCGATGATGACCACGGCGCCCAAGTCGTCAATGATCGCCAAGGCAGCCAGGAAGACCTTCAGCGAAGTAGGGACTCGCTTACCCAGCAGCGATAAGACGCCCAAAGCGAACGCGATGTCTGTAGCGGCTGGAATAGCCCAACCTTTCAGAGTCTCAGAATTGCCCCAGTTGATCGCAATGTAGATCAGTGCAGGAACAACCATGCCGCCTATGGCGCCAAATCCTGGCAATGCGCGCTGGCCCCATGTGGAGAGCCCACCGGCCAACACTTCTCTTTTGATCTCGAGACCGACCATCAGAAAGAAGATCGCCATCAGGCCATCGTTGACCCAATGCTCCACAGACATGCCGAGCCAGGTACTGTGTAGCGCTGCGAAGTAACTTTGGGAAAGAGGCGAGTTAGCCACAATCAGAGCGGCCAGAGCGGCGCCCATCAAAACAAGACCTCCAGCGGATTCCGATGACAGGAAGCGAGCCAAAATTGCAGCTGCTCTAGGGGTTTCTGCGGGAGCTTTATGATGGGTCATCAGTGTCCTTGCGGCTAGATCTAAAGCGAATATTTTAACATCCCAGCTGTACCAGTGCGGCTGTCCAAATAGCCTGTAACGATTATTGTCACAGGCCGAAATCAACCCCCAACCTGTTCAACTGAGTCCCGGCACGGGCCCGTTCACGAGATTCAGGAGCACGCCCAAGCGGATAGCCTCACTAGGCAAGCGAATGTTGATTCGACTTTCCATACGTGTGGTTCTCCGGGCAATTGATGATCGGAGCAACTGAGGGGCAAATCACACCTCCCTCAGCGTCACCTTCCGACAGAGGCATCTCAATCTTGCGTAAACCTACTTTGGCATTTACGCCGCTACCGACTTGCAAATCTCTTCCCGCGCTTCATCCGCGCTTCCCCACCGGCCCGTCCTCACCCACTTACCCGGCTCCAATGCCTTGTAAAGTGCTGGATCTGTGCGATGAGTAACGCAGGGAGGTCTGAGCACTCCTTCACGTCGTTGTACATAGAGGTGAGTTTCTTGTGAGGCACTGCGATCACCTTGGCATCCGCACCAGCTTCGTCCGTCATGCACATCATAACTTCGGCAATTCCCCCTGGAAGATACTGCGGTTCCTGCCGGGCATGCCGTGCGGGCAACACAATTGCGTGCACTGCCTATACCTTCAACGGCTACTTCGGTTCGTGGCGGACACTTAGTGAACATCGGCGCTATCGCCGGTGAAGTCCCTATAGACCTGCATTGGATCATGGACAACGACATCCAGATCAGTAAATCTGCCTGGTTCACCACTGGTCAAGGACAAGCCATGGCGCAGTTGTGGGCGACCCCAGCAAATCCGGTACGCCTCGAACAGGAACGTGATCCCACGCTAGGCAACTCTTCACTGATTCCTCCTCAGGGCGGTACCAGCATCGCCATGTTCGATTTCCCACCGGACTCGGTGATGCAGAACCCCATCGATGGTGTCCGGGCCTATGAAGAGTTGGGGGCGGCGTTGCCTGGCTTGATCGAAAGCTTTGAACCGGAAAATCCGGGCATGCACACCACAGCCACCATCGATTACGGAATTATTCTGGAGGGTGAGATATGGCTGGAGTTAGATACCGGTAAGAGCCGCATCGTGAAGGCGGGCGACATCGTCATTCAAAATGGTACACAAAAGCGGGTTGTAACTGCTTGAAAGGCAGGAGCAAGAGCAAGAGCATGTCAAAGAGGCGGGTGTCTAGAAAATGCAGGATTGGGGTGAAGCCTAACACTGTGAGGTATTCGGTGTTGTCCAAGCCGCCATCGCGAGCCTGCTCGCGAAGCGGACTTGCACCCACCGCAGAACCGGGCTATCAGTCGTTGATCAACTTCCCGACCCGAATCGGCTCGCGCCCCGCCACCTTCGCCTGCCATGTCCCGGGCTGGGTGTACCGCCCGCGATCAATGGCGAACAATACGCCACTGGTCCCGGCACACACCGTGGTAGCCCGATCATTCAACGGGTCCACCACTTCGAACAAAGGATCGCCCTTTTCAACCCACTCGCCCGCTTCGCGCAAAAAGCTCACCACGCCATGATGAGGCGCAAACAGATACTCGGTGCCCTCGAACGGCATGCCTTCACAGCATGTGTCCGGTGCTGCCGGCCATTGGCCATTGATCACACCCTGCTCGGCGAGAAAGCCCAGTATTGCCTCGCAATTGGCCTGTGCCTGATCGACCCGGGTGTCGCCCATGCTCCCCAGTTCCAGGGTGGTGGCCAAGTTGGCAGGTGGAATAGCCGCTTCAGGGAACGCCCGCGCCAGGCGCAACCAGGGCGACGAACAGGACTCGTCGAACGAACTGCCACCGGAATCTTCGCAGAGCAGTGCCACACCGGCCTGCAATCGCGACGCGAGGGACTGCCACTGCGGCCAGTGTTGCGGCAAGGCATACAGGTGAATCGCCGCCTCGAAATCGCAATGCAGGTCGAGGGTAATGTCGGCATCGCAGGCATGGCGCAGCAGCAGGCGATGCATGGCTTCGAGTTGCGACATGGGGGCGGGCAAGCCGTCCAGCACCTGGACCATGGCCTGGCGAATCAGGGCGATATTGGCGCCGGCATCGGTGCCCAACCGCTCACCGATCAACTGCCCGACCGGTGCGCTCAGTTCGACGAACGAACGGTTGAAGTTCTTGCCGCTGCCCAGTTCAAAGCGGCCCATATGACTGCCTTGCACATGCTGATCGAGGCCAATCGGGTTGGCCACCGGCACCAGTTCGATCACCCCTTGCAGCTGCCCCCGGGCCTCGAGTTCGCCCAGGCGCTTTTTCAATTCCCAGGCGGTACGCATGCCCGGCAATTCATCGGCATGCAGGCTGGCCTGGATGTACACCTTGCGCGTGCCCTCGCCATAACGAAATACACTGAGGGTGCGTTCGGTGCCCAGGTGGCTCCAGGGCAGTGAATGGTCGATGCGTTGCATGAAGAACTCCTGCGTTTGCAAAAAAAAATGGCAACCGCGCTAACGGTTGCCACTTTTTTAATCGGTTTGATTAATGACCGTAAACGTCAAAATCGAAATACTTGTCCTGCACTTGCTTGTACTTGCCGTTGGCGCGGATCTCGGTGATGGCGGTGTTGAATTTTTCCGCCAGTTGCGTATCGCCCTTGCGCACTGCAATACCTGCGCCGCCGCCGAAATACTTGGCGTCTTCGTAGGTGGGGCCGACAAACGCGAAGCCCTTGCCTGCGTCGGTTTTCAGGAAACCGTCGTCCAGGTTGACCGAGTCGGCCAGCATCGCGTCGAGGCGACCGGACACCATGTCCAGGTTGGCTTCCTGCTGCGAACCGTAGCGCACCAGGATGATGCCGGCAGGCTGCAGCACTTCAGTGGCGAAGCGGTCATGCGTACTGGCGCGCAGCACACCGACTTTCTTGCCCTTGAGTTCGGTCAGCGGATCCTTGACCTCGCTGCCCTCCTTCATCACGAAGCGTGCCGGGGTGTGGTAGTACTTGATGGTGAAATCGACGTTCTTCTTGCGGTCGTCGGTGATGGTCATGGACGACAGGATGGCGTCGATTTTCTTGACCTTCAGCGCCGGGATCAGGCCATCGAACTCCTGCTCGACCCAGGTGCACTTGACCTTCATCTGCTCGCACAATGCGTCGCCGATATCCACGTCAAAACCGGTGAGTTTGCCGTCAGGTGTCTTCATGGAAAATGGCGGGTAGCCGGCTTCGATACCGATACGGATCGGCTTGGCGTCATCAGCCACGGCGCCGAGGGACAGCATCGACAGTGCCAGGGCACCGAACATCACTAGCTTCTTCATTCACAACTCCTGTGTGCGGAGGTTTTTATTGGCAGCGTTCGATTGGTCGCTTTCGGTTGGAAAAAACCGAAGTGGCCGGCAGTCTAGAGCGGCTACAAGCCGTTAAATTACGTCCAGGCGACAAATATTTACAAGAACACAGCAAGAATGATCAGCGTGATGATCCGGTGTGGAAGATCCGCGCCAACTGGCCAAATGGCCGGGTGGCGCGGTGCACTTATCGGGTTGCTGGCGGGCTCAACATTCGCAGCCAAGGCCCGGGGTGACGATGCGCGGCACGGCAACATTCAGGGCAAATCCCTCATCCAGCCATCCGGTCACCCCGCCGATCATCTCCTTGACCGGGTAATCCAACGCGGCCAGCTTCACGGCAGCCTTGTTCGCGCCATTGCAATGCGGGCCGGCGCAATAGACCACAAACAGGCTGGTTTTGGGGTAGTGCGCCAGGCTTTCAGCCGTGAGCAATCGCCCTGGGATATTGATCGCCCCCGGCACATGACCGCGCTCGAACGCCCGTGGCCCGCGGACGTCGACCAGGATGAAATCCATTTCACCGGCCGCCTGGCTGCCGTAGACGTCGGAGCAATCAGTCTCGAAGGTCAGGCGATTGCTGAAATGCATGAGGGCGATGGCCGAGGGTGCAGCGGGGATTTCACGAACGAGGCTGGTCATGGGCAGTACTCCTGGGTGTTGAGGGGTGTGGGATGACTTTATCGACGGCAAGCTTCGGGCTACAGTGGCGCACAAGACACTTACCGGGAATTTTCCGCCAAATGCATTCCGCCCCTGGATCGGTCGCGATCCTGGCCTACGATGGCCTGTGCACATTCGAGTTCGGCATTGCCGTGGAGATCTTCGGCCTTGCCCGGCCGGAGTTCGATTTCCCCTGGTACACCCACTGCATTGTCGCCGTCGACCCGGGCCCGATGCGCGCCACGGGCGGTATCCGGGTGCTGGCCGATGGCGGCATGGAGCTGCTGCAAGAGGCCCGCACCATCATCATCCCTGGCTGGCGCGACCGCAGTGCCCCGGTACCCGAGGCGCTGTTGACGGCCTTGCGCCAGGCCCATGCACGGGGCGCACGGTTGTTGTCGATCTGCTCGGGGGTGTTCGTGCTGGCGGCCACCGGCTTGCTCAACGGCCACAGCGCCACCACCCATTGGCGCTACAGCAGCGAGCTGGCTGAGCGCTTTCCCGAGATTCTGGTGGACCCGCAGGTGCTGTATGTCGATGCAGGCCAACTGATCACCTCGGCCGGCAGTGCCGCCGGTATCGATGCCTGCCTGCACCTGGTGGCCCGGGACTTCGGTACCCAGGTCGCCAACTCGGTGGCGCGGCGCCTGGTGATGTCGCCGCAACGCACCGGCGGCCAGGCGCAATTCATTCCGGCGCCGGTCAGTGTGGCGGCGCGCAGTGATCTTTCGCGGGTGATGCAATGGGCCCGCGAGCGCGTGCACCAGCCGCTGGAGGTGCGCGACCTGGCCAGTGAAGCGGCCATGAGCGAGCGCACCTTCCTGCGCCGCTTCACCGAAGCCACCGGCCTGTCGCCCAAGGCCTGGCTGCAACATGAACGGGTGGGTCGGGCGCGGGAGTTGCTGGAAGGCACCCGGGAGAATACCGAGCAGATTGCCGAGCGCTGCGGTTACCGGTCGGTAGAAAGCTTCAGGGTGGCGTTTCGCAGTGTCGTGGGGGTGCCGCCATCGGTGTATCGGGAGCGGTTTGGGCGTGGGCTTGCTCGCGAAGGGGCAGGCATGGACGGCGCCTGACTCAAGGCTTGCGCAACAGGTAGGTATCCATGATCCACCCATTGGCCAACCGAGCCGCCTTGCGCACCCGCTCGATTTCCTGCGCCACGTCCTCGAGCTTGCCGTGGATCAGCAGCTCATCCGGCGTCCCCAGATAAGCACCCCAGTAAATCTCGGTCTGCGGATCTGCCACCTGGTGGTAGGCATCCTGGGCGTCGAGCATCACCACCAGGCTGTCGGCATCGCTTACCTGCCCCGCCGCCAGACGACGCCCGGTGGTGATTTCGATGGACTGGCCAATGCGATTGAGTGGCACCTTATGCCGGGCGCACAGGGCCTGGACGCTGGTGATCCCGGGGATGACTTCAAACTCGAACTCACAGCGGCCCGAATCGAGGATCGCCTGGAGGATCCTGATGGTGCTGTCGTACAACGCCGGATCGCCCCACACCAGGAAACCCGCACACTCGTCGTCGGCCATCTGCTCATGGATCAGCCGCTCAAAGGTCGACTGCCTGGCCAGGTTCAGGTCTTCCACGCTGGCCCTGTAGTCCACCTCTCCCCGCTCCCGCTCGGGACTTGGGGCCTCGACGAAACGATAGGCCTTGTGGGTAATGTAGCGCTCGCAGATGTCGCGCCGCAGGTCGATGAGTTTGTCCTTGCTCTGACCCTTGTCCATGAGGAAAAACACATCGGCGCTATTCAGCGCCTTGACCGCCTGCAGGGTGATGTAGTCAGGGTTGCCGGCGCCGATGCCAATCACCAGGAGTTTTTTCATGGCTGCGATTCCTCATGCCCCACGCCTGTTAAACGAAAACGCCAGCGCCCGTTGAACCGCAACTCGACGATCGACAGCGGTTCAACATCAATCTGGTTAAACGCCGAGCTTTGCAGGGCCCAGGTCAACGCCGCACGAATCACGAACGGATGGGTGACCGCCACTATGTGCCCGGGTGTCGCCTCAAGCGCGGTCAGCCAGGCCGCCACCCGGCGAGTGAGCGCGGCGACCGATTCGCCGCCATGGGGGGCCGAATCAGGATTCTGTAGCCAGGCCTGCAGCGCCTGGGGTTCGGACTCGTGCACGTCATCAATCTGCGCGCCGCACCACCGACCGAAGTCGCAGTCGCGCAGCGCCTCCACAGTCTCCACTTTACGACCGAACAAACCAGCGGTTTGCCGTGCACGCAGCTCCGGGGCAGACAGGAGTCTTGACGAAGTTTTGAATTGGCGACTGCGGGAGCCCTGTGCAGATTGCCAATCCATTTCCAACGGCTCATTTGTAGGAAACCGCGCCAACTTTTGTGCGACGGTTCTCGCATGGCAGATCAAGGTCAAACGGGTCGCCCGCACTTGGGAATGCTCGCTGCAAAAAGTCAGGAAACGGTAACACGCTGCAGCTTGTCTGCAGGCGTTTTCTTGGGTGCAAGACGGCAGTGTCTGACACACGGATTGGCAAGTGGCCTACACGAACTACGACCATGCCTGTAGGCCTTTACTGACAGGCCTCAGGCCGTATTCAAGGGAGCAAAAAGCCTTGAAAAAATCACTAGACAGCCACGGCGCGTTGCATAAATACTGGATCCATCAACCTGTGAATTAAACGAAAAAACATCCAGCAGGAGCCCGGATGCCCTCTCTGAATCTTCAGAATAATGACCTCCTTCACCCCGTGATCTTTGTGGCATAGCGCTGCCGGCCTCAGCGCGTTTAACGACTCGCCGGGACCCTGCCAGCGTCGTGAAAAGCTGAAAAACATGAACAGTGGCGCCTGATACCGATCAGGTGAGCCGCCCCTGCAATGCGTGGAAACCGACAGTGACAGTCAGGTCGGGTGCTTGTCACCCGACCCTTTGATACAGGAGTGCATCCATGCTGGTCTTGCGTCCAGTCGAATTGAGCGATCTGCCCCAGCTGCAACGACTCGCCCGTGACAGCCTGCCGGGCGTCACGTCTTTGCCCGACGACACCGGACGCCTGCGCGAGCGGATTATCGGATCCTGCGATTCATTTGAAAAAGACGCCGCCGTGCAAGGACCGCAGAACTACTTCTTCGTGCTGGAAGACCTCGAGACCCAACGCCTGATGGGCTGTTCGGAAATTCTCGCCACGGCGGGTTTCGAAACGCCCTTCTACAGCCTGCGCCACCGGGATTACACCGCCGCCTCGCGGGAACTCAACGTCGAACATGCCGTACCCGCCTTGTCGCTGTGTCACGACCTGAGCGGGCACACCTTGTTGCGCGGCTTTCATGTCGAGGCGACCCTGGTCGGGAGCCGGTTCAGCGAATTGCTGTCACGGGCTCGCCTGATGTTCATCGGCGCTCACCGCCATCGTTTTGCCGACTCGGTGATTACCGAGATAGTCGGGTTCAGCGATGATGAGGGCCATTCACCGTTCTGGGATGCGGTGGGCAAACACTTCTTCGACCTGCCCTACACCGAGGCCGAGCGCCTGTGTGGCCTGCAAAGCCGGACTTTCCTGGCGGAGCTCATGCCGCATTACCCGATCTATGTGCCGATGCTGCCCCAGGCTGCGCAGGCCTGCATCGGCCGCATCCATCCCGATGGCCAGGAAGCCTTCGATATTCTCGAACGCGAGGGCTTCAAGACCAATCATTATGTCGATCTGTTCGACGGTGGGCCGACCCTGCATGCGCCTCTTTGCGCCATCCGGTCGGTGGCCCGGGGATTCACTGCCAGCGTCAGGCCGGTTACCGCCATCGATGCGCGCGGCCGATATCTGGTCAGCAATGACTCGCTCAGGGACTTTCGCGCGATCGTTGCCGACCTGGACGTGCGTGCCGGGCAACCTGTGGCGTTGCCCCTGCAACTGTGCGCCGCGTTGAATGTGCACGCCGGCAGCCTGATCCGCTTGGTCGCGCTGTGAACAGCCTTCGACGACCCACCCCAGGACGGGCTGCGGGAGCGCCGCAATGATCGTGCGCCCGGTCAGCGCCACCGACTTGCCTGCCCTGCTGGCGCTGGTCCGCCAGGCCGGTCCCGGGTTTACCGGCCTTGCGGCCAACGAAGATCGGCTGGCGCACCGGGTGCGCTGGGCCCGGCGCACCTTTGCCGAGCAGGTCGAACGCGCTGATGCCGATTACCTGTTCGTGCTCGAGGACGACGAGCAGCAAATCGTCGGCGTGAGCGCCTTGAAGGGCGCCGTAGGCCTGCGCGAGCCCTGGTACAACTATCGGGTCGCAATGACCCACAGCTCGTCGCCAGACCTGGGGATCGAGCGTCAGATCCCGACACTGGTCATGAATAACGAGATGACCGGGCAATCGGAACTCTGCTCGCTGTTCCTGCACCCCGACCTGCGCTCGGGCAGCAACGGCAGATTGCTGTCCCTGGGACGCTTGCTGTTCGTGGCCGAGTACACCCATCTGTTCGGCGACAGGCTGATTGCCGAACTGCGGGGGCATGCCGACCTCGATGGCTGCTCGCCCTTCTGGGACAGCCTGGGCCGGCACTTTTTCAGGAAGGATTTCCACCATGCCGACCAGTTGTCCGGCATGGGCAGCAAATCGTTCATCGCCGAACTGATGCCCCGCCAGCCTCTCTACACCTGCCTGTTGACCGAGCAGGCCCGGGCGGTGATCGGCAAGGCCCACCCGAACACCGAACCGGCGCTGAGGATCCTCAGCGCCGAGGGATTTACCCATCAGGGTTACATCGACATCTTTGACGCCGGGCCGGTCATCGAGGCCCCGGTGTCCGACATCCGCACGGTACGCGAAAGCCAGGCGCTGACGCTGGCCATCGGCAGCCTGGACGAGCAGGCGCCGCTCTGGCTGATCCACAATCGCCGCCTGGAAAACTGCCGGATCACGGCGGCCCATGGGCGGCAGGTGGACGGCAGCCTGGTGGTCGATCGTCTCACTGCCAAGCGCCTGCAACTGCAACCCGGTGACTCGGTACGCGCCGTGCCACTGGTCGACCCGCTGCGAGAGGCGGCCGCCGCCTGATCGGCCCTGGCAAGGGCTTTGCCAGGGCACCCGGTAAATTCGTCATCATTCTTCCTGCGCTCGCGTGATAGCCTTTTGTTTCTTCGGCGTTGACACTTTTGCTCAAGCCCGTCCATTTCAATGGTGGAACTCATATGTCCAGGCTTTCTCATCAAGACTTACGCCGTAACTTCCGCGAGCTGTTCGCCTCCAATGCCTGCTACCACACCGCTTCGGTGTTCGACCCGATGTCGGCGCGCATTGCCGCAGACCTGGGTTTCGAAGTGGGCATTCTCGGCGGCTCGGTCGCATCGCTGCAGGTGCTGGGCGCCCCCGACTTTGCCTTGATCACCCTCAGCGAGTTCGCGGAACAGGCCACGCGCATTGGCCGCGTCGCTCAACTGCCGGTGATTGCCGACGCCGACCATGGCTATGGCAACGCGCTGAATGTGATGCGCACCATCGTTGAACTGGAGCGCGCGGGCATCTGCGCCCTGACCATTGAAGATACGTTGCTGCCAGCGCAATTCGGCCGCAAATCCACTGACCTGATTACGGTTGCCGAGGGCGTCGGCAAGATCCGCGCGGCGCTGGAAGCCCGGGTTGATTCGGAGATGGCGATTATTGCCAGGACCAACGCCGGCATTCTGCCCGTCCAGGAAATCATCAGCCGCACTCAGCAATATCAACGTGCCGGGGCGGACGGGATTTGCATGGTGGGTGTGCGTGATTTTGATCACCTTGAGCAGTTGGCCGAGCACTTGACTGTGCCGTTGATGCTGGTGACGTATGGCAACCCGCTGTTGCGTGATGACAAGCGCCTGGCCGAGTTGGGTGTGCGGGTGACGATTGATGGGCATGGGGCGTATTTTGCGGCGATCAAGGCGACCTATGACAGTCTGCGTGAGCAGCGGCAGATTTTCACTCAGGCATCGGATTTGAGTGCTACCGAGTTGACCCATACCTATACCCAGCCTGAGGAATACATTCGTTGGGCTGAGGAGTTTATGAGCGTCAAGGAGTGATGGCTGGCCCAGCGCGGCTAAACCGGCATCCTTGCCGGTTTCCCCGCTGCGCAATACCTGCGTTCGGCCAGCGTGGTTAACGGGGCGCCTGCGATCAAGAGCTTTGCCGTGGCGGCCTTCGGGCCGACCAAGGCGTCAAGCCGGCGCGCTGCGCTTATCTGATTGTGCGCACCCTCCGGGCTAGCTAGAACTGCGTAGGAGCTGTCGAGTGCAACGAGGCTGCGATCTTTTGGCGCTATCCCTGAGGGAGCAAAGCTTGCTCGCGATGCGGTTACAGCACCGCGCATCCAAAGTCGCTATACCGAATCCAGCAATTCCCACTCGGACCGGCTGTCATTGCTGCAGATAACCCGATTGCGCCCGGTGGTCTTGGCTTCATACAGCGCCTGGTCCGCATCATTGAGCCACAAGATAGCGTCTGTGTGGGTCGGGTTCAATGCTGCCAGGCCAATGCTCAGGCTGACTCTCAGCGCCGGTTCCTGTTCATGGCCCAATTTCGCAAAACGGTCGCGCAGCACATCCATGGCCGCCGCCGCGCTGCTCAGGGGCAGGTCTGGGAGGATCACGCAGAATTCGTCACCGCCATAACGCCCGGCCAGGTCGGTTACCCGCAGGTTCTGCCGGAGCATTTTGCTCAGCTGGCGCAGGACGATGTCGCCGGCCACATGCCCGTAAGTGTCGTTGATCGCCTTGAAGTGGTCGATATCGATCAACGCAATCGCCCCGCCCTTGCCCTGCCGGCGGCACCGTTGAAACTCCAGTTCCAGCTGGTCTTTCCAGGCGCCATGGTTGAGCAGGCCGGTCAGGCTGTCGGTGCGACTCAACGCCAGCAGCTCACGTTTGTGCTGGCCAAGTGTGTGGGCCTGGCGGAAACAGATCCAGCCCAGAGCCAAAGGATAAAGGCACAGCAGGGGCAAGGAGGCGTACAACTGCAGTTGGCTGGTTTCAGGCACGAAGGCAGGCGCGAAGATCAGCAGGCCGACGCCCAGGCCAAGGATCTGCGCCGCCGTGCCGGCCAGCAGGAAACGCAGCCCGCCAATTGCGACGTTGTTCATGGCCATCATGGAAATGGTCGCGGCGCTGGGCAGCGGATTGAATTGCATGGCGGCGACCCAGAATCCGCCGAGAAAGGCATCCACCAGGAGGTTACGCTGTTCGGCGTGGTAAGGAATTTTCCTGCGTCGGGCCCATTGATAAGCCACGTGTGGCCAGACCAGGCCATTGAATAGCATCAGCGCCCAGACCCAATGCGGCGGATCGAGCGGGTACATGGCTGCGGCCACGCACAACAGGCCCAGGGCCAGGCCTAACGTTCGCGAGGTGTAGAGCCTGCGTGCCAGTGAAAGTCCTTTGACTCCCGATTTTTCCATGGGGCTTCTATGCCACTGAACAGAACCTGCTGACACCTGGGTTGCGTGTGTGCTGAAGTCTATCAGGGCAACGTTAAATAGCCATCACCGGCTGGCGGCCTGAATATCCCGACATTGATGGCAGGCGTAGGCCGAATGTTTGGCTATACATGAAGGGGCGCGCCATCAAAAAAGGAAGTCCATGCAAACTTTTAAAGTGCTGATCATCGGCAGCGGATTCGGCGGCCAGTGCGCGGCAATCAATTTGCTCAAGGCCGGTATCGAAGATTTCCGCCTGCTGGAACGGCGGGATTTCTTTGGCGGGACCTGGTGCCAGAATACCTACCCCGGCGCTGCGGTGGACGTGCCCTCGCCGCTCTATTCCTTGTCATTTGCGCCGTACCGCTGGACGCAGATGTTCGCCGAACAGGCCGAACTGCAACGCTACACCGAGTACGTCATCGAGCATTTCGGCTTGCGGGACAAGGTCGAACTGCAGACCAATGTCGAGCGCATCGAATGGGACGATGACAACAGGCGCTGGGTGGTGCACACCTCGCGGGGGATGTTCCAGGCGCAGTTCCTGATCAATGCCACCGGGCCGCTGAGCCAGCCGGTGGTGCCTCGCTTCGAAGGCCAGGAACGTTTCAAGGGCAAGACTTTTCACACCAATCAGTGGGACCACGCCTACGATTACCGCAACAAACGCGTGGCCATTGTCGGCAGCGGCGCCAGTGCTGCCCAGGTGATCCCGGCGATCGCGCCGCACGTTCAGCAACTGCATGTGTTCCAGCGCACTCCACACTGGGTGCTGCCCCGGGCAGATCGCCGGTTTGGCCGGTTCCAGCGCTGGCTCCTGGGCCTCAAGCCGGCCTACAAGCTGTTGCGCTGGATGATCTACTGGCAATTTGAAACCCGGGTGATTGCCTTCAAGTACTCCCGGCCGGCGATCCGCCTGGTCCAGCAACAGGCGCTGGGTTTTCTCAAGCGCCAGGTGGCCGATCCCGAACTGCGGCGCAAGCTGACCCCGGATTACGCCATCGGCTGCAAACGGGTGATTGTTTCCAGCACCTTGTACCCGGCGCTCGGGCGCAGCAATGTGACACTGCACAGCCGCGAACAAGGGATTGCCCGTATTGACGAGAGCGGCATCGTGACCAGCGATGGCCAGCACATCGATCTGGACCTGATCGTCTGGTCCACCGGTTACGACGCCACCGACGGGGTGATTTCCTATCCGGTCTACGGAAAGAACGCGACGCGTCTGCAAGATGTCTGGGCGCAATACCCCCGGGCCTACCTCGGCACCAGCCTGCCGGGCTTTCCCAACCTGTTTATCGTCACCGGGCCCAACACCGGAATTGGCCACACCTCGGCACTGTTCATCATCGAATCGCAGATGAACTACATTCTCGACTGTATCGGCACGTTAAAAAAACAGGGTTTACGCAGCATAGAGGTGCGCCCTGAGGCGGAACGTACCTACACTGAAATGATCCACAGAGAAATGGAGCGCACGGTATGGAAGTCTGGCGGTTGCCACAGCTGGTATCACAGCAAGAGCGGTCATGTAATCGCCATGTTTCCGGGGTTCAGTTTCAGCTATCACCGGCTCACCCGGGCGCTGAAACCCGCCGATCACCTGCTCTCCTGATTCGTTAGATAGAAGGAAGACGCTGATGCTTTTATTGGTTGTCGCTATCGCTGTTTTCGTGGCCTGGAGCTGGTTGAGCTACCCCGCTATCGGTTACTTGCTGTATGACTTGAGCACCGCCATCGAAGCCAAGCTGTACCGGCTGCACAAGATCGTCGTGCCGATCCCCGAAATGACGGTCTCGACCTGGCAAGGCGGGCCATACGAGGCCACCAGCAGCGTGCTGATGCTGCATGGCTACAGCGCCGACAAGAACCTGTGGCTGCGCTTCGCCCGGCATTTTGTCGGCCAGTACCGGGTGATCATCCCCGATATTGCCGGCCATGGCGAAACCGGGTTCAAGGCCGGTGGCGGCTACGACATCCCGCTCCAGGCCAAGCGCATGATCCAGCTGCTCGACGTCTGCGGCGTGGAAAAAGTGCATGTGATCGGCAACTCCATGGGTGGTTACATGGCGGCCTGGCTTGCCGCCCACTACCCGGACCGCATCGCGTCGGTTGCGCTGATCGACCCGGCCGGCGTCACTGCACCGGAGATCAGTGATCTGGAGCGGCAGCTGGGCAAGGGGCATAACCCGTTCCTGATTCATTCCCGGGAGGAGTTCCGCCAGTTCTACGCCATGACCATGGCCAATCCGCCCTGGGTGCCGGGGGTGGTGCTGGATGCCTTTGCCCAACGCTATCAACAGTCTCGCGATGAGCTGGAGGAAATCTTCAGAGACTTTCGCGCCAGCCCGCCGATGGAGCCAAGACTGGCCGATATCAAGTGCCCGGCCCTGCTGGTGTGGGGGCGCAAGGACCGGCTGATCGATGTCAGCAGTGTGGCGGTCTGGAGCAAGGGCATTGCCGACCTGCGGGTGGAGATCGGCGAAGGCGTCGGGCATATGCCGATGGTTGAACAGCCCGCACACACGGCGCGACTGTATGGAGAATTTTTGGCATCCCAACGCTCGCACTTGCCGGTCTGACCCCTGTTTGCAGTCCGTGACAGAATGAAGTTCGGAAGATTCTTCGTTTGTCGGGGACGCTGAAGGCTGCGATCTTTTGCCCATCCTTCACGCCAGCGCCAGGAAAACCTTCCATGAGCCATCCGAGCTTCGTCAGCCCCGACCTGATCCGCCAACGCTTCTCCAAAGCGATGTCCGACATGTACCGCGAAGAGGTCCCGCTGTACGGCGCGCTGATGCAACTGGTGGAGCAAACCAACCGTCACGTGCTGCAAAGCGATCCACAGGTGGCCCGGCAACTGGACAGTACCGGCGAAATCCAGCGCCTGGACCTGGAGCGCCATGGCGCAATTCGCGTGGGCACGGCCGATGAACTGGCCACCCTGGCCCGCCTGTTTGCGGTCATGGGCATGCAGCCCGTTGGCTACTACGACCTGACCCCGGCGGGGGTGCCGGTTCACTCCACCGCGTTTCGCGCGGTGCACGAAGCCGCATTGCAAGTCAGCCCGTTTCGGGTGTTCACCTCATTGCTGCGCCTTGAGCTGATCGAAGATCAGGCACTGCGTACCTTTGCCCAGGCGGTACTGGATAAACGCAGGATCTTCACCCCGGCAGCGCTGCACCTCATCGAGTGCGCCGAACGCGAGGGCGGCCTTGGCGAAGAGCAGGCGCAACAATTCGTCGAGCAGGCGCTGGAAACCTTCCGCTGGCACCACAGCGCCACCGTCACCGCCGAGCAGTATCAAAAACTCAGCGCGCAACATCGCCTGATCGCCGACGTGGTGGCGTTCAAGGGCCCCCACATCAACCACTTGACGCCGCGCACCCTGGACATCGATATCGTACAGGCACAAATGCCCGACCACGGCATCACCCCCAAGGCGGTGGTCGAAGGCCCACCCCGTCGCCAGTGTCCGATTTTGCTGCGCCAGACCAGTTTCAAGGCGCTGGATGAGCCGATCGCCTTTACTGATCAAGCCGACAGTCGCGGCAGCCATAGCGCCCGCTTTGGCGAAATCGAACAAAGGGGCGCCGCGCTGACCCCCAAAGGGCGCGCACTGTATGACCGCCTGCTGAACGCGGCTCGGGATGAACTCGGCGAATTTCCCAACGAAAGCAACGCCACACGCTACAACACGCTGATGGAGCGGCATTTCAGCGAGTTTCCTGACACGCTAGAGGGCATGCGCCAGCAAGAGTTGGCGTATTTTCGGTACTTCGTCACGGACAAGGGCCGGGCTGCGGGAGCGCTGCAAACCATGGCGCTGGAGGACCTTCTACGCGATGGCTATCTGCGGGTGGAACCGCTGGTTTACGAGGATTTCCTGCCGGTCAGTGCGGCGGGGATATTTCAGTCCAACCTTGGGGACGCTGCGCAAAGCCACTATGGCGAGCATTCGAACCGCCAAGCCTTCGAGCAGGCCTTGGGACGCGCAACCATTGATGAACTGGCGCTGTACGCAGAAACGCAGCGCCGTTCAATCGAGCAGTGTTTCGCCTGATTCCAGGTCACGCAACCTGGCGCTTTGGCGAAGGGTTAGCGCAGCTTGGCCAATAGCGCCTCGGCCACTGCCTCGGACGACGCCGGGTTCTGCCCTGTCAGCAGCAACCCGTCGGTCACCACGTAACTGGCCCAATCGTCGCCCTTGGAGTAGAGGCCACCGTTGGCCTTGAGCGCGTCCTCTACCAGGAACGGTACGACATCGGTCAGTTGCACCGCCTCCTCCTCGGAGTTGGTAAAGCCCGTCACCCGCTTGCCTTTGACCAGCGGTTGGCCGTCCGCGCCCTTGACGTGACGCAACACACCCGGCGCATGGCAGACCGCCGCGACGGGTTTTCCAGCCTGGTAGAACGCTTCGATCAGCGCGATCGACACCTTGTCTTCGGCCAGGTCCCACAGCGGGCCGTGGCCGCCGGGGTAAAAAACCGCATCGTAGTCCTCGGCCCTGGCGCTGCTCAGCAACGCGGTTGAAGCCAGGGCGGCCTGCGCAGCAGAATCCTTGCGAAAGCGCTCCGTGGCGGCGGTCTGCGCATCCGGCTCGTCGCTTTTGGGGTCCAGGGGCGGCTGACCGCCCTTCGGTGACACCAGGGTCAGCTGGGCGCCGGCATCCTTGAAGGCATAATACGGTGCAGCGAATTCTTCCAGCCAGAAACCGGTTTTCTTGCCAGTGTCACCCAACTGGTCGTGGGACGTCAGAACCATCAGGATTTTCATGTCGTAGTCGCTCCGGGTCGATGTGCCTGTTTCATTGACCATCAGCCAGGTCGGTTCGTTTCAGTCCCAACGGCGCAATTTTCAATTGTGCAAACCAGGCAATCTACAATTAGAGATGACACTCGAAATTTAAAGACAAAAAAGAGCGACCCTGTGATCGCCCCTGTTGTGAACGCCGCATAACCTTGCAATGACGGATGAAGAGGGGTTCGCCCAGTGCAGTGGCCTTGGCAATCCATGCACTGGTAAAGAGCCATGACACTGGGCGAACGAACACTATTTTAATATAGGTTTGAAGATAAATCGCCGAACCCAACATGAAATTTATCGACATGATATTTAACAGGATGTCACTTTAAATATCATGCAAACAAATTTTCGAATTCACTGGTCCGACCAATAAACTTACTGTCACAAACTGTGTGAAAGTTATGTTTGAATAATCATCAGGGATTGTCAGCCGTCTCCTGCGCAGTCGATTCCCCGCTGTCGGTGCCTTTGCCCTGTTCCTTGCGGCGATTGGGGTCAGTGGGCCGCAACGCATCATTATCGCGCTCGACTTCCCCGGGTGGCCGGGGCTCGTCAGGGTGTTCCGTCTCGGTTACCGGTTTCATTGCTGGCCTCCTCAGGCTCAGGATCGTCGACTGTCCCGGCCACGCTCACCGCAGTCATCAAATTGCGGCGTTCCCGGCAGGGGTTCGTACGGTAGAGAGCCGCAGGCGGGTTGGAGTTCCAAGCCGTTTGCGCGGCTAATACCCGGTCATTTCCAGGTAGCCCTGGCCGGCGTGGCTCCCGCTCAGGCGCACCGGTCCTTCCCAGTAGGGAATGCGCAAATCCATCCAGGCATTCGGGTTCAGCGCACGGAGGCGGATGTCGAGTTGCTTGCCCGGAATCCTGATCGACCAGCTGACGGGCATGGTGCGACCGGCCACTTTCGCTGTGCCCTCGGGCGCCAGGCTGATCTCGCTGGCGTGCAACGCCTGGGTGTGGCCCTGCGCATCGATCCAGGTACCGGTCAGGTAAGGCTCGCCTTCCTTTTGCCGCATGCGATAGAGCATCACCTGCTCGCCACTGTCCAGGTGCAGGGAGAACCAGTCCCAGCCCGTCTGGCTGGCGGTCAGTGGCTGGCTACTCCATTCCCGATCGAGCCACGCCGGGCCGCTGACCTGATAGCGGGTACCATCGATCTCCAGTTCGCCGCTGGCCTGGAAAAACGGCTGGCTGTAGTAGTACGACGCTTGGCCCTGTTCCGATTTTTGGCTGAAACCCTGATCGCCCTGCAATACCAACGGGCGTGTGGACGTCAGCCGCAGGTTGTAGCTGAAGTGCTTGTCCCGAGCGCTGAGTTGCAGGTCGGCCAGCGCATCGCGCCCCTGGCTGCTGAAGTGCCAGTCATCGATCCACGCATTGAACGGCGCCAGTGCGACGCCCGCCTGCGCCACCCCTCCCCGGGCATAACGCTCGGCGGCGTGGTGCGCGGTGGCCGAGGTCACTGCCGCGTGCCCCAGCCAGATCACCTGGCTGGCCCAGCCCGCCGCTGGCGGCCCGGCCTGCAGCGCGCTGCGGAACAAGGTCCATTGCACCCCGAACTCGCGGCCCTGGGCGTCCTTGAGGTTGGCGGTCACGTACCACCATTCGATGCGAAAACCATCATGGGGGCCGTGATCAGCCGGAAAGCTGAACAGCCGCCCTGGAACGACAGGGGTAAATGACGACGCTGCAGTGCCCAGACCGGCAAAACCTTTTCCGACCGGCGCCGGCTGATCACAGCCACTGAGCAGGATCAACAGCAGCACTGCGAGCTTAATCCTCATGAGCAAAAGTCCTCAGCAGATCCGCCGGTTGCGTGCGATACAACGAGTACAGCGGCCAGGCCGACGCCAGCAGTGTCGCCAGCAGGGCCAGCCCCATCAGTTGCAACAGCTGCCAAGGAAACACCCGCAGCGGCAGGCGCCAGCCGAACGCCTGGACATTGATCACGGCGTCCAGGCACCAGGCCAGGGCGATGCCCAGCGGCAATGCCAGGATCAGAGTCAGCACCGCCAGCAGCCAGGTCTGGCCCAGGTTGAGCAGCATCAGCTGGCGCCGTGTCACCCCCAGCGCCCAGAGCGGCGCCAGTTGCCCCAGGCGACTCTGGCTCTGGGTCAGCAGGCTGATGAACAAAGCGACGCCGGCAACCGCCAGGGTCAGGCTGTTCAGCGCGGCGGTCGCGGCAAAGGTGCGCTCGAACACCTGTGAGGACCAGTCCTTGAGCCGCGCCTGATCGACGATCCGATTGTCATCCAGGGCAAAGCGCGCCTGCAGCGTGGTGAGGAAAGACGGAATCGAGGCCGGATCGATTCGCAGGTTGAATCGATTGGGCGTCAGCTGTGGCCAATGTCGCAGCAGGTGTCGCTCATTGACCAGTACGTGGCCTTTGGGATTGCCGTAGTCGGCATAGATGCCGACGATCTGCGGCGACCAGGTTCCACCGGGCGTGGTCATTGGCAGCGAATCCCCCAGCCGGACCTTCAACCGGCGGGCCAGCTGTTCGCTCAGCATCACGCTATCGTCGCTCGCCAGGCGCTTCCATGGGTCGTCACCCTGGGCCTCCAGCAGCGGCCAGTGCTGGCGATAGGTTGGGTGGTCGATCACGCCAAAGACGTCCGTGGGCCAACCTTGCAGTTGCGTCGACACCTGCCAGTTGGGCAGCACCGCCTCGACCTGCGGTTGCTGTTTGAGCCAGGCGTACAACTCGACCGACTGCGCCGGGCTCTGTGGGTTGAGGTACAGCTCGGCGCTCAGGCGTTGTTCCAGCCAGTGACTGAAAGTCTCGCGAAAACCGCCGGTCATGCTCCCGGCGCCAATATTCGCGGCCAGCGCCAGCAGCAGCGCCATCAGTGCCAGGCTCAACGCCGGCAACTGCTGGCGGCAATCGGCGACGAACCATTGGCCAAGCACCGAGCGACTGCGCTGCAGCACTGAGTTCAACACCAGATTGAGCACCACCGGCAGCGCCAGCGCGGCACCGAGCAACAACGCAGCCAGCAGCACAAAGCCGCTGGCCAGGCTATCGCCCAGGAACAATGCCAACAGCGCGATCACCGCTGCCAGCGCTGCGACCCAGCCCTGGCGGCGCAGCCAGCGCGCGTGGGCCTGGTGCCAGGCCTGGGGATCGGCCAGCGCCAGCAAGGGCAGGCGCGCCGCCCGCAACAGACTATGGGTACCGGCCAGCAACGCCCCGAGCAGGCTCAAGCCGATGCCACTCAACCACCACCACGGGCTCAGGTTCAGTTGCCCGGCGACTTCGGCGCCATACAGGCCCCGCAAGCTGGCAGCGACATCCGGCAACAGCACACTCGCCAACAGATAGCCGCTGGCGACCCCGGCCACTCCACCGACCAGCGCCAAAGCGCCCAGCTCGACGACCAGGCAAGCGATCAACATCCGCGCGCTGACGCCGCAGGCACGCAAGGTCCGCAGCAGACCACGGCGTTGCTCCAGGGCCAGGCCGATGGCCGCATGGACGATGAACAGGCCGACCACGAATGAAAGAAAACCCAAGGCATCGAGGTTCAGGTGAAAGCTTTCGGTCAGGCGCGCCAGATTGTTTTCTTCACCACTGCGCGTGAGTTGCAGCACAGCGCTGAACCGGTCCGGCAGCGGCGCGCTGAAATCCTTGGGCAACAGCAGGCGCGACACTTGACCGGGCTGGTCGAGAATCTGCTGGGCAAAGCCGATGTCCACCAGCAGTACGCCAGGCGCCATGTCGGCTTGGGCATGCAGCGGTGGCAAGGTCTGGCCGTTGGCACTGACCGGCCGTTCGCCCTCATGCAACCCCATGGCCCGCAACGTTTGCGGTGCGACCCAGGTGCTGCCCGGGGGCGTGAAAAACTCGACGATCTGCTCGATCGCCAGTGCCCGCCCGGCCACCGCAGAACCTGCCGGCAGCGACACCGGTTCAATGCCCATCAGTTGCAGTCGCTGTTGTTCCAGTCCCTTGAGCGTCACCCGTCCCTGCAGCACCGGCGAAACCGGCCAACCAGCACGCCGCAGGTCCACAAACAGTTGCTGGGAAAATGTTCCCCCGCCCGGTGCACTGAGACTGGCCTGGGGTTCGCCCCCGATCAGCTCGCTGGCCCGGGCGTAACTGTCCCGTGCCTGGCTGTTCAAGGCCTGTACGCCCGTGAGCAGGCTGGTGGCAAGCCACAGCCCGGTCAGCACGCTGAAAAATTGCACCGGGTGTTGCCGCCAGTGGCTCAGCAGCGCGCGTAATGCCTGGTAGAAAACCCGCACCTCAGCGCCCGTCCGCGCCAGCCAGGCGACCACGGTGCAGCACCACTTTGTCGGCGAGGCGCGCCGCGACCCGAGGGCTGTGGGTGACCATCAGCAAGGTCGTGGGGCTGTCGTCGAGCAGTTCCAGCAGCAGCTTCAATACCTCATCGCTGGTGCCCTCATCGAGACTGCCGGTGGGTTCATCGGCGAGCAGCAATTTGGGTCTGGACGCCAGCGCGCGTCCCAGGGCAACTCGCTGCTGTTGTCCTCCGGAGAGTTGTTCCGGGTAGCGGCGCAGCAGATCCGCCAACCCCAGGCGCTGCACCAGGTGCGCTTGCCACTGCGGATCATGGCGCCCTGCCAGGCGCGCCTGAAATGCCAGGTTATCCTCCACGCGCAGGCTGCCGATCAGGTTGAACTGCTGGAACACCAGGCCGATTTCACTGCGGCGCCAGTTAGCCAGCTGTCGTTCGTTCATCTGGTCCAGCCGATACTCGCCGCTGGTGATGGTGCCGTGATCCACCTTGTCCAGCCCGGCGATCAGGTGCAGCAAAGTACTCTTGCCGCTGCCGGATTCGCCCATCAAGGCCAGGCTGCTGCCCGGTTTCAACATCAGGTCGACGCCTTGCAGCACCGGCAAGGGCCCTTGCGGCGTTGCGTAGCTTTTGAACACTGCGTGGACTTCAAGCATGGGTCGACCCGTTCGGTGAGCGTCGGCCAAGGATAGCGGCCTGGCAGGACTTTTGTCCGATCACGATTGCCCGGGTGCCGGGCGCCTGCGGCGACTGACGGCGATTTGCGTCCAGCCAATTCCCAGCTACAAATGACATGTGGGTTTAACTGTCCAAAATCTTGACTGTGGTTGTCATGGGTCGGACTTGGCTGGCTGGCGAAAGCTTTAGGGATGGTCAGGCGCATGGCTGAAGGCAAATACCGCTCGGACATAGATGGTCTACGAGCTGTAGCGGTGATCGCGGTATTGCTGCACCACCTCAATACCAGCCTGCTGCCAGGCGGTTTTGTGGGAGTGGATGTATTTTTTGTGATCTCCGGTTTCCTGATCACTTCCCAGGTGTATTCCGAGGTCAAGCGCAACGCATTCTCGCTCAAGGGCTTCTATCAGCGACGCATCAATCGCATCGTCCCGGCGCTGGCCACGGTGTTGCTGGCGACGGTGATCGTTGGCGCCTTTATCCTGTCCCCGGTCGACCTGATCCGGCTCAACGTCAGCGCCCTGCTCTCCCTGCTGGGCGTTTCCAACATCTATATCTGGATCAAGTACGGCAACTACTTCGCCGCCGATGCCGGCGAGGCACCTCTTCTGCATACCTGGTCGCTGGGCATCGAAGAGCAGTTCTACGTCATCTGGCCGCTGTTCATCGTGCTGCTTTATCGCCTGGCACCGCGTTACGTCCTGCCGATCCTGGGGATCGGCGTGGTACTCGCAGTGGCCGTTTCCGAATACGCGACGGGCGTCTTCGCCACGGCTGCCTACTACCTGCTGCCGACGCGTTTTTTCGAGCTGATGCTGGGCGGGGTGTTGGGCATCTATCTGCAGCAGCCCCGTGTCATGGGCAAGCTGACCGCCCATGCCCTCGCGCTGGCGGGCTACCTGCTGATCGGTTTCGCGCTGTTTGCCTTGAACGCGAAATCGACCTTTCCCGGACTTAACGCCCTGATCCCTTGCCTGGGTGCAGCGCTGTTGATTCTCGCGGGCAGCGGCGACAGGCACTCGCGATTGCTGACCTGCCGGCCAATAGTGTTTATCGGGCTGATTTCCTATTCGCTGTATCTGTGGCACTGGCCACTGATTGCCTACCTCAATTATCTGGAAATCCCGGTCGACATACCCGTCGGTGCGCTGCTGATCGCGGTGTCGATCGGGCTGTCGTGGTTGTCCTGGCGTTATGTCGAGGTGCCCTTCCGGCGCGCGGGCGCGAGCTGGCATTTTTCCCGGGTGTTCGTTCGCCGATTTGCGCTCCCGGCCCTGGGACTGGCTGCCATTGCAGTGCTGAGCGTCGTTTTCAACGGTTTCCCGCAACGTTTTGGTCCCCAGGTTTCAGCGCTGGAAGCGATGACCCAGAACAGGCCCAACGAAATTCGTCGCGGCTGTCATGTCACCAATGCGCTGTACAGCACAGGGCCTGATGATTCATGCCGCCTGGGCGCGAAAAAAGAGAGGTTGGACGGCATCATGATCGGCGACTCGTTTGCCAATCACTTCACGGGAATGGTCGATCTGCTGGCCAGACCCGACAATCTATCGATCATGGATTACACCATGGACTCGTGCCCGCCGATCCCCGGCTACGACGCCGATATGTCCCCGGTGTACGCCGCCCACTGCGCGAAACGCAACGAGCGAGTGTTCAGCCTGATCGAGCAGAACAAATACCCTTATGTGGTGTTGGCGGCGATCTGGCCCAAGGAAGCCGATGCCAGGGATATCGTTGAGGCGAGCATTGGGCGGGTGGTGGAGAGCAGCGGCCAGGTCATCGTGATCCTGAGCAACCAGCACATCGAAAAGGCCGCCAGTTGCCCGATCAGGCGCTTGATGTTTGGCTCCGAGCGCGATTGTTCGGTAGTCCAGAGCGCGCTCGCACCGTATTGGGCGGACGTGCGGGCGAAATTTCCCCAAGTGCGCTTTATCGACCCCAATCAGGTGATATGCCCGGCGGGGGTTTGCAGCCCGATCATTCAAGGGCAGTTGTTGTATCTGGACGATTCGCACCTGAATGAGGGTGGTTCGCGATTAATCGGCCGCACGCTGCTGGAGCGCGGATATTCGCTGCTGCATGATCCGGTGCGCACTGCACGCACGGAGATGCTCAAGGGGTCGTCCGCAGTGATGAACTGAAGCGCTGCTCGCTACCTAACGCGCCTTGGCATGAGGGTAGATGCAGTATCCGCGCGGTGATTGTTCGCGCGAATCACCTCGAATAACCGC
Source organism: Pseudomonas gregormendelii (assembly GCF_017114825.1). Classification (GTDB taxonomy): domain Bacteria; phylum Pseudomonadota; class Gammaproteobacteria; order Pseudomonadales; family Pseudomonadaceae; genus Aquipseudomonas; species Aquipseudomonas gregormendelii. The sequence goes on along the minus strand of NZ_JADEVO010000043.1, from coordinate 19,944 downwards.
AAACTTTCTCCCCGAAGAGTTGCCGCCCGGCAACGCAGTTTGCCAATAGTTTGTCGGCTATTTCTTGGCGCTGGCACATAGCCATTTTTGCGCAAGAAATGTCGGACTTTTTTACAAAGCGTCAAAAAAAAGTTGACTCAAATCTGACACACCTGAAGCGTCCAAATCCTCCCCAGAATCGCCCAGCGACCGTCTATCGTTTTCTTTGAACAGCCCTCAAACCCCTCAAAAACGGGGCAAACGCAGCTGCGACAAGCACTTGATGGCATATCGCCCCCAGCCTTGGGGTTTGTCTTGCCAATGCAACACGTCATTTTGCTGACACGGATTTCCACGGCTGGTCTATACCCATTTTGACAGTCTAATTCTGATCCTCTCCACCGTCTTACGAGGCACGCCAAAATGGACGTGAGCGTATTTGGTACGGGCTACGTTGGCCTGATACAAGCAGCGGCACTGGCCGATGTCGGACATCGCGTCCTGTGCGTCGACATTGATCCGAACAAGATCAAGCAGCTGCAACAAGCGGTACCGCCGATCAGTGAACCAGGACTCTCCGGCACGCTGGAAGAGAACATCAAGGCCGGTCGTTTGCTGTTCACCACCCAGGCCAGCGATGCAGTGGAACACGCCGAGCTCATCTTCATCGCCGTGGGCACGCCCGCCGATGAGGACGGTTCCGCCGACCTCAGCCATGTGCTCAACGTGGCCCGTCAGATCGCCAGTTTCATGGAGGCCGATCGCACGTTGATCATCAAGTCCACCGTACCGGTCGGCACGGCGGATCAGGTGGTCGCCGCCGCCAGCGAAGAATTGCGACGCCGGGAAAGGACAATGTTTAAGGTACGTGTGGTGTCCAACCCGGAGTTTCTCAAGGAGGGCAGCGCGCTGGCCGACTGCATGCGCCCGGACCGAATTATCGTCGGCACCGACGACGAGCAGGCCCGCGAGCAGCTGAGCGAGCTCTACGCCCCCTTCTGCCGTAACCATGAAAAAATCATGTTTATGGACAATCGCAGTGCCGAGCTGACCAAATACGCGGCCAATGCGATGCTCGCCACTCGCATCAGCTTCATGAACGAACTGGCCAATCTCACCGAACTGCTGGGCGCCGACATCGAAGCGGTGCGCAAGGGCATTGGCTCGGACCCGCGCATCGGTTATCACTTTATCTACCCGGGCTGCGGCTTCGGTGGCTCATGCTTTCCCAAGGACCTGCGCGCCCTGCTGCACACAGCCGAACACAACGGCATGCCATTGCGCCTGCTGCGCAGCGTGACCGACGTCAACGACAGCCAGCGCCACATCCTCTTCAGCAAACTCAAAGCGCGATTCCCCGAAGGCCTGGCCGGCAAGTCCATTGCGATCTGGGGCCTGGCGTTCAAACCCAATACCGACGACATGCGCGAAGCCCCCAGCCGCTACCTGATGGAAGCCTTGTGGGCCGAGGGCGCCAGCGTGCAGGCCTACGACCCGGAAGCCATGTCCGAATGCCGTCGCCTCTACGGCTATCGCAACGACCTGCACCTGTGCGCCACTCGCGATGACACCCTGGAAGACGCTGATGCCCTGGTGATCTGCACCGAGTGGAAGAATTTTCGCGTAGTCGACTTCGAGCTGCTGGCCAGCAAGTTGCGTTCGCGGGTGATCGTCGACGGGCGCAACCTCTATAACCCCGAGCACGTGGCGGCCGCCGGCCTGCACTACAGCGGCATCGGCTTGCGTCACATCGTGCCCGAGGCGCTGCGTCCATGAAGATTCTCGTGACCGGAGCCGCCGGCTTCATTGGTGCCCATTGTGTGTTGCGGCTGCTGCGCGACGGGCATCAAGTGTGCGGGCTGGATAACTTCAACGACTACTACGAGCCGCAACTCAAACACGATCGAGTGTCCTGGGTGCAGGAGCAGGTCGGCCGTTTCCAGCTCGAAAGAGTCGACCTGGCCGATGCCGCGGCCATCGAGGCACTGTTTGCCCTTGAAAAACCCCAGGCAGTGATTCACCTGGCCGCCCAGGCCGGCGTGCGTTACTCACTGGAAAATCCAAGGGCCTACCTGGACAGCAACCTCAGTGGCTTCCTGAACATACTCGAAAGCTGCCGGCGCCATCCGGTCCAGCACCTGATCTACGCCTCTTCCAGTTCAGTGTATGGCGCCAACCAGCACACGCCCTACTCGGTCAGGGACGGCGTCAATCACCCGCTGTCGCTGTACGCCGCGACCAAGAAAGCCAACGAACTGATGGCCCACAGCTACAGCCATCTGTTCGGCATCCCCTGCACCGGGCTGCGCTTTTTTACCGTGTACGGTCCCTGGGGCCGCCCGGACATGTCGCCGATCCAGTTCGCCCGGGCGATTGCCGAAGGCCAGCCGTTGAAGCTGTTCAACTACGGCGAGCACCAGCGTGATTTCACCTACATCGACGACATCATCGAAAGCATCACCCGCCTGATTGAGCGGCCACCGCAGGCCAACCCTGAATGGGACCGGGAAACCCCGGACCCGGCCAGCAGCATGGCGCCGTGGCGCATTTTCAATATCGGCGGGCAACACCCGGTCGAGCTCAAGGCTTACCTGGCGCTGCTGGAAAAACACCTCGGACAAACAGCCGTGGTCGAGTTGCTGCCCCTGCAACCCGGCGATGTGCTCAATACCTGTGCCGATGCCAGCGACCTGGCCCAGGCCACCGGTTTCCAGCCACGGATCGCGCTGGATGAGGGACTTGGGCGCTTCGTTGCCTGGTTTCGCGACTACTACCCACTGCCTATCGCCCACGCGCCGTTCGCGGCTGAACTTCAGCGGAGGATTCCATGACTGGACATGAAAAAGGTGTACCTCTCAAACAATTGAGGCGAGACAAGCGGCTGGACCCCGAACACCGCATCCGCATGGATGCCGCCATCCACATGCAGGGCCGTGGCTGGATCACTGGTCGCGATGGTGGTCGCCCCTGGACGTTATCGCGCACCAACCGGGTACTGGCTTGCCTGGGGGCGTTGATCATCCTGGTGCTGATCTCGCCGTTGCTGCTGGGCCTGGCGCTGGTGATCAAGTTCAGCAGCCCGGGGCCGGTGATGTTCGTGCAAAAACGCACCGGCTACCGCGGTCGCACGTTCGGCATGTACAAGTTCCGCACCATGGTTGCCAACGCCGAGGAGCTCAAGGAATCCCTGCGTCACCTCAACAAACACGGTGCCGATGCGATCGATTTCAAGATCGACAAGGACCCCCGCATCACCAGCATCGGTGGCTTCCTGCGGCGCAGCAGCCTCGACGAATTGCCCAACCTGTTCAACGTGGTGGCCGGCGACATGCGCCTGGTGGGCCCTCGGCCCACCTCGTTCAATGCCTACCGCTACAAAGACAATCATCTTGCGCGCCTGAGCATTTACCCCGGCATGACCGGCCTGTGGCAGATCTCCGGGCGCAGCAATATCGACTTCGACCAGCGCGTTGAGTTGGACCTCAGCTATATCGCCGAGCAGAGCCTGCTGCTTGATCTGAAGATCCTGTTGAAAACCCCCTTCAAAGTATTCAGCGGCCACGGAGCGAGTTAAATGGACGGTTCAACTGCAAAAAGCCTGACAATCGCGAACCCGAGCGAGTCCAACCTGACTTCGACTGTGCTCGATCAAGATCTGCGGATCCTCTTCCTGACCGCCGCCAACCCCGGCGCGGGCACGACCACCAGCGCCCTGGTGCTGGCCAGTCAACTGGCCCAAATGAGCAGCGGCCAGGTGTTGCTGGTCGACGCCAGCCAGTCCACCAGCAACCTCACCCAACAGCTTGGGCTGACCAAAGAGCGCGGCTTTCGCGACCTGTTGTTCAACACCCAGAGCCCGCCCTTGCTGCAGGACTGTGTGGTGGACGTCTCCAGCCTGCCCTTCCACGTGCTGCCCAACGGACGTTATGCCCGGGGCGACGAACACCTGACCCCTGAAACCCTGAGCCCGTTGCTGGACCAGTTGGGCAGCCGCTACCGCTTTGTCGTGATCGACGGCGACGCGGTGTACTCAGCCGCCGACACCCTGGTCATCAGCACCCAGGTGGACGGCGTGATCATGGTCGTGCGCGCCGAAGACACCCGTTGGGAAGTGGCCCAGGCCGCTGTCCAGCGCCTGACCCAGGCCGGGGCAAAACTGGTGGGCAGTGTGTTTAATCGACGCAAGTACTACATGCCTAAATGGCTCTACAAAAACCTGTGAGCGAACGCCAAAGGATGACGACATGAACGCCAGAATGCTTGTCCTGCTGTTGCTGCCGCTTGCAGGTTGCTCCAGCACCTCCCAAGAAACCCAGTCGATGCCGGTGCAGATTCTTACGGCTGCACCGACCAATGCCCAGGCCACTGACGTGCCCCAGGTCGAGCAGACCCTGCGGCCCCAGGATGTCCTGGACGTGATCTTCCACGTCAGCACCAGTGGCTCTGACGCCTACCGCGTGCAATCGGGCGATATGGTTGCGCTGAATTTCACCGCGGCCAGCCAGCTCAACGGTAACCAGCTGGTACTGCCCGACGGCACCATCGAGCTCCCGGGGGCCAATACTTCGGTGAAAGTCGAAGGCCTGACCCGCGAACAGGCCCGCGTGGAGATCCAGCGTGCGTATGAGCGCAAGCAGCTGTTCCAGCCCAATCGCAATACGCTGTCGCTCAATGTGGTCAGCCCGCTGACCAACGAGCAGAACCTCAAGTCGACACTCAACCACCCCAATACCGGCATGAGCCGCGAGATCATCGTCGGCACCGACGGCTACGCCAGCTTTCCGGAAATCGGCGCCGTACCGCTGCAGGGCATGACGGTCAACCAGCTGGAAACCTTCCTCAATAAACGCTACGCCACCCTGCCGGGACGCATGACCGTGGACGTGCTGCTCAAGTCCACCGCCGGCAACGAGATCTACGTACTGGGCGAAGTCGGCCAGCCGGGCTCCTACCCGATTCGCCGTCCGGTGTCGGTGCTCGAGGCCCTGACCATGGCCCGCGGCTCCAACGTCAAGGCGCGCCTGGACTCGGTAATGATCATGCGGCGCAACGGCAACCAGGTCACTGCCCATCGTTATGACGTGGAGAAGGCGCTGTCCGGCGATGCCACGCAGATCGCCTACCTGCAGCCTGACGACATGCTGTACGTGCCCAAGACCAAACTGGCCAGCGCCGGCGAACTCGCCAGGCAACTGGCGGACGTGGTGCTGTTCCAGGGCGTGGGCATGAGCTTCAGCTACCGCGTCGACAACAAAGGCAGCGACAACTAACTCTCAGGTGACCGTCATGAATCCAAAAGAAAACTACCTGCACGAGTTTTTCAGGATCTTTTTCGCCAACAAGCAGTTGGTGAAACGAGTCTTCCTGATCTTTGCAGTGATCGCACTGATCTTGCCGCTGATGCTCAAGCAGAGCTTCGATATCACCGCCCAGGTGATCGTGCAGTCCAAAAAACTCTCCCAGGGAGATGCCACCACCTCCCTCAACCAGGAGAACGCCTCGTTCATTCCGCCATCGCTGGCAGACATGGAAACCGAGAGCAATATCCTGCGTTCGCCGGGGCTGATTCGCGAAACGCTCAGCCAAATGCGCGAGAACAGCGAGTACACGCCGCCGGTGAGCACGTTCAACAAACTGGTAGCGCAGCCATTCAAGGACTACGTCACCACGCCCATTCGCGAACACCTGATCAATCCTGTGCGTAATGCACTGGGCCTGGAAACCGACCCGGTACGGGACACCGAACTGGATGCACTGACGCAGCAAGCCATGAGCGACCTGAAGGTCGAAACCCTGCCCGGTTCCAACGTGATCTCGATCGTCAACAGCTCACCCGACCCGGCCCAGGGCACCAAGTTCGTTGCCGCCCTGCTGCAGAACTACCTGGTCAGCCGTCAGGCTCTGCAATCCATCGACCTGCCGCAGAGCTTTTACGAAACCAAGAAAATGCAGTACCAGGTGCGTCTCGATGGCCTGGAAGGCAACCGGCTGACACTGCTTGAGGGCGTCGGCTCGGCTGATCCTCGGGAAGAAATCACTTTCCGCCTGAACGCCATCAACACCGAGGAGCAGGCACTCAACCTCTACCAGGATCGCCTGCTGCAAAGCAAACGCTGGCTCGACTACCTGAAAACCAGCCTGGCTGCGGCCAAGGACGCCAAACTCAACGACTACTCCTTCCCCTACACCTTTACTACCACCACCGACAACGTGGCGTTCGAGGATCGCGAGGTCAAGCAGCTCGGCGAACTGCTGATCAGCCAGGTCAGCCGTTACATGAATGACCTGTCGGTGTTCCAGCCTGGCAGCGAGCCCATGTTGCTGCAGCGCGAACAGATCACCCGGACTCGCGGGCAGTTCCTCAAAGTGGTGAACAACCGCATTCAGGAACGCACCGCCGACCTGGCCGTGATCGGCTCGGTGATCGACCAGAAAACCGCGCGCATTGCCCAGTTCAAGAACCGCATCCACCAGTTGCAGGAAACCCAGAGCAAGTTGCGCCAGATGGACACCGAGATCGAGGCATTGCACGCCGCGTTCTCCACCTACGCCCAGCGCTTTGCCGAAAGCAGCACCGCCCGTTCGCTGGACAACGACCTGTCCAACGCACGGATTCTCAGCCCACCGTTCGAGCCTACGGAAGCCGCATTTCCCAAACCGATGCTGATCATCCCATTGGGACTGCTCACCGGTTTGCTGCTGGCGATCGCCTTCGTCTACGTACGTGAGTTCTTCGATCACCGCTTCAAGCATCCAGCGCAAATCACCCACGAACTGGGCTTGCCAGTGCTGCTGGTGATCAACGATCAGAACGTCGAGCCGATCAACCCGCACAAGAACTGGACCGTGCCGCGCTTCGCGCATTGGGTGCGCAATTGAACGCGCCGCTCAGCCAGACTGCACCTGCAAGCACCCTGCCGATCATTCATTTGCTCAGCAGCGGTGGCTTCTATGGGGCTGAGCGGATGTTGCTCGATCACTGCCTGGCAACACCCGGGCAGCACCAGGTGCTGTTTCTGGATGCGCCGCCGGAGCTGATCGCGCGGTTTCGCGAAGCCGGCGTCGACTGCCGCAGTTGCGCGGGGCTCAGGGCCTTGCTCAGGCACCTGCGCCAGCGCCGCCGCGAGCGGCCGCTGATCAACACCCATAATTTCAAGGGCCTGTTGTTCGGCTGGGTTGGCGCGACGCTGTTGCGCCTGCCGCTGGTGATCACTCAGCACGGCTTCACCCCGCGCAGTCGCAAGCAGAAGTTCTACACCTGGCTCAGCCTGCAATTGTGCCGCACGGCTTCGGTGGATCGCGTGGTCTGCGTCGCCGAAAGCATCGCCGTGTTGCACCGGCAAGCCAGGGTCGGGAGGATGAAGCTGCAGGTGATTCCCAACGGTTTGCCAGCCGCCACCGGCCAGTTGCTCCCAAGTACCGACCGGCAGCGCTTTCTCGCCGGTTACGTTGGGCGGCTGAGCAGTGAAAAAGGTCCGGACCTGTTTCTCGATGCGCTGATGCCGCTCTGTCAGCAATACCCGCACCTGGACGCCGTGATGCTCGGCGACGGCCCGGAACGCGAGGAACTGCTGGCACGCATCGACGCAGCGGGTTTGCAGGAGCGCATCCGCTTGCCCGGTTACCAGACGGACATGGGCCAGTGGTGGCGACAACTTGATGCGCTGGTGATCAGCTCGCGCACCGAGGGCACGCCGATGATTCTGCTGGAGGCGATGCAGGCCGGGGTGCCGGTGGTGGCGTTCGCGGTCGGCGGGATTCCCGACGTGCTGCAGGACCGACACAACGGTTTGCTGGCAACGCCGGCCGACAGCAGCGCCCTCGCCCGCCAGATCGGTACGTTGCTGTCCGAGCCGGCACTGACCGGCGAACTGATCGACAACGCAAGACGTACGCAACAGGATCGCTATGACCTCAAGGCCCTGGCCGAACGCTGGTCGCAGCTTTATATCCGTACTGCACGGGAGGCACGCGCGTGATTGTTCCGCTCTCGATCGTCAGTTTGCTCGCCCTGGTCTGCCTTGGTTTGCTGGCCAGCCCTTTTCCTTTCCTGGCGCCGGGGGTGGTCCTGGGCCTGGTCGGCGTCGCGGTCCTGTACCGCAAGCCGACCTGGGGCCTGTTGGGCATCGCCGCCATCCTGCCGTTCGAGGGCCTGTTCAAGGACAGCGCCTTTCCCGGTTCGAAAATCCTGGGTGCCTCGCTGGTGCTGATCCTGATGTTGCAACTGGCGATGCACCAGCTGCCGGCCGAACGCTTGCGCAGCAATATCTGGCGCTTTCTGCTCAGCTTCATGGCGTTGTACCTGCTCAGCCTGCTGAACAGCGACAACATGAGCGTATCGCTTGGGCATCTGCGTGACCTGAGTGTCGGCCTGGTGCTGTTTATCATCACCTTGCTGATTGGTCGCGAACTGAATCTGAACACCTTTGCCAAACTGGTCACCCTCAGCGTCGCGGTGACCTGCGCCATGACGCTGTTCTCCGTTAAATACCAGGACGCCGGGCGTGCTGCCGGCTTGTTGAAAGACCCGAACAATTTCGCCCTGATGATCGCCTTTGCCGTGCCCCTGGCGCTGTTTCTGGTCATGCGTAGCTCGAACATGCTGCACCGGCTGTTCTGGGGTGGGTGCACCCTCCTGCTGTTGGTCGGCATTACCAAGACCGAATCTCGTTCGGGCCTGGTGGTGCTGTTTATCAGCCTGTTGATCGGCGCCTGGCACTACCGGGCATTGCTGCCCCGCATCCGTCCACGGCACCTGGGGTTTGCCATGCTGGGTCTGGCAATCGTGATTCCGCTTGCGCTGTACGCGATGCCGGCCAGCTACATCAAACGCATCGAGTCCTTGAGCATCCTTAGCTCCGGCGCCAGGAGCCAGGACGCATCCCTGGGCCGCCGCGCGTCCTACATCGTGGTCGGCAGCGGGATGATTGCCGAGAACCCGTTGATCGGCACCGGTCCCGGTACCTTCCCGCTGCACTACGCAGCCACCGGCTATTCAAAGGCCTTCGCCTTCAACAGCAACCCCGAAGAACTGTACCGACACGCGCACAATACCTACCTGGAGATTTTCAGTGAGCTGGGGATTCCTGCCGGGCTGATGTTTGTCGGCATGCTCGGCCTGGCCATGTACAACCTGACGCGGGCGCGTCGCGCCTGGAGGCAGCGCGGCAATAGCGAGCAAGTCGACATGCTGACGCACCTGAGCATGAGTTTTCTCTCGTTGACACTGTTCCTGATGTTCCTCAGTGCGCCGAACCACAAGTACCTGTGGATCATGCTCGCGCTGACCAGCGTGCTACGTATCAAAGCTGAAGAAAGCGCTCCGTTCGAGGCTCGGACATGAACAGCATCAGCATCGTCATCCCGATGTTCAACGAGGCGCGGCATATTGGGCGCACGCTGCTCGCCGCGCAGAAGGCCGCGCATGCCGCCGACCTGCAATGCGAGCTGATCGTGGTCGACAATGGCTCCACTGATCGGGGCCCGCAGATTGCCCGGCAGTTCGGCGCCCAGGTGCTGGTGATGCCTGGCCTGGCGATCGGCGCCTTGCGCAATCGCGGTGCCGCCGTCGCCAGCGGTCACTGGCTGGCCTTTATCGACGCCGACATCGAGATGCCCGAGGACTGGCTGACCCGGCTGATCGAACTCGACGCCGGCGGCCAGGCCGATGTATTTGGCCTGGACCTGCACACCCCCGCCGAAGCGCCCTGGTACGCGACCGCCTGGCAGCGCCGTACGCTGCGCCCCAGCGCCCATACCGTACAGACGGTGGACTGGCTGCCCAGTGCCAACCTGCTGATGCAGCGCAGCTGGTTCGACAAGGTCGGCGGTTTCGACGAAAACCTGCGCACCGGGGAAGACAAGGAGTTCACCCTGCGCCTGGGCAAACACGGCGCGCGCCTGCTCACCGCCAACCAAAGCGTGGCCCTGCACTGGGGTTACGAAGGCAGCTGGCGGGAATGGATGGGCAAGGAAATGTGGCGTCAGGGCAGTCATCTGCAATTGCTGCGCACCCACGGCATGAGCCTGCGACTGCTACGCTTTCCGTTGTTGTCGATCATGGCCTGGGTGGTGGATTTTCTCGCCATTTCAGCACTGCTCAACGGCTACCCGCATCACGCGCTGCTGATGTTTGTGCTGACACTGTTGCCGGCGCTGATGCTGAGCTTGCGCCAGAGTGCCAGGCACCGCAGCGTCGGCCTGACGGTGCAACTCTGGGGCTTGCACTGGGTGCGTCTGCACCTGGCCGGCGCCGCGTTCATTCTCAGCCTTTGCCAATGGAATGCCAGGAGGCCCGCCCGTGGCTGAATTCATTTTCTGGATGTGCCTGCTGCTGCCGGTGTACGCCTATCTGGGTTATCCCGTGCTGCTGACGTTGCTCGCACCGCTGTACCCGGCGCGCCGTCCGGCGCCGGCGCCACCGATGAACGTGAGCATCGTGATTGCCGCCCACAACGAGGCGCGGCACATCGAGGAAAAACTGCGCACGCTGCTGGCCCAGGATTACCAGCCACGCTCGCTGCAAATCATCCTCGCCAGCGACGGCTCTACCGACGACACCGTGGCCTGTGCGCGCAAGGTTGTCGACCCGCGCATCACAGTGCTCGACCTGCCCCGCGGGGGTAAGGCCGCGACCCTCAACGCCGGGGTAGCACTGAGCAGCGGTGACATCCTGGTGTTTACCGACGCCGACAATCAATGGGCCACCGACACCCTCGGCCACCTGCTCGCGCCGCTGACAGACCCTGCGGTCGGCGCCTGCGCCGGGCACATGGTGATCCCGGTGACCGGCAAAGGCCTGAGCATCGGCGACAGCCTGTATCGACATTACGAAGGCTGGTTGCGCCGGGTGGAGAATCGCACCGGCTGCATGGTCTCCGCCGATGGCGCGCTACTGGCGTTGCGACGCGAGTTGTTCCAGACCGTGCCGGCAGAGGTCAACGATGATTTTTTTATCAGCACCTGTGCGCCTGTGGCGTTCAAACGCATCGTTTACGTGCCCCAGGCCCAAGTGATCGACCAGGGCGTCGACGAGGCAGACAAACAATTCCGCCGGCGCCAGCGCGTGACCGTCGGCGGTCTGCAAAGCCTGGCCCAGCGCCGCGAACTGCTCAACCCGTTCAAGCACGGGCTGTACGCCATCGCGCTGATCAGCCACAAGCTGATCCGCCGCCTGGCGCCCATCCTGTTGCTGCCGTTGTTGCTGAGCAATTTCTGGCTGTGGCAGGAGCATGCTTTCTACCAAGTGTTCCTGGTCGCGCAACTGCTCGGTTACGCGATCGCTATCGCCGGTCTGCTGGACTCGCAACACCGCCTGCCCAAACCCTTCCGCCTCGCCGCCTTCCTGCTGGTCACCCTTGCCGGGATGAGTATCGGGCTGTGGCAGTTCCTGCGCGGTCAACGCTATGCACGATGGAACCCCGAACAAAATCGCTGAGAGGATGGAACCATGGGGATTATGCAATTGTTCAAACAGACCAGCGGATGGCTCTACCTGAACTCGTCAGTGGGGCGCAATCAACTGCACGGCGCCGGGGTGATCCTGATGCTGCATCGGGTGCTGCCCGATGACGACGCCGCCGACCTGCCCCATCGCAACGAACTGTGCATCGGCACCCAGGCCTTTGACCACTTTCTGGGCTGGCTGAGCAGGCACTTCGACTGCGTGCCGCTGATGGACATCCTGCAACCCACCCAAAGCCCGACGAAGCGGCCAAGAGTGAGCCTGACGTTCGACGACGGCTGGCGCGACAACGCCCTGCACGCCTTCCCGGTATTGCTCAAGCACCAAGTGCCGGCGAGTATTTTTCTCTCCAGCGATTTCATCGGCAGCCGCCAGCGGTTCTGGTGGGAAAGCCTTGGTGAAACGCTCTGGGGCAGTCATGGCGAGGAGGCGCGGATACACCTGATCGAATCCCTGCAACAGGCCGGCCGGCCACTGCCGGCGCAGTTGCACGATGCCAACGAGCAACGCCGCAGCCTGGCGCTGCTGCGCTTTCTGCAAAGCCTGAAAACCCTGCCGCCCCAGGCGCTCAGCCGACTCACCGACGAGTGTCCGGCCGAATCCATGCCCCAGGCACTGGACTGGCAGCAGGTGCGCGAGCTGGAAAATTCCGGGCTGGTGCGCTTCGGTCCGCACGGGGCCAGCCATGCGATCCTCACCGGGCTCGACGATCGCACCCTGGCGGAGGAAATCCGCCGTAGCCGCGATGCGCTGCACAACGGCTGCCAGCGACCGTTGCCAGTGTACTGCTACCCCAATGGCGACAACGATGCACGGGTGCGGCAACAGGTCGCCGACCATGATTTCCCATTTGCCCTGGGCACCGCTGCCGGGATTTACCGTGGCCACCCGGATCCGCTGGCACTGCCCAGGTTCGGCGTCAGCCAAAGGGTGGCGCGCAATCCGCAGTTGTTGTCCTGGCGCATCTGCCGCGGAGCCCGCGCATGAGTCGCAACACGTACCTGAAAAACCTGGCTTTGAGCATGGGCACCAAGCTGGCGATGATCGCCGTGCGCCTGCTACGCAACGTTTTGCTGGCGCGGATTCTGGGGCCAAGCGAGCGTGGTCTGTTTGCCCTGCTCAGTACCCTGCCCGAACTGATCAGCGCCGCCACCAGTGGCGGGCTAAATTCGGCCGTCGGCTTCCAGGCAGCGCAGCATCGGCCCATGGGTCTGTTGCTGAGTCAGGTATTGGTGTACGGCTGCTTGCTCGCCGGGTTGCTGACGTTGGTGGTGGTGGCGCTGACGCGGGAGTTCGGCAGCGAACTGGACATCACCCTGCAACTGGGTTTGCTCGCCTGGTTATTGTTGTTGGCGGTGCCGCTGACGGTACTCAAGAGTGGCCTGTTGACGCTGCACAACGCCTCGGGCAACGTGATGGCGTTCAACGTCTTGCGCCTGATCGAATCGGTGGCGCCGCTGCTGCTGTTTCTCGCCCTGTTCTGGATGTGGAAAAACGCGGCGCTGGAAGCCGCGTTGATCAGTTGGCTGGCCGGGCTCAGCATGGTGGTGCTGACCGGCTGGATCTGGCTCAAGCGAGCCCAGCCGGTGATCTTGCAGTGGGACCGGGCCAGCCAGAAAGAACTGCTGCGCTACAGCGCCCGCAGCCATCCCGACCTGTTGTTCCAGCAGGTGATCCTGCGCTCCGACTATCTGTTCATCGGCGCCCTGTTAGGTACCACGGCCCTGGGCCATTACGCGATGGCCAGCGCGGCTGCGGAATTGCTGCTGATCGTTCCCGAAGCCGTGACCACTCCGCTGATGAAGAACCTGCTGCAGCAGGAAAAGGGCATTGAGAAACTCACGCCCCTGGCATTGCGCCTCACCGCCACGGTGATGATCGGTGCGTGCCTGTCCATGGCGCTGATCGGTGAATGGCTGATCATTACCTTGTTCGGCGTTGCCTATCAACCGGCCTACCCGGCCCTCCTGGCGCTGCTGCCGGGCCTGCTGGGCCTGTGCTACATGAGCATCCTGCGCCTGGACCTGCTGGGCAAGAACCGTCCCGGCGCGATTTCCATGCTGATGGGTTTCAGCGCCCTGCTCAGCCTGCCGCTGAACCTCATACTGATCCCCGCCTATGGCATCGTCGGTGCAGCAGCGGCTTCTTCAATTGCCTACCTGGCGGTGACTGTGGCGCTGCTGCTGCTGTACTGCCACTTGAGCCGGGTGCCTATCTGGCAAACCCTGATCATCCTGCCCAGCGACGTGGCGCCCATGCTGCAAATGCTGCAACGGAAGTCGGCATGAAGTGGCTGTTACTGTTCATCAGTCTGAGTCTGAGCGCCGAAGCCGCCCCCATGCGCTGGGCGCAAATTCGCGACGGCAGCCTGTACCTGCAACCCGATAGTCCTGACACCCTGACCGTGCGCTGGACGCCGGCCTGGCAGGCACAAGCCAACGAAGAACAGTTGTACCTGATCGATGGCCAGGGCAAATTGCAGGCCGAACGCAAGATCGCCGCGAGTGAAACCAGTGGCAGCCAAAGCTGGCCGCTGGCACCGAGCGCGGCCAGTTATCGCCTGGAAATTCCAGGCTACAGCTTCCGCCGGTACACGGTTGAGCACGACGAGCGCACGGTCGCGCTGTTTGCCCCGGCCAAGGTGCATTTCAGCGCCGAACCCGGGGACAACGAGGAGTTGTACTTCAAGGTCGCGGCCGGCGAGCGCGCGGTACTGGCCGGCAAGTTCCACGGCGGCGTGGAGGCCTTACAGGCGCAACGGCTGGATGACGGCAAGCAGGTGTCGCTGGCCCTCAAACCCTACCCGGCGTATTGGCAGTTCGACAAGGTCGAATTGCCAGTGGCCGCCGCTGACCAGGTCTGGCGCCTGCGCTTGCGCGGCAGTGGCAAAGTGGCGTTCTGGCTCGATGGCACGGCCAACCTGTTTGCCCAGACCCCACAGCAACTCAAACCCTTGCGCGAGGACTTCGGCAAGACCCGCCTGACCCTGCACCCGGGCGTGATCGGCAAGACCCCGAACCTGGGCATCGCCATGCCCTACGCGTTGCCGCCGCCCTCGACTTTTGCCTTGTTCGATGCGCTCAACGCCACAGCCGCGACCCACTACAGCCTGGTCGACATCATGGCGACCCGGCCGCATTACGAAGACAAATTCCGTCGCCTGTTCCAGGAGCGTTTCGGCATCACCCAGAACCTGACCCTGCTGGCCGGCCGGTACCGAGTGGCCGACCTGCGCCTCGATGCCAACAGCACCGCCGGGCTCGATGCCTGGCTGGCCGCCACTCGCGCCCTCGGCGGCAAGGGCACGCACTACATCGGCTTCGCCGACGAGCCAAACCTCAACTACCGCGACTACGCGAGCTATCAGGCGATCTTCAACAGCATGGCTCGCCAGGTACGCAGCGACCCGGCCAATGCCAAGGCCGGCGTGCGCATTGTGATGCCAGCGAGCTCGCGGTTCATCAACGGTCCGTTCATCGAAAACGCCGAAGACCGGCGTGGCATCGACTGGGCCAGGCGCCTGCTCGCCGAATCCGGGGACAGCATCGATGCCCTGGCCTGGCACGAATGGATGGTGCGCGACCTGCTGGCGACCCGGGTCTATCGCGACAGCGTGCGGCGCGCCGCCGATCTGGTCGGGCTGGATGCCCAAGGTCGCCCACGCAAGGCCTTGCTGCTGGACCAAACCAACATGTCCAGCGGGAGCAGCCTCAGCCCGTACGACCAGGAGACCCATTACGCTTCACTGTGGTGGGCCTCGGTAGCGATCAATTCATCCCAGGATGGCTTGCTCGACATGCTCGGCTGGTTCCAGGCCGCCGACGAATCCGACCATCGCAAGGGCATGCTGCGCATGCTCGACGAAGAGCACTACGAGCTCAAACCGGTGGGATATGCCCAGCAGTTCATGCAGCAGCACTGGCTGCACGACGTGATGCGCCTGGAGAACGACGCCTTCGAAGTGGATGTGCTGGCCATGGCCAGCGACCATCAACGCAGTCTGTTCGGGGTCAACAAAGGCGCGCGCATCCAGTTGGTCAGCCTGGAGGGCACGGCCTGCCCGCTGAACAACGGCACATTGCATTACTTCGGCGCGGACAATCGCAGCCGCGAAGCACCTTTCAAATGCCAGGGCGGCCGCATCAGCTTCGAGCTGCCTGGGGAAACCTTGTTCGCCCTGCGCTGGAGCGCCTCATGAACGCCACGGACCGACCTGAACCTATGACAGCACGATTTGAATGGCGTACTTCGCTGTGTACACCCGACTTCCCGGCAGCGGCTTATGAAGCGTTGCGCCTGCGGGTCGCGGAGCACACTCCGTTCAACACGCTGGCCTGGATGTGCGCGTCGGAACAGGCCCTCGCCGTCGGATGCCAGGTGCATGTGCTGCTGGCCTGGCGAGGCGATGAGCTGCAGTTGTGCCTGCCCTTGGTGGCATCGGTGGAGCGTTTCGGCGGGTTGCCCTTCCGGGTGCTGCACCACCTGGGCTACCCCCTGGCCGATCGCCTGGCGCTGCTTGCCCGCCTGGACGCCGGGGACGTGCGCCAGGCATTGGCGCAGGTTCGCCGCAAACTGCCCCACGCCTTGCTGCAATTGAACGAGCTTTGCGCTGCCGCTGGCGAAGAAAGCGCCCTGACCCACTGGATGGCGCACAGCTCTACCGGTGAACGGCGCCTGAGTTGTCGCGTGCCCGTGCACCAGATCAGCGAGGCCGACCACCAGGAAATCTCCGGCGACCCGCGCTACAAACTGCGCCGCGCACGTAAACGCATCGCTGCCTGTGGTGCACAAGTGCGGCGCATTACCCCGGATGCGTCGACCATGGGTGCGTTGCTGCAGGCCATCAGTGAAGTCGAGGCGGTAAGCTGGAAAGGTGACGAAGGGGTGGGGATTTTTGCCGATGAGCGCCACCGCCAATGGATGAATCAAGCCTTCACCGCCCTCGCCGCCCAGGGGCTGGTGCGGGTGGTGATCCTCGAGCTGGACGGGCGCTGCATCAGTTACCGCCTGGGGCTGCTCGAACAGGGTCGGTTGTACGATTACAACCTGGCATTCCTGCCGCAATACGCCGACCTGGGCAGCGGCCGCGTCTTGCTCGAAGAGTGGATTCGCTGGGGCCTGGACGACAACTGGCGCTGGATCGATGCCTCGCGCGTCAGTCTGGAAAATTCCAGTCATCAACTGCACGAGCGCATGACCGGGCAACTGGAGCACTGGCGCTGGAGCTTCTATTCCTGGCGACCCAGCGGTATCGCCCTGGGGCTGGCCTTACGGGTCTGGCAGGCGCTCAAGCCACGGTTGCAACAATGGAAAGCGCGGCGTGCGGCCAAGCCCGTAAAACCGGAAGCGGTGCAACCAGTGGCGGCCGCCGTGGCCACGCCCACCCCCGCTGCCAAGCAGGTCAAGGCCAGGAACACCGCCATACTGGAGGGCAAACATGCCACGTCAAGTCATAGTCAACGCTGATGATTTCGGGCTCAGCCCAAATGAAAACGCCGTGATCCTCGGTGCATTCCAGGCGGGCGTTATCAGCTCTGCCACGGCCATGGCCAACATGCCGGCCTTCGAAGCCGCATGCGCCATGGCGCGGCATCCGCTGCTGACCGGTCGCATCGGCCTGCACTTCAACCTCACCTACGGCCAGCCGTTGAGCCTGGGCATTCTTTCGCGCCCGCACTTCTGCGACAACGCCGGGGTGTTCGACCTCAACCTGCCCCGCCATCGCCTCTGGCTCAGCCGCGAAGATCGCCAAGCGGTTCTGGAGGAGCTTGAAGCGCAATGGCAACGCTGCCTGGACAACGGCGTGCGGCCCAGCCATCTGGATTCCCATCAACACGTGCACAACATCTGGCCGATCGGCGAAATCGTCGCGCGCTTCGCCGCCCGCCAGGGCGTGCCGGTGCGCCTGGCGCGCAACCTGGGGCAAAACCTCAGCCTGCCCAAGCGCGTGTTCAAACGATTGCTCAACGCCCGTCTCCAGCAATTGGCCGGCGCCACAGCCGACTATGTGTGCACGCCTGTGGACCTGCGCAACGCAGCAATGCCGACCAAAGGAGTACTGGAAATCGTCGCCCACCCGAACCAAATCGGCACGGATTTCGGCGACGCTTATCTGAATCCCGGAGAGTCGCTCACGCAGTTGCTGGAGCAGCGCATGCGAGGTGTGCCGCGGGTGTCCTATGGGGCGGTGAACAGCGTCGGGCTACCCGGCGGGGCGGTGGTCGTGAAACCGTAGGGCAGAGCATCTTGCAGGCGCTGGCTTGCCGGCGATGGCGAGCTCACGGGCGTCATCGCCGGCCAGTCAGGCTCCCACAGGTCAGGAAATTCTTATAGGCTTGGCAGTGACGTTGGCCGCAAGACCCGGGTGATCTGCGAGGTGTATGCCGATGGCGTGCTGACAGCGGTGGGCGACTCGGTGTTCGTGCGGGTCGATACCGGACAGCTGGCCGCCGCTGCGCATGGCCGCGAGGGTTGAGGCTTCGGTACTTTTTTTGCCGGCGGCGCGCCCACTCTGGTGCAAAATAGGCACTCGGCCGATAAGCTCAGGCCCTGTCGCGAATGCAGTGCAACGAGAGTCATATGAATATCCAAGTTGAGAAGTGTGATGCCCCCCGGACCCAGCGTTTTGGTTCAACGAAGCACATCATTCAAACAATGTCGGGGGTAACCGCATGATCGAGGTCACTGAGGTTTCCATTGCGCAGCTGCGGGCGGCGCTCGAGTCGGGCCAGACCACCGCGGTTGAACTGGTCCAGGCTTATCTCGCCAGGGTCGATGCCTACGACGGGCGCGACACGCCGACAGCGCTGAACGCAGTGGTGGTGCGCAACCCTGAAGCCCTCGCCGAAGCGCAGGCATCCGATGAGCGCCGCGCCAAGGGCCAGACCCTCGGCCCGCTCGATGGTATTCCCTACACTGCCAAGGACAGTTATCTGGTCAAGGGGCTGACGGCCGCCTCCGGCAGCCCGGCCTTCGTCGACCTGGTGGCTTACCGTGATGCGTTCACCATCGAGCGCCTGCGTGGTGCGGGTGCGATTTGCCTGGGCAAGACCAACATGCCGCCCATGGCCAATGGAGGTATGCAACGCGGGGTTTATGGCCGTGCAGAGAGCCCGTACAACGCCGATTACCTCACGGCGCCCTTTGCTTCCGGTTCGTCCAATGGCGCGGGTACGGCAACGGCGGCCAGTTTCGCCGCGTTCGGGCTGGCGGAAGAAACCTGGTCGAGTGGCCGTGGGCCAGCATCGAACAACGGCTTGTGTGCCTATACACCTTCGCGTGGGGTGATTTCGGTGCGCGGCAACTGGCCCCTGACGCCGACCATGGACGTGGTCGTGCCCTTCGCCCGGACCATGGCGGATCTGCTCGAAGTGCTCGACGTGGTGGTCGCGGAAGATCCCGACACCCGCGGCGACCTGTGGCGCATGCAGCCCTGGGTACCGATTCCGAGCGTGGCCTCGGTGCGTCCGGCGAGCTATCCAGCGCTGGCCGCTAAGGCTGAGGCTCTGGCCGGGAAACGCCTGGGCGTGCCGCGCATGTATATCAATGCCGACCCCGAGGCTGGCACGGCAGAAGCGCCGGGCATCGGCGGGCCGACAGGCCAGCGCATCATCACCCGGGATTCGGTGATCGGGCTTTGGCAACAGGCGCGTCAGACGCTGGAAGCGGCGGGCGCGCAAGTGATCGAAGTGGATTTCCCGCTGGTGTCCAATTGCGAGGGTGATCGCCCCGGAGCACCGACGGTCTTCACTCGGGGCCTGGTGTCGAAGGAGTTTCTGCACCACGAACTCTGGGACCTGACGGCCTGGGCGTTCGATGATTTCCTGCAGGCCAACGGGGATCCAAAGCTCAACCGGCTGGTCGACGTCGACGGCCCGCTGATCTTTCCCCACGACCCAGGCACCCTGCCCAACCGCGAAGGCGACCTGGTAGCGGGCATGGACGAGTATGTGCGCATGGCCGAACGCGGCATCACACCGTGGGACCAGATCACCACGGTGCCTGACGGCCTGCGCGGACTGGAACAGACCCGGCGCATCGATCTCGAAGACTGGATGGATCGCCTGGGCCTGGACGCGGTGCTGTTTCCGACCGTCGCCGACGTGGCCCCGGCGAATGCCGATGTCGATCCCCGTTCTGCGGACATCGCCTGGAGCAACGGCGTCTGGGTCGCCAATGGCAACCTCGCTATCCGCCACCTGGGCGTCCCTACGGTGACGGTCCCGATGGGCGTGATGCCGGACATTGGCATGCCGGTGGGCCTGACCTTTGCCGGTCGTGCCTATGACGATTCATCGTTGCTGCGCCTGGCCAGTGCGTTCGAGGCCACCGGCTCCAAGCGCCTGATCCCGCCGCGTACGCCTGTGTTGTAGGGAAAATGCCTGTGGGAATTGGGGCGACATGTTGGTGGCTGGTGTGCGCTGGGTGTTAAAAGATCGCAGCCTCGTTTCACTCGACAGCTCCTACAGGGTGAGGAGCGGGGTGGGGAGTGGGTTGGGGGG
>NZ_JADEVO010000042.1 GCF_017114825.1 Pseudomonas gregormendelii | reverse complement strand
TGGTGAGAGAGGCGATCCTAATCTACAACCAGGAGCGCCCGCACCTGTCCTTGAAATACAAAACGCCCGATGCGGTGCATCGGGCGTTGGGGTGAAACAGGTGTAAACCTATTTCAGGACTAGACATCGATTTCTTGCACCCTGCGGCGCGCCCCAGGCTTTTCGCGAGCGATGGTCGTTAACAATGACTCTGGGCACCTGCCCCCCCGCGGCGCCTTCAGGTTTTTCGCGAGCAAGCTCGCTCCTACAACGGGCGACGTTTTCGCGAGCAAACGTACAATGCAACTGTAGGAGCGAGCTCGCTCGCGATGGTGGTTAACGATGACACTGGGCACCTGACACCCCGCGGCGCCCTCAGGTTTTTCGCGAGCAGGCTCGCTCCTACAAGGGGCGTGGCAGGATTGCGAGGAAATTGTCGCGGGCGACCTTTTTGGCAACGTCCTCGGGCAACGCATCCAGAAACGGATCGAAGCTGCGCATTTCCTTGCCGAGCTTGTTGAAGCGGCCCACCACGTCCGAACCGACCATGAAACGCTCCGGAAAGCGCTCCACCAGTGCCAGCCACTCCTGGCGCGGCTTGCCCTGCTCATCCAGCAGATACGGGGTCAGCAGGCTCCAGGACAGATCGATGAATAAATTGGGATAGGCCTCCAGCATGCGGGTCAGGGTCGGCAGCAGGAAATCCAGCTGGACTTGGTGCCGGTGAATTTCCGCACTGGTACCGGCATGGGCCCAGATGAATCGGGTGTGCGGATGGTTGCGCAACGGCTCTTCGATTTCCGCGAGGTAGAGCGGATTTTTCTCGCGCTTGGAGGTGATGTTGGAATGCACCATCACCGGTAGATCATTTTCCGCAGCCAGGTGATAAATCCGCGTCATGGCCTCGTTATTGGCCCGGGGGGTGTCACCGGAGGTCAAGGCGGTGACGTCGTCATGCCGGGTGAAGACCTCGCCGATGCCCTGCCACAAGCCTGGATAGAGGTCGAGCATGCGCTGGATATGCGCCGCTGAGTTTTTGTCGTTGGGATTGAAGCCTGACAGGAACGGGTGAAAACGTTGACGCTGTTCGGGCGTCAACTTGCTCACTGCCGCCGCCACTATGACGTCGGTTGCGCTGTACCAGTAGGCATCCGCATCATCACCTGCGTAGTAACGAGGTCGCTTGGGCTCATCTTCATGCCATTTCTTCGCGACCGGAATACCGGAGATCATCACATGCTCGATGCGATTGTCAGCCATCGCCTTGAGCAGCTTGGGCATGCCCGCCGTTTCCTGGAAAAAATCCACGTAATGCAGATGGGCATCGCTGTAGGCATATTCGCGCGCATTGGCCGCCGCGCTTGATAGCGCCAGCAAGCAGGCAAGGCTGAGTCGGAACGGATGCACGGGCTATCTCCAGCGGTCAGGAACAGCGTAGACCCTGGAGGGAGCATCAGGGTTCACCGCGCAGGAAAGTGGAACGCTCACCCAACAGAATGCTCTATAACTTCACGGTCCGTTTTCATTGAACGATTTTTCCTACTGCCTGCGAGGTGCACCATGACAGTTACCGTCAATACCGTCTCCGCCGAAGGTTTTCGACACAGCGTACAAATCGACGACCATGAACTCTTTGCCGATGTGCCAACCAGTTCAGGGGGTGAAGGCACCGCGCCGGAGCCGCATGACTATTTCGATGCAGCCCTGGGCGCCTGCAAGGCCCTGACCCTGAAGATGTACGCCAAAAAGAAAGACATCCCGCTGACCGGCGTAACAGTCGAGGTCAAGCGCGACAACAGTGAAGAGCAGAAAGGTAAATATGCCTTGCACGTCAAGCTGACGCTCAAGGGCGTACTCACCGACGCCCAGCGCGAAGAACTGCACCGCGTGGCCGATCGCTGCCCTATCCACAAGCTGATGACCACCACCGACGTCAGCATCGAAACCCATCTGGCCGAGGGTGCATTCAGCCAATAGCGGCAGGGGTTGCGCAGGCGGGTTATGCTCTTGGCGTCACCCGCTCAGCCTGGAATGCACCATGAACTCTCCGCTCGTGATCCGCCCTCGCATCGAAGATGTCGCGGGCCAGCCGATTCTTCGCCCGTTGCCGTCGGCCAAGTGCCGCAGCGTCGGGCCCTTCGTTTTTTTTGACCACATGCTCGAAACCCGTTATGCCGCAGGAACGGGCATGAATATCCGCCAGCATCCGCATATCGGCCTTTCCACCCTCACCTACCTGTTTCAGGGACAGCTGCAGCACAAGGACAGCATTGGCTCCGATCAGATCGTCGCGGCAGGTGATGTCAGCTGGATGACCGCGGGCAGCGCCATTGCCCATGTGGAGCGTACGCCCGCCGCCTTGACGGAAACCGGCTTCACGATGCATGGCTTGCAGGTCTGGCTCGCCTCTCCGAAGGCGCATGAACAGGGGCCGGGACATTACAGCCACCATCCAGCGGCCACCTTGCCGGTGAGTGACAACCTTGGGGTACAGATCCGCATGATTGCCGGCTCAGGCTTTTGCCTGGAATCGCCGGTGCCGGTGCTTTCTCCTACGTTGTACGCGGAACTGCACCTGCAAACGGCCACCACCCTGCTGATTCCCACCGAACATGAAGAGCGGGCGCTCTATGTACTCGATGGCGAGGCACAGCTCAACGGCGAGACGGTTGAAGCGCATTCGCTGGTGGTGCTGCCGGCCGGGGAACAGATGACCCTGTTCGCCGAGAGCGACTGTCATGCAGTGTTGTTTGGTGGCGCGCCACTGGACGGTCCGCGACGCATCAACTGGAATTTTGTCGCGAGTGACCCGGCAGCGATCGATGAAGCGCGACGGCGCTGGGCGGCTGGGGATTGGCCGACAGTGCCGGGGGAAAGTGAGCGTATTGAGTTGCCTTGAGAGCTGCTTTGTAAATGCCTCCGTCATCCAGCAAGCCGGTTCTTGCAGGGAAAGCAGAAAACTCGATATAAAAAAACCCGCCGAAGCGGGTTTTTTATTGCAGCTCGGTTAAACCGACAACTCAACCAACAGCTTGTTGAGACGACGCACATACGCCGCCGGGTCCTTCAAGCTGTCGCCGGCCGCCAGGGCCGCCTGATCGAACAGGATGTGCGACAGGTCGCCGAAGCGCTCGTCGCTCTGCTCGCTGTCGAGTTTCTCGATCAACGGGTGAGCCGGGTTGAATTCGAAAATCGGCTTCGAATCCGGCACCTTCTGCCCACTGGCTTCAAGGATCTGGCGCATCTGCAGGCCCAGGTCCTGTTCGCCGATGGCCAGGATCGCCGGCGAGTCGGTCAGGCGGTGGGAAACCCGCACTTCGGCAACGGAATCGCCCAGCGCAGTTTTCAGACGCTCAACCAGCCCTTCTTTGGACTTGGCAACTTCTTCAGCGGCTTTCTTGTCCTCCTCCGAGTCCAGGTTGCCCAGGTCCAGGTCACCGCGTGCCACGTCAACAAAGGTCTTGCCGTCGAAATCGCTGAGGTAGCTCATCAGCCACTCGTCGATACGGTCAGTCAGCAGCAGCACTTCGATGCCTTTCTTGCGGAAGACTTCCAGGTGCGGGCTGTTCTTGACCTGGGCATAGGTCTCGCCGGTCAGGTAATAGATCTTGTCCTGACCTTCCTTGGCGCGAGCCAGGTATTCGGCCAGCGACACGACCTGCTCGCCTTCTTCGCCCTGTGTGGAGGCGAAACGCAGCAGGCCGGCGATTTTTTCCTTGTTGGCGAAATCTTCTGCCGGGCCTTCTTTCATGACCTGACCGAAGTTCTTCCAGAAGCCTTTGTATTGCTCAGGCTCGTTCTTCGCCAGTTTTTCCAGCATGTCGAGGACGCGCTTGGTCAGCGCCGATTTCATCGAGTCGATGATCGGGTCTTTCTGCAGGATTTCCCGCGAGACGTTCAGCGACAGGTCATTGGAATCGACCACGCCTTTGATGAAACGCAGGTACAGCGGCAGGAACGATTCGGCCTGATCCATGACGAACACGCGCTGCACGTAAAGCTTCAGGCCTTTCGGCGCTTCGCGCTGGTACAGGTCAAACGGGGCACGGGCCGGTACGTAGAGCAGCGAGCTGTATTCCAGCTTGCCTTCGACCTTGTTGTGGCTCCAGCTCAGCGGGTTTTCGAAATCGTGGGCGATGTGCTTGTAGAACTCCTGGTATTCCTCTTCCTTCACGTCATTGCGCGGGCGGGTCCACAGGGCACTGGCGCGGTTGACGGTTTCCCATTCAACGGCCGGTTGTTCTTCGCCTTCTGCTGCCGTGACTTCTTTTGGCAGTTCGATCGGCAAGGCAATGTGATCGGAGTACTTCTTGACGATGTTGCGCAGGCGCCAGCCATCAGCGAATTCGTCTTCACCGGATTTCAGGTGCAGCACGATGCGGGTGCCGCGCTCGGCTTTCTCGATAGTCGCCACTTCGAAGTCGCCTTCGCCCTTGGACGACCAGTGCACGCCTTCGCTGGCAGCATCGCCGGCACGACGGCTGTACACGTCGACTTTGTCGGCGACGATGAATGCAGAGTAGAAACCGACGCCGAACTGACCGATCAGGTGCGAGTCTTTCTTCTGGTCGCCCGACAGGTGTTTCATGAAGTCGGCAGTGCCGGACTTGGCGATGGTGCCCAGGTGGGTGATCGCGTCTTCGCGATTCATGCCGATACCGTTGTCTTCGAGGGTGACGGTTTTGGCGTCTTTATCGAAGCTCACGCGGATTTTAAGTTCCGCGCCACCTTCCAGCAGCTCGGGCTTGGCCAGGGCTTCGAAGCGTAATTTGTCGACAGCGTCAGAGGCGTTCGAGATCAATTCGCGAAGGAAGATTTCCTTGTTGGAATACAGCGAATGGATCATGAGGTGCAGCAGCTGCTTCACCTCGGTCTGGAAGCCCAGGGTTTCCTTTTGAGTTTCCACACTCATGGTCATCAAACTCCAATCAGATGGCAGTGGCCGCGACCTTCAGGGTCGGCGGCGGGTTGTCATCAGAGTTGGGGGCATGGATCAGGATTTCAAGGGCTCATCGATTTTGAAATGCGCTCGCGCCGTGGCAATCGGTTCATGTTGGGTGCTTTGCCAGGCGGTAATGGCCACGTTGGCAACACGCCGCCCCTGGCGGCACACCTGGCATCTGGCCCAGGTATCACGAAACTGCCCGGCCCGCAGGTAATCCAGGGAAAAGTCGATGATCTTCGGCACGCCCGGCGAACCGGTAAACACCAGCAGGTGCAGCGCTGCAGACAACTCCATGAACCCGGCAATCACTCCCCCATGGATCGCCGGCAATAAAGGGTTACCAATGTTGTCCTTGTTCGCCGGCAAGCGAAACAGCAACTCATCCCCCACTCGCGAGCATTCGACACCGATCAGCTTGGCGTAGGGAATCAGGTGCAACAGCGAGGCATAGTCGCCCTGCTCATGAGCCTGCTGCAGTTGCGTCTTGAAGGCGTCATTCATTTTGCACCTCCAGCCACAGCGGCGCCTGTGCCTTTGCTGCCCTTGATCACCTTGCCCATGCGCATGAAGGTGCCCACCACATGGGCTATGGGTTGCCCGGGATCGTCCTGGTAAGCGAAACCGCGGGCGAAGATCACGTCGGTGGTCACGCGGTAGCATTGCGCGAAACCGTACACGTCCTTATGCGGTTCAGCCGCGTGCATGTAGTCAATGCGCAGGTCGAGTGTGGGACAGACTTCGAATTCGGGCAGGACACAGAGGGTGGACATGCCGCAAGCGGTGTCCATCAGCGTGGTCAGGGCACCGCCATGGATGACGCCGGTCTGCGGATTGCCAACGATTTGGGCGCTATAGGGCAGGATGACGGTGAGCCCCTCCTGGCTAGCGCTGTGGACGCTCAGCCCAAGTACGTGACAGTGTCTCAACGCCGAAAGAAACCGCGTCGCGCGCTCAAAAACGGGGTTTTCAGCCATTTATCAAAATCCTTCCAAATGTTAAAGAATCGCATCAAGCACTGTCGCCAAAAGTTCCTGTAAGAATATTCTTATATATCTGTGTGATAGGAGGAACTTAACGCTGACGGCCATGCTCGAAAGGCCAGTAGATACTTTCCATAAGGAGAAACACCCCATGCAAAAGACTTTAGCTATTGCCTTGATGTTGACCGCTTCCCTTGGTCTCGCTGCTTGCGATAAAAAATCCGAGGACAAAGCTCAAGATGCTAACCAACATGCTGAGCAAGCTCAGCAAGACATGAACAAAGCACAGGATAAAGTGAACGACGCGGCCAAAGAAAACGCCGAAGCTGCCAAAGCTCAGGCCGAATCGAACGAAGCAGCAGCAAAAGAAGCAGCGCCTAAAAACTAAGACAGTTTTTAGCCTGCCAAAGAAAACCCGCCAAGTGCGGGTTTTCTTTTGCTTGTCATTTATGGCGCAAGCTGCAGTTAGAGCAAAATCGTTCTAAAAGTCGGACTAATCATCAACAGTAATGAACACACTAACCCGACGATCCACACCAGGCTGCGCTGCCAGGCCAGGTCTGCCCAGTAGCACAACAGGTAGATGACGCGGGCAATCACGAAGATCATCGCCAGCGAGTCAATCAGCCATCCCGCGGTTTGCGTGGTATGCGCCATCAAGACACCCACCGCAAAAAGAATGAAGGCCTCGATGCTGTTTTGATGCGCCGCCAATGCCCGTGCACCAAACCCGGTGAGTTGTGCCTGTTGCTGGCGTGGCAGGTGATTATTGTAGCCCCCCTGCTCTTTCATGGCCTTGGCCACCGGCATACGGGCCACGTATATCAACAGCGCACTGATAAACACGCACCAGAACGGAATACTCATCAAACAGCCTCCTTGTTTGCGTCAGGCAACGGTGCCTCTGTAGGGGTATAGACCATCACATCAAGAACGTCGGAATGAAACTCCCGGCGATAGAGCACCAGCACCACGCCGGCACTCATCAACATGAACAGCCAGGGGCTGACAAACCAGGCCAGCATGGTCATGCCAAAGTAATAGGAACGCAGGCCGAAGTTGAACTGGTTGGCCGCCATGGAGATGACTCGTGCCGCCCGGGAGGCGAAAGCCTTGCGCTCCTGCTCGGAGACGTGACGCTCTCCCACCATTGGTGCCGAGCCAATCAGGATCGCCGCGAAGTTGTACTGGCGCATGCACCAGCTGAAGGTAAAGAACGCATAGACGAACACCAGTGCCAGGCACAGTAATTTGATCTCGGACATGCCCTGTGACGCCTGTTGCACCATGGGGATATCGGCCAGCAGCGAAACCGCCCGCTCCGACGCGCCGAGGACTGTCAGGATACCGGCGAGGATAATCAAGGTGCTGGAGGCAAAGAACGACGCGTTGCGCTCCAGGTTGCCGACCACACTGGCATCGGCGATACGGTTGTCGCGCAGCAGCATGCGGCGCATCCAGTCTTCCCGATACAGGTGCAGCACACTGGCCAGGCAGGCGGTGTCCCGGGCTTTCCACGAGGCGTATCGGGTGTAGCCGCCCCAGCAGATGACGAACCAGAGCGCGGCAAGAAGGTGGATCAGATTGGCTTGGATGAACGACATGCGGGTCCTTGTGATGGAGTGGCCGGAACACCATACCGCTGTAGGAACGAGCTCGCTCGCGAAGAACCTGAGAGCAACGCGTTTATCCGGAAAACACGCGCCATGGTTCGCGACCTTCGCCAGCAAGCTGGCTCCTGCAATGGGTATTGCAATGCTTCGACGTTAGCGCAGAAGAAAAGGCACCGCATCTCCCCATAAAAAAATGCCCCGTATCGATTGATACGGGGCATTTCCATGTGGGCTCCAGCCCGCTTTTGACGGGCTGGCAAACCCGTTTAAGCCAGTGCTTCTTCGCGCTTGCCCAACAGGCGGTCACACACCACCGCGACCACCAGGGTCATCACCGACGGCACCAGCCAGGCCAGGCCTTGCTCGCTCAGTGGCAGATGGGTCAGTTGGGTCGGCATCCAGTCCGCCAGGCCCGCACCCTTGAGGGCGTCGATCAGGCCGAAGATGAACGACACCAGCATCACCGGACCGACGATGCGGCCCTGCTCATGCCAGAAGTCCTTGCAGAAGCTCAGTGCGACCAAGGCGATGCACGGAGGATAGATCGCGGTCAGGACCGGGATCGAGAACGCGATCAGGTTGGTGAGGCCCAGGTTGGACACCAGCAGCGAGAACGCGGCAAGGATGATCACCAGGGTCTTGTAGGACAGTGGCAACACGCGGCTGAAGTATTCAGCGCAGGCACAGGTCAGGCCGACCGCGGTCACCAGGCAGGCCAGCGAGATCAGCACCGCCAGGAAACCACTGCCCAGGGAGCCGAAGGTGTGCTGGACATAGGCGTGCAACACCGCCGCGCCATTGGTTGCGCCAGCGGCCACTTCATGGCTGCCGGAGCCCAGGCGGAACAGGCTGATATACACCAGCGCCAGGCCCACACCGGCAATGAGCCCGGCGATGATCGCATAGCGGGTGATCAAGGCAGGTGACTCGACACCACGGGAACGAATGGCATTGACGATGACGATGCCAAACACCAGTGCGCCCAGGGTATCCATGGTCAGGTAACCATTGATGAAGCCTTGGGAGAATGGTGCCGCCACGTACTCAGGGGTGGCCACGCCGATATCACCGGCCGGCAGCGCGAACGCCGCTATACCGAGCGCCGCCAGGGCGATGATCTTCAGCGGTGCGAGGAAGCGGCCCACGGTGTCCAGCAGACGCCCCGGATACAGCGAGATGAAGAACACCAGCAGGAAGTACACCGAACTGTAGAGGAACAGCGCCAGCGGGCTTTCGCCGGTCAACGGCGCCAGGCCAACTTCGAACGACACGGTGGCCGTGCGCGGCGTGGCGAACAGCGGACCCACGGCGAGGTAGCACGCGGCGGCCAGCAGGCCACCGGCAATTTTGCCGATCGGGCTGCTCAAGGCATCCATTGCGCCGCCGACCTTGGCCAGCGCGACCACAGTGATCACCGGCAGGCCGACCGCCGTGATCAGGAAACCCAACGCCGCCATCCAGACGTGCGGCCCGGACTGCAAACCGACGATAGGCGGGAAGATGATGTTGCCAGCCCCGACAAACAGGGCAAACGTCATAAAACCAAGTGCCAGAATGTCCTGGCCTTTCAACACTTTCATTAAGGAAATACCACACTACTGAATCGGAATTTAGAGAGGGATTTCCCTTGTGGGTGAGGGAAATGCTGTCGATCCGTATGGGACTGACCCGTTAAGCGCATGGCTGCCTTGTGGGCGGCGGACGCAAAATGGCGGCTAGACTAACGAATTTGTGCGGCAAACGCACTGTTAGGGGGCGAACTATCCGATACACGACATTTCCATGTCGCGTTTGCGTATGTAAAAGTCAAAGGATCGCAGCCTCGTTTCTCTCGGCAGCTCCTACAGGGGATTGCATTCCAACTGTAGGAGCTGCCGAGAGAAACGAGGCTGCGATCCTCTGATCTTCACAAACGACAAAGGCCACCCGAAGGTGGCCTTTGCCTGTAGAGCGTCAGCTAAGCGCGAAGCTTACTTGACAGCCCAACCGGTCAGCTCGGACAGAGCCTTGCCGATGTCTGCCAGCGAACGCACGGTTTTCACGCCTGCGTCTTCCAGGGCAGCAAACTTCTCGTCTGCAGTGCCCTTGCCGCCAGAGATGATTGCGCCAGCATGGCCCATGCGCTTGCCCGCAGGGGCAGTCACACCAGCGATGTAGGAAACAACCGGCTTGGTCACGTGTGCCTTGATGTAGGCAGCCGCTTCTTCTTCAGCCGAACCGCCGATCTCACCGATCATGACGATCGCTTCGGTCTTCGGGTCTTCCTGGAACAGCTTCAGGATGTCGATGAAGTTCGAACCCGGGATCGGGTCACCACCGATGCCGACACAAGTCGACTGACCGAAACCGGCGTCAGTAGTCTGCTTCACAGCTTCGTAGGTCAGGGTGCCGGAACGGGAAACGATACCGACCTTGCCTGGCAAGTGAATGTGACCTGGCATGATGCCGATCTTGCATTCGCCCGGAGTGATCACGCCTGGGCAGTTAGGGCCGATCAGGGTAACACCCAGTTCGTCGCACTTAACTTTAGCGTCCAGCATGTCCAGGGTAGGAATGCCTTCGGTGATGCAGACGATCAGCTTGATGCCGCCGAAAGCAGCTTCCAGGATCGAGTCCTTGCAGAAAGGAGCTGGAACGTAGATCACGCTGGCGGTAGCGCCAGTGGCAGCTACAGCATCTTTCACGGTGTTGAACACTGGCAGACCCAGGTGCTCGGTGCCGCCTTTGCCCGGAGTTACGCCACCAACCATCTTGGTGCCGTATTCGATGGCTTGCTGGGTGTGGAAACTACCTTGCGAACCGGTAATACCCTGGCAGATAACTTTGGTGTCTTTATTGATCAGGACGCTCATTATTTGCCCTCCGCAGCTTTAACGACTTGTTGAGCAGCGTCGGTCAGGCTGGTAGCAGCGATGATGTTCAAACCGCTTTCTGCCAGTACTTTAGCGCCCAGCTCAGCGTTGTTGCCTTCAAGGCGAACAACAACCGGGATTTTCACGCCGACTTCTTTCACTGCACCGATGATGCCTTCGGCAATCATGTCGCAACGAACGATGCCGCCGAAGATGTTGACCAGTACTGCAGCGACGTTAGTGTCGGACAGGATGATCTTGAACGCTTCGGTAACGCGTTCTTTGGTAGCACCGCCGCCCACGTCGAGGAAGTTGGCTGGTTTGCCGCCATGCAGGTTGACGATGTCCATGGTACCCATGGCCAGGCCAGCACCGTTGACCATGCAACCGATGTTGCCTTCCAGCGCTACGTAGTTCAGTTCGAACTTGGCAGCGTGCGCTTCGCGCGGATCGTCTTGCGACGGATCGTGGAAAGTCTTCAGCTTAGGCTGACGGTACATGGCGTTGGCGTCGATGTTGATCTTCGCGTCGAGGCAATGCAGATCGCCGTCAGCCTTGATCACCAGCGGGTTCACTTCCAGCAGGGCCAGATCGTGATCCTGGAACAGTTTGGCCAGACCAACGAAGATCTTGGCGAACTGGGCAACTTGCTTGCCTTCCAGACCCAGCTGGAAAGCCAGCTCACGACCCTGGAATGGCTGAGCGCCCACCAGTGGATCGATAGTGGCCTTGAGGATTTTCTCAGGAGTATCGTGAGCGATTTTCTCGATGTCCACGCCACCTTCGGTGGAAGCCATGAACACGATGCGACGGCTCGAACGGTCAACAACAGCGCCCAGGTACAGCTCTTTGGCGATGTCAGTGCACGATTCAACCAGGATCTTGGTGACTGGCTGACCGTTGGCATCAGTCTGGTAAGTCACCAGACGCTTGCCCAACCACTGTTGAGCGAATGCTTTGGCGTCTTCCTTGCTGCGAACCAGCTTTACGCCGCCCGCTTTACCGCGACCACCTGCGTGAACCTGGGCTTTGACAACCCATTCGGTCCCGCCGATCTTGTCGCACGCTTCTGCTGCTGCTTCCGGGGTGTCTACGGCGAAACCCTGGGATACTGGCAGGCCGTACTCAGCGAACAGCTGCTTACCCTGATACTCGTGAAGATTCATGCTTATTACCGTCTTCGTTAGGTACTGCGCATTCGGTGCTGCACTTGTTCAGTGCCGCACCACCTGTGACTGCTGCTTGCGTAGACGTTCCGGATAACCGGTGAGACTACGCAAGGCTGCGTCCGGCGGACATTCCGCGGTGAGTCTTGCACGCAAGGCTCACGACGGGCCTTCCGCCGTGGTTTCTTATTGTCTTGTCTTAACGCTTCTTGCGGTTGGCAATGTGGATGGCGCCGCCATTCACTGCCAGGGCTGCTTCGTGCAAGGCTTCGGACAGGGTCGGATGGGAGAAAACCATCATGCCCAGGTCTTCAGCACTGGTGCCGAATTCCATACCGATCGCGCCTTGTTGAACCAGTTCTGCAGCGCTCGGGCCAATCACATGGACGCCCAACACGCGGTCAGTCTTGGCGTCGGCGATGACCTTGACGAAACCACCGGTATCGTTGGCTGCCATGGCACGGCCAGAGGCTGCAAACGGGAAGGTGCCGACGTTAACTTCAACGCCTTCAGCCTTCAAGACCTGCTCGGTTTTGCCAACCCACGCGATTTCCGGGTGAGTATAAATAACAGACGGGATCAGGTCATAGTTGATTTGGGCTTTGTGGCCCTTGATGCGCTCAACCACCATGATGCCTTCTTCGGACGCCTTGTGCGCCAGCATCATGCCGCGAACCACGTCGCCGATTGCGTAAACGCCCGGTACGCTGGTGGCGCACTGGTCGTCAACGAAAACGAAACCACGTTCGTCGATGTTCACACCGCTGTCAGCTGCCAGCAGCTCGGTGGTCACTGGACGGCGACCAACGGCAACGATCAGCTTGTCGAAGGTGATGTTCTGTTCGCCATTGGCATCGGTGTAGTTCACCACGACTTCGTCGCCGTTCACTTTCGAACCGGTGACGCGAGCGCCCAGCTTGATGTCCAGACCTTGTTTGGTCAGGGTCTTGAAGGCTTCCTTGGAAACGGCTTCGTCAGCCGCTGGCAGGAACTTCTCCAGTGCTTCCAGAACCACGACTTCGGAGCCCAGACGCGACCAGACCGAACCCAGTTCCAGACCGATCACGCCAGCGCCGATAACGCCCAGACGTTTTGGAACCGATTGGAATTCCAGCGCGCCAGTCGAATCGACGATCACGTTCTGGTCAACCGGAGCCGGTGGAATGTCGATAGGACGCGAGCCGGATGCCAGGATCACGTTCTCGGCTTCGATGATTTCCACGGTGCCGTCTGGCTTGGTCAGCTCGACTTTCTTGCCGGCCAGCAGTTTGCCGTGGCCTTGCAGGGAAGTCACACCGTTGGCCTTGAACAGGGTGGCAACGCCAGAGGTCAGGCCTTTGACGATGTTGGCTTTACGGCCAACCATTGCTGCCACGTCCATGGTCACGCCAGCGTGATTGATACCGTGGATCGCGAAGCCTTCTTTGGCTTCCTTGTACTTCCAGGAGCTGTCCAGCAGCGCCTTGGATGGAATGCAGCCGACGTTCAGGCAAGTACCGCCCAGAGCCAGTTTGCCTTCCTTGTCGGTGTATTTCTCGATGCAGGCAGTCGAAAGACCCAGCTGCGCTGCCTTGATGGCAGCCACGTAGCCGCCAGGGCCCGCACCGATCACTACTACGTCAAATTTCTGCGACATTCAAAAAATCCTCTTTTGGCAACAAGCTTGAAGCCACAAGCATCAAGCCAGGCTGCATATCCATGCAGCGCGTGGCTTGAGACCTGTGGCTGCTTCTATCAGATATCCAGCAGCAAACGAGCCGGGTCTTCCAGCAGGTTCTTGATGGTAACCAGGAAGGTCACAGCTTCTTTGCCATCGATCAGGCGGTGATCGTAGGACAGAGCCAGGTACATCATCGGACGGATAACGACCTGACCGTTGATCGCCATAGGACGCTGCAGAATGTTGTGCATGCCCAGGATGGCCGCTTGCGGCGGGTTGACGATCGGGGTCGACATCATCGAACCGAAGGTACCACCGTTGGTGATGGTGAAAGTGCCGCCGGTCATTTCGTCCATGGACAATTTGCCGTCACGCGCCTTCTTGCCGAAGGTGGCGATGCCGCCTTCGATTTCAGCCAGGCTCATCAGTTCGGCGTTACGCAGAACCGGAACCACCAGGCCGCGATCGCTGGAAACCGCTACACCAACGTCGGCATAGCCGTGGTAGACGATATCGGCACCGTCAATCGACGCGTTGACAGCCGGGAAGCGTTTCAGCGCTTCGGTGGCAGCCTTGACGAAGAACGACATGAAGCCCAGGCGTACGCCGTTGTGGCTCTTCTCGAACAGGTCCTTGTACTTCGAACGCAGGGCCATGACTTCAGTCATGTCGACTTCGTTGAAAGTGGTCAGCATCGCCATGTTCGACTGCGCTTCAACCAGGCGCTTGGCCACGGTAGCGCGAACGCGGGTCATCGGTACGCGTTTCTCGATGCGGTCGCCAGCGGCGAACACTGGCGCAGCGGCAGCAGGAGCTGCAGCCTTGGCAGGCGCGGCAGCCGGAGCGGATTTCTTGGCGGCAACAGCAGCCACCACGTCTTCCTTGGTCACACGACCGCCTTTGCCGGTGCCGGCAACGGAGGCGATGTTGATGCCGTTCTCTTCAGCCAGCTTGCGAGCAGCCGGTGCAGCAACAGGATCGTCTTCGCCTTCGGCAGCAGGAGCAGCAGCGGCTTGGGCAGCGGCTGGAGCAGCAGCGGCAGCCGCTGGAGCGGCAGCGGCGCCACCTGCTTCGATCGAGCCCAGTACTTCGTCGGACAGAACGGTTTCGCCTTCGTTCTTGACGATTGCGCCCAGCACGCCGTCGGCAGTAGCCAACACTTCCAGCACAACCTTGTCGGTTTCGATGTCGACGATCAGGTCATCACGCTTTACAGCGTCGCCCGGTTGTTTGTGCCAGGTGGCAACGGTGCCATCGGCAACCGATTCCGGGAAAGTGGGGGCTTTGATTTCGATAGCCATTATCTGTGGGTCCTTAAATTCGGTTTCAGGTGCGCGAAGGCGTTAAACAGTAAAGGCGGCTTGCAGCAGTTTTTCCTGCTGCTCGGCGTGCATCGATGCATAACCACAAGCAGGTGCAGCGGAAGCATCACGACCGGCGTACTCGAGTACGAGTGCCTTGTTGTGATTGCCAACGATGCGGCGCATGTGGTGCTGGCTGCAGTACCAGGCACCCTGGTTCATCGGCTCTTCCTGACACCAAACGATATGTTTGAGGTTGGTGTACGGAGCCAGGACTTCGTTCAAGTCGTCCTCAGGGAATGGGTACAACTGCTCGATGCGCACGACGGCGATGTCGTCACGACCTTCGGCACGGCGTTTTTCCAGCAGGTCGTAGTAGACCTTGCCGCTACACAGAACAATGCGCTCGACCTTGGACGGGTCCAGTGCATCGATTTCCGGGATAACGGTCTGGAACGAACCTTCGGCCAGATCTTCCAGGGTCGATACGGCCAGTTTGTGACGCAGCAACGACTTTGGAGTCAGCACGATCAGCGGCTTGCGCAGCGGACGGATCACCTGGCGACGCAGCAAGTGGTAGATCTGGGCCGGCGTGGTCGGTACCGCAACCTGGATGTTGTGCTCGGCGCACAGCTGCAGGTAACGCTCCAGACGAGCCGAGGAGTGCTCCGGACCCTGACCTTCATAACCGTGCGGCAGCAACATGGTCAGACCGCAGAGACGGCCCCACTTGTGCTCGCCACTGGTGATGAACTGGTCGATAACCACCTGGGCACCGTTGGCGAAGTCGCCGAACTGGGCTTCCCAGATCACCAGCGCCTCAGGCGTGGTGGTCGAGTAACCGTATTCGAACGCCAGTACGGCTTCTTCGGACAGGAACGAATCGTACAGGTCGAAACGAGGCTGGCCCTTGTACAGGTTCTGCAGCGGGATGTAGGTGCCCGCGTCTTTCTGGTTGTGCAGCACAGCGTGACGGTGCGAGAACGTACCGCGACCGATGTCCTGACCCGTCATGCGAATCGGGTGACCTTCGAACGCCAGGGTCGCGTACGCCATGGTTTCGGCGTAACCCCAGTTGATCGGCAGGCCGCCGGCTTGCATTTTCTGACGGTCTTCGTAGATCTTCGAAACCTGGCGCTGAACCACAAAGCCTTCCGGAATTTCCAGCAGCTTGGCAGACAGTTCCTGCAAGGTCTTGAGGTCGAAACGAGTGTCGTGACGCGCGGTCCAGGCGTGGCCCAGATACGGACGCCAGTCCACGAACAACTCTTTGTTCGGCTCTTTGACCAGGCTTTTAACAACATGCAGGCCGTTGTCCAGCGCGTTGCGGTATTCGTCGACTTTCGCCTGAACACGCTCTGCGTCGAGCACACCGCCCTGGGTCAGGCGATCAGCGTACAGCTCACGGGTGGTGCGCTGCTTGGTGATCTGCTGATACATGATCGGCTGGGTGCCGCTAGGCTCGTCGGCCTCGTTGTGGCCGCGACGACGGTAACAGACCAGGTCGATCACTACGTCACGCTTGAACTGCATGCGGTAGTCGATCGCCAGCTGGGTCACGAACAACACGGCTTCCGGATCATCGCCATTCACATGGAGGATCGGCGCCTGGATCATTTTCGCAACGTCGGTGGCGTACTCGGTGGAGCGCGAGTCCAGCGGGTTGCTGATGGTGAAACCAACCTGGTTGTTGATCACGATGTGCACGGTACCGCCGGTCTTGAAACCGCGGGTCTGCGACATCTGGAAGGTTTCCATCACCACGCCCTGACCGGCGAATGCCGCGTCACCGTGGATGGAGATCGGCAGCACTTTCTCGCCGGTAGGGTCGTTACGACGATCCTGACGGGCGCGCACCGAACCCTCGACCACTGGAGATACGATTTCCAGGTGGGACGGGTTGAATGCCATGGCCAGGTGAACTTCACCGCCGGTGGTCATGACGTTGGACGAGAAGCCCTGGTGATATTTAACGTCACCGGAACCCAGCTCGACCTTCTTCTTGCCTTCGAACTCGTCGAACAGCTCGCGCGGGTTCTTGCCGAAGGTGTTGACCAGCACGTTCAGACGGCCACGGTGGGCCATGCCGATAACGATTTCCTTGGTGCCGTAGGAACCGGAACGCTGGATCAGCTCGTCGAGCATCGGAATCAGGCTCTCGCCGCCTTCCAGGCCGAAACGCTTGGTACCCGGGTATTTGGTACCCAGGTATTTTTCCAGGCCTTCGCCGGCAGTGACACGCTCGAGCAGGTGGCTCTTGATGTCGGCGGAGTAAGTCGGACGGCCGCGTACGCTTTCCAGACGTTGCTGGAACCACTGGCGCTGCTCGGAATCGGTGATGTGCGTGAATTCAGCGCCGATGGTGCGGCAATATGTCTGCTGCAACGCTTCGTGAATTTCGCGTAGGCTCGCCTCCTCTTTGCCGATGAACAGGTCGCCGGCACGGAAGGTCGTATCAAGATCGGCATTGGTCAAGCCGTAATGATTGATCGACAGGTCTGCAGGTGCAGGACGCTGCCACAGCCCCAGCGGGTCAAGCTGGGCTGCCTGGTGGCCACGCATACGGTAGGCCTGGATCAATCGCAGCACTTCAACTTGCTTCTTCTCGTGCTCACTGCTCACGCTGCCGGCGGAAACCGGTTGGGCGCGGCGCTGGTTCTTTGCCAGCAAGACGAAATGATCGCGAATCGTGGAGTGCGAAACATCGGTGGCAGTGTTGCCATCAGCAGGCAACTTCTGGAAGTAGGTGCGCCACTCTTCTGGCACAGCGTTAGGGTCGTGCAGGTAGAGCTCGTAGAGCTCTTCCACATAGGCAGCGTTACTACCGGATAGGTAGGCGCTGTTCCACATGCGCTGCATCACGCTTTCTTGCATGCTTGGTCACCCTCGGTTAGGGGAACACCACCGGCGTCGACACCGAGCACGCTTGCAGAAGTCCGAATGCAGCGACTAAAACAAGCCACCTAGGATCACGCTGATAGTCCGGGTACCAGCCCGGATGCCCCTGCTTGTCTCATTTCTTCAAAATAAGAGCTGCAGCTTTTTGAGCTGCTGCTCAGGTTAAAACTACGGCGCCGGTTGAAGCCTGCGCCGTAGCATCTACGGGTACAGCGGTACTGCGCTTACAACAGCATCTGAATCACACGCCGCTTTGCAGCAGCATGTTACGGATGTGACCGATGGCCTTAGTCGGGTTCAGGCCTTTGGGACATACGTTGACGCAGTTCATGATCCCGCGGCAGCGGAATACGCTGAACGGGTCATCCAGCGAAGCCAGACGCTCGGACGTCTTGGTGTCACGGCTGTCTGCCAGGAAGCGGTACGCTTGCAGCAAAGCAGCTGGACCCAGGAACTTGTCCGGGTTCCACCAGAAGGACGGGCAAGAGGTCGAGCAGCAGGCGCACAGGATGCACTCGTACAGACCATCGAGCTTTTCACGCTCTTCAGGGGACTGCAGACGCTCGATGGCCGGAGCCGGCGTGTCGTTCTGCAGGTAAGGCTTAACCTTCTCGTATTGCTTGTAGAAGATGCTCATATCGACGACCAGGTCACGGATAACCGGCAAACCTGGCAGCGGACGAACAACCAACTTGTTACCTTTTACGACAGCGGACAATGGCGTAACGCACGCCAGGCCGTTTTTGCCGTTGATGTTCATGCCGTCGGAACCGCAAACACCTTCACGGCAAGACCGACGATAGGAGAAACCCTCGTCCTGCTCTTTGATCAGGGCCAGCACGTCCAGCACCATCAGGTCTTTACCACCGGTATCGACCTGGAATTCCTGCATGAACGGCGCGGCGTCCTGATCAGGGTTGTAACGATAAACGCTGACTTTCAACATGGCAGCCACCCTTAATAAGTCCGAATCTTAGGTTCAAAAGTCGGAACAGTTTTCGGCGAGAAGTTCACGGCACGCTTGGTTACGCGCTTGTCACCCGGGAAGTACAGGGTGTGGCACAGCCAGTTTTCGTCGTCGCGATCTTCGAAATCTTCACGGGCGTGAGCACCGCGGGACTCTTTACGCACTTCAGCAGCGATTGCAGTGGCTTCGGCCACTTCCAGCAGGTTCTGCAACTCCAGCGCTTCGATCCGCGCAGTATTGAACGCCTGCGACTTGTCGTTGATCTTGACGTTGGCGATGCGTGTACGCAGGTCGGCCAGCTGGGCAATCCCCTTCCGCATGTATTCGCCAGTACGGAATACACCGAAGTAGTTCTGCATGCAGCTTTGCAGCTCGCGACGCAGGGTTGCCACGTCTTCGCCATCGGTACGCTCGTTCAGGGCGGACAGACGCGACAGGGCTGCTTCGATATCGGCGTCGGTGGCGTCATCGTATTCGATGCCGTCGGTCAGCGCCTTTTCCAGGTGCAGGCCGGCGGCGCGACCGAATACCACCAGGTCGAGCAACGAGTTACCGCCCAGGCGGTTGGCACCGTGAACCGATACGCAAGCCACTTCGCCTACAGCGAACAGGCCATGAATGATCTCGTCCACGCCTTCAGCGTTCTGGGTGATCGCCTGACCATGAATGTTGGTCGGAACACCGCCCATCATATAGTGGCAAGTCGGAACAACCGGAACCGGGGCGACAACCGGATCAACGTGCGCGAAAGTCTTCGACAGTTCGCAGATGCCTGGCAGACGGCTGTGCAGCACTTCCTCGCCCAGGTGGTCGAGCTTGAGCATCACGTGGTCGCCATTCGGACCGCAACCGTTGCCGGCGATGATTTCTTTAACCATCGAACGGGCAACCACGTCACGACCGGCAAGGTCCTTCGCGTTCGGAGCATAACGCTCCATGAAACGCTCGCCGTGCTTGTTGATCAGGTATCCACCTTCACCACGGCAACCTTCGGTAACCAGTACACCGGCGCCGGCGATGCCGGTCGGGTGGAACTGCCACATTTCGATGTCTTGTACCGGAACGCCAGCACGCAAGGCCATGCCGACGCCGTCACCGGTGTTGATCAGGGCATTGGTGGTGGAGGCGTAGATACGACCGGCACCACCGGTCGCCAGGACGGTAGCCTTGGCACGGATGTAGCTGGTTTCGCCGGTTTCGATGCAGATGGCGATCACGCCGACGAATGCGCCGTCCTGGTTTTTAACCAGGTCAACCGCGTAGTACTCGTTCAGGAACGTGGTGCCGGCTTTCAGGTTGCCCTGATAAAGCGTGTGCAGCAGCGCGTGACCGGTACGGTCGGAAGCGGCGCACGTACGGGCAGCCTGCCCGCCTTTACCGTAATCCTTCGACTGACCGCCGAATGGACGCTGGTAGATACGGCCTTGCTCGGTACGGGAGAACGGCAGACCCATGTGGTCCAGCTCGAACACCGCGGCCGGGCCTTCCTGACACATGTATTCGATAGCGTCCTGGTCACCGATGTAGTCGGAACCCTTGACGGTATCGTACATGTGCCAGCGCCAGTCATCGTTTGGATCGGCAGAAGCGATGGCGCAAGTGATGCCACCCTGGGCCGAAACGGTGTGCGAACGGGTCGGGAACACCTTGGTGATCACGGCAGTCTTGTGACCGCCCTGGGCCAGTTGCAGCGCCGCGCGCATGCCGGCACCGCCACCACCAATAATGATGGCGTCGAATGAAATCGTTGGAATGTTAGCCATGGATCAGATACCCCAGAGAATCTGCACACCCCAGACGAAGTAAGCGAACATCGCAACGCCGCATACTGCCTGGAAAAGGAAACGTACTGCAGTCGCGGACTTGCCCAGCGCCATCGGCGTCAGGTAGTCGGTCGCGATGGTCCACATGCCGACCCAGGCGTGAGCACCCAGGGCAACGAGGGCCAGCAGACTGAAGATACGCATCCCGTTGTGGGCGAACAGGCCATGCCACTGCTCGTAGCCAATGCCCGGATTCGCTGCGAGGTATCCGATCAGGAAAATGAAATAAGCCGCGAGAACGACCGCAGACACTCGTTGTGCCATCCAGTCGTAGAGGCCAGAACGCGAAAGGTTCGTAACGCTGGTTACCATATCCAAACTCCTGCCAGAACGATCAACACCACGGAAACCGCGATGATAATTTTCGAGCCCAGGCGGCCGCCTTCCAGCGTCTCACCGATGCCCATATCCATGATCAAGTGGCGCACGCCGGCTACCAGGTGATAAAGCAGAGCGGACAGGAGACCCCATGCTACGAACTTGGCCAGCGGGCTGGTCAAGGTTGCCTTCACCTCGGCAAAACCTTCCTCGGAGCCCAGGGATTTGCCCAATGCATAAAGCATGAAGCCAAGGCCCAGGAAGAGGATGATGCCGGAAACACGGTGCAGGAACGACGTAACGCCGGTGATGGGGAGTTTGATGGTCCTTAGGTCTAGGTTTACAGGTCGTTGGCTTTTCACGGCTTTTTTTCACACTGAAGAGCCCCTAACAATCAGGGCAAAGTTGTTGGGGAGTGCACTGGTCAGGTAACCACCACCCAGGGATGCGACCCCCAATAAAGCAGGCCCAAAAGCCCCTGGAGGTCGGTGGCCGAGTATAGACAGTTAGGCTACTAATGACAACGCGTTCACCTTCCCCTAATAGCGCATTGCACAAGTTGGATAAAAGGCGTAAACGGCAGACAATTTCGAGGAAAAAGTCCGGTTAAAGCCTTCTGGAGCAAGACTTTAGGCAAATTGACATTCGAATTTATCTCACTATAGTGGTGCGGGCCCTGCGTGGGGGGTCTGTCTGATGATTTCAAGCATAAATAGGAGGCCACATGGCTGACAAAAAAGCGCAGTTGATCATCGAGGGCGCAGCCCCCGTCGAGCTGCCCATTTTAACCGGCACCGTTGGTCCCGATGTTATCGACGTTCGGGGCCTCACGGCCACGGGCCGTTTCACCTTTGACCCTGGTTTCATGTCGACCGCCTCGTGCGAGTCGAAGATTACCTATATCGACGGCGACAACGGCATTTTGTTGCACCGCGGCTACCCGATCGAACAGCTCGCTGAAAAATCGGACTACCTGGAAACTTGCTATCTGCTGCTCAACGGCGAATTGCCGACTGCAGAACAGAAAGCCCAGTTCGTCAGCACCGTCAAGAACCACACCATGGTTCATGAGCAGCTGAAGACCTTTTTCAACGGTTTCCGTCGCGACGCCCACCCGATGGCCGTCATGTGCGGTGTAGTTGGCGCCCTCTCGGCCTTCTATCACGACTCCCTGGACATCAATAACCCGCAGCATCGCGAAATCTCCGCGATCCGCCTGGTTGCCAAGATGCCGACCCTGGCAGCGATGGTTTACAAGTACTCCATGGGTCAACCCATGATGTACCCGCGCAACGACCTGACGTACGCGGAAAACTTCCTGCACATGATGTTCAACACCCCGTGCGAGATCAAACCGATCAGCCCGGTACTCGCCAAGGCCATGGACCGGATCTTCATCCTCCATGCCGACCACGAGCAGAACGCATCGACCTCCACCGTACGCCTGGCCGGCTCTTCGGGTGCCAACCCGTTCGCCTGTATCGCCGCCGGCATCGCTGCACTGTGGGGCCCTGCCCACGGCGGCGCGAACGAGGCTGTCCTGACCATGCTCGACGAGATTGGCGATGTGTCGAACATCGACAAGTTCATTGCCAAGGCCAAGGACAAGAACGATCCGTTCAAACTGATGGGCTTCGGTCACCGGGTCTACAAGAACCGCGACCCACGCGCCACAGTGATGAAGCAGACCTGCGACGAAGTATTGAAAGAGCTGGGCATCAACAACGATCCGCAACTCGAACTGGCCATGCGCCTGGAAGAGATCGCCCTGACCGATCCGTACTTCATCGAGCGCTCGCTGTACCCGAACGTCGACTTCTACTCGGGCATCATCCTCAAGGCGATCGGCATTCCAACCAGCATGTTCACCGTGATCTTCGCCCTGGCGCGGACCGTCGGCTGGATCTCCCACTGGAAAGAAATGCTCTCCAGCCCGTACAAGATCGGCCGCCCGCGCCAGTTGTACACCGGCTACGAGTCGCGTGACATTACCAAGCTGGAAGATCGTAAATAAGACCTGTCTTGCGATAACGTCTTGACGCTGCACCGGGAACGGCCTCTATGTGAATAGAGGCCGTTTTTGTTTGCCTGGGCTTTACGCAATGACTGAACCACCACTGTCGCCAGCAGGCTGGCTCCCACAGGAAGCACACATTCCAATGTGGGAGCCAGCCTGGGCTTTAGGCAATGTCTGAACCACCACTATCGCCAGCAGGCTGGCTCCCACAGGAAGCACACATTCCAACGTGGGAGCCAGCCCGGGCTTTAGGCAATGTCTGAACCACCACTATCGCCAGCAGGCTGGCTCCCACAGGAAGCTCATACTCCAATGTGGGAGCCAGCCTTGGTTTTAGGCAATGACTGAACCACCGCTGTCGCCAGCAGGCTGACTCCCACAGGAAGCTCACACTCCAATGTGGGAGCCAGCCTTGGTTTTAGGCAATGACTGAACCACCGCTGTCGCCAGCAGGCTGGCTCCCACAGGAGGCTCACACTCCAATGTGGGAGCCAGCCTTGGTTTTAGGCAATGACTGAACCACCGCTGTCGCCAGCAGGCTGGCTCCCACAGGAAGTACACATTCCAATGTGGGAGCCAGCCTGCTGGCGATGAGGCCGAACCTGACAACACACATTTTGGACAGGAACAAAAATGCCCCGATCTCTCGACCGGGGCATTTGTTAACAGCCTACGATGCGCTTAGTGCGAAACCGCCCCACTCGCCCCCAAACCTGTCTGCGAACGGACAAACTGCGGGAAGAACAGCGCCCGCTCCCTGTCTGCAGCCGCCGACTTGTCGGTGATCGAGAAGAACCAGATGCCCACGAACGCGATGATCATCGAGAACAGTGCCGGGTACTCATACGGGAAGATCGCCTTCTCGTGATGCAGGATCTGCACCCAGATGGTCGGGCCCAGGACCATCAAGCCAACAGCGCTCACCAGACCCAGCCAACCACCGATCATTGCCCCACGGGTAGTCAGCTTCTTCCAGTACATGGAAAGCAGCAGTACCGGGAAGTTACAGCTCGCCGCGATGGAGAATGCCAGGCCCACCATGAACGCGATGTTCTGGCTTTCGAACAGGATACCCAGGCCAATCGCCAGCACCGCCAGGGCGATAGTGGTGATTTTCGACACGCGGATCTCGTCCTTCTCGTTCGCCTTGCCTTTCTTGATCACGCTGGCGTACAGGTCGTGAGACACCGCCGAAGCACCGGCCAGGGTCAGACCGGCAACCACTGCCAGGATGGTCGCGAACGCTACCGCCGAGATAAAGCCCAGGAAGATACTGCCGCCCACTGCGTTAGCCAGGTGCACCGCCGCCATGTTGTTGCCGCCCAACAGCGCGCCAGCAGCATCTTTGAACGCCGGGTTGGTGCTGACCAGCAGGATCGCGCCGAAGCCGATGATGAAGGTCAGGATATAGAAGTAGCCAATGAAGCCGGTTGCGTACAGAACGCTCTTGCGGGCTTCTTTCGCGTCACTCACGGTGAAGAAGCGCATCAGGATGTGCGGCAGGCCAGCGGTACCGAACATCAGCGCCAGGCCCAGGGAGAACGCGGAGACCGGATCTTTCACCAGACCGCCAGGGCTCATGATTGCTTCACCTTTAGGGTGAACCTTGATCG
Source organism: Pseudomonas gregormendelii (assembly GCF_017114825.1). GTDB lineage: Bacteria > Pseudomonadota > Gammaproteobacteria > Pseudomonadales > Pseudomonadaceae > Aquipseudomonas > Aquipseudomonas gregormendelii. The sequence continues at coordinate 21,266 of NZ_JADEVO010000042.1, read as the reverse complement.
CCTCGGAGAACAGCGCGTTGAAGTCGAAGTTGACGTGCTTCATTACCATCAACGCCATGAACGAGGCGCCGGACAGCAACAGTACTGCCTTGATGATCTGCACCCAGGTAGTCGCCAGCATGCCGCCGAACAGCACGTACATGCACATCAGGATACCGACCAGGATAACCGCAACGTGGTAGTCGAGGCCGAACAGCAGCTGGATCAGCTTGCCGGCACCCACCATTTGCGCGATCAGGTAGAACGCCACCACCACCAGCGAGCCGCAGGCGGACAGCGAGCGGATCTGGGTTTGCCCAAGGCGGTAGGACGCCACGTCGGCAAAGGTGTATTTACCCAGGTTACGCAGGCGCTCGGCGATCAGGAACAGAATGATCGGCCAGCCCACCAGGAAGCCGATCGAATAGATCAGGCCGTCGTAGCCAGAGGTGAACACCAGGGCGGAAATACCCAGGAAGGACGCCGCGGACATATAGTCACCGGCAATCGCCAGACCGTTCTGGAAACCGGTGATCTTGCCGCCGGCCGCATAGTAGTCGGCCGCCGAGTTGTTTTTCTTCGAGGCCCAGTAGGTGATACACAAAGTAGCGCCGACAAACGCCACGAACATCAGGATCGCCGGGACATTCAGTGGCTGCTTGGTCACTGCGCCGGTCAAGGCATCCGCCGCCCAGGCACCCGGTGCAAATGCTGCAACGCTCAATAGAGCCAATAGACGCCGGATCATTGCTGAGCCTCCTTGAGAATCGCATTGTTCAGGTCGTCAAATTCGCCGTTGGCGCGTTTTACGTAGATGCCGGTCAGGATGAAGGCGGAGAGGATCAGCCCAACACCGATCGGAATGCCCCAGGTAATGGATGACTCAGGACTGATTTTCGCGCCCAGCAAATGCGGCCCGTAAGCGATCAGAAGAATGAATCCGGAGTAAAGCCCAAGCATGATCGCCGAAAGAATCCAGGCGAACTTTTCTCGCTTGCTAACCAGCTCCTTGAAACGCGGGCTGTTTTGAATCGAGAGGTAAATGCTGTCGTTCATTGTTTTTATCCTCGCAGCACAGATTATTGTTGGAACGTTATCCACTCTATGCGGCTGCGGGCCAGGTTCCAGACGACCTTAGTATTAGAACGACATGACAGACTCGCCATTTTCCAGCAGCAAACAATTTCCCTGCCTTAAACACAACTGTAGGAGCTGCCGCAGGCTGCGATCTTTTGATCTTGAAAAATCAAAATCAGAAGATCGCAGCCTGCGGCAGCTCCTACAGGGTATAGATGCCTGACCTCAGATTACTTGATCCAGTCAGCTACACGCTCAGGGTGTTTCGCAACCCAAGCCTTGGCCGCGGCGTCCGGCTTGGCGCCATCCTGGATGGCCAGCATCACTTCGCCTATTTCGTCTTTCGACGCCCACTGGAAGTTCTTCAGGAACTTGGCCACTTCCGGTGCCTTGGTCGCCAGCTCTTTGCTGCCGATGCTGTTCACGGTTTCAGCCGCGCCATAGACGCCTTTCGGGTCGTCGAGGAAGCGCAGTTTCCACTTGGCGAACATCCAGTGTGGCACCCAGCCGGTAACGGCGATGGATTCGTTCTTTTTCTCGGCACGGGTCAGCTCGGCAATCATGCCGGCGCCGGAGCTTGCCTTGAGGGTGTAATTGCTCAGGCCGTAATCCTTGATCGCCTGATCGGTCTTGAGCATCACGCCCGAACCGGCGTCGATGCCAACGATGCGGCCCTTGAAGCTGTCGTCGGTTTTGAGGTCTTCAATCGACTTGGCTTTGACGTACTCCGGCACGATCAAGCCAATCTTGGCATCCTTGAAGTTCGGACCGTAGTCGACTACCTGGTCCTTGTTCTTGACCCAGTAGTCGCCGTGGGTCACCGGCAGCCAGGCGGAGAGCATCGCGTCGAGCTTGCCGGTGGCCACGCCCTGCCACATGATCCCGGTCGCCACCGCTTGCAGCTTCACGTCATAACCGAGTTTCTGCTTGATCACTTCGGCCGCCACATGAGTGGTCGCGACGCTGTCGGACCAACCGTCGACATAACCGATGCTCAGGGTCTTGCTCTCGGCATTGGCCATTGTGGAGCCAATCGCAAGCACCAAAGCGGCACCCGCGCCTAAAAGTCGTCGCATCTTCATCGTTACTTCCCCGAAAGTGCTGCGCTCGACGGATGCCGAGTCGCGTCAACGTATTGTTCTGGTGCGCCGCGCCCCCATCACGCACACCGCAAGCTCGTTCGATCATCAGCTCGGTTTTTCCATGAGAGCACTGACGCCTCGATAATCAACCTGACGCCGCGGGCGACCTGCTCTGCCAGCGACCTCAAGCCATCGAGAAACGACATCAGAACGCCATTAATGATCGCCACTCCCCCGCACCCGGCCAATCCGCCCGAACATTGCATGTCAAAACCATGCGAGGCACCAAGCGCGCGGTAAATGCAGGTAACATGCCCCGCTTTGCTCCCAGACGGCCTGACCATGTCCGCGATCTCGCGCTTTCCTTTTTTTGCCTATCTGTTCGCCTGCCTGCTTGGGCTTTTTGCCTTGTGTGGTTTCTGGTACGGCCTTGGTAAACCGGTGATCCTGCCGGACGTCGCCAGCGCTACGCACAAGTTGCAGTGCGCTTCCTACACGCCGTTCGACAAGGACCAGTCGCCGTTCGACGTGCCGTTCAAATTACGCCCTGAGCGCATGGACGCCGATCTCGCGCTGCTCGCCACGCGCTTTGAATGCATCCGCACCTACTCAATGACCGGCCTCGAAGCCCTGCCCGATCTGGCGCGCAAGCATGGCTTGAAGTTGATGATCGGCGCCTGGGTCAACAGCAACCCGGTGGACACGGCCAAGGAAGTCGACCTGCTGATCGCTTCGGCCAATGCCAATGCCGACGTGGTGACGTCGGTGATCGTCGGCAACGAAGTGCTGTTGCGCAAGGAAATCACCGGCCCGCAACTGGCCGTGCTGATCAACAAGGTCAAGAGCAACGTAAAACAACCCGTGACCTATGCCGACGTCTGGGAATTCTGGCTCAAGCACCCGGAAATCGCCCCGGCGGTGGATTTCCTGACCATCCATTTGCTGCCGTACTGGGAAGACGATCCCTCCAACATTGATGCCGCACTGCAGCATGTGGCTGAAGTGCGCCAGGTGTTCGGCAACAAATTCGCCCCGAAGGACGTCATGATTGGCGAAACCGGCTGGCCGAGCGAAGGACGCCAGCGCGAGACGGCCCTGCCCAGCCGGGTCAATGAAGCCAAGTTCATCCGCGGTTTTGTTGCCATGGCAGAACAACAGGGTTGGCACTACAACCTGATCGAAGCCTTCGACCAGCCATGGAAACGCGCCAGTGAAGGTGCGGTGGGCGGTTACTGGGGACTGTTCGATGCTGATCGCCAGGATAAGGGCGTGCTGGCCGGTCCCGTGTCGAACGTGCCGTACTGGGCGCAATGGCTGGTGGTCGGCGGTTTGATTTTCCTTGGCACCCTGGTGCTTGGCGGTCGCGTGCGCAGCACTCGAGCGGCCCTGGTGCTGCCTTTAATGGGCGCCTTGGCAGCGTGTTCCATCGGCGCCTGGGGCGACCTGGCGCGCGTCACCACCCGATTTGCCAGCGAATGGCTGTGGGTTGCGTTACTGACGGCATTAAATCTGTTGGTGCTGGCCCATGCCGCACTGACCTTGAGCGCTCGCACGGGCTGGCGTGGACGAGCATTCAATGTGCTGGAGCGCAGGGCCGGCTGGCTGGTCGCCGGCGCAGGCTTTGCCGGTGCGGTGATGATGCTGGAACTGGTGTTCGATGCGCGTTATCGCAGCTTCCCAAGCATGGCATTCATCCTGCCGGCGCTGATCTACCTGTGCCGCCCGGTGAGCGTGCCACGCCGGGAAATCGCCGTGCTGACTTTCATTATCGGCGCAGGCATTGCGCCGCAGCTGTTTGTAGAAGGGTTGCAGAACCAGCAGGCCTGGGCCTGGGCGCTGGTGAGTGGGCTGATGGTGGCGGCGTTGTGGCGGTGCTTGCGGGTTCGTCAGCAGGGCTGATCCTTCAGCGAACCTGCGGGCCTCATCGCGGGCAAGCCTTGCTCCCACAGAGGTCTGACTGAGCAAACTGTGGCGCAAGGCTTGTTCCCACAACGGGCTGACTCACCCTCCTGTGGGAGCAAGGATTGCCCGCGATGGCCGCTATCAGTCGCTACGAGCCGCCCGCACCAGCCGCAAAGCTGCAATCACCACCGCAAACACCGCCAACGTCGTGTTGTACAACGCCAATGCGGGAAACCCCAGCACCAGGGCCAACACCGCCAACCACCACCCTGCCCGGCCAGGCACAACAAAGCCCAGCACCGCTGCGGCGATCGCCGACCAGCCTAATACCTTGAAGTGAATCATCAAGCCCAGGCTCGAACGCGCCTGGCATTCCCAGCGACTGGCCTCATCCACGCAGATGCCCACCCACTGCGCGTCTTCCATGAAGCCATAACGCGCGCCGTAACTGGCGGCCAGCCACAACGGCAGCAAAACAAGCAGCAGAATCACGGGTAGACGGCGGGACATGGGGCACTCCAATAGGCGAAAACGGCCGCCAGCTTAATCTTCCTCACAATTTAATCAAACGCGCGCGACAGATAAGTAGTCATCAAATGGCTGCAAAGTGTATCGTCCAGCTACTATTACCCGAAATTACGCCTGTTTCGTGCCGATGCGTGGCACTTTGGCGGCAAAGCCGTGGTCATAGCCTGCGAACTTCATCCGGCACCTTCCTCTAAGGGATCTAGTCATGCTCCGTTCCTTGCGCTTCGCCGCCCTGTTTGGCGGCCTTATTTTGAGTGCGTCCGCACTGGCGGTCGACATCGACGCCGCCAGTTATGGCTACCCCTTGACCAACCCGTTTGAGGCCACCATTGCCACGACTCCACCGGACCTGCGTCCGGAGTTGCCGCTGGACGACGACATCAATCAGGAAGACCGCAGCGTCACCCTGCGGCCGGAGCGCGCATTCCAACTGCCGGACAACTTCTGGGCGGTCAAGAAGCTTACCTATCGCATCGCCACCCAGGACAAAGCCGCGCCGCTGATCTTCCTGATCGCCGGTACCGGCGCGCGCTATGACAGCAGCCTCAACGAATATTTGAAAAAGCTCTACTACAAGGCCGGCTACCACGTCGTGCAGTTGTCCTCGCCGACCAGCTTCGACTTCATCAGCGCCGCCTCGCGCTTCGCCACCCCGGGCATCACCAAGGAAGATGCCGAAGACATGTACCGGGTCATGCAGGCGGTGCGGGCGCAGAATCCGAAAGTACCGGTGACCGAGTACTACCTCACCGGCTACAGCCTGGGCGCCCTGGATGCGGCCTTTGTCGCGCACCTGGACGAGACCCGCCGCAGTTTCAATTTCAAGAAAGTGCTGCTGCTCAACCCACCGGTCAACCTTTACACCTCCATCACCAACCTGGACAAACTCGTCCAGACCGAGGTTAAAGGCATCAACAACAGCACCACCTTTTATGAACTGGTGCTGAACAAACTGACCCGCTACTTCCAGCAGAAAGGTTACGTCGACCTCAACGATGCGCTGCTCTACGACTTCCAGCAGTCCAAGCAGCACTTGAGCAACGAACAGATGGCGATGTTGATCGGCACCTCGTTCCGCTTCTCGGCAGCCGATATTTCGTTCACCTCGGACTTGATCAACCGTCGCGGCCTGATTACTCCACCGAAATACCCGATCACCGAAGGCACCAGCCTTACACCGTTCCTCAAGCGCGCGCTGCAGTGTGATTTCGACTGCTACATCACCGAACAGGTGATTCCGATGTGGCGTGCCCGCACGGACGGGGGCAGCCTGCTGCAGCTGATCGACCAGGTGAGCCTCTACGCGCTCGAGGATTACCTGCGCGACAGCCCGAAAATTTCCGTTATGCACAACGCCGACGATGTGATCCTGGGCCCCGGTGACCTGGGTTTCCTGCGCAAGACGTTCGGTGACCGCCTGACCGTTTATCCATTGGGCGGCCATTGCGGCAACCTCAATTACCGCGTCAACAGCGACGCCATGCTGGAGTTCTTCCGTGGCTAAATCTCTCCTGCTTATCGCAGCGTTACTCTGTGCAGGCGTCGCCCATGCCGACAACAGCAAAGCCAATGCGCCTATCGTCGTCGATAGCGATGGCTTCAAGGAACCGCTGAGCAAACTCAAGTTCAACCCGGGACTGGATCAGCGCGAGTTCGAGCGCTCGACGCTCAACGCGCTTAACGTCTATGACCCACTGGAAGAGTGGAACCGCCGGGTCTACCACTTCAACTACCGCTTCGACCAATGGGTGTTCCTGCCTGTGGTCGATGGTTACCGCTACATCACGCCGAGCTTCCTGCGCACCGGCGTGAGCAACTTTTTCAACAACCTCGGCGATGTGCCGAACCTGATGAACAGCCTGCTGCAGTTCAAGGGCAAGCGCTCGATGGAAACCACCGCGCGCCTGCTGCTGAACACCACGATCGGCATCGCCGGCCTCTGGGACCCGGCCACCGCCATGGGCCTGCCGCGCCAGAGCGAAGACTTCGGCCAGACCCTGGGCTTCTACGGCGTACCGGGCGGTGCCTACTTCGTGCTGCCAATCCTCGGCCCGTCCAACATCCGCGACACCGGCGGCCTGGCCGTGGACTTTACCGCCGAGTCGGCGATCAACTTCCTCAACGTTTCGGAAGTCAGCTCCAACCACCCGGAAGTCTGGATGCTGCGCGCAGTTGATCGGCGCTATCAGACCAGCTTCCGTTACGGCCAGCTGAACTCGCCGTTCGAGTACGAGAAGGTGCGCTACGTGTATACCGAATCGCGCAAGTTGCAGATCGCCGAGTAACAGCGGCAACATCAAAACCAATTGTGGGAGCGGGCTTGCCCGCGATGGGGCCACAACATTCACCCTCTACGTTGAATGTCGCGCCGCCATCGCGGGCAAACCCGCTCCCACATTGGACAGTATTAACTTTGAAATGCGTGCAGCTTCAGCTCTTCAGCGCTTTCCAGATTTTGCTCACCAGCATCACCCCCGCCAACACCACCGCACCCGCCACAATCCCTGCCACGGCATTAAGCAACATCGGCACGATAAAGCCGGCCCCGCCAGCACCCGCGCTGACTTCCTCGATCCAGTGATGAACCACCGGCACGCCATGGGTCAGAATCCCGCCGCCGACCAGGAACATCGCCGCGGTACCAATCACCGAAAGGCTTTTCATCATGTAGGGCGCGGCCCGCAGGATTCCATTGCCGATACTCTTGGCCATCTGGCCTGGCTTCTGGGTCAGCCACAAGCCCAGATCATCGAGTTTGACGATGCCCGCGACCAGGCCGTAGACGCCCACGGTCATCACGATGGCGATCCCCGACAACACGATGACCTGCTGGGTCAGCGAAGCGCCCGCCACGGTTCCCAGGGTGATGGCGATGATTTCCGCCGACAGGATGAAATCAGTACGAATGGCGCCCTTGATCTTGTCCTTCTCGAAAGCCACCAGGTCGGTCGCCGGGTCGGCTACCGCTTCGACCAGCTGGGCGTGTTCAGCCTCGTCCTCAGCCTTGCTGTGGAGGAATTTATGCGCCAGCTTCTCAAACCCTTCAAAGCACAGGTAAGCCCCACCGACCATCAACAATGGCGTCACCAGCCACGGGACGAATGCGCTGATCGCCAGCGCCGACGGCACCAGGATCAGCTTATTCAGGAACGAGCCCTTGGCAACGGCCCATACCACCGGTATTTCGCGCTCGGCACGTACTCCGGACACCTGCTGCGCATTGAGTGCCAGGTCATCACCCAGCACGCCTGCCGTCTTTTTCGCGGCCATCTTGGTCATCAGCGCTACATCGTCGAGCACTGCGGCGATGTCGTCGATCAGCAACAGCAAACTGCTTCCTGCCATGAATGAAATTTCCTGCAAAGAGTGAATGCTGGGCAGCATAGCCTGCCAGAGCCGTCGCGGGGCATTCTTGAGCGGTGCGCAAAGCCGGTGCTACCATGCGCCACCGCCAGTACAGGCAAGGAACCACCTGGTTTATGAGCACTATCCGCGAGCGCAACAAAGAACTGATCCTGCGTGCCGCCAGTGAAGAATTTGCCGACAAGGGCTTCGCTGCGACCAAAACCAGTGACATCGCAGCCAAGGCGGGTTTGCCCAAGCCTAACGTCTACTACTATTTCAAATCCAAGGAAAACCTCTACCGCGAGGTTCTGGAAAGCATCATCGAGCCCATCCTGCAGGCCTCGACGCCGTTCAACGCCGACGGTGTACCCAGTGAAGTGCTGAGCGGTTACATCCGCTCGAAAATCCGCATCTCCCGCGACCTGCCGTTTGCCTCCAAGGTGTTCGCCAGCGAAATCATGCACGGCGCCCCACACCTGAGCGCCGACCTGGTCGAACAACTGAACAGCCAGGCCGAGCACAACATCGACTGCATCCAGACCTGGATCGACCGCGGCCAGATCGCAACGATCGACCCTAATCACCTGATGTTCAGCATCTGGGCAGCGACCCAGACGTATGCAGACTTTGACTGGCAGATCACTGCAATTACCGGCAAGGCGAAGCTGGATGAAGAGGATTACGAAGCAGCGGCGCAGACGATTATCCGGTTGGTGTTGAAGGGGTGTGAGCCGGACTGATGTCATCGCCAGCAGGCTGGCTCACACAGTTGACTCTGACAATCAGATAACACCCTGTGGGAGCCAGCCTGCTGGCGATGGGGACGACTCCGATTCGGGTCAAACCCAGATAGCATCCCACAACGGATAGTCGCCAAGCTTCTCTACCAGTCCAGCCCGCAGCGGGTTGGCTACAACATATCGAGCCATTTTCACTAAATCCTCTTCCCGCCGCAGCGCCCGGTCGTGAAACCCTCTCTGCCAGAGACTGGTGGTTCGACCGGTAGACTGCTTCACTGCCTTGGTGCTCAAGGATTTAGTCCTTTGCACCAGTCCACCCAACGACCCCTGCCGCAACTCAATCAACCAATGAAAGTGATCGGGCATGACAACCCATGCCAGTGAGTTGGCGAAGCCTTGATCCTGAGCGCAGCGAAATTGATTGACCACCCCTCTACCCAAGGAGAAGTCCTTGAATATGGGCTCTCGGTCGCGAGTATTGATAGTCAGCAGGTAAATGCGGCTGGATTCAGCATAGCGGCCGATTCGCAGGCGCTTTGAAGCGGGTAAATCAGGCATTCCTTTGCCCTTTGCATGATTGATTCAGGAACTAGGCTAGTCCTGATATTCCCCAAGGGCGGGGCAGACAGTTAGCTGGATGTGTCTGAATGTCCGTCATCGCCAGCAGGCTGGCTCACACAGTTGATCTCTGACACTCCAGATAAACCCCTGTGGGAGCCAGCCTGCTGGCGATAGCGGTATCAATCACCCATAGATCAAGCCACTACTCCCGCATCCGCCCGCAACCCCGACGCCTCGATCGCACTGATTGCACACTGCTCATCAACATCCGAAAGATCGCCGCTGATCCCCACCGCTCCCAGTACATTCCCGTCCTGATCCCGGATCAACACACCACCCGGTGCCGGCACCACGCTGCCCTGCCCCAAACTGTTCAAGGCCGCGATGAATGCCGGGCGTTGTTGTGCGTCCAGTGCCAGCAGGCGCGACCCCTTGCCCAGGGCGATTGCGCCCCAGGCCTTGCCGATGGCCACTTGCGGGCGCAGCAGGCTGGCGCCGTCCTCGCGTTGCAAGGTGATCAAATGCCCGCCGGCATCCAGTACTGCAATGGTCAGTGGAGCCGCAGAGATTGCACGCCCTGCCGAAATGGCCTGATTGACCAAGTTGACTGCAACTTTCAAGGTTAAAGCGCTCATGGTGCCGTCCTCATTTTGTTATAGGGAAAGCCAGTGGCCTGCGCGCAAGTGCCGCAGCCCGATGCAACAAATAGAACACAATGAGTTATTTTTTTGTATACAATAATTATCGAAAAGCGCCACATGCGACGAAAAGCCACAGCACAAAGGGCTTCCGACGAATGAAACAGTCGCTTGAGAAAATGGATTGACCTGCGCCGTCCGCCGTGAATAAACTCTGCGCAAAGCCACTTGTATACAATTACAAAACGTAAGAGGCACAAAACCATGAGCAAAATGAGAGCAATCGAAGCCGCCGTTCTGGTGATGCGCCGTGAAGGGGTTGATACCGCTTTTGGCATCCCGGGCGCCGCGATCAACCCGCTGTACTCCGCCTTGCAAAAGGTCGGTGGCATCGATCACGTCCTCGCTCGCCACGTTGAAGGCGCGTCGCACATGGCCGAGGGCTACACCCGCACCAAGGCTGGCAACATCGGCGTGTGCATCGGCACTTCGGGACCCGCTGGTACGGACATGGTCACCGGGCTCTACAGCGCCTCGGCCGACTCGATTCCAATCCTCTGCATCACCGGCCAGGCCCCCCGCGCCCGTATGCACAAGGAAGATTTCCAGGCGGTGGACATCACTGCCATCGTCAAGCCGGTCACCAAGTGGGCGACCACTGTGATGGAACCGGGCCAGGTGCCCTACGCTTTCCAGAAAGCCTTCTACGAAATGCGCTCCGGTCGCCCGGGCCCGGTGCTGATTGACCTGCCGTTCGACGTGCAGATGGCCGAAATCGAGTTCGACATCGACGCCTACGAACCACTGCCACTGGCCAAGCCGACCGCTAACCGCGTGCAGATCGAGAAGGCCCTGGCCATGCTCGACCAGGCTGAGCGTCCATTGCTGGTCGCCGGTGGTGGCATCATCAACGCCGATGCCGCCGAGCTGCTGGTGGAGTTCGCCGAGCTGACCGGAATTCCCGTTATCCCGACCCTGATGGGCTGGGGCACGATTCCGGACGATCACCCATTGATGGTGGGCATGGTCGGACTGCAGACCTCGCACCGCTACGGCAACGCCACGATGCTCAAGTCCGACCTGGTGCTGGGCGTGGGTAACCGTTGGGCCAACCGTCACACCGGTTCCATCGACGTCTACACCGAAGGCCGCAAGTTCATTTACGTCGACATCGAGCCGACCCAGATCGGCCGCGTGTTCACCCCGGACCTGGGCATCGTTTCCGATGCTGCCGCCGCGCTGACCGTGTTCATCGAAGTCGCTCGCGAATGGCAAGCAGCCGGCAAGCTGAAAAACCGTAGCGCCTGGCTGCAGGACTGCCAGCAGCGCAAGGCCAGCCTGCACCGCAAGACCCACTTCGACAACGTGCCGGTCAAGCCGCAGCGCGTGTATGAAGAAATGAACCAGGTGTTCGGCAAGGACACCTGCTACGTCAGCACCATCGGTCTGTCGCAGATTGCCGGCGCGCAGTTCCTGCATGTGTACAAGCCGCGTCACTGGATCAACTGTGGCCAGGCCGGTCCGTTGGGCTGGACCATTCCGGCGGCACTGGGCGTGGTCAAGGCAGATCCGAGCCGCAAGGTCGTGGCACTGTCGGGCGACTATGATTTCCAGTTCATGATCGAAGAACTGGCCGTGGGCGCGCAGTTCAAACTGCCGTACATCCACGTTGTGGTAAACAACTCGTACCTGGGCCTGATCCGTCAGGCGCAGCGCGGTTTTGACATGGACTACTGCGTGCAGCTGTCCTTCGATAACCTCAACGCTCCGGAACTCAACGGTTACGGTGTCGATCACGTCGCGGTCGCCGAAGGCCTGGGTTGCAAGGCACTGCGTGTGTTCGAACCGGCTCAGATCCAGCCTGCCCTGCGCAAGGCCCAGGAACTGATCGAAGAGTTCAAGGTGCCGGTGATCGTGGAGATTATCCTGGAGCGTGTGACCAACATTTCCATGGGTACCGAGATCAACGCCGTCAACGAGTTCGAAGACCTGGCGCTGGTCGGCAACGACGCACCGACTGCGATTTCGTTGCTCGACTGATCCACTATTGTTGATGGTTCGCCGGTGTAGGAGCCGTCATTCTCAATTTATAACAGGAGATCACCATGCCGCGTTTCGCAGCCAACCTGTCCATGCTGTTCACCGAACAGGATTTTCTTGCCCGTTTCGAAGCGGCCGCCAAGGCCGGTTTCAGTGGTGTCGAGTACCTGTTTCCTTACGATTTCAGCTCGGCCGAGATCAAGGCCACCCTCGACGCCAACGGCCTGACCCAGGTGCTGTTCAACCTGCCGGCCGGTGACTGGGCCAAGGGCGAGCGCGGCATCGCGTGCCTGCCGGATCGGGTTGAAGAATTCCGCGCCGGTGTCGACCTGGCGATTGCCTACGCGCAAGTGCTGGGCAATACCCAGGTCAACTGCCTGGCGGGCATTCGTCCACAAGGCGTGGATGACGCCACCGTGGAAAAAACCTTTGTCGCCAACCTCAAGTACGCAGCCGAAAAGCTGCAGGCGGCGGGGATCAAGCTGGTCATGGAAGCGATCAACACCCGCGACATTCCGGGTTTCTACCTGAACAACACGGCCCAGGCCCTGTCGATTCGCGAACAAGTGGGCAGCGCCAACCTGTTCCTGCAATACGACATCTACCACATGCAAATCATGGAAGGCGACCTGGCCCGCACCCTGCAATCGCACCTGGGCGAGATCAACCATGTGCAGTTGGCCGACAACCCGGGGCGTAACGAACCCGGTACCGGTGAGATCAACTACCGCTTCCTGTTCGAGCACCTGGACCGCATCGGTTACCAGGGGTGGGTGGGTTGCGAATACAAGCCGTTGACCACCACTGAAGCCGGTCTGGGCTGGCTCAAGACCCACAACGCGATCTAAACGAACATGACATCTCTGTAGGAGCTGCCGAAGGCTGCGATCTTTTGATCTTGATTTTGAAGATCAAGATCAAGATCAAAATCAAAATCAAAAGATCGCAGCCTTCGGCAGCTCCTACAGGGAACCGCATAAAACAAGAGGAATTTCTCATGGCTAAAATCGGATTTATCGGCACCGGCATCATGGGCCACCCAATGGCGGCGAACCTGCAAAAAGCCGGTCACAGCCTGTTCCTGTCGGCACACCACGACGCCGCGCCTGCTGACCTGGTTGCCGCCGGCGCGATCGCCCTGGCGAACCCGAAAGAAGTCGCCCAGGAAGCTGAAGTCATCATCATCATGGTGCCCGATACCCCACAGGTCGACGACGTGCTGTTCCGCGCCGACGGCGTCGCCGCCGGTATTGGCAAAGGCAAGATCGTCATCGACATGAGCTCCATCTCGCCGACCGCGACCAAGGCCTTCGCCGCCAAGATCAACGAAACAGGCGCCCAGTACCTCGACGCACCGGTGTCCGGTGGTGAAGTCGGCGCAAAAGCCGCGACCCTGAGCATCATGGTCGGCGGCGATACCGACGCCTTCGAACGCGTACTGCCGCTGTTCCAGGCCATGGGCAAGAACATCACCCTGGTGGGCGGCAATGGCGATGGGCAGACCGCGAAAGTGGCCAACCAGATCATCGTGGCGCTGAACATCCAGGCCGTGGCCGAAGCGCTGCTGTTTGCTTCGAAAAACGGCGCCGACCCGGCCAAGGTGCGTGAAGCGCTGATGGGTGGTTTTGCTTCCTCCAAGATCCTCGAAGTGCACGGCGAGCGTATGATCAAAGGCACCTTCGATCCGGGTTTCCGTATCAGCCTGCACCAGAAGGACCTGAACCTGGCCCTGGCCGGTGCCCGCGAGTTGGGCATCAACCTGCCGAACACCGCCAACACCCAGCAAGTGTTCAGCACCTGCGCGGCGATCGGTGGCAGCAACTGGGACCACTCGGCACTGATCAAGGGCCTGGAGCACATGGCGAATTTCTCGATTCGCGATAAATAAACCCTGCACAAACCCTGTGGGAGCTCGCCTGCTAGCGATGAAATCAACGCGGTGTGTCTGTTAGACCTCAGCGCCTGAATCGCCAGCAGGCTGGCTCCCACAAGGAGCAGAGTTGCTCCACCTCCAATAACAAGAATTCCGGGAGCCTGCCATGTCGGTCGATCCGCAACAATTTCTTCGCGACCTGTTCGCCACCGCCATCGACGCGGCCCATCCACAACACGTTCTCGAAGCTTACCTGCCACGTGATCGCACGGGCCGGGTGATCGTAATCGGCGCCGGCAAAGCCGCTGCTGCCATGGCTCAAGTGGTCGAACGCTGCTGGCAGGGCGAAGTCTCCGGCCTGGTGGTCACCCGTTACGGCCATGGCGCACCCTGCGAAAAAATCGAAGTGGTCGAAGCTGCGCACCCGGTGCCCGATGCCGCCGGCCTGGCCGTGGCCAAGCGCGTGCTGGAGCTGGTCAGCAACCTGAGCGAAGACGACCGCGTGATCTTTCTGCTCTCGGGCGGAGGCTCGGCGCTGCTCGCCCTGCCCGCTGCCGGCATTACCCTGGCTGACAAGCAGTCCATCAACAAAGCCCTGCTCAAGTCCGGCGCCACCATCGGCGAGATGAACTGTGTGCGTAAGCACCTCTCGGCGATCAAGGGTGGCCGTCTCGGCAAGGCCTGCTGGCCTGCCACCGTTTACACCTACGCCATTTCCGACGTACCGGGCGACCTCGCCACGGTCATCGCGTCCGGCCCGACCGTGGCCGACCCAAGCACCAGCGCCGAAGCCCTGGCGATCCTCAAGCGCTACGCCATCGAAGTTCCGGCGTCCGTACGCGAGTGGCTGCAAAATCCCGAATCGGAAACTGTAAAACCTGACGACCCGAGCTTGGCCCGCAGTCATTTCCAGCTGATCGCCCGGCCTCAACAGTCGCTGGAAGCGGCCGCAGTGAAAGCCCGGCAAGCCGGTTTCAGCCCGCTCATCCTCGGTGACCTGGAAGGCGAATCCCGGGAAGTGGCCAAGGTTCACGCCGGCATTGCGCGGCAAGTGGTGCTGCATGGTCAGCCCCTGCCCGCCCCCTGCGTGATCCTTTCCGGCGGCGAAACCACCGTGACCGTGCGTGGCAATGGCCGGGGTGGGCGCAACGCCGAGTTTCTCCTCAGCCTGACCGACAGCCTCAAGGGCCTGCCTGGGGTGTACGCCTTGGCTGGGGACACCGATGGCATCGATGGTTCCGAAGACAATGCCGGCGCGATCATGACGCCCGACAGCTACGCCCGTGCCACCGCCCTGGGCCTGAGCGCCAGCGATGAACTCGACAACAATAACGGCTACGGTTATTTCCAGGCGCTGGACGCCCTGATTGTCACCGAGCCGACCCGCACCAACGTCAACGATTTCCGCGCCATCCTGATCCTCGAGAGCCCTAAAAATGACGCCTGACAAGAAGGTTAAAATCCTCGCCACCCTCGGCCCCGCCACCGACGGTATTGACGACATTCGCGAGCTGGTCGAGGCCGGGGTCAATATTTTTCGCCTGAACTTCAGCCATGGCGATCACGCCGATCATGCTCAGCGCTACCAGTGGATCCGCGAAGTCGAGCGCCAGCTCAACTATCCGCTGGGCATCCTGATGGACCTGCAAGGCCCCAAGCTGCGGGTCGGCAAGTTCGCCGAAGGCAAGGTGCAGCTGGTGCGCGGCCAGGCCCTGCGCCTGGACCTGGATGCAACACCGGGTGATGAGCGACGAGTCAACCTGCCCCACCCGGAAATCATCGCCGCGCTGGAGCCGGGCATGGACCTGCTGCTCGATGACGGCAAGCTGCGCCTGCGGGTGGTAACCAAATACGCCGACGCCATCGACACCACGGTGCTCAATGGCGGCGAGCTGTCGGACCGCAAAGGCGTGAACGTACCGCAAGCGGTGCTGGAGTTGAGCCCCCTGACGGCCAAGGACCGCCGCGACCTGAGTTTCGGCCTGGAGCTGGGCGTGGACTGGGTGGCGCTGTCGTTTGTACAGCGCCCGGAAGACATCCGCGAAGCACGCTCACTGATATGCGACAAAGCGTTCCTGATGGCCAAGATCGAGAAGCCCTCGGCGGTCACCCAGTTGCGCGAAATCGCCGAATTGAGCGATGCGATCATGGTGGCTCGCGGCGACCTCGGCGTGGAAGTGCCCGCCGAAAGCGTGCCGCAGATCCAGAAGAACATCATCAGCACCTGCCGCGAGCTCGGCAAACCGGTGGTAGTGGCCACGCAGATGCTCGAATCGATGCGCTTCTCCCCTGCGCCCACCCGCGCCGAGGTGACCGATGTCGCCAACGCCGTGGCTGAAGGGGCTGACGCGGTGATGCTCTCGGCGGAAACCGCCTCGGGCGAATACCCGCTGGAAGCCGTGCAGATGATGAGCAAAATCATCCGCCAGGTGGAAAACGGTCCGGACTACCAGGCGCAACTGGATGTGAGCCGGCCAAAAGCCGAGGCCACGGTGTCCGATGCCATCAGCTGCGCGATTCGCCGCATCAGCAACGTGCTTCCGGTGGCGGTGCTGGTCAACTACAGCGAGTCGGGGGCCTCCAGCCTGCGCGCTGCCCGTGAGCGGCCGACGGTGCCCATCCTTAACCTGACACCAAACCTGCAGGCCGCCCGCCGCTTGACCGTGGCCTGGGGTGTGCACTCGGTGGTCAATGACCGGCTGCGCCAGGTGGACGAAGTGTGCTCGACGGCACTGGAGATCGCACAGGCCCAGGGCATGGCCCAGCGCGGCGACACCTTGCTGATCACTGCGGGTGTGCCGTTTGGGCAGCCGGGGTCGACTAACTCGTTGCGTATCGAGACGTTGATCTAGAACGCCTATATCGGCCTCATCGCCAGCAGGCTGGCTCCCACATTGGTTTTGTGTCGTTCACATCATCAAGGCTGAACGGAGATTCAGTGTGGGAGCCAGCCTGCTGGCAATGCAGGCGCCCCATTTCACCTGACACACAATAAAAATGCCTGCCAACCACTTCAACACCCACTGCCCCGATTGGGCGACTGCCCTGCTCAACGGCTTCAGCCAGATTTTCCTCCAGCGGCACCCGCTGTTTGGCTTGCTGTGCCTGTTGGCCATTCTGTTCACCGCGCCTGCCCTGCTCGGCGGTGCACTGCTGGGCGGTGTCGCCGGCTTGCTTACCGCGCAACGTCGCGGCTACGCCAAGGCCGACCGTCAGGCTGGACTGTTCAGCTACAACGGCGTGCTGCTCGGTTTGCTGCTGAGCCTGTATTTCCCTTGGTCCGCGTTGCTGCCACCGCTGATCATTGCTGCGGGCGGGCTGAGTGCGATGTTCACCCAACAGTGGCTCAAACGTGTGCGCTTCAGCCAGTACCTGCCAGCCTATACGGCGCCATTCGTGGTACTGGGCTGGTTGCTGTTGTGCTTCGCCACGCCCTCGAGCAATGCGCAGTTGATCGAAATCAGCCCGCAGAACATCCTCGCCGCTCCACTCAAAGGCCTGGGCCAGGTGATGTTCCTCGGTCATCCGCTGGCCGGCGCGATGATTGCCGCCGGCTTGCTGATCGCCGACCGTCGTGGCTTCTGCTGGGCGATGCTGGCGTCTGTCGCGGGCATGGGCTGGAGCATGCTGCATCACGACTTCTACAGCGCATTGATCGGCCTGGGTGGCTACAACGCCGTACTCGCCGCCCTTGCCTGCAACTCACTGCACCAGAAGCCTTGGCTGCCGCTGCTCGGAATTGCATTCGCACTGATACTGACTCCGGTGTTTGCCGCCATCGGCCTGCCGACGCTGACCGCCCCTTTCATCCTCGCCTGCTGGCTGATCCGCACGGTTGTGCAAATGCTCGGAAAGGCCGCTGTCGCCCATACGCCTTGCGCTCTGGAGGAGAATCAACCTAGGCTTCGCTGATCATTGGTTCAGGCGGTATCCATGGACAGCAGCAGAAACTGGCGTGAAGAGCTTTACGTCATGGTTTTCCAGAGCGACACCAAGGCGGGGCGGCGCTTCGACGGCATTTTGCTGTTGATCATCCTCGCCAGCATTGTGATTGTGATGCTCGACAGCATCGACTCGATCCACCAGAACTACGCCAACGTGCTGGCGTATATCGAGTGGGGCTTTACGATTATTTTCGCCATCGAGTACGGCTTGCGGTTGTACTGCTCCCCCAAGCCGTTGCGCTACGCATTCAGCTTTTACGGGCTGGTGGATTTGCTGGCGATCGTGCCCGGCATCCTGGCGCTGTATTACGCCGACGCGCAGTACCTGCTGATCATCCGCATCATCCGCATGTTGCGGATATTCCGCGTGCTCAAGCTCAGCCCCTATCTCAAGCAAGCCAACTACCTGATGTCGGCGCTGCGTGGCAGCAAGCAGAAGATCGTGGTGTTCCTGGTCAGCGTATGCACCCTGGTGACGGTGTTTGGCACGCTGATGTACGTGATCGAAGGCCCGGAACATGGCTTCACCAGCATCCCCAAAGGCATCTATTGGGCGATCGTTACGCTGACCACCGTGGGCTTTGGCGACATCGTGCCGAAGACCCCGCTGGGCCAGGTAATTTCGTCGCTGGTGATGATCACCGGTTACTCGATCATCGCCGTGCCCACCGGGATTTTTACCGCAGAACTGGCCAACGCCATGCGCGGTGAGCAGCTGCAACACGACTGCCCGGTGTGCCGCAAGAACAGTCACGAACACGGCGCCGCATTCTGCTCGCGCTGCGGCAATGCGCTGTTCAAGAAACTGGAATAAGCACAGAGCTTTTTAATCTTTAAAGGACTATGCCGCTGCCGTTATAGTCGCTGCGGTAAGATGCCGACACCTACTGGACCTGAAAAAATGACCCCGTAGGAGCTGCCGAAGGCTGCGATCTTCTTCCTCAAATCAGGATCAAAAGATCGCAGCCTTCGGCAGCTCCTACCAAACAAGGAATGCGCAGTGAAAAAACTCTTTGGTGCCTCACTTCTCGCCGCTGGCCTGGCACTGACCGGCATGGCTCAGGCCGCACCGACCCTGCTCAACGTTTCCTACGACGTGATGCGCGATTTCTACAAGGACTACAACACTGCCTTCCAGAAGCACTGGCAAGCCGAGCACAACGAAAACATCACCGTACAGATGTCTTTCGGCGGCTCCAGCAAACAGGCGCGTTCGGTGATCGATGGCCTGCCCGCTGACGTGATCACCATGAACATGGCCACCGACATCAATGCCCTGGCGGACAACGGCAAACTGGTCCCGGACAACTGGGTCACCCGCCTGCCGAACAACAGCGCGCCATTCACCTCGGCCACCGTGTTCATCGTCCGCAAGGGCAACCCGAAAGCCTTGAAAGACTGGCCCGACCTGCTCAAGGAAGGCGTGCAAGTCATAGTGCCGAACCCGAAAACCTCGGGTAACGGTCGCTACACCTACCTCTCGGCCTGGGGTTACGTGCTGAAAAACGGCGGTGACGAGAACAAAGCCAAGGACTTCGTCGGCAAACTGTTCAAGCAGGCTCCGGTGCTCGATACTGGCGGCCGCGCGGCCACCACCACCTTCATGACCAACCAGATCGGCGACGTGCTGGTGACCTTCGAAAACGAAGCGGAAATGGTTGCCCGCGAATTCGGTCGCGACCAGTTTGAAGTCATTTACCCCAGCGTCTCCGCCGAAGCCGAGCCGCCAGTGTCTGTGGTCGACAAAGTCGTCGAGAAAAAAGGCACCCGCGCAGCCGCCGAGGAATACCTGAAGTACCTGTGGTCCCCGCAAGGCCAGGAAATCGCGGCGGCGAACTACCTGCGCCCGCGTGACCCGGCTGTGCTTGCCAAGTACACCGATCGCTTTCCGAAAGTGGATTTTCTTTCGGTAGAGAAAACCTTCGGTGACTGGCGCACCGTGCAAAAAACCCACTTCAATGATGGTGGGGTTTTTGACCAGATCTACGGCGGCCAGTGATCGCTGAGCGGTAATGAAAAAGGCGACCTGAGGTCGCCTTTTTTGTGGGTGTGCACTTTAACTGGAGCTCCCCCCAAACTGCAGGGGGAAGGTCTGTTGGAGCAAGGCCTGTGGGGCCAATGTCTGCTGTGCTAAGTATGTGGGAGCAAGGCTTGCCCGCGATGAACGATGACACGGTCTTCTCAGGGCTCTGCGACCATCAAGGCAAAACCGCCTCCACCTCAATCTCGATCAACCACTCCGGCAAAGAAAGCCCACTGACAATGACCCACGAAGACGCAGGCGGCTTACCCGAAAACCGTTCCAGCAGGACGCGGGTTATCTGGTCCTGCTCATCCCTGGCAGACTCCGCGACGTAAATCCGCATCATGACCACATGCGCCAGATTCCCACCGGCCTCATTCAAAATGCTCTCGATATTCTGGAAAGCTTTGACCGTCTGCTCGTACAGCCCGGGCGCAACCGTGCGCTCGAACTCATCGACCCCCACCTGACCAGACAGCAGCACCCGCCGCCCACCAGTGACTTCCACGGCCTGGCTGAATCCGTATTGAAGAGAATCAAAAACGGTCGATGGATTGATAGTTGTTTTCAGCATGGAAACTCCCTGTTCGTTGAAACGAATCGGGAAAACTAAACCAACCCAATGGCGAGTTCTACCCGGAGTATGGCCGCTGCAACACCGGGAAACTCAATAACCAGCGACCGTCGATTCGTCGCTACTCCTGAGGTTCGATGTTATCCAGCGCACGGTTTACCGCCAATTCGGCCAGCATGATGATCTGCGCTATTCCCAACAGGGCGTTGCGATACGGGCCAGTGATAAAGCCTGCCAGGTAATTGGCCATCACATTCGCCGATGCCAGGGATTCGCAGGCGTGGGCCAGCAAGGTTTCGGTGGCGATGTCAGGGGCGATCATGAACATGCTTTCGGGTTTGTAGGGGGTTTCAGCGTGTTTAAGGGCGCTGAAGTTGAGGTAGTTTTGCTGGGCTGAATCGTCAGATTCAGTGTGCTCTTGGTCTGGCTGCGGGGGGTTGGGCGTGGGTTTGAACATGGTGAAGCTCCTTGATTAATGGAGCCGCCACTGTTCGCTGCGAAACGAGGGAGGTGGCAGCTGTACGCAGGTTCGCAGACCGGGAATCAAGGAACCCGGCAGACCCGAAGATCTCCCGCGCACAGCCGCCATAACGAAATGCCGCGGACGTAAAAAACGCCAACTGAACGTAACGGTAGCGCTGAGCGCCTTGATTGACCCGGGCTGCGAAACCCGATCACTGATGAGCAGTGACGGAAATCAAGCTACCGGACGTGTCCAAACCGCACAAGCCGGCGGATTCTGACGTAGTTGTAGGCAAAGGCGCAAGGCGACGTAGCCTGCTTCCTACATCCGACATCATGCGGTGTTTGTCAGACTGCCATCGCGGGCAAGCCTGAACTGGTCAAGCAATCCCGGACACCGTTTACGGTGCTTATGCCGCTTTTTGCTCCATAGCTATTGGCGACAGGTAGTTGTTGTAGCTGTGGAGCCTGGTGCGGTTGTAGTACATGAAGAAACGC
>NZ_JADEVO010000041.1 GCF_017114825.1 Pseudomonas gregormendelii | reverse complement strand
CAACATTTCCATGCTGATCACCCTGTGTTCTCCTGCTCAAAAAGTGAGCAGAAGCAGTTGAACACCTGGGTCAGTTTTCAGTCGGCAGAACAGCCCCTACTGGGTCAGTTTTCGGTCAGCGGCAACAGCTGCCATTCTTGACACCATCGGCGAAGCGCCCTTGGAACTCGGGTCTATTGGTGCAAGGTGCAATATCACGGAAAAAATTCTTTCCAATTACTTCGCTCGGCTTGCGGCCCGTGATGTCACCTTCCGCAGCGTTGTACTGCAGGATTTTACCGGACGCGTCCAGCTGGATAGCTCCAAATGCAACCTTATCGAGCTGTCCAGCCGACATTTTGGCGAGAGTATTTTCGATGTCATTAGATCCAAAGCTTATCAATTGCATGGGTAACCCCTGCTGCTTGAGCGCAGCGAAATTTTTCGCTATCGTTAAAATCTGTACAGACCGTATCTTATGTACAGGTTTTGTACAACTCTGATTTTAATCGCGCCGCTAGTGAGAACCCTTCTGGAATAAAGTCCTCCGTCCAAGACTGGACTCGAGTGGCGCGGATTCTGATCGCCGCAGCCCGTTTTTCTGCACTCCGTTTTGTGTCAATTTTCAATCAACACTAACAAGCCGGGCCGTCATTAGTCCCCAGCCCGTTGGCATCCGAATCATATAGAGTTTCGAAATGGCCATAAAAACGTTGGGGACGCATCGTTATCATAAGCAACTACGACAGGCTCACCACAATTTACTATCCCTCAGCTCGCTGACCAGGACTGCAGCAATGTAGATAATTCTTCCGCACGTACTGGAGGGCTGAACAGATACCCTTGCACGAATGGGCAATCCATTTCTTTCAATCGTTGGAGCTGAGCGAGCGTCTCAATGCCCTCCGCTGTGATAGCCAAATTCAACGTCCTGCCAAGGGAAAGTATACTTCTGATGATGGCATCACTTCGGTCGAAGGACATCATTCTAGAAACGAAGGAACGGTCGATTTTGATGGCATCGAGCGGGTAGCGATCAATATATCCTAGGGAACTGTAGCCCGTACCGAAGTCATCAAGCGCCACGCGAATACCTAGCTGCCGAACCCCCTCCAGCACGCTTGCGGTCATCTGAGGTTCGTGAAGAAAAACAGATTCCGTAATTTCAATCTGAAGCTCGTGTGCGCAAACTCCCGTGGTCGACAGCACATTGCTGACTTGAGCTACATAACCAGGACGAATGAGCTCAGTACCTGATACGTTCACATTCAAATGCAATCGTAGAGAAGGAAATTCGTGCTTCCAGCGCATTAGTTCTGTGCAAGCTTGTTGCATGACCCAATGGCCCAACTCATGAATGACACCGATATCTTCCGCTACCGGGATGAAGACGTCTGGAGGCACATGCCCCAGCTCTGGATGTAGCCATCTGACCAAAGCTTCGACGCCACTTATTTCACCGGTCTTGACGTTATAAATCGGCTGGTAAACAACTGAAAACTCTTCGCGCGCAATGGCTTGCTTCAGCGCGTTCTGCATCAGGAGTGCATCAATAGCAGCCTTTCGCATTGAGGCATCAAATATCGTCCAGCGGCCACGCCCCTTCTTCTTAGCGGCGTACATCGCTACATCAGCGTCTCTAAGCAAATCTTCAGGTGTTTCGTGTGAGGCGTCAGTTGTGACAATGCCCAGGCTGCAGGACGTGAAAATATCTTGGCCATCAATCGCAACTGGCTGGCTGAGCTGGCTAACGATGCGTTGAGCGAGCTCAATGGCTAGAGGAGCCGTTTCATCCCCAGCCAGTAGAATTGCAAATTCGTCGCCGCCAATGCGGGCAAAGATATCGTCTCCCCGGATACAGCTTTCAAGGCGCCGCGCGACGACTTTCAGGAGATGATCACCTGCGCTGTGGCCAAGGCTATCGTTGACAAATTTAAATCGGTCAAGGTCTAGAAAAAGTACCGTGGCCGCAGGTACATAGTGAGGCTTGCTCGCAGTGAACATACTCAGCAACCTGGACATAAGATAAGCCCGGTTGTGCAACAAGGTCAGATCGTCGTGAAAGGCTGCATATGAAAGCTCCTCTTCAATGCGCTCCCTCTCTAACAGCCGCGTCTCCAACGCGACCTTCGCGTCTCTATCAGCCTGAGCCTGAAGTGCCAGCAACTCGGCTTCCTTGCGTTCGCTGATATCCCTCTGAACGGAAACCCAATGGGTGAACCACCCACGCTCGTCGGCGACAGGAACGATGCTCAGTTGCACCCAGAATTTGCTGCCGTCTTTGCGCGCGTTGATAAGCTCAACCTCAATGGGCTCCCACTTCGACAATGCGGCACGAATTGAATCGAGAGTCGCTCTGCTCGTATCTTCCGAATGGAGAATACGAGGGGTTAGCCCGATTACGTCTGAAGAGCTAAAACCCGTAGCGGTGATGAACGCGGGATTACAGTAAACAATCCTCGGGCCGGGCTGATCTATGGGCTCGGCCTCAGTGATCAGGATTGCGTCTTTCGCATTGACCACCACAGACTCAAGTAGCCTCAAGCGCTCGATCAACGGATCAATAGCCGGGACAGGTTCGGTTCCCTTTGACTCAATCAGCTTACTAAAAAGAGCGCCATGCGTTTGTAAGGCGTATGTTTGCGCGGCACTCAAGCGCTGTTGCGGCTCAGCACTGCTGACCAGCAAAACGCCCAACAAACTGTTGTCCGCCCCACGGACGGCTAGGCCAATCAGAAAGCCTTCTCGGAAATACATAAGCCGGTGAAACAAGATAGGCATGACCTGTCCTGCGGCTTCACTGATTGCGATCAAAGCTTTTTGGGAAACGACCTCACGTAGAAAGCTTTCAGTAGGGGCCTCGACGACCAGGTCTTCTTGCACGCCGTAACTGGCGATAATCGACCACTTCCCTGGCACTCCACCCACAAGCAGTCCCCTGGTGCAGTCTGCCGAGTAGGCAGCAGCCTGCACCAGCAGATTCATAGCGTCTGAGCTTTGGGTGTTGAAGTCATCGTGCATTTGATTGCCTACTTTCAAGCCATTACTGAGGCTGGTGGATACCAAGATATCACTATGCCATCACCTCCGTACGTCACTTTGACGGATGGCTCGCTGCCTAGGCTCGCGATGAAACTCGTAAGGTTGATTCGTCACGCTGAGGACGCCGCAAATGCGGGCCTTCCCACTAAAGCGCCAGACTCAATACCATTGATCGAAAAAGGCCAGCTCTAAGCACGGGCACTCGCTGACCACTTTACGACCCCACCCGCCTCTATCGTCTCATCACCATTCGAACGAGAAGTCGCAACCGCATTCCATAACCCCACGATGACCGAGACCTGCGACAAGCGGTGTTGTGAAATGACTTGGTGATCATAAATATCTCAAGGTTCTGGGTATTCAGTGATCGCAATACCTTTGCGCCCTAGCTGTTTTACCCCGTACATAGCTTGATCCGCTGCCTTGAGCAATGCGTCGAGGCTCTGTCCATGCAACGGGCAAATTGAGACGCCGATAGAGCAAGAAAGGGAAAGCTCCCCAACGCTTGTCACGACTGTACCCGCAATGGAGTCGAGCACCCTCGCTGCTCTAGTTTCAGCACTTCCGGGGTTGGATAAATCCTTAATCAGAATCACGAACTCATCTCCTCCGTAGCGGGCGACCGTATCAGTCGAGCGAGTGGCCTGAAGCATGCGACTTGCGACCGCTTGAAGAACCTGATCACCGATCTCATGACCGTGCTGATCATTTATCTGTTTGAAATGATCCAGATCGATCAACAGCACCGCAAACGGTTCCGCCCGCTCTTTCCAATCGGAGAAGGCTTGCTGAAAACGATCAGCAAATAGGTAGCGGTTTGGCAGTTCGGTGAGTACGTCATGGGTCGCAAGATAGGCGGATCTTTCGTGCTCAACCTCAGCTCTTTCTATCGCCCTGAAGTGCCGAATCAGTACCCCTGGAATAAGAAAGAGAGCCGCGGCGAGAACCGAAAGGATGATCAGCGCTTGCGCAGTCAAAACGTCTGCAAAACGTAACTGACGCTCAAACAGCAGTGTCATCGGTTGCGAGGTACTTCTGATTTCGACTCGATCAGTCAGGCGCGGCAAAATCAGACGATCAAGAAAGCCAGCATTGTTGGCGTTCGTAGAGAACACGTTACTTTCAGACCCTGCCCCGGCTTTCATGACTGCGCTGATATGAACCAAGGGATCTATGTTCGAATCATTGACCGCATCCAACAGCGAGCCGGTCTGGATCAAAAGCAAAGACACCATGGTGCTTCCGAAAAAATTGGGCCGATTGCTCTCCCTTAGATTTTCGGGCCGACTCACGGACTGCATGAGAATGTAAGCGCTGCCTCCTTCGTACATAGAGAAGACAGGTGATACAACCGGCTTCGGATTATTGTGAGTGCGGGCCAACGCGTAGGAAAGATGCCCAACGGTTTCCAATCTAACGCCATAGATGGAACTGGATTCGGGAAGCGGCGGGTACATAAACAACACAGGCCAAGTCTCACTGAGGTAGGCCTGATGCTGGGCAGGTTGCTGGGTGAGACTCGGGAAGTCTTTGAGCTCAAAGTCCGGACGCCAAGTGCGGCGCATCAGAGTCTCAAATGCAGCCTGCTCCAAGATGGGAACCGCCCTCGCCGCCTCAAGCATGTAAATATGAGGGTATGCGGACAATACGGCTGACGCATAACGGGCTGCAGCTTCCGTGTCGCTCTGATCGACCGCTTGGAGAAAGGCAGAGAACCCCGACAATACCGCTTCATTGGTATCAAGCTTATTTCGCACGATGCTCGAGATGTTCTGCACGTAATCCGAGAAGCGCGTCTCCCTGCGTTGAGTTTCTGACTTAAGCAGTAACAGGGCCGAAAAACCGACCAAGCCGGCAGCCATGAGAATGAAACCCAATAAAGATCTGCGCCTTTTAGTCAACATCATCCTTATATTCCAATGCGCATCATATGTGTGGGACTTCGGTCAACCTCAGGGCTGAGCGGCGTTGCTGCCCCAATTTCGTATTAAGTGACCATCGCTAAATCTAGGGCATATCGCCGGTGAGGATCAGCGTGCGCTGGCGCAGACGGACAATCCGCAGCAGGCTTGTCCAGCCGACCAAGGCGGCGAGCTGGCAATTACCAAGTCAGCATAGCGCGGCAGACGCATCGGCCAGCGGGGCATTTGCGATTTCCCGACCCCGGGCACGTCCAACGTTATAGTCGTGAAGTCCACCAACTCATCGCGCAGGGAGTCGAAGGTACGGATCAAACCACCCTGGCCATTGAGCAATAAAAGCGGCGAGCCTTTACCGTAGATTGACACGTTTACCTGCAAGTCTTTAATGGTCAGTTTGTGCGTTGCCATGGTTTTCCCTTGCTGCACGTAGCTGAGATGGCAGTCGTGAACAAGGACGCCGATCATGTAAGTGAACAGTTTCTGGGTGCTCAGAACAGCACTGCGGCGGCTTCCCCATAAATATCTCGATCGTCTTCGGCCCGATTCCTTCAAATTCGGATAATCGGTTTTCGAATGACTGATGCTCAGGGCTCGCTTCCACAATGTTGCTCACCCTGCCAGCGTATTCAATGGTGAGCTTGTTTGCCAATGCTAGCAACCGCGACGCGGAGGTCTCGTCGTAACGCACATAGCTCGGCGCCTAACGATTGCACCAAAAGTTCGAGAGTTACGAAATGCATATGACCGAGGCTACTCAAGTCATGGAAGCGTTGTCGGCCAACGAATCAAACCTGAAGCTTCATGAGGGCTGGTCATTGATATCCGTGGTTGTCACGACACATCCTAATGGTCAGCTTCATCCCTGCTACATACTGGGGAAATCGGTGACCGTAGTTAACCATCAAAGCCCCGATGAAATTACGCGGTGCTTAGCGATCTAGTGCATCGAAAGGTGTTGGGAGGAGATTTTGGCTTATCTGGACTGGGTTCAATGGCCCGCGATGCTTGTGACCGTTCTCGCCGCATGGCTAATCGGATCACAGCGGTCAGGACGGCGGATGATCGGGTTTGTGTGCTTCAGCTTGAGCAACGTGTTGTGGGTGATTTGGGGAGCCTATGCAGAGGCGTTTGCATTGATCGCCTTACAGGTTTGTCTATTCCTAATGAATCTCCGGGGCTTCAGGAAAAACTTCAAAGGGCAGGAAAGGGAGCAGTCTCATGACTGACGGTGGCCATCGAAGTTCTTTTTAGAACCTCGGGCATTCATCCCCAAGAGAATGCACTCAAGGAGGATCAGCGCGATCGTAAGGGGGAAACGGTGTCCTGTCTTTCATGGGGCTCGTTCAAGCGGTAACCAGACGCGCACTTCGAAACCCTCTTGTCGACCGGTTGCAGGAGAGATCAATTGCATACGCGCGTTGACCCCCTGCGCAATCGTTTTGGCAATCGCGAGGCCCAGTCCTGAACCGCTGATTTCACGGTGACCTCGCACAAAGCGCTCAGTCAGGTGCTGCAACACCGACTCCGGTACCGCCGGGCCGCCATTGACTACCCGCAGCTGTGCCTGTTCGGTGAGGCTGACTTCCACCGGTTGATCGGTTGCGCCGTACTTCAACGCATTCTCGATCAGGTTGCGCAACAAGATGCCAAAGGCGTCAGGGTCGATGTTCGAGTACACGCTGGCCTGGCCCGGCAGATGCAGCTCAATGCTTTGGCCGCCGCGCTGGCTCCACTCGTCGACCCCATGGGCCAGCAATGGAATCAAGTCCTGAGGCGTTTCGGACAACAGCCCGCCGCCCTCGGCCTTGGCCAGTTGCATGAGCTTTTCCGATAGGCGTGCCAGCTCGCGCAAGGCATTTTCGATCTTCGCCGCACGCACTCGCAACGGCCCTTCGGGCGCCTCGTGGCGTAACCGCTGGATCTGCGCCAGGGTCGCGGCCAGTGGCGTGCGCAGTTCATGGGCGCTGTTGGCGGTAAAGCTGCGCTCGGTTTCAAGGGCCTTGCGCATGCGCTCCAGCAGGTGGTTGACCGCCTCGGCCAACGGGTCGATTTCTGCCGGCAGACGGGCCACCTTGATTGGCGACAAGTCACCCACGCCCCGCGCCTCAACCGCACGACGATACGCCAACACACTGCGCAGGCTGATCCGCACAAATAACCAGGTGCCCAATAGACTCACAGGAATCAGCGCCAACAGCGGCAGCAACAAGGCAAACAAGGCCTCCCGCGCGGCTTCACGGCGGTGATCCAGGGGCTCGGCTATCTCGATAAACAGCGTCTCGCGCAACGCACTGGCGCCGTACAAGCGGTATTTTTCAGAAGTGGTAAACCCCTCAGTCGGCTGTTGATTGAAGATCTTCGGGTTGGCGTCGTGGGACTGCATCAGGATCTTGCCGCTGGCATCGCGCACCAGGTACGTCAGGTATTCCTTGTGCATTTTCAACGTCGCAACGTGCTGCGCTTCACGGGGTTCCTCCCGGTTGCTGATTTCCATCACGGCCAGCGGCAAGATGCGTTGCGCGGTCTCTTCCAGCGCACTGTCGAACGCTTCGTTCAACTCATGTTGCACCACCAGCCAGGCGCCGACAGTCGCGCCCAGCCACAGTAAGGTCATGCCCAGGGTCAGCCCCAGGCCGAGGCGTTTTTGCAGGCTCGAAGAAGACTTCATACGGCCATCAACCGGTAGCCCATGCCTCGCACGGTTTCAATCAGCTCGCGTCCCAGTTTTTTGCGCAGCCGGCTGATGTAGACCTCGATGGTATTGCTCTCGATTTCGGCACCGAAGGCATACAGCCGCTCTTCCAGCTGCGACTTGGACAACAACGCGCTGGGGCGCTGCACGAACGCTTCGAACAGCGCCCATTCGCGGGCCGTCAAGTCCACGGTGGTGCCGGCACGCTGCACGGTGCGGGCGCTCATGTCGACCTGTAAATCGCCGAGTCTGATCTGCGGATTGGGGTTGCCGCTGTAACGTCGGGCCACCGCCGCCACACGGGCCGAGAGCTCAAACAAGTCAAACGGCTTGACCAGGTAGTCGTCGGCGCCTGCGTTGAGGCCGGCGATGCGATCGGAAATCTGATCCTGGGCTGTCAGGATAATCACCGGGGTCACGTCCCCTGCCGAGCGCTGCTGACGCAAGAAATCAAGCCCGCGACCGTCCGGTAGCATCAGGTCCAGCAGGATCAGGTCGTAAGGCGTGGTGCGCACGCTGTTGCGCGCATGGGCCAGGCGCTGCACCCAATCGACGGCGTGGCCGTCATCGGCGATCTGCTCGCGCACCGCTTCCCCCAACCCTGGCGCGTCCTCGACCAATAAAACCCGCATCTGGCACCTCCTGTGGTGATTGTTGTGCCGCACCTTAATCGCCCTACCTGACGTGAATCTGAAGATTCAGCTGGTTGTCAGGAATGCACCTTAGGGTATGCCACAGACGCCGACCTCGGCAGGAGACAGATCATGAAATCAGGTTTTATTGCCCATGCCGCGCTGTTGAGCCTGATGCTCAGCGGTTACGCCTTGGCCGACGACTGCAGCGACCCGGTGAGCGACTGGCAACCGCGCGAAAACCTGCGTGAGCAGGTCGAGCGGCAATACGGCTGGAGCGTGCAACGCATCAAGGTCGACGACGGTTGTTACGAGCTCAAGGGGTTGGACCGCAAGGGCAACGTTATCGAAGCCAACTACTCACCGGCCTCGTTGCGCCTGCGCACCCTCGAGATCCATTTCCGCGACGACGGCGATGCCAGGGATTACCTCGGCAACCCGCTCACCGAATGACGCCTCTCCTGTCGAGTTTTTCCTGCGCTTCAGGTTGCTGTCAGCAAGCAGGTCCAGGATCTCGACCTAACGATCAAAAGGACACCCTCATGAAAAAGATCATCGCAGCCACCTGCCTCGCCGGCGCCATTGCCCTGCCGGGGTTGGCCCAGGCCCGGGAAGTGACCCTGACCACCCAGCTCAAGGACTACAGCGGCAATGATGCTTACCTGGCGATCTACGTAACCGACGCCAACGGCCAGTACCAGAAAACCCTGTGGGTGGCCGGCAAGAAGGCCAAGTACTACAAGCACCTGGGCGACTGGGCCCGTGGCAGCGGGATGAACCGGAGCGAGTTTGACGGCGTCAGCGGCGCCAGTGTCGGCAGCGGGCGCACGCTCAAGGTCAGCGTCGAGCTGGCAGACACCCTGATCGATGCCGGGTATCAGATCCGCATCGACAGCGCCGTCGAGGACAAACGTGACGCTCGCGCCGATGTCAGCGTGCCGTTGACGTCCAAGGGCGCCGGCAAGCCGGTAACCGGCAGCACCTATGTCGAGTCCTTTACTTACGATTTGTAGCACTTGCCCTTTCTGGAGGCTGAACATGCTTCGCCAGTCCCATTCCCTGCCCGGCCTGATCGCCGCCCTGTTGGTCATGCTGTTGGCCATCAGCGGCGCGATCCTGTCGGTCGACCCGGCGCTGGAACGCTTGCACAACACCGCCACCGCGGCCGGGCAACTTAACGTCGGCCAACTGGCCGGGCGTGTCGCCAGTCACTTTCCGGGCGTGGAGCAGATCCAGCGCACAGCGTCCGGGACGGTCATCGTCTACTACAACCAGAACGGTCAGGCCGGGGCTGAAACGGTCGACACTCTGACCGGCGAAGGCCTCGCGCCTTATGCACCCTCCGCGTTCACGCGTTGGGTGAAAGAGCTGCACCGCTCGATGTTCCTTGGCACGCCAGGCCATGGAGTGTCGGGAGTCGGCGCGTTGTTCATGCTGATGTTGTCAGTGTCCGGCGCGCTGTTGCTGGCCCGGCGCCTGGGTGGCTGGCGCAACCTGCTGCGGCCACTGCACGGCACCTTCAGCCAGCGCTGGCATGCTGAAGTCGGGCGACTGGCCTTGCTCGGGCTGCTGCTGTCGGCATTGAGCGGGCTTTACATGTCCGCCACCACTTTTGGTTTTATCACCGACGGCAGTCAGAGTGAACCCGCCTTCCCCGCCCACGTCAGCGCCGGCCCGGCCTTGCCGGTGGCGAACCTGCAAGCCTTGCAGGCCACCGACCTGAATGACCTGCGCGAGCTGGTCTACCCCAGCCCCGGTAACCCGAAGGACGTGTTTTCCCTGCGCACGGCCCAGGGCGACGGCTACGTGGATCAGGCCAGCGGCGCTTTGTTGTCCTATCAGGCCCACGACTCGATGCACAACCTCTATGAATTGATCTATCAGCTGCACACCGGTGAAGGCCTGTGGTGGTTGGGCCTGCCGCTTGGGCTCTGTGCCCTCTGTGTGCCGTTGATGAGCGTCACCGGCCTCCTGTTGTGGTGGCGCCGCCGCAAGGCGAGCCCGAACATCGGCCACAACAGCCCTGCCCACTCTGCCGACAGCGTGATTCTGGTGGGCAGTGAAAACAACAGCACCTGGGGCTTTGCCAAGACCTTGCATGACGCCTTGCACCTGGCCGGACACCGAGTGCATAGCGCGGCGATGAATCAATACGCCAACGACTACCGCAGCGCCCAGCGCGTGATCATCCTCACCGCGACCCACGGTGACGGCGACGCGCCAAGCTCGGCTTCGCAGTTCCTGGCGCGGTTGGCCAAAACCGGCCTCAAGCCCGGCCAGCCCTTTGCCGTGCTGGGCTTTGGTGACCGCCAGTTTGCGCAGTTCTGTCAGTTCGCCCATCAGGTGCAGGACGCGATGTTGCAGGCCGGTGGCTTGCCGTTACTGGGGCTGGAAACCGTCAACCGCCAATCCTCTCAGGAATTTGCACGTTGGGGCCACGCGCTGGGCGACGTGCTCAAACATGACCTGACACTGGTCCATGCCCCGCAGCGGCCACAGACCCATCCATTGGAGTTGACAGAGCGCATTGTCTACGGCGAACAGGTGAACGCACCGACACACGTGTTGCGCTTCAAGGCACCCGGCGCGCTGCCGGACTTCTTGGCCGGTGACCTGGTCGGGATTGTGCCTCCGGGCAGTCCGATCCCCCGTTTCTACTCGCTGGCCAGTGGTTCGCAGGACGGCGTGCTGGAAATCTGCGTTCGCAAACACAACGCAGGCGTGTGCTCGGAATTCCTTCATGGCCTGGACATTGGTGCGCAGATAGAAGCGTTTATCCAGCCCAACCCGCAATTTCGCCCGGCGTCGGGCACGCACCCGGTGATCCTGATCGGGGCCGGTACCGGCATCGGTCCATTGGCCGGTTTTATCCGCAACAACAAGGCGCGACACCCAATGCACTTGTATTGGGGCGGGCGCAACCCGGACTCGGATTTTCTCTATGAACCGCAGCTCAATCAGTACCTGGCCGACCGACGCCTGACGGCATTGCGCGCCGCCTTTTCTCAGGTTCAGGACCGCTGTTATGTGCAAGATCGGTTGATCGGCGATGCCCTGACCTTGCGCCGGCTGATTGAAAAAGGTGCCCAGGTGCTGGTGTGTGGCAGTCGCGAAATGGCCAAAGGCGTGATGCAAGCCCTCGATGAAGTGTTGGCACCTCTCAATCTGACTGTGCTGACCCTCAAGGCACAAGGACGCTACCGTGAAGACGTTTACTGAGTTGCAACGCTATAGCCTGAACGGCGAAACGATGGGCACGCGCTACATCGCCCTGTTTTATGCCGGGGCCGGGATCGATACCGACGCAATTGGCCATCGCCTGGCGCGCGCCGTGGCCCGGGTGGACCAGCAAATGTCCACCTGGAAACCCGACTCGGACCTCAACCGCCTCAACACCGCCCCCGAGCAGGAATGGGTATCAGTGCCCCAGGAACTGGCAACGGTGTTGTCTGCGGCACTGCGTGTCAGTCAGCAATCCGGCGGCGCCTTCGACATCGGGGTCGGTGATCTGGTTGATGCCTGGGGGTTCGGCCCCGGGGAGCAGACGGTCACAGAGCAGGCGCTCGCGACGATGCCGCCGCGCACCCGGCTGTCAGCCAGCGCAGCGTTGGTGATTGACCCATTACGTCATCAGGTGCGTAAACGCGCACAGCTGCACCTTGACTTGAATGGCATCGCCAAAGGGTTTGGCGTCGATGAACTGGCCCGTTGCCTGGAAGGTTTGGGCATAACCCGCTACCTGGTCGGCATCGACGGCGAAATGCGCGCCCGGGGCGTCAAACCCGATGGCCAGTGCTGGACCGTAGCGGTGGAAAAACCTAACCGGGGCGTGCGTGAAGTCATGGGCGTGATGGAGCTTGGCGATGCCGCGATCGCGACCTCCGGGGACTACCGACGGTGGGTCGACGTGGCCGGTCAAGCCTATGCCCATACCATGAACCCGGCCACTGGCGCGCCGCTGTGCAACCCGCTCGCCGCCGTCACCGTGGTGGCCGCTTCGTGCATGCTCGCCGATGCCTGGGCCACGGCGCTGATGGTGCTGGGTGAAACCGAAGGCCCACGCTTGGCTCAGGAACGCGGGATGGACGCGTTGTTCGTGCTTCGCGACGGCCAACAATTCAAGGAAATATCCATTGTCGGCGGCCAGTTGCAGGCGCAGATTGAAACCCGTCCGATGTGAACCGCCTAATGACAGTGAGTCGCGCTCAACCATGAAATTCATGCACAGACACACCGAGTCCCACCGCAGTGATCGTATCGGCTGGCTGCGCGCCGCCGTCCTTGGGGCCAACGACGGAATTGTCTCCACCGCCAGCCTGCTGATCGGCGTCGCCGCCGCCAACGCCAGCCACGCCACGTTGCTGGTCACGGGCATGGCGGGGCTGATGGCCGGCGCCATGTCCATGGCGGCAGGCGAGTACATCTCCGTGCACTCCCAGGCCGATACCGAGCGCGCCGACTTGTCCCGCGAACGTGCCGAGCTCGCCAGTGACCCGAAAGCCGAACACATCGAGCTCGCCAACATCTACATGCACCGTGGCGTATCACCCGAACTGGCGCATCAGGTGGCCGATCAATTGATGGCCCATGACGCACTGGGCTCTCACGCCCGGGACGAACTGGGTATCAGCGCCACCCTTACCGCCAAACCCTTACAGGCCGCCCTGGCCTCCGCCGTCAGCTTTGTGGTGGGTGCCGCCCTGCCCCTGGCGGTGACGTTTGTCGCGCCGGAGCACAGCGTGGTGCCCTGGATATCGGGCATGTCATTGGTGTTTCTCGGGACACTGGGCGCCATTGCCGCCAGGGCCGGCGGCGCCAAGGTCATCACCGGTGCCTGGCGGGTGACCTTCTGGGGGGCGCTGGCCATGGGGATTACGGCGCTGGTGGGGCACTTGTTTGGCGCCGTGGTCTAGCTCACGTCCGTTCCCGCAAAAAACAAAGGGCGCCCCTTAATGAAAAGGGGCGCCCTTTTTACGCTGCCAACCTATACCACGCCGACGAAATCGCTCGCAGTGAGGGCCACATGCCCGACCAGATCAATCTGGAAGTCGGCGCCATTGCCGCTGTTCACATTGCCCTCCACATAGGTGTGATCGACCCCGCCGACATTGACGAAGTGGTACTTCAATTGCGCCTGGTTGTTGAACTCGTTGCCGGTGCCGTTCCACTCGCCGAGGAAGGTGAAGTCCTGATTACCGGCGGAACCTGCGCCGGAGGTCCGGGCATCCATCAGCGACAGATCGATAAGGTCTTGCCCTTGGGTAAAGTCGGTAATTGCATCTCGGGTAAGGGTTGACGTGCCTGAATCCCCAATGGCCGAGAAGACAAACAGGTCATTGCCCGCTCCACCGGTCAGGGTGTCCCGGTTCGCTCCACCGAACAAAGTATCGTTGCCACCGCCACCGCCGAGCGTGTCATTGCCTCCCAGGCCTGTCAGCACGTTAGCGCCACCGTCACCGGTCAGGATATTGGCACCGCTGCTGCCGATCACATTCTCGATACCCGTCAAGGTGTCATTGCCGGTTTGCGAACTGCTGGCAAGGCCGGTGAGCAGATTGACCGATGCGTTGGCCGAGGTCCCCGACAGGTCGTAGGTATCGGTGTCGCCACCGCCGTCGTAGCTGTCGTTGCCGTCATTGACCGACGCCCGGAAGGTGTCGTTGCCAAGCCCACCGAACAGACTGTCCGCACCTTGCCCGCCAATCAACGTATCGTCGCCGCTGCCACCGTTGATCCAGTCATTACCGCCCTGGCCTTGCAACAGGTTGCTGACGCCATCGCCCTGGATGTGATCGTCACCCGAACTGCCGGTGACGTTCTCGATGCCGGTCAGACTGTCGCTGCCAGTCTGAGTGCTGGTTGACGTACCCGCGATCAAATCGACCGTGGATGGCGCCGATGTGGCCGACAAATCGTAGGTGTCGACATCCGCACCACCGTCATAGTGGTCGTTGCCATCGTTCAAGGAGGCCAGCAGCGTATCGTTGCCGGCGTCCCCGAACACCGTGTCGTTACCCGTCAAGCCAGTGAGCTGGTTGTTGCCGCTGTTGCCATTGATAACGTTGTCCAGTGCGTTACCGATGCCGTTGATGTTGTTCGACCCCAGCAAGGTCAGGTTTTCGACGTTGGCGCCTAGGGTGTAGCTGACCGACGACATGACCGTGTCGTTGCCTTCGTTAAGGTTCTCCTGAACCACATCGCCATTGGCATCGACCATATAGACGTCGTTGCCGGTATTGCCGCGCATTGTGTCGTTGCCCGTGCCGCCGTCCAGCACGTCGGAGCCCAAGCCACCGTTGAGGATGTCATTGCCCGAGTAGCCCATCAGGATGTCCTGAAAGTTGGTGCCATTGAGCGTGTTGTTGAAGAAGTTGGTGCCCTCGATCAAGCGCCCGACTGCCTCCGACGGGGCCGACGTCAGCTGTTCCACCGTGCCGCTGTCATCGGTGTAGGTGGTGATCACTCGCAATTGCTGGCCGAACTGCGCCGAGGTGGGTGCGAAGGTCGACGCATTGGACCCGGTTATGCTCAGCCAGGCGGCGCCCACCAGCGCTTGCCACTGATAGGAGAACCCGCTTGGTCCAGGCAAGCCGTCGGCGTCCTGGATGGCCGAGGTGTTAGCCGTCAGCCGGTATTGGGCAGGCACCGGACGACTTGGCGTGGTCGGCGCAGTGGCATAGCCCGACAGCGCCACATTCCCGGTCGGCAGATGATTGGTGATGCTCAGGTTGACCGTGCGGTCGGCGAAGCCCAGTTTCTCCACGCCAACCACAATGTCGCTGCCATCGCGGCCCGCCACGCTGTCGGTGATCTTGAAGGCGGTGATAAGGCCCTGATGTTGAGTCAAAAAGTTGATCCTCTGAATCGTGTATTCCGACCGGTTTCCCGTAAACAACGCCATGTCCGACAGGCCCGCCGTACCACCGTCACCGACCGTGACGCTATCGGCGAGATCGGCAGGATTGGAACTCGCGACCCCATTGCGCCACAAACGGGTGATTTGGCTACCGCCCAGTTCCAGATTCTCGAAAGTGGCCGACTTCAGCATCTCGGTGAAGTGCTTGTCGAAGCCAGGCCCCGCCGCGTCCAGCAGACCGTTAGTGCCGATAAATCCGGCAGCACGGTAGCTGGCGCCATCCTGGTAATTGTCGTAGCCACCGGCGTACGTGCCGATCAGGCTGTCCAGACGGATACCGTCACCCACGATCACGTCGTTGCCAATGCCGCCGACCAGCTTGTCATTGCCGCTGCCGCCAATCAGCCAGTTGGCGCTCGCATCGCCCAGGACAGTGTCATTGTTCTGGCTGGCAATGACCCCTTCAATGCCAACCCACGCCGGAAAAGGTGTGGTCAGGTCGATCGCCACCGCCGGGTTCTGCTGGGTCGAAAAATCGATCGTAAGGCCTTGGGGGGCCTTGGCATGGTCGCTGAAGTCGATCAAGTCGAATCCAATGCCCTTGCCGTCGTTGCCCAGGTCGGTCTTGCCGTCACCACCCAGTACTTCGTCCGGCCCACCGCCCATGGCTTGGGAGAAGGCCCCCGGGCGCAGGATATCGTCGCCATCGAGGCCGCCCGAAACATCCTGGTCGTCGCCGCCGATGATCAGGTCGTCGCCGCCGTCGCCCCACAGCAGATCACCACCGGCACCGCCGTCAAGGATGTCGTTGCCATCGCCACCGTGGGTGAAGGGATCGGTATCGCCTTCGCCGAACAGGAAGTCGTCTCCCGACTCCCCCGACAGCTTGTCGATGCCCACTCCGCTGTGGAGGATGTCATTGCCTTCGCCGCCAATAATCTGGTCGATGCCCGCCGCTGCCGTGGCGGATTGTTCGCCGCTCAAGTAGTCGTCACCGGCGCCGCCATCCAGCAGATCGCCGCCATCGCCGCCGTAGATGCGGTCGTTACCATCACCACCGTACAGGCGGTCGATACCGTTGCCGCCGTAGATAATATCGTTACCGCCTTCGCCATAGACCGTATCGTCACCGCCCCAGGCGTAAATCAGGTCGTTACTGTCGCTGGCCACTATTACCTCGTGGGACTCGGCACCGCTGTTCAGCGTGCCGTCGAGATTTACCCCTCCATTGATCGCCGTGGTGCCAGAGGTCGCGGCGCTGTCTTCGACACGGAAGTCACGGATGTACTGCACGCCATTGACGGTCACGATGTCGCCGTTGTTGGTGGTGGCATTGCCCCGAGTGGAATAAATGCCAAGAGACTGATGACCAATCACCGTGATGCCATCGGCGGCGTAGAGGGGATGAGCATCCTCGTAAGCCTTGATCGCATCGGCGTACTTGTGCTCGGTCTTGGCATTGGCGACCTCGTTCTGCGCCAGGTCGTAGTACTTGTCGGCATAGGCGAAAACGCTGCCATTGAGGTGCTCGGCGCCGGTGTTGCGCTCGACGATGTCCTTGAACTGTTCATTGACGATGCCCTCTCCCATCTGCAACTGGTCCAGTCGATAGAGGTAGTAAAAGCGGTCGCCGTTCATCAGTCGGCTGATCTGGTCGACAAACACCGTGTCGAAGGTTTCACCCAGAATGCCCCCGGTGACGTGCACCTCCGCTAGACCGCCCAACCAGGTGTCGATGTGTTGAAAGCCGTCGACGCCATAGCTGCCTGCGTCAGCGGGGCTGTTGAAGGTGTTGTTGAGGAAGTCCAGTGCCTGGTTGTACGTATACCCTTGGGCTTCGATGCTGCCCTCGGCGATCTTGCCGTTTTCCAGACCGATCAGCGCGGCGGCGCGTGCGACGTTGCCGTCGAACGAATAAGCCGCAATGAAATTCACCAGGTTGTCCGGGTGGATCATGTTGGCGCCAAAGTCGGCCCAACTGCTGTATTCGCTCAGGCCAATGGCGGCGCGGAACTCATTGAGTGTGGGGATGCCAACGTCGCGGCCACGGGCGATGTTGATCGCGGCCAGGTCCAGCGGCTGGCCGAGCAGGCCCTGGTTCAGCGCTGGCGTGACGAATTCGTCAACCTCGTTGGCCTGTTGGTGGGTCATGCCCAGGGCGATGGCGGCCGCGCCCTTTTGCGCAAACAGCTCAGGCGTGAGGAATGCTCGCTCGAGTGCAACGCGCATCACACTGCCGGTGATGCCTCCCGACGGGTCGATCAGGTCGATTGATTCGCGCAAGGTGCTGTGGCCGAAGCGGTAGGCCACTTGAGAGAAGTCCAGGCTCACATCGGCTTGTTCGCCGCTGTTGTAGCCCACGAATTCGGCGATGTTGGGTGTGATGGTTCGGGCGAATTGGTCCACCGCCGTATGCTGATACTCCATCTCGACCGTGATTTTGGCTGCATTGAACAGTTTGGTATCGTCCCAGGCGATGGCACCACCGGCGTAAACGTAATTGCCTTGGGCATCTTCGTAGTGATTGCCGATCACGCTCACACCGGCCGCCACGACATCTGTCGCCTGGGTGAGCACCGAGACCTGCCACTCATGCAGCAGGTCATGGTTGTATGTACCCGCTTGATCGAGCCGCTCTTGTCGCAAGTCCTCGACCGCAACGGCATCCTGAATGTTGCGCACCTGAAAGTTGTGCTCTTCGTGCCACACATGGTGTACCGCGGTCAGACCGATGTTCTCGTTCACTCGGCCGTCACCGGCAATGTAGTGATCGCCCACCGCCGCCATCAGCAGCTCGCCGACGGCGGCGTGCACTGCTGGAGTGAGTGCGATCACTGTAGGGCCCACCTGCATCGATGTCTTGATGCTGAAGTCGCTGAAGTTCACCCACAGCGCCAACGCGCTGGCTCCCGTCAGCGTCACCGCCGGTGATCCCGGGCCCATGGCGCCGGCCGGCAGTTTCAGTTCCAGGTGTCCATCATTGGGGCCCGCACCGTCGACATAGGCGAACTCATAACCGGCGCCCAACGCCTGCGCAGCGTCACGAAGGGTCGCAATATTGGCCAGGAAATCAGTCGCAGCCTCGGGGTTCAACGGGTTTTTGAAGTGCGCCTCGTCGAAGCGCGGGTTCATATCAAGAATCAGCGCCTGGCCAGAGTTACCGGCCTCTGCTCCGGTTTCCACGTTGCCAGCCGCATCGCGATTGCGCAGGTCGAGCACATCTTCCCAGGTCAAGTCAGCACGTTGGGTGAGCATCAGGTGCGCACGTAGCTCGTTCAGCGTAGGCAGCGTGGCGTGAGTGGTTTCGCCAAACGCATTCTTCCAGGCGACCGACGTGTTGCCGTCCAGCATTTGGGCGCCGGCGTGGTAAGTGATACCGCCATCGGTGGACACCCACGCTCGCAACAGGTCGGTGACTTCCTGGTCGGAGCCGTAGGTCTGGCTCTGATCAATATAAGGCGATGTGTGGTTGTTCCATTGCGGCGTTCCTTCAGCGGTGAAGCCGCTCACATCCGCGCGGGAAATCACGATCTTGGTGGCAGGCTGGCCGGTGGTGGGGTTGATCACGCCATAGAGCGGATCGTCCGGGGACAAGTTGATCGTGATCTTGGTGCCGTCCGCGCCCTTGCCGATGAAATCGAGGCCGTGATCGAAAAACTGGCCGAACAGGACGAACCAGCCATTGACCGGTGACACACCAGGGTTCTGTGCGCCAATGAAATACTCATCATTTTGCACAGACGAATAGGCTTGAACGTTGGCGCCGGTCAGCGGGTCAGTGACCGGCTCGCCATTGCCATCCAGTTGCCAGACCGGATTGCCGCTGGCATCAAACTGCAAGTCATAGCCGCGTTGGGCGTCTTGCTGGCCGAGGGCTTCCAGCATGCCGTAGTCAGCAACCTGGGTGAAACCATTGACGTCCTTGACGAGGTGAGTGCTATCGGGCTCCGTCTGGAAGGTGACATCTGCCGTGGTGACCAACCGACTGATCATGCGCGGCGTGTAATCCACAACGTCGTGAGCGGGAGACGCCTCGTTGATCGGCGTCCCGAGGTTGTCGCCTTGCTTGGTGTAGTCGGCCGCGGCCGTGTTGGGACTGGTTGTAAACGTGTTGGCGTAGAACGCGTTGGGGTCGCTGCCAAGCCCAGCCATGGGCTTTACGTACTGATCGAACGCCACCGCCATGCGTTGCAGAAAGGGCTGGTCGGCTGATCCCCAACTGGCATTGACCAGGTACAGGTTGTTGTTCAGCCCCGACAGATCGCGCAGGCCCTGAGAGGCCGTCACCGATGCATATGAGTGGCCATACATCGCAAGATTACTGTCAATCTGGGTCTGGCTCAGGGTCGTGCTGCCCGGATCGTAGATTAACCGGTGTTGCGAATCGTATATCGCACTCGACCCGCTCCAATCGATGATCGCATTGCCATCCGCATCGAAGAGTGGACGAAATCCAATTTGACTCCTCATGAAATCCAGATCGGAAAAATTGAATCGAAAAGGCTTCAAGATATAGCGCGTGGCCATGATATTTCACCTGTCAAATTAGGTTTCAAACTTCAGATCTGTCATGACTGGCCTGGCCTTGATCCCAACCTTGAGGGCAGCCCGTAAGCGAGTGAGTCCAAATCGCTTTTTTCGTCACCTAAAGCATCGGGGAGGCCAACGAAAACCGATAGATGCGAAGGTCCAATCAAGAATCGGGACCTTCGTCGCAGGCGCACACTCGACTTTGGTCGCCCCTGAAGAGTGAATCGCCCCAGATTGGACAGGTCGCTACACGCCCTGCAACAGGCCGTCGCCTGTTGCACCGAATGTCCATCTATAGTGAGGCTGTTCGTATAGGCAGTTGGACCATGGCACTCTGCGGTTGATGCACTGTTTTACCACCCACGGCGAGCAATGATTGGGGAATTGAAGCAATGGCGAATGACTCAAACGCCCACTCGGAAAGAGAGACATTTATCGCCGAACAGGGTGAGACGCCGGACGGCCCGATACCGGTCTCCGATAGTGGTCGGCATGCCAACCTGCGCAGCCGACTGATGGATCAGATACGCAAGCTAAGCCGCTCTACGCAGTTCGTGATGGTCGCCGCACTAATCCTGGGGCTTACCATGTTTTTTGTCGGCGAGCTGGTCAGTGAGCGCATAGAAAGGGCCGCCGTACAAAGCGCGGCGGAAGCCGGC
This sequence comes from Pseudomonas gregormendelii, assembly GCF_017114825.1. Classification (GTDB taxonomy): domain Bacteria; phylum Pseudomonadota; class Gammaproteobacteria; order Pseudomonadales; family Pseudomonadaceae; genus Aquipseudomonas; species Aquipseudomonas gregormendelii. The sequence continues at coordinate 26,008 of NZ_JADEVO010000041.1, read as the reverse complement.
GCCCACTACATGGAGGCGTTTCTGGAGCCCTATGTGCAGGAGATGAGTCGCGACAACATCCTCTCGCCGCAAAGCGTCGGCTCCCTGGACCGCTTGATGGACAGCCGTTCGCTGAAACGGCACATCGTCTCCATCAAAATTTGGCGACCGGACGGCACGGTGGTCTATAGCACGGACAAATCCATCACTAATCGCAAGTTTCCGATGGAAGAAATTGCCCATGCACTCAAAGGTAACGTGGTGACCGACCTTGAGGACCTGACGCAGGAAGAGAACGAATTCGAGCGAAACATGAATGTGCCTCTCTATGAGATTTATGCACCGTTGCGCGAGATTTCCACGGGAAAAATCATCGCCGTAGGCGAGTTTTATGAAAAGGCCGACAGCCTGGAACAGGAGATCAAACGCGTCCGCCAGCAAGTATGGATGGTGGTTGGTGCCGCGACCATGGCGATGCTGACGCTGCTGTTTTTCCTGGTGCGAGGCGGTGACAAAATCATTCAACGCCAGCAGGTGGCCTTGCGAATGAGGTTGCAGGAACAAAACCGGTTGCATGATCACAACGCCACGCTCCAGCACAAGATGAGCACCGCGACCCAAGAGTTCTCACGGATTAACGAACTGACACTGCGCCGCATCGGTGCAGACCTGCATGACGGCCCGGCGCAGCTGTTGACCTTGATTCTGATCCGCCTCGATGACCTGGCCGAGACTTGCACGGCGGTCGATCAGGAGACAATGGAAACCATTCGCGGCGCAGCGACCGATGCCCTGCGTGAGGTCAGAGAGCTATCGCGGGGTCTGGCGCTTCCAGAGATAAACAACCTTAGCCTGCAGGATGAATTGCACCTGGTGGCACAGCGACACGAACAACGCACCGGCACCAAAGTCAAAGTCACGCTGGGGGCGTTACCCGAGGACGCGCCGCTGCCCTTCAAACTGTGTCTTTACCGGTTTGTGCAGGAGACCCTCAACAACGCCTACCGTCATGCCCGGGGCCAAGGCCAGGCCATCAGCGCGGACTACATGGACGGCCTGCTTCACATCAGCGTCAAAGATAGCGGGCCGGGTATGTCGGCTGACGCCATGATGGTCGACACAGCCGGCAGAACTCGACTGGGGCTCGCCGGTTTGCGCAACCGCGTTGAATCCTTGGGGGGACTGTTCAGCATCGATTCATCCGCCGACGGCACTGCGGTGAATGCACAGTTCAAGCTTTAGCCATGGGCTACCTTACATATCCATGTGATTACTCACTGCCCCGATGTGCAGGCGACCGACGGCCTCGCGCTCCCAATAGCGCCGCAGGGCTGTGACGGCCTCGACACGGTTGCGCACATGAAGCTTCTGCATCACGCAGGTCATGTAGTACTTCACGGTTTTTTCGCTGATCAAAAGCTTTGAAGCCACTTCCTTATTGGTCAGGCCCATTGATACTTCACGAATGATCTGCTCCTCCCGGTGGGTGAGGTCGATCTTACGGACTTCGGCTTCATGCTTTTTGAAGTTGCTCAGGAGCTTTTGCGCAAAGTCCGGGGTGATGTACGTTTCGCCCCTGGAGATCGAGCGTATCGCAAGAACCAGGTCCGGACCGCTGATCCCTTTCAATACATAACCGCGTGCCCCCGCTTCGAGCGCTGAGTAGGCGTCATCTTCGGACTCGGACACCGTGAGCATCAGGACTTTCACACCCGAAAGCTGAGTGGAGATGTAACGAACGGCAGCAAACACATCGCCCGGCATATTGACGTCCATCAGCATCACGTCCGGTCTCAAGCGCAGTGCGATGTCCTGGGCTTCGTTCGCAGTGCTCCCCTGCTCTACGACTTGCAAATCCGTTCTCTTCCTCAGTGTGTTGGCAACTCCCTCACGCAACATCGGGTGGTCGTCGACAATGCCGATCCGAATGAAAGGGTTCATAACACGCTCCTGAAATGGTCAAGCATTCGTACTCCCATTGATTAATAGCAGGTAACCCCGGCGAACGCTGTGCACTGATCGAATGGGCGAACACCTCGGTGCCACAAATTAGACTTAGGTCGCACGAAATTAGTCCGCCAAGAAGCAACTTTCATCACTATCTACCGAAAGAAAATACGCAACCTGTTGTTCTTAAACACCGTCAAACGCGTCAAAAAAACATTGACGCGTAAAAACCGGGTCGGCGCGTCATCCGACCAACCGTCGTCCCCCTACGCTGAGGTACATACACCGACAGCAATGGACCTTCCGATGGACAAGAAAAACCAGCAGCGATCCGAGTTTGCCGAGGTGTTTTTTCGGCTGCGCCACACGTTCTACTCGCTGGCCGGATTCAGCGGTGTCATCAACGTGCTAATGCTGGCGCCGGCCATTTATATGCTGCAGGTGTATGACCGGGCGCTGGTCAGCAGCAATGTCACCACGTTGCTGATGCTGACTCTTCTGATGATCGGTTTGTACACCCTGATGGCCATACTGGAAGTCGTGCGCACACGGGTGTTGATCCGAGTCGGCAATCGACTGGACATGGCCCTGAACCATCGCGTGTTTACCGCCGCTTTCGAGCGCAACCTGCATCGCACCGGCGGTAACCCGGCCCAAGCCCTGCAGGACCTCGCGCAAGTTCGCCAGTTTTTGACCGGCAACGGTCTGTTTGCGTTCTTCGATGCGCCTTGGACCCCCATTTACCTTTTCGTCGCCTACTTGATCCACCCGTTGCTCGGGATGGTCATCCTGTGTGGTTCACTGATCTTGTTGGCCCTGACCTGGTTGACCGAAATCGCCACCAAAAAACCGTTGAATGAAGCGAATCAGGCCGCACAAATCTCGGGCACCTTTGCCAACAATAATCTGCGCAACGCCGAGGTCATCGAGGCCATGGGCATGCTGCCGGCGATCACCCGGCGCTGGTTCGGCAGCCACCTGCGGATTCTCGAAATGCAAACCCTGGCTTCCGATCGTGCAGCCTACATCAGCGGCCTCGCGCGTTTCGTGCGGATCACCCTGCAATCGCTGATCCTCGGCACTGGTGCCCTGCTGGCGATCGAAGGTTCAATCACCCCCGGCATGATGATCGCCAGCTCGATCCTCAGCGGCCGCGCGCTGGCACCCGTGGAGCAACTGATCGGCAGCTGGAAGCAATTGCTGACCAGCCGCCGCGCCTGGGCGCGGCTCAAGCAACTGCTGCAAGATTTTCCGCCCCGGGCCGATGCGATGAAGCTGCAACGGCCCCTGGGCATGCTCTCGGTGGAGCACTTGCACGCCGGGGCGCCGGGCATGAGCCAATCGATCCTTCGCGGGCCGCACTTCAACCTGTCGCCGGGTGAATCACTGGGCATCATCGGCCCGTCCGCGTCGGGCAAATCAACCCTGGCACGGCTGCTGGTGGGCATCTGGCCGGCGCAAAGCGGCAAAGTGAGGCTCGACGGTGTGGACGTCTACCTGTGGAACAAGGAAGAGCTCGGCCCCTGGGTCGGTTACCTGCCCCAGGACGTGGAATTGTTCGAAGGCACTATTGCCGACAATATCGCCCGCTTCGGCGCAGTCGACAGTGATGCCGTGATCGTGGCAGCCAAGCGGGCCGGCGTGCACGACATGATCCTGCGCTTTGCCCATGGTTATGACACGCCCCTGGATGTGGACGGCAACCCGCTGTCCGGTGGACAGCGCCAACGCATCGGCCTGGCTCGTGCGCTGTATGGCGAGCCGTCGATCATCGTGCTGGATGAGCCGAACGCCAACCTCGACGACGCCGGGGAAAAAGCCCTGATCGAGGTGCTTGAAGACCTCAAGTCCAGGGGCTGCACCACGGTGCTGATCAGCCACCGCCCGAGCATCCTCGGCACCGTCGATAAAGTCCTGATGCTGCGTGAAGGCAGCACACAATTGTTCGGCCCCCGGGACGAGGTGTTTGCTGCACTACGTCAAACCAGCGTGCTGCCGACCGTGGGCGCACTAACCCTTTCAGCTGTGCGCGGGAGAGAATAAATGGGCGCGTTGAGTCTTGATCCTCGTAGCCAGGAATTGGAACGCGCGGCGGCCAATATCGATGTCAACGACCACCGCCTGGCACGCTGGGGCGTGCTGCTAACGGTCCTCGGCTTTGGCGGATTTCTGCTCTGGTCATGGCTTGCACCGCTGGACGCCGGCATCGTCGCCACCGCAACGGTCAAGGTCACCAGCAATCGTAAGACCATCCAGCACCTCACCGGCGGCAGCGTCGAAGCGATTCTGGTGCGCGAAGGCGACAGCGTCAGCAAGGACCAGGAACTGGTGCGGCTCGACGCCACACAGGCGCTCTCGGAACAAGGGGTGGTCAACGCTCAGTTTATCGCCACCAAAACCATGGAAAACCGCTTGCAAGCCGAGCGTGACGGCGTGCCAGAGGTCATCTTCGATCCCACCATGTTGCGGCGCTACGCCGGCAGCGAGCACCTGGAAAATGCAATCATCCTGCAACGGCATTTATTCACCACGCGCCGCGCCGCCCTTGAGGGCGAGATTGACATCCTTCGCGAATCGCAAAACTCCGCCGAAGCACAGATCAAAGGGTTACAACACGTCTACAGTGCCCGCTCGACACAGCTCGGGTTTCTCAATCAGGAACTGATCGGGATCCGGCAACTGGCCGCCGAAGGCTATGTGCCACGCAATCGTATGCTCGAACTGGAACGCACCGGTTCGGATCTCAATGCCTCCCAGGCCGACAACCTCAATAACATTGCCAGGGCGCGAGGCCAGGTCACCGAAATCAAGTTGCGCATCCTTCAGCGGGGGTTCGACTATCGCAAGGAAGTGCAGTCGTTGCTGGCCGAAGTGCAGAAAGAAAACAGCGCCCTCACCGACCGTTTGAAGGCCCTGGATTATCAGGTCCGACACACGGTGATCCGTTCGCCCATCGACGGTATGGTCCAGGGCCTGAACGTCTCGACCATCGGCGGCGTGATCGCGCCCGGTTTCAAGATCATGGAGATCGTGCCGGCACACGAACCGTTGCAAATCGACGCGATGGTGCCGGTACAAGCGATCGACCGGATGACGCCCGGCCTGCCGGTAACCATCTCGTTCCCCGCGTTCAATCACGTGCAGACACCGAACGTTCCGGGTCAGGTGCTGACCATTTCCGCCGACCGCCTGGTCAGCGACGACAACAAACAGCCCTACTACCTGGCGCAAATCGAAGTGACTCCCCCCGGCATGGCCATGCTCGGCAGCAACCACATCCGCGCGGGCATGCCCGCGTCAGTCACCATCAAGACGGGTGAACGCAACATGCTCAGCTACTTGTTGAAGCCGCTGCTTGATCGCGTGAACAGCGCGTTCAAGGAGCAATGAAATGAATGGCACCCAATTCCGGCTCATCATCGCTTTTCTTGTTTGCCAGGCACCGGCGGCTCAGGCCCTGGACCTTCGCGAGTCCTGGAACCTGATGCAGTTCCAGGGCCCGACCTATCTTTCTGCCGGTCACGAACGCGATGCAGCGCTGGAAAACCGCACTATCGGTCAATCCGGGCTGCTGCCGAAAATCGGCATCACCGCCTTCGACAACCACATCAACGGCACGCAAAAGCAGCCGGATTTTTTCGGCAATAGCCAGACCAATGACCTGAACTACAACTCCCGGGGCGCGACACTGCAACTGCGCCAACCGCTCTTCAACAAGCAGAAAATGGCCGAGTATCGCCAAGGCGAATATCAGGCCGAGTACGGTGTGGCGGTGTTCGACGGCAAGGCGCAGGATGCGGCCGTTAAGCTGGCCGGGCGCTACTTTGACGTGTTGCTGGCCCACGAGACCGTGGAACTGGCGACGGCCAAACTCAAATCGTTCAATGAACAAGTGGCTTCGACCCAACGGCGCAAGGACCTCGGCGACGGCACCATCACAGACGTCGACGAAGCGGTGGCCCGTCGTGACCTGGCCCAGGCCGAGCTGATCGAAGCCGAAGACAGCGTGACCGTGGCACGGCGACTGTTGCAGGAATACCTCGGGCAGACACCCGATGAAATCGCCACCCTGCAAGACACCTTCCCCACGCCACCGCTGCAACCGGACAATCTGCAGGAATGGATTATTCGCGCGGGGACAAACAGCCCCTCGATCCGGGCCCGCCGCTTGAACGTCAACACCGCCGACGAAGAAGTGGCCAAGGCCAAGGCCGGTCACTGGCCGACCCTGGATCTGGTGCTGGGCTACACCGCCGCCGACAGTGAAACCCTGTCCACTCAAAACCAGCGCAACCGCTACAGCTCGGCTGGCGTGGAGCTGAATATTCCGTTGTACAGCGGCGGCTACGTCAGCGCCCGCGCCCGGCAAAGCGTCGCCACCCGGGATCAGGCCGAAGAGGATCTGAACGCCACCCGCGAGGAAATCATCTCTGGCACCACCCGGGAATTTCGCGGGGTGCAGAGCGGCGAAGCGCGCATCCGCGCCTTGGAAAAAGCCGTCAAATCCAGCGAGCGTTCACTCGACTCCTCGAAAAAGGGCTTCCTCGCTGGCTCCAGCACCAACGTCGACATCCTCAACGCCCAGGAACAAATCTACACCGCCCGGCGCGATCTGTTCGAAGCCAAGCTGCGTTACCTGCTGGCCAAACTGCGGCTGGCGGCGGATGTGGGCGCGTTGGGGGATGACGACATCGCCAGCGCCAATGCCTACCTGGGGCCGAAGTTGGCGTTTTGAACACCGCGGGGCTGTCGGCCGCTTTGTTGATTCACCTCAAGGATTTTTCGTCGTTCAGGCGCCTCAAAGGTGTACGCGCCGTCGCCGAAGGCGACATTAAAGTCGTCGTGCAACATGGGTGGATCGCCCTGGAAGGCGAAGTAGACTGGCAATACCAAAAAGAAACCGTGGAACGGCTCGTGCGCAAATTGTCCGGCGTGTTGGGCATCGACAATTGGCTCACTCTTCGTCCGCGGGTAGACGCCGGCGACATCCAGCGCAGCATCGAAGCGGCACTCAAGCGCAATGCCGAGGTAGAAGCCGACGGGATACACGTCAAGGTCCAGGGCGACGTGGTGATACTCGAAGGCCGGGTCCATTTTTGGCGCCAGCGTCACGTTGCAGAACGGTCCGGCTGGTAGTCTTTGCGGCCCATGTCGCGTAGGAACACACCAAGCCGAACGTCAGTAAAAAGAAAGCCAGATAAGGGGTCACATCTTTCATCCTTTCAGTTCGAGTGATCCGTTGTCGTGGCGAATATATCCGTGCTTTAGCTGGCGATGGGGTTAAGGTGGGTTAAGAAATATTTAATATTCGGCGGGCTCGTTGGTCACTAGGGTACGCCTGCATTGGCTGTCGACGTTGCGTCGGAGTCGCCCGAGTACAGGTAGCAATGGAGGAAGTTATGAGTTGCGCGCTGGTCATAGAGGACGACAAGGTGACGGCGGAGGTCATCATTGCTGAACTCCAACGCCATGGGTTCAGTTCAAGATGGGCCGCTACTGGACGAGACGGCCTTGCCCTGGCGATTGCAGGAGGTTTCGACGCTATTACCCTGGATCGGATGCTTCCCGACTTTGATGGACTGACGATTGTCAGTACGTTGCGTAGTCTGGGTATTCAGACGCCAGTCCTGATGATCAGTGCGCTTTCTGATGTGGATGAACGCGTCCAAGGGCTTCGCGCGGGCGGCGACGACTATCTGACCAAACCCTTTTCTGCTATCGAGATGGTTGCGCGTCTTGACGCGTTGCTAAGGCGCACCAGTACAGATGCAAGCCATCCGCAACTCAGTTGCGGAAACCTGCGACTGGACCTAGTCGAGCACAAACTGACGCGAAATGACGAACACATCCTGCTGCTGCCAACGGAATTCAAGCTGCTCAATTACTTGATGCGCAGTGCCGGCCAACTGGTCACCCGCACCATGCTTTTTGAAGAGGTCTGGGGTTATCGATTCGACCCGGGGACAAACATCATAGATGTTCACATCGGTCGGCTGCGCAAAAAAATTGAAGGCGATGAAGGGACCCCCGCCATTCATACAATACGCGGTGCCGGTTATGTCCTTGCTGCCAAAGACTGAAGAATGGCGCTCGTCCGGTAGTCGATTGATCGGTTTCTACGCCCTGTTTTTTGTGGCCTGGGGTGCACTCTTTACCGGTGTGTTGTACTGGGAAATCTCCCACTATCTGGGAACCGTTGCAGAGCGAACATTACTGCAGCGTGCCCATTACTATCAAAAGATCGATGATAAACAACTGGTGAAGGAACTGGCTGCCAGCGAAGCCTATTCGACACCCGGGATCGATGCTTACGGATTATTCACTCCCGAAGGACGGCACGTTGCCGGGGACCTGCTCAAACTTCGCTCCAGTTTGCCCGATGACGGCAAGGTTCATTATCTTGAGCGCGGACTGAGCATTGCGTTACCCGACAAAGAAACCAGAAGCAGTTATGCGCTGTTAGCACGCCGACCCGACGGGCATATTCTTATTCTGGCGCGTGACGGCGGCTCGATTTCTGCCGTGGGCGGGATTATCGAACAGGCCTTGATGTGGGGATTTTCGTTAACACTGATTCCCGGGCTAATTGGCTGGCGTTTGTTGCGACGCCGACCGTTGCGTCGTGTCAAACGCCTGCAGCTTTGTACGGAAAGTATCGTTTCAGGCAACTTGGCGGAGCGTTTGCCCTTGTCAGCCCGCCGTGATGAACTGGATATGCTGGCAAGCGCCGTGAATACGATGCTCGACCATATCGAGCAACTGATGCATGAGGTCAAGAGCGTCTGCGATGGGGTCGCCCATGACCTACGAACGCCACTGACCCGGTTGCGCGCAAGGCTATATCAGCTCCAACAATTGCCTCTGGACAGTGATCACCAACACACATTGAATCAGGCCCTTGAAGAAAGCGAATCAATCATGGTGCGCTTTCAAGGACTGCTTCGGGTTGCCGAACTCGACGATATCCGTCGCCGCTCGGCCTTTGCTCCTTTTCCGATCATGGCGCTGTTGCAGCAGGCACATGAGTTTTATGAACCTCTTGCATTGGACCGCTCTCAGACGCTGTCCCTGGAAATCACCAGCGACTTGCCCAGATTGTATGGCGACTCATCGTTGCTGTTCGAAGCGCTGGTCAACTTGCTGGATAACGCCATCAAGTTTACGCCGGTGGACGGGCATATCAAATTGCGCGGTAGCATAAAGGACTCAACGGTCATCATTGAGGTCGCCGACGATGGGGCCGGGATACCAGAGGCGGACCGTACACATGTCATTCGCAGGCTCTATCGAGGTGAGGCAAGCAGTATGCAACCCGGACATGGCCTTGGCTTATCGTTGGTCGCTGCCATTGTAAAATTGCACGATTACTCGCTGGATATCCAGCCTGCCGCCATCGGTCGTGGTACCCGTGTTTTGATTCACTGCCCGATGGTTTCCGACTGATCTACGTAATCATCGGTGGCCGAACATTAAATTTAACTTAATCCAGCTTAATTTGAGCCCCCCCGGCCCTGAGGGCTAGCTTGTCAGCAACTTCTGCTGACCCAAGGCCTTTTGCTTGTGAAATACCTGTTGTTCCGGCTCCTGTTAACCGTTCTCTGCGTAACAACGCCTTTTGCCTGGGCGAGCCCTGCTCTGGCTGACAATCCCACACGAGGGGCTATGATCCCTGCTGCGCCGAAGCTCGGCGCCAAAGCCTGGATACTCATCGACGCTGCAACGGGTACCGTTATCACCAGCCACAACAGCGATAAGCGTCTACCGCCAGCCAGCCTGACGAAAATGATGACGGCGTTTGTCACCACACGTGAGATCAAGGCCGGGCGTATAAAAGCGGATGCCATGGTCACGGTCAGCGAAAATGCCTGGCGTACCGGCGGCTCACGGATGTTTCTCGACCCCGGCAGTTCTGTTTCGGTTCACGACTTACTCAGCGGTGTGATCATCGACTCTGGTAACGACGCAAGCGTTGCTCTCGCCGAACATGTGGCCGGAAGCGAAGGCGTCTTCGTCCGAATGATGAATACGACTGCCAATGCACTGGGAATGAGCAATACGCACTTCATGAACTCCACTGGGCTGCCTGAGCGCGAGCATTATTCATCGGCCCGAGACATGGCCACATTGGCTCGGGCGATCATCAGTGAAGGTGCTTACTCCTACGGGCTGTACGCCAAGAAACACTTCACCTGGAATGGAATACGGCAAGCCAATCGCAACCTTCTGTTATGGCGTGACGCAAGCTTCGACGGATTGAAAACCGGCCATACCGACGCAGCAGGTTATTGCCTGGTCGCTTCCTCTCATCGGAGCGGGCGGCGTTTGATCAGTGTGATCCTTGGCGCAAGCAGCACACATAAACGCACTGCAGAAACGGAAAAACTCATGGGTTACGGCTTTCGTTTCTACGATACCCAAACCTACAAAAGAGCCGGGAAAATACTCATGTGGTCTGCGCTCTGGAAAGGTAAAGAACGATCGATCGCCGTGGGGTTGCTGGACGATATGACCCTCACCTTACCCAAGAATAAAAATCGAGAATTAGAGACACGCATGGAAATTGATGGACCGCTCGAAGCGCCTATCGCTATTGGGGCCGTCGTTGGAAGACTGGAACTGTACGATGCTGGGCAAAAGCTCGGAAGCCAACCATTGATAGCACTTGAAAACGGGGAGCCAGGCAACTGGTGGAAACGTTGGTGGGACACAATGCATCTATTTTTTACCAAAACGATCCGCGACTGGTTCGATGAGACTGAGATTGCCTGACTAATTCCATCGAGAAGTTGCAGAAATGGTAGAAATGGACTGGAAGGATTATTGCAAACTGAATGGGGTAAACGAGTACTCGTCCCAGCCCCATATTCCAATTTCACGCCTCATGGACCGAACTATCGTGAGTGAATGTCTAGATAACGGGTGTTTATCCTCGTTCCGCGGCTAATCACAGCTCAATGGCCAAGCAGGCCCGTGAATGGACAGCCTCTTTTGCTTGGTTGTAAGCGTCCAGCCATCCCACCTTTACGATCTATTGGACGGCAAGGTCTATGGCAGGAGTGTTGACACACGCCCTACTGCCCCACCCAAGATGCTGCTGTGAATGATCCAGATAACTCAGACGTTTCGACGTCAGGAGGAATAAACTTGCGAGGGTTGTTGCGCTGGTTCCTTATGCCTGAGCGGTTGCTGCCTAGCGAGCTGCGCCTGGACTACAGCGACAGCATCCAGGACTTTCTGCGCCCAGCTCTCATCCTGCGGATGCACGACAACAACGCGAAAACCGTGGTCATGCCCTTCAATCCGCACGCCCTCGGAATCATCGACATGCAAGTCGATATCGAAAGCCGGCGGAAATTTCGAGGGGGCATTGGACAGGCCATGCGCTGTCAGAGCGCGACTATGCAGCACACTGTTGACCACGCCGTCGACGCGGATGCCGTACAGCAATAGCCAACGCCTGATGTAGGACGGAGTACGACCGGACGAGGTGTAGACCCAGATACTGCAGCCCTGGCGACGTAATTCCTGGGTCAGGGAGCGTGTTCCGATACGCAACGGTTCACCCAGCCAACGATGAACACAGCCAGGCAGCCGGCTGGCCTCGACCGCGCAATGGTGAAGTTGGCAGGCCAGGGTGTCATCGATATCGAACGAAATTCGTATGCGCTGACGCCTGAATAACTGCAACGGGATGGCACACCGGATGGCTTGCCATACCCGGCTGCCGGAAGCTCGGCATTTAGTAGCGAGCATTGGATTCCAGCTCATCAGTGACCCTCCTGGTAGAGGGGCAAGGGCTTGTCTTTAAGAAAAAATTTCATTGGATCAGGCGCCTGTTCTTCCAGGAAGGCTGCATATTTTTTCTTGATCTTGGGCAATTCGTACAACGCCTTGACTCCATGCTTGGCAGAGTTGCGTATGACCGATGACGGGTTGAAGTAGCCCTCGGCGTTTTCCAGCGTCAGCACGAACGGCGGCAAACCTGCACGCATGAGCAAATAGCTGACGATAAGCGACCCGCTGCGGTTGTTACCTTCAATGAACAATTGCGGCTTGCTGAGGATTCGGACATACACACCGGCCGCGCGCTTCCACACGGACTCACTGCGATAGGCGCAATACCAGTTGTACAAATCCTTTATCCCCCCCTCAACATTGTTGAAGAAGTGTTCCTCGGTCGCCGCAAGGTGCTGAGCGTATTCATGCCGGCGCGCCGGGTTTCGGCCGCACAAAACGGTGGCATTGATCTCCAGCATCAGGTTCAGTTGCTGCAGGTCGAACAGGTCCACGCCATGTGCGACATAGTCATCGATCAGCGCATAGCCTTCGAGCACATTCTGCAACACCTCGTCGGTCAAGGGATCACGCGGCTCGGTAAAGTGCCGGCTGAGCTCGGAAAAACGGCCCTGCACCTTACGTAATGCGCGTTCAATCGCGGGTAAATCAAGACGACGCATTGCAGACATTGGCGATCCTGCGAAACGGTAGGTAAGAAACTAAAACGACCGGATACCAGCCAAAAGCGCTTTCTCGGCGCTGGAGAGGCATGCGGCCTTGAGCGGATGTGTGCTGCCTAGCTGAATTTGCCGCTGATGTAATCCTCGGTCATTTGTTCGCGCGGGCTGCCGAAAATCTGGGCGGTCGGGCCCATTTCAACCAGGTAGCCGGTGCGCGTTCCCTGGGAAATATCCACCGAGAAAAAGGCAGTCGTATCAGCCACGCGTATGGCCTGCTGCATGTTGTGGGTCACCAGGGCGATGGTGTAGTCCTTCTTCAACTCGACCATCAACTCTTCAACACGGCGAGTGGCGATCGGATCAAGCGCTGAACAGGGCTCATCCAGCAACAGCACTTCCGGCTCGGTGGCAATGGCGCGGGCGATGCACAGCCGTTGCTGCTGACCGCCAGAGAGTGACAGGCCGCTGACCTTGAGCTTGTCCTTGACCTCATCCCACAACGCGGCGCCCTGCAGCGCATGCTTGACACGGTCGCCCAGGTCACCTTTATAGCGATTCAGGCGCAGGCCGAAGGCAACGTTGTCGAAGATGCTCATGGAGAACGGATTCGGCTGCTGAAACACCATGCCGATATAGCGGCGCACGACCACTGGATCAACACCCTTGCCATAAACGTCCTGCCCGAGAAAATGCACATGGCCCTCAAAGCGGAACCCTTTCACCAGGTCGTTCATCCGGTTGAGGCTACGCAGCACGGTGCTTTTACCGCAGCCGGAAGGACCGATGAAGCCGGTGATCTTGTTTTTCTCAATTGGCACATGGCTGTCACGTACCGCCATGAAATTGCCGTAGAAAATCTTGTCGAGCTTGCAGTCCATGACCACCGGTGTCTGGGTAACAAACGGAGCGGCTATTTGCGCAGTTGATACGTTCAAAATTCAGATGCTCCCGTTCTCAGTACTTGGGCTTGCCGAAAATGCGGCTGAAAATATTCACGACCAGCACGATCATCACCAGCACCAGCGAGGCTGCCCATGCGAGCTCCAACTGGTTGTCGAAGGGCATGCCGGAGAAGTTGTAAATCAGCACGGCAAGCGATGCCGTCGGATTCATCACCGCCAGGCTGCCGTCGTGGTAGATCCAGTAGTTGCTGAACAGCGCGGTAAACAACAACGGCGCGGTTTCGCCCGCAGCGCGTGCCACGGCCAGCATCACGCCTGTGAGGATTGCCGGCATGCCGGTCGGCAAGATTATTTTCCAGATCACTTGCGAGCGGGTGCAGCCCATGCCGTAGGCGGCATCCTTCATGATCTTGGGCACCATCCTCATCGACTCTTCAGCCGTCAGCACGACAATGGGCAGCATCAGTACCGCCAGTGCCACGCCACCTGCCGGCGCCGAGTAGGTACCGGTGGTCATCACCACCAGGGCGTAGGCAAACACCCCGGCCAGGATGGAAGGCAGCCCCGTGAGCATCTTGGCGGCAAAGCGCGCGGCATTTGCCAGCTTGCTGTCGGGCCCGAGTTCAGCCAGGAAAATGGCGGCCATGATGCCGACCGGAACCGCGATGGCGGCCGCGATACCGACCATCACGAAGGTGCCTGCCATCGCGTTACCGAAGCCACCGCCCGTCTCGAAACCGGTGGGCGGCAATTCGGTGAAGACTTCCAGGCTCAGGCGTGCCCCGCCCCGCATGATCAGCATATAGAGCACGGAAATCAGCGGGACGCTGGCCAGCAACGCACCGGTCCAAACCAGCGTGGTCAACACCAGGCTGCGCAGGGCGCGGCCTTCGAACTTGCGCTGCAGGCTGGGGACTGCGGTTATAGCGGACGTGAGGTCAGTCATCATTTGTTACCCCGCTGGGCGTAGAGCATGATCATGGAACCGAGGACGTTCACCAGCAGCGTGATGAACATCAGCACCAGAGCTGCATACATCAACACCTCAATCTCGTTGGGCCCGGCTTCGGGGAAGTTCAGCGCCAACAAGGCTGCCAGGGTATTAGCTGGAGCAAACAGAGAAAGCGAAATATTGTTCGCGTTGCCCACCAGCATGGCCAGCGCCATGGTTTCACCCAGCGCACGACCCAGGCCGAGGACCAGGGAGCCGAAAATACCGGTCGCCGCGGAGGGCACCATCACTTTAAGAATTGCTTCCCAATGGGTGGTCCCCATGCCGTAGGCGGCCTGTTTGGTTTTCATCGGTACGCCGGTGAGGGCGTCCTGCGAAACGGCAGCGATGGTCGGCAGAATCATGATGGCCAGTACCAACGCCGCAGGCAGCAGCCCCGGCCCACTCAAGGACGTGCCGAAAAAAGGAATCCAACCCAGTTCGCTGTTCAACCACGCCGTGAGAGGGCGGATCGCCGGTATCACCACGTAAATCCCCCACAAGCCATAAACGACGCTGGGGATGGCCGCGAGTAACTCGACGATAGTGCGAAACACGGCCGCCAATTTCGCCGGCAGGAAATCCTGGGTGAGGAAAATCGCCATGCTGACGCCGAAAACGCCTGCGATCAGCAACGCGATCAGGGCGCTGTAGAGCGTGCCCCAAATGGCCGGCAGAATGCCGTACTTGCCTTGGTTAACGTCCCAGACGCTGCCGAAGATGACGTCAAAACCGTGCTTCTCCATGCCTGGAAGGGCCTTGCGTCCCACCTCGAACACCAAGGCGAAGACCAACGCCAGAATCAGAACCACCCCTATTCGCGCAAGCGCACGGAAGGTGCGATCAACCAGGAAATCCTTCGTAGAGGGCGGCTGACAGGCGGAACCCGGGTTAACCGGTACGACAAAAGGTGTGTTCATTGGCTAATTCCGGAACAAGGGGGGAACGCTCCCGGCATGGCTGACAACCCATGCCGAGAGCGACCTGGCGAGCCTTACTGGATGTTGGCGGAAGCTTTGCGAACTTGATCGACAACCGACTGAGGCAATGGGATGTAGCCCATCGAATCGGCGATCTTCTGACCTTCAGTCAGGCTGTACTCAACCATCTCGCGCATGGCCTTGGCTTTAGCCGGGTTGCCGTTGTCCTTGCGGAAGATCATCCAGGTGTAGGAAGTGATCGGGTAGGAATTCGCGCCATCCGGATCCGGCAACCAGGCCACCAGGCTTTCCGGCATTTTCACCGCAGCCAGGGCTTCGGCGCCGCTTTCGGCGTTTGGAACCACGTACTTGCCGGCCTTGTTCTGCAGTTGGGCAAAGTCAACCTTGGCCAGTTTGGCGAAGCCGTACTCAATGTAGCCAATCGCGCCCGGGGTTTGGCGAACAGTGGCGGTCACGCCATCGTTTTTCGGCGATTTGATGAATTTGTCGCTGGCAGGCCAGTTGACGGTGTTGCCTTCGCCCAAGTCTTTCTGGAACTCAGCGTTGATCGCTGCCAAGTGCTTGGTGAATACAGCCGTGGTACCGCTGGAGTCTGCACGCACCACTACGGTGATCGGCATGTCAGGCAGTTTCAGGCCCGGGTTGGCGGCGGCGATCTTCGGATCGTTCCACTTGGTGATCTTGCCCAGGAAGATGTTGGAGTAAACATCGCGAGGCAGCTTGAGCTCTTTAGGATTGCCCGGCAGGTTGAACGCCAGAACAATTTCACCGGCCGTCATCGGCAGCAATTGCACGCCTTCGGCAACCTTGGCGATGTCTTCGCCTTTCATCGCCGAGTCGCTGGCGGCGAAGTCGACGGTCTTGTTCAGGAAGTCCTGTACACCCGCACCGCTCCCCTTGGACTGGTAGTCAACCGTGACGCCTTCGGTTTTCTTGCTGAAATCCTTGAACCAGGTGAGGTAGATCGGGGCAGGGAAACTCGCACCGGAACCAGTCAGGCGGACGCTCTCGGCAGCAAACACCGACGTGGCACTGAGAGAAACCGCAACGGCGAGTGCAGCAGACTTCATCAGACGTTTCATTCAGGAAAATCCTTGTGATTTCGGGCTCGGCAACTCTGCAACAAACTTGTTACGGTTTTATGAAAGTGCAGTGGCAAAACGCCCGTTTGTCCCCCTCTCCTGTCGCAATCACGCCTTCTGGTGTCATTTGTCAGTAACAAAATGCGACTAAGACTTTGCCATCCCCCACCACGCGAGTTCCGCCCATGTCCTCTGTAGAAGACGCCTTGATGCAGCGCATCCACCGTGAATTGCTGGATCACAGCGATGAAGAGCTGGAACTGGAATTATCCGAAGACGGCCATGACCTGAACGCGCTGTTTGATGAGCACGTCGGCGAAAGCAGCGAAAAAGCCGCCCGCAGGATTTACTTCAGCGAACTGTTCCGCTTGCAGGGCGAACTGGTGAAATTGCAAAGCTGGGTGGTCAAGACCGGCCACAAAGTGGTGATCCTGTTCGAAGGACGCGATGCTGCTGGCAAAGGTGGTGTCATCAAGCGCATCACCCAGCGACTCAATCCTCGGGTATGCCGCGTCGCTGCCCTGCCTGCACCCAACGACCGCGAACGTACTCAATGGTACTTCCAGCGTTACGTCTCGCACTTGCCGGCAGCAGGTGAAATTGTGCTGTTCGACCGTAGTTGGTACAACCGCGCCGGGGTCGAAAAGGTCATGGGGTTTTGCAATGACGATCAGTACGAAGAGTTTTTCCGCACAGTGCCAGAGTTTGAGCGGATGCTCGCACGCTCCGGCATTCAGTTGATCAAATACTGGTTCTCCATTTCCGACCAGGAACAGAGTTTGCGCTTTCTCAGCCGCATTCATGACCCGCTCAAGCAGTGGAAACTCAGCCCCATGGATCTGGAGTCCCGGCGGCGCTGGGAAGCCTACACCAAGGCCAAGGAAATCATGCTCGAACGCACCCACATCGCCGAAGCACCGTGGTGGGTGGTGCAAGCCGACGACAAGAAAAAAGCCCGACTCAACTGCATCCATCATCTGCTTGGGCAAATGCCCTATGAGGAAGTGGAGCTACCTGTGATCGAACTGCCTCAACGCGTGCGGCAGGAGGACTACTCCCGCAACCCGACGCCATCGGAGCTCATTGTGCCTCAGGTCTATTAAGACAGGCCTGGCTGGCAGGCGTGTGGTTGAACTGTGTTTAGCCATCGCTGCAATGTCAAAAAACGTCATCGCTTTGTCACTTTCCAGCAGTAATACTCAGGCTGTTCAACGCCTGCTGTTTTTCCGCTGCCACTCCAGGCAGCTTTTTTTTGCCTGAAAATCCGGGTAACAGCTTCGCCAGGTCGGTTAATGGGTCCCAGCTTTTTCAAGCGCGGTTGCAGCGCAGGCTGCCAAACTTTTTCCAGGGGGCGCGGATCAGATTCAACCTTTAGGATATTCGAGAAATCGAAGTCCAAGCATTGGCCCCGAACCGCGGCTGAGACGACAGCTTCAACCACCAACCTTCCTCGTATACTGGAATTGTGACCATGCCTCTGCATATCAATACTCCCCTCATCGAATCCCGACCACTCAGCGCTGTTGCAGAGCGTTCCGTTTGGCTGAAGATGGATGCTTTACAGCCGTGCGGATCTTTCAAGATCCGTGGCGTCGGCCACGCTTGCGAAACGCACCACCGTCATGGGGCCACGCATTTTGTGTCCTCTTCCGGAGGTAACGCTGGTCTTGCAGTCGCTTACGCGGGACGCCAACTAGGTATACCTGTAACAGTGGTGGTTCCCAAAACGACGAGTGAGCGCGCGAAGGAATTGCTGAACCTGGAAGGAGCGGAGGTCATCGTCCACGGAGACTCGTGGCAAGAAGCGAATGAGCTGGCGTTGACGCTGATGTCACCAGAAAAAGCATTCATTCACCCCTTCAATGATCCGCTGCTATGGTCTGGACATGCCTCTCTGATTGATGAAGTGGCGCAAGCTGGTCAGAAACCTGATGTGATAGTCCTTTCAGTCGGTGGTGGCGGCCTGCTGTGCGGCATTGTTGAAGGCTTGCAGCGAAACGGCTGGCATGACGTTCCGGTCATCGCCGTTGAAACTGAAGGAGCCGCGTCGTTCCATGCTGCAGTGGTTGCTGGTAAACCGGTTGAGTTAGAGCGGATCGAATCGATTGCGACATCGTTGGGAGCAAAGCGAATTTGCGATCAGGCCTTCCAATACACCAACACTCATCAAATCGACAGCGTCGTAGTGACCGACCAGGCAGCCCTGGATGCCTGCGAGCGATTTCTGTTTGATCATCGCGTACTCGTCGAGCCTGCCTGCGGCGCTGCGCTGTCCCTAGCCTACAATCACCACTCCCTGGTGCCGTACAGGAAGGTGCTGATTGTTGCTTGCGGGGGTGCGACGGCAACACTGGCACAAATTCGACAATGGATTGTGCAGCCATGATGCAGTGGTGCGACGTGAGTGCAACGACTGAATACGCCGACGTGCCACTCGCCATACGTCGGTTAATTATCGATGGTTAACGTCAGAGTCTGAAATTCGCACCAGTACGCAGTGGTCCAAACCTGTCGATATTCGTCTGTGGCCTGACAAATTTCAGACTTTCGCGGACGCCTCAGCAACCTTTGCAAAATCTCTGCTTCGCGCCCGTCTTTGATCGGGCGCGGCAATGCAACGAAATGCGCTTTCCCTGAAATTATGGTTTAACTAGATAGTTACCTATCCATATAATGCTCACATCATTTCAGCGGGATACTCAACGTGAAGCAGAGTCAACGCCTCTCGGGCATATCAAAATTCATTCTGGTCGGGCTGGGCGTGATCATCGCCCTGCTCGGCTTGGCACTGGCGGCAGGCGGCGTGAAACTGGTCAGCCTTGGAGGTTCCTGGTACTTCCTGGTGGGTGGGCTGGTGATGGCCACTTCCGGTCTGCTGATCGCTCGTTTCAAACTGGCGGGTGCCTGGCTGTTTGCTGCATTTTTGGCGGATACCGCCATCTGGGCCATCAGCGACGCGGGCCTGGTGTTCTGGCCGGTGTTTTCGCGCCTGTTCATGTTCAGCGCGATTGGCTTGGCCGTGACCTTGGTGTATCCGCTGCTCAAGCGGGCAAACGGCGGCGTTCCGGGCCGTGGCGCTCATGGCATCGCTGCCGTACTGGCAGTCGGACTGGCGGTGGCCGCCGGCAATATGTTCGTTGCACATCCGACAGTGGCCGCGACCGGCACAGGCCCGGGACTTACGCCGGTCGAGCCGGATAAAGCGCAAAAGGACTGGGCCCACTACGGCAATACCGAAGGTGGCAGCCGCTTCGCCGCACTGGATCAAATCAATCGCACCAACGTCGACAAGCTGAAAGTGGCGTGGACTTATCACACCGGTGACGTCGCCCAAAGTGATGGCAACGGCGCTGAAGACCAGCTCACCCCGCTGCAGATAGGCAACAAGGTGTTCATCTGCACCCCGCACAACAACCTGATCGCGCTGGACGCCGATACCGGCAAGGAACTCTGGAAAAACCCGATCAACGCGCAGTCAAAAGTCTGGCAGCGTTGCCGTGGCATGGCGTATTTCGATGCCACCAAGGCGATCGCTCAACCAGACAACTCAAGCATTATCGAAGCCACACCTGCCCCGGCAGCCAATTGCCAGCGGCGTTTGCTGACCAACACCATTGATGCCCGCCTGATCGCGGTCGATGCCGACACCGGTGAGTTCTGCCAGGGTTTCGGCAACAACGGTCAGGTCGATCTGAAGGCAGGCCTGGGTGATGTGCCGGACAGCTACTATCAGTTGTCCTCCGCCCCGTTGATGGCCGGCACCACCGTGGTGGTTGGCGGTCGCGTGGCCGACAACGTGCAAACCGACATGCCCGGTGGCGTGATCCGTGGTTTCGACGTGATGACCGGCGCCATGCGTTGGGCCTTCGACCCGGGCAATCCGCAGGATAAAAAGGCACCGGCAGACGGCAGTACCTATGTGCGCAGCACCCCGAACAGCTGGGCGCCAATGTCTTACGACGCGGCAACCAATACCGTATTCCTGCCGATGGGCAGTTCCTCCACCGATATCTATGGCGTGGAGCGCAGCAAGCTCGATCACACCTACGGCGCCTCGATCCTGGCGCTGGACGCCACCAGCGGTGAAGAACGCTGGGTCTACCAGACCGTTCACAACGACCTCTGGGATTTCGACCTGCCGATGCAGCCGAGCCTGATCGACTTCACCAAGGACGGAAACACCGTACCGGCGCTGGTCATCGGCACCAAGGCCGGGCAGATCTACGTGCTTGATCGCGCCACCGGCAAGCCGCTGACCGACGTTAAAGAAGTACCGGTCAAGGCGGCAAACATCCCTGACGAACCCTACTCGCCAACCCAGCCGAAATCGGTGGGCATGCCGCAGATTGGTGCTCAGCACCTGACCGAATCCGACATGTGGGGTGCAACGCCGTACGACCAGCTGTTGTGCCGAATCGATTTCAAATCGATGCGTTATGACGGGCTGTACACCGCGCCAGGTACCGACAAATCGCTGAGTTTCCCAGGTTCGCTGGGTGGCATGAATTGGGGCAGCATCTCCACCGACCCTGTGCACGGCTTCATCTTCGTCAACGACATGCGCCTGGGCCTGTGGATTCAGATGATCCCGTCGCAGAACAAGGCTCAAGCCGCTTCCGGTGGCGAATCGTTGAACACTGGCATGGGCGCCGTGCCGCTCAAGGGCACGCCGTATGCCGTGAACAAAAACCGCTTCCTGTCGGTTGCCGGTATTCCTTGTCAGGCTCCGCCGTTCGGCACGCTGACCGCCATCGACATGAAGACGCAGAAAGTTGCCTGGCAGGTTCCGGTCGGCACCGTAGAAGACACCGGTCCCCTGGGTATTCGCATGCACCTGCCGATCAAGATCGGTCTGCCAACCCTGGGCGGCACCCTGTCGACTCAAGGTGGCTTGATCTTCATTGCCGGCACCCAGGACTTCTACCTGCGCGCCTTCAACAGCGCCAACGGTGAAGAGGTGTGGAAAGCCCGCCTGCCAGTCGGCAGTCAGGGCGGCCCGATGACCTACGTTTCCCCTAAGACCGGCAAGCAGTACATCGTCATCACCGCCGGTGGTGCGCGCCAGTCGACCGATCGCGGCGACTACGTGATGGCTTACGCCTTGCCGTAAGCCGCTGTGCCCGCCTCGCTGGCAGGCAATCTCTCTGTGCGCTGCGCCTGCGGGTGCCGCGCCGCTTTACGAAATCATTCAAGATTGCACCAGGAAGTCTCCCATGTTTTTGGCTGTTCGCTTTTCCCATGCAGGCTGGCTCAACGGCTTGCTGCTGGGCCTGACCTGCAGCGCCACCCTGCCCGCCTTCGCCGACACCGATTCTAACCTTCTGACCCGCAACACCCTGACCGGTGATTGGGGTGGTCTGCGCCAACAAATGGATCAGGACGGCATCAAATTCACCGGCGATTACAGCGGCGAAACCGCCTACAACGCCGATGGCGGCCTGCACCGTTCGGCCCGTTACTCGCAGAACATCAAGCTCGGCGCGCAGTTCGACCTGAGCAAACTGTATGGCGTGGATAACGCCGGCAAGATTCAACTGACCATCAACGACCGACGCGGCAATAGCGCCTCCGAGGATCTGGTCGGCAACCGTCTGCCCATCCAGGAAAACTACGGCGGTCTCTACACTCGCCTGACCGAACTGAGTTACGAGCGCAGCCTGTTCACCCCGGCGCTCAACGTGAAACTGGGCTACATGGCCATGGGCAACGACCTCGGGGGCCTGGACAGTGGCATTCTCTGCAACTTCATGAACGCCGGTTTCTGCGGCCATCCGCTGAACATGTCCGGCGGGAGTGGCTGGACCAACTACCCCAACGCCCACTTGGGCGTGCGCGTGAAGTACGACCTGTCGTCGGCCTGGCAACTGCGCGTGGCGGCCTTTAATGTCGATCCCGAGAGCAACGGCAATTCCAGCCGTGCCTGGCATCCGGGCCCGAAAAATACGACCGGCACCGTGGTGCCGATCGAACTGGTGTACAAGCATGCCGGTGAGTTGCCCGGCGAGTACAAGGTTGGCTACTACTACGACAGTTCCGATGTGAAACGCATCGGCAGCGATAAAAAAGTGTCCGGCCGCGGCGGTCATTACCTGCTGGTTGATCAGGCCGTGTGGCGTTCGCAATCGTCCGAAGGCCGCAGTCTGCACGCCTTCGGCCAATACTCGGCGGCCAGCGAAGCGGCTTCACCGTTCAGCAAGTGGTACGGCACCGGCGTGGTGCTGTACAAACCGTTCGAAAGTCGCCCGCGTGACACCGTCGCCCTGGGCTATGGCCGGGCGGTGCCCAACCCTCGCAGCCGGGATGTGCAGCAGGACGCTGCGCTCGCCAATGGCGCATCGTTTCCGAATCTGGACAGTGCCGAACAGTTGATCGAGCTTGGCTACGGCTACCAGGCCACTCCCTGGCTGACGCTGCGCCCGAATGTGCAATACATCATCGAACCAGGCGCGTTTTCCGGGCAGGACATCGACAATGCGCTGGTGTTCGGTTTGCAGGTGAAAGCTGCGCTCTGAACGGGTCACGCAGCAATGTGCCGCAAGCACCTCCACCAGCCTGCCCGCCTGGATATCGTCCTGGTACAGGCTGCGTGGTACCTGGCACAAACCGGTGCGGCGATCGCCGCGAGAATCATGGCGTCGTTAGGCAGATGCTCGCCAACCTAACTGGGCACGCGCCTCTTGAAGGTCGGACTGCATATCGTGATTCCACAGCCAGTCGAAACGCTCGGCGAGGGTTTTGCCCAGCAGTTGTTCGTCATCGGCTACAACTGGATCACGCATTTCATAAAGCTCCCCGGCTTCCCATGAGGTGCGCTGCACACGGCAGGCACGTGGACGACGGATAGCGTCGTAAGCCGCCAGCACTGCTTGTGGCTGACTGTCCAGGACCTGCGGATCGGCGAGCAAGCGCGCCAACAGCCAGGCGTCTTCCAGCCCCTGACCTGCACCAGCGCCCTGGTGGGGCAACATGGCGTGCGCAGCATCGCCTATCAGCCCCACGCGGCCGTGCACGTAGCCCGGCAATTCATCGAGCTCATGCAGCGCCCAAAGAGTGGGTGCCGGAATGCATTCGAGCAGCACCTTTGCAGCGTCACCCCAGTGATCGAAGGCGGACAGCATTTCTTCCTGGCTGGCATTGCGCACCCATGGCGCATCGCTTGGCCAGGTGGGATCAGGGCGACTGCGGTCGGAAATAAAGGCGACGACGTTGATCAACCGGCCTTGTTTAACGGGGAAGGTGAGAATGTGCGCGTCAAGTCCCAGGTACATCTGCGGCACGTCAATCAAATGCTCATCGACCCCCCGGGCCCGGTAGGCTGCGCGCAGCTGTTCACTGTCGATCATCCCGCGGTACGCGCAGGTACCACTGAACCGCGGCGCCACCAGGGGGTAGCCAAGACCGCTAAGCACATGATCACGAATTGAAGACTTGATACCGTCGGCAGCGATCAGCAGATCGCAGCGATGCTCAGTGCCATCGGTGAACACCACGCGAGCCTGTTCGCCATCCTGCTCTACGCTGACTGCACGTTTACCGAACTGGGCGATTCCTTCGGGCAACTGGCTGGCCAGGGCATCGAGAAAGTCAGCACGGTGTACCGATGACTGCCCTACCCCTTCGGCCAGGCTTGCGCCCAGATAACCGGCATCTTCACCGCGACGCCATTCGAACCAGATGTCCTGCCAGGGGTCCTGAGTCTGGTCGGCAATCTTGCGGTAGGGTTCGGCAATACCCAGACCCGCGATGGCTCGAACGGCATTGGCGCCGAAGGAGACACCTGCTCCGACCTCGCCAAAGGCTGGTGCCGCTTCGAACAGCTGCACACTCAGGTGGGAATGACGGCACAGGTCAAGGGCCAGACCCACGCCGGCAATACCACCGCCAACAATACCGATGTGTAATTTGGATTGAGAAGTACGCATATCAAGTTACCCATGAGGCTGATTGTTATTGGAGTTACCAAATCATCGCCATCCGAGCGCTATTGATAAATACCGTAACTCCCATACATGCCATCACGACTGTGAATATTACTCTTCAGGACGAGCATTAAACGATTCGCCAGCAGTTGCGAACAACCCTTCGGGCTCGCGGTGCGACCGACTCCATCCTGGTCAGCGATGTAAGACGCAGGAACGTATTGATCCAGACGGCCATGACCTTTGATGAGGATAAGGTCGTTATCGAAGCTCAGTACCGGAACATGCTCGAGTTCGGCCCCAAGCCGATGGTAGACATCCATGTGGACGTGGGAGCAAACCGCGCACGCAAGATAATCGAGCAACTTCGCCAGGCCTCTCGATGATCAATCAAGAGTCGTCCAGAACAGCCACTGTTGAGCAGGTCTCACATTCTCATGAACACGAACCAGTGCGGTGAACTTCGCCTACGGGCATCGAAGGACTTTATGGATCTCAGAAACCACCTGCATCGTTGCGTCTTCGATCGTTCCTTCATTACGGCATAACACCCAGCCGTGATCTGCAACCGCTCGCTCGAACGCCTGGGTACAAGCGACCTGTTCTTCCAGCTTGTGGATCACGGTACTGCTCAGCCCACGCCGGCGTGCCGCGGCCCTCGCCCATGAAACTTCAGGGGCGGTGACAACCCCGACGTGCAGGTCTGGCACTTGCACGTTTCGATCAATGTTCAACTGGAGAATTTCCGCAAACGGGACGATCCGGCGAAACGCGGCATCAGACGGGTACCAGCGATCGATCAGGACGATGCTGCCTTGTGGCTGTTTAGCCAGCACATGCCGGGTAATCCAGTTACGGCTATCAGCCAGGCGCTCACAAACCTCCAACTCCAGATCCCGGGAGGGATGCCTGACGAGTTTGTTCACCAGGGCCATTGTTTCACCCCTGTAGGGATCGCTTTTTTTCTCGCAGAGTCGGATCACCATTTTGTTGTCTGCCCTCAGTACTTTCGTAACGGCCTCCAACAATGTGGTTTTTCCGGCTCCCTTGGGCCCATCCAGAGAAACAAACAGCGGACGATTCATTCTTCAAACAACGATTGATGTACGGTTTTTTTGCCCGTTCCGTTCGCTGCAACCGCTTGGCGCGACTATGCGAATCGAGTGGAGGGTCCTTGAGAACGAACACTCTAACTTAGTTTTCGGCCGACAGAACTCAAAACCCAGGGTCACAGTTGCCCACGAGCAGCGCTAAACCGAGAGGTTAGATGAGTAGGCCGTTTGCCTGCAAAGAGGCTAGCTAATCACCGCCCCCGCACCCTACTGACAGACAATCCCAGCGAGTACGAGGGGGAGTGAAAACATGAGGGTACGTTCCGGCTGAAAGTCCTCTACATCTGGCTCAGCGGCGCAGGAACCGACTCACCAAAAGCACCACTGCTGCACCTATCGCCAGTGCAGCAACCGGTTTTTCCTTAACAAACGTCGATACGTTGTCGAGCGTGTCGCCATAGGTTTTGGTCAGTTGACCAGCAACCTGGTGTCCAGCACCTTCAGCTTCAACCTTCGAATCACCCAACAACCTGCCGACCGCGCTCTGCGCCTTGCCGGCGAGTTTTTCTGCAACACCTTCGACCTGTTCACTCTTCATGATTCACCCAACCTGTAGTGGTCTAATGAAACCGGACACCCATTTAGGCGAGAATGCTCGCCAGATCGAGGTGTCAGATGACCAAACAACGCCGTTCCTTTTCCGCTGAATTCAAGCGCGAGGCTGCCGACCTTGTGCTC
>NZ_JADEVO010000040.1 GCF_017114825.1 Pseudomonas gregormendelii | reverse complement strand
GTGGGGGTGATGTTGTGGGTGGGCGGCATGGACGTGATTGCCGGGCGGATTTCCGCGGGCGAGCTGGCGGCTTTCGTTTTTTACAGCCTGATCGTCGGCAGCGCGTTCGGCACCTTGAGCGAAGTGATTGGTGAACTGCAACGTGCCGCTGGCGCCGCCGAGCGCATTGCCGAGTTACTGCGCTCGGAAAACATCATTCAGCCGCCGACCTCGGGGCTGGTAACCCTGCCCGAGCGGGTCGCCGGCGACCTGGTGCTGGAGGATGTGCGTTTTTCCTACCCCTCGCGGCCGGACAGCTACGCGGTCGATGGCCTGAGCCTGACCATCCATGCCGGCGAAACCCTGGCCCTGGTCGGGCCTTCGGGGGCTGGCAAGTCGACGGTGTATGACCTGCTGCTGCGCTTCTACGACCCGATCGCCGGGCGCATCCTGCTCGATGGCGTGCCACTGACCCAGCTCGACCCCCTGGACCTGCGCCGCTGCTTCGCGCTGGTGTCGCAGAACCCGGCGCTGTTTTACGGCAGCGTTGAAGAGAACATCCGCTATGGCCGGCCGGACGCCACCCTGGCCCAGGTGCAGGAAGCGGCGAAAATCGCCTATGCCCACGACTTCATCGAACAGATGCCCGACGGCTACCAGACCCACCTCGGCGACGGCGGCCTGGGCTTGTCCGGCGGCCAGCGCCAACGCCTGGCCATCGCCCGCGCGCTGCTGGTGGACGCCCCCATCCTGCTGCTCGACGAAGCCACCAGCGCCCTCGATGCCCAGAGCGAACACCTGATTCAGCAAGCGCTGCCCAGCCTGATGAAAAACCGCACCACCCTGGTCATCGCCCACCGCCTGGCCACGGTGAAAAACGCCGACCGCATCGCGGTGATGGATCAGGGCAAATTGGTCGCCGTGGGGACGCATCAGGAGCTGATCGCGGGGAATGCGCTGTATGCGCGGTTGGCGGCGTTGCAGTTCAGTGATGGGCATGAAGGGGCGTGAATGAGTGGCACTGGCTGTCCCAATACCGACTAAGTAACCGACTAAGTAACCGACTAAGTAACCGACCAGGGATCGGCACTCGGAAATATGCAGAAATCGCGCAAATCAGCGGCTTTAAATCGCTGGGCTAACCTTGAGTAATCTGCATGTTTCAGGGAGGGCAACGGAATGCCCATCGCCGCAAACGGATGTCGCCTGCGTACGTCCAGATTTTCTGAGCAGGGTCGTATTTATCTGCTGACAGCAGTCACTCATCAGCGCCAGCCGGTGTTTGCTGACTGGCGCTTGGGCCGCCTGTTGGTGGATCAATTGCGCTGCGCCGATGAGGGGGCGGCGATCAGTTCCATGGCATGTGTTGTGATGCCGGATCATCTGCATTGGCTGATTGAGCTTAAGCACGGGACGCTCGCGGAATTGATGTGTCGCATCAAGTCCAGGAGCAGCCGTTCGATCAATCTGCTGCGTGGAGATCAGGGGCGAGTGTGGCAGAGGGGGTATTACGACCGCGCGTTGCGACGCGATGAAGATATCAAGGGGGCGGCGAGGTACATCGTCATGAATCCGTTGCGGGCGGGGTTGGTTCGGCGGGTTGGTGATTATCCGTTGTGGGATGCGATTTGGGTTTGAAGATCAGAAGCAAAAGTCAAAAGATCGCAGCCTTCGGCAGCTCCTACGGGGGCACCGCTGCGATCTTTTGATCTTGCTTCACCGTATCTTACTGATCATCAAAATACCGCTCATGCCAATCCACCAGCGGCTGCGGCGAATTGAGCTTCTGCCCGTAGATCACCGAATACGACAACACGTTCTGCACGTACTGCCGGGTTTCATCGAACGGAATGCTCTCCACCCACACGTCGAAACTCAGGTGATCGGCACCGCGCAGCCACTGGCGTACGCGGCCCGGGCCGGCGTTGTAGGCGGCGGAGGCGAGGACGCGGTTGCCGTTGAACTGGGCGTGGACCTGGCTCAGGTAGGCGGCGCCGAGTTGGATGTTCGTGTCCGGGTTGAGCACTTGCTGAGGCGAAGCCAGGGGAATGCTGAACTTGCGTGCAGTTTCCTTGGCGGTGGCTGGCATCAGCTGCATCAGGCCGCTGGCGCCGACGCCGGAGCGGGCGTCGTCCATGAAGGCGCTTTCCTGGCGGGTAATGGCGAAGACCCAGCTCGAATGCAGGCCGCGGACCTTGGCTTCACGCACCAGGGTTTCGCGGTGGGCCATCGGGAAGCGGATATCGAGGTCGTCCCAGTACTGCGCCTGGCTGATGGTGCGGATCGCCGGGAAATACCATTTCAGGTCATAGGCCAGTTTGGCCTGGGCGACCATTTCATCGCGGTTGAAGTGGCGGCTGACGTGATACCACTCGCGGCGACCGTCGACGATCTGCCCGCGAGCATGAAACTCCAGCGCGCGGCGAATGCCCGGTGTATTGCGCACAGTGTTGATCAGCGCCTGGCTCAACACCAGCGGCTTGTTGTTCAGCGAGTAGGGCGATTGCGAACGATCGGCGGCCAGGAAGCCATAGAAGTCACGCTCGCGGGCCAGGCCCTTGTACAGCGTCTGCGCTTCCGGGTTCTGCGGTTGGGCCAGTTCCAGGCTGCGGGCCTGCCAATAGCGCCACCGGTTGGTGGTCGCCAGGTCCTGGGGCAGGCGGCGAGTCAGCTGATAGGCATCATCCCAACGCGCCAGGCGCAGCAACAGGCGCAGGCGCCATTCGGAAACGGTGTTGTCGCGCAGCTCAGGGTCGTACTTGGTCATCACCTCCAGCGCCCGGGCGTCAAACCGGCGGGCGAGGGTCAGGCCGATTTCCCGGGCAATGGCAACTTTTTCATCGCGGGAAAAATGCATGCTGCTGGCATAGCCGTCGAGCAGGGCCATGGCCTTGTCCGGGTCCTGGCGCGCCAGGCGGCGCAGGCCAAGGCTGACGACGTCGGACATCGGCTCATCGGCCGGGGTGAAACGTGACGGCTGGTTGAGCAGCTCGGGCTTCTGCGCTACATCCACCAGCAAGCGGCCGCGGGGGGCGAGGGTGGTGAGGCCGTTGACCAGGCTGTTGGCCAGCGGATAGTTGCGCGCCTGGGCCGCGAGCTTGGTGCGCTCCCAGCGTTTCTGTTCAGTCAGTTGACCATCGGCGGCCCACACCCCGAACAAGCCGTCGCAGGCGGCAGGCAGGGATTTACCGGTGAGCCACAGCTTGTTGGCGTTGGCGTAGCCTTCGGATTTCTGGTTGTGACCGATCTGGTATTGCGCGTTCAGGCAATCCAGCTCGGTGAAGTTGAGCTTGGGGTCGTAATACTTGACGAAGGGTGCCCAGTCGCCGCGTTCGGCCAGCCAGCGCAACCAGCGCAGTTTCATCCAGTTGGCCTGGGGCAGGTCACCGTGCTCGGCGAGGAATTTCTCTATTTCGGCATTGCTGGCGGTTTTCAGGCGCGCGGTCAGTTCGTCATACGCCAGGTAAGGCTCCAGCGGATAATCGGCCAGGGCCTGGCTGTAGCGCATATAAGGGCCGGTATCGCCCTTGGCCAGCGCGCGCTTGGCTTCGTCGTAGTATTGGCGCTGGGTGGACAGGTCCACCGCCTGGGCTGATTGGATGGCAGAGGCAGAAAGAAGCAAACATGAAAAAAGACTGAAAAGGCGACTGCGCATGAGACATCCGGGCAGAGAAATCATGACAAGTGCGGGCAGGACCCCCACTGAATAATCTGTAGCTTAGCCTTTTGCCAGCGACCGGCGAAAGCTTTGCCGGCCTCTTGGCATCAGTTCGCAACATTTGTCATGCAGAGTGCCCCGACATTGAAATTGCCGGCCTTTTGCAGCCTCAAGTCAGGTAGAATGCGCGCCCGGTTTTTGGAGAAGCTCATGACCCTGCTCAAATTCAGCGATGTGTCCCTTGCTTTCGGCTCTACGCCGTTGTTGGACAAGGTGTCCTGGCAGATCGCCCGTGGAGAGCGGGTGTGCATCATCGGCCGCAACGGCACTGGCAAGTCCAGCATGATGAAGCTCGTCAAGGGCGACCAGAAGCCGGATGACGGCTCCGTTTGGCGTGCCCCCGGCCTCAAGATTGGCGAATTGCCGCAAGAATTGCCGGTAGCCGACGAGCGGACCGTGTTCGACGTGGTGGCTGAAGGCCTGGACGGCGTTGGTGAGCTGCTCGCGCAGTATCACCACCTGAGCCAGAACATCGTCACCGACGCCGACCTGGACAAGCTGATGCACGTCCAGCAAGACCTCGAAGCTCGTGACGGCTGGCGCTTGCAGCAATTGGTAGACAGCACCCTGAGCCGCCTGCAACTGCCGGCCGACAAGACCCTGTCCCAGTTGTCCGGCGGCTGGCGTCGTCGCGTGCTGCTGGCCCAGGCCCTGGTTTCCGAGCCGGACCTGCTGCTGCTCGACGAACCGACCAACCACCTGGACATCGGTGCCATCGCCTGGCTTGAAGAAGCGCTGAAGGATTTCCAGGGCGCCGTGCTGTTCATCACGCACGACCGTTCTTTCCTTCAGAACCTGGCGACCCGCATCCTGGAACTGGATCGCGGCGGCCTGATCGACTGGAACGGCGACTACGCCAGCTTCCTGGTGCACAAGGAAGCGTCGCTGGCCGCTGAAGAAACCGCCAACGCGCTGTTCGACAAGAAGCTGGCCCAGGAAGAAGTCTGGATCCGCCAGGGCATCAAGGCCCGTCGTACCCGTAACGAAGGCCGTGTTCGCGCATTGAAAGCATTGCGCGTCGAGCGTAGCGAGCGTCGTGAGCGCACCGGCAAGGCCAACATTCAGCTGGACACTGCCGACAAGTCCGGCAAGCAGGTGATGGTCCTCGAGAACGTGAGCTTCGCGCATCCGGACGGCCCGTTCCTGATCAAGGATTTTTCGATGGTCCTGGCGCGCGGCGACCGTATCGGCCTGCTTGGCGCCAACGGTACCGGCAAGACCACGCTGCTCAAATTGATGCTCAACGGCCTGCAGCCTACCAGCGGCACCGTGGAGGAGGGCACGCGCATCGACGTGGCCTACTTCGACCAGTTGCGTCATCAGCTGGACCTGGAAAAGACCGTGATCGACAACGTGGCCGAAGGCCGCGACTTTATCGACATCGACGGCCAGAGCCGCCACGTGCTGAGCTACCTGGGCGACTTCCTGTTCAGCCCGCAGCGTGCCCGCACGCCGGTCAAGGCGCTGTCGGGTGGTGAGCGTGCGCGTCTGTTGCTGGCCAAATTGTTCAGCAAACCGGCCAACCTGCTGGTGCTCGACGAACCGACCAACGACCTCGACGTGGAAACCCTCGAGCTGCTGGAAGAGGTCCTGCTGACCTTCAATGGCACCGTGCTGATGGTCAGTCACGACCGGGCATTCCTCGACAACGTGGTGACCAGCACCCTGGTCTTCGAAGGTGAAGGCAAGGTTCGCGAATACGTCGGTGGTTATCAGGACTGGCTGCGCCAGGGTGGCTCGCCGCGCCTGCTGGGCGTGACCGAGAGCAAATCGGGTAAAGCCGACCTGACGTCGGCGGTGGTGACTGCCGAGGCGGCGCCTGTGGCTGCTGCGGTTGAAGCGCCAGTGGCGAAGAAGAAACTCAGCTACAAGCTGCAGCGCGAGCTGGAAGCCTTGCCGGGCCAGATCGAAGCCATGGAGCAGCAGATCGCCGCGGTTGAAGCGCAAATGGCCAACAGCGCGTTCTACCAGCGTCCTGCGGCGGAAACCGCAGCGGTGATTGCTCAGCTGGAACAGTTGCAGGCGGAACTGGAAGTGATGGTGGAGCGTTGGGCCGAGCTGGACGCCTGATTAACCCCGCAATAAAAAAGCCCGGCGTCCAGTGATGAGCGCCGGGCTTTTCGTATGTACCGCGATCCCGTAGGAGCTGCCGAAGGCTCGGGCCGCGTTCGGACGATCTTTTGATCTTGCTTTAAAAAACCAGGCCCAGAATCGCAACCCCGTAGGAGCTGCCGAAGGCTGCGATCTTTTGATCTTGCTTTAAAAAACCAAGCCCAGGATCGCAGCTCCAACAGGGGATGGTGTTGTCAGTTCTTGTTGGCCAGGCGCACCGCCAGCACGTCACAGGGCGCGCCGTGCAGCACGTCATTGGCCGTCGAGCCCAGCAGCAATGCCAGGCCATGGCGGCCATGACTGCCCACCACGATCATGTCGCAACCTTGCTCCTTGGCCAGGTGATGGATTTCCTGGCGCGGTTGGCCGTAGGTCAGGTGGCTGAATTCCTTGGACAGCTCCGGGTACTTGATGATCAACCGGTCAAGTCGCTCGCGAGCCTGGTCAAACTGCTGCTGTTGCAGTTGCGACAGGTCCATGGGCACGTCGCCGCCAAAGGCCATGGCCATCGGTTCGACGATGTGCACCAGGGACAGCTTGGCACCGTTGCTCACCGACAGTTCGCGAGCACGGTGGATTACAGGGTCGCACTCTTCGGTTAGATCTACAGCGACCAGAATATGGTGGTAGGGCATGAGGTGCTCCTCCTGAGAATGGCAATAGTGATAAGTATGGCTGGTTTCAAGCGCAGCGGTTCCAAAGTGACCCGGACGCGCTCATTTAAAAAAACGATGCCTGTAAAAACGGAGTACTGATATGACGGTCTGGATAGTGGTGTCAATCCTGTTGGTGGTTTTGAGTCCGCTGGCATGGTTGCGGCCGTCCCGTGGCCAGAGCGGTCGCATGGCCCTGCGCATGGAGGCGCGACGCATCGGCCTGGCCATGCAACTGGCGCCCGTGGAGTGGCCGCACTGGCTCAGCCAGGAGCCGCCAAGCCCGTGCGCGCAGTACCATCGGCCACGACGCGGCAAGCAGCCGGCCTGCTGGAGTTACTGGCAAAAAGCCCCTGGGGTCTGGGTGAATCAGTGGCAGGAAGTCTGCGAGGATCAGGCGCTGCTGAATCATTTCGAAAAATTGCCAGACAACGTCTACAAGGTCGAGGCGGATCAGCAAATGATCACCTTGTATTGGGGTGAGAAGGGCGAGGCGAGTGTGTTGCAACAAATCGACGCCACCCTCAAAGCCCTGGCCTGAAACCGATCTGCCTGGCCTGCGGTGTTGCATCCACATTTCCCGAGACAATAAAAAGCCCGACATCAACATCGGGCCGGGTTGGCCAGGCAGGCCGGAAAACGGTGTGGGCTGATCTTACGCTTGGCATTCGTCCAAGCGTTGATAAATTTTCCTCCAGGTCCCCGCCAGCGTAGCCTCTTAAACGGAAGCTGCCGCGAATTAGGGCGACTTTTCTAACTATTGATTCTATGAATGGCCACACATGTACCCGCGTGTTGAAGATCTTCGCGTAACGGAAATGACCGCAAAGTCGCATTTGCGCCCCTGTTTTGGGCGATTGACAATTGTCTGAAATTCCGTGAAGGTGACGTACCCAAATCAAACGGGCGTATGAATTGAGCGTTTGCATTGCGCATCGCTCCTACGAATCCCGACTATCGCGTTGGCGGGTGTGACGGGTGGATTGGCGTAGCATCGACGAATAACGTCCTGCCAAGCCATTCGCCTGCGTCCGACGTGTACTGTTCAGCTTCCATATCGTGGAGATCAGTTGATGATTTACGAAGGTAAAGCCATCACGGTTACGGCTCTTGAAAGTGGCATCGTCGAATTGAAATTCGACCTCAAGGGTGAGTCCGTCAACAAGTTCAACCGTCTAACCCTGAACGAACTGCGTCAGGCCGTAGACACCATCAAGGCAGATGCTTCGATCAAGGGTGTGATCGTCAGCAGCGGCAAGGACGTTTTCATCGTCGGCGCCGACATCACCGAATTCGTCGAGAACTTCAAGCTGCCCGATGCAGAGCTTGTTGCAGGCAACCTCGAAGCCAACAAGATATTCAGTGATTTCGAAGACCTCAACGTCCCGACTGTCGCCGCGATCAACGGTATCGCCTTGGGTGGCGGTCTGGAAATGTGCCTGGCGGCGGACTACCGCGTCATGTCCACCTCGGCCAAGATCGGCCTGCCGGAAGTCAAGCTGGGCATCTACCCTGGCTTCGGCGGCACCGTGCGCCTGCCGCGCCTGATCGGTGCCGACAACGCCATCGAATGGATTGCCGCCGGCAAGGAAAACCGTGCTGAAGACGCGCTGAAAGTTGGCGCTGTAGACGCAGTGGTGGCTCCTGAGAAACTGCAGGAAGCGGCCCTTGAACTGATCAAGCGCGCCATTTCCGGTGAGTTTGACTACAAGGCCAAGCGCCAGCCGAAGCTGGAAAAGCTCAAGCTGAACGCGATCGAACAAATGATGGCTTTCGAAACCGCCAAAGGTTTCGTGGCCGGTCAGGCTGGCCCGAACTACCCGGCGCCGGTTGAAGCGATCAAGACCATCCAGAAAGCCGCGAACTTCGGTCGCGACAAGGCTCTGGAAGTCGAAGCGGCAGGTTTTGTGAAACTGGCCAAGACCTCTGCTGCGCAGAGCTTGATCGGTCTGTTCCTGAACGATCAGGAACTGAAGAAAAAGGCCAAGGCCTACGACGAAATCGCTCGCGACGTGAAGCAGGCTGCCGTATTGGGCGCTGGCATCATGGGCGGCGGCATCGCCTATCAGTCGGCTTCCAAAGGTACGCCGATCCTGATGAAGGACATCAACGAGCACGGTATCGAGCAGGGCCTGGCTGAAGCCGCCAAGCTGCTGGTTGGCCGCGTTGATAAAGGCCGCATGACGGCGGCGAAAATGGCCGAAGTGCTCAACGGCATTCGTCCAACCCTGTCCTACGGCGACTTCGGTCACGTGGACCTGGTGGTCGAAGCCGTGGTCGAGAACCCGAAAGTCAAGCAGGCCGTACTGGCCGAAGTGGAAGACAAGGTCAAAGAGGACACTATCCTCGCGTCCAACACCTCGACCATTTCCATCACCTTGCTGGCCAAGGCCCTCAAGCGTCCGGAAAACTTCGTCGGCATGCACTTCTTCAACCCGGTGCACATGATGCCGCTGGTTGAAGTGATCCGTGGCGAGAAGTCCAGCGAGCTGGCTGTTGCCACCACCGTTGCCTACGCCAAGAAAATGGGCAAGAACCCGATCGTGGTCAACGACTGCCCGGGCTTCCTGGTGAACCGCGTGCTGTTCCCGTACTTCGGCGGTTTCGCCAAGTTGGTCAGCGCTGGTGTGGACTTCGTGCGCATCGACAAGGTCATGGAAAAATTCGGCTGGCCGATGGGCCCGGCTTACCTGATGGACGTGGTCGGCATCGACACCGGTCACCACGGTCGTGACGTGATGGCTGAAGGCTTCCCGGATCGCATGAAAGACGACCGCCGTTCGGCGATCGACGTGCTCTACGAAGCCAAGCGCCTGGGCCAGAAAAACGGCAAGGGCTTCTACGCCTACGAGACCGACAAGAAGGGCAAGCAGAAGAAAGTGGCCGACCCGTCGGTGCTGGAAGTGCTCAAGCCGATCGTTTACGAGCAGCGCGAAGTCACTGACGAAGACATCATCAACTGGATGATGATCCCGCTGTGCCTGGAAACCGTGCGTTGCCTGGAAGACGGCATTGTCGAAACCGCCGCCGAAGCCGACATGGGTCTGGTCTACGGTATTGGTTTCCCTCCATTCCGTGGCGGCGCGCTGCGCTACATCGATTCGATCGGTGTTGCCGAGTTCGTTGCCCTGGCTGACCAGTACGCTGATTTGGGCGCGCTGTACCACCCGACCGCAAAACTGCGTGAAATGGCCAAGACTGGCCAGCGGTTCTTCGGTTAAGCGTCCCAACACTTGAGCGAGAGTGAAATTTTATGAGCTTGAATCCAAGAGACGTCGTGATTGTCGACTTCGGTCGTACGCCGATGGGCCGCTCCAAGGGCGGCATGCACCGCAACACCCGTGCCGAAGACATGTCGGCGCACCTGATCAGCAAACTGCTGGAACGCAACGTCAAGGTTGATCCTAACGAAGTCGAAGACGTGATCTGGGGCTGCGTCAACCAGACCCTGGAACAGGGCTGGAACATCGCCCGTATGGCGTCCCTGATGACGCAGATCCCGCACACCGCTGCCGGCCAGACCGTCAGCCGCCTGTGTGGCTCCTCGATGAGCGCGCTGCACACTGCTGCGCAAGCGATCATGACCGGCAACGGTGACGTATTCGTGGTTGGCGGCGTCGAGCATATGGGTCACGTGAGCATGATGCACGGTGTCGATCCGAACCCGCACATGTCGCTGTACGCGGCAAAAGCCTCGGGCATGATGGGCCTGACCGCGGAAATGCTCGGCAAGATGCACGGCATTACTCGCGAACAGCAGGACGCCTTTGGCGTGCGCTCCCACCAGCTCGCTCACAAGGCGACGGTGGAAGGCAAGTTCAAGGACGAGATCATCCCGATGCAGGGCTACGACGAGAACGGTTTCCTGAAACTGTTCGACTACGACGAAACCATTCGTCCGGAAACCACCCTGGAAAGCCTGGCGGCGTTGAAGCCAGCGTTTAACCCCAAGGGCGGCACCGTGACAGCCGGTACTTCGTCGCAGATCACCGATGGTGCCTCGTGCATGATCGTTATGTCGGCGCAACGTGCACAGGACCTGGGCATCCAGCCGCTGGCGGTGATCCGCTCGATGGCAGTGGCAGGTGTGGACCCGGCGATCATGGGCTATGGTCCAGTACCGGCCACCCAGAAAGCACTTAAACGTGCGGGCCTTGGTATCAACGATATCGACTTCTTCGAGCTCAACGAAGCTTTCGCCGCACAGGCCCTGCCAGTGCTGAAAGATCTGAAAGTGCTCGACAAGATGAACGAGAAGGTTAACCTGCACGGCGGCGCGATCGCCTTGGGTCACCCGTTCGGTTGCTCCGGAGCGCGTATCTCCGGCACTCTGCTGAACGTGATGAAGCAAAATGGCGGCAGCCTCGGGGTTGCCACCATGTGCATTGGTCTCGGCCAAGGCATCTCCACCGTCTTCGAACGCGTTTAAGCGTTACGTTGATGGAAGCCGGGGCCAAGTGCCCCGGTTTTTGTTTTTCTGAAATTTTTTTTATTTTTATTTTGAAAAGATTTGTGCGAGGGCCAAACCATGCTTTTACAACCTGGGCTCTACCAACATTACAAAGGTCCGCAGTACCGCGTATTCAGCATTGCGCGACATTCGGAAACAGAAGAAGAAGTGGTCTTCTACCAAGCCCTGTATGGTGATTACGGCTTTTGGGTGCGTCCCTTGAGCATGTTCCTGGAGTCGGTCGAGGTTGACGGCGAACAGGTGCCACGCTTTGCTTTGGTGCAGGCCGAACCGAGTGTTTTTTCGAAGGTATAAGCTGAGTGCGCGCCGAACCCTGCGCTTGACCTCATCTTGTAGCCACTATATATAGCGGTGCCGCGTCAGGCGCCAACCGCCTTTCACTTCTAGAATTCAGGAATTTTCTGATCCATGGGCAAATCGCTGGTCATTGTGGAATCCCCGGCTAAGGCCAAGACCATCAACAAGTATCTGGGTAACCAATACGTGGTGAAGTCGAGTATCGGCCATATCCGAGACCTGCCCACCAGCGGTTCGGCTAGCGCCAGCAAAGAGCCTGCCGCCAAGCGCGGCAAGGCCGCTGCGGGCGAAGGCCCGGTGCTCACGCCGAAAGAGAAGTCGCGCAAGCAACTGGTCTCCCGCATGGGCGTCGATCCCGATAACGGCTGGAAAGCCAAGTACGAGATCCTCCCGGGCAAGGAAAAGGTCATCGAAGAGCTGCGCCGGCTCGCCAAGGATGCTGACACCATCTATCTCGCAACCGACTTGGATAGAGAGGGGGAAGCCATTGCCTGGCACCTGCGCGAAGCCATCGGTGGCGACGACAGCCGCTACAAGCGCGTGGTGTTCAACGAAATCACCAAGAAGGCGATTCAGGAAGCCTTCTCCAAGCCCGGCGAGCTGGACATCGACCGCGTCAATGCCCAGCAGGCGCGTCGATTCCTCGACCGTGTGGTGGGTTACATGGTGTCGCCGCTGCTGTGGGCCAAGATCGCCCGTGGCCTGTCTGCCGGTCGCGTGCAATCGGTTGCCGTGAAGCTGGTGGTGGATCGCGAGCGCGAAATTCGTGCGTTCAACCCTGAAGAATACTGGGAAATCCACGCCGACCTCGGCACCGCCAAGGGCGCCACCGTGCGCTTTGACGTCGCTCGCGAGAAAGGCGAGGCCTTCAAGCCGCTTAACGAAACCCAGGCCATGGCTGCGCTGGAGAAGATCAAGGCTTCCAGCTACAGCATCGTCAAGCGTGAAGACAAGCCGACCAGCAGCAAGCCGTCTGCGCCCTTCATCACGTCCACCCTGCAGCAGGCCGCGAGTAACCGCCTGGGCTTCGGCGTGAAGAAAACCATGATGATGGCCCAGCGTCTGTATGAAGCCGGCTACATCACGTATATGCGTACCGACTCCACCAACCTCTCGGCTGATGCCGTGACCATGGCGCGCAGTTACATCGAGACCGAGTTCGGCAAGAAGTACCTGCCGGAAAACCCTAACGTCTACAGCAGCAAGGAAGGCGCACAGGAGGCTCACGAAGCGATTCGTCCTTCTGACGCCAATACCGAGCCAAGCAAGCTGGCGGGCATGGAGCGTGATGCAGAGCGCCTCTACGAGCTGATCTGGCGCCAGTTCCTGGCATGCCAGATGCTGCCGGCGCAATACCTGTCGACCACCGTTACCGTGGGCGCGGGTGATTTCGAGTTGCGCGCCAAGGGCCGTATCCTCAAGTTCGACGGTTACACCCGCGTCATGCCGCAGATCGCCAAGCCTGGCGATGACGATGTACTGCCGGACATGGCCCAGGGCGACTCGATGAAGCTGATCAAGCTTGATCCGACCCAGCACTTCACCAAGCCGCCTGCGCGTTACTCGGAAGCGAGCCTGGTCAAGGAAATGGAAAAACGCGGCATCGGTCGTCCTTCGACTTACGCCGCGATCATTTCGACCATCCAGGACCGCGGCTACGTTGCACTGCACAACCGCCGGTTCTATTCGGAAAAAATGGGCGACATCGTCACCGAGCGCCTGTCCGAGAGCTTCCCGAACCTGATGGATTACGGCTTCACTGCCGGCATGGAAGAGAACCTCGATGACGTGGCCAAGAGCGAGCGCGACTGGAAAAGCGTGCTGGACGAGTTCTACGGCGACTTCAAGAAGAAACTCGAAGTAGCTGAAAGCGCCGAAGGTGGCATGCGCGCCAACCAGCCGGTGATGACGAACATCCCGTGCGTGGTGTGCGGTCGTCCGATGCAGATTCGTACGGCATCGACCGGCGTGTTCCTCGGTTGCTCCGGCTACAGCCTGCCACCGAAAGAACGCTGCAAGGCCACCGTCAACCTGGTGCCGGGCGATGAAATTGCCGCAGACGACGAGGGCGAGTCCGAATCCCTGGTGCTGCGTGGCAAGCATCGCTGCCCGATCTGCAGCACGGCGATGGACGCCTACCTGCTGGACGAGAAGCGCAAGTTGCACATCTGCGGCAACAATCCGGACTGCGACGGCTACGAGATCGAAGAAGGCAGTTATCGCATCAAGGGCTACGAAGGTCCGAGCCTGGAATGCGACAAGTGCGGCAGCGAGATGCAACTCAAGACCGGCCGTTTCGGCAAGTTCTTCGGCTGCACCAACGCGACCTGCAAGAACACCCGCAAGCTGCTGAAAAGCGGTGATGCGGCGCCGCCGAAGATGGACCCGGTGAAGATGCCTGAGCTCAAATGCGAGAAGGTCAACGACACCTACATCCTGCGCGACGGTGCTTCCGGGTTGTTCCTGGCCGCCAGCCAGTTCCCGAAAAACCGTGAGACTCGTGCGCCCCTGGTGATGGAGATCATTCCGCACAAGGACGAGATCGATCCGAAGTATCACTTCCTGTGCGAAGCGCCGAAGAAGGACCCGGATGGCTTGCCGGCGGTGATTCGTTACAGCCGCAAGACCAAGGAGCAGTACGTGCAGACAGAAGTCGACGGCAAGCCGACTGGCTGGAAGGCGTACTATGACGGCGGCAAGTGGACGGTAGAAGACAAGCGCCCGGCGAAAGCCAAGGCTTGATCCGGCGCTGATATAAAAAACCGCATGTGAACCCTCGGGTTTTCATGCGGTTTTTTTTGCAAGCAAAGATCAAAAGATCGTCCGAACGCGGCCCGAGCCTTCGGACGATCTTTTGATCTTGATTTACTTGCCGCAGGCCAGGTGTATCCACGACACTGTCCGACCTGCTTCAAGCAATTATTTCGTTGTGGAGGCTGCCGTCATGGCCCACGAACTCTATACCCGCACCAACCAGAAGATCTATTTCGCCGGCCTGTCGCTTGAAGCGCTGGGCAAAGCCGAAGAGGGGCGGGCGATGAACTCCCTCGCGTTGATCCAGGCGGGGCGTGAATCGGCGCTGTTTCATCTATACGGCGCGCTGCTGGGCCTGTGCCATGAGATCGCCGGCTTCTACCGTCTGCCGCAGGCCAACGCCCCGCGCGCAGAGATGCTGCTGACGCGCGAAGTGCTCGAAGCCATCGCTATTCCGGAAATGGCCGAGATGGTCGAGCTGGCGCAAAACCCGGAAACATGGCTGGCCAGGTTGCTGGCCGCGTACTCGGCGCTGTTCCAGCCACCGCGTGCCCCGCACAAGCCCAAGGGTGACGTGACCCAGCCGCTGATCCAGGCGATCAACCTGGATGAAGAACAGGCGCCTCAGGAGCTCAGCCGCGAAGAGCTGGAGAGCTGGCGGCAGCACCTCAAAGGCCTGGCCATTCGTTTTCGTGAAGGCTTGAACGAGTGCTGATGGCTGGGGATTCAGCGGTGCTGTCAATGGCACTGCTGGTCAAGATCCCGAGCGAAGCATGGCCGATGCCTATATAATCCCCGCCTTTCGTGGAGAACAGACTTATATGCCAACGTCGTTTCTGGAAATTGTCGAGTTGCCTGACGGCCGTATCGAGCTGCGCAGGGCTGAGGACGAGGGTTCTCTGGTGACTTTGGATTTTTCCGAAGATGCCAAAGCGTTCCTGCAAGGCCAGCACGTGGAAGTCGCCAAGGCGATGTTGAGCGTCGGCGTGCAGATGGCCGGTCGCATGGTTGAAGGCGAATTAGAGCAGGAAGAGGGGTCGCGGGTTCTTCATTGATCCCCGCCCGTCGATTTCTGCAGACACCGCTTCGGTTCGGCTTCTCTGTCCTTTGAGAAGCCCCGCGCATGATCCTTGCGCGCAGCAGGTTCGCTTAGCCCAGTCGAATATTCAGGCTTTGCGCGTCCCCGATCCGGGCGGCGCTGATCAACTGTTGCCGTTGGGTTGAACCCAGCGGATTGAGCCAGCTCACAACCGTGTGGCTGCGGCCCAGTCGAAGTGCTTCGCACGTCAGCTGCTGAGCGCTCTGGGTGCCCCGTGGTTGCAGTAGCAGGATGCGCTCGCGGTTGAGGCCGGCGTCCCGCAACCAGGCCTGGGTCAGGCTGGCGGGCGGGGCGATCAGGGTGAGCCAGCGGGCGTCCTGGTCCTGGCTCAGTTCCCTGAGGATCGGGGCGAGAAGGTTAAGGCAATTCCCGGCTGCACCACGCAGTGACAGTTCGCTGAAGACTTCCGGTTCGGCGCTCCACGGCGATTCGACCACGTCTTTGAGGATGGGCGCCAACGGCTGCACCATGAACGCCTCGAACAACGGCAGTTGGGCTTGCTGTGATGTGTGCGGGAATTGCATAAAGCCTCCTTTAGCGGCGAATGACGCCGACACTCAAGCCTTCGATCACCAGTTCCTGATCTTTCAGGTTGACTTCGATAGGGGCGAACTCGGGGTTTTCAGCCAGCAACCAGACTTTGCTGCCATCGCGCTTGAAGCGTTTGACGGTCACTTCATCGCCGATCCGCGCGACTACGATCTGGCCATTACGGGCATCGCGAGTGGTATGAACCGCCAGCAGGTCGCCGTCGAAAATGCCGACGTCCTTCATGCTCATGCCGTGGACGCGCAGCAGGTAGTCGGCGCGTGGATGAAAGAAGGTCGGGTTGATGTTGCAGGATTCCTCGATGTGCTGCTGGGCCAGGATCGGCGCACCGGCAGCCACCCGGCCAATGATCGGCAGGGTGGAATCGTCGGCGGCCTCGGCTTCAAAGCCCGGAATACGGATGCCACGGGACGCGCCCGGGGTCATTTCGATTGCACCCTTGCGGGCCAGGGCCTTGAGGTGTTCTTCCGCCGCATTAGGCGATTTGAAGCCCAGTTCCTGGGCGATTTCCGCACGGGTCGGCGGGTAGCCGTTGTCTTCGAGGCAGCGTTTGATGAAGGCCAGAATCTCTGCTTGGCGTGGCGTCAGCTTTAGCATATTGATC
The DNA here is from genome assembly GCF_017114825.1 of Pseudomonas gregormendelii. Taxonomy (GTDB): domain Bacteria; phylum Pseudomonadota; class Gammaproteobacteria; order Pseudomonadales; family Pseudomonadaceae; genus Aquipseudomonas; species Aquipseudomonas gregormendelii. Next base: position 31,092 of record NZ_JADEVO010000040.1, on the reverse strand, counting down.
GCTCTGTCTTTTTATACAGTGACTGTGATTATATACAGTGGAACGGTCTTGGCAATGCCCGTTTTTTTACCCGCCGCTGGACGGTCGATCCGAGCCCTGATTGAAGCTTTGCAGTTGTATGGTTAAATAGCTGACCGACCATTCCCAAAACGAACCGCCAGGCTTGACAAAACAGGGTCTGAAACGTATGTTTCAAACAAGTGTTTGTCAGGCGGAGTAGCCATGGCCCAGTCGGAAACCGTTGAACGCATTCTCGATGCTGCCGAGCAATTGTTCGCGGAAAAAGGTTTCGCCGAAACCTCGTTGCGCCTGATCACCAGCAAGGCCGGGGTCAACCTGGCGGCGGTGAACTATCACTTCGGCTCGAAGAAAGCCCTGATCCAGGCGGTGTTCTCGCGCTTCCTCGGGCCGTTCTGCCTGAGCCTCGATAAAGAGCTTGAGCGTCGCCAGGCCAAGCCGGAAAACAAGCCGACGCTGGAAGAGCTGCTGGAGATCCTGGTCGAGCAGGCCCTGGTCGTGCAGCCGCGCAGCGGTAACGACCTGTCCATTTTCATGCGTCTGCTGGGCTTGGCGTTCAGCCAGAGCCAGGGCCATTTGCGTCGTTATCTGGAAGACATGTACGGCAAGGTGTTTCGCCGCTACATGATGCTGGTCAACGAAGCTGCGCCGCGTATACCGCCGATCGAGTTGTTCTGGCGCGTGCACTTCATGCTCGGTGCCGCTGCGTTCAGCATGTCGGGGATCAAGGCGCTGCGGGCGATTGCCGAGACCGATTTCGGCGTCAACACGTCGATCGAGCAGGTCATGCGCCTGATGGTGCCGTTCCTGGCCGCCGGCATGCGCGCCGAAACCGGCGTGACAGACTCCGCCATGGCCACCGCGCAGTTGCGTCCACGCAGCAAATCGACACAGGTTGCCGCCAAGGTTTAACCGCGTACGGGTGGGCGCGGCAGCTGACATCCGCTAAGCTAGCCGCCCATGCCGACTCTCGTTCTGAACCCGCTCCCCATTGCACTCGTCGACCTGCCTGGCCTCGCCCAGGTTGGCGATTTTGCACGCGCCGGGTTTTTCGTTATCAAGGAATCTCTATGACTGCTGGCCTGCAAGGCTCGTTGATGGTGGACGTCGCCGGTACCTGGCTGACGGCTGAAGATCGCCAGTTGCTGCGTCAACCGCAAGTGGGCGGGCTGATCATTTTCGCCCGCAACATCGAACATCCGCGCCAGGTGCGTGAATTGAGCGCGGCGATTCGCGCGGTGCGTCCCGACCTGTTGCTGGCAGTCGACCAGGAAGGCGGGCGGGTGCAACGGCTGCGCCAGGGCTTCGTGCGCCTGCCGGCCATGCGCGCCATTGCCGATAACCCGAATGCCGAATACCTGGCGGAACAATGTGGCTGGATCATGGCCACTGAAGTGCTGGCTGTGGGTCTGGACCTGAGTTTCGCCCCGGTGCTGGACCTCGATTACCAGCGCAGCGCCGTCGTCGGCACCCGTTCGTTCGAAGGTGATCCGCAACGCGCCGCCTTGCTGGCCGGCGCGTTCATTCGCGGCATGAACAGCGCCGGCATGGCCGCCACCGGCAAGCATTTCCCCGGGCATGGCTGGGCCGAAGCAGATTCCCATGTGGCCATCCCCAACGACGAGCGCAGCCTTGACGAGATCCGCGCCAACGACCTGGTGCCGTTTGCCCGTTTGAGCAAGCAGCTGGCGGCAGTGATGCCGGCCCACGTCATTTACCCGCAAGTCGACTCCCAACCGGCCGGCTTCTCCCGCCGCTGGTTGCAGGACATCTTGCGCGGCGAACTGCAATTTGACGGTGTGATCTTCAGTGATGACCTGTCCATGGCCGGTGCCCATGTGGTTGGCGATGCGGCCAGCCGGATCGAAGCGGCGCTGACGGCCGGTTGCGACATGGGCCTGGTGTGCAACGACCGCGCAGCGGCAGAGCTTGCCCTGTCGGCGGCGCAGCGCCTGAAAGTGACCCCTTCGCAGCGCATTGCGCGGATGCGTGGGCAAGCCTTCGTCGGTACCGAATACCGTCAGCAGCCACGCTGGCTGGCTGCCATCGGCGCGCTCAAAGAAGCTCAACTGATTGAATAAGGATTCAACGTTATGACGGTTTACGCGATCATCGGTGGCACCGGCCTGACCCAGCTCGAAGGCCTGAACATTCGTCAGTCCCTGGCTGTGGACACGCCTTACGGCGCGCCGTCGGCCGAGGTGCAGATTGGCGAATACGCCGGCAAGGAAGTGCTGTTCCTCGCCCGTCACGGCCATCCGCACCGGTTCCCGCCGCATCAGGTGAATTACCGCGCCAACCTCTGGGCCCTGAAGCAGGCTGGCGCCGAAGCGATCCTGGCGGTCAATGCCGTCGGCGGGATCCACAGCGCGATGGGCACCGGGCATTTCTGCGTGCCGCACCAGCTGATCGACTACACCAGCGGGCGTCAGCACACGTTCTTTGCCGATGACCTGGAGCAGGTGACCCACATTGATTTCAGCTACCCCTACAGCGAGCCGTTGCGCCAGCAATTGATCGCGGCGCTGGCTGCAGAGGGTGTCGATTACAGCAGCCAGGGCGTGTATGCCTGCACCCAGGGACCGCGCCTGGAAACGGTTGCCGAAATTACCCGGCTGGAGCGTGATGGCTGCGACATCGTCGGCATGACCGGCATGCCTGAAGCGGCGCTGGCGCGGGAACTGGAACTGGATTACGCCTGCCTGGCGCTGGTGGTGAACCCGGCGGCGGGCAAGTCGACGGCGATCATCACCATGGCCGAGATCGAGCAGGCTTTACATGACGGGATGGGGAAGGTGAAGTCGACTCTGGCGCGGGTGCTCAAGGGCTAATCACTTTTGGGACCGGGGTGACCCCATCGCGGGCAAGCCCGCTCCCACAGGAAATGTGTGCAATCCCCGCATTGCCGGGCCAACAACAATCTCTGTGGGAGCGGGCTTGCCCGCGATGACGGCCTGACAGGCGCCGACACTCTCAACGCTTCTCCAGCTTATCCGGCAACGGCGCAAACAGCGCCTCGATATCATCGCTCTGCAACTTCCAGTCCCCGGCACTGCGTCCATCCAGCACGCCCGCCGCCAGGTCGGATTTTTCCTTTTGCAGGTGCTGGATCTTCTCCTCCACCGTGCCCCGGGCAATCATCTTGTAGACGAACACCGGTTTCTCCTGGCCGATGCGGTAGGCCCTGTCAGTCGCCTGGTTTTCCGTGGCCGGGTTCCACCACGGGTCATAGTGAATCACCGTGTCCGCTTCGGTCAGGTTCAGGCCCACGCCGCCGGCCTTCAAGCTGATCAGGAAGATCTGTCGCTTGCCGCTCTGGAAGTCTTTCACCGGCGCCCGGCGGTCGCGGGTCTGGCCCGTGAGCAAGGCATATTCCACGCCGCGCTTCTTCAGCTCGACCTCGATCAGCGCCAGCATCGAAGTGAACTGCGAGAACAACAGAATCCGCCGGCCCTCTTCGAACAGTTCTTCCAGCATTTCCATCAGGCTGTCGAGTTTGCCCGAGGTGCTGCCGCGAGTCGGCGGCGCGGCATCGCTGACCAGGCGCAAGTCGCAACACACCTGGCGCAGCTTCAGCAGCGCTTCAAGAATGATGATCTGGCTGCGGGCCACGCCTTTGCGGGTGATCTCGTCGCGCACTTTCTTGTCCATGGCCAGGCGCATGGTTTCGTACACGTCGCGCTGGGCTTCGTTGAGTTCGACCCAGTGAATGATTTCGGTTTTCGGCGGTAATTCTGTCGCCACCTGCTCCTTGGTGCGGCGCAGCAGAAAGGGTTTGATCCGCCCGTTCAGGTGCTGCAGCCGGACGTCGCTGGCGCGCTTTTCAATGGGCACGCGGTAATCGCGATTGAAGCTCTTCACGTCGCCCAGCCAGCCGGGCAGCAGGAAGTGAAACAACGACCACAACTCCCCCAGGTGATTCTCCAATGGCGTGCCACTCAGGCACAGGCGCTGGCGCGCGTTCAGTTCGCGGGCAGCCTGGGCGGCTTTGCTGTTGGGGTTCTTGATGTACTGCGCCTCATCCAGCACCAGCACGTGCAAAGGTTGCGCCGCCAGGTGCTCGATGTCCTTGGGCAGCAGTGCATAGGTGGTCAGGATCAGGTCGTAGTCGCCAAGGTGGGCGAAATGTTTTTTGCGGCTGGCACCGTACAGCGCCAGCACCTTGAGCTGCGGGGTGAAGTGCGCCGCTTCGTCGAGCCAGTTGGGGATGAGGCTGGTGGGCATCACCACCATGCACGGGCGATCGAGGCGCCCGGCGTTCTTCTCGCTGAGCACATGCGCCAGGGTCTGCAGGGTTTTCCCCAGGCCCATGTCATCGGCGAGAATGCCGCCGACTTCCAGCTGGCGCAACGACTGCATCCAGCTCAAGCCTTCCAGCTGATACGGGCGCAGGGTGGCGTTGAGGCCGTCCGGCGCGGTCGCAGTAAAGTCCTTGATGTCGCGCAGGCGCTGGGCAAACGTGCGGATCTGCTCGCCGCCTTCCCAGAGCAGTGGCATGTCTTCCAGCGGGTTGAGGCGCGTGGCGTCGGCCTTGCTCAGGCGCAGCGTGGTTTCGCCCGGCTCCTGCAGGTAGAACTCGCCGAGGGTCGCCAGTACCGGTTTCAACCGACCCAGGGGCAGGGCGACTTGCAGCGGGCCGTGCTCGGAGTTGGGGCGATTGGGAATGTTGACCAGGATCAGCTCGTCGTCCCGACGCCGTGCCAGGCGTTCCGGGTTGAGGATTTCGGTGTGCGAGCGCATCAGGTTCAACAGGATCGGCAGCAGGCTCAGGCGCTCGCCATTGACGATGATGCCCAGCTCGAGGTCGAACCAGTCGCGTTCCGGCGCCTGTTCGACGGTGGCGTACCAGTCGTCCACGGCCGTCAGGTCGAAGCCGAATTCCTCGTCGATCTGCAACTCCCAGCCCTGGGTGCGCAGCTTCGGCAGTTCATTGAGGGTGAAGGTCAGCCAGGCGCTGTCGTTGACCATTTCGAACAGCTCGCCCGCGCTTTCCGGCAGGGCCTTGCTTTGGCGGGTGGCGATCTTGAAGCCGAGGATTCGCAGGTGCTCCCGGTAGGACTGTTCCACTTCCGGTTGACGCTTGATCCGCAGGGTCTGGGTCTCCTGGCGGATGAGAATGTCGGCGTTTTTTTGTCCGCTGACGTATTCGTCCAGATAATTGAACGACAGCGCGGCGCGATGCTGGATGTAGCGCTGCATCTTGCCGTTGCGCGGCTCGAATGCACTGAATTCGATACTCGCCAGCCACAGGCGCGGCACCGGCTGGACATTCTCCACCAGCACCTGAGGCACGCTTTTGGGGTTGCGGTTTTCCAGTACGGCCGATAGTTTTTCCAGCAGTTCGGCGTCTTTGGCGGCGGCTGGATAGTCGAGGGTTTCCTGCACCTGCAGCAGCACCGCAGCGCAATGCTTGCAGTTGTTGCGCACCGGGCAACTGCAGGTGGCATCGACCATCAGCAGGGTGGACTTGGCCGACTCGCGCAGGCGAATGGTCTGGCGGTAGACGTTGCCGCCAGAGCCTTCGCACGCGGCAACGATCGTGGCGTCGCCCACTTCGACGATCCTGACGCGGTTCTCCAGGGCGTAGCGCCGGCCACGCTCCAGGCTCTGTTCCTTGAATCGGCTGACCCAGGACGGTGCCAGGGGTTTGCTCAGGGTCGTGGACATAAGGACTTCAATCAGTCCGGAATTTCATCGGGGACTGGCCGAGGTGCGGGGGCGGTCAACGAAGTGATTTTTATCAGCAGGCCGAGGTGGCCGTTATCGAGGAAATTCAGCTGGCCGTTCTTGGTGTGGCTTTCCTGCTTGAGGCGCTCGCTGGAGGTGACCATGCCATTGGCGTCGATCTGGTTGACCCAGAAGTCGGCGTCGACGTCGGTGAAGCGCCCCAGTTTCAGGCTCAGGGTGCCCTCGATCGGGAACTGGCCGAACTGTTCCGCGCCGTCGCTGATCGCGAACTTGCTGGCTTGTTCGCCCAGGGTCTGTTGCCACGCCTTGTGCAGCAGCACTGTGTATTCATTGCTGGCCGTGAGTTTTTCCACCTCGCGAGTCAGGCTTGGCGTGCGCAGGCTTTGCGGGCTCACGCGTTGCGCGCCGGCTGCCCAGTCTTCCGGTGCGGCACGGCTGACGATGGCCGGCACGGCGTTCTGCCGCACCAGCACCATTTCCACTTGATACATGTCGTCGGCAAACACCGAGGGGGCGACCAGGGTCATCAGCAAGGTCAGTGAGCAAAACAGGCGCATGCGGCGTCCTTCAAGCAGTTTTCGGGATGAGGCGCTCAAGCAGCGCCTCCACAGTATTAAAGCGCTCTTCTGCGCGCTCCATCGGCACCATGAATTTGAACACCGTGGCACCTTCGAATTTGTAGCGTTTGGGTTGTCCCTGAATCAGCTTGATCAGCGTCAGCGGGTCGACCGGTGTTTGCGCCGCGAATTCGATACGGCCCCCTTGCGGCCCGCCGTCGACTTTCTTGATGCCGAGCAGTTCGGCCTGCAGTTTCAGGGCCGTGATGCGCATCAGGTTCTTGGTCGGTTCCGGCAGCAGGCCAAAGCGGTCGATCATCTCCACCTGCAGATCCTTGAGGCCGTCTTCGTCGGTGGCCGAGGCGATGCGCTTGTAGAGGATTAGTCGGGCGTGCACGTCCGGCAGGTAGTCTTCAGGGATCAGCGCCGGTACCCGCAGATTGACTTCAGGACCGCCACCCAGGGGTTGGTCGAGGTTCGGTTGTTCGCCCTTGCGGATCGACTTCACCGCGCGTTCGAGCATCTCCATGTACAGGGTGAAACCCACGGCCTGGATCTGCCCGCTCTGACCGTCACCCAGCAGCTCGCCGGCGCCGCGGATTTCCAGGTCGTTGGTGGCGAGCACAAAGCCCGCGCCAAGGTCCTGGGTATTGGCGATCGCTTCCAGGCGCTTTTCCGCATCGGCGGTAATCTGCTGGCGCGGCGGTGTGAGCAGATAGGCATAGGCCTGGTGGTGACTGCGTCCGACCCGGCCGCGCAGCTGGTGCAGCTGTGCCAGGCCGAACTTGTCGGCACGCTCGATGATGATGGTGTTGGCGCTCGGCACGTCGATGCCGGTCTCGATGATGGTCGAGGCGATCAGCACGTTGAAGCGCTTGTGGTAGAAGTCGCTCATCACCTGTTCGAGTTCGCGCTCGCGCATCTGCCCGTGGCCGATGCCGATGCGTGCTTCCGGCACCAGTTCGGCGAGGTCGGCGGCACATTTCTCGATGGTCTTCACGTCGTTGTGCAGGTAGTAGACCTGGCCGCCGCGCAGCAACTCACGCAGCAGGGCCTCCTTGACTGTGCTCTTGTTCTGCTCCATGACGAACGTGCGCACGGACAGGCGACGGGCCGGCGGCGTGGCGATGATCGACAGGTCGCGCATGCCCGACACCGCCATGTTCAGCGTGCGCGGAATCGGCGTGGCGGTCAGGGTCAGGATGTCGACTTCGCTGCGCAGCGCCTTGAGCTGTTCCTTCTGGCGGACGCCAAAGCGGTGTTCTTCGTCGATGATCACCAGCCCCAGGTTCTTGATCTTGACGTCGTCCGACAGCAGCTTGTGGGTGCCGATGACGATGTCGATCTTGCCTTCGGCGAGGTCGGCGATGGCCGCATTCACTTCCTTGGGCGACTTGAAGCGGCTCATCACTTCCACGCTCACCGGCCAGTCGGCGAAGCGGTCGCGGAAGCTGTTGTAGTGCTGCTGGGCGAGCAGGGTGGTCGGCACCAGGATGGCCACCTGACGCCCGCCATGCACCGCGATGAAGGCGGCGCGCATGGCCACTTCGGTCTTGCCGAAACCCACATCGCCGCACACCAGGCGGTCCATCGGTTTGGGCGCGAGCATGTCGGCGCGCACGGCGTCGATGGTGGTTTGCTGGTCCGGGGTTTCCTCGAACGGGAAGCCGGCGCTGAAGGTCGCGTAGTCGGCCTTCGGGTCTTCGAAGGCATAGCCTTCCCGTGCAGCTCGACGGGCATAGATGTCAAGCAGTTCGGCGGCCACATCGCGCACTTGCTCGGCGGCCTTGCGCTTGGCTTTCTGCCAGGTCTCGGAGCCGAGGCGGTGCAGCGGCGCCAGGGCGTCGTCGCTGCCGGTGTAACGGGCAATCAGGTGCAGGTTGGCCACGGGCACGTAGAGCTTGGCGCCTTCGGCGTATTGCAGGGTCAGGAATTCAGCGGCCTGATCGTCGATTTCCAGGGTCGCCAGCCCCAGATAGCGCCCCACACCGTGATCGATGTGCACCACCGGCGCGCCTTCGCGCAGCTCGGTGAGGTTCTTGATGACGGCGTCGTTGTTCGCGTCGGCGCGTTTCTCCCGACGGCGGCGCTGCATCACGCGCTGGCCGAACAGCGGGCTTTCCGCTACCAGTGCCAGGGCTGGGTCATCGAGCACCAGGCCTTCGTCCAGCGGCGCGATGGTGATCGCCAGGCGCTCTTTGCCCGCAACAAAGTCTGGCCAGCTGTCGACGGTTTTCGGTCGCAGCTTCAGGCGTTCGAGCAGTTCCAGCAGCACTTCGCGACGGCCTGCGGACTCGGCGGTAAACAGCACGCGCCCGGGAAACTCGTCGAGGAAGCCGGCCAGCGCCGCCAGTGGCTGGGTGGCCTTGGCTTCGATGGCCAGGTTGGGCAGTTCGCGGGCCGGGAAGCGCTCGCGCCCAGCGCCGGTTTCGACATCCTGTTGGCTGGCCACCACGCGCGGCCAGTTTTTCAGGCGGGCGAAGCAGTCTTCCACCGGCAGGAACAGCTCCGCTGGTGGCAATAGAGGTCGGGCCGGATCGACGCGGCGTTCTTCATAGCGGTTGCGCACGTCGTTCCAGAAGTTTTCCGCCGCCTGTTCAATGCCTGGCAGGGAGAACACCTGGGTGTCCTGGGGCAGGTAATCGAACAGGGTAGAGGTTTCATCGAAGAACAGCGGCAGGTAGTACTCGATGCCGGCGGGGGTAATCCCGCTGCTCAAGTCCTGGAAGATCGGGCAGCGCCGGAAGTCGACGTCGAAGCGTTCGCGAAAGCGTGCCTTGAAGCGCGTGACCGCATCTTTTTGCAGCGGGAACTCACGCGCAGGCAGCAGGCGCACGGTGTCGACCTTGTCGATGGAGCGCTGGTTCTCAGGGTCGAAGGTGCGCAAGGTCTCGATTTCGTCATCGAACAGATCGATACGGAAAGGCAGCTTGCTGCCCATCGGGAACAGGTCGATCAGCGAGCCGCGCACGGTGAATTCGCCATGCTCGTACACGGTATCGACGTAGCGATAGCCACTGGCCTCGAGCCGGGTGCGCATCTGCTCGACGTCGAGCTTCTGGCCGACGTCCAGCACCAGGCTGCTGCCGAGCAGAAACTTGGTCGGCGCCAGGCGGTGCAGGGCGGTCGTGATCGGTACCACCAGCACGCCGTGGCTCAGCTCTGGCAGCCGGTACAAGGCAGCGATGCGCTGGGAGATGATGTCCTGGTGCGGCGAGAACAGGTCGTAAGGCAAGGTTTCCCAGTCCGGGAAATGCAGTACGGGCAAATCCGGGGCGAAGAAACCCAGCTCCTGTTCCAGCCGCTCGGCACTTTGGCTGTCGGCAGTGAGCAGCAGGGTAAAGCGCTTGGCAGCGCTGGCAGCCTCGGCAATGGCCAGGCTCAGGGCGGCACCGGGCAGGTTGCCCCAGTGCTGTTTACCTGCCGCGGCAGGGAGAAGCGGTAGACGCAGAACGGGCACGGAAGGTTGAGCTCCAAGCGTTGCGACAAAGTCGGTAATTGTAGCGGGCCTGGGTGCCGCCTGTCAGTGACAGACTGTGCCTATTACGCAGGTTTGGCGAAATGTAGTGGTAAAGACAAAATCGGCGGTTTTTTTAGGGAAAATGACCGGATATGTAGTGGCAAAACGGACCGGTGTTACGGATGGTTACGGACAAGGCAGCGCTGTCTGCAAAAAAATGACAGCGCTGGAAGCCGCGTGTTTACTGGGCTGCAGCGAGGCGTATTTTTTTCTGACGGAATTTTGTTACGGATGGTACGACAAGCGCGCATTGCTACAAGAGGCACTCGGCGGCATAATGTAGCCCCTTTTTTCTGCCCCTACATGTGGAAGGTTCCCGTGACTCAGAAGCCCGACCAGTGTCTTGGTGAATGGATCGACCGTGAAGCACTCGCAGAAGCGATGATTCCGCTTATCGGTCAGCTCTACCGCAATAACAACGTGGTGAGCTCGATCTATGGCCGCAGCCTGATCAATCGTTCAGTCATTGCGATTCTCAAAGCCCACCGCTTTGCTCGTCATCGCCAGTCCGATGACAGCGAATTGTCCGTCCACGAAACATTCCCTCTGCTCAAGGCGATGAGCGAGCTCAAGCTCGGCGCCGCTTCGGTAGACCTGGGCAAGCTTGCGGTCAAGTTCAAGACCGAAGGCAATGGCCGTACTGCCGAGCAGTTCGTCCGTGAAGAACTGGCTGACGTCGTTGGTCAGCAGAACGCCGCCGCTCGCAAGGGCACCGACGTTGTCCTGTACGGTTTCGGTCGTATCGGCCGCCTGCTGGCGCGCATCTTGATCGAGAAAACCGGTGGTGGCGACGGCCTGCGCCTGCGCGCCATCGTGGTCCGCAAGGGCGCCGAGAACGACTTGGTCAAGCGCGCAAGCCTGCTGCGTCGTGACTCGGTTCATGGTCCGTTCGATGGCACCATCACCATTGATGAAGCCAACAACACCATTACCGCCAACGGCAACCTGATCCAGGTTATCTACGCGAAAAACCCGACTGAGGTGGACTACACCCAGTACGGCATCAAAGACGCGCTGCTGGTGGACAACACCGGTGTATGGCGTGACGCCGATGGCCTTGGCCAACACCTGGCGTGCCCGGGTGTCGACCGCGTTGTTCTGACCGCGCCTGGCAAAGGCAAGCTGAAGAACATCGTGCACGGCATCAACCACGGCGATATCACTGCTGACGACAAGATCGTTTCTGCCGCTTCGTGCACCACCAACGCCATCGTGCCGGTGCTCAAGGCTGTGAACGACAAGTTCGGCATCGTTAATGGTCACGTTGAAACAGTTCACTCGTACACCAACGACCAGAACCTGATCGACAACTTCCACAAAGGCGATCGCCGTGGCCGTAGTGCTGCGCTGAACATGGTTATCACCGAGACCGGTGCCGCTACCGCTGCTGCCAAGGCCCTGCCTGAGCTGGCCGGCAAGCTGACCGGTAACGCGATCCGCGTTCCGACGCCTAACGTGTCGATGGCCATTCTCAACCTGAACCTTGAGAAAGCCACCACCCGCGAAGAGATCAACGAGTACCTGCGCCAGATGGCCATGCACTCGGATCTGCATAAGCAAATCGACTATGTCAACTCGCAGGAAGTGGTTTCCACCGACTTCGTTGGCTCGCGCCACGCAGGCGTAGTGGACGCTGAAGCGACCATCACCCAGGATAACCGCGTTGTACTGTACGTTTGGTACGACAACGAATTCGGTTACAGCTGCCAGGTGGTTCGCGTGATGGAAGACATGGCCGGTGTAAACCCGCCAGCATTCCCGCGCTAAGCTTCACAAGTAACTAAAAATGCCCCGGCCCTTGGTCGGGGCGTTTTTGTTTGTATCTTGCTTATAACTTTTTAGACTTTTTTCCCAGGAGTTAAGCGTTATCCAGTTTGTTGCCTCGAAAGTTGCAGGCATAAACTTCCAGCAAAAATAAGCAGTTGCCGATTGTTTGAGGTGCGGGTGGGTTTAGTGGATCCAACTTAAAATGCGTTGGCGAATTGGCGCCATTTAATTGTTCCGTCCAAATACTTGACACTGTCACTCACTGAAACTAGTGTCGCCTGTGACGGCCCGCTCTGCCTCGGGCTTCGTCGGTTTTGCTGCTTCAGCGTCGCGTTACAACTCTCCAAAAAGACAGGGATCTCATTCCTGCTCACATCACAATAAATCTAATGAAAACTGTTCCGGCTTAGTTGCCGTGCAGCGCCCTGTTTCGTATTGCTCACCCTGCCGAAAGTGTTTTGCGGTCACGGCATGTTATTGCCTGGCTTTTACGCGGTTGGTCTATCGGGAGAGTCGAACATGGCGGAAGAACGATCGAAGTTGTTGTCGCTGTTACCGCGCTTGGTGGGGTTGGGAGTCCTGGGGTTTGTCGTCTGGTTACTGCTGTCGACACTGCTGATGCCTCTGGTGTCGGCCTCTGCCACCCGGGCGATTTTGAATGCTCCGGTGATCCTGCTCACCACGCCCATTGATGGCGTGGTCAGTGCGTTGGACGTCAAACCCGGTGCGACCTTTGCCCAGGGCCAGAAAATCGCCGTAGTGGAAAACCCCCGGGCGAATCAGGAAACCTTGCTGACCCTGCAAACGCGCCGCCTCACTCTGGAACAGCAGATATCTTCCTCGGCCAGCCAGGCCGAACATGATCAGCAGTATTACGAGGCACTGGAAAAAACCAGCCAGCAGTACCAGACCGCTTTTCATACCCGGCAACTCTTTACCCAAAGGGCGCTGCGGGCCGAAAACAGTGCCGCCAGTGCGCGGTTGATGGACGCCCAGGAAACGGTCGAGCGCAACCTGGAGTTGTTCGTGCAAGGGGCGGTGAGTGGCGCGGTGGTGGCCTCGTCGAAAGCGCAGCTGGCCTCTTTGCAAGGTGCGGCCGAGTCCGTTCGCTCGCAGTTACGGATCAACTACGGCGACGTCAGTGCGGCCAATAAGCAGGTGTACCTCGACCCGGATCAACTGCGCATGTTCGACCTGACGGCGCAAATGACCACGCTCAAGCTCAGCCTGGAAAATCAGGCGCGCAATCGGGCGACCTATCAACAGGAGCTCGACAACCTCAACCGTTTGATCGATGCCGAGCAGAGCCGGGTCAAGCTGATGGCCGGGTACGATGTCGTGGCCTATTCGCCGGGTACTGTCCAGGAGCTCCTGGCGCCCCAAGGCACGCTGGTGCAGGCCGGTTCGACCTTGCTGCGCGCCACCGATTGCGGGCAGAGCTATGTGATTGCGGTGTTCCCGGAGCGCATGGCCAGCAAGATCGATCGTGACAGTGTGTTGACCGTGAAAATCCGCGGCCTTGCCGAGCCGCTCAAGGCCAGCGTGGTGCAGTTGTTATCCAGCGCTTCGGACATTCGCGCCAACTCCTACAGCGTGCCGTTCCCCTACGCCGAGCAGAACTCGGTGTATGTGGTCGGTACCTTTGCCGCCGACCTCACCGATAGCCAGCGCGCCATGACTTGCAACCCCGGGCTATGGGCCAGTGCCGAAGTGTCACGACCATGAACGGCCTCTTGCGCGGGGTGGTCAGCGTGATACTCATGGGCTCTGGCGCGTCCTCATTGGCGGCAGCCGCCAGGCCTCAACTGGCGACAATGACCTGCGCCGCACTCGATCGCGCGGTGGCGACGCAGCCGGCGGGCCCTGTGCTGGTGGCCAGTTACCCGGCGCTAAATGGTCAGCCGGCGCCGATCCTGGCGTTGCGCGGGGTGGCGTTCACTTACGATAACGCCCTGGCGAGCATTGCCTTGTTCGCCTGCGGCAAGGCCGGGTCGGCGCGACGCATCGCCGATGCTCTGGTCTTTGCAACGAACCACGATCCCGAATATCACGATGGCCGTTTGCGCAACGCCTACGCTGCTGGCCCCGTGGGTGCGCCGCCGATGAAGCTGCCCGGCTACTGGAGCACCGAACGCAACGCCTGGAACCAGGACGCCTATCAAGTCAGCAGTGCCACCGGGAACCAGGCCTGGGCGGCGCTGGCGTTGCTTGAGGCTTTTCGCCAAAGCGGCGAGGGCGCCTACCTGGAAGCGGCAAGAAAAGTCCTGCGCTGGTCGCAGGACAAAACCTACGACGCCCAGGCACCGGCCGGCTTCAGTGGGGGCTACTACGGGTACTTCGATCAGCAGATCCAGCAGAACTGGAAGTCCACCGAGCATAACGTCGACCTGGCGGCTGCGTGGTCGGCACTCAATGCGCTGGCTCCGGATCAGGGCACGGCGCGGCAGGCGCAGATCGCCCGGCAGTTTGTCGCCAGCCAGTGGGACGCCACGGAAGGGCGCTTCCTGATCGGCACCGGTGCGGATGGCCAGACGTCGGACCGCGTGCGCTCCGGGCTGGATGCGCAAATCTGGCCACTGATTGCCTTGCACGACCCGCCCGGGGATTGGCGTCGGGTGTTCGCTTTTGTCGATCGCGCGCACCGGTCCGGTGACGGCTACGGCTTCAATCGCGATCCCGATGGTTTGTGGACCGAAGGCACCGCGCAAGCCGCAGCGGTCGCGCAGTTAAACGGCCTGAGTGACAAGGCGCAGCCGCTTTGGAGTGTTTTGCTGGCCCAGGAAGCCGGCAATGGCTGGCTGTACGCGACCCCGGCACCGCGCATCAGTACCGGGCTGGCCATAGGCCCGGACTCGGTGACCAACGATTTTTTCTATTACCACCTGCCTCACCTGGGCGCCACGGCGTGGGCGGCGATTGCGGCCACCGGCGTCAATCCCTTTACCGGTTCGCTAGAGGCTGACTGACATGCAGGCACTGGACTCGTTGCAACTGATGCAAATCAACTTCTGGACCCTGGCACTGGTGATTCTATTCACCTGCCTGACTCATCGGGACCAATGGGCTGCGCGCGCCGGATTCGGCGCCGTGACCGCGTTGCTGTTGCTCAACTACGCGGCCTGGCGGATTCGCGACACCTTGCCGGACGGCCATTCCGGGTTTGCCACGGTCTGGGCCTACACCTTTTTGTTCTTCGAAATGCTGGCGATCGGTTACACGCTGTTTTCCATCGTCGTCATGCTCTGTCGCTCGGATCACAGCAAGGACGCGGACGCGGGCGAGCGACGCTTGCGCGCCCAGGGCGTGAGTGCGCCAGCGGTCGATATCTTCATCGCCACGTACAACGAAGGCCTGGAAATCCTGGAAAAAACCATTATTGCCGCCCAGGCCATCGACTACCCGAATTTCACCATCTGGGTGCTCGACGATACGCGCCGGGACTGGTTGCGTGATTACTGTGCCGAGGTCGGCGTGCAGTACGCGCGCCGCCCTGATAACTCCCACGCCAAGGCCGGCAACCTGAACAATGGCTTGCGCCAGTCGGCGGCCGGCAGCAACGCGCCGTACATACTGGTGCTGGATGCTGATTTCGCGCCGCAGCAGCCGATCCTGTTGCGCACCCTGGGCTTGTTCGACGACCCGAAAGTCGGCCTGGTGCAGACGCCGCAGTTCTACTACAACCCCGACCCGATCCAGCACAACCTGGGCACTTCGGCGTGCTGGGTCGATGAGCAAAGGGTGTTCTTCGACGTGTTTCAGCCGGCGAAGGATGGCTGGGATGCGGCATTTTGCGTCGGTACGTCCTTCGTGGTGCGGCGCGATTTGATCAACGAGATGGGCGGTTTTCCTACAGGCTCGGTCTGCGAAGACATCTACACCACCTACCGGCTGCTGCAGAAAGGCTATGTCACCCGCTGGTTGAATGAGCGCCTGTCAATCGGCTTGTCGGCCGAAGGCCTGACCGAGTACATCAACCAGCGCGGGCGCTGGTGCCTGGGCACCATCCAGGTGGCGCTGCTCAAGGATGGACCGTTGCGCGGCAGCGGCTATACGCTCAACGACCGCCTGCACTACATCCATGGGCTTATGCACTGGTTTTCCAAACCCTTCATCCTGATGATGCTGGTGTCGCCGGTGCTGTACTGGTATTTCGGCATTGCCGGTTTCTACGCCACGCCGATGGATTTCCTCGCGTTTGGCATGCCGGCGCTGATCGCGTTCTGGGGCTACGGCACCTGGGTCACGGACCGGCGCACCTTGCCGATTTTCACTGAGGTCACACAGATCGTTGCCTCCCTGGCCGTCACCGCCACCATCGCCAGCGCGATGATCCGGCCTTTCGGACGCCCGTTCAAAGTGACCGCCAAAGGCCTGGATCGCACCAAAACCATGGTGCACTGGAAGCTGTTCGGGTTCTTTTTTGCCTTGACGCTGTTCTCGCAGATTGGCGCCTATATCGTGATCAGCACTGCCGCCTCGTTCGACGGCAACATGCTGTTCAACCTGTGTTGGACTGTGGTCGCGCTGGTCTACAACCTGGCAACGCTGGTCGCCTGTGTGGATCGTCCGCGCTTGCACGGTGAAGAGCGTTTTCCGTTCAACAAGCCCACGGGGTTTCGGTTTGGCGGCAAGGTGCTCGCCGGGCGCCTGGTGGATATCTCCCTCAGCGGCGCGTCGTTCGAGTGCGCGTTCGCGTCGTCGATCAAGCCGGGGCTGTGCGGGCAGATGTGGGTCGACAAACTGGGTTGGCTCGATGTCGAGGTCATGCGCAACCATGGAGACAATCAACTGGGCCTGAGGTTTGCCGAGCTTGATGAAGCGCTGCGGCGACGGTTGATCGCGCGGTTGTTCAGCGATGCAACGATCAATGTCGTCAGCAAGGCGGAGCCGGGGCTGGCGTTCGGCACCTTGTTACGGCGTGCATTGCTTGGCGAAAAATCAGCGGCGCCGCATTTGCCTGCGCCGGCCAGGGCGTCGTCCTACACCCCGCTACGTCGCTGGCGACCGGTCAGTGTACGTTCGCGTAGACAGCCTTTGCCGCATGTCAGCGTCAGTCGGTCAGGCCTTTGGTCTTTGCTGCTTTCACCCTTGCGAGCTCTGCTCGGCCAACGATTTTAGGTGCGCGCCATGAACAGTTGCTTATCGACCTCATGCTTTATGTCATTGCTTCTGCTGGGTGGTTGTTCGCTGGAGCCGACCTACGAGAAACCCGATGCACCGATCGACCAGCAATGGCCGGCCAACACGGCCGGCGAATGCTGCGCGGGCAAGCAGGCGTTCGACAAGGACTGGCGCGGCTTTGTGGTCGATGACCGCCTGCGCCAGCTGATCGACCTGGCGCTGGCCAACAACCGCAGCCTGCGCCAGTTCGCGGCCAGTGTCGAAGAGGCGCGGGCGGGTTATGCCAGTGCGCAGTCCGGGCTGTTTCCTACCATCGGCATAGACACCTATGCCGGACGCAGCAAGTTGCCGCCGCTGGTGCGCACGCCCAATGGCGGAGACAGTGCCGGCAGTATTGCCAACACCTTCCAGGCCACCGGTGGTTTCACGTCCTACGAGCTGGACCTGTTCGGTCGCATTCGCAGCCAGCGCAATGCCGCCGGTGCCCGGTTCGAAGCGTCTGAGGGCGATTACCAGGCCGCACGCCTGGCGCTGATCGGCGAAGTGGCCAGCACCTGGTTGACGCTCAAGGCCAATAAGCACCTGCTTGACCTGGCGCAGAATACTTATCAGTCCCAGGACCGCTACGGGCAGTTGCTGCGCAAGAGTTTCAACCTCGGTTCCAGCGCCCGGATCGACGTGCACCAGGCCGATGCGCAGACCAACACGGCGGCCGTGCAGGTCAACACTTACCGGATGCAAGTGGCGCAGAACAGCAATGCGCTGCGGGTGCTGGTGGGGCAGCCGGTGCCGCCGGGTTTGCTGCCCACGGGCGTGCTCGGTGAGCAGTTGGCCACGCTGGACGTGCCGGCCGGTTTGCCGGCGTCATTGGTCGAACGCCGCCCCGATATCATGTCTGCCGAGGCCCAGCTGCGCGCTGCCAATGCCGACATTGGTGCCGCTCGTAGCGCTTACTTCCCGACCTTTTCCCTGACCTCGGCCCTGGGCAGCCTGACCGGGGACTTCTCGCGCCTGCTCACCGGCCCGGCGGAGTTCTGGACCGTGGCGCTGGCAGGGTCGTTGCCATTGATCGATGGGGGTGCCCGTCGTGCGCAAGTGGACGCCAGCCATGCGCGGTTTGACGGGCAAACGGCGGCGTACGAGGCCACAGTGCAGAACGCTTTTCGGGAAGCGGCCGATGCCTTGAATGCGCGTCAGGAGATGCTGACCCAGGTGCAGTTCCAGAAGAAACTGGTGGGGGATTATCAGGAGGCTTACCGCCAGTCCCGCCTGCGCTTTGAGGCTGGGCTGGACAGCTATTTTTCAACCATGGATGCACAGCGTTCGCTGTTTGACGCGCAGCAGAAGTGGGCCCAGCTGGAGTTGGCCCGGGAGATTAACCAGGTGACCTTGTACAAGGCGTTGGGTGGGGGCTGGGGTGGCTCCTTGAAGGTGGCAGGGCGGTGATGATGGCGATCGATCAGGCGCCGCCGACCACAGACGCCTGCGCGGTGCGCAACTCATGGCGATTGCCGCGGAACAACACCAGGGTCGCAATCAACCCCAGTACCGCTGCGCCCGTCAGCCAGATCCCCGGTGCGGCCTTGTTATCCAGCACATGAATCAAATAGGTACAGGCTGCCGGAGTAAACCCGCCGAAGGTAGCGGTCGCCAGGCTGTAGGCCAGGGAAAAACCGGTGGTGCGCACTTCCACCGGCATGATCTCGGTCAGCGCCACGACCATGGCACCGTTGTACGAGCCGTACAGGAACGACAGCCACAACTCGACGATCAGCAAGTGACTGAAGCTCGGATTGGCCACCAGCCAGGACAGGGCAGGGTAGGCGGTGAGAATCGCCAGAAGCGTCGCCGCCAGCAGCAGGGGTTTGCGCCCGACCTTGTCGGAAAATGCGCCCATGACCGGTAACCAGAAGAAATTCGACAGGCCGATGCACACCGTCACCAGCAAGGCATCCAGGTCGGACAAGTGCAGTTCGGCCTTGCCGAAGGTCGGCGTGTAGGCGGTGATCAGGTAGAACGACACGGTGGTCATGACCACCAGGGCCATGCCGGCGATGACGATGCCGAAGTTCTGCCCGATCGAGCGGACCACCTCGCGCAAGGTCGGGCGATGTTTGCGTGCCTGGAACTCCGGTGTTTCTTCCAGTGAACGACGAATCACGAAGATTACCGGCACAATCAAACAGCCGACCAGGAACGGCACGCGCCAGCCCCATTCGCCCATTTCCTGCGGGCTGAGCCAGTGGTTCAAGGCCACGCCCAGCAAACCGGCGAAGACCACCGCCGCTTGCTGGCTGGCGGACTGCCAGCTGACAAAAAAGCCTTTACGGCCCGCAGTGGATATTTCGGCCAGGTACACCGACACCCCGCCAAGCTCGACGCCTGCCGAGAAACCTTGCAGCAGGCGGCCGAACAGCACGAGCAGCGGTGCCGCGACACCCAGGGTGGCGTATCCCGGGACGCAGGCTATCAATACGGTGCCGGCAGCCATCATCACCAGGGTAATGATCAGGCCTTTGCGGCGCCCGTGACGGTCGATGTAGGCGCCGAGAAAGATTGCCCCCAGCGGCCGCATCAGGAAGCCGGCGCCGAAGGTCGCCAGCGACAGCATCAGGGACGCGAACGCGCTGTCAGCGGGGAAGAAGGTTTTGGCAATGGCAGTGGCGTAGAAGCCGTAGACCATGAAGTCAAACATTTCGAGGAAGTTGCCGCTGACAACGCGAAAGATCGCTTTGCCTTTGCTCGTGGGGGTAGACATGTGTAGGTACTCACGCTGGTAAATCTTGTTTGAAAACACGGCGCCTGTGGGCGCGGGCCTGCTCGCGATGGCGTGGGGTCAATCCGCATGGCTGTTGGCTGACGCACCCCTGTCGCGAGCAGCCTCGCTCCCGCAGGTTTTGCGTTTGCCTGACGGGCGCCGGCAGCCCTCGCTCCTCTGCGCTCTGAGGTCCATAATGGCCGGCGCGGTTTTGCGGGGAGATGAAGATTTGTTAACTGGACGGTGGGGTGGGCTTGTGGTGCTGGCCGTGGTTGTGTCCGGCTGCGGCAACGGTGACTCCATGGAAAGCTTCGGGGGGCCCACCATGGGCAGCTCCTATTCAATCAAGTATGTGCACCGCGCCGGCCTGCCCGCACCCGCTGAGGTGCAGGCGCAGGTGGAAACAATCCTCGACCGCATCGACCGGCAAATGTCGACCTACCGCAGCGACTCCGACATCGAGCGCTTCAACCATCTGCCTGCCGACCACTGTCAGGACATGCCCGCGCCTGTCCTCGAACTGGTCCGGGTCGGCCAGCAGCTGTCACAGCAGAGCGAAGGCGCCTACGACCTGACGGTCGAGCCGCTGCTCAACCTCTGGGGATTTGGTCCGCAATCGCGCCAGGAAGTCGTCCCGAGCGCCGAAGCACTGACCCAGGTGCGTCAGCGAGTGGGTTACCGGCATTTGCGCATCGAAGGCGAACAACTGTGCAAGGACGCTGCAGTGGAAGTCGATTTCAACAGCATCGCCGCCGGTTACGCGGTCGACACCATCGCTGCCCGACTCGAGGCCATGGGCATCCACGATTACCTCGCCGAAGCCACCGGTGAACTCAAGGCGGCCGGCCGCAAACTCGACGGTAGTCCGTGGCGCATCGCCCTGGAGGAGCCCCGGGATGACCGCCAGGTCGCGGAGAAAATCATCGCGGTCGATCACTACGCGGTGTCCACCTCGGGCGACTACCGTCATTACTTCCAGCAGGATGGCCGGCGCTATTCCCACACCTTCGATGCGCGCACCGGGGCGCCGGTTTCCCACGCCCTGGCGGCAGTCACGGTGATCCATCCTTCGGCGCTGATGGCCGATGGCTTATCGACGCTGTTGCTGATTCTCGGGCCGGAACGCGGCTGGGACTACGCGGAGAAATACGCTATTGGCGCTTTTTTTGTGATTCGAACCGATACCGGTTTCGTCACAAGAACCAATCAGGCTTTCGAGCGGCTCAGTGGCGCGGCTACCCAAAAAAAGCAATGAACGCTGGCGTTGTAGTGCAGGCAAAACTAGCCTACGACGCGACCAAGGGTTAATGTGCCCGGCGTTGACGCTTCTATAGACTGTGTCCGGGTTCTGCACTGGCCCCAAATTGTTCCTTCACGCCGCAGATGGCGTGATTTAGCCGCAGGTGCCGAGGGCGCCGCGGCCTGTTCTGAGGAGTACGCATGGCTGTCTACAACTACGACGTGGTGGTGCTGGGTTCCGGCCCGGCAGGAGAAGGCGCGGCAATGAACGCCGCCAAAGCAGGACGCAAGGTGGCGATGGTCGATAGCCGTCGCCAGGTCGGCGGTAACTGCACCCACCTGGGCACCATCCCGTCCAAGGCCTTGCGTCACTCGGTGCGGCAGATCATGCAGTTCAACACCAACCCGATGTTCCGGGCCATTGGTGAGCCGCGCTGGTTCTCGTTCCCGGACGTGCTCAAAAGCGCCGAGAAAGTCATCTCCAAGCAAGTCGCTTCGCGCACCGGCTACTACGCCCGTAACCGCGTCGACGTGTTCTTCGGCACCGGCAGCTTCGCCGACGAGCAAACCATCGAAGTCGTCTGCGCCAACGGCGTGGTCGAGAAACTGGTGGCCAAGCACATCATCATCGCCACCGGCTCGCGTCCTTATCGCCCGGCGGATATCGATTTCCACCACCCGCGTATCTACGATAGCGACACCATCCTGAGCCTCGGCCACACCCCGCGCAAACTCATCGTTTATGGCGCCGGCGTGATCGGTTGCGAGTACGCCTCGATCTTCAGTGGCCTGGGTGTACTGGTTGAACTGGTGGACAACCGCGGCCAGTTGCTGAGCTTCCTGGACTCGGAAATCTCCCAGGCCCTGAGCTACCACTTCAGCAACAACAACATCACCGTGCGCCACAACGAAGACTATGACCGCGTCGAAGGCGTGGACAATGGCGTGATCCTGCACCTCAAGTCCGGCAAGAAGATCAAGGCCGACGCCTTGCTCTGGTGTAATGGCCGTACCGGCAACACCGATCAGCTGGGTCTGGAAAACATTGGCGTGAAGGTCAACAGCCGTGGCCAGATCGAAGTGGACGAGGCTTACCGCACCTGCAAGCCGAACATCTACGGCGCCGGTGACGTGATTGGTTGGCCGAGCCTGGCCAGTGCCGCTCATGACCAGGGCCGTTCGGCCGCTGGCAGCATCGTCGACAACCACAGCTGGCGCTTCGTCAATGACGTGCCAACCGGCATCTACACCATCCCGGAGATCAGCTCGATCGGCAAGAACGAGCAGGAGCTGACCCAGGCGAAGGTGCCGTACGAAGTGGGCAAGGCGTTCTTCAAGAGCATGGCGCGCGCGCAGATTGCCGGCGAGCCGCAAGGCATGCTGAAGATCCTGTTCCACCGCGAGACCCTGGAAGTGCTGGGCGTTCACTGCTTTGGTTATCAGGCGTCGGAGATCGTGCACATCGGCCAGGCGATCATGAACCAGCCGGGCGATCTGAACACGCTGAAGTACTTCGTCAACACCACGTTCAACTACCCGACCATGGCCGAAGCCTATCGGGTAGCGGCCTACGATGGCCTCAACCGGCTTTTTTGAGCGGCTCCGGCCGGTGGCCTGAGCCGGCCGGGGAGACCGATTTCAGCAATTCTCGAGCGTGGCGCTGGCCAAACCGGGAAAGTCTGTAATCAGGCTGTCAACGCCGAAGTCGGCGAGCCTGCGCATTAGCGCGGGCTCGTTGACTGTCCATACCGACACATGCAGCCCCTGGCGCTGCGCCTTCTCCAGGCGTTCCGGCGTGCACAGGGTCCAGTTCAGCGCGAGAAACTCACAGCCATAGCTTTGCGCGACCTTCAACGGGTCGAGCCAGGCGTACTCGGCTACCAGCCCGCGGGACACGTCCGGCACCAGATCCAGTGCAGCCTTCAACACTTCACGTGAACTCGAGGTGATGGTGACTTTGTCGAGCATGCCGAAACGCTGGGCCATTTCGCGAATCGCCAGCACGGTGGTGGCGGCGCGGGTGCGCGAAGCGCTTTTGACTTCCAGCTGCCAATGCTCGAAATCGCATTTTTCGAACAGCTCTTCCAGGGTCGGGATCGGGCACGGTTTGATCCAGCCCGGGCCGCCTTTGCGCGCGTCGTAGGTCTTAAGCTCCGCCGCCGTATGTTCGACGACCTTGCCGCGCCGTTCGGTGGTGCGCTTGAGAGTCGGGTCATGAATGACCATCAGCTCGTTGTCCTTGGACAGGTGCAAGTCCAGTTCGCAACGGCGCACGCCGTGCTTGAGGCATTGCTGAAAGCTGATCAGGGTGTTTTCCGGTGCTTCGCCCTTGGCGCCGCGATGGCCGTAGATGAGGGTCACGGTTCTTCCTTAATTTAGAGGCCTGAGTCGTTTTGTTCGCGGGCCAGGCGACGTTCCTGGGCCTGCTTCTGCAAAATGTAGCGGGCGAGCAATTGGCGCTGGGCATCGGTGGGGTGTTCAAACTCGGTGCCGATGTCGTAGCCATCGCCCTTGGGATCGCAATGGGTGACGCGGGCGCGCAGCAACAGGCCAAGGGCTTGCGGCATCAACACCAGCTTGATCGACAGGCGCGCCCCGGCGGCAATCGGCGTGGGGTACTGAAAGTCGACGCCCCCTTCGGAGATGATCACCGGTTGCGGCTCGCCAATCTGCCCCAGCACGGTAATGGCGATCACCTGGCTCAGCAGGTCGATGCGTTTGTTCTGGGATTTCAAGAATGCCGCAAGGTTGCGGTCGCGCTCACTGATCTGGCGCAACAGGTGTTGCGATTCGAATTCGCTCAGGTGCAATTCGCTGAGCAAATTGAACAGTGGAGAAGCATCCTGCAACACTTCCTGGCCCGCGGCTTCGACAGCGGACAAAGGCCGAATTTCCAGTGCGATCGTGTCCTCGATACGGTAGTATTCGCGGCGATCTTCTTCATCTAATGTCGACATGGCGAACCCATGGTAGCGGCGGTGGTCTGAGTGTAAAGCTGGTTATCGACCCCCGCCACAAGGACGTTCCTTTTCCCTCCGAACAAGCCCCGACATGTTCAGACCTCTCTTCGTATTTATTGGCACGCGTTATACCCGTGCAAAGCGTCGCAATCATTTTGTGTCGTTCATTTCCCTGACTTCCATGATCGGGCTCGCCTTGGGCGTGGTCGTGATGATCGTGGTGCTGTCGGTCATGAACGGCTTCGATCATGAGATGCGCACCCGCGTGCTGGGCATGGTGCCCCACGCGACCATCGAGTCCGGTGAACCGATCAGCGACTGGCCAAGCCTGGCGGCCAAGGTCAAGCAGAACCCGCAGGTGACGGCGGTAGCGCCGTTTACCCAGATGCAGGGGTTGCTGACCAACAACGGCAAGGTGTCCAAGGTGCTGCTCAATGCCATCGACCCGGCGCTGGAGCGCCAGGTGTCGATCATCGACAAGTTCATGCTGCAGGGCAAACTCGACGACCTGGCGCCCGGCAGTTTCGGCATCGTCATCGGTGACAAGGCCGCCGCCAAGCTGGGTGCCGCCATCGGCGACAAGCTGACCTTCGTCGCGCCGGAAGTCACCGTGACCCCGGCCGGGATGTTCCCGCGCATGAAGCGCTTTACCGTGGTCGGCATTTTCCATGTCGGCGCCGGTGAGATCGACGGTTACCTGGGCGTCACCAACCTCCAGGACCTGGCGAAACTGCATCGCTGGAAGCCGGATCAGGTGCAGGGCATCCGCCTCAAGTTCGACGACCTGTTCCAGGCGCCGCGTACCGCGTGGAACATCGCCCAGCAACTTGGCGAAGACCGTTACTATGCGCGTGACTGGACCCGTACCCACGGCAACCTGTACCAGGCGATTCGCATGGAAAAAGCCATGATCGGTCTGCTGTTGCTGCTGATTGTGGCCGTGGCCGCGTTCAACATCATCTCCACCCTGGTGATGGTGGTGAACGACAAGAAGGGCGATATCGCGATCCTGCGCACCCTGGGCGCGACGCCACGAACCATCATGGCGATCTTCATGGTGCAGGGCACGGTGATCGGGGTGTTCGGTACGCTGATCGGCGCCGTGGTCGGGATTTTCGCCGCGCTGAACGTCAGCGCAGCGATCTCGGCCCTCGAAGGCCTGATCGGCCACAAGTTCCTGAACGCCGATGTGTACTTCATCGATTACCTGCCGTCGCAAGTGCAGAGCCAGGACGTGGTGATGGTCTGTGCCGCCGCGTTGATCCTGAGTTTCCTCGCCACCCTGTATCCAGCCTGGCGTGCCGCGCGCACCCAGCCTGCGGAGGCGCTACGTTATGAGTGAATTGGGCATGAGTGAAAAAGCAATCCTGAGCTGCCGCAACCTGGGCAAGTCCTACGAGGAAGGTCCGGAATCGGTCGAGGTCCTGGCGGGGCTGCAACTGGAGTTGCACCCAGGTGAGCGTGTCGCCATCGTCGGCACCTCGGGTTCGGGCAAGAGTACCTTGCTCAACCTGTTGGGCGGCCTCGATACGCCGACCCAGGGCAGCGTGTGGCTCGACGGTGAAGAGCTGTCGGCCCTGAGCGAGAAGAATCGCGGCCTGTTGCGCAATCGGTCGCTGGGTTTCGTCTACCAGTTCCACCACTTGCTGCCGGAATTCACCGCGCTGGAAAACGTCTGCATGCCGCTGCTGATCGGCAAGACTGCGATCCCCGAGGCGCGCCAGCGTGCCACGGCGTTGCTGGAGCGGGTAGGGCTGGGCCATCGCCTGGAGCACAAGCCGGCCGAACTGTCCGGTGGCGAACGCCAGCGTGTGGCCATCGCTCGCGCCCTGGTGAACAAGCCTGGCCTGGTGATGCTCGACGAGCCCACCGGCAACCTCGACTCCCACACCGCCCAGGGCATCCAGGACTTGATGCTGGAACTCAGCACTTCGATGCGCACGGCGTTCCTGGTGGTGACTCACGACATGAACCTGGCCCGCCAGATGGATCGCGTCCTGCATCTGCAGGAAGGCCGCCTGACGCCTATCTGACTGGTCGAAACCCGGGGTCTGCAACGACCTCGGGTCATTTATTTTTATACGGTGCCCCAGCGAATGTTCAGACCGTTATCGATCTTCATCGGCGCGCGCTACACCCGCGCCAAGCGTCGCAATCGCTTCGTGTCCTTCATCTCGATGACCTCGATGATCGGTCTCGCCCTGGGCGTGCTCGCCATGATCGTGGTGCTGTCGGTGATGAACGGCTTCCAGCGTGAGATGAGCTCGCGCATCCTCGGCATGGTGCCGCACGCGACCATCGTCGGTGTCAACCCGATCGACGACTGGCAGCCGGTGGCCGCCGCCGCGATGAAAAACCCCGAAGTGACCGCCGCCGTGCCGTTCACCGAGATGGAAGGCATGCTGTCCTACAAGGGCACGATGCAGCCGATCCAGGTCAGCGGCGTCGACCCGGCGCTCGAAGGCCAGGTGTCGATCGTCGCCAAGCATATCGTCCAGGGGCGCCTGGATGCGCTCAAGCCAGGTGAGTTCGGCGTGGTGGTCGGTGAAATCACGGCCCGGCGTTTCCGCTTGAATGTGGGCGACAAGATCACCCTGATCGTGCCGGAAGTGAGCACGGCACCGGGCGGCATCACGCCGCGCATGCAGCGCCTGAACGTGGTGGGCGTGTTCAAGGTTGGCGCCGAGCTGGACGGCTCGATGGCGCTGATCCATGTGGCCGATGCCGCGCAGATGCAGCACTGGCAGCCGAACCAGGTGCAGAGCGTGCGCCTGGCGGTGAAGGACTTGTACGCGGCGCCGAAGGTCTCCAGCGATATTGCCGGCAGTCTCGGCAGCGCCTACCGGGCGGATGACTGGACCCACACCCAGGGCAGCCTGTTCAGTGCGATGAAGATGGAAAAGACCATGATCGGCCTGCTGTTGCTGATGATCGTCGCCGTCGCCGCCTTCAACATCATTGCCACCCTGATCATGGTCGTGAACGACAAGGGCGCGGACATCGCGATCCTGCGCACCATCGGCGCCACGCCACGACAGATCATGGCGATCTTCATGGTGCAGGGCACAGTGATCGGGATCGTCGGGACCTTGATTGGCGGGGTGCTGGGCGTGATTGCAGCGCTGAACGTCAGCGAGCTGGTGGGTTGGGTGGAGCGGGTGAGCGGGCAGCACATCTTCAGTTCGGATGTGTACTTCGTCAGCAACCTGCCTTCGGAACTGCAGGCTGGTGATGTGCTGTTGATCTGCTCGGCGGGGTTCGTGTTGAGCTTTTTGGCCACGGTGTACCCTGCGTGGCGAGCGGCGAAGATCGAGCCGGCGCATGCTCTACGTTATTCGTAAGTCCTGACGCCGCTCCCCCGTAGGGGCTGCCGAAGGCTGCGATCCTTTGATCTTGCTCTTCCGCCGCTCCCCCGTAGGGGCTGCCGAAGGCTGCGATCCTTTGATCTTGCTCTTCCGCCGCTCCCTCGTAGGAGCTGCCGCAGGCTGCGATCTTTTGATCTTGCTCTTAAAAAACAGGATCAAAAGATCGCAGCCTTCGGCAGCTCCTACCGGGGCGGGGGTCAAACTCTTTTTGGCAGCTCAATCGAAAACCGCGTCCAGCCATCCCCCGATTCACACCG
Source organism: Pseudomonas gregormendelii (assembly GCF_017114825.1). GTDB lineage: Bacteria > Pseudomonadota > Gammaproteobacteria > Pseudomonadales > Pseudomonadaceae > Aquipseudomonas > Aquipseudomonas gregormendelii. The sequence continues at coordinate 3,842 of NZ_JADEVO010000040.1, read as the reverse complement.
AATCTGCCCGCCATGGGCCCTGATGATCGACTGGGTGATCGCCAATCCCAGCCCCGCATGTTCACTGCTGCCTTCCTGGCGCGCAGGGTCCGCCCGGTAGAAGCGGTCGAACAAGCGCGGCAGCAGCTCGGCGGCAATCCCTTCGCCCATGTTCTCGACCACCAGTCCCAACACCTTGGGCTGCTGGCTGATCCGCACGCGCACCTCACCCTCCGCCGGGGTAAACCGCAAGGCATTGTCCAGCAGATTGGAGAGCGCGCGGCGCAGCATGTTGCGATCACCCTCCATACTGGCAGTGCCTTCACGGCTCAATGTCACCCGGGCGTCTTCCGCCAGGGGAGCGAAAAACTCCAGTAGCACATCCACTTCCTGTCCAAGGTCGAGGGGTTCGCGGGTGGGCATCAACAACCCGTGATCGGCCTTGGCCAGGTACAGCATGTCGTTGACCAGCTGCGCCATCCATTGCAGCTCTTCAAGGTTGCTGTGCAGCGCCTCGCGGTAATCCTCCAGCGGTCGCGGGCGCGTGAGGGTGACCTGAGTGTGGGTCAGCAGGTTTGACAGCGGCGTGCGCAGCTCATGGGCGATGTCGGCGGAGAAAGCCGACAGTCGCTGGAATGAGTCGTCGAGACGTTCCAGCATGGCGTTGAAGTGATGGGCCATTTGCGCAAGTTCGGGTGGCATCTGCTCTTCGGGCAATCGGGCGTTCAGCGACTGGGCCGACACCCCGCGCGCCACTTCACTCATGCGCCGCAGCGGCCGCAAGCCACTGCGCGCCGCCCAGGCTCCAAGCAGTGCGGTGGCCAGCGCCGAGAGTCCGACGGTCAGCCAGATCAGGCGCTGCATGCGCTGCAGGAAGTGCTGGTGATGGGTGATGTCGAGCAGCAGGGTCAACTGCGGCGAGTCGGGTTGGCCCGGATAGAGCGGGGCGCTCAGCACTCGATAGTCGGTGCCTGCGTGGCTGGTGGTGGACAAGCCCGCGGTCAGTGGAAGTTGTTCCGGCAGTTGCGCCGAGCTGTCGTACCAGCGCCGGCCGTCAGCCCCGGTGATGCGCAGTGCCAGGTCGGCCTGGCGGCTCAACTCATCGGCTAGCCTGGCCTGGCTGTCGCTCGATTGAATGTCGTGCAGCGCCCGACGCAAACCAATCAATTTGCCGTCCAGCAACTGTTGGTCCAACTCGATGAAATGCGCCTCGCTGGCACGGCTGAACAGCACGCCGGCGATCAGTGACACCACCGCCGTACAGGCAGCGAACAGCAGCGCCAGGCGGCTGCTCAAGGACAGTCGAGGCATCAGGCAGAACGCTCTTCGAGGACGTAACCCATGCCGCGCACGGTGTGGATCAGCTTGTTGGGGAAGTCATCGTCAATCTTCAGGCGCAACCGGCGGATCGCCACTTCGATAACATTGGTGTCGCTGTCGAAATTCATGTCCCACACCTGTGAAGCGATCAGCGACTTGGGCAACACCTCGCCCTGACGGCGCAACAGCATTTCCAGCAAGGCAAACTCCTTGGCGGTGAGGTCGATGCGCTGCCCACTGCGTTCAACCCGGCGACGGATCAGGTCCAGGCGCAGGTCCGCCAGTTGCAAGCTGGTGTCCTGGGGCGGGGCGCTGCCACGGCGTAACAGGCTGCGCACCCGCGCCAGTAATTCGGAGAAGGCGAAGGGCTTGACCAGGTAATCGTCGGCCCCCAGCTCCAGGCCATAAACCCGGTCCTCTACGGCGTCACGGGCGGTGAGAAACAGCACCGGCGTGTCGAGACCTGCGCCGCGCACTGCTTGCAGAATTTGCCAGCCATCGCGCCCGGGCAGCATCACATCAAGAATCAACAAGGCGTATTCGCCGCTCAGTGCCAGCTGTTGACCAGTGCTGCCGTCGGCCACCAACTCGGTATTGAACCCGGCCTCGGTCAGGCCCTGGCGCAGGTATTGGCCGGTTTTCGCTTGGTCTTCGACGATCAACAGTTTCATGGAGAGCTCGGGGTCAATGGAACGAAGGCTTTATACCGTGGGCCGCGCGAGTGCAGGCCAACCTGACAAAGTTGTAATCTGCCTGTCAGGTTACGGGCAGTCGTGTCAGTTTAGAGTTTTCTACAGGCTGAACCTTATCTTGTTGGAGAAGACCCATGTTTTTGCGCAAATCCCTGCTGTTGACCGCATGCCTGCTGGCGCTGAGCGCTCCGGCGTGGGCATCGCCGGCGCAATCCGTCGATTTTGGTCAGCCGGCCCCGGCAGCCAATGCGACCCGCAGCATCGAAGTGGTCATGGGTGACATGTCGTTCGATCCCCGGGCCATCAAGATCAAGGCGGGGGAGACCGTCCGCTTCGTCCTGGTCAATAAAGGCCAGTTGCTGCACGAGTTCAACCTCGGCGACGCAGCCATGCATGCCCAGCATCAACAGGCCATGCTGCAGATGCAGCAAAGCGGCATGCTGACACCGAGCGGCATGAAGGCCATGGATCACGCTGCCATGGGGCATGGCATGAAGCACGATGACCCCAACAGCGTGTTGGTCGAGCCTGGCAAAACCGCCGAGCTGACCTGGACCTTCACCAAACCCACCAGCCTGGAATTCGCCTGCAACATCCCCGGCCACTACCAGGCCGGCATGGTCGGCAAACTAACCATCGAAGCCCCGTAGCCGCTGCGCAGGAGCTGTGTAGGAGCTGTCGAGTGCAACGAGGCTGCGATCTTTCCAAAACCACCCAATTCCCAATTCCCAATTCCCAATCCCCAACAAAACCACTGAACACTGATAGAATCCCCTGATTCTTCAGTCAGGTTTCCGCCATGCATCCTGCAGCCGAACACTCGCCGCTGGGTAAATCCAGCGAATACATCGCCACCTACACGCCGTCCCTGCTGTTCCCGATCCCGCGCACCGCAAAATGGGCCGAGCTCGGCCTGACGGCGCAAACCCTGCCGTACACGGGTGTGGACTTCTGGAACTGCTTTGAGCTGTCGTGGTTGCTGCCGTCCGGCAAGCCCGTGGTGGCGATCGGCGAATTCAGCATTCCGGCGGACTCGCCGAATATCATCGAGTCGAAGTCGTTCAAGCTGTACCTCAACTCGCTGAACCAGACGCCATTCGCTGACACGGCAAGCCTCGAGGCAACCCTGGCCAAAGACTTGTCCGCTGCCGCCGGCAAACCGGTGGGCGTGCGCATCCGCAGCCTGAAAGAGGTGGAGGCCGAAGGCGTCGTCGCATTGCCGGGGGTGTGCATCGACGACCTCGATATCAGTGTCAGCAACTACGAACACCCGCGTCCGGAACTGCTGCGTTGCGATGATTCGCGTATCGTCGAGGAGAGCGTCCACAGCCATCTGCTCAAATCCAATTGCCCGGTCACCAGCCAGCCGGATTGGGGCAGTGTGGCAGTCGAATACCGTGGTGCGGCGCTGGATCACGCGAGCCTGCTGGATTACATCGTCAGCTTCCGCCAGCATTCGGACTTCCATGAGCAGTGTGTGGAGCGGATATTCCTCGACCTGCAGCGGTTGCTCAAACCCGAGAAGCTGACCGTGTATGCGCGGTATGTGCGCCGTGGCGGTCTGGATATCAACCCGTATCGCAGCACGCAAGCCGTGCAACTGCCGAACCACCGCCTGGTCCGCCAATAAAGAACGAATGGGGAGCCCGGTCCCACAGGGAATGCATTGCAAACTGCGCACAATAAAAAGCCCCGCCATCACTGGCGGGGCTTTTTTGCATCTGGTGTCTCGTCCTGAATAAGGTTTACACCTTCTGGCTTCTTATCAGGAAGGTGCAATGAACACGGGCGAAAAACGTAGCCAGAGAGATTACACGCTGACTTTTAAATTGTCGGTTGTCGACCAAGTCG
>NZ_JADEVO010000004.1 GCF_017114825.1 Pseudomonas gregormendelii | reverse complement strand
TGCGTTTCTTCATGTACTACAACCGCACCAGGCTCCACAGCTACAACAACTACCTGTCGCCAATAGCTATGGAGCAAAAAGCGGCATAAGCACCGTAAACGGTGTCCGGGATTGCTTGACCAGTTCAGCTTGCCCGCGATTGGATTTGAGCAGTACTACTTCGGCTTTGGTTAAAACCACTCATCCTGCATCCCAAGACAAACATCATCCCGGGTCTCAAGAATCGCCAGCTCATGGTGGCAGCCCGGCACTTCCCAAGTGAGGAAATACCGCGCCGCCTGCAACTTGCCTTTATAGAAGCTGACGTCCGCCGCATCGCCCCTGGCCAACCCTTCCTCGGCGCGAATCGCCTGTTCCAGCCAGCGCCAGCCGATCACCGTGTGCCCGAACACTTTCAGGTACAGGGCAGAGTTGGCCAGGCTGCTGATGACCCTGCCTTGACCCAGGTCGGTCAGCAGGCCAATGGTCACGGTTTGCAGGCGCGCCACCAGCTTCTCCAGCGGTTCACGCAGCGGCGTTAACGACTCGTATGCCTGAGCACGCTCGGCCGTGTTGGCGATCAGGCGGATCAATTGCTTGAGCCCCGCACCACCGTTCTGCCCCAGCTTGCGCCCCAGTAGATCCAGCGACTGAATACCATGAGTGCCTTCGTGGATCGGATTCAAACGGTTATCGCGGTAGTACTGCTCCACCGGGTATTCGCGGGTGTAACCGTGACCGCCGAGGATCTGGATCGCCAGTTCATTGGCCTTGAGGCAGAACTCCGACGGCCAGGATTTGACGATTGGCGTCAGCAGGTCCAGCAGTTCATGAGCCTGCTTGCGCTCGCTTTCAGTCTCAAGCGTGGTGGTGTCATCAAACAACCGCGCCGCGTACAACCCGAGGTCGAAAGAGCCTTCCACATAGGCCTTCTGCGTCAGCAACATGCGCTTGACGTCGGCGTGCTGGATGATCGCCACGGGTGCGGTATTTGGATCCTTGCTGTCGGGCACCCGGCCCTGTGGCCGCTCGCGCGCATATTCCAGCGAGTACAGATAGCCGGCGTAGCCGAGCATGACGGCGCCCATGCCGACGCCGATCCGCGCTTCGTTCATCATCTGGAACATGTAGCTCAGGCCGTGGTGCGGTTTACCCACCAGATATCCCACGCAGTCGCCGTTATCGCCGAAGTTGAGCGCCGTGGACGTAGTGCCGCGCCAGCCCATCTTGTGGAAGAGACCGGCCAGCAATACATCGTTGCGCTTGCCCAGGCTGCCGTCGTCGTTGACCATGAATTTGGGGACGATGAACAGCGAAATACCCTTCACCCCGGCCGGCGCGTCCGGCAGTTTGGCCAACACCATGTGCACGATGTTTTCCGATAGCGGGTGATCGCCGCCGGAAATGAAGATCTTGTTGCCCTTGAGCCGATAAGTGCCATCGGATGCAGGTTCGGCGCGGGTGCGAATATCCGACAGCGAGGAACCGGCATGGGGTTCGGTCAACGCCATGGTGCCGAAGAAACGGCCGTCGATCATCGGCTGCAGGAAACGCCGCTTTTGCTCCTCGGTGCCGAAGCTTTCGATCAGGTTGGCTGCGCCCATGGTCAGGAACGGGTAAGAGGTTGAGGCCGCGTTTGCCGACTGGAAGTGCGCGAAGCAGGCCTGGGACAACAGCGTGGGCAATTGCATGCCACCGGCTTCGAAACTACGCGCGGCATTGAGGAAACCGGCTTCGAGAAAAGCGTCCACTGCGGGCTTCACTTCCGGGATCAGAATCGCCTGGCCGTCCTCGTAACGGGGTTCGTTCTCGTCGCCCTTGCGGTTGTGCGGCGCGAAGAATTTTTCGGCAATACTGCGAGCGGTGCCCAGTGCGGCATCGAAGGTCTCACGATTGTGCTCGGCGAATCGCTCGCGCTGGGTCAGGCCTTCGGCATCGAGGACTTCGTACAGCTCGAAAGCCAGATTGCGGGAACTGAGCAACGTCTCGGACATGGCGGCCTACCTTTTTTGGAATGGGCCGAGTCTAGACGTGGGGAGGGCGGGGTGAACAGGAAGATTGATTCTGGTGATGGACAAGTAAAAGATCGCAGCCTTCGGCAGCTCCTACAGGGGATCGAATTTCTCTGTAGGAGCTGCCGAAGGCTGCGATCTTTTGATCTTGCTTCTAAACACCAGGCACCCCCAAAGGGTGCCCGGCTTCTCGGTTTAACCGATCGTCATCAGGCTGGCGTTACCACCTGCCGCAGCGGTGTTGACGCTCAACGCCCGCTCGATCACCAGACGCTCCAGGGCAATGCTGGTTTCGCCCTGGGACAACCCATGAACGCCGACAATCGCACCTGCACGCTTGGCCACCTGCTGGCAGACCGCACGCAGCTGGTCGGAATGGCCGTGATGCAGAACCGCATCAAACACCACCTCGTCCTTGCTCCAGTCGGAAACCAGTTTGATGCGAGCCTGTACGTCCTTCGGCAGACGTGCGAACACCGCTTTGGTCAATTCGGCTTCCGGCCACACGGCCGAACCACCGACTGCCAGCACAGCAGCCAGTTGAGTCAGCAGGTCGCCTTCGACTTCCGCCAGGCACAATACGTGTTCGCGCGGTAGGATGGCGTAGCTGTTGCGTTCGCCGGTCGGGCCCGCCAGAACACGGGTAATACCGCTCTGCGATTGCTTCGCGAACTGCACGCACAAGGTTGCCAGGTCGGCGAACTTGTTGCTGTCGGCCCAGGCTTTCAGGGCTGTCAGCGGCTTGCTCATGGCGTCACGCAGACGAACGTCCGGTGCTGCGAGAGCATCGCCCCGAGCGAAGGATTGTTCAATCGCGTCGGTAGGACGAGTCGACAGCAGGCGGTACAGGTACAGCGGACCACCGGCTTTCGGGCCAGTGCCCGACAGGCCTTCGCCGCCGAACGGTTGAACACCCACTACTGCGCCGACAATGTTGCGGTTGACGTAGACGTTACCGGCGTTGACGTTGTCGATCACTTTGGCGATGGTCTCGTCGATGCGCGTGTGCACGCCCAGGGTCAGGCCGTAGCCGGACGCATTGATCTGCCCGATCAACTGGTCGATGTCCTTGCGCTTGTAACGGACCACATGCAATACCGGGCCGAAGATCTCCCGTTGCAGCTCGTCGAAGCTTTCCAGCTCGATCAGGGTCGGCATCACGAAGGTGCCGCGTTTGACTTCTTCGCTGTTGGCGATCGCCACCTGGTAAACATTGCGCCCTTTGTCGCGCATGCCCTGGATGTGCTTCTCGATGCCAGCCTTGGCTTCGGCGTCGATCACCGGGCCGATGTCCACGGACAGGCGCTCCGGGTTACCAAGACGGCATTCCGCCATGGCGCCCTTGAGCATTTCGATCACGCGGTCGGCGGAATCTTCCTGCAGGCACAGCACGCGCAGAGCAGAGCAACGTTGACCGGCGCTGTCGAAGGCCGAGGAAACGACGTCTATGACCACCTGTTCGGTCAGTGCCGAGGAGTCGACGATCATCGCGTTCTGGCCGCCGGTTTCGGCGATCAGCGGGATCGGACGGCCCTGGGCATCCAGGCGACCCGCGACGTTGCGCTGCAGCAAGCGTGCGACTTCGGTGGAACCGGTGAACATCACGCCTTTGACCCGATCGTCGCCGACCAGGCGGGCACCCACGGTTTCGCCACGGCCTGGCAGCAACTGCAGAACGCCTTCAGGAATGCCGGCCTCCAACATCAGGCGCACGGCCTGGGCGGCCACCAGCGGAGTTTGCTCTGCAGGCTTGGCCAACACCGGGTTGCCGGCCGCCAGTGCTGCAGCGACCTGGCCGCTGAAGATCGCCAGCGGGAAGTTCCAGGGGCTGATGCAGACCACAGGACCCAGTGGGCGATGTGCGTCGTTGGTGAAATCGTTGCGCGCCTGTACCGCGTAGTAACGCAGGAAGTCCACGGCTTCACGCACTTCGGCGATGGCGTTGGCGAAAGTCTTGCCCGCTTCGCGGGCCAGCAGGCCCATCAGCGGCTGGATCTCGCCTTCCATCAAGTCGGCGGCACGTTCCAGAATGGCCGCACGTTCGGCGGGCGGGGTGGCCTGCCAGATCGGTGCGGCGTTCAGGGCGCACTGGATCGCGTTATCGACGTCTTCGACCGTCGCTTCCTGCACATGGCCGACCACGTCACGCAGATCCGAAGGGTTCAGGACAGGCGCAGGGGTTTCAGTGCTGGACGCGCAACCGAGCATCGGCGCGGCTTTCCAGTTGTTGTGAGCGGTGGCCAGCAGGGCACAGGACAGCGAGGCCAGGCGATGTTCGTTGGCCATGTCGATGCCGCTGGAGTTGGCGCGCTCGGCACCATACAGGTCACGCGGCAGCGGGATACGCGGGTGTGGCAGGCCGAAACCGCCTTCCAGCGTAGCCATCTGCTCGATGCTGGCTACCGGATCGGCCACCAGCTCCTGGATCGAGATTGACTGGTCGGCGATGCGGTTGACGAACGAGGTGTTCGCGCCGTTTTCCAGCAGGCGACGTACCAGGTACGCCAACAGTGTTTCGTGGGTGCCGACCGGTGCATACACACGGCACGGACGGTTCAGCTTGCCTTCGGAAACCTTGCCCACAACCTGCTCATACAGCGGTTCGCCCATGCCGTGCAGGCACTGGAATTCGTATTGACCCGGGTAATAGTTCTGCCCGGCGATGTGGTAAATGGCCGACAAGGTGTGGGCGTTGTGCGTGGCGAATTGCGGGTAGATGACTTCCGGCACCGACAGCAATTTGCGGGCGCAAGCGATGTAGGACACGTCGGTGTACACCTTGCGGGTGTAGACCGGGTAGCCTTCCAGGCCTTCGACCTGTGCGCGCTTGATTTCGCTGTCCCAGTACGCGCCTTTCACCAGGCGGATCATCAGGCGATGACGGCTGCGACGAGCCAGGTCGATCACGTAGTCGATCACGTAAGGGCAACGTTTCTGGTAAGCCTGGATCACGAAGCCGATGCCGTTCCAGCCGGTCAGTTGCGGCTCGAAGCACAGGCGCTCCAGCAGGTCCAGCGACAGCTCGAGGCGGTCGGCTTCTTCGGCATCGATGTTCAGGCCGATGTCGTACTGCTTGGCCAGCAAGGTCAGCGAAAGCAGGCGCGGGTACAGCTCTTCCATTACGCGCTCGTACTGTGCACGGCTGTAACGCGGGTGCAGTGCCGACAGCTTGATGGAGATGCCCGGACCTTCATAAATCCCACGACCGTGGGATGCTTTGCCGATCGAGTGGATGGCTTGTTCGTACGACGCCAGGTATTTCTGCGCGTCGTGCTCGGTGAGCGCGGCTTCACCGAGCATGTCGTAGGAGTAGCGGAAGCCCTTGGCTTCGAACTTGCTCGCATTGGCCAGGGCTTCAGCAATGGTTTCGCCGGTGACGAACTGCTCGCCCATCAGGCGCATGGCCATGTCGACGCCCTTGCGGATCATCGGCTCGCCGCTCTTGCCGATGATGCGGCTCAGGGACGAAGTCAGGCCGGCTTCATTATGGGTGGAGACCAGTTTGCCGGTCAGCAGCAAGCCCCAGGTGGCAGCGTTAACGAACAGCGAAGGGCTGTTGCCAAGGTGCGGGTGCCAGTTGCCAGTGCTGATCTTGTCGCGGATCAGTGCGTCGCGTGTGCCTTTGTCCGGGATACGCAGTAGCGCTTCGGCCAGGCACATCAGTGCCACGCCTTCCTGGGAAGACAGGGAAAATTCCTGCAGCAGGCCCTGGACAATCCCGGCCCGGCCGCCGGCGCTCTTCTGGTTGCGCAGTTTTTCCGCAATCGAGGCGGCGAGTTTGTTGGTGGCTTCGGCCATGCTCGCTGGCAGGCGAGCCTGCTCGATCAGCATCGGCACGACTTCTGGCTCAGGGCGGCGGTAGGCGGCAGTGATCGAGGCGCGCAGTACCGATTGCGGCAGGATGCTTTCAGCAAATTCCAGGAAGCACTGATGAGCATGATCCAGAGGCGCATCGACAGAGTCGTCGGAATCCTTGGTCAAGCCGTTCAGTTCGGTCAGGGTTGCACCACCCTCGAGTTTCTCCAGGTAATTGAAGATGGCCTGCTTGATCAGCCAGTGCGGCGTGCGATCAATCGAGGTCGCGGCAGCCTTCAGGCGATCGCGGGTCGGGTCGTCAAGTTTGACCCCAAGAGTGGTGGTAGCCATATTTTTATCCTCATGTTTGCCACAACTGCGTGGCATCAGCTGGCGGCAAGATTAGCCCTGCGCTGATCGAGGTGCAACCGGGTGCAACCCTTTTTTTGTTGGAATTACAGGCAGTTCGTCAGGAAATAAATTCCGGTACGAAGGTACCGCTCCTGCTTGGTGCTTTTACTTATAGCAATCGTTGAAAACCGCCCTAAAAGGGAGCAAGAAACGGCATTTGGCAAATAATTCCGACTAGGTGCAACTTATTCGCTAGAAACAGGTTGCACCTTATTTGCTTTGTTGAATAGCATTCGCGGCGAAGGTGCAACCGGCTCCAAAGTCAGGTGTGCCGGCTGATGGCTTTCCTGGGGAAACATCAGTCATAAATGCGCGGGATACACAATCGTCTGTCAAACGTCGTCGTTTGCGAGCGGTTAGCCAAAACCGCCGCTACATAAAAACAAAGCCAGGGCGTAACTTAATGAGCGTTAGCAATCCAACCCTGATCACGTTCGTGATCTACATCGCAGCAATGGTGCTGATCGGCTTAATGGCCTATCGCTCCACCAACAACCTTTCCGACTACATTCTGGGCGGTCGTAGCCTGGGCAGCGTGGTAACCGCATTGTCCGCCGGCGCCTCCGATATGAGCGGTTGGTTGCTGATGGGCCTGCCGGGCGCTATCTACATGTCCGGTCTCTCCGAAAGCTGGATCGCCATCGGGCTGATCATCGGTGCCTACCTGAACTGGCTGTTCGTCGCCGGCCGTCTGCGTGTGCAGACCGAGCACAACGGCGATGCGCTGACCCTGCCGGATTACTTCTCCAGCCGTTTTGAAGACAAAAGCGGCCTGCTGCGGATTATCTCGGCGGTTGTGATCCTGGTGTTCTTCACTATCTATTGCGCGTCCGGCATCGTGGCTGGCGCCCGTCTGTTCGAAAGCACCTTCGGCATGTCCTACGAGACTGCGCTGTGGGCCGGTGCTGCGGCGACTATTGCCTACACTTTCGTGGGTGGTTTCCTGGCAGTGAGCTGGACCGACACCGTGCAAGCCACGTTGATGATCTTTGCCCTGTTGCTGACGCCAATCATCGTGCTGCTGGCCACCGGCGGCGTCGACACCACGTTCCTGGCTATCGAAGCGCAAGATCCAAGCAACTTCGACATGCTGAAAAACACCACCTTCATCGGCATCATCTCGCTGATGGGCTGGGGCCTGGGCTACTTCGGCCAGCCGCACATCCTCGCGCGTTTCATGGCGGCGGATTCGGTCAAGTCGATCGCCAAGGCGCGTCGCATCTCCATGGCCTGGATGATCCTGTGCCTGGGTGGCACCGTGGCTGTCGGTTTCTTCGGCATTGCGTACTTCGCTGCGCACCCTGAAGTGGCCGGTCCCGTGACCGAAAACCCAGAGCGCGTGTTCATCGAGCTGGCGAAAATCCTCTTCAACCCATGGGTCGCCGGTGTACTGCTGTCGGCCATTCTCGCGGCTGTGATGAGCACCCTGAGCTGCCAGCTGCTGGTGTGCTCGAGCGCCCTGACCGAAGACTTCTACAAGACCTTCCTGCGTAAATCCGCTTCCCAGGTCGAGCTGGTCTGGGTCGGCCGCGCCATGGTGCTGCTGGTTGCCCTGATCGCCATCGCGATGGCCGCCAACCCGGAAAACCGCGTACTGGGCCTGGTGAGCTACGCCTGGGCAGGTTTTGGGGCTGCGTTCGGTCCGGTTGTGCTGATTTCCGTGATCTGGAAAGACATGACCCGCAACGGCGCGCTGGCCGGTATCCTGGTTGGCGCGATCACTGTGATCGTGTGGAAGCACTTCGAACTGCTGGGCCTGTACGAAATCATCCCGGGCTTTATCTTCGCCAGCCTGGCGATCTACATCGTCAGCAAGCTCGGCGCACCGACGGCAGGCATGCTGCAGCGCTTCGCCGCAGCCGAGGCAGATTTCCGCCTGAACAAGTAATGCGATGAGCTGATGCTCTGAGCCTTTGCCGAACACGAAAACGGCCCGCTTCCTCTGGAGGTGGGCCGTTTTTTTATGCCCCCGAGGCGCGAAATGGTCGCGCTCAGCCCGCTCGGCCGCGAAGCCCTGACGTTACGCTCGGTACAGGGTAAACTTGCCGGCCTGCGCAGGAGCAATCATGAATTATCGTCACGCCTTCCATGCCGGCAATCACGCCGACGTGTTCAAACACCTGACCTTGACCCGCCTCATCGCCCTGATGTCGCGCAAGGAGCAGCCGTTTGCCTATCTCGATACCCACGCCGGTATCGGCCTGTATGACCTGCAGGGTGATCAGGCCAGCCGAACCGGCGAGTACCTTGAAGGCATTGCGCGTCTTTGGGATCAACCGGACTTGCCGGCATTGACCGCCGATTACATGAAGGTGTTGCATGACATGAACCCGGATGGCCAGTTGCGCTATTACCCGGGATCGCCGGAACTGGCGCGGCGTCTTACGCGACCGCAGGATCGGGTGATGCTCAACGAGAAGCACCCCGAGGATGGCCTGTTGCTTAAGGACAACATGGCCGGCGATCGACGGGTCAAAGTGCACCTGGGCGAGGGCTGGCATGTGCCTAGGGCGATGTTGCCGGTGCAGGAGAAGCGTGCGGTGATGTTGATCGACCCGCCGTTCGAGCAGCTGGATGAGATGCAGCGCTGTGCGGCGTCGCTGAAAGAGGCTATCGGCCGAATGCGCCAGACGGTGGCGGCGATCTGGTATCCGGTCAAGGACCAGCGCATGTTGCGGCGCTTCTATCAAGACCTTGCAGGCACCGGCGCGCCGAAGTTGTTACGGGTAGAGTTGCTGGTGCATCCACTGGATACGCCGAACAGCTTGAACGGCTCCGGGCTGGCGATTGCCAATCCGCCGTGGGGGCTTGAGGAGGAGTTGCGCGAGTTACTGCCGTGGTTGTCGCAAAAGCTTGGGCAGACCCAGGGCGGGTGGCAGATGGATTGGTTGATCGCCGAATAATAGCGGCGATCAAACACCCGTGTAGGAGCGAGCTTGCTCGCGAGAAGCCATTGAGCACTGCGGGGTATCAGGTTTCCCGCGTTATCGTTGACGACCATCGCCAGCAAGCTGGCTCCTGCAGGGGGAAGCGGTGTCCGATCAGATCGGGCAAGTCACGCCAGTGCCGCCGATCCCGCAATACCCTTCAGGGTTTTTCGCCAGGTACTGCTGGTGATACGCCTCGGCGAAATAGACCGTCGGTGCTTCTTCGATTTCGGTGGTAATGGTGCCTTTACCGGCTTTGGTCAGCTCAGCCTGGAACACTTTTGCGCTGGCCTTGGCCGCTTCCAGTTGAGTCGGGTTGGTCGCATAGATCACCGAGCGATACTGCGTGCCGATGTCGTTGCCCTGGCGCATGCCTTGAGTCGGGTTGTGCAGCTCCCAGAACATTTTCAGCAGCGCTTCGTAGCTGACCTTCGCCGGCTCGTAGACCACCAAAACCACTTCGCTGTGGCCAGTCAGGCCTGAGCAGACCTCTTCGTACGTCGGATTGGGTGTGAAGCCGCCGGCGTAACCGACCACCGTACTGACCACGCCTTCGCGCTGCCAGAATTTGCGTTCCGCACCCCAGAAGCAGCCCAGGCCGAAGATCGCGAAATCCACGTCGGTGACGAACGGGCCCAGCAGCGGCGCGTCGTGGACGAAATGTTTCTCCGGCAGGGACATAGGGGTTTCGCGGCCAGGCAGAGCTTGTTCTTTAGTTGGGAGCACGTTTTTATTCACCAGTATTTCCGAGCGCAGAACCATGATCAGTCCTCTCAGTCAGGTTGGATGTAAATAGGTAGACCACCAGTGTGCCCAATGATGCCCGTTAACGCACTACCCCTGTAGGAGTGAGCCTGCTCGCAGTACGGTACGTCAATGACGTGGATGCTGGCTGACACGACGCTATCGCCAGCAGGCTGGCTCCCGCATGGGCGTCTCAGGCAATCGGGCCGCGCGGATAGCGTTTGAGCTTCTCGATCAGCTCGCTGCCCGGGATTGGCCGGTCGAACAGGTAGCCCTGGCCGACGTCGCAGCGGTGGCGGCGCAGGAAGGCCAGCTGCTCGGCGGTCTCTATGCCTTCGGCTACTACTTTGAGCTTCAGGTTGTGGGCCATGGCGATCACTGCGGAGGTGATTTCCATGTCGTCCTGGTTGTCCGGGATTTCGTGGATGAAGCTTCGATCGATCTTGATAATATCGATCGGGAATTTTTTCAGGTAGCTGAGCGACGAATAGCCGGTGCCGAAGTCATCCATGGCCAGGGTCAGGCCCAGGCGCTTGAGCTGGTCGAGTTGCAAGTGCGTGTCTTCGGTCGCTTCGAGCAGCAGGCCTTCCGTCAGTTCCAGCTCCAGCAGGTTGGGCGGTAGCGCTTCTTCCTTGAGGATATTGGCGATGGATGCCACCAGGTCCGGGTCGGAGAACTGTTTGGGCGACAGGTTGATCGCCACCTGCAAATTGCCCAGGCCGGCGGCAGTCAGGTCTTTGCTCATGCGGCAGGCCTGGCGTGCGATCCATTTGCCGATCGGGATGATCAGGCCGGTTTCCTCGGCGACGCTGATGAACTGGTCGGGGCGGATCATGCCCTTGTCTGGATGGTTCCAGCGCAGCAGCGCTTCCATGCCCAGCAGGCGCCCACTGCGCAGGCACAGCTTGGGCTGGTAGAACACGTCCAGTTCATTCTGGGTCAGGGCGCGACGCAGGTTGTTCTCGACGAACAGTTTGTAGCTGGCCTCGGCATTCAATGCCTCGGTGAACACCTGAACCTGATGCTTGCCGTTGGCCTTGGCCTTGTGCAGCGCCAGGCCAGCGTTGCGCATCAGCGTCTGCGGGTCGCGGCCATGCAGTGGCGCGCACGCCAGGCCCACGGAGCCGGTGACGCTGATCAGCTGGTTGTCGACGAACATTGGCTTGTCGAGCGTCGCCAGCAGCTGGTTGGCGACCTGTTGGCCGGTGCAGAGGTCGGTGTTGTCCAGCAACACGGCGAATTCGTTGCTGGCAAAGCGCGCCAGGCTGCCGCTGGGGCTCAGGCTGTTGCGCAGGCGGCGGGCGAGGCTGATCAGCAGCTTGTCGCCGGTCTGGTGGCCGAGGCTGTCGTTGATCCGCTTGAAGTTGTCGATGTCCACCAGCAGCAGGCTGATGGGCGTATCGGTATCCCGGGCGAAGCGTTCGTCGAGGTTGCGGATGAAGGCGGGTCGATTGCCCAGGTTGGTCAGGTTGTCGGTGTAGGCGAGACGTTCGATTCGCTGCTGGGCGAGTTTGCTCTGGGTGATGTCTTCGTAAATGCCAATGTAATGCGTCAGCTCGCGGTTGTCGCCGTACACCTTGGAGATCGACAACTGGCCCCAGTAGGGTTCGAGGTTCTTGCGTCGGCTTTTGAATTCGCCCTGCCAGCTGTTGCTCTTGGCCAGCGCTGAAGTCGCGTCAAACAGCAATTCACTGAGGTTTTCCAGGGCCGGCAGTTGGGACAGTTGCTGGCCGTGAACCTCCTCGGTGCTGTACTGGGTGATCGCGGTAAAGCTGGGGTTGACGTACTCCACGATGCCATCGCAATTGACCAGCAGAAAGGCGTTCGCGCTCTGCTCGACTGCCCGCTGGAACAGGTGCAGGGCACTGGTGGCGGTGCGGCGGTTGTGATTGCTGATCACTTGGGCAAACTGGTCCGCCAGCTCGCCGGCAAAAGCTATTTCGTCCGACTGCCAGGCGCGGGCGGTGGCATTCTGCTCTAGGCATAGCACCCCGACCACTTGGCCGTCGACCCGAACGCTGGCATCGAGCATGGCGATGACATCCCGTGGTTGCAGGCATTCGACCAGCTCGCGGGTGCGCGGGTCGCGCATGACATTGTGGGCGTCGATGGCGCGGCCGGTGTGCAGGGCTTCCAGATAGTCAGGGAAACCACTGACATCGATCGGGTCTGGCAGTTGATGCTTCTGGCTCGCGCGGTGATAGGCCGAGATCGGTACCAGCATCGCCCCCTCAAGGTTCCACAGGCTAGCGCAATCGACCTCGTACATATCACAGGCGCTGCGGGTGATCAGCTCGGCGGCTTCCAGCAGGGAGTTGATGCTGGTGTAGCGCTGACGCGTCAGCAGAAGGATCAAGTCTTGCTGCGCACGCACTCGTTCCAGGTGCATCAGCTGTTCCTGCTGGGTGCGCTGGTTGAGTTCAAGGGCGATTTGCAGGCGCGAGTTCTGGGTTTCCAGGTCCAATGCGGCCAGTAGAGGGTTGCCTTCGAACAGTTCGTCCACCACCAGCAGGTAGCCGCGCAACAGCTGTCGGTTGTGCTGTTTGAATGCTTCGCCCAGCTCCAGCAGCTTCAAGGCGCCGGCGGGGGTGTGCAGGGTATAGCGGATCAGGTAACTGGAGGCTTCGGTGAGCTGCTGCTGAATCGCATCATGCAGCTGATGGCGCGCTTGCGGCTCCATCAGGCTGGCATAGGGCGAACTGATCAGGGAGCAGAGCTCAACCGCCGCCAGGCCAAATTGTCGTTCGCAGTTGGGGTCGAGAAACAGCATCGCCCAGCTGGCTTCATTCAGCCGCTCGAAACGCAGCATGCCGAGCCGCGAGGGCACAGGCAATTGCGTCACTACCTCGGCCGCCATACGGCTGGCGGCATCGGGTTGGCTTTTCATGAAGGGAGACTCGCTGCGAAAGTACTGGTCGCGCCGGGCTCGCGCCCTCTTTTCTGTTGCGTGTCGCAAGGTTGCATCATTGCGACACCGACTGACAAGAGAGATGGAGGCCAAGTGCTATAAGAATATGTCGGCAGGGATTGGGAATTCTGCAGTTGCGGGTCGAAAGTATTATTTTGGCCCTAAAGAATCGCAGCACCCAGGGCTGCGATCCGGGGGGCAGCGCAACGGAATATCGATTCTCTGCAACAGGTTGCCTGTTCTGCCCTGCTGCAGGAATTCGGTTAAAACATTCAGGCAAAAAAAAGCCCCGCCAAATTGGCGGGGTTGAGGTACGAGCGTGGCGCTCGGAAAACGCGAAACGCAACTGGCCCTCCCGGGAGGGAGGGCCAGTTGGTGTTACAGCAGGATGGTGCGGATATCGGCCAGCAGGTCGCTCAGGCGCTTGGTGAAGCGTGCAGCAGCGGCGCCGTTGATCACACGGTGATCGTAGGACAGCGACAGTGGCAGCATCAGTTTCGGCTGGAAGGCTTTGCCATCCCAGACCGGCTGGATGGTTGCCTTCGAGACACCGAGGATCGCCACTTCCGGCGCGTTGACGATCGGCGTGAAGCCGGTACCGCCAATGTGCCCGAGGCTGGAAATGGTGAAGCAGGCACCTTGCATGTCGTCAGCGGTGAGCTTCTTGTCGCGGGCTTTGGCAGCCAGCGCAGCCGCTTCAGCGGCAAGCTGCAGCAGGCTCTTCTGGTCAACGTTCTTGATGACCGGTACCAGCAGGCCTTCAGGGGTGTCGACCGCGAAGCCGATGTTCACGTACTTCTTGCGGATGATTGCCTTGCCGCTTGGCGCCAGCGAGCTGTTGAAGTCCGGCAGCTCCTTGAGCAGATGCGCGCAGGATTTGAGCAGCAGCGGCAGGATGGTCAGCTTGACGCCGGCTTTCTCTGCAACGGCTTTCTGGGCGATACGGAACGCTTCCAGGTCGGTGATATCAGCCGAATCGAACTGAGTCACGTGCGGGATGTTCAGCCAGCTGCGGTGCAGGCTGGAAGCGCCGATCTGCATCAGGCGAGTCATCGGCACTTCTTCGGTTTCACCGAAGCGGCTGAAGTCCACGACCGGAATCGGTGGAATGCCCGCGCCACCGGTTGCGCCGCCAGCAGCGGCCGGTGCTTCCTTGGCCTTCTGCATCATGGCTTTGACGTAAACCTGAACGTCTTCTTTCAGGATGCGACCGTGTGGACCGCTGGCGCCGACCGCGTTCAGCTCGACACCGAATTCACGGGCCAGTTGGCGAACAGCCGGGCCTGCGTGAACCTTGGCGCCCGGCTTGGCCGGGGCAGCAGCCGGTGCGGCAGGCGCAGTGGCAGCCGGAGCAGCGTCAGCCTTGGCGGCCGCAGGTGCAGGAGCCGGTGCGGCAGCGGCGGTTGCCGGGGCAGCAGCAGGCGCAGCGCCTTTGACCTTGAGCTTGAGGATCAGGTCGCCGGTACCAACCTCGTCATCCAGCTTGATGGAAATGCTTTCCACCACGCCGGCGGCAGGCGATGGGATTTCCATGCTTGCCTTGTCGGATTCCAGGGTGATCAGCGACTGGTCGGCGGTGACGGTGTCGCCGGCCTTGACCAGTACTTCGATGATCTTGGCTTTGCCCGACGAACCAATGTCCGGCACATGAATGTCCTGGACACTGTCGGCAACCGGTGCGGCCGGGGCAGCAGCAGGTGCAGCAGCGGCGGCAGGCGCAGCAGCCTGGGCCGGAGCGGCAGCAGCAGGCGCCGCAGCACCTGCCACTTCCAGATCCAGGATCAGGTCGCCGGTGCCCACTTCGTCATTGAGCTTGACGCTGATGCTCTTGACCACGCCAGCGGCAGGCGAAGGGATTTCCATGCTCGCCTTGTCGGACTCCAGGGTGATCAGCGACTGATCAGCCTCGACGGTGTCGCCGACTTTGACCTGGATCTCGATGATCTGGGCCTTGCCCGACGAACCGATGTCCGGCACATGCACTTGCTGTACGGAGGCAGCAGCAGGCGCCGCAGCAGGAGCGGCTGCAGCAGGAGCTGCCGCCGGTTTCTCTTCAGCCTTGGCCGCCGGCGCTGCGGCAGCCGCAGGTGCCGCAGCAGCGTCACCCTCGACTTCCAGCTCAAGCAGTTCGTCGCCTTCTTTCAGGCGGTCGCCCAGCTTCACCTTGAGGCTTTTGACGATGCCGGTCTTGGGAGCAGGAACTTCCATGCTCGCCTTGTCCGACTCAAGCGTCAGGATGCTCTGTTCGGCTTCGATACGGTCGCCGACCTTCACAAATAGTTCGATTACTTCACCTTCACCGCTGCCGATGTCAGGTACGCGAATGAGTTCGCTCACAGAGTGTCTCCTCAGCAGTCCAGTGGGTTGCGTTTTTCCGGGTTGATGCCGAACTTGGCGATGGCTTCAGCCACCACTTTAGGTTCGATATCACCACGGTCAGCCAATGCTTCCAGGGCTGCCAACACCACGAATTGACGATCGACTTCGAAGAAGTGACGCAGCTTCTTGCGGCTGTCACTGCGGCCGAAACCGTCGGTGCCCAGGACTTTGAATTCCTTGGACGGGACCCATTGGCGGATTTGCTCAGCGAACAGCTTCATGTAGTCGGTAGAGGCGATGACCGGACCTTTACGGCCGTTCAGGCATTCCTCGACGTAGCTCAGTTGCGGCTTCTGGCCCGGGTGCAGGCGGTTGCTGCGCTCTACGGCCAGACCATCGCGACGCAGTTCGTTGAAGCTGGTAACGCTCCAGACGTCAGCGCCGATGTTGAACTCTTCACGCAGGATCTTCGCTGCTTCACGGACTTCACGCAGGATGGTGCCGGAGCCCATCAGCTGAACGTGGTGCGCCGCTTCGCGGGTATCTTCTTCGAGCAGGTACATGCCCTTGATGATGCCTTCCTCGACACCAGCCGGCATGGCTGGTTGCTGGTAGGACTCGTTCATCACGGTGATGTAGTAGAAAACGTCCTGCTGCTCTTCGGTCATCTTCTTCATGCCGTCCTGGATGATCACCGCCAGCTCGTAGCCGTAGGTTGGATCAAAGGTGCGGCAGTTCGGGATGGTGGCAGCCAGGATGTGGCTGTGACCGTCTTCGTGTTGCAGGCCTTCGCCGTTCAGCGTGGTCCGCCCGGCGGTGCCGCCGATCAGGAAGCCACGGGTACGGCTGTCGCCTGCAGCCCAGGCCAGGTCGCCGATACGCTGGAAGCCGAACATCGAGTAGAAGATGTAGAACGGCAACATTGGCTGGTTGTGGCTGGAGTACGAAGTACCGGCAGCGATGAAGGAGCTCATGGCGCCCGCTTCGTTGATGCCTTCTTCGAGGATCTGGCCCTTCTTGTCTTCCTTGTAGAACATCACCTGGTCTTTATCGACTGGCTCGTAGAGCTGGCCGACGGAGGAGTAGATGCCCAATTGGCGGAACATGCCTTCCATACCGAAGGTACGGGCTTCGTCCGGGATGATCGGAACGATGCGCGGGCCGATTTCCTTGTCCTTGACCAGTTGCGCGAGGATCCGCACGAAGGCCATGGTGGTGGAGATTTCACGGTCGCCCGAGCCGTCGAGGATGGCCTTGAGGGTGCTGAGGTCCGGCGTCGGTACGCCGAAGCTCTGTGCGCGGCGCTGTGGCACGAAACCGCCCAGTGCAGTGCGACGCTCGCTGAGGTAGCGGGCTTCGGCGCTGTTCGGCTCTGGTTTGAAGAACGGCAGGTTTTCCAGTTCTTCGTCCTTGACCGGGATGTCGAAGCGGTCGCGGAACAACTTCAGGCTGTCGACATCGACTTTCTTGGTGTTGTGCGCAGTGTTCTTCGCTTCGCCAGCACCTGTGCCGTAACCCTTGATGGTCTTGGCCAGGATGACGGTAGGCTGTTCTTTGTGGTTGACCGCTTCGTGGTACGCCGCGTAGACCTTGTACGGATCGTGGCCGCCACGGTTGAGTTTCCAGATCTCGTCGTCGGACAGATCAGCAACCATCGCCTTGAGTTCTGGCGAGTTGAAGAAGTGTTCACGTACGAACGCGCCGTCTTTGGCTTTGTAGTTCTGGTACTCGCCGTCGATGACTTCGTCCATGCGACGTTGCAGGATACCGTCGACGTCCTTGGCCAGCAGCGGGTCCCAGAAACGGCCCCAAATGACTTTGGTCACGTTCCACTGGGCACCACGGAACACGCCTTCGAGTTCCTGGATGATCTTGCCGTTGCCGCGAACCGGGCCGTCGAGGCGCTGCAGGTTGCAGTTGATGACGAAGATCAGGTTGTCGAGCTTCTCGCGGCCAGCCAGCGAGATCGCGCCCAGGGATTCCGGCTCGTCGCACTCGCCGTCGCCCAGGAAGCACCAGACTTTCTGCTTGCCTTCCGGAATAAAGCCACGAGCTTCCAGGTACTTCATGAAGCGCGCCTGGTAGATCGCCTGGATCGGGCCCAGACCCATGGATACAGTCGGGAACTGCCAGAAATCAGGCATCAGCCAAGGGTGCGGGTAGGACGACAGGCCCTGGCCGTCCACTTCCTGGCGGAAATTGTTCATCTGGTCTTCGGTGATGCGGCCTTCCATGAACGCACGGGCGTAAACGCCTGGCGAGGTGTGGCCCTGGAAGTAGATCAGGTCGCCGCCGTGTTCGTCGGTCGGGGCCTGGAAAAAGTAGTTGAAGCCGATGTCGTACAGAGTCGCACTGGAAGCGAAGCTGGAGATGTGTCCGCCCAGGTCCGAATCTTTCAAATTCGTACGCATTACCATTGCCATCGCGTTCCAGCGTACCAACGAGCGAATGCGGCGTTCCATGAACAGGTCGCCAGGCATGCGTGCTTCGTGGGTGACGGGAATTGTGTTGCGGTATGGCGTGGTGATGGCGTAAGGCAACTGCGAACCGCTGCGGGTTGCAAGTTCGCCCATACGGGTCATCAGATAGTGGGCACGGTCTTCGCCTTCTTTGTCGAGAACCGATTCCAGGGCGTCCAGCCATTCCTGGGTTTCGACGGGATCGAGGTCTTGCATGGCTTGCTCCAGGGCGGAAAGGCTTCCAGAATCGGTTGCCTGAGTTTGCGACTGGCCTTGTGGGCAGACGATATAAATTCTTGGATTGCCGAGAGGTAGGTTCCGGCGGCGTGTAGTTTTACTACAAATCATCGAGCATTTCAGCATTCCGCATGTATATACGAGTAGTAAAACTACAGATGAGCGGCTTGTGGCCTCTGGCTGCGTTGTGAGAATAATCGTTAAGGTTGGTCTTTTGCCAACCGAAAAAGGTGAAAGCTTGATGATCGCTGCCAACATTAAAACAATTTTAGCTATTTCTAACCTTTGTTCGACAGTCGATCAGGTAGTGCCTTTTCGAAAATCACTACATGCAGCCCGTTCCACGCCGATCAAGGATAGACCATGAGCCTCCCTTCGCTTGCTGAACTGCCCGCCATTCTCCTGCCATTGGTCACCCGTGCCGAGCAGTCGTTCCGTGCTGGCGTCGAGGCGCTGGAGGATGATCATGGTCTGTCGGCATGGCCTCCCGAGCGATGGGCACAATTTGCCCGGGTGAGCGCCGCCAGCGACTTTGTGATTGAACAGTCGGTGCGTGACCCGTCGATGCTGCTGGAGCTGGTGCGGTCCGGGGAGCTGGACCGTAACTTTGCCCCGGGTGAGTTGTGCGCGCAGATTGCCGCAGCGGTGAACCAGGCCGAGACCGACGACGAACTCGGGCGAGCCTTGCGCCGCCAGCGCACCCGGCATCAGGTACGAATCATCTGGCGTGACCTGACGCGCCAGGCCGATCTGGTGCAGACCTGTCGCGATCTTTCGGACATGGCCGACGCCAGCATCGACCAGGCTTATCAATGGCTGTACGCACGCCATTGCCAGCAGTTCGGCGTGCCCACGGGGCGGCGCAGTGGCGAGCCGCAGCAGATGGTCATCCTTGGCATGGGAAAGCTCGGTGCGGTGGAGCTGAACCTGTCTTCGGACATCGACCTGATCTTCGCCTATCCCGAGGGCGGCGAAACAGTGGGCGTCAAACGCTCGCTGGATAACCAGGAGTTCTTCATTCGGTTGGGTCAGCGCCTGATCAAGGCGCTGGACCCGATGACGGTCGACGGTTTTGTCTTCCGCGTCGACATGCGCCTGCGGCCATACGGTTCGGCGGGTGCATTGGTGCTGAGCTTCAACGCGCTGGAGCAGTATTACCAGGATCAGGGCCGCGACTGGGAGCGCTACGCCATGATCAAGTCGCGGGTGGTGGCGGGTGATCAAGTCGCCGGTGCGCAACTGCAGGAGATGCTGCGCCCGTTCGTCTACCGGCGTTACCTGGACTTTTCGGCTATCGAAGCGCTGCGCACGATGAAGCAGCTGATCCAGCAGGAAGTGCGGCGCAAGGGCATGGCTGACAATATCAAGCTCGGCTCCGGTGGGATCCGTGAAGTGGAGTTTATCGCCCAGGCCTTCCAGCTGATCCACGGCGGCCGGGACTTGAGCCTGCAGCAGCGTCCCCTGTTGAAGGTGCTGAGCACTCTTGAAGGCCAGGGCTACCTGCCGCCGGCCGTGGTCAGCGAACTGCGTGAAGGTTACGAGTTCCTGCGTTACACCGAACATGCGATACAGGCGATTGCCGACCGCCAGACCCAGATGTTGCCCGATGGCGCGCAGGATCAGGCGCGTATTGCCTTTATGCTGGGTTTTGCCGACTGGCCCGCGTTCCATGAACAATTGATGTACTGGCGCAATCGGGTGGCCTGGCACTTCGGCCAGGTCATTGCCGACCCGGACGAAGAGGAAGGCACCGAAAGCGAAGTGGTGGTCGGCGGGGAATGGTTGCCGCTGTGGGAGGAAGCCCAGGATGAAGAGGCCGCCTGTCGGCAGCTGGAGGAGGGCGGGTTTGCTGATGCGACCAAGGCCCTGAAGGCACTCGCCAGTTTGCGCGGCAGCCCGCAGTTGCGTGCCATGCAGCGTCTCGGTCGGGAGCGGCTTGATGCCTTTATTCCACGGTTGCTGGCCCAGGCGGTGGAGCATGCCAACCCGGACCTGGTCCTGGAGCGGGTGCTGCCCTTGGTGGAGGCTGTCGCCCGTCGTTCGGCCTACCTGGTGTTGTTGACCGAAAACCCCGGGGCGCTGCGTCGGCTGTTGACTTTGTGTGCCGCGAGCCCGTGGATTGCCGAGCAGATCACGCGGTTTCCGCTGCTGCTCGACGAGCTGCTCAATGAAGGTCGCTTGTTCAAACCACCCCTGGCGCCAGAGCTGGCGGCGGAATTGCGCGAGCGCCTGACGCGCATTCCCGAGGACGATCTTGAGCAGCAGATGGAAGCCCTGCGGCATTTCAAGCTGGCTCACCGGTTGCGGGTGGCTGCATCGGAAATTGCCGGCAGCCTGCCGCTGATGAAGGTCAGCGACTACCTGACCTGGCTGGCCGAGGCCATTCTGGAGCAAGTGCTGGCCCTGGCCTGGCGGCAGACGGTGGCCAAATATGGCACTCCGCTGCGCACCGACGGTACCTTGTGCGATCCCGGGTTCATCATTGTCGGTTATGGCAAAGTCGGCGGGCTGGAACTCGGGCATGGTTCGGACCTGGACCTGGTGTTTATTCATGACGGCGACCCGCAGGCGGAAACCGACGGGGCGAAATCCATCGATGGCGCGCAATTTTTCACCCGGCTGGGGCAGCGCATCATTCACTTGCTTACGACCCAGACCAACTCCGGCCAGCTCTATGAAGTGGATATGCGCCTGCGACCGTCCGGTGCCTCGGGGTTGCTGGTGAGTTCGCTTGGCGCGTTTTCGCGCTATCAGGAAAACGAAGCCTGGACCTGGGAACACCAGGCATTGGTGCGGGCGCGGGTGCTGGTAGGTAGCCAGGACGTCGGTCAGGCATTTGAGAAGGTGCGAGCCACGGTGCTGGGCAAGGCCAGGGACTTGCCAACCTTGCGCCAGGAGGTCAGCGAGATGCGTGCGAAGATGCGCGATAATCTTGGCAGCAAGAGTACGGCGGCCGGCACGGCGGCAAATGCCTTCGAGGCCACGGCGCCGTTCGATCTCAAGCAGGACGCCGGAGGTATCGTCGATATTGAATTTATGGTGCAATACGCGGCCCTGGCGTGGTCGCAGACGCACCCGTCATTGCTACGCTGGACCGACAACATCCGTATTCTGGAAGGGCTGGAAGAGGAAGGCTTGATGCCTGCCGCAGATGCCAGCCTGTTGCGCGAGGCCTATAAAGCCTACCGCTCCGCCGCCCACCGGCAGGCTTTGCAGAAGGATGCAGGAGTAATACCGGGCGATCAGTTCGTGGACGAACGACGGCAGGTATCGCGGATCTGGCGTGAGCTGGGGCTAAGCTGATTCACGAGGCGGGGAGGCGTAGGCCTCCCCGGTTCGTTTTTGGAAACCACATGAAAATTCTGATCGTTGGGCCCAGTTGGGTCGGTGACATGGTGATGGCGCAGACACTCTTTCAGTGTCTCAAGCAACGCCACCCGCAATGCGAAATCGACGTCCTGGCCCCCGAGTGGAGCCGGCCGATCCTGGAGCGCATGCCCGAAGTCCGTCAGGCCTTGAGCTTTCCGCTCGGCCACGGCGCCTTGGAATTGGCTACACGGCGGCGCATCGGAAAATCCCTGGCTGGCCGGTACGACCAGGCGATCCTGCTGCCCAACTCGTTGAAGTCGGCGCTGGTGCCGTTCTTTGCCGGCATCGCGAAACGCACCGGCTGGCGCGGCGAATTCCGCTACGGCTTGCTCAATGACGTACGCACGCTGGATAAGGAACGTTATCCGCTGATGATCGAGCGGTTCATGGCCCTGGCCTTCGAGCCTGGCGTCGAGCTGCCAAAACCTTATCCACGCCCGACGCTGCAGATCGACCCGGTGTCCCGGGAAGCGGCGCTGGCCAAGTTCGGCCTGACCCTGGACCGTCCGGTGCTGGCGCTGTGCCCGGGTGCCGAGTTCGGCGAATCCAAGCGCTGGCCGTCCGAGCATTACGCCCAGGTTGCCGAAGCCAGGATTCGCGAGGGTTGGCAGGTGTGGCTGTTCGGTTCGAAAAACGATCACTCCGTTGGCGAGAACATCCGCGCCCGTCTGATCCCGGGCTTGCGTGAAGAGTCGGTGAACCTCAGCGGCGGGACGTCCCTGGCCGAGGCCATCGATTTGCTGTCCTGTGCCGACTCGGTGGTGTCCAACGATTCCGGCTTGATGCACGTGGCCGCTGCGTTGAACCGACCGCTGGTGGCCGTGTATGGCTCCACCTCGCCAGGGTTCACACCACCCCTGGCCGAGCACGTCGAAATTGTCCGCCTGGGCATCGAATGCAGCCCCTGCTTTGACCGTACGTGCCGTTTCGGTCATTACAACTGCCTGCGCCAGCTTATGCCGCAAGCGGTGAACGAAGCCTTGCAGCGGTTGCAGGGCACTGTAGTCGAGGTCAAATAATTTGCGGGTCCTGTTGATCAAGACGTCTTCGCTCGGTGACGTGATCCATGCGTTGCCGGCGCTGACGGACGCGGCCCGGGCGATTCCCGGCATTCAATTCGACTGGGTGGTGGAAGAGGGCTTCGCGGAGATCCCGACCTGGCATCCGGCGGTGGGCAAGGTGATTCCGGTCGCGATTCGTCGCTGGCGCAAAAACATCTGGCAGACCATCAGGAGCGGCGAGTGGAAGCGCTTCAAGCAAAGCATTCGCGCGACAAAATATGATCTGGTGATCGATGCCCAGGGCCTGTTGAAAAGTGCCTTGCTGACTCGTTATGTCAAGGCGCCGGTGGCAGGCCTCGATAAAGGTTCGGCACGAGAGCCGATCGCGGCACGTTTCTATGATCGGCGCCTGGCAGTTGCCCGCGGCCAGCATGCCGTGGAGCGAGTACGCCAATTGTTCGCCATCGCCCTGGGCTACGACTTGCCCAAGGGTCTGGGTGACTATGGCCTGAACGTCGAACGTCTGGTCGAGCTGCCGCGCAAGAATCCCTACGTTTTGTTCCTGCACGGCACCACCTGGGACACCAAGCACTGGCCCGAGGCCTATTGGCGAGAGCTGGCCGAGCGCGTTGGCTACCTGGGTGTCGGCGTGAAGCTGGCTTGGGGCAACCCGGCCGAAAAAGCGCGCGCCGAGCGCATCGCCAAGGACATGCGCCACGTTGAAGTCCTGCCCAAGCTGAACCTGGCGGGCGTTGGCAAAGTGTTGGCCGGGGCGCAGGCCTGTGTGGCGGTGGATACCGGTCTTGGCCATCTGGCAGCAGCACTGGACGTCCCGACATTGTCTCTGTTCGGCCCGACCAACCCGGGCCTGACTGGCGCTTACGGAAAGTCGCAGATTCACATCGCCAGCGACTTCCCCTGCGCACCCTGCCTGCAAAAGAAATGCACCTATCAACCGACGGCCGAAGATGCCAGCCGGTTTGACCTGAAACGCGAGTGGCCGCTGTGCTTCACGCGTTTGAATCCCGAGCGTGTCGCGATCCGACTGAGCACGTTGTTACTGGCTGAGGAGCTGCGCTGATGCAATTGGCATTCGTCTTGTACAAATATTTTCCATTCGGGGGCCTGCAGCGCGACTTCATGCGCATCGCCCTGGAATGCCAGCAGCGTGGCCACCAGATCCGCGTCTATACGCTGATCTGGGAAGGCGATATTCCGCCGGGCTTTGAGGTGCTGGTAGCACCGGTCAAGGCGTTCTTCAATCATCGTCGCAACGAAAAACTCAGCGAGTGGATGGCCGCGGATCTGGCCAGGCGTCCTGTGGATCGTCTGATCGGCTTCAACAAGATGCCCGGCCTGGACGTCTACTACGCCGCCGATGGTTGCTTTGAAGACAAGGCGCAGAACCTGCGCAACTCGCTCTACCGTCGCTGGGGTCGCTACCGCCACTTCGCCGAGTACGAGCGCGCCGTGTTCGCCAAGGACGCCAAGACCGAAGTCCTGATGATTTCTGAAGTCCAGCAACCGCTTTTCATCAAGCATTACGGCACCCCGTTGGAGCGCTTTCATCTGCTGCCGCCGGGCATTTCCCAGGATCGTCGCGCACCGGCAAATGCCGACGAGATCCGGGCTGAATTCCGCCGTGAGTTCAACTTGCAGGACGATGAGCTGCTGTTGGTGCAGATCGGCTCCGGGTTCAAGACCAAGGGCGTCGATCGTAGCCTCAAGGCGCTGGCCGGACTGCCTGTCGATCTGAAAAAACGTACCCGGCTGTTTGTAATTGGCCAGGACGACCCCAAGATATTCCAGATGCAGAGTGCGACATTGGGCCTCGGCGATAACGTGACCTTCCTCAAGGGGCGCAGCGATATTCCGCGGTTCCTGCTGGGTGCTGACCTGTTGATCCACCCGGCCTATAACGAAAATACCGGGACCGTTCTGCTTGAAGCCCTGGTCGCTGGCCTGCCGGTGCTGGTGAGCGCGGTCTGCGGTTACGCCCATTACATCGCCGAGGCGGACGCAGGGCGGGTGCTGGACGAACCTTTCGATCAGGCGCAACTGACCCACTACCTGGCCGACATGCTGAACGACGCTCAGGCGCGTGCGGCCTGGAGTCGCAACGGTCTGGCCTTCGCCGACACGGCCGACCTCTACAGCATGCCGCAGCACGCGGCCGACGTGATTCTGGCGGAGCAGGCGAAATGAAATTGATGTTGGCTGAACCGTTCAAGAGCCTTTGGGCTGGACGCGACCCGTTTACCGAAGTCGAGCGCCTCGAGGGCGAGGTTTATCGCGAGCTTGAGGCGCGCCGCACCTTGCGCACTGAAGTGGACGGCCACGGTTTTTTCGTGAAAATCCACCGTGGCATTGGCTGGGGCGAGATCTTCAAGAACCTGCTCACCGCCAAGCTGCCGGTGCTCGGCGCCGGCCAGGAGTGGAAGGCCATCCAGCGCCTCAAGGAAGTGGGGGTGCCGAGCATGACGGCGGTGGCTTACGGGGAAAAAGGCAGCAACCCGGCCGACCAGCACTCGTTCATTGTCACCGAAGAGCTGGCGCCTACCGTCAGCCTCGAAGACTACAGTATCGATTGGGTCAAGAACCCACCGGAACCGACACTCAAGCGGGCGCTGATCGCCGAAGTGGCGCGCATGACCGGCATGATGCACCGCGCCGGCGTCAACCACCGCGACTGCTACATTTGCCATTTCCTGCTGCACACCGACAAGCCGGTAAAGGCTGACGATTTCAAGCTTTCGGTGATCGATCTGCACCGGGCCCAGACCCGCCCGGCAATCACTCAGCGCTGGCGCAACAAGGACCTGGCCGCGCTGTACTTTTCGGCGCTGGACATTGGCCTGACCCGTCGCGACAAGTTGCGCTTCCTCAAAGGTTACTTCCAGCAGCCGCTGCGGCAGGTCCTGGGCCAGGAAGCAACCTTGCTCGCCTGGCTCGAAGGCAAGGCGAACAAACTCTACGATCGTAAACAGCGGTACGGAGATGCGCTCTGATGTCGGGTTGGAAGCTGGAGCCTGCGTACAGCGAGCTGGCAGAAGATTTCGGAACTCTTGATGCAGTGTTTGCGCTTCAGGGCGAGCGCCTGACCCGCGATCCGCTGTCCGAAGTCATCCGCGTCGAACGCAACGGCGTCAATTACTACGTCAAGCGTTACGTTGGCGCCGGCAAGGGCCTGCGTCGTTACCTGGGCAAACCACGGGTCAAGGCCGAATGGCAGAACCTTAAACGGTTCGCCAAATGGGGTATTCCCACCGCCGAAGTCGTGGCGTGGGGCCTGGAGCGGCGGGGGGCAGCCTATGATCGAGGTGCAATGATCACCCGGGAACTGCCGCGCACCGAAGACTTGTCGGCACTGGCCGAGCGCCATGATCCGAAACTCCATGACCGTGCCTGGGTCGATGTTGTGAGCCGGCAGTTGGCCGGCTATACCCGGACCATGCACGACCATCGGTTCACCCACAACGACCTGAAGTGGCGAAACCTGTTGATTGACGATCAGGCCCGGCTGTTCCTGATCGATTGCCCGAACGGCGACTTCTGGCGCGGCTTTTGGCTCAAGTATCGAATCACCAAAGACCTGGCGTGCCTGGACAAGGTCGCCAAGTACCAGCTGTCGGCCACTCAGCGCCTGCGGTTCTACTTGCAGTACCGCCAACGTGATCGCCTGAATGAGGCGGACAAGAAGCGCATTCGTCACGTTGTCAGATTTTTCGAGGGTCGCGAATGACTGATTATCTCGCTGCTGAGGACCGCGCTTTACTTGAACGCCATGGTCTGGGCACCTTCGAAGCGCTTTGGGCCAGGCAGCTGGAAGCGGTGGACGAACCGAACACCGCACGCGGTGGCTGGAGCAGCGTGTTTCGCCTGGACCTGGAAGGTCATGGCTACTACCTCAAGCGGCAGTGCAATTACCAAATGCGTACGTTGCATGCGCCTTTTGGCGAACCGAGTTTCGCCCGGGAGTTTCGCAATATCAGTCGCTATGAAAGCCTGGGCATTCCGGCCTTGAAAGCGGCGTTCTTTGGTGAGCGCAAGGTCAAGGGCGAAGTGCGGGCGATTCTGCTGACTCGTGCGCTGGATGGTTGGGATGACCTCGACTCGCTGTTGCAGCGCTGGTCGCAACTCGGCGAGGTGGAACATTCGGCGATCATTACAGCCTGTGGTCAACTGGCTCGGCGCCTGCACGGTGCACGCCAGGTTCACGGCTGTTTTTATCCCAAGCACATTTTCCTGCAAGCCACCGCCAGCGGCTATCAAGCCCAGCTGATTGACCTGGAAAAGACCCGGCCATTGCTGCTGGGGCAGCGCGACCGGGTGAAGGATCTCGAGCCTCTGCTGCGTCGTGCGCCGCAGTGGAACGACGCACAAGTGCGTGAGTTGCTGGCGGTTTACCTGGATCAGCCAGTGGCCAGTTCACTGATCGACAGCTGGCTGCAGCGCCTGGGTGCGCGGCGCGGTTACAAGGAGGCGCGCTGATGCGTTTGTCCGAACTGAAGCATGCAGGGCGTAACCCGGGCCTGCCATTGAGCATTTCACTGGCCGATGCCGCCGGTCCTGCCAACTTGCAGTTGCTGAGCTTGCTGCGCGTGCTGCCTGGGCAGCGATACGTCGGTGCTGGCGTTTGGCGCGGCCGTCCCGTGCTGGCCAAGTTACTGGTCGGCGCTAAAGCGTCGCGGCACTTCCAGCGCGAACTCAATGGCGTGCGCTTGCTCGCCGATCAAGGCTTGACCACCCCGTTGCTGCTGGCCGATGGCTTGAAGGAAGGCGAGGGCGGCTGGCTGCTGTTCGATTTTCTCGAGGACGCCGAGAGCCTGGGCGATGCGTGGAAGCAGGTCGAGAGTTTGCCAATGCTCGCGGACGAGCAGTCGGCCGTCCTGGCAGCTGCGCTGGGGGCGATCGGCCAGATGCACCGCAAAGGCTTGTGGCAGGAAGATCTGCACCTGGACAACCTGTTGCGCCAGCGCGGCCGTCTGTATTTGATTGATGGCGCGGGAATCTGCGCTGAAACGCCGGGGCAGCCACTGTCGCGGCAGAAAGTACTGGAAAATCTCGGGGTTTTTTTCGCCCAACTGCCCAAATCCCTCGAGCCTTTCACCGAAGAGCTCCTGGTGTATTACCTGTTGAGCAATGGCGAGCATGCCTTACCCATGGAGGCATTGCAGAAGCAGATCAACAAGGTTCGCGCCTGGCGCCTCAAGGACTTCCTGATCAAGGTTGGGCGCGAGTGCACGCTCTTCAGCGTCCAGCGCGGGGCGTTTGCCTTGAGGGCTATTCGGCGCGAGGAAGAGGCGGCGATGCTGCCAGTGCTGGAGCAGGCGGACGAGTTACTTGATCGAGGCCATCTGTACAAGACCGGTGGCGCGGCGAGTGTAGGAAAAGTGCAGGTAGAAGGTAGGACGCTGGTTATCAAGCGCTACAACATCAAGGGGTTCGCCCATTGGTTGAAGCGTTTCTGGCGCCCAAGTCGTGCCTGGCATTCGTGGCGCGAAGGCAATCGCCTGGCCTTCCTGGGCATTGCTACGCCCAAGCCGCTGGCCTTGCTGGAGAAGCGTTTTTTCTGGCTGCGCAGTCGGGCGTATCTGGTCACCGAGTACCTTCCAGGTCCGGATATCATCGAACGTTTTGCCCCCTATGTAGATAGCGGGGACGCCCCCGAGGCCGAGCTGCTGGCGCTGGATCATCTGTTCGCCGAACTGATCAGCGAGCGCATCAGTCATGGCGATTTCAAAGGCCATAACCTGTTCTGGCATCATGATCGCTGGGCATTGATCGACCTGGACTCCATGTGCCAGCACGGCTCGCCAGGCAGCTTCGCCCCTGCCTATGCGCGGGATCGGGCGCGATTCATGCGCAATTGGCCAGAGAGCAGCGCCCTCTACCAAATCATCGATCAGCGTTTGCCCAAAGACATCTCCCGCGTCTGATAGGGCGCGAAGATCGAAGCCTGCGGCAGCTCCTACGGGGATTGTGCCGGTCTCGCCTTCGCGCCCAGAGGTAGGAGCTGCCGAAGGCTGCGATCTTTTGATCTTGATCGTCCAAGTCAAATAAGCGCTGGGTCATTCCCGCCTTGTTTACGCTATAATCCCGCCCTTTAGCTGTCTCTCGCCGCTTGCGAGGGCACATCAATTTTTTGAGGCGCATTGCGCCTGCATGCAGACTAAAGAGGCTAGACCCCTGTGGCATTGACGATTCTTGGCCTGTCCGGCGCCCTTAGCCATGATCCTTCCGCAGCCTTGTACATCGACGGCAAGCTGGTCGCGGCGGCTGAGGAAGAGCGCTTTGTGCGCGATAAACATGCAAAGAACCGCATGCCCTACGAATCGGCGAAGTTCTGCCTCGAACAGGCGGGCATCAAGCCGTCCGACGTCGATGTAGTCGCGATTCCGTTCGCCCCGATCAGCCTGTTCGGCGAGGCTCGCTGGCACTACGCCAAGCGTTACTGGTACGCCCCGGATCGTGCACTTGATGCGATCCTGATGGGCAACCGTCGCTACAAGCGTTATCGCAACAAAATTGTCTGGTGCCTCGAGCAACTGGGCTTCGATCCGAAGAAAATCAAGATCGAGCCGGTCGAGCATCACCTGGCCCACGCCTCCAGCGCCTACCACTGCTCCGGTTTCAAGGAGAAAACCGCGATCCTGGGGATCGACGGCAAGGGTGAGTACGCTACGACCTTCTTCGGTTATGGCGAGAACGGCAAGATCCACAAGATCAAGGAGTTCTTCGATCCTGACTCCCTGGGCGGCCTGTATGGCGCGATCACCGAGTTCCTCGGGTTCGAGATGCTCGACGGTGAGTTCAAGGTCATGGGCATGGCGCCTTATGGCGATGCCAGCAAATATGACTTTTCCCGCCTGGCGTCCTTCGAGAACGGTGAGTTGGTGATCAACACCGATTACGCCAACGTGATTGGCCTGCGCCGCTACAAAGAGAAAGGCAAAGGTTTCTACTTCTCGCCGAAACTCATCGAGTGGCTGGGTCCAAAGCGCGAAGGCGACATTGCCGACGAGCCTTACATCCACTACGCCGCGAGCATGCAGGCGCTTTTCGAGAAGCTGGCGCTGCAGATGATCGACCATTATCTGGGCGACGTGCTCAAGGAAACCGGCAAGCTGGCCTTTGCTGGCGGCTGTGCGTTGAACGTCAAGCTGAACCAGAAGATTATCGCCCGCGACGACGTCAAGGAACTGTTCGTCCAGCCTGCATCGGGCGACGCCGGTACCGCAGTCGGTGCCGCGGCTTATGTGTCGCACGCCCGTGGTGTGCCAGTCGAGAAGATGGAACACGTCTACCTCGGCCCGTCCTACACCAACGAAGACGTGCTGGCAGCATGCGCCCGTCACCCGAGCAAGCCGGTGTGGCGCAAGCTCGAGAACATGCCGGAAAATATCGCCAGGATCATGGTCGATGGCAATCCGGTTGCCTGGTTCCAGGGGCGGATGGAATTCGGCCCGCGTGCGTTGGGCGGTCGTTCGATCATTGGCTGCCCGAGTGCCACTGGCGTTGCTGACCGCATCAACCACCAGATCAAGTTCCGCGAGCGCTGGAGGCCTTTCTGCCCGTCGATGCTCGACACCGTTGCACCGCAGATGATCAAGATCGATCACCCGGCGCCGTTCATGACCTTCACCTTTGAAGTGGCTGAAGAGTGGAAGACCCGCGTGCCGGAAGTCGTCCACGAAGACGGCACTTCCCGGGCCCAAGTGCTCAAGCGCGAATACAACCCGCGTTACTACGACATGATGAAGGCGCTGGAAGTGCTGACCGGCAACGGTGTTTCGCTCAACACCTCGCTCAACCGTCGTGGCGAGCCGATGATTTGCTCACCGGCCGACGCCTTGAACATGTTCTTCGGTTCCGACCTGCAGTATCTGATCATGGAAGACATTCTGGTGGTCAAAGAGGGCGCTGACGCATATGACACGCTCGGCTGAACGCCATGTGCTGCAGTTCTGTCACGGCTATGACGGGCCGTTTCTGGACTGCGCCCGGCAGTACGCCAGCCTGTTCGCGGGGACCGGTTATCGGGTGACCACGGTGTTTCTTACCGGGGCGGCCGATGCCGAAGTCGCTGCGGGCTGTGCTTCCGATGAAGTGTTATTCATGGAGTACAGTTCAAAGTCCATTCGTGGCCTGAAGTTGGGAGCGATCCGGGATCTGCGCAAGATCGCCGCGTCGCGCAACTTCAGCTTCTGCATCGCCCACCGCTTCAAACCGATCTATATCGCCTTGCTCGGTACCTCGTTGCCGGTGATTGGCGTGCACCATGCCTTTGGCGATTACAAGCGCGGCACCCGCAAACTTTTTGCGCATATTTTTCGCAAGCGCCTGAGCCTGCTCGGGGTGTCCGATGCCGTGCGCGACGATATGCGCAAATGCCTGCCGAAATGGCCGGATTCCCGAATCCAGACGCTCTACAACCGCATCGACGTGCAGGCATTGCAAGACAGCCAGCTGTCGCGGCAGGTAGCCCGGGAGACCCTTGGCCTGGCGATGGATGCGTGGATCGTCGGTAACGTCGGGCGCCTGCATCCCGACAAGGACCAGGCCACCTTGTTGCACGGTTTTGCCAAGGCTTTGCCTGGCTTGCCGGTGAACAGCCAGATGGTGATCCTCGGTACCGGTCGCCTGGAGCAGGACCTCAAGGCGCTCGCCCGCGAGTTGGGAGTCGGTGACCGGGTACTGTTCCTGGGCCAGGTGCCCGAGGCTCGTCGTTATTTCCGTGCTTTCGATGTGTTTGCCCTGAGTTCCGATCATGAGCCGTTCGGCATGGTGCTGCTTGAAGCCATGGCCGCCGGCGTGCCGCTGCTCGCCACTGCAGCGGGCGGCGCCAGGGAAGTGGTCGAAGGTGTCGGTATCCTGTTCCCCCTGGGTGATGCCGAGCATCTGGCCCAAGGGCTGCAGCACCTGGCCGCGATGGACGATCACCAGCGCCGCCAATGCGCGGAACTGATGACTGATCGCTTGCGCGAACGCTTCTCCGATCGCGCGGTGGGTGACGCTTTCTGGCGTTTGCCGCGTGTTACCGAACTGGCAAAGAGGGGCTGATGCTCAACCGACTTCAAGGCTGGCGCGAACGTGGCTGGGCAGTAATCGATGCCGCGACCTATGCCGATGCCTGGCACCGTTATGGCGGCAGTGTCGCAACCCATCCGATGGTCGTTGAACGCCTGGCACACATGGCCGATATCCCGGTGCGTTATCTGGCATGGGAACAGCAAGGTGAAATCAAGGCTGCTATCCCGACCTGGGGTCGCGACCTGGCGCTGTCCAAGGATGTGCTCAAGCGACGGGGTAAAAAAGGCCTGTTCGACCTGGGCAATGCAGAACTGATCCTGCCGGCCGCCGCCGATGCCCAGGCGCCGCTGCGCCATCGTGCACGCTACCTGTGCGCGATGAGCGAAGGAAGGTTCACCGGTATCAGGCTGCAAGCCGAGCAATTGGCCATGGCCCGCACCCCTGAAGAATTGTCGAAGAAGTTCCGCTATAACCAGCGCCGTGAATTGCGTCTTCTGGAAGAGGCCGGCGGCGTCGTGCGACCAGTCACCGAGTTTTCCAGCGGCGAACTGGCAGCGATCTACTGCGATCTGTTCCAGCGCAGATGGGGTTTCCCGGCCACAGGTGCCGAACGCATGGCAGAGGTCATCGAGCTGTTGCGTGAGTTGCTGATTGGCTCGGTCATTTTCCTCAATGATGCGCCGATCGCGATTCAACTGGTCTACCGGGTTGAAGCGCCGCAATGGATCAGCGTCGAGTACATCAACGGTGGCGTCGATCCTGAAACCCGCGAATTCAGTCCCGGCAGCGTGCTGAGTTTCCTCAATACGCAAAGTGCCTGGGAGCATGCCCGGGCGCTGGACAAGCCCTTGCGATTCTCTTTCGGGCGAGCCGATCGGGAATACAAGGATCGCTGGTGTAACCCTGTCCCGGTATTCACTGTATGAATCAGCCCATCAGCCGTAAACAGTTGCTGCTAAAGCGCCATCGACGCAACAAGCGTTTGAGCCTGCTTATCGTGTTGCTGGTGTTAGTGGTCGTTGGTTGGCTGGTGACCTGGTGGTTGCCGCTGGTCATTGCGGTGCTGGGCTGGGTAGCCCATGAAGCCTGGTTCGCTGACCATCTGTTCTATTCCCCTGGCGATGATTACCAATACAGCTTTCCACCCTACACTCAGCAACCCAAAGTCCATCTGGACGGCGAGCGGTTGCGCCTGGACGAGGGCGTCATGCTGGTCGACGACGCCACGCTGGTGTTGGCGCTGCGCATACAAAGCACCTGGCTGGGGCGCTTTTTCGATCCCGTGGTCGAGTTAACGGGGGGCAGTAATCCCGACCGTCAGGCTTTCGAGCGGGGTGTCGACGGGTTGCGCTACCTCAACCTGACCGGGCAGGCGTCGGTGCTGTCCCAGGGGCAACTGCGCTTGCGCGGACGGTTCTGCCGGTTGCTCGGCGAACCCGTGCTGTGGGCCTTCGAATACCCCGACTACCGTGACAAGCGGGTGCTGGTCATCGCCCCCCACGCCGACGACGCCGAGCTGGCGGCGTTCGGCTTGTACAGCAGCGCCGAGCAAAGCTGGATCGTGACCGTGACAGCCGGTGAAATAGAAGCCGAGCACTACCAGCAAATGGGCCTTGATAGCGTCGAGGCGGCGCGCCTCAAAGGCTCGCTGCGTGCGTGGGACAGCATTGGCGTGCCGTTGTGGGGCGGTGTCGCGCAGGAACGCTGCATCCAGCTGGGGTATTTCTGTCTGCAATTGCCGGCGATGCAGGATGCACCGGACTGTCCGGCGGCCTCCCGCGAAGCGCAGCTTGGCGATACTCGCTACTTCCGCCGCTTCAACCCGTTTGCCCTACGCAGTGATGCTGACGGTGCCCCTACCTGGAACAACTTGCTGGGGGATCTGCATGAGCTGATCGAGCGCATTCAGCCCCAGGTCATCGTGTTGCCGCATCCGCGCTTCGATCCCCATCCGGACCACCAGTGTTCGCAGCAAGCCGTCATGCAGGCGCTGGGCGCCACTGCCTGGCAGCCTGAAACCTTGTTGTATTACGCCAATCACCTCCACGATAACGATTGCTGGCCCATGGGTGAGGCAGGCACTGGCGTGGCGTTGCCGCCGCAACTGACGGCCGACGAGCCCATGCGTCCCTGGGCGCTCGGCCTGTCCGACAAACAACAATGCCACAAGGCAATGGCCCTGGGCATGATGCATGACCTCCAACCGAGGCTGCCATTGAAGCGCCTGCTGCGGCGGGCAATACAGAGGTGCCTGGCGGCTCGACGCTGGCCGGCTTACGGGGAAAACGAGTTTTTCCGCAAAACCGTCCGGCGCCATGAATTGTTCTGGGTGCAAGATCTGTCTGGAAAGAGAGAAACCAATTGAAAGTTCTGTTCCTGGTGCAGAAAGAGCAGCGAGCGATCCTTGATCGCCTCTACGACGGAATCGCCGCCCATTGCGATTGCGACAAGCGCGAGTTGACCAGCGAGGAGCAGGACGACCTGCGCGGCTATTTCCGCAAGCACGTCGATGTAACTCGCTACGACCGCATTGTGTTCTTCCTGCGCTTCAAGAAGGAAATCAGGCAGGTTCGCTTTATCCAGACCGTGCCCAACCTGGTGTTTCTGGAGCACGATGCCTACCAGAATTACATCCCGTGCAAGTACACCGGCAAGTTCAGCGCCCATTACCGCAAGCTGCCGTGGGTGCGGGTGATCAGCTCGGGATATGTGGTGGCCGAGCGTCTGCGCGAGGAAGGGTTTGATGCGGTGTTCGTGCCCAAGGGCTACGACCAGACCCTGCTGCAGGACCAGGGTCGCGAACGTGATATCGAGTTGGCATTTGTCGGCAGCACCAACAGCGTTGCCTACAGCGGTCGCAAAGCCTTGCTCGATGAGCTGGGGCGCGTTGAGCCGCTGGTCGTGACCCGGACCAAGTCCGGCGAGGAATACTGCGATACCCTCAACCGTATCCGTTTTTTCGTCAGTGCCGATGTCGGCATGGGCGAGTTCATGATCAAGAACTTCGAAGCCATGGCCTGCGGTTGCGTGTTGCTGGCGTATGACCAGGGCGAGGCCGAGAGCCGCGCGTTGGGTCTGCAGGACATGCATAACATCGTGTTCTACCAGACCATCGCCCAGTTGCAGGAAAAACTCGCGCAACTGCGGGCCGACCCTGAGCTGGCACGGCGCATTGCCGATAACGGCCGGGAACTGGTAGTGGTGCAATTGAGCTTTGCGCGTATCGGCGAACGCATCGTCGAGGCGCTCAAGCCGGCGCTGCGCACCCGTGCACCACTGAGTCTGCTGGAAAAAGTGCGCCTGAAACTGGGCGTTTGACAAGGGCCGGTCAGCCATTGATATTGCTGGCACTTTGACTTTAAACGAGAATCAAGTGCAGTTTTCAACCGAAAGTAACATCACCTTGGTGGTCACCAGCTGTGGCCGCCTGGACCTGCTCAAAACCACTCTCGAGAGTTTTGACCGGTTCAACACAGCGCCCATCCGCGAAGTCTTCATTACTGAAGATGCCGGGGACGAGGCTGTGCATTCGGCCATCCCTGCGGGCTGGAAAGACCATTGCACGGTGTTCGTCAATCGCCCGAAGCTCGGTCAGTTGGCATCCATCGACCTGGCTTACGAACATGTCAGCACTCCGTACATTTTTCATTGCGAAGACGACTGGGAATTCTATCGCCCAGGATTCGTGGAAGACTCGCTGAAAATCCTCGAATTGCGTCCGGAAATCCTCCAGGTCTGGATGCGCAGCTATATTTACGATCTGAGTGTGCACAGCCCTTACATTCGCCTGGGTGCTCGGGAGTTCATTGGTGGTGTGGCCTGCTATCCACTGATCTCGGACAAGCCCGAGTGGCAGAGTTTCTCGCTGAACCCCGGGCTGCGCAGGATCAAGGAATATCGGCTGTGTGCCCCTTATGCCTCGCACGACGGGGAGAAGGCGCTGTCCAAGCGTTACGCGCAGCTGAACCTCACTGCAGTGACGCTTGAGGGTGATGCGGTGCGGCATACGGGGTTTGGTTTGCACGTCCAGACTTCTGTCGAGCGTGAGCGCAAGGCGCGGCGCAGTCGGCGCGAACAGATCAAGTTCGCATTGTCTCTACTGGTGGGAGTATGCATTGGCTGGTTCATCAATTAAGTGCACCAGGAGAGAACCCGGCAGATGCCTGAAGCGGCACGTGGCGCCATGAGCATTCTCAATGTGATGTGGTCCGGCGGTGCGCCTTTTGCGTCGATACACAAGGTTCACCAACAGATTCTGTCCCAGGCGGCCTCGACATCACCGGTCAAGACCTGGCTGTTACAGGGCTGCGCAACTGATTGTGGCGTGAACGTGGCTGGCGCCAGGGAGTGGAACCTGTCCTCCGCGCAGTTGAAAGGGCGGCATTTCTGGCGGCTGACCAAGCCCTGGATGCAGGCCGGGTTCAAGAAAGCGCTCCTGGAAAGCCAGGCAGATCTTTTGCTGCTCGACGGCCTGGGCGTTGCCCGCACCTTGTTGCCCCTGCTGAAGAAACTGCCTCACGTGCGTGCCATTGTGATTTTCCACGGGTCCACTCGACTTCGTCCCGAAGACCGGGCGCTGTTCCAGCACTTCAAGCCAACCCAACTGACGCTGGTCGCAGTGTCAGGCACGCTGGCGACCAAGCTGGGCCAGGACCTTCAACTCCCGATCCAGGCGCTGCGCAGTGCATATGACCCTGTTGCCTTTCGCGCCGAGGTGCTCTCGCGAGAGGATGCCCGTGCTCGCCTGGGGCTGCCGCTCGACGAGACGCCGGTGCTGGGTGCGGTCGGTCGACTGGAAGACAAGAAAGGATTTGCGTGCCTGCTCGACGCCTTCGCGGTAGCACTGAAACAGCGCGCAGATCTGCGTCTGGTCATTATCGGCGAGGGCTCGAATCGTGCCGCGCTGCAGGCGCGTATTGATAGCCTGGGGCTCGGCGGCAATGTCTCGTTGCCGGGGCATTTGAACGACGCCGCGCAGCTCTACCGCGCTTTCGACTGGGTTGCGATCCCCTCGTTGAGCGAGGGCCTGGGGCTGATCATGCAGGAGGCCGTGATGGCGGACGTGCCGGTGATGTCCAGCGAACTTCCGGTGTTTCGCGAACAGCTGGATGACAAGGGTGTGTATGTCGCCGCTGCCGACGTCAACGCCTGGAGCGCGGCCATTCTGAGTGCATTCAATGACTGCGCATCAACGATTGCAGCGGGCCAGTACCGCAAGCTGGCACCTGACCAGGCCTGGCTCGACTTCAGCCAAGCGGTCCGCGAACTGTTGTCATGACGCCATGACGGCCTGCTCCAATGCTTGCATTGGAAAGCTGCCGTTCAGGTTCTCGCGTGCAATATAGCGCGCGAAGTGTTGCAGGTTGCGCTTGATCAGGTGCTTCGGCAGTGGGGCACGCACAAAGCGCATGTCTGCGACATCAATCAAACCCATGCGGTTATCTGGCGTCACCACGATGTTGCCCAGGTGCAACGAGCGAAAATAAATTCCCGATTTGTGCAGGCTGCGGATCAATTCTGCGAGCGCCGGCAGGTTCTGCTGCCAGTCAAAGCCGTCTTTTGCCGCAACCTGGCGCAGGGTTTCACCCGGCAATGGCTCATACAGTACGGCGGTCATGCCTGGACCTTGCAGGCAGTAGAACTGCAGCACCTGAAGGGTGGGCACGCCGCGCTTTTGCAGCTCCAGGGTGTTATCGATGAACCGTTTCGAGTACGGGCGAAATATTGCGGAAGAAAATAGTCGCTTGCGCCTGAACAGTTTGAGGATATTCCCATCCTGCAACAGGTAGACTTTCGGACCGTAGCTATCAGCCTCCAATACTCTGGCGCCTTCAATCATTTGATTTAAAGCGTCTTGCGGAAGTCGGGAACATTGCATCGTAGAAAGCCTTGTCGGAATTGCGGAGCACCGTGGCGGGCAATGATGCCGAAAAGTTTCAGTTTTAACCATGCCGGGTGAGGCAGGGTGAACTATCCAAGGAGCAAATCGATGCAGGAAACACGCTGGGCGCAACTATGGATGGCCGCAGGGCTGATCTGGTTTTTACTGGCCATTGCCGTAGCGCCTACCAACAAAGCCTATCAACAGGGCCTGGTCGCTTTGCTCTGGCTCCCGGCCCTGGTGTTCGCCTGGCCTGCGCGGGTTCGACTCAAAGAGCTGTTGTACGAACAGCGCTGGATCTACCTGCCGCTGCTGGGTTTGCTGGTCTGGTCTTTGATCAGCCTGTCGTGGACCAACGTCGAGGAACCCGCTCGCGAGGCCAAGCGCCTGTTGTACATAGTCGTGTTCCTGCTGTTTTTTCCGATATTGGCCAACGGTCGGCCGGAGCGCGTGATTCGCCTCATGCAGTGGGGAGGTTTCGGCCTGGCGCTGACAGCCCTGGCCGCTGTCATAAAATTCTATGGTGTTAATGGCAATGCCTGGGTTGCACGTCTTGAAGGCCTGGGGGAGCTGTCTCACCCGATCCTTGGCGGCTACGTCATCGGGCTCGCGGCCGTGTGGCTCGTGCTTTGGGTGCCTAGCGAGCGCTGGATGCAGGCCCTCTGGGCTGTGGCCTTGGGCTTGCTTGGCGCGTTCGTGGTGATGAGCCAAAGCCGGGGCGCGGCCCTGGCGTTGTTCTTCACGTTGCTCGCAATGCCCATCTGGTGCCGGGACCGGCGCAGCTGCGTCGTCGCAATCGGTGCCCTGGCGGTGGCGCTGCTGGCGTTCTGGTTGCTCGAACCACTGGTGCTGGCCCGCGGTGCCTCCTATCGCCCGGAGATCCTGGTTGCCAGCCTCAACATGATCGCCGAGCATCCATGGCGCGGCCTCGGGCTCGGCGGCGACTACAAGGTGTTCGCCGCAGACATGTATTTCGACCATGCCCATAATCTGTTCAGCCATGTGGCAATCGAGTTGGGTCTGCCAGGCCTGCTGCTGTGGTGTGCAGTCTGGTTTGGCGTGCTGCTTGAGGCCTGGAAAGCCAGGACGTCGCTGTACGGGCAGGGCATTATCGGCATCTGGCTGTTTTCCACCCTGGCCATGCAATTTGATGCGGCCAGCCTGACCGGCACGCCCAGGGCTGAGTGGTTCATCAGCTGGCTACCGATCGGATTGGCCAGTGTTTTGGTATGGGCGCGGGCCAACCCCGGTGCCTGTGATAAAATTTCGCGTTCTTCCTAACAAGTGAGCTCTACGATGAGTGACGCACCGCCCAAAGCGGGACAGGACTCCAGCCTGAAAATCTATCTTCGGCTGTTGGGGTATGTAAAACCCTATGTTGGCCTTTTCCTGCTGAGTATCGTGGGCTTCGTGATCTTTGCTTCCACCCAGCCAATGCTGGCGGGGATCCTCAAATATTTCGTCGACGGCCTGAGCAACCCTGAAGCCGTGCTCTTTCCCAATGTTCCCTATCTCAAGGACCTGCAGTTGCTGATGGCGGTGCCACTGCTGATCATCCTGATCGCGGCTTGGCAGGGCTTGGGCTCGTTCCTGGGTAACTACTACCTGGCGAAGGTTTCGCTGGGGCTGGTGCATGACCTGCGCGTCGAGCTGTTCAACAAGCTGCTGGTATTGCCCAACCGCTACTTCGATACCCATAACTCGGGGCATCTGATTTCGCGCATCACCTTCAACGTGACAATGGTCACCGGCGCCGCCACGGACGCGATCAAGGTCGTGATTCGTGAAGGCCTGACCGTGGTGTTCCTGTTTGCCTATCTGTTGTGGATGAACTGGCAGTTGACGATCGTGATGCTGGCGATTCTGCCGGTGATTGCCTTCATGGTGGGTAACACCAGCAAGAAATTCCGCAAGCAGAGCAAGAAAATCCAGGTGGCGATGGGGGATGTGACCCACGTCGCCTCCGAAACCATCCAGGGTTATCGCGTGGTGCGCAGCTTCGGCGGCGAGAGCTATGAAGAGCGCCGCTTTGCCGAAGCCAGCCAGGGCAACACGGACAAGCAGCTGCGCATGACCAAGACCGGCGCGGTGTATACGCCGATGTTGCAGCTGGTCATCTATACCGCCATGGCCGTGCTGATGTTCCTGGTACTGTTCCTGCGGGGCGACGCTACGGCGGGCGACCTGGTGGCCTACATCACGGCGGCGGGCCTGCTGCCCAAGCCAATCCGTCAATTGTCGGAAGTCAGCTCGACCATCCAGAAAGGCGTGGCCGGTGCCGAAAGCATTTTCGAACAGCTGGACGTTGAGCCTGAGGTTGATAGCGGCACGGTCGAGCGTGATCGCGTCAGCGGTTACCTGGAAGTGCGCAACCTGAGCTTCACCTACCCGGACACCGATCGTGAAGTGTTGAAAAACATCAGCTTCACCGCGGCACCCGGCCAGATGATCGCGCTGGTGGGTCGCTCCGGCAGTGGCAAGTCGACCCTGGCCAGCCTGATCCCTCGTTTCTACCATCACGAGACCGGCGAGATCCTGCTCGATGATGTCGAAATCGAAGACTATCGCCTGCGTAACCTGCGTCGGCACGTGGCACAGGTCACCCAGCATGTGACGCTGTTCAATG
Source organism: Pseudomonas gregormendelii (assembly GCF_017114825.1). Classification (GTDB taxonomy): domain Bacteria; phylum Pseudomonadota; class Gammaproteobacteria; order Pseudomonadales; family Pseudomonadaceae; genus Aquipseudomonas; species Aquipseudomonas gregormendelii. The sequence goes on along the minus strand of NZ_JADEVO010000004.1, from coordinate 198,548 downwards.
ACACCATCGCCAACAATATCGCCTACGGCGACCTGGCTGGCGCCCCGCGGGCCGACATCGAGAAGGCCGCCACCGATGCTTATGCGATGGACTTCATTTCCCAGATGCCCGATGGCCTGGATACCCAGGTCGGTGAAAACGGCGTGCTGTTGTCCGGTGGTCAACGCCAGCGCCTGGCAATTGCCCGGGCCCTGTTGAAGAACGCTCCGTTGCTGATCCTGGATGAGGCGACTTCGGCACTCGACACCGAATCCGAGCGCCATATCCAGGCGGCACTGGACCAGGTCATGAAGGGCCGCACCACGCTGGTGATCGCTCACCGCTTGTCGACCATCGAAAAGGCCGACCTCATTCTGGTCATGGACCATGGTGAAATTGTCGAGCGTGGTACCCACGCGCAGTTGCTGGCGCAAAATGGCTACTACTCGCGCCTGCACGCCATGGGGCTCGACGCACCGACGGAAAATATCGCCTGATCCAGGCCCGGGGGCGAAGAACGATGTTTCATTCGGTTGCAGCCGTGGCGCAAGCCCACGGCAACCCTGTGTTAATATCGCGCCCCTGTTCATTTTGTATGTGGGTTGCTCCATGAAGTTGTCCATGCCGCGATTCGATCAAGCCCCTGTCTTGGTGGTCGGCGATGTCATGCTCGACCGTTATTGGCATGGTGGTACCTCACGGATCTCCCCGGAGGCGCCGGTACCAGTCGTCAAGGTCGAGCAAATCGAGGACCGCCCAGGCGGTGCCGCCAACGTTGCGTTGAACATTGCCGCTCTGGGTGCGCCGGCTTCCCTGGTTGGCGTCACCGGCGACGATGAAGCCGCCGACAGCCTCGCCAACAGCCTCAAGGGCGCCGGCGTGCGGGCATTGTTCCAGCGCATCGCGCACCAGCCGACCATCGTCAAGTTGCGGGTCATGAGTCGTCACCAGCAATTGCTGCGTATCGACTTCGAAGAACCTTTCGCTACCGATGCCCTCGCCTTGGGCGAGCAAGTCGACGAATTGCTCGAAGGCATCAAGGTGCTGGTGTTGTCCGACTACGGCAAAGGCGCGCTGAAGAACCATCAGGTGCTGATCCAGGCTGCTCGCGCCCGTGGTATTCCGGTATTGGCCGATCCCAAGGGCAAGGATTTCTCCATCTATCGTGGTGCAAGCCTGATCACGCCGAACCTCAGCGAGTTCGAAACCATCGTCGGTAAATGCAGCGATGAGCACGAGCTGGTGACCAAGGGCGCGACCCTGATGCAGGAGCTCGACCTCGGCGCCTTGCTGGTGACTCGCGGTGAGCACGGCATGACCTTGTTGCGCCCCGGTCATCCCGCGCTGCACCTTCCCGCGCGGGCGCGTGAAGTGTTCGACGTCACGGGTGCCGGTGATACGGTGATTTCGACCCTGGCAGCAGCGATTGCTGCCGGTGAAGAATTGCCCCATGCAGTGGCCCTGGCCAACCTGGCTGCGGGTATCGTGGTCGGCAAGCTGGGTACTGCTGCCATCAGTGCACCGGAACTGCGGCGCGCCATTCAGCGCGAAGAAGGCTCCGAGCGCGGTGTGCTGGGGCTCGAGCAACTGCTGCTGGCGGTTGACGATGCCCGTGCGCACAAAGAGAAGATCGTGTTCACCAACGGCTGCTTCGACATATTGCATGCCGGTCACGTGACTTACCTCGAGCAGGCGCGGGCCCAAGGCGATCGTCTGATCGTTGCAGTCAACGACGATGCGTCAGTGAGCCGACTGAAAGGTCCTGGGCGTCCGATCAACAGTGTTGACCGGCGCATGGCCGTCCTGGCCGGCCTGGGCGCTGTGGACTGGGTTATCAGCTTCTCGGAGGGGACCCCGGAAAACCTGCTGCGCGAAGTCAAGCCCGACGTTCTGGTCAAGGGTGGCGATTACGGCATTGAGCAGGTGGTGGGTGCTGACATCGTGGCAGCCTACGGCGGCACGGTGAAGGTCCTGGGGCTGGTGGAAAACAGCTCGACTACGGCGATTGTGGAGAAGATCCGCAAGTCGTAAGAGCTGGCCTGCGATCGTTGAAGATTTCTTTGATCGCAACGTGAAAAGATCGCAGCCAGCGGCAGCTCCTGCCCTGTAGGCGCTGCGATCTTTTGGTTCAGGAACTGAGCTTCTTGCGTGGCACGATTCTCTTCAGCAATTGCTTGGCCTTGCCCCGCAACCGCGCTAAACCCGAGTCCTTCCCCGGGAGGCTCAGTCCCTGCTGCTTCACCCAATCCTTCCACTTGATCCGCTCATCGCGCACCAGCCAGCCTTCCTGCTGGGCAAAACTCTCTGCCAGGTACAACCCGCGAGTGCTCGCCGGATACAGGTGGTCTTTCTTCAAGGTGTAGAGCTCAGCCATCGGCTGGCCGTCCTGCAAAGGCATCAGGTACAGATCGGGCCGCTTGCGATCGAGCCTGGCCACCAGTTGGTCGCCTTCCAGGCGTTCGTCGACATGAAACAGGCTGAGCGACTTGGCTTCCTTGGGGACCTCGAGGCGCAAGTCGTAGATCAGCTGCAACGAGGCGGTGGGCAGGTGCACGTAAGCGCGTGGACGTTCGATCAGTTGCATGTTCGCGCAGCGCACCGGTCGAGCCGACCCCGACAGGGGCGTCAATCGAAACGGCAAGGCTTCCCGATAATGCAGGGCGGACGAGTAGGGCGCAGGCAGCCAGGTGTCATTGAAGCGTCCGCCAAGCCAGCCTTCGGGCGTTTCCAGCAGGCATTCTTCGGCGATTTCCTGAATGGCCGTGTGCAGCGGCAGGTTGAGCTCGTGGGCCGGCACATAACCGGAGATCAGCTTGAGCACCACGTCGCCGCGATCCTGTCGGCGCTGGCGCACCAAGACCCAGTAATCGCGGTTCTGCCAGTGCAATGTAAGGCGCACCGAAACCCCGAGATTGGCCAGCTCCACGGCGAAGCGCTCTGCATCGGCCACGGCCACGGGGCGGCGACGCTGCAGGGTTTGCGAGAAATTGAGCGGCATTCCGACGCTCTGGTAACTCAGGCCTTCGGGAGTCGCTTCGACGAATAACGGCAGGGTCTTGAAGTTGCTGGGGTTCTTTCTTATGAGCGTACGCGGCATGTCGGCTCCTGCTTAAGGCCGCGTCGGCGGCGTCAGTTTCTACGAAGGACCTTGGCAACGGTCGCGACATTGTGGGCGAGGTGCAGCGGATTGATGGTCCCGACAATAGCACTGGCAACGCCCGGATGTTCAAACAACAACTCGAAGCTGGCGCGCACCGGATCGACGCCAGGGCTCAGGCACACATGGCCGCTGGCCAGGGCTTTCTTGACGAGAATGGCTTTGCCGTGAGCAGCAGCATAGTCAATGACGGCTTTTTCATTCAATTCGTTCAGATTGTAGGTGACCATCGCGCAATCACCCTGTTCCAGAGCCTTCAAGCCACCTTCGACGGTTTTTCCGGAGAAGCCGAATCCGCGGATCTTGCCCTCTTGCTTGAGTTCGGCGAGGGTTGCGTAGACCTCGCTGTCGTTGAGAATCGCCAGGTCATTGCCGTCGGAGTGCACCAGCACCAGGTCGATAAAATCAGTTTCCAGACGTTTCAGGCTGCGTTCCACTGACAACCGGGTGTGGGCGGCGCTGAAGTCGTGACTGGACTGGCCATTGGCAAACTCTTCGCCCACCTTGCTGACGATCACCCACTCCTGGCGCTGGTCACGCAGCAACGGGCCGAGGCGCTCTTCGCTGTGGCCATACGCCGGGGCGGTGTCGATCAGGTTGATCCCCATATCCCGTGCGAGCTTGAGCAACATGCGCGCTTCATCATCGCCCGGAATCTGGAAACCGTTCGGGTACTTGACGCCCTGGTCGCGGCCCAGTTTCACGGTGCCCAGGCCAAGTGGCGAAACCATCAGGCCTGTGCTGCCCAGCGGGCGGTGCAGTTCGTGCAGGGTTGGTTGGCTCATGGTAGCAGTTGCTCCCAGGCAGGAATGCCCATGGGTGGTTTCGGTAGTTCAGGCAACGTAGCGTTGTGGCTGGGCTGGATGCCATCGCGTTGTAGAGAGGCGATGACCCGGTCAGCGAAGTCCGGCGCCAGTGCCAGCTTGGTCGGCCAACCGACCAGCAGCCGGCCCTGTTCAGCCAGGAAGGCATTGTCCGGGCGTGTCAGGCCGGACTGCAAAGGCTCTGCACGATCCACTCGCAAAGTGGCCCACCGGGCGGTACTGAGGTCGATCCAGGGCAGGAGCTGGCCGAGTTCTTTCTGCGCGGTGGCAATCTGCTCGGCCGGCTCGCGGGCGACGCCTTCGGCTTCGGCAATATCGCCACCCAGGTACCAGACCCACTGGCCATCGGCCGCCGGGTGCGTGGTGACAGTGATGCGCGGCTTGGTCCCGCCACCCAGGCAGTGGGCGTACAACGGCTTCAGGCCGGGGCCCTTGGCGATGATCATGTGCAGCGGTCGACGTTGCATGGCCGGCTGGCTCAACCCCAGTGCTTCGAGCAGCGCTGCGGTACCCGCCCCGGCGCTGAGAACGATGCGTTGCGCCCGAATATCGCGCCCGTCGACTCTAAGGCCGACCAGCAGGCCAGCCTCCAGAAACGGTTCGATCTCATGCCCGGCCAGCAGGCCGTCGCCCGCGAGGTCGGCCAAGCGCTGGATCAGGCTCGGTACATCGATCACCAGCTCGGCCAGGCGATAGACCTTGCCCTTGAAACGCTTGTCTTGCAGGGCAGGTGGCAGTTGCTCGCCCTTGACCTGGTCGACCCGGCCCCGCACGGCTTTGCTGGCGAAGAAACTGGTGAGGTTGCCAGCGATGGTGCCGGGGGACCAGAGATAGTGGGCTTCGGACAGCAGGCGTACGCCGCTCAGATCCAGTTCGCCGTCGCCGGCCAGCGCTTCACGCCAGCGTCGTGGCATATCGGCGATGGCTTCCGAGGCGCCGGTCAGTGCACCGTGCAGCGCATACTTGGCGCCGCCGTGGATGATGCCTTGGGACTTCAGGCTCTGCCCGCCACCGAGGGTGGCGCTTTCCACCAGCACGGTCGAAAAACCCTGGCGGCGCAGGCGCGCGTTCAGCCAGAGGCCGGCGACACCAGCGCCGACAATCAAAACGTCGGTGGAAATAACGGATGGCATGCAGCGACCTCAGTGTTCAAGACGAGGGCGCAGTATACAGACTCAAACATTGCAGCGGCCGACAGACCCGAGGGAGTGAGCCTGCTCGCGATAGCGGTTTACCTGGCAACCGACGCGTCGATTGGCGCACCGCTATCGCGAGCAGGCTCACTCCCACACTAGACAGCATTGCAGGCGTTAGTGGCCTGCAGTTTTGGAGAACAACTGGATAACCACCACCCCCAGCACAATCAGCGCCATGCCCAGCATCGCCGGCACATCCAGCTTCTGCCCATAGATAAACAGCGCGGCGACACTGACCAGCACGATGCCCAGGCCGGCCCATACCGCATAAGCCACGCCTACCGGTACGCTGCGCACCACCAGCGTCAGCATCCAGAAGGCGATGCCGTAGCCAACGATCACCAGCACCAACGGCAGGGGCGTGCTGAAACCTTTGACGGCTTTCATTGAAACGGTCGCGATCACTTCGGCGCAGATGGCAATGGCCAGGTAGTAGTAAGCGGTCATGGGTGCATCCTCAAGTGATGTGTTGCTTTATCAAGCCTGCATTTTAGAGATTCGCCAGATGCGGTAAAGTCATTACCTATCTGTTACGGAGATGGGTTGCACATGAGCATGCAATGGAGTCTGGAACAGCTTCGTCTGTTTGTCAGCGTAGCGGAACAACGCTCGTTCTCGGCGGTGGCGCGCGCTCAGCGCAAGGCCCAGTCGGCCGTGAGCAGTTCGATTGCGCTGTTGGAAGAAGACCTCGGCGTCAGCCTGTTTGATCGCAGTAGCGGGCGCCAGCCGAAATTGACTGAAGCCGGCGATGCCTTGCTCGAAGAAGCAAGGGAAGTCCTGCGTCAGTGCGAGCGTTTGAACGGCCGGGCATTGGCGATGATGCGCGGGCAGGAAGCCCGTCTGCGGGTGGCCCAGGACGAGGCCATGCCCTACCAGGCAGTTGTGGATAGCTTTGAAGCCCTGGCGCAACAATTTCCCAGCCTTGAGGTGCAACTGACCAGTGCTGCCCAGGGCGATGTGGCGCGTAAATTGGTGGAGCGCCGGGCCGACCTCGGCCTGCTGTTTTATCACGACCAGATTCCCGAATCCCTTGAGCGCCGGGTATTGGGCAGCGTCGAAATGGTGACAGTGTGTGGCACCGGCCACCCCTTGGCCGGCAAAAACGAAGTTGATTGCCAGCAGTTGGCGCAGCATCGCCAGTTACTCATGTCCACTCAATCCAGTGTCTACCCCGGTAGCGAACCCGCCAGTCCGCAGGTCTGGCGGGCCGACAGTTTCTACGTAATGGCCGAATGGCTGGTACGTGGCCTCGGCTGGGCCTGGTTGCCCCGGCACGTGGTGCAGTACCCTGCTTATCAGGGGCAGATGGTCGAACTGGTCAGCGAATGGACGCCTCCGGCCCTTGTCGTGGAGCTGGTGTGGCGTCGCGACGAGCCACTGGGCCCGGCCGCGCGCTGGCTGGCGGAACGTTTTGCCGTGCACTTGCGGGCGATCGGCGACAAAAGCCGATAAACTCCGCCGCCATGAATAGAACTCTCTACACCGCGCTGTTTTACCTGGGGCTGCCATTGGTAGCGATTCGGCTTTGGCTGCGGGCGCGCAAGGCGCCGGCGTATGCCAAACGCATCGGCGAGCGATTTTCCTATGGCCTGCCGGTGTTGCAGCCCGGCGGAATCTGGGTACACGCGGTGTCAGTTGGCGAGAGCATCGCGGCGGCGCCAATGATCCGCGCTCTGTTGCAACGTTATCCACAGTTGCCGATCACCGTGACCTGCATGACCCCGACCGGATCCGAGCGCATTCGGGCCCTGTTCGCCAATGAACCGCGAATTCAACACTGCTACCTGCCCTATGACCTGCCCTGTGCGGCAAAGCGATTCCTGGATCGCGTGCGGCCGAAACTGGCAGTGATCATGGAAACCGAGCTTTGGCCCAACCATATCCACCAGTGTGCAAAACGGGGTATTCCCGTGGCGCTGGCCAATGCCCGACTGTCCGAGCGCTCGGCCAGGGGTTACGGCCGTTTGCCCAAACTGACCCAGCCGATGCTCGCCGAAATGAGCCTGTTTGCAGTGCAGACCGAGGCCGAGGCCTCGCGCTTTCGCGACCTGGGTGCGCGCCCGGAAACCGTCGAAGTCACCGGCTCGATCAAATTCGATCTGACCATCGACCCGCAGCTGCTGCAGCGTGCCACCGAGTTACGCGGCCAATGGCAAGCACAGGAGCGTCCGGTGTGGATTGCCGCCAGTACCCATGAAGGCGAAGACGAGGTGGTGCTGGCGGCTCACCGTCAGTTGCTCGCCAATCATCCCGATGCGCTGCTGATCCTGGTACCGCGCCATCCGGAGCGGTTCAATTCGGTGTTCGAGCTGTGCGCCCGGCAGGACTTCGCCACGGTTCGACGCTCCACCGGCGAAACTGTCAGCGCCGGTACTTCAGTACTGCTGGGCGACACCATGGGCGAATTGCTGTTCCTTTACGCCCTGGCTGATACCGCATTCGTCGGTGGCAGCCTTGTACCGAACGGCGGGCACAACCTGCTGGAGCCGGCAGCACTGGCCAAGCCGGTACTGAGCGGCCCGCACTTGTTCAACTTCCTCGAGATAGCCGCGCAACTGCGCAATGCCGGCGCGCTGCAGGAGGTGGAAGATGCCGAAGGGTTGGCGGTAGAGGTGCGACGATTGTTCGAATTGCCCCGGGACGCACAGCGCATGGCCCAGGCCGGATTGAACGTGATGCGCGCCAATCAGGGCGCGTTGCAACGATTGCTGGATGGGTTGGGGCGGTTGATCGACCGTTAGACTGCGTCGCCTGAAATAAAAGATCGCCCGAACGCGGCCCGAGCCTTCGGACGATCTTTTGCTTTTACGGCCGGGCGTTCAATTGCTCAGCCGCAGCCTTGGCCAAATCCGGCGGCAGGAAGTCCTTGTCGGGGTTGTAGTCGGGCTTGAGGTAGCGCTTGAGGTCTTCCAGGTCGCCCGGGTTCAACGTGCCCGCTGCCTGTTTCAGGCGCAGGTTGTCGAGGATGTAGTCGTACCGGGTGTTGTTGTAGTTGCGCACCGAGGTGTACAGCTGGCGCTGGGCATCGAGCACGTCGACGATGTTGCGCGTTCCAACCTGATAGCCGATTTCAGTTGCTTCCACCGCGCTCTGGTTGGAAATGATCGACTGCTTGCGCGCCTGCACCTGCTCGACGTCGGTATTCACCGCACGGTGCAGATTGCGCGTGTTCTCCACGACTTGCCGGCGCAGGCCTTCACGCTGTTGTTCGGTCTGGTCCAGGCGCGAGTAGGACTCCCTGACCTGGGAACTGGTCAGCCCGCCGCTGTAGATCGGGATGTTCAACTGCAGGGCCAGGGTGCGTTGTTCGACCGGCCCGCCATAGGCCTGGTTGAAAGCATTCGGATTACTGAAGCCAAAAGCGTCGTTGTCACCTTTTTCATACTTCGCCACCGCATCCACCGTCGGAGCGTGGCCGGCCTTGCGCTGTTTGAGCGTTTCTTCAGCCGCGCTGACCGCGTAGTTGCTGGCCAGCAGATTGAGGTTCTGCCGGGCGGCCGTGTCGACCCAGGACTTCGCGTCATTCGGTGCCGGCGGGAGGATGGGCAGGGTATGGACGATGCCCTGGATCGAGTTGTACTGACGGTTGGTCAGGGTGATCAGCGCTTCGAACGCATCATCCACCTGGCGCTGCGCAACGATGCGGTTGGCCCGTGCAGTGTCGTAGCTGGCTTGCGATTGCAGCACGTCGGTCTTGTCCGAGAGGCCGACATCGAAGCGTTCGTTGGACTGGTCCAGCTGGCGTTTGAATGCCGCTTCCTCAGCCTTGGTCGAGGCCAGGTTGTCCTGGCTGCGCAGCACATTGAAATAGTTTTCGGCGGTCTGCAGGATCAGGTTCTGCTCTGTCGCGGACAGTTGCAGCGCCGCCTGTTCGTTGACGTCCTTGGCCGCCTGGTACTGGAACCAGCGATCGGCGCGGAACAGTGGCTGGGCCAGTGTCGCCTGGTAGGAGTTGGCGCTGCGGGAGGCCACGGCGGACGGCTGATTGATGTCGGTGCGCACATTGGCGACCTGGGCTCCGCCGGACAGATTCGGCAACAACCCGGCCCGTGCCTGGGGCACTACCTCTTTCTGCGCGCCATATTGGGCGCGAGCAGCAGCCAGGTCGGCGTTGTTATCCACGGCTTCCTGATAGACGCTCACCAGGTCAGTCCTGGTCGATAAGGGCGCTTCCGCTGCCCAGGCCATTCCATTCGAAGCACAAGACACGGCAAGGGCCAGTGAAAGTTTGCGCAGCATGCGGCCATCCCTAAAAATTACGCTGATAATTTGCGCCAAGGTACGGCGCGATGTTGTAGATCGTCAACGCACAACGTCATGACGCGATGCGGCGTAGCGAGTGTAGTTGCGCACACGTTCGGCAACAATCCTGTAATTACGCCATTCATCAAGGTGTTTACTGCGGGGTTGGCGTTCCGTGTCAGTTGTGTCTAGACTGGCCGGGTTCTTGTCGGGGTGCCTTGCTATGAGGCTGAGATCGAATAATTTCGGATCCCGTTGAACCTGATCAGGTTAGCGCCTGCGTAGGGAACAAGATTTCTCGTCACCCGGCGAGTCCTCTTGTGCTTCGTCCGGGATGTTGTTCGACAATCGAACACCCCTCGAGCACTGAGCACAGCACCAGCAGCAGTGTCATCGCTGATTGGTCGCGTCCATTCGTTACAGGTTCGCTCCGACAAAAATCCACTGCCTGGATGCTGTCTGGAGAGCCCGTGATGACGATAAAACTAAAAAATACGACGAACCTGAGTGATTCGGCCCAAGTCGATCAACAGTCGGTTCAGCCCTTTACCCGCTCGCAAAAAGTCTACGTCCAGGGTTCTCGCCCGGACATCCTCGTGCCGATGCGTGAAATCAGCCTAGACGTGACCCCGACCGATTTCGGCGGTGAGATCAACGCGCCTGTCGTTGTATACGACACCTCGGGCCCGTACACCGACCCCAACGTCATCATCGACGTGCGCAAAGGCCTGGGCGATGTGCGTTCGCCGTGGATCGAAGCCCGTGGCGACACCGAGCGCCTGAGCGGCCTGAGCTCCAATTTCGGCCAGGAACGCCTGGCCGATGCCGAACTGACCAAGCTGCGCTTCGCCCACGTGAACAACCCGCGCCGCGCCAAGGCCGGGGCCAACGTCAGCCAGATGCACTACGCGCGCAAAGGCATCATCACCGCCGAGATGGAATACGTTGCCATCCGCGAGAACATGAAGCTCGAAGTGGCCCGTGCCGCCGGCCTGCTGGACCAGCAACACGCCGGCCACAGCTTCGGCGCCAGCGTGCCGAAGATCATCACCCCTGAATTCGTCCGTGACGAGATCGCCCGTGGCCGCGCGATCATTCCGGCCAACATCAACCACACCGAACTGGAACCGATGATCATCGGCCGTAACTTCCTGGTGAAGATCAACGGCAACATCGGCAACAGCGCCCTGGGTTCGTCCATCGAAGAAGAAGTGGCGAAACTGACCTGGGGCATTCGCTGGGGTTCGGACACGGTCATGGACCTGTCCACCGGCAAGCACATTCACGAAACCCGTGAGTGGATCATCCGCAACTCGCCAGTGCCGATCGGTACAGTGCCGATTTATCAGGCCCTGGAAAAAGTCGGAGGTGCGGCCGAGGACCTGACCTGGGAGCTGTTCCGCGACACCCTGATCGAACAGGCCGAGCAGGGCGTGGACTACTTCACCATCCACGCCGGTGTGCTGCTGCGCTACGTGCCGCTGACCGCCAAGCGCTTGACGGGCATCGTTTCCCGTGGCGGTTCGATCATGGCCAAGTGGTGCCTGGCGCATCACAAGGAAAACTTCCTCTACACGCATTTCGAAGACATCTGCGAAATCATGAAGGCCTACGACGTCAGCTTCTCGCTGGGTGACGGCCTGCGCCCAGGTTCGATTGCCGACGCCAACGACGCCGCGCAGTTCGGCGAACTGGAAACCCTTGGCGAGCTGACCAAAATTGCCTGGAAGCACGACGTGCAGTGCATGATCGAAGGCCCGGGCCATGTGCCGATGCAGCTGATCAAGGAGAACATGGACAAGCAGCTCGAGTGCTGCGACGAGGCGCCGTTCTACACCCTCGGCCCGCTGACCACCGACATTGCGCCAGGCTACGATCACATCACTTCCGGTATCGGTGCGGCGATGATCGGCTGGTTCGGTTGCGCCATGCTTTGCTACGTGACGCCCAAGGAGCACCTGGGCCTGCCGAACAAGGATGACGTGAAAACCGGGATCATCACTTACAAGATCGCCGCGCATGCTGCCGATCTCGCGAAAGGCCATCCGGGTGCACAGATTCGCGACAATGCCCTGAGCAAGGCGCGTTTTGAATTCCGTTGGGAAGACCAGTTTAACCTGGGCCTTGACCCGGACACCGCCCGTTCGTATCACGATGAGACGTTGCCGAAGGATTCGGCCAAGGTCGCGCATTTCTGCTCCATGTGCGGACCGAAATTCTGCTCGATGAAGATCACTCAGGAAGTCCGTGAATATGCGGCCAACCAGAGGATCGAAACCATTGATGCCGAAGTGGCCCAGGGACTGGCGGAGCAGGCTGAGCGGTTCAGGCAGGAAGGCAGTCAGCTGTACAAGAAGGTTTGATCTGACCTGAAAAGGTGGGGCCTGCACAGGCCCCATCGCCAGCAGGCTGGCTCCCACATTGGATCTGTAGCGTTCACAAGTCCCCTGTGGGAGCCAGCCTGCTGGCGATAGCGATCAATACAACAACAAATGTCCCTCTGAGATAACACCCGTGAGCATTCAACCCAGCACTTACTCCCCCGACATTGCGGTGCCCGCTGAAAAGCGTGTCTTCGGTGGTCGCGATCTGTTTTCCCTATGGTTCTCCCTCGGCATCGGCCTGATGGTGCTGCAGACCGGCGCTTTGCTCGCGCCTGGCCTCGGCCTGTCCGGTTCACTGCTGGCAATCTTCCTCGGCACCTTGGTCGGCGTCCTGCTGCTGGCGGCCGTCGGCGTGATCGGCAGCGACACCGGCCTGTCGTCGATGGCCGCACTCAAGCTGAGCCTCGGCATCAAGGGCGCAAGCCTGCCGGCGGTGCTGAACCTGCTGCAACTGATCGGTTGGGGTTCGTTCGAAATCATCGTCATGCGCGACGCCGCCAGTCTGCTGGGCGCACGTGCCTTCAGCGAAGGCAGTCTGCTGTCGAGCCCACTGCTATGGACCCTGTTCTTCGGTGGCCTGGCCACTTTGCTGGCGGTCAGCGGGCCCCTGACGTTCGTGCGCCAGATCCTGCGCAAGTGGGGTATCTGGCTATTGCTGGCCGCGTGCATCTGGCTGACCTGGAACCTGTTCGCCAAAGCCGACCTGGCCGCACTGTGGGCGCAGGCGGGCGACGGTTCGATGCCGTTCGCCGTGGGCTTCGACATCGCCATTGCGATGCCATTGTCCTGGCTGCCGCTGATCGCCGACTACTCGCGATTCGGCAAGCGTGCGAAAAACGTCTTCGGCGGAACCGCGCTGGGCTTTTTTATCGGTAACTTCTGGCTGATGAGCCTTGGCGTGGCCTACACCCTGGCGTTCGCCCCGAGTGGTGAAGTCAATGCCCTGCTGTTGGCACTGGCTGGCGCCGGCCTGGGGATTCCGCTGCTGCTGATCCTGCTGGACGAGTCAGAGAACGCCTTTGCCGACATTCACTCGGCGGCAGTGTCCAGCGCGGTGCTGGTGCGCTTCAAAGTCGAGTACCTGGCGTTGGCCATCGGCCTGGTCTGCACGCTGATCGCCTTGCTGGCGCCTTTGGCGCAGTACCAGAACTTCCTGCTGTTGATCGGCTCGGTGTTTGCGCCGCTGTTCGGCGTGGTGCTGGTGGATCACTTCATCCTGCGCAAGCGCAGTGCCCGAGTCGCATCAGCCGCATTGCGCTGGCCGGCGTTGCTCGCCTGGTTGGGCGGGGTGAGCACTTATCATTTGCTGGCCAATCTGTACCCGGACATCGGCGCAACCCTGCCGTCACTGATTCTGGCAGGGCTGCTGCAGCTTATGCTGGGAGCTGCCTTCAGTTACGGCCGGGAAACAGCTCGGGTCTGAGAATGCCGTTCAGGCGTGGGTAGGGGATCTTCAGTTCGACATGGCCCAGCGCGTAGGGGGCGATGGTGCTGGTTTCGTACTTGAGGATCACCCCGCCATAGGTCAGCGCCACGTTCTGGGTCTTCTGGAAGGGCCAGCTCTTCACGAACTCCGCCTCCTGATCGAGCTTGGTGCTGATCAGCCAGCTGTTGTGGGCCACCTGCGCGGCTTTCCAGAATGCGTCTTCCTGGCCTGGCAGCAACATGTCAGACAACGTCAGCACCTTGTGTTGCTGGCGGGAATAGTTGATGAAGCTGCGGCCCGGCGTGCCATGGGCGCCGCCAGTGTCCAGGTAACTGGAAAACTCGATGATCACCAAGCCGTCATGCTGCTCCCGTACCTTGGCCTGCAAGTAGCTGCTGTAGCGCGGGCCGGCGGTGCGCAAAAACTCATCGCGATAGGCCGCCAGCGTCGGCGCCACCGGGGCGTCGGGCGAGGTGCGGGTCATTTGCAGCAAGCGCTTTTCGATGATGCCGTCGAGCGCAGGCTCGGCAGGGAAGCGCAGGGTGTCGATATTGACCAGCGGGCAATCAGGCGTCGTGCAGCCCGGCTTCAGCTGTTCGGAGGCGTCACGGGTGGTTTCCAGCGGCGTCCGGTAGTTGGGCTGGAACAGACTCTGGCAAGCGGCCAGGGTCAACGCGATTGCGGCCACGGAGGCGATTTTGAAAAGCGACATGGGCGTCCTTCATGAAACAGGGAAAGGCGAAAGTTACCCGCTTCGACTGCCAGCGCGGTAATCAGTTCGCCACTAAGCTAATTAGAGTTGGTTTCGCCCTCACCGTCTATCCCGCTGTCTGGAAAGGGGCTGCATCAAAGGTCGCGGGCGCGTTAGGATGGCGCGAAGTCGAGGCTGGAGCCTCGGAGCAACTACGAGGATTGTCATGACTGATTTTGCCAACGCCATTCCGACCGCCGTTGAGATCGTTCGGCGCGAAAAGTGCTACGAGGGCTTTTACAAGCTTGATCGTGTGCACCTGCGCCACGAATTGTTCGCCGGCGGCATGAGTCGCGAAATCAATCGAGAACTGTTCGTTCGCCATGACGCCGTCTGCGTCCTGCCGTACGACCCGCAGCGTGACGAAGTGGTACTGATCGAGCAGTTTCGCGTCGGCGCCATGGGCAAGACCGACAACCCGTGGCTGATTGAACTGGTCGCCGGTCTGATCGACAAGGATGAAGTGCCGGAAGAAGTTGCTCACCGCGAAGCGCAGGAGGAAGCTGGGCTTGTGTTTGGGGCGCTCTGGCCGATGACCAAGTATTTTCCATCGCCGGGCGGCAGCAATGAGTTTGTGCATTTGTACCTGGGACGTTGCGAGACCACCGGGGCCGGTGGCCTGCATGGGCTGGAAGAAGAAGCAGAAGATATCCGCGTTACGGTCTGGGCGTTCGAAGATGCCCTGCAAGCCGTGCGCGACGGACGAATTGCCAACGCGGCCAGCATCATTGCCTTGCAATGGCTAGCTTTAAACCGCGCTGAAGTGAGGGGGTTATGGTCGTAAACAAGTTGCGCGATCGCTATCGAGTCGACCTTGCGGGGCTGCAAGCTTCCTGTGAGGCCAACTATGCGCGCCTTATGCGACTGTTGCCGGACATGCGCAGCGAGCCGGCGGCGCGACGCATTGCCGTGACTCATGGCGACCAGATGCTCGGCGTACTGGCGCTAGAGGTGCTGCAGGTCTGCCCGTACACCACTACCCTGCAAGTGCGCCAGGAGCACAGCCTGCCATGGCTGCCGGTGCCGCAATTGGAAGTCCAGGTGTATCACGACGCCTGCATGGCTGAAGTCGTCAGTGCCGAACATGCACGACGCTTTCGCGGCATCTATCCTTATCCGAATGCCTCGATGCATCAACCGGATGAAAAAGCCCAGCTGAACATGTTCCTGGGAGAGTGGTTGAGCCATTGCCTGGCGTTGGGGCATGAATACGAAGTCGTTCGTTAGTTGTGAACTGCGTTGTGCGTTCACCACTTTCCTCTTTCGCTTGTCACCCAGCATAATTGCGGCACTCATCAATACCCGTGCTTTCGCCCTGGGAGAACGCCTTGCCGAGCGTATCCACATTGACCACCGCCGATTCGGCGTTGCTGGTGCAGCTGTCTGACAGCCACTTGTTCGCTGCCGCGGATGGCACGTTGCTGGGCATGAATACCCGGGACAGCCTCGTGAAAGTCCTCGATCTGGTGCGCCTGCAGCAGCCCCTGATTGACCTGGTGATTGCCAGTGGAGATCTGTCCCAGGACGGAACACTGGAGTCTTACCAGCTGTTTCGCGACCTGACCCGCCAGCTCGATGCCCCGGCGCGCTGGATTCCCGGTAACCACGATGAGCCGCAGATCATGGCCGAGGCGGCGGTGCAAAGCGCTTTGCTGGAGCCGGTGGTGGATATCGGCAACTGGCGAGTGACGCTGCTGGATTCGGCGGTGCCGGGCTCGGTGCCCGGTTATTTGCAGGATGAACAGCTGCAATTGCTTGCGTGTTCGCTGAGCGAAGCGCCGGAGCGCCATCACCTGGTGTGTTTCCATCATCATCCGGTATCTATCGGGTGTGCCTGGATGGAGCCGATCGGCTTGCGCAATCCAGAGGCGCTGTTTGCCGTGCTGGATCGCTTTCCCCAAGTGCGGGCGGTGCTCTGGGGGCATGTGCACCAGGAAATTGACCGTGAGCGCAACGGTGTTCGGTTGATCGCTTCGCCTTCGACCTGCATCCAGTTTGAACCGGGGAGCGATGATTTCAAGGTGGGGGATCAAGCGCCGGGGTATCGATGGTTGCGGTTGCTGCCGGATGGGCGGATTGAGACGGGCGTTGAGCGGGTTACGGGGTTCGAATTCAAGGTCGATTACGACGCTGACGGTTATTAGTCATTCCTGAGGACCGCGTGATGGCCTTCGCGGGCAAGCCCGCAGCGCATATCCTGTGGGAGCGGGCTTGCCCGCGAAGGCGTTCGCACAGACGCTCCAAATTCCACGGATATCCCCGCTTCCCCCGACACCCTGTAAACTCCGCCTTCTTTACCCGACGAACAGGGAGCTCAAATGTCCGGCTCGATCCTCTATATCCACGGTTTCAACAGCGCGCCCTCCTCGAAAAAGGCCACGCAGCTGATGACGGTGATGGGCCGCCTGGGTTTGAGCGATCAGCTGCGGGTACCCGCCCTGCATCATCATCCGCGCGAAGCCATCGGTCAGCTTGAACAGGCGATTGCCGAGCTGGGGCGGCCACTGCTGGTCGGCAGCTCACTCGGCGGCTACTATGCGACTCACCTGGCCGAGCGCCATGGCCTGAAGGCCCTGCTGGTCAACCCGGCCGTAAGCCCGCACCGGATGTTCGACGGGCACCTGGGGACGCAGAAAAACCTGTACACCGATGAGGCCTGGGAACTGACCCACGACCATGTAACGGCCCTGGCCGAGCTGGAAGTGCCGGCACCGCAGGACCCCCAGCGTTATCAGGTGTGGTTGCAGACCGGTGATGAAACCCTGGACTATCGCCACGCCCAGCACTACTACCGGGCCTGTGCCTTGCGCATCCAGGCCGGCGGCGATCACAGCTTTCAGGGCTTTGCCGCGCACCTGCCGGCCATGTTGAGTTTTGCCGGCATTGGCGCAGATTTGTATCAAGCGATTGATTTCAAAGCACTGTGACCGGTCCCTTTTCTACAGAACACTTTTTTCAAAGGACGACGAGACCCCATGGCCACTCCCGGCGCTAGCTCTTATAACGCAGACGCCATCGAAGTCCTCTCGGGCCTCGACCCGGTGCGCAAACGCCCTGGCATGTACACTGACACCAGTCGGCCGAACCACCTCGCCCAGGAAGTCATCGACAATAGCGTCGACGAAGCCCTGGCCGGTCACGCGACCTCGGTGCAGGTCATCCTGCACGCCGATCACTCCCTGGAAGTCAGCGATGACGGCCGTGGCATGCCGGTGGACATCCATCCGGAAGAGGGCGTTTCAGGCGTCGAGCTGATCCTCACCAAGCTCCATGCGGGTGGCAAGTTCTCCAACAAGAACTACCAGTTTTCCGGCGGTCTGCACGGCGTGGGTATCTCCGTGGTCAACGCCCTGTCGACCGAAGTCCGGGTGCGCGTCAAGCGTGACGGCAACGAATACCAGATGACTTTCGCCGATGGCTACAAGAAAACCGAGCTGGAAGTCTTGGGTACCGTCGGCAAGCGCAACACAGGCACCAGTGTTTTCTTCGCCCCGGATCCGAAATACTTTGATTCGCCGAAATTTTCCGTCAGCCGCCTCAAGCACGTACTCAAAGCCAAGGCCGTGCTGTGCCCCGGCTTGCTGGTCAGTTTTGAAGACAAGGCCTCCGGCGAGAAAGTCGAATGGCATTACGAAGACGGCCTGCGTTCCTACCTGGTCGATGCGGTCACCGAGTTCGAACGCCTGCCGGACGAGCCGTTCTGCGGCAGCCTGGCCGGTAACAAGGAAGCGGTCGATTGGGCGCTGCTGTGGTTGCCGGAAGGCGGCGACAGCGTGCAGGAAAGCTACGTCAACCTGATCCCGACGGCGCAGGGCGGCACCCACGTCAACGGTTTGCGTCAGGGCTTGCTCGACGCCATGCGCGAATTCTGCGAATTCCGCAGCCTGCTGCCGCGCGGTGTGAAGCTGGCGCCGGAAGACGTCTGGGAACGCATTGCCTTCGTGCTGTCGATGAAGATGCAGGAGCCGCAATTCTCCGGCCAGACCAAGGAGCGCCTGTCGTCCCGTGAGGCGGCGGCGTTTGTCTCCGGGGTGGTCAAGGATGCGTTCAGCCTGTGGCTCAACGCCAATCCGGAAACCGGCATGCTCCTGGCTGAGCTGGCGATCAACAACGCCGGGCGTCGCCTGAAGGCCAGCAAGAAGGTCGAGCGCAAGCGCATCACCCAAGGCCCGGCATTGCCGGGCAAACTCGCCGACTGCGCCGGGCAGGACCCGATGCGTTCCGAGCTGTTCCTCGTGGAAGGTGATTCCGCGGGCGGTTCGGCCAAGCAGGCGCGGGACAAGGAGTTTCAGGCCATCCTGCCGCTGCGCGGGAAGATCCTCAACACCTGGGAAGTCGACGGCAGTGAAGTCCTGGCGAGCCAGGAAGTGCACAACATCGCCGTGGCGATTGGCGTCGATCCCGGTGCTGCGGACATGAGCCAGCTGCGTTACGGCAAGATCTGCATCCTCGCCGACGCCGACTCCGACGGGCTGCACATCGCGACCCTGCTGTGCGCGTTGTTCGTGCAGCATTTCCGCCCGTTGGTGGATGCCGGTCACGTCTATGTCGCGATGCCGCCGCTGTACCGTATCGACCTCGGCAAGGAGATCTTCTACGCCCTGGACGAGGCCGAGCGTGATGGCATTCTCGATCGCCTGGTGGCCGAGAAGAAGCGCGGCAAGCCACAGGTCACCCGATTCAAAGGCCTGGGTGAAATGAACCCGCCGCAACTGCGCGAAACCACCATGGACCCGAACACCCGGCGCCTGGTGCAGCTGACGCTGGAAGATTACGAAGCCACCGCTGAAATGATGGACATGCTGCTGGCGAAAAAACGCGCTGGCGATCGCAAGTCCTGGCTGGAGTCCAAAGGCAACCTGGCCGAGGTTCTTGGCTGATGCGGGTTGGCTTGGCCCTGGCATGTGCGTTACTTCTGAGCACGGCGGCGTTGGCCGACCCGGTCCCGGAGTTGCGCCTGGTGTCCGGGCATGCCGTGGCCGGCATGCCCGGCGGCAACCTGTCAGGGCTGGCACAGTGCGGCGACGAGCTGTGGACGGTGTCCGATCGCGACGATGACCAGATCTACCGTCTCGATACCCGGCAGGATCCCTGGCAGGCCGAAGCCGTGCACATCGATGTGCCCGTGGCACCGGCCAGCGGTTTGCCCTGGAGCTTGAGCTCGCGCAGTTGGGCGGCATCGTTCGTGCGCGGCGGCGACCTGGACTTCGAAGGCATCACCTGCGACAACGCCGGTAATCGTTACATCGTCAGTGAATCCCATGCGGCCGTGTTGCAGGTGCCGCTGACCGGGCCTGCGTCCTGGTTGAACATTGCGCCCAGGCTGGTCCGCGAGGCGCGGGCCGGGGGCATGTTGCTGCGCTTCAATGCGCTGTTCGAAGGCCTGGCGGTCAACCCGCAAGGCGACCAGCTATGGCTGGCCGCCGAGCGTGATCGCCGCGGCCTGCTGCTGATCAAGCGAGGGGCCACGCAATGGGACTGTGACGGCAACTGTGTGCTGCTGAGCGAGGGTGGCAAGCGAGCGCAGCCGCCGCAGTTTCACCACGCAAGGCCGGTGTCGCTGGACTTCGCCGACCTGTCATTGTTCAACGGCAAGCTGTTCACCCTCGAACGCAATGCCTACGAAATATGCCGGCGCGATGCAACAACGGCCAAGGTCGAGCGTTGCTGGTCTTATGCCGCCGAGTTGCTGCAGGATGGCCGGCGTTATCCACAGGACTACGGGCTGGAAGAAGCACTGGTAGTGGACGCCACGGGCGCCTGGATAGGCGTCGACAACAACACAGGGGCTCGCGTCGATGGTGAGGTTCGCCCGTTCATCTGGCGCTTTGCTGCGCCTGAAGGCGGCTGGAGTGGCAAATTATGAGTCAACAGACGCCGGGCAAGCGTGCCGGCCGGGTGCTGATGGTGCTGGCCTGGTGCGCCGCGTTGTTTCTGGCGACGCGGTTTTTCGGCGAATGGGAAGCGCGCCAGCACAACCCTAATGTTGTGGTCGACTCCGAACAGGGTGAGGGGTTCATCGAGGTAAAACTGGCCAGCAATCGCCAGGGCCACTTCGTCGCCAGCGGCCAGATCAACGGCCAGCCGGTGGATTTCATGCTCGACACCGGGGCGACAGATGTGTCGGTCCCTGCAGAGATGGCCAAGCAGCTGAAACTGGAAGAGGGCTTCGGGGTGACCCTGAGCACCGCCAACGGTTTGAGCAAGGGTTATCGAACCCGAATCGACCGGCTGCAGGTCGGCGACATCGTGCTGCGTGATGTTCGCGCGCTGGTCGCCCCCGGGCTCGAAGGTAATCAGGTGCTGCTTGGTATGAGCGCCCTTAACAAACTTGAATTTACTCAGCGCGGTGGCACCATGCTGCTGCGCCAGACAACGAACCGATGAGGCCCGCATGAGCGACATCCTTGCAGACAGCTTAGACGGCGTAGAACGCCGATCGCTGGCTGACTTCACCGAAAGTGCCTACCTCAACTACTCCATGTACGTGATCATGGACCGCGCCTTGCCACATATCGGCGACGGCCTGAAGCCGGTGCAGCGGCGCATTATCTATGCGATGAGCGAGTTGGGGCTGGACGCCGATTCCAAGCACAAGAAATCGGCGCGCACCGTCGGTGACGTGCTCGGTAAATTCCACCCGCACGGTGACTCGGCCTGCTACGAAGCCATGGTCCTGATGGCCCAGCCGTTCAGCTACCGCTACACGCTGGTCGACGGCCAGGGCAACTGGGGTGCGCCCGACGATCCCAAGTCGTTCGCCGCCATGCGTTACACCGAGGCGCGGCTGTCGCGTTATTCCGAAGTACTGCTCAGCGAGTTGGGGCAGGGCACGGCAGATTGGGGGCCAAACTTCGACGGAACGCTCGACGAACCGCTGGTATTACCTGCACGTTTGCCGAATATCCTCCTCAACGGTACCACCGGCATCGCCGTGGGCATGGCCACCGACGTGCCGCCGCACAACCTGCGTGAAGTGGCCACGGCCTGCGTACGTTTGCTGGATGAACCCAAGGCCACGGTCGAACAACTCTGTGAGCACATCCAGGGTCCGGACTACCCGACCGAGGCGGAGATCATCACCCCCCGCGCCGACCTGCTGAAAATCTACGAGACCGGTCGCGGCTCGGTGCGCATGCGCGCCGTGTACCACATCGAAGACGGCGACATCATCGTTACCGCATTACCGCACCAGGTGTCCGGTGCCAAAGTGCTGGAACAGATCGCCGCGATGATGCAGGCCAAGCCTTCCAAGGCCCCGCAGATCGCTGACCTGCGCGATGAATCGGACCACGAGAACCCGTGCCGGATCGTGATCATCCCGGGCGCGCGCAAGAATTTCGACCACGATGGCTTGATGCAGCACCTGTTCGCGAGCACCGAGCTGGAGTCGAGCTACCGGGTCAACATCAACATCATCGGCCTGGACGGCAAGCCGCAGCTGAAGAACCTGCGCGCGCTGCTGGTGGAATGGCTGGAATTCCGCGTGCAGACCGTGCGTCGCCGCCTGCAATTCCGCCTCGACAAGGTCGAGCGTCGCCTGCATCTGTTGGACGGCTTGTTGATTGCCTACCTCAACCTGGATGAAGTGATCCACATCATCCGCACCGAGGAGCACCCCAAGGCTGCGCTGATCGAGCGCTTTGCCCTGAGTGAGATCCAGGCCGACTACATCCTCGACACCCGCCTGCGTCAACTGGCGCGGCTGGAAGAGATGAAGCTGCGCAGCGAGCAGGACGAGTTGCTCAAGGAGCAAGCGAAGCTGCAAGCCTTGCTGAGCAGCGAAGCCAAGTTGAAGAAACTGGTGCGCACCGAGCTGATCAAGGACGCCGAAACCTATGGCGACGACCGTCGCTCGCCAATCGTTGAGCGCGCCGAGGCCAAGGCCCTGACCGAGCACGATCTGCTGCCGAACGAGAAAGTCACGGTAGTGCTGTCGGAAAAAGGCTGGGTACGTTCCGCCAAGGGCCACGAAATCGACGCCACCGGTCTGTCCTACAAGGCTGGTGATGGGTACAAGGCCCTGGCTGCCGGGCGCTCCAACCAGTTCGCGGTATTTATCGACTCTACCGGTCGCAGCTACTCGGTCGCGGCGCATACCCTGCCATCGGCCCGTGGCCAGGGCGAACCCCTGACCGGTCGCCTGACGCCGCCGCCAGGCGCCACCTTTGAATGCGTGATGATGCCCGAGGACGATGCGCTGTACGTGATCGCATCCGACGCCGGTTATGGATTCGTGGTCAAGGGCGAGGACCTGCAGGCCAAGAACAAGGCGGGCAAGGCGCTGTTGAGCCTGCCGAACAACGCCAAGGTGATCCTGCCGCGGCCGGTAGCTGATCGTGAGCATAACTGGCTGGCGTCGGTGACCACCGAAGGTCGCCTGCTGATCTTCAAGATCAGTGATCTGCCACAATTAGGTAAGGGCAAAGGCAACAAGATCATCGGCATTCCCGGTGAGCGAGTAGCCAGTCGCGAAGAATATGTCACGGACATCGCCGTACTGCCCGATGGCGCCACACTGGTGCTGCAGGCCGGCAAACGCACGCTTTCGCTCAAGGCAGACGACCTCGAACACTACAAAGGTGAGCGTGGACGCCGTGGTAACAAACTGCCACGAGGCTTTCAGAGAGTGGATGCGCTGTTCGTCGAAAACCTCAATTAGGCGTGCTAGAGCGCTCGATCTACGATTTAACGCGTAGATCGACGCTTTCGCGCTGGAGTCGGGACGCATATTCACGGATGATACGGCCTTTCAAGCGCCGGCGTGGCCGAGCGATCTTCATATTTATTGAGTATTTTCACTGTGGTTAGCCGTGTGGCAACCACCTGGATGGGACGATGACTGCTCTGCGCCTTCCTTTTATCTTGATGCTCGCTGGCGTTCTTGGCCTGGCGGGTTGCAGCGTTCACCAACCGGTGTCGCTGTATCAGCTGGACAGCGGTAATCCGGTGCAGCCGGCACAAAGTGCCGGCATGGCCGTTTTGCTGGGCCCGGTGACAATTGCCGACTACCTGCAACGTGAGACCCTCTTGCAGCGGCAACCGGACGGCAGCCTCCAGGCCTCGACCGACGGTCGTTGGGCTGGCAGCCTGTCTTCGGACATCGATCAATTGCTGCTACGCCAGGTGTCTGGTCACCTGGACAGCCAGCGCGTGGTGTTGGCGCCGGCGACGCTTGGCTTCACGCCGGATGTGCAGGTGTTGTTGACCATTACACGCCTGGATTCGGGTGAGTCGCAGCCAGCTATCCTCGATGCGCAATGGCGCTTGATCGACCGTCGCGGCCAGGTGCGGGACAACCGCATCATTCATCTGCAGGAGCAGCACGCAGGCGGCACGGCGGCGCAGGTCCAGGCCCAGGGCGTATTGCTGCAACGGCTGGCCAAGCAGCTGTCGGTGGCGCTCAAGCCCCTGGCCAACCAGCCCCCAGTTGCCGAAGGGCCGAAGAAACCGGCCGCCAAGCCTGCCGCGCCCGCAGCGGAAAAGGACAAACAGCCGAAGATCCCGATGGCTTCGCCAATTCGCACCGATATGGAAGTGTTCAGGTTTTAAGGCCTGAATGAAGCCAGAGCAAAGCCCGCCTTGTGCGGGCTTTGTTTTGTCTGTCTTGGGAGATCGATGTTGCCTGTGGGGGCCTCTTCGCGGGCAAGCCCGCTCCCACAGTGACCTGTGGTGTCCTCAGGAAATGTGTAGACCCAGAACCCTGTAGGGGGCAGTTCGCGGGCAAGCCTGCTCCTGCGGTGACCCGCAGTGTCCACAGAAAATGTGTGGACCCAGAACCCCTGTGGGAGCGGGCTTGCCCGCGATGGCGCCAGCGGGGGTAACAAAAAGCCCGCAGACAATCACTTGTCTGCGGGCTTTTTCACATCAGGGCTTAAGCCCGGCGCTCATGCATCCGCGCCAGTTGCCGCTCCAGCATCGATGGATACGGCTCCATCAAACGCTCCACGCAGCATGCGCCTTCAGGGCTGGCGATCGGGCGGATCCGCGCGCGCTGGCGGATCAGCACGTCGTCGCCGACCTTGCGTTCCACCAGCAGCAGGTTGCGGCTGTGTTGAGACAAGGCCAGGGCGTCCTGAGCCGATTCGGTCAGCAGCAGGTCAATCTGGCTCAGACCGAACAGCTCGTCACCCAAGGTCAGGCCCAGCTGCAGTTGCAGGGTAATGCCCGAGTCGGCCACTTCGATCTGCAACTGATGACCCAGTGCGCGCAGCAAATCGCCACAGCAGATCGCATTGGTCAGGTAGTCTTCGCCGCTGTCTTCAGTGTGGAACAGCATCAGGGTGCTGCCGTCGTTCAGGGTGTGCAGCTCGCTCTGGTAGAGCGAGGCGGCCTGGTCGAGGCAGTCGCGATAACGCTTGAGCAACTCCTCGAGGCGAGTACGGGGCAGGCGGCGCAGTTGATCCTGGGCACCGAGTTGCACGGCCAGCACCGCGCTGTGTTGAGGCACGTTGGAAACGGGCGCTTTAACCACGGGCTTGGGCGCGCTGGCCACTGCCTCGTCACGCAGGTCGGCGAACGGGTCTTCGTCGTCGTCATCTTCGACAGTGCTGACAATCTGCCGAGGCGCGGGCTTCAAGCCGGCCACCGGCCTGGTTTCGTCGAAACTCGGGTCACGCAGGTTGCGCACCTCGAAAGAAGGCTCGTCTTCGTCTTCTGTCTCTTCGTACTCAGGCTCCGGGTCCGGCTCGGGTTCAACGGGCTCCGGGGCGAAGTTGGCGTGCAGCTGACGCGCCAGGTCGCCGATCTCGTCCTGACGCTCGGTGGCCGGGGTGTATTCGTCGATGTTGCGCAGCCACACGCGCAGTTGCAGCAGCGGCGTGGAGATGTGCCGACCCAGGCGCAGGCTCAGCGCGAGGGATAAGGCCAGCAGAATGGCACTGAGAATCCCCATGCTCTGCAGGCTGATGGTCATCGGCTGCTGGAACTGATCCATGTCCAGGCTGATGCGCAGTTGCCCGGCCGTCACGTCCTGGAAAGTGATCTTGCTCTGGTACATGCCCTCGGCTTCGCCCAGCAGGCTGTGCTTGGGGCGCTGCCCGGCTTCGGCGAGGATGCGGTTATCCACGCTATAGATGGCAGCGTGAGCCACCAGCTTGTTCTTGGTCAGGTTGTTGAGCAGCACATTCAGGCTGAGGATGTCATTGGACACCAGCAACTCAGTGGCGGAGGTGGCGGTTTGCGTGGTCAGGCTTTCACCCAGCGCATCCGCTTGCTCGTGCATGGCCTGCTTGAACTGCAATCCCATCACGCAGGCGTAGATGACCAGGGCCAGGGCGACCAGGATCACGTTATGGCTGGCAATGCGTAATGCAATCGGTACACGGCGATGGCGCAGTGCCCGGAAGATCAGCAGAAAGAAGTTATCGGTTTTTACTGGCGTGGGCCGGTTCACTTGAGCTCGGCTCTTTTGTCCGTGAAGTTGACGCGCAGTATAGCGACAGGCCCCAGACCGGCAAAGCGCTCACGGTGCCCGATGGTCACTGAATGTGGGTAGAATGCGGTTTTTTTCCACTTGCGGGGGTGCGCCTTGCGCGAAATCGTCCTGATAAACATCACGGGAGTCGACCGTCCGGGTCTGACTGCGGCCATTACCGGCGTTCTGGCCCAGGGTGGTGTGAACATTCTCGACATCGGCCAGGCGGTGATCCACGACACCCTGTCGTTCGGCATCCTGGTTGAGATTCCCGACACCGAGCAAGGCAAGTCCGTCCTCAAGGACATTCTGTTCACGGCCTACAAGCTCGATCAACAGGTCCGTTTCACGCCGGTTTCCGAAGAGGATTACCAGCAGTGGGTCGGCAACCAGGGGAAAAAACGCCACATCGTTACCCTGTTGACCCGCAAGGTGACTGCCGAGCAATTGCAGGCCGTCAGCTCGATCACGGCCAAGTATGGGCTGAATATCGATCATATCGATCGCTTGTCGGGACGCATGCCGCTGGATACGCCGGCCGACAAGGGCAAGGGCTGTATCGAGTTTTCTGTGCGTGGCGAAGCGGCCGACCCGCAGGCGCTGCGGGCCGAGTTCCTCAGCGTGGCGCAGGACCTCAACGTCGATATCGCTTTCCAGGAAGATTCGCTGTTCCGCCGCAACCGCCGCCTGGCGGTGTTCGACATGGACTCCACGCTGATTGAAGCCGAAGTCATTGATGAACTGGCCAAGGCCGCGGGTGTGGGCGAGCAGGTTTCTGCGATCACCGAGCGGGCGATGGCCGGCGAGCTGGATTTCCGCGCGAGTTTCAAGGAGCGCCTGGCCTTGCTGCAGGGGCTGGACGTCAGCGTGCTGGATTCGATCGGCGCCTCGCTGCGCCTGACCGAAGGCGCCGAAACCCTGTTCGCCGAACTCAAGCGCCTGGGCTACAAGACAGCGATCCTGTCAGGCGGCTTCACTTACTTCGCCAAGCAATTGCAAGCAAAACTGGGCATCGACTACGTATTTGCCAATGAACTGGAAGTGGTCGACGGCAAGGTGACTGGCGTGGCGGTCGAGCCAATTGTCGATGCGCAGCGCAAGGCGGACCTGTTGCGGGAGCTGGCGCACAAGGAAGGCCTGCGTCTGGAGCAGACAATTGCCGTGGGCGACGGCGCCAACGATTTGCCGATGCTGGCGATCGCCGGGTTGGGCGTGGCGTTCCGTGCCAAACCTCTGGTCAAGCAGTCGGCAAAGCAGGCGATTTCGACCCTTGGGCTGGATGGTGTGCTGTATCTGCTGGGCTTTCGGGATCGTGATGGGCAGCTCTGAGACTTTAGCCGCCTGATCAGGCCTCATCGCGGGCAAGCCTTGCTCCCACAGAATCACCGACCTGGGAGCAAAGGTTGCCCGCGATGACCACACCAAAATCTTACAAAATCACTGACCTGTGGGTGCAAGGCTTGCCCGCGATGGCCGCACTACATTTTTCATGCCTGACCTCAAAGCGACTTCCACAAAGAATCAAAGTCTTCCTCGACGCCGCCACCCGCGGCGTTGTCGTTTTTGGCACCCTCCAACGACCGGTAAGCGAACTGATTAAAACTGTTGGTACTCGCCACCCGTCGATCCAGCCCTGCCCGATGTTCCTCGCCGTTGGTGTTGATCATCACCTTTTGCCCTTCCTGAAAGGGCAGGCGCGGGGCCAATAGTGTGGCGGGCAGGTCTACCGCGCTGATCGCGGGCAATAACAGGCCGCGCAGGTAGTGGCTGTGATCATCATGGGTGCGCACCAGCTGCAGGCCACAGGGCTCTGCGTAGGGTGCAACCTGTTCGATGCCCATTTGTGTGCCGCCGCCACGAACCTGGCGAATCCAGCGCACCACCGCGATACTCCAGCCCTGGCCCGCGACATCCTCGATGCCGACCATCTCACCCGCCTGAAGCTCGGCCGGTACTTCGCCGGGCCACGCCAGGCAATAGCCTCCCGGGCTGTGGTTGACCACTGGCAACACATAAGTCGGAAAATGCCGATTGCTGTCGGCCGTGTCATTGCCATCATCGTTTTGCAGCTGGGGGTATTCGATTTCTTCGTAGGGCAGCAGGTCGTGGGTGTTGCCCTCCGGCGCCACGTCGAAGGCGTGGCTCCATTGGTCCTGGCCCTTGGTCGCCGACGACAGCGCAGAAAATTTCGCCTGTCGGCCGCCGTGGTTTTTCAGCAGCTCACTGAACGAGCGCTGGCCACCCAGATAGAAATGCAGGGCGCTCATGCCGACGCACAGGGTCAGTTGGCCCTGGCTTGCCGTGCGTTGAAAACTGCGCTCGGCGGTCTGCCCCCAGGCGGCACTCAGGTGTTGCAAGGTATCCAGGCTCAAACCCGTCGGCACCAGCAGAGGTTGGGCCGAGTCGGTCTTGTGTAGATGAGCGTCGATGGCCGCCACCAGCGGGGTGGTGTCAATGGCCAGCAAATCGTCCTGCTGTTCGCTCCTGAATTTGGAGCGGTAGCGCGGAGCGGTATCGAGCATTGGTGCGACGGCGAACAGCCCTTCGACCGATTGGCCCGGATTCAGGCGTATCAGCGAGCTCCATGACTCCAGCACTTCGGCGAGACGGGCAATCTGGTTCTGCCGCAGTTGATTGCAGCGTGCAGCACCCATCAGCAGCGCCGTGATATAGGTCTGCTCAATGCTGAGGTTTTGCGTCTGGCTGGCCAATTCGTCGCGCACATTCTGGCGCTGGAGCTGGTGCGAGCAGGCGATTCGGTAGAGTTGATGCAGCTCCACCCAGACGCCTTCCGGCGCCGGGCAATACAGCTGCGTCGCGCGCATCAACGGCCCGTTGAGGCAATGGATCGCCCGTTGCAGCGCTTGAGTCAAGAGCGGGGCGCGATCCTTGCTGAAGCGCGGTGACACGCGCAGGACGATCTGCTTGTAGCCAATCGCCAGGTGACTTTGCAATGCCTGGCATAGGTTGGCGATCTTGCGCGAGCGCTCGTCCAGCACAATCGCCTGATGCAGGAAGTGCCGCTCCAGGTGTTTGCAGACGTAGTACACCTCTGGTCGCAACAACTCGAGCAATTGCAGGCGATTGTCACTGGGAGTGAGCAACTGGTTGAGTTCGCCCAGGCCCTGATAGAGCAAGCGGGCAGTTTCGCCAATGTTAGCCTTGGGCAGGTTGGCGATCCAGCGCTTGAGATCGCGCGGGGTTGGCTCACAGAACGACAGGCGAGTCTGTTGAGGAAGCGGTGCACGTAACAGCTGGAGTGGGGTGGTCTCATTCATGGCCAAAACGATAGCAGGAATCAGGCCGTATAGGCGCTGCCGCAGGCGGTGATCTTTTGATCCCGGGTAACAAAAACAACGCCGCCCCTGGTAGGAGCTGCCGAAGGCTGCGATCTTTTGACTTTGTTTCTAACATCAAAAGATCGCAGCCTGCGGCAGTTCCTACCGGGACAGGCCGGTTATCAGGCCTTCGGCAAGCCCAGCGCTTGACCCATCTGCACTGGCGACAGCGCACCGAGGCCTTCAGCCCATTTCACCTGGTCCGGGCCGAACAGCACCACGGCGGTCGAACCCAGCTTGAAGCGCCCCAATTCCGCCCCTTTTTCCAGGTGGATCGGCGCACGGGCGGCTTCGTCGTAGCGGAAGGTTTTCAGTTCACGCTTGGGCGGAGTGACCAGGCCTGCCCAGACGGTTTCGATCGAGGCAACAATCATTGCCCCGACCAGCACAACGGCCATCGGCCCGCGCTCGGTGTCGAAAATGCATGCGACGCGCTCGTTGCGAGCGAACAGCTCCGGCACGTTTTCAGCAGTCGTCTGGTTGACGGAGAAAATGCGGCCCGGGATATAGACCATCTCACGCAAGGTGCCGGCCAGGGGCATATGCACGCGGTGATAGTCTTTCGGCGACAGGTAGATGGTGGCGAAGTCGCCGCCCATGAACGGTGCAGCGTTGGCCGCATCGCCACCGAGCAATTCCAGCACGCTGAAACTGTGGCCCTTGGCCTGGAAAACGCGACCATGCTCGATCGGGCCAAGCTGGCTGACTGCGCCATCGGCCGGGCTCAGGATCGCCCCCGGCGTTTCGTCCAGAGGGCGCGCGCCCTCTTTCAAGGCGCGGGTGAAGAACGCATTGAAATGTTCATAGGCAGTCAGGTCTTCGACCAGCGCCTGGGACATGTCCACCTGGTAGCGCTTGGCGAACCAGGCGGTGAAGGCATTCTTGAACCAGCGCACACGGCATTCGGCAATGCAGCCGGCCAGTCGCGAGAGCAAGTGATGAGGCAGCAGGTATTGGCTGAGGATAAACAGACGCTTGTTCATTAACTGTCCTTAAAAACCTTAGATCTCTACGGGGGTGTCGGGATGGTTGCCCCATTCGCCCCAGGAGCCGGCGTAACCCTTGACCCGCGGATAACCGAGCGCCTTGGCCACCAGATAAGTGAAGCCAGAGCGATGGTGTGTCTGGCAGTGAGTAATAACTTCTTTGTCCGGGGTTATCCCCAGTTGTTCCAGGATTTGCGGCATGTCTGTACGGATGCGCAGGTTGCGCGCCTGATCCATGCCGGCGGTCCATTCAAAATTGATCGCTCCGGGAATGTGTCCGGCCTTGGCAGCCAGGACCTTCTCGCCGGAATACTCCTGCGGGGCGCGCGCGTCCCAAATGGCCAGGTCGGCGGCGCCAATCCGGCTTTGCAGGTACTCTCGGGTGGCCGTGGGTTCGTCGTGCAAGGTCAGGCTTACCGGGCCTCCCGCCGAAGCCGGGACCTCGGTCGAGACCGGCAGGCCATCCGCCAGCCAGGAAAGCAGGCCGCCATCCAGATAGTGGTAGTGCTTGTGGCCGATGACGTCGAGCAGCCAGATGAAGCGTCCGGCCCAGCCGCCGCCTTCGTCGTCATACACCACGTACACCGCATCCTTGTGGTGGCCCAGTTCGCCGAACAGCGCTTCAAGTGCAGCGTGTGGCGGGATCAGGCCCGGAGCGGGTAGCTGGCCGAGTTGCGTGCGCTTGGGGTCGACAAAGCGCGCGCCAGGAATATGCCCTTGGGCGTAGCGGGCACTGCTGGTGAGGTCCACCAGGATCAGATTGCACGCGTCGAGACGGGCGAGCAGGTCGCCGGGTTCGATGACCAGCGCCAAGCCAGAGAAGTCAGACATGTGAGGTCTCCAGAGCACAAAAAGGGGGATTGTAACGCAGCCTCATTGGCCACGGTGGCTAAAGCTGTGCAGCGCCTTCTCGATGCACTGCGCGGTTTTGCCGAAGGCTTGTACGGTGATATCCGAGAACGGTCCACCACCCTGGTCCGCCACCACCAGCATGATCACCCGGCCATTATTGACCAGTGAACGCAGCAGCAAATGCTCGCCGCCAAACAGCGTGCGCAGGCTGGCCGGGAGCAATGCGGAAAATTGTGCGTTATTTTCCGGGGTCAGGCGCACCTGGGCCTGCTGGGCGAGCAGGCGTTGCAGCACGGTGCTCTGGCTGACCAGCAAATTCAGGCTGGCGGCGTCCTTGGGCAGTCCGGCGCTCTGATGCACGCGTAAATTGGCGTGAGTGCGATCAGCCATCAGGATCAGCACCCGGCGCATGCCGCAGGCAACCAGGGCATCCCTGGCGGACGTGGTCAGGTGCATCGCATTGGCAAAGCGGCTCGGCTCCACCAGCAACTCGGCACACACCTTGCGCCACTTGGCCAGGTCTTGCGCAGTCGGTGGCGGGGTCGGCTGCGAGCCTGCCTGCTGGCGCGGGGTGTCCCAGGGCCAGATCAGTGAGACCGCCGGGTGCCAGAGGTCCGGCATGGCATGGTAGCGGGCGCTGTTGGCAGCCTGCTGGTGCAATTGCTGCTGTACCTCGTCCATCGAAAATTGCAGGTACAGGCTGGTCAGGTGCTGCCAGCGTCTGCTGTGGGGGCTGTCCCAGGCTTGTTGTGCCGACAGCGCCAGGCCATTGGCCAGTAGTACGGTGTTGGCAGGTTGATTGAGCCAGCGACGCAGGGTCGGGTCGTCATCCAGGCGATTCTGCTGGCGCAACGGGTGGTCGCTGTCGCGGGCAATGCGCAGCACCTTGACCAGTTCGCGCTGTTCCTTGAGCAACAGGCGGTAACCCTGCTGCACCCAGATCGGCAGGCGCCACAGATCGACCAGGGCCTGGCAAATGTCCAGCAAACGCAAGCCGAACAACTGTTGTTCGACCTTGCGTGCGGATTCACCTCTGTGAATCACGCGCCGTTCCCACTCTTCGAGCAACTGCGGGTAGATCAGCGCCATCGGCCATAGTGGTGACAGAAACAGCAGGCTACCCCAATGGATGTCCTGCCAGAGCCGGGCCAGGCGGCTGGCGAAAAAGCCGTTGGCCTGCTGGGTCGCGTGCTGGCTGATCAGCTGCAACTGGCGCAAGGTCGCGGGGATTTGCATCTGGGGCAGCGTCGGCAGGCGGGCGAGCAGTTCTTCAGTGCGTTTGAGGCCGAGACGATTGATCGCCACTTCCAGGTTTTCCGCCGGTTCGCCAAGGCCGCTGCGCACCTGCCGATTGGCTTCACGAATCACGCTCAGCGCCAGGGCCGGGCTGCCCTGGATCAGTTCGGCGATGTCACGCAGTGAGCTGCGGCTGTTGCGAATCGCCTGGCATACCCGGTCATGGCTGGCCTGCGGTACGGGCAGCCGGACGCTGTCGAGAAGCTTGATCCAGCCTTCGAGCGTCGTTGGTTTTGGGGTTGGAACGTTCGTTTCATTAGCCATGGATGGACGTGATCATCGTCTGCATTACCTGCGCGCTGAATGAGCCAAAGTGGCTTTTCGCCTGAACGGGCTATAGTCTGGCGCAGTTTTGCCGATAAGTAGAAGAAGAGATTGTTTAACTTCCGAATATGACCTTGAACCCGACTCAGTAAGTGCTCTCCTACCTATGGCTAAAATAATCGGCATCATTGTCGTATTCGCGAGCGTGCTCGGCGGATACGTGCTATCCCACGGAAAAATTGCCGCCCTGATCCAGCCTTTCGAGGTAATGATCATCGGCGGTGCGGCGCTCGGCGCCTTCCTGCAGGCCAATCCCGGCTACATGACGATGCACGTGCTCAAGAAATCCCTGAGCATGTTCGGATCGCGTTTCAGTCACGCCTTCTACCTCGAAGTGCTGGGCCTGATCTTCGAAATCCTCAACAAGAGCCGCCGTGAAGGCATGATGGCCATCGAAGGCGACATCGAAGATGCGGCGGCGAGCCCGATCTTCGCCAAGTACCCGACTGTGCTCAAAGATGAGCGCATGACCGCTTTCATCTGTGATTACCTGCGCATCATGTCCTCCGGCAACATGGCTCCCCATGAGCTTGAAGGCCTGTTCGACATGGAGCTCTACAGCCTCAAGGAAGACCTCGAGCACCCATCCCACGCAGTCAACGGCATCGCCGACGCCATGCCGGGTTTCGGTATCGTGGCTGCGGTACTGGGTATCGTGGTGACCATGGCTTCCCTGGGTGAAGGCGACCAGAAAGCGATCGGCATGCACGTCGGCGCGGCACTGGTGGGGACCTTCTTCGGTATCCTCGCGGCCTACGGTTTCTTCGGCCCGCTGGCCACTTCCCTGGCCCACGATGCCAAGGAAGAGTTGAACGTCTACGAAGCCATCAAGGCTTCGCTGGTCGCCTCGGCCTCCGGCATGCCGCCGTCGCTGGCGGTGGAGTTCGGGCGCAAGGTCCTTTACCCGGCGCACCGTCCAAGCTTCTCCGAGCTGGAACAAGCGGTTCGCGGACGCTGAGTCATGGAAAACAACCAGCCGATAATCATCAAGCGCGTCAAGCGCATAGCCGGCGGGCATCACGGCGGCGCCTGGAAAATCGCCTTCGCCGACTTCGCGACGGCGATGATGGCGTTCTTCCTGGTGTTGTGGCTGATGTCCACGGCAACGCCTGAGCAGAAGATCGCCATCGCCGGCTACTTCAAGGACCCTATCGGGTTCTCCGAAAGTGGCACGCCCTACATCATCGATCTGGGCGGCTCGCCGACCCTGGCGCCGGAGAACACGCTCAATCCTGAGGTCAAGTCCCAGCCGCAGCCGGACAAGGTGACCATTGATACCGAACAGGTCGAAGGCATGGCCGAACAGGTCGAGAAAGAGCGCCTGGAACTGTTGCTGCAAGAGTTGCAGAACAAGGTCGACGAGAACCCGCAGCTGCAGAAATTCAAGGACCAGATCCTGTTCGAGATCACCCCGAACGGCTTGCGTATCCAGATCATGGACGCGGAAAACCGGCCGATGTTCGACTCGGGCAGCGCCCGGCTCAAGCCTTACTTCGAAGACATCCTGCTGGCCATGGCCGATACCATCAAGGCGGTACCGAACAAGATCAGCATCAGTGGCCACACCGATGCCACGCCGTACACCGGCAGCGGCGAGTTTGGTAACTGGGAACTCTCGGCCAACCGCGCCAACGCCGCACGACGTGCACTGGTAGCGGGCAGTTATCCTGAATCGCAGGTGGCGCGGGTGGTCGGTTATGCATCTTCGGCCTTGTTTGACCGGGTCAACCCGGTCAATCCGGTCAATCGCCGTATCGACATAGTGGTCTTGACCAAAAAGGCCCAGGAAGCCATTGAAGGGGCGCAAGGTGCTGATCCTTCGGGGGCGCTGCCCCAGGGGCAGGGCGCGCCGGGGGAAGTCCCGGCCACTCCGGTTGATCCAGATGCCTTGCCGGCCGACCAGCAGCCGATACCGGCGCATGAGATTCGCGAGCGGTTGAATCTGTTCGAGGATGCGGCGCCGAAACCGGGCGGGCCGGCGCAATAGGCGTGGGCAAGCCCTGCAGAAACATCTGACGTCTAATGGTTTCAGGTTTCAGGCAGGCAGCAGCGAGCCCACCCCCTCGGTATCGAGGGGGCAGGGCAGCTGTTTAGTAGGTGCTTTCCGGCAGACTGGCGATGATCGAGCGGTAGCTGTTCATCCGTTGCTGCTGCACGCGACCATCTTCCAGGGCCTTGAGCAGGGCACAACCCGGTTCGCGGTCGTGTTTGCAGTCGCGGAAGCGGCAGGTGCCGATCAGGTCGTTGAACTCGATGAAGCCGGCCTCGACATCGGCACGGCTGACGTGGCCCAGGCCGAATTCACGGATGCCCGGGGAGTCGATCAGCTCACCGCCGCCGGGGAAGTGGAACAGGCGCGCGGTGGTGGTGGTGTGAGTTCCCTGGCCGGAGAGCTCGGACAGCGGGCCGACACGGGTGTCGACTTCCGGCAGCAGGCTGTTGACCAGCGAGGACTTACCGACGCCGGACTGGCCGACGAACACGCTGATGCGCCCATCGAGCTGTTGCTGAAGCTGCTCCATGCCATTGCCGTGGTGCGCAGAGACTTCCAGCACCGGATAACCCAGGGTGCGGTAGACCGCCAGCAGGGCATTCAGCGCCGGGGCATTCTGCTCGTCGATCAGGTCGAACTTGTTGAGCAGCAGCAGCGGGCGAATACCCGCATGCTCGGCGGCGACCAGGTAACGGTCGATCAGGTTGGCGTGAGGCTCGGGCAGCGGAGCGAAGACAATCACGATCATGTCGACGTTGGCCGCCACCGGCTTGAGCTGGCCACGGCTGTCCGGGCGACAGAGCTCGGTGTTGCGCGGCAATTGCGCGACGATTACGCCGATGCCCTGGTTGCCGGCACGCCAGACGACCCGATCACCGGTTACCAGCGCAGGCAAGTTGGCCCGCAAGTGGCAGCGGAATACCTGGCCGGCCAAATCGCCATCGAGCGCCTCGACTTCGACCTGTACACCGAAGTGCGCGATCACCAGGCCGGTCTGTTCCGGGCCCAGGTCGCCACCTTCGAGTGCCTCGACAGCCGAGGACTCGCGTTTGGCGGCGCGGGCAGCGCGCTCGCCCTGAATCTTTTCGATGCGCCAGTTTTGACGACGATTGAGTTGGCGTTTGGCCATGGGTGTTCCGTATCAAGAATGCAGCGATTAGTTAAAACGGCCGCGAGTTTAGCACGCCCAGCCACCTCTCTAAGCTAAACTGCGCAGCATTGCCTAGGAGCCGACACATGCAAAACCCGCAGAATTTGATCTGGATCGACCTGGAAATGACCGGTCTGAACCCTGATACCGACGTCATCATCGAGATGGCCACCATCGTCACCGACAGTGATTTGAACACCTTGGCCGAAGGTCCGGTGATCGCTATCCACCACAGCGATGAAATTCTCGCCGGCATGGATGAGTGGAATACCCGTCAGCATGGCGGCTCAGGCTTGACTCAACGGGTTCGCGACAGCCGCATCAGTATGGCTGAAGCCGAAGCCGAGACCATTGCCTTCCTGGAGAAGTGGGTGCCCAAGGGCAAGTCGCCGATCTGTGGGAACAGCATCTGTCAGGACCGTCGCTTCCTCTATACGCACATGAAATCCCTGGAAAGCTATTTCCACTACCGCAACCTCGACGTGTCGACGCTCAAGGAACTGGCCGCGCGCTGGGCGCCCGAGGTGCGTGACAGCTTCCAGAAGGGCAGCACCCATCTGGCCCTGGATGACATCCGCGAATCCATCGCCGAGCTGCAGCATTATCGCAAGCACTTCATCAAGTTCTGATTGCGGACTACGTCCCCTGTGTAAGAGCTGCCGAAGGCTGCGATCTGTTGATCTTGAAAAGTCAAAAAATCGCAGCCTGCGGCGGCTCCTAAGGGGGATTGCACCGCACTTGCCCTCTTTTGGTGCCTCGGCGAAGTGAGTAGACTGCGCGCCTTCCTGCAAGGACCGCCACCATGTTGCTGATGCTCTACCTGATCGCCATCACCGCCGAAGCCATGACCGGCGCCCTGTCTGCCGGGCGTCGCGGCATGGACTGGTTTGGCGTGGTGCTGATCGCCTGCGTCACGGCCCTGGGCGGTGGATCGGTGCGCGATGTGCTGCTGGGGCATTACCCGCTGACCTGGGTCAAACACCCGGAATACCTGGTACTGACCTCGTTCGCAGCCATGTTCACCATCTTTGCGGCACGCTGGATGCGCCACTTGCGCTCATTGTTCCTGGTGCTGGACGCCGTGGGTCTGGTGGCTTTCACCCTGATCGGCTGCATGACCGCCCTGGAAATGGGCCATGGCATGTTGGTGGCTTCTGTCAGCGGAGTGATCACCGGCGTGTTCGGCGGCATCCTGCGGGACATCTTCTGCAACGATATACCGCTGATCTTCCGCCGCGAGCTATACGCCAGCGTCTCGTTCGCCGCAGCCTGGTGCTACATGTTGTGCATTTACCTGCAAATGCCCGGCGAGCAGGCCATCCTGGTGACGTTGTTTGGCGGGTTCCTGCTGCGTTTGCTGGCGATTCGATTCCACTGGGAAATGCCCAAGTTCGTCTATAACGACGAAGCCTGACGCCCCCCCCTGCCTGCGGGGCACGGGTTATCGTTGACTGAAACGCCTCCTGTAGGAGCGAGCTCGCTCGCGAAGAACCTGAGAGCGCCGCTGGGTCCCAGGTTCCCAGCGTCATCGTTGACGACCATCGCGAGCGAGCTCGCTCCTACAGCAGTCCATGTTGCTTGAGGGCCCATTCGACATGTTCGCGCACCAGCTCCGACGGATACTCGCGCCGAGCCTTCAACGCCTCCAGTACCGGAATACTCGACGGTGCATTCCCCAGCCCCACCGCCAGATTGCGCAGCCAACGCTCATAACCCGCCCGGCGTAGCGGCGAGCCTTCAGTGCTGCCGAGAAATTTTTCTTCATCCCACATGAACAGCTCGGCCAGTTCAGCGTTGTCCAGATTGTGCCGCGGCTTGAAATCGCTTTCGCCCGATGGTCGGGCAAAACGGTTCCATGGACAGACCATCTGGCAGTCGTCGCAGCCGAACACCCGATTGCCGATCAGCGGCCGGAGTTCTTCGGGAATCGCGCTTTTGAGTTCGATGGTCAGGTAGGAAATGCAGCGGCGGGCATCCAGCACATAGGGACCCACGAAGGCATTGGTAGGGCAGATGTCCAGGCAAGCGGTGCAGCGGCCGCAATGCTCGGTGGCGTGGGGCGGGTCTTCCGGCAGCGGCAGGTCGACGAACAGCTCGCTGAGAAAGAAGTAGCTGCCGGCTTTGCGGTTCAACACCAGGGTGTTCTTGCCAATCCAGCCTAGGCCGGCCTTTTCGGCGATCGCTTTCTCGAGCACCGGAGCGCTGTCGACGAAAGCGCGATAGCCGAAGGGGCCAATGACCGCCTGAATTTTTTCTGCCAGCTGTTGCACACGTTTACGGATCAATTTGTGGTAATCGCGGCCCAACGCATAGCGCGAGACATAAGCTTTTTCAGGTTGTGCCAGGCGCTTGGCCATCTCGGTGTCACCCGGCAGGTAGTCCATGCGCAGGGAAACCACTCGAAGGGTGCCGGGTACCAGCTGTTCCGGGTGCGAGCGTTTACTGCCGTGGGCGCCCATGTATTCCATTTCGCCGTGGTAGCCGGCTGCCAGCCAGCGCTCCAGGTGCTGCTCATGCTCGGCCAGGTCGAGGCCGCTGATGCCGACTTGCTGAAAGCCCAGCTCGCGGCCCCAGTCCTTGATGGATTGGGCGAGGGCGGGCAGGTCTGTAGTAATAGCGGGCATGAGGCGAGAGAAACCGGAGCTGAGGTGCGTATAATTCTGCCAGACATCGGAGCCCGAAGACGCATGCCGCACACTAAAGATGAATTACCCGACGCGCTGTACAGCGCCGCGCAAGTCCGTGGGCTTGATGCGAGCCTGATTGCGGCAGGCACGCCAGGCTTCGAATTGATGCAGCGCGCGGCGCGGGCAACCTGGCGCGCGCTGGTGCGCCAATGGCCGGCGGCGAACGAACTGAGCGTGCTGGCGGGGCATGGTAACAATGCCGGTGACGGCTATCTGGTTGCCGTGCTGGCCCGGCGCGCGGGATGGTCGGTGCGAGTGCTGGCTGTTGCTGACCCCCAGCGCCTGCAGGGTGATGCGGCGCGGGCTTATGCCGAAGCCGTTGCCGAACAGGTCGTCATTGAGGCCTGGGATGCGCAGTCGTGCTTGCGTGGCATCGTGCTGGACGCCTTGCTGGGCACCGGGCTGAGCGGCGAAGTACGTGAACCCTATGCCAGTGCAATCGCCGCCATCAATTGCAGCGACCTGCCAGTGGTCGCAGTGGATATTCCTTCAGGCCTGTGTGCCGATACCGGGCGCATCCTTGGCTGCGCCGTGCGTGCCGACCTGACGGTGACGTTCATTGGCCTGAAACTGGGGCTATTCACCGGCGATGCGGCGGATCAAGTAGGAGCGTTGGTATTCAACGATCTGCAGGCGGATCCGCAGCTGCTGGGGCGGGCGCCTGTCAGCGCTCGTCGCCTGGGCACTGGCAATCTGCCTCGCCTGGCACCCAGGGCGCCGGCGTCACATAAAGGTAAATTTGGCCATGTGTTGCTTATCGGCGGTGATCGGGGCTTCGGCGGCGCTATTCTCCTGAGTGCGCAAAGCGCCCTGCGCAGTGGTGCGGGCATGGTCTCCGTGGCGACTCGTAGCGAACACGTGCCCGCCGCTTTGGCCAGGATTCCAGAAGCCATGGTGCTGGGAACTTCCTCCGCGAACCAGCTGATGGGGATACTGGAAAAGGTCTCTGTGCTGGTCGTCGGCCCAGGCTTGGGTCGCGACGCCTGGGGACGCAGCCTGTTGTCGGCCGCTGCCAACGCACCGCTGCCGCAAGTCTGGGACGCCGATGCACTGAACCTGCTGTCCGAGGCGCACGTCAGCTTGCCCAAAGGCTGCATCATTACTCCGCACCCGGGGGAGGCCGCGCGCTTGCTGGGCATGTCGACGGCCGAGGTCCAGGCGGACCGCCCAGCTGCTGCCCGCGCGTTGAGC
Source organism: Pseudomonas gregormendelii (assembly GCF_017114825.1). Lineage (GTDB taxonomy): Bacteria > Pseudomonadota > Gammaproteobacteria > Pseudomonadales > Pseudomonadaceae > Aquipseudomonas > Aquipseudomonas gregormendelii. Next base: position 159,356 of record NZ_JADEVO010000004.1, on the reverse strand, counting down.
AAAAAATATACAGCTGTCGTCGTTCTCAAAGGCGCCGGCAGCTTGATCGCCAGCCCGGATGGGCGCCTGGCGCTGTGTCATCAAGGCCATCCGGCGATGGCTACCGCCGGCTTGGGCGATGTACTGGCAGGATTGGTCGGTGCGTTGCTGGCCCAGGGCATGGACGCGTACGACGCGGCCTGCCTGGGTGTATGGCTGCATGCCAATGCTGGTGCGCAAGAAGGTAAATCGGGCCGTGGGCTGGCGGCCAGTGATCTGATCCCGGCCATTCGTCAGTTGTTGGAGGAGCAAGCACCGTGTCTGAAGTAAACCTGTACCTGGCTGATGAAGAAGCGATGAGCGCATTTGGCGAGCGCATTGCACGAACCACTGGCGGGCATGGTCTGATTTTTCTCGAGGGCGATCTGGGGGCAGGCAAGACCACGCTGTCACGGGGAATCATTCGGGGGCTGGGGCATGTCGGTGCGGTAAAAAGTCCGACCTTCACTTTGGTGGAGCCTTACGAGATCGGCGAGGTCCGGGCTTTCCATTTCGACCTCTACAGGCTGGTCTATCCGGAAGAGCTGGAGTACCTGGGGATACGGGATTATTTCGAAGATGACGCGTTGTGTCTTATTGAATGGCCCGAAAAGGGTGCAGGCTTTTTGCCAAAGCCCGACCTGACCATTACCATTAGCCCGCAACACAGCGGCCGTTCGCTGAAAATTTTGTCCCAAGGCTCGCGTGGCGAGTCCTGGTGTGCCGCTTTGGCATTGGAATTCAATTAAATGATGGGGTCAGGTATGCGCTTTCGCGCGATGGTAGCTGCCGTAGGATTTTTGCTTTTGGCGGTAACCGTCAACGCTGTGGCCGAATCGAAGGTCAACAGCGTTCGCTTGTGGCGAGCGCCGGACAACACAAGGCTGGTGTTCGACCTGTCTGGGCCAGTGCAACACAGTGTCTTCACGTTGACAGCGCCGGATCGACTGGTCATTGACATCAATGGCGCGTCCCTTGGTGCACCATTGAGTGTCAATTCGGCGAATACGCCGATCACCGCCATGCGCTCGGCCCAGCGTACGCCGACCGACCTGCGGGTGGTCATCGACCTGAAGAAGGCCGTGACTCCCAAGAGCTTTACCCTGGCGCCGAACGCCCAGTACGGCAATCGCCTGGTGGTCGACCTGTTCGACGACGCTGCCGATGCCGCGCCTATTCCCGCGCCGACCAACGTCGCCAAGGTGGCGCCGGTACCGGTCACGCCAATCGATCCGCCGGTCAAGTTGCCGCCAGCCCCGGCTGGCAAGCGGGAAATCATCGTGGTCATCGATGCCGGGCACGGTGGCGAAGACCCGGGCGCCTCGGGCTCCCGCGGCCAACGTGAAAAAGACGTGGTACTGGCCATCGCCCGGGAGCTGCAGCGTCAGGTCAATGGCATGAAAGGCTTCCGCGCCGAACTGACACGCACCGGTGACTACTTCATCCCGCTGCGCGGCCGAACCGAAATTGCCCGCAAGAAAGGCGCCGACCTGTTCGTCTCGATCCATGCCGACGCGGCCCCATCGGCGGCGGCATTCGGCGCTTCGGTGTTTGCCCTGTCTGATCGCGGCGCCACTTCGGAGACAGCCCGTTGGCTGGCTGATAGCGAAAACCGTTCCGACCTGATCGGGGGCGCTGGCAATGTCAGCCTCGATGACAAGGACCGCATGCTCGCTGGCGTACTGCTCGACCTGTCGATGACCGCCTCCCTGACCTCCAGCCTGAACGTCGGCCAGAAAGTCCTGAGCAACATCGGTCGCGTCACTCCGCTGCACAAACAACGAGTGGAGCAGGCCGGGTTCATGGTGCTCAAGTCCCCGGATATCCCGTCGATCCTGGTGGAAACCGGGTTTATCTCCAATGCCAACGAAGCTTCGAAACTCGCCGCGGCGAGTCACCAGCAGGCGCTGGCCCGCTCCATCAGCAGCGGCGTACGCCAATTCTTCCAGCAGAACCCGCCGCCAGGCACCTACATCGCCTGGTTGCGTGATTCCGGTGGGATCGCCCAGGGGCCGCGTGATCACCGGGTCAACCCTGGCGAGACACTGGCGATGATTGCCGTGCGCTACCAGGTGTCCCCGGCCACCTTGCGCAGCGCGAACAACCTGAAAAGTGACGACCTCAAGGCCGGGCAACACCTGACCATTCCTGGCACCGAACTGGCGGCCAAGGAATGAGTGCAGTCGTCGGCAACGATGCTCGTATCGAGCTGCTCAGCCCGCGCCTGGCGAACCAGATTGCTGCCGGTGAGGTGGTCGAGCGCCCGGCTTCGGTGATCAAGGAGTTGCTGGAGAACAGCCTCGACTCCGGCGCCAGGCGCATTGACGTCGATGTCGAGCTGGGCGGCATTAAACTGCTGCGAGTGCGTGACGATGGCCGTGGAATCTCGGCGGATGACCTGCCGCTGGCCCTGGCCCGCCACGCCACCAGCAAGATCCGTAACCTGGAAGACCTCGAACAGGTCATGAGCCTTGGGTTTCGTGGCGAGGCATTGGCGTCGATCAGTTCCGTGGCGCGCCTGACCCTGACCTCGCGCACCCGCGACGCCGATCAGGCCTGGCAGGTCGAGACCGAAGGCCGGGACATGGCGCCCCGCGTGCAGCCGGCTGCTCACCCGGTTGGCACCTCGGTGGAAGTTCGCGACCTGTTTTTCAATACGCCGGCGCGACGCAAGTTTCTCAAGACCGAAAAAACCGAATTCGATCACCTGCAGGAAGTGATCAAGCGCCTGGCGCTGGCCCGCTTCGACGTGGCATTCCACCTGCGCCACAACGGCAAGACTATCCTCAGCCTGCATGAGGCGCACGATGATGCGGCCCGCGCCCGGCGCGTGGCGGCAATCTGTGGTGCGGGTTTCCTCGAGCAGGCCCTGCCGATCGAAATCGAGCGCAACGGCTTGCATCTGTGGGGTTGGGTGGGTTTGCCGACCTTCAACCGCAGCCAGGCCGACCTGCAGTATTTCTTCGTGAACGGCCGTGCGGTGCGCGACAAGCTGGTGGCTCACGCCGTGCGCCAGGCTTATCGCGACGTACTGTTCAATGGCCGGCACCCGACCTTCGTGCTGTTCTTCGAGGTCGATCCGGCGGGCGTTGACGTCAACGTGCACCCGACCAAACACGAAGTGCGCTTTCGCGATGGGCGCATGGTTCACGATTTTCTTTATGGCACGCTGCACCGCGCCTTGGGCGATGTGCGTCCGGACGATCATCTGGCAGCGCCTGTCGCCACGGCGATCGTACGCCCCACCGGCATCGATGCCGGCGAGTTCGGCCCGCAGGGTGAAATGCGCCTGGCGGCCAACGCGCTGCTGGAGCAACCCCAGGCCCAGCCGACGTTCAATACGCCGGCGGGTTCGGGCGCGGGTGCCGGCTACCAGTATCAATACTCGCCACGGCCACAGTCCACAGTGCCGACAGCTGAAGCGCAGGCGGCCTACCGTGAGTTCTTTGCCCCGCTGCCCGAAGCCAACGCAGCCGCGCTGCCGGCCGGACAAGAAGACATTCCGCCGCTGGGTTACGCCCTGGCGCAGCTCAAGGGCATCTACATCCTCTCGGAAAACGCCCAGGGGCTGGTGCTGGTCGACATGCACGCCGCCCACGAGCGGATCATGTACGAGCGCCTCAAAATTGCCATGGCCAGCGAAGGCTTGAGTGGCCAGCCGCTGTTGGTGCCAGAGTCCCTGGCGGTCAGCCAGCGCGAAGCCGATTGCGCCGAGGAGCACCAGGCCTGGTTCCAGCGCCTGGGGTTTGAGTTGCAGCGCCTGGGCCCGGAAACACTGGCCATCCGGCAGATACCGGCACTGCTCAAGCAGGCCGAGGCCAATCGCCTGGTCGGTGACGTGTTGGCGGACCTGATGGAATACGGCACCAGTGACCGCATCCAGGCTCATTTGAATGAATTGCTCGGCACCATGGCCTGCCATGGCGCCATCCGCGCCAACCGGCGCCTGGCATTGCCGGAAATGAACGGTCTGCTGCGTGACATGGAAAACACCGAGCGCAGCGGTCAATGCAATCATGGCCGACCGACCTGGACCCAACTGGGCCTGGACGATCTGGACAAACTGTTCTTGCGCGGTCGCTGATGAACCAGCTCCCTCCTGCGATTTTCCTCATGGGGCCGACCGCCGCCGGCAAGACCGACCTGGCCATCGAACTCAGTAAAGTGCTGCCGTGTGAGCTGATCAGCGTTGATTCGGCGCTGGTCTACCGCGGCATGGATATCGGCACTGCGAAGCCTTCCAGGGAGCTGCTGGCCGAATACCCTCACCGCCTGATCGATATTCTCGATCCGGCGCAGAGCTATTCCGCCGCCGATTTCCGCCGTGACGCGCTGGAGGCCATGGCCGAGATCACCGCCCGCGGCAAAATACCGCTGCTGGTGGGTGGCACAATGCTCTATTACAAGGCTTTGCTGGAAGGCCTGGCAGACATGCCCGCGGCCGACGCCGACGTTCGTGCGCAGATCGAGGAAGAGGCTGCGCGCCAGGGTTGGCAAGCCCTGCACGACCAGTTGGCGGTCATCGACCCGGAATCCGCAGCACGTATTCATCCGAACGATCCCCAGCGCCTTAGTCGAGCCTTGGAAGTTTACCGGGTGAGCGGTCAGAGCATGACTGCGCTACGCTTGCAACAATCTGCGCAAAGTACTGAAGCAGCCGCTTCGGGTAGGCAACAATTGCCCTATACTGTCGCGAACTTGGCCATTGCCCCGGCGAATCGCCAAGTACTGCACGAGCGAATTAAACAAAGATTCACATTAATGTTGGAACAGGGATTCATTGACGAGGTCGTAGCCCTGCGTAAACGAAGTGACCTGCATGCCGGGTTGCCCTCTATACGTGCAGTAGGCTACCGACAAGTCTGGGACTACCTGGATGGCAAGCTGACGCAAGCCGAGATGCAGGAGCGTGGAATTATTGCTACGCGCCAGTTGGCAAAGCGTCAGTTCACCTGGCTGCGCAGCTGGGCTGACTTACATTGGTTGGACAGCCTGGATTGCGACAATCTGCCGCGCGCCTTGAAATACCTGGGGACCATCTCCATATTGAGCTGAGTCCTTGCAATTGCCGTCTATCCTTGGGGGTGTGACGGCCACAAGCCATCTGTTTACCTATTTTTATTTTGAATCCTTAAAGGAGTGCGGCACATGTCAAAAGGGCATTCGCTACAAGACCCTTACCTGAATACTTTACGTAAAGAGAAAGTTGGGGTTTCCATCTACCTGGTCAACGGGATCAAACTGCAAGGCACGATCGAGTCTTTCGACCAGTTCGTTATCCTGCTGAAGAACACCGTGAGCCAGATGGTTTACAAGCACGCTATCTCGACAGTGGTGCCGGTTCGTCCAATTCGTCTGCCTAGCGCAACCGAATCCGAAGCGGGTGACGCTGAGCCAGGTAACGCCTGATAGGAGTCCCCTTTGTTCTTTGAGCGCCACGGTGGTGGTGAGCGAGTGATCCTCGTTCACTTGGATGGACAGGACCCTGAGGCGCGCGAAGATCCGCAGGAGTTTCAGGAGTTGGCTAATTCGGCCGGCGCCGAGACCGTTGCGTTTTTTAACGTGCCGCGTCATCGGCCAACCGCCAAATTCCTGATCGGCAGTGGCAAGGTCGAGGAACTGCGCGACCTGGTCCATGCCGAGAAGGCAGACCTGGTGATCTTCAATCACATCCTCACGCCGAGTCAGGAACGTAACCTCGAACGAGTTTTCGAGTGTCGCGTGATTGACCGCACCGGTCTGATTCTCGATATTTTCGCCCAGCGCGCCCGTACCCATGAAGGCAAGCTCCAGGTAGAACTGGCCCAGCTTGACCACATGAGCACCCGCCTGGTTCGTGGCTGGACTCACCTTGAACGTCAAGGTGGCGGTATCGGCATGCGTGGCCCGGGTGAAACCCAACTGGAAACCGACCGCCGTCTGCTGCGGGTTCGCCTGCGTCAGATCAAGGGCCGGTTGGCAAAAGTGCGCAGCCAGCGCGAGCAGTCGCGACGTGGCCGTACGCGCGCGGATATCCCTACCGTTTCCCTGGTGGGGTATACCAACGCCGGCAAGTCCACGCTCTTCAACAACGTGACGAAATCCGATGTATATGCGGCTGACCAGCTGTTTGCCACCCTGGACCCGACCTTGCGCCGTCTGGAACTGGACGACCTGGGGCCGATCGTCCTGGCCGACACTGTGGGTTTCATTCGCCACTTGCCACACAAGCTTGTCGAGGCATTTCGGTCTACCCTCGAAGAGTCGAGCAACTCCGATCTGTTGTTGCACGTGATCGATGCGGCCGAGCCGGATCGCATGTTGCAGATCGAACAGGTGATGGTGGTGCTGGGCGAGATTGGTGCCCAGGACTTGCCGATCCTCGAGGTCTATAACAAACTCGATTTGCTTGAAGGCGTTGAGCCACAAATCCAGCGCGACGAAAACGGCAAGCCTCTACGGGTCTGGTTGTCGGCGCGTGATGGCAGTGGCCTGGAGTTGCTGGAGCAAGCGATTGCCGAGTTGCTGGGCAGTGAGCTGTTTGTGGGTACCTTGCGCTTGCCGCAACGATTCGCTCGACTGCGTGCGCAGTTTTTCGACCTCGGTGCGGTGCAGAAAGAAGAATACGACGAAGAAGGGGTCAGCTTGCTGGCCGTTCGATTGCCGCGCTCGGAGCTCAATCGGCTGGTCAGCCGTGAAGGCGTTGTGCCGACAGAGTTCATCGAGCAACACACTTTGCAATAAAAGCCTGAGAAAGCGGTTGTGCCGCAGTCGCAGGCATTCTGTAGCATTGGTCGGCGCGCCGTGGGTGCGTCTTTGCTTTATCAGATGGAGAGCGCTATGGCTTGGAATGAGCCGGGTGGCAACTCGAATAATCAGGATCCTTGGGGTGGCAAGCGCCGCAATAACGGCGACCGCAAGGGACCACCGGATCTCGACGAGGCCTTCCGAAAGCTGCAGGAAAGCCTGAACGGGTTGTTCGGTGGTGGTAAGAAACGTGGTGATGACGGCGGCGGTTCGGGCAAGAGTGGCGGCTTCGGCGGCATTCTTGGCGTCGTCCTCGTCGTGCTGGCGGCTGTCTGGCTGTACAGCGCGGTCTATGTCGTCGACGAGCAGGAGCAAGCCGTGGTGCTGCGCTTCGGCAAGTACTACGAAACGGTTGGCCCGGGCTTGAACATCTACTTCCCGCCAATCGATCGCAAGTACCTGGAAAACGTCACGCGTGAGCGTGCCTACACCAAGCAGGGTCAAATGCTGACTGAAGACGAGAACATCGTCGAAGTGCCGCTGACCGTGCAGTACAGGATCAGCAACCTGCAGGACTTCGTGCTGAGCGTCGATCAGCCGGAAATCAGCCTGCAGCACGCGACTGAAAGCGCCTTGCGCCATGTGGTGGGTTCCACCGCCATGGACCAGGTACTGACCGAAGGTCGTGAGTTGATGGCCAGCGAAATCAAGGAGCGCCTGCAACGCTTCATGGATACTTATCGCACCGGTATTACCATCACCCAGGTCAACGTGCAGAGCGCAGCGGCACCGCGTGAAGTACAGGAAGCCTTCGATGATGTGATCCGTGCCCGTGAAGACGAGCAGCGTTCGCGCAACCAGGCTGAAACCTACGCCAACGGTGTCGTGCCGGAAGCCCGTGGTCAGGCCCAGCGCATCCTTGAAGATGCCAACGGCTACCGCGACGAAACCGTCTCGCGCGCCAAGGGTGAGGCAGATCGCTTCACCAAACTGGTCAGCGAGTATCGCAAGGCACCTGAAGTTACCCGCGAGCGTCTGTACCTGGACACCATGCAGGAAGTCTTCAGCAATACCAGCAAGGTTCTCGTGACCGGTAACAAGAACGGCCAGAGCAATCTGCTGTACTTGCCGCTGGACAAGATGATTGACAGTGGTCGCAGCACCAGCGCTCCGGTGACGGGCGCAGCAGCCTCCAGCAATGAAGCGAATGCGCGTGCAGCAGCTGATCTGCAGCAACAGCAGACACGTACCAGGGAGAGTCGCTGATGAGCAATAAATCGCTGATCGCCCTTATTGTCGTGGTCGTCGTGGCGATCGCTGCCTGGAACTGCTTCTACATCGTGGCTCAGACCGAGCGTGCGGTGTTGCTGCAGTTCGGTCGCGTGGTCCAGGCTGACGTTCAGCCGGGCCTGCATGTGAAAGTGCCTTACGTTAACCAGGTGCGCAAATTCGACGCGCGCCTGATGACGCTGGATGCACCGACACAACGTTTCCTGACGCTGGAAAAGAAAGCCGTCATGGTCGATGCCTACGCCAAGTGGCGCGTGAAAGATGCCGAGCGCTTCTACACCGCTACATCCGGCCTCAAGCAGATCGCTGACGAACGTCTGTCCCGTCGTCTGGAATCGGGCCTGCGTGACCAGTTCGGTAAGCGCACGTTGCACGAGGTTGTCTCGGGCGAGCGTGATGCGTTGATGTCTGACATCACCGCTTCGCTGAACAAGATGGCCGAAAAAGAGCTGGGCATCGAAGTTGTCGATGTTCGGGTCAAGGCCATCGACCTGCCGAAGGAAGTGAACCGCAGCGTATTCGAACGCATGAGTTCGGAGCGTGAGCGTGAAGCTCGCGAGCACCGCGCCAAAGGTAACGAACTGGCTGAAGGCATCCGTGCCGACGCCGATCGTCAGCGTCGAGTGCTGCTGGCTGAGGCCTATCGTGAATCTGAAGAGGTTCGCGGTGACGGCGACGCCCAGGCAGCGGCGATCTACTCCAAGGCCTACGGCCAGGACCAGGAGTTCTACGGTTTCTATCGTAGCCTGCGAGCCTACCGTGAAAGCTTCGCGAACAAATCCGACGTCATGGTCCTCGACCCAAGCAGCGACTTCTTCCGTTACCTGGAAAAAGCCAAGCCTTGATACGGCGTTGACCTGAATCATCCCCCGCCTGGCGGCTAAAGCCTCGGGCGGGGTGATCCTTTGGGAAAACGTGTGTATGATGCGGCAGCCGGGAAATTCCCGGCTTTTTTGCGTCTGCACGTTTGATTGCTGTTTTTATGCAGGCACCCGAGTTGAACGACTCGACAGGTTTTTCGAGGGAAATGGCAGGCGAAGCCGATTGCAGGCTTTTCGCCCTGTTGTTCATGCGCGCTGATTTGCGCATGAGCCGGCCATTTTCTGCTTCACTCAAGGCTCGCCCAACGGCTGGCCGCCCGGATCATAGGGGAATGGCGTAATGGCAACGGTAGACCGCTGGCTGCTGCCAGATGGCATCGAAGAAGTACTGCCACCGGAGGCAGCGCGCATTGAAGTAGCGCGCCGCCAGGTGTTGGATCTGTTCCAGAGCTGGGGTTACGAGTTTGTCGTGACTCCCCATATCGAGTACCTGGAATCCCTGCTGACCGGCGCGGGCCAGGACCTCGATCTGCGTACCTTCAAGGTCATCGACCCACAGTCGGGCCGGCAGATGGGCTTTCGTGCCGACATCACGCCGCAGGTGGCGCGCATCGACGCGCACACCCTGCGTCGCGAAGGCCCGAGCCGCCTGTGCTATGCCGGCAGCGTCCTGCACGCGCAGCCGCGCGCCTTGTCGTCCTCGCGCAGCCCGATTCAGCTGGGCGCCGAGCTGTACGGCGACGGTAGCCCGAGCAGTGACGTGGAAGTCATCAGCCTGATGCTGGCCATGCTGCAGCTGGCCGATGTGCCGGACGTGCACATGGACCTGGGGCATGTAGGCATTTACCGTGGCCTGGCGCGCGCCGCCGGTTTGTCCGGTGAAGTCGAGCAGCAGTTGTTCGACGCGCTGCAACGCAAGGCCATCGACGAGGTCATTACCTTGACCGAGGGCTTGCCTGCCGATTTGTCGGGCATGCTGCGGGCATTGGTCGACCTGTGCGGCGGGCGTGAAGTGCTGGAAGCGGCCCGTGAGCGCCTGGCTCATGCGCCGGCGCCGGTACTGGCTGCGCTGGACGACCTGCTGGCAATCGCCGAACGGCTGTCCGTACGCTTCCCGGAATTACCGCTGTACTTCGACCTGGGCGAATTGCGTGGTTACCACTACCACACCGGTGTGGTGTTTGCCGTGTTCGTGCCGGGTGTTGGCCAGTCCATCGCCCAGGGTGGTCGTTACGACGACATCGGCGCCGACTTCGGTCGTGCCCGCCCGGCCACCGGCTTCTCCACCGATTTGAAAACCCTGGTGACCCTGGGGCGTGCTGAAATCCAGCTACCGTCTGGCGGTATCTGGATGCCTGACAGTACGGATGCGGCACTCTGGCAGCAGGTTTGCCAGTTGCGCAGTGAGGGTCAGCGTGTCGTTCAGGCGTTGCCTGGGCAACCTTTGGCCGCCGCCCGTGAAGCGGACTGCGACCGGCAATTGATTCAGCAGAACGGGCTGTGGCAAGTATCGCCACTGGCTTCTTGAGTTTTCCTGTCGGCCCGTGGCCGGCACCAAGTTTGCGCGAAGAGGACAAGTGTTATGGGTAAGAATGTCGTAGTCCTGGGCACCCAATGGGGTGATGAGGGCAAAGGCAAGATCGTTGATCTGCTGACCGAACATGCTGCCGCCGTAGTGCGCTACCAAGGTGGCCACAACGCGGGTCACACCCTGGTGATCGACGGCGAAAAAACCGTCTTGCACCTGATCCCGTCGGGCGTGCTGCGCGAAGGCGTGCAGTGCCTGATCGGCAACGGCGTGGTGGTTGCACCGGACGCCCTGCTGCGTGAGATCACCAAGCTGGAAGAGAAAGGCGTACCGGTGCGTGAGCGCCTGCGTATCAGCCCGTCCTGCCCGCTGATCCTGTCCTTCCACGTTGCGCTGGACCAGGCCCGTGAAAAAGCCCGTGGCGAGCTGAAGATCGGCACCACCGGTCGCGGTATCGGCCCGGCTTACGAAGACAAGGTCGCGCGTCGTGGCCTGCGTGTGGGCGACCTGCTCAACATGCCGCGCTTTGAAGACAAGCTGCGTGAACTGGTGGACTACCACAACTTCATGCTGGTGGGTTACTACAAAGAGCCGGCCATCGAATTCGACAAGACCCTGGCCGAGTGCAAGGAATACGCTGAGCTGCTCAAGCCGCTGATGCTGGACGTGACTGCCGAACTGCACGACCTGCGTCGCGCTGGCAAAGACATCATGTTCGAAGGCGCCCAAGGCTCGCTGCTGGACATCGACCACGGTACCTACCCGTACGTGACCAGCTCCAACACCACCGCTGGTGGCGTTGCGACTGGCTCGGGTGTTGGTCCCATGTTCCTGGACTACATCCTGGGCATCACCAAGGCCTACACCACTCGCGTAGGTTCGGGTCCTTTCCCGACTGAGCTGTTCGACGAAGTCGGTGCGCACCTGGCCAAACAAGGCCACGAGTTCGGCGCGACTACCGGCCGTGCCCGTCGTTGTGGCTGGTTCGACGCCGTTATCCTGCGTCGTGCTATCGATGTGAACAGCATCTCGGGCATCTGCCTGACCAAGCTGGACGTACTCGACGGCCTGCAAACCATCAATATCTGCGTCGGCTACCAGGATGCAGAAGGCAAGGACGTGGCTCCAACCGACGCTGACAGCTACGTGGGCCTGGTGCCTGTGTACGAAGAAGTGCCGGGCTGGACCGAGTCGACCGTGGGTGCCAAAACCCTTGAAGAGCTGCCAGCTAACGCCCGTGCCTACATCAAGCGTGTTGAAGAGCTGATCGGCGCGCCGATCGACATTATTTCGACGGGTCCGGACCGCAACGAAACCATCGTTCTGCGTCACCCGTTCGCTTAATAAGCTGTTGATGTAAAACACAAAGGCCCCTTAATTGGGGCCTTTGTCGTTTCTGCTCAGCCGGCGGCATGACCTTTGCTGTGATCTTCATTAAGTGCATCTTTTGTGGGATGCCATCAATTTAATGGCGTCAAGCAGAGGGATTCCTAGTGTCAGCCGTTCTCTCATTGTTACAAAGCCGTTTGTTGCGGCCCGTGTTCGTTACCCTCGGTATCGCTCTTTTGGTGCAAGTACTGGTAGCCGTAGCCCTGACACGGAGCACGGTGACTGCGCTGGAAGCTGATTTGGCTGTGCGCCTGGGCGCCGACAGTCAAAAGCTGTCCGGCGAGCTCGAGCAGGCCGGGCGTGAGGTCACGTCGAGTCTCGACAACCTTTCCACCAGCACGCGTCAGCGCCTCACGGCGGGTTTGTCCTCGAAACTGGAAGAGGAGCAGGCGCAACTGCGTGCGACCCTGGAAAAGGATCTCAAGGATTCCGCCAACGACATGGCTCAGCTGCTGGCCTCGGTCGCACCCCGTGCCATGTGGGACAGCGACGTCCCGACACTCTCGGAGTTCGCCCGCCGGGCGCAGCGCAATCCCAACGTGCTGTTTGTGGTGTATGACGACGCCACCGGGCAGCACCTCACGCGTTATCTGAACCGTGAGAACCCGATCAACAAGGCCCTGCTGGAAAAAGGCCAGGGCGAGCGCGCGCTGGACAAGGTGCTGGATGCGGCAAAGAACGATCCGTCGGTTTACTACCTCGAAGCCTCGATCAACCCCAATGGGGTGGAAATCGGCAAGGTCCTGATGGGCGTCTCGACTGCCTCGGTTGAAGCCGACCTGGCGGCCCTCGACAAGCGCTTCTCGGGGTTGATTGGCAGCAGCGACCAACTGGTCGCCGACAGCCTCAAGGGCGCCGCTGCCGACAGCGCCACGGCCATGCGTGCGCGCCTGCAGTCGGCGCAATCGACCGCCTCGGACATGAAAGCCAACACCGCCGCCACTGTGCAGGAGGCCGCGGGTACATTGCGCTGGCGCATAGGCATGAGCCTGGCCGTGGTTGGCTTTGGTGTGCTGCTGTTATTGGCGGTAGTGCTCGGCCGGCGTGTGGTCAACCGTCTGAAGCTGCTGATTGCCGCCATGGACGACCTTGCGGCGGGTGAGGGCGACCTGACCAAGCGCGTGCAGATCAGCAGCAAGGATGAAATCGGCGACATGGCCTCGGCGGTCAACCGCTTCGTCGACAAGTTGCAACCCATCGTGCGCGAAGCCGGGGATGTGGCTCAGCGCACTGGCGTGGAAATCGGCGCGATGACCCTGCGCAATGCCGGGGCTGATGCGGCGGCGGGGATGCAGCGCGATGAAGTGGCCGAGAGCCTGCGGGCGCTCTCGCAAATGGCCGATGAGGCGCAGTCGGAAAGTCATGCGATGCAGGCCGCCTTGCAGCAGGTGGTGGACATTCGTTCGGCGACCGATGAGAACACCCGGACCTCGGCAAAAGTGGGCAGCCTGATCGAGGCGCTGGCCGGGCAGGTCGATACCGGGGCCAAGGTTATCGAGCGCCTGGCGCTGCAGAGCGAGCAGATTGAAGTGGTTTTGACGGTGATCCACGGGATCGCCGAGCAAACCAACCTGTTGGCGCTCAATGCGGCCATCGAGGCGGCCCGTGCCGGGGAAACCGGTCGCGGGTTTGCGGTGGTGGCAGATGAGGTGCGGGCGTTGGCCAGCAAGACCCAGAGCTCAACCGGTGACATTCAGGCGCATATCGTCGCCTTGCAGCAAGGCGCACGCGAGGCTGTGGCCGCGATTGGCCAGGCTGGGCGCCAGGCCAATGAAGGCTTGCTGGTATTGCGTGACAGTGCGCGTTTGCAGCAGTCGGTGCAGGCCTCGGTCGAACAGGTGCATGCGGCCATCGGCCTGGCAACGCAGGCGGCGGCGCACCAGGCGCAAGGCGCGCAGGCGGTGCGGGGACGGGTTGAAACCATTCATGCCCAAGCGGAGAAGGCCGCTCAGGCGGTTGTCGAAACCACTGCCAGCGGCAAGGTGCTGGATGGGTTGGCGGCACAGCTGAAGGCGAGCCTGGGGCAGTTCAGGGCTTAGGTTTTGTATTGGCAGGTCTGACGCTATCGCGGCCATGCCCGCGATAGCGGTCTCAGCGGCTGAGATACATCCGGGTAGTTAACAAATACACCGGCAACCCCGACACCAGAATCAACAGCGCCGCATAAGGCGCTGCCGCCGCGAATTCCACATTCGCGGTATGCGCCCACACCTCAGTCGCCAGCGTATTGAGCCCGGTCGGGCTCAGCAGCAGCGTGGCCGTCAGCTCCTTCATCGCGTCAAGGAACACCAGGGCGAACGCCGCCCCCAGCGCCGGGAAAATGATCGGCAGCGTCACCCGGCAAAACGCGCTGAAGGACGACGCTCCCAGCGTGCGAGCCGCCTCTTCCAGCTGCGGCGCAGCCTTGTTCAATGCCGTGCGGATCGGTGCCTGGGCCAGCGGTAGAAACAGCAGCGCATAAGCGATCAGCAGCAATGCCGAAGTCTGGTATAGCACCGGTACGTAGTGCAGGGCGAAATACACCAGCGTCAGTGCGATCACCAGGCCTGGCAACGCATGCAGCAGGTAGGGCAGGCGCTCGGCCCAGATCGCCAGCCGGCCCTTGTAGCGCACCACCAGCAAGCCCACCGGCACTGCCAGCACCAGACACAGCGCCGCGCCGCCCAGCGAAAGAGCAAGCGACGACAGCAGCGCCTCGCTGATCGCTGCTACGGGAAAGGCCGCCGACGAACCCACCGCCAGCCAGTACGCCAGCATCCCCAAAGGAATGCCGCTGCCGATGATTGCCAGCATCAGGCAGTACGCCTGTCCCGCGACAGCCCACGGCCCCAGGCGAACCTGTGCAGCCTGTCGCGCCGCGCCCTGGCCGGTGCGCACGTGTCGACCCTTGCCGCGCACTTTAAGCTCGAGCCAGAGCAGTATCAGGCACAGCGCCAACAGTACCGCCGAAAGCATTGCCGCGTTGGCGTTGCTGAATTCCAGCTCGAACTGCTGGTAGATCGCTGTAGTGAAAGTCTGCAGGCCAATGATCGACAGGGCGCCGAATTCCACCAGCATGTGCAGGGCAATCAGCAGGGAACCTGCGAGCAAGGACGGCCATAGCAGCGGCAGCGTGACCCGGAAAAACACGCCCCAGCGATTCTGCCCGAGGGTGCGGGCGGACTCTTCCAGTGACGGGTCCAGATTGCGCAAGGTGGCAGCGACGGGCAGGAAGATCAGCGGGTACTTGGACAGGGTCATCACCAGAATCGCCCCGCCCAGGCCTTCAAAGCTTGCGCTCAGAGACACCCAGGTGAAGCTGCTGACAAACGCGGGTACCGCGAATGGCAGGCATAGAATCACCCCCCATAGTCGCCGCCCTGGCAGGTTGCTGCGTTCCAGCAGCCAAGCCAGCGACAGCCCGATCACCCCACAGGCGACCGTCACGCCGATCATCAGTGCCAGGGTATTGCGCAGCAGGCCGAACACATACGGCCGCCAGAGCAAATGCAGCGCCTCGGCCCAGCCGGCCTGCCAGGTTTTGAGGCCGACATACACCAGCGGTAGAAGGCTGAGCACAACCAACAGCAAAACCGGCAGTAACAGCCAGATAGAAGGCCCCTTGCGCCTTGGCACATAACCCCCGCGCGAGGCGGGGGCGGATAACGATGCGCTCATCAGTTCAAGCCAACGTCACGTTCCAGGTCCAGTGCTTCATCGGCATTGCCGAGGTCGGCGGGGGTGACTTTCGGTGCTTCGAGCTCGCTGAACGGCTTGAGGCCGCGGTCCGATTGCATGCCTTTGTGCAGCGGGTACTCGGCGGTGGTTTGGGTGATCACGCGCTGGCCTTCCTCGCTCGCCATGTAGGCCAGCAACTGCTGGGCTTCCTTGGGATGCTTGCTGGACTTGAGCACGGCTGCGCTGGAAACGGTGATCAGCCCGCCGACGTCACCGCCGGTGAAGTAATGCAGTTTGGAGTCCAGCTGGCCTTTTTCCCGCTGCAGGGCAAACCAGTAGTAGTTGTTCACCAGCACGGTAGCGACTTCGCCGTTTTCAACAGCCTTGAGGGCGACCATGTTGTTGCTGTAAGTCTTGCCGAATGCGCGCAGGCCGGTCAGCCATTCTTCGGCGGCGTCCATACCGTGCACCTTGATGATGGCGACTGCCTGTTCCTGGAATGCGCCGCTGGTGGGCACGAAGCCGACTTTGCCTTGCCATTTCGGGTCGGAGAACTCCATCACCGATTTCGGCAGGTCTTTTTCGTCGATCAGCTTGGGGTTGTAGGCGACGACGCGAACCCGGGCGGTGATGCCGATCCAGGTGCCGTCTGCGGCAACATAGTCCTTGGGCAGCACGGCGAGGGTGGCCGCATCGGTAGGCGCGAGCACGCCCTGTTGCCCGAGTTTGTTCAGCGGGGGCGATTCTTCGGTATAGATCACGTCGGCAGGCGAGCGCTCGCCCTCTTCTACAACCTGGCTGGCCAGCTGGTTGCTGCTGCCCTTGCGCACATTGACGTGAATGCCGGTCTTGGCTTCGAAGGCCTTGGCGACGGCGTCGCCCACTTCCTTGTGTTGACCGTTATAGAGTGTCAGGGAAACTGGATCAGCAGCCTGGGTGAGGGGAGTGGCGATTGCCAGGCCGAGCAGGGTGATGGTCAGGCCGCGGCGCAGGGTATTTCGAAGCATCATTCGCAGGGTTCCTCACTGTCGCATTGCAAAAACTTGAAACAATGATAAACGATATTGTTTCTCAAGTGCGCTTTGCGGGGTGGGAATGCCTGTGATGGAAAAGGGCGAATGCACGCCAACCCACCGTAGGAGCTGCCGAAGGCTGCGATCTTTTGATCTTCAGCGACTTCAGATCAGTCAACAATCAAGATCAAAAGATCGCAGCCTTCGGCAGCTCCTACAGGGGAATTTATGCCAAATACAGATTTCTGGAAGCCAGAAACGCAAAAACCCGCTTTCGCGGGTTTCTGTGAAATCCAAGGCCGAAACCTTGAATTTGAATTGGTGCCCAGAAGAAGACTCGAACTTCCACGACCTTGCGGTCACCAGCACCTGAAGCTGGCGTGTCTACCAATTTCACCATCTGGGCATAATCTTCAGCGTTGCCGCTGTTGATGTGGCGCACTATACGGAGAGCTTTTTGATCTGTAAACCCCTGATTTAATTTTAATAAATCAAAAGCTTATAATGCAAAAAACCCGCTTTCGCGGGTTTTTGTGCGAGTCTTGAAATTGATCTAATCTCAAGCTCGAAATTGGTGCCCAGAAGAAGACTCGAACTTCCACGACCTTGCGGTCACCAGCACCTGAAGCTGGCGTGTCTACCAATTTCACCATCTGGGCAGTATCGGCAACGTCTCCGTCGTCGATGGCGCGCACTATACGGAGCGTCTTTTTAACTGTAAACCCCTGGCATCAAAAAAACCTGCAAAATGTTACCAGTGGCATTTAAATCGGCGTTGAGGTGTCGATAAAGGGCTTTGGACAGGCTCTCGCAGCCTGAAATTTCCCGTTTCATTACGCCTATGCCAAACTAACCGCATATAGACAAGGTGAAAACTCTCTAATGGCCGATTGGCAGTCCCTCGATCCCGAGGCCGCTCGTGAAGCGGAAAAATATGAAAACCCTATTCCTAGCCGCGAACTGATCCTTCAGCATCTTGCTGATCGGGGTTCGCCTGCTAACCGCGAGCAACTGGTCGAAGAGTTTGGTCTGACCACAGAAGACCAGATCGAAGCCCTGCGCCGCCGCCTGCGCGCCATGGAGCGCGACGCTCAACTCATCTACACCCGTCGTGGCACCTATGCGCCGGTGGACAAGCTCGACTTGATCCTCGGCCGCATCAGTGGTCACCGGGACGGCTTCGGCTTCCTGGTGCCGGATGACGGCAGTGACGACCTGTTCATGAGCCCGGCGCAAATGCGCCTGGTGTTCGACGGTGATCGTGCACTGGCCCGTGTTTCCGGCCTGGATCGTCGTGGTCGCCGCGAAGGCATGATCGTCGAAGTGGTGTCCCGTGCCCACGAGACCATCGTCGGTCGTTACTTCGAAGAGGGTGGTATCGGCTTCGTGGTCGCGGACAACCCGAAAATCCAGCAGGAAGTGCTGGTCACGCCGGGCCGTAATGCCAATGCCAAGATCGGTCAGTTCGTTGAAGTGAAGATCACCCACTGGCCGACCCCACGCTTCCAGCCGCAAGGCGATGTGGTCGAGGTCGTGGGCAACTACATGGCGCCGGGCATGGAAATCGACGTCGCCCTGCGTGCGTACGATATCCCGCACGTCTGGCCTGAAGCGGTGTTGAAAGAAGCCGCCAAGCTCAAGCCTGAAGTCGAAGAGAAAGACAAAGAGAAGCGCATCGACCTGCGCCATCTGCCGTTCGTCACCATTGACGGTGAGGACGCGCGCGACTTCGATGATGCCGTTTACTGTGAAGCCAAGCCGGGCAAGCTGCGCCTGTTCTCCGGCGGCTGGAAGTTGTACGTGGCAATTGCCGACGTCTCCAGCTACGTGAAAATCGGCTCGGCCCTGGACAACGAATCCCAGGTTCGGGGCAACTCGGTGTACTTCCCCGAGCGCGTGATTCCGATGCTGCCGGAGCAGCTGTCCAACGGCCTGTGCTCGCTGAACCCGCACGTCGATCGCCTGGCCATGGTTTGCGAGATGACAATCTCCAAAACGGGCGAGATGACTGACTACTGCTTCTACGAGGCCGTCATCCACTCCCACGCCCGCCTGACCTACAACAAGGTCAGCGCGATGCTGGAAACGCCGAAACTCACCGAGGCGCGTCAGCTTCGCGGCGAGTACAACGATGTCCTGCCGCACCTCAAGCAGCTTTACGCGCTTTACAAAGTGCTGCTGGGCGCGCGTCACGTGCGCGGCGCGATCGATTTCGAAACCCAGGAAACCCGGATTATCTTCGGCACCGAGCGCAAGATTGCCGAAATCCGTCCGACCGTTCGTAACGATGCGCACAAGCTGATCGAGGAGTGCATGCTGGCGGCCAACGTGGCCACCGCAGAGTTCCTCAAGAAGCACGAAATTCCGGCTCTGTATCGCGTTCACAACGGTCCGCCACCGGAACGCCTGGAAAAACTGCGCGCGTTCCTGGGTGAGCTCGGCCTGTCCCTGCACAAAGGCAAGGACGGCCCGTCGCCGAAGGATTACCAGGCGTTGCTGGCCAGCATCAAGGACCGTCCGGATTTCCACCTGATCCAGACCGTCATGCTGCGTTCCCTGAGTCAGGCGGTGTATAGCGCTGATAACCAGGGCCACTTCGGCCTGAATTACGAAGCCTATACCCACTTCACTTCGCCGATCCGCCGCTACCCGGACCTGCTCACGCACCGGGCGATCCGCAGCGTCATCCATTCGAAGCAGGACACCCCGCACGTTCGCCGTGCTGGCGCGATGACCATCCCGAAAGCGCGGATCTATCCGTACGACGAAGCCGCCCTCGAGCAGCTCGGCGAGCAATGCTCGATGAGTGAGCGCCGCGCCGACGAAGCGACCCGCGACGTAGTGAACTGGCTCAAGTGTGAGTTCATGAAAGATCGCGTGGGTGAATCGTTCCCGGGTGTGATCACTGCCGTGACCGGTTTTGGCCTGTTCGTCGAGCTGACCGATATCTACGTCGAAGGCCTGGTGCACGTCACCGCGCTGCCTGGGGATTACTACCACTTCGATCCTGTGCACCACCGCCTCGCCGGTGAGCGCACCGGTCGCAGCTTCCGCCTTGGCGATACCGTTGAAGTGCGCGTGATGCGCGTTGACCTCGACGAGCGCAAGATCGACTTCGAGATGGCTGAAAAAACCATCAGCGCGCCAATCGGCCGCAAGAAGCGCGGAACTGAAAAAACCGAGCCAGCCAGCAAGTCCACGGCTAAAACCGTTGCCGAGCCGGCTGCCGCGAAAACAGGCCGTCGTCCAGCGAAGGAGAAGGCTGTCGAAGCCTATCGTCCGAGCGATGCGGCGGCAAAAAATGCCGAGCTGCGCAAAAGTCGTGAATTGAAGCAGGCATTGCTGTCTGAAGCGAAAAGCGGCGGTAAAGCGGCGTCTGGGGGAAAGACCGGACGGTCGGCGCCTGACAAGGCTCCCGGCAGCAAGCCAAGCAAACACCGTAAAGGCCCGCCAAAAGCGGGCTCGGCCCCAGCCAAAAGCGGCGGGGCGCGTAAACCTAAGGCCAAGTCATGAGTCAGTTGGAAAAAATCTACGGCGTACATGCCGTAGAAGCGCTGCTCCGCCATCACCCGAAACGCGTCAAGCAGATCTGGTTGGCGGAAGGTCGCAGCGACCCGCGCGTGAAAACCCTGATCGAACTCGCTGCCGAGAATCGCGTGGCGGTCGGCAATGCCGAGCGTCGGGAGCTCGACGCCTGGGTTGAGGGCGTACACCAGGGCGTGGTGGCGGATGTGAGTCCGAGCCAGGTCTGGGGTGAGGCGATGCTGGACGAGCTGCTCGATCGCACCGACGGCGCTCCACTGCTGCTGGTGCTCGACGGCGTAACCGACCCGCACAACCTTGGCGCCTGCCTGCGTTCGGCCGATGCGGCCGGAGCGCTGGCGGTGATCGTGCCGAAGGACAAGTCAGCCACCTTGACCCCGACAGTGCGCAAGGTCGCCTGTGGCGCAGCGGAAGTGATTCCGTTGGTTGCAGTGACCAACCTTGCGCGCACGCTTGAAAAGCTCAAGCAGCGTGGCTTGTGGGTTGTCGGCACGGCGGGCGAGGCCGAACAGAGCCTGTATCAACAGGACATGACCGGCCCGACTATCCTGATCATGGGTGCAGAAGGCAGCGGCATGCGTCGCCTGACCCGCGACCTGTGCGATTACCTTGTTCACCTGCCGATGGCTGGCAGCGTCAGCAGCCTCAACGTATCCGTGGCAACGGGCGTGTGCCTGTTCGAAGCCCAGCGCCAGCGTAGCGTCAAGGCAGCCGGGACTGGCAAAAAGTCCTGACACTACGCAGGACTTGTAGGAGCTGCCGAGAGAAACGAGGCTGCGATCTTTTGATTTTGGTTTTTAAGATCAAAAGATCGCAGCCTTCGGCAGCTCCTACAGGTGTCCGGCCGGTATCGCGGTGATTGTTCAAATAATCACCAATTACCTTGCACCTCTTCCGCCCCTTCTCTACAATTGCGCCCCTTGCTGTGACGGCAGGCACGCATGTGTCTATCGCAAGCAAGTCCATAAGTGTCATTCACTCCTTGTCTGACCGCTTTTGAGCGGCAGGCTACAACCCGTAAGGAGCATTCATGCGTCATTACGAAATCATCTTTTTGGTCCACCCGGATCAAAGCGAGCAAGTCGGCGGCATGGTTGAGCGTTACACCAAGCTGATCGAAGAAGACGGCGGCAAAATCCACCGTCTGGAAGATTGGGGCCGTCGTCAACTGGCCTACGCAATCAACAATGTTCACAAGGCTCACTACGTGATGCTGAACGTTGAATGCACTGGCAAGGCCCTGGCCGAGCTGGAAGACAACTTCCGCTACAACGATGCAGTGATCCGTAACCTGGTCATCCGTCGCGAAGAAGCCGTTACCGGCCAATCCGAGATGCTCAAGGCTGAAGAAAACCGCAGTGAGCGCCGTGAGCGTCGCGACCGTCCTGAGCACGAAGGCGCTGAAAGCGCTGATAGTGATGACAGCGACAACAGCGATAACGCTGACGAGTAATCCACGGACCTTTTGAGGAGCCTATTACATGGCACGTTTCTTCCGTCGTCGTAAATTCTGCCGCTTCACCGCTGAAGACGTGAAAGAGATCGATTACAAAGATCTCAACACTCTGAAAGCCTACGTATCCGAGACCGGCAAAATTGTTCCAAGCCGCATCACCGGTACCAAAGCTCGTTATCAGCGTCAGCTGGCCACCGCTATCAAGCGCGCCCGCTTCCTGGCCCTGCTGGCCTACACCGACAGCCACGGCCGCTGAGACCGGGCAGTCGACTCGTAGCAAAGGATTGAATGCATGCGTGCCATAGCTGAGTTCATCATGCGCGGCCGTATGCAGGCCACTCTGGTAGTGGCTGGATGCGCGGCATTGCCGTTGTTGTATTGGTTGGGTGCTGCTGCGGGATGCTTCGTGCTCCTGCGGCGCGGATTGAAGGACGCGACGAGCGTTCTTGCTCTGGGACTGCTGCCGGCCCTGGTCTGGTGGCTTTATGCCGATGACCCTCGCTCACTTCTGGTGTTGCTGGGGTCTTGGAGCCTTGCGTTGGTTTTGCGCGCAAGTGAGTCCTGGAACCGCGTGCTGCTGGTCAGCATAGCGATGGGAGTGGTGTTTTCAGTGGTGCTGGGGATCGCTTTTGGTCCCCAGATCGAGATGCTGGCGCAGGCCTTGATAAAGGTCATGCCGTCGCTACTCGGTGATGTCTACCAGAAGTTGTCGGTAGACGAGCAAGCGCATTTTGCGTCCCTGATTGCACCGGTCCTGACCGGCCTGATTGCGGCCTTGTTGCAAATCGTCAGTGTGCTGAGCCTGATTGTCGGGCGCTACTGGCAGGCGTTGTTGTACAACCCGGGTGGTTTTGGTCGCGAATTTCGCGCCATCCGATTCCCGCTTCTACCAGCGATGTTGCTGCTGGCGTGCATGCTTCTGGGGCCGAACATCGGTCCACAGATGGCCATGCTGACGCCGTTGTGCAGCGTACCGCTGGTGTTTGCCGCACTGTCCCTGATGCATGGGCTGGTAGCGCAGAAGCGATTGGCCAGGTTCTGGCTGGTGGGGTTGTACGTCACGCTGTTGCTGTTCATGCAGCTGATCTATCCGTTGCTGGTGGTCTTGGCCATCGTCGACAGCCTGATTGATTTTCGCGGTCGTCTGGCGCCGAAAGACGCCGATAGCGCGAACGGTGAAGGTTAAAAGTTAAGAGGATTTTCACATGCAACTGATCCTTCTGGAAAAAGTCACCAACCTGGGCAACCTGGGTGACAAAGTGAACGTTAAGGCTGGTTACGGTCGTAACTACCTGCTGCCTTACGGCAAAGCTACCGCTGCGACCCCAGCCAACCTGGCTGCGTTCGAAGAGCGTCGCGCTGAGCTGGAAAAAGCCGCAGCAGACCGTAAAACTTCGGCTGAAAGCCGTGCCGCCCAACTGGCTGAGCTGGAAGTGACTATCACTGCCACCGCTGGTGACGAAGGCAAGCTGTTCGGTTCGATCGGCACCCACGACATCGCTGATGCACTGACCGCCTCTGGCGTTGAAGTTGCAAAAAGCGAAGTTCGTCTGCCGAACGGCACCATCCGCAACGTAGGCGAATTCGACGTAGCCGTGCACCTGCACGCCGAAGTTGAAGCCACCGTACGCGTTGTCGTGGTAGCAGCTTAAGCAGCACTTGTCGGCTGGCACCCTCGGGTGCTTGCCGGTAACATCGGGCACGATCCTGTTCACAGGTCGTGCCCTTTGTCTTTCTGCAGTTCCTGTTTTTCACAAACCTATTCAAGTGGCCATGAACGATATCTCCGCTCCTGAGCAATACGATCTGCAAACCGCTGCCCTGAAGGTGCCGCCGCATTCCATCGAGGCCGAACAGGCTGTGCTCGGTGGTCTGATGCTGGACAACAACGCCTGGGAACGCGTGCTCGATCAAGTTTCGGATGGCGATTTTTATCGGCATGACCACCGCCTGATCTTCCGCGCGATCGCCAAGCTGGCTGACCAGAACTCGCCGATCGACGTCGTGACCCTTGCCGAGCAATTGGACAAGGAAGGTCAGACCTCGCAGGTCGGCGGCCTCGGTTACCTGGGTGAACTGGCGAAGAACACGCCATCCGTCGCCAACATCAAGGCGTATGCGCAGATCGTTCGCGCACGGGCGACCTTGCGTCAACTGATCGGCATTGCTTCTGAAATTGCCGACAGTGCCTTCAACCCGGAAGGCCGCACGGCAGAAGAGATTCTCGACGAAGCGGAACGGCAGATCTTCCAGATCGCCGAGGCCCGGCCAAAAACCGGCGGCCCGGTGAGCGTGAATGACCTGCTAACCAAGGCCATCGACCGCATCGACACCTTGTTCAATACCGACAACGCGATTACCGGCCTGTCCACCGGGTACACCGACCTCGACGGCATGACCAGCGGCCTGCAGCCGTCTGACTTGATCATCGTCGCCGGCCGTCCATCCATGGGTAAAACCACCTTTGCGATGAACCTGGTGGAAAACGCCGTGCTGCGCAGCGACAAGTGCGTGCTGGTGTACTCGCTGGAGATGCCAGGTGAATCGCTGATCATGCGTATGTTGTCGTCTCTGGGGCGTATCGACCAGACCAAGGTCCGTGCCGGTCGCCTCGACGACGATGACTGGCCGCGCCTGACCTCGGCAGTCAACCTGCTCAACGACCGCAAGCTGTTCATCGACGATACGGCCGGTATCAGCCCGTCGGAGATGCGTGCGCGTACCCGGCGCCTGGTGCGTGAGCACGGCGATGTCGCCCTGATCATGATCGACTACCTGCAATTGATGCAGATTCCAGGTTCCGGTGGCGATAACCGGACCAACGAGATTTCCGAGATCTCCCGTTCCCTCAAGGCCCTGGCCAAGGAATTCAATTGCCCGGTGGTGGCTTTGTCCCAGCTCAACCGGTCTTTGGAACAACGTCCGAACAAACGCCCGATCAACTCCGACCTTCGGGAATCCGGAGCGATCGAGCAGGATGCTGACGTCATCATGTTCGTGTATCGGGATGAGGTTTATCACCCTGAGACCGAGCACAAGGGCATCGCCGAGATCATCATCGGCAAGCAGCGAAACGGCCCGATCGGCACGTCGCGCCTGGCGTTTATCGGCAAGTACACCCGCTTCGAAAACCTCGCGCCGGGTAGCTACAACTTCGACGACGAATAAGCTGTAGCGCCTGAGAGGGCCTCATCGCGGGTAAGCCCGCTCCCGAGAGAATCTCACCGAACCTGTGGGAGCGGGCTTGCCCGCGATGGCGGCGACGTAATTTCCGACCATTACCGTCGGAATTGGTTAAATTTTGTGCTATATTCCGCGCCCGCGATTTTTCATCTCAACACCGGTCATCGTCATGCAAACAGCCAAGCCGTTATTTGACTATCCCAAGTACTGGGCCGAATGTTTCGGCCCAGCGCCATTCCTGCCAATGAGCAGGGAGGAGATGGATCAGCTTGGCTGGGATTCCTGCGACATCATCATAGTCACCGGTGATGCCTACGTTGACCATCCGTCGTTCGGCATGGCAATCATCGGCCGGCTGCTGGAGTCCCAGGGCTTCCGCGTCGGGATCATTGCCCAGCCGAACTGGCAGTCCAAAGACGATTTCATGAAGCTCGGCGAGCCGAACCTGTTCTTCGGCGTCGCGGCCGGCAACATGGATTCGATGATCAACCGCTACACCGCCGACAAGAAAATCCGTTCAGATGACGCCTATACACCTGGCGGCCTGGCGGGCAAACGTCCGGACCGCGCAAGCCTGGTGTACAGCCAGCGCTGCAAGGAAGCCTACAAAAACGTACCGATCGTACTCGGCGGCATCGAAGCCTCTCTGCGCCGCATCGCCCATTACGACTATTGGCAGGACCGGGTACGCAACTCGATCCTGATCGACGCCTGCGCCGACATCCTGCTCTACGGCAACGCCGAGCGTGCGATCGTCGAAGTCGCCCAGCGTCTGTCCTACGGGCACAAGATCGAAGACATCACCGACGTGCGTGGCACTGCGTTCATCCGTCGCGACACCCCGAAGGACTGGTACGAAGTCGACTCCACGCGCATTGACCGTCCGGGAAAGATTGACAAGATCATCAACCCGTACGTGAACACCCAGGACACCCAGGCCTGCGCCATCGAGCAAGAAAAGGGGCCGGTTGAAGATCCAAGTGAAGCCAAGGTCGTGCAGATCCTGGCCAGCCCGCGCATGACCCGTGACAAGACCGTCATCCGCCTGCCATCGGTAGAAAAAGTCCGTGGTGATGCGGTTCTGTACGCCCACGCCAACCGTGTGTTGCACCTGGAAACCAACCCGGGTAACGCCCGTGCCCTGGTACAGAGGCACGGCGAAGTCGACGTCTGGTTCAACCCGCCGCCGATTCCGATGACCACCGAAGAAATGGACTACGTGTTCGGCATGCCCTATGCGCGCATTCCGCACCCGGCCTACGGCAAGGAAAAAATTCCTGCCTACGACATGATCCGCTTCTCGGTGAACATCATGCGTGGCTGCTTCGGCGGCTGTACCTTCTGCTCGATCACCGAGCACGAAGGCCGGATCATCCAGAACCGTTCCGAAGAGTCGATCATTCGCGAAATCGAAGAGATCCGCGACAAGGTGCCAGGGTTCACCGGCGTCATTTCCGACCTCGGCGGCCCGACTGCGAACATGTACCGCATTGCCTGCAAGACGCCGGAAATCGAATCCGCGTGCCGCAAGCCGTCGTGCGTGTTCCCGGGCATCTGCCCGAACCTGAACACCGATCACTCGTCGCTGATCCAGCTGTATCGCAGCGCCCGTGCGCTGCCGGGTGTGAAGAAGATCCTGATCGCTTCCGGCCTGCGCTACGACCTTGCGGTCGAGTCGCCGGAATACGTCAAGGAACTGGTGACCCACCACGTTGGTGGTTACCTGAAGATCGCCCCGGAACATACCGAGGAAGGTCCGCTCAACCAGATGATGAAGCCGGGCATTGGCAGCTATGACAAGTTCAAGCGCATGTTCGAGAAGTACTCCAAGGAAGCCGGGAAAGAGCAGTACCTGATTCCATACTTCATCGCTGCCCACCCGGGCACCACCGATGAAGACATGATGAACCTGGCCCTGTGGCTCAAGGGCAACGGCTTCCGGGCCGACCAGGTGCAGGCGTTCTACCCGTCGCCGATGGCCACCGCCACCGCGATGTACCACTCGGGCAAGAACCCGCTGCGCAAGGTCACCTACAAAAGCGACGCCGTGACCATCGTCAAAAGCGAAGAGCAGCGTCGCCTGCACAAGGCGTTCTTGCGTTATCACGACCCGAAGGGCTGGCCGATGCTGCGTGAAGCGCTGACCCGCATGGGCCGCGCCGACCTGATCGGCCCGGGCAAGAACCAGTTGATCCCGCTACATCAGCCGGCCACCGACAGTTACCAGAGCGCTCGTCGCAAGAACTCGACGCCGGCGGGTAGCCATAAAGTGGCGGGGGAGAAGACCACCAAGATTCTTACCCAGCACACTGGCCTGCCACCGCGTGCCAGCGATGGCGCCAACCCGTGGGACAAGCGTGAACAGGCCAAGGCTGCGGCGTTTGCCCGCAATCAGCAAGCGGCCAAGGAGCGCAAGGACGCGGCCAAAGGCAAAGGCCCCAAGCCCGCGCGCAAGCCGGTTGTGCCGCGCTAAACGCTTAAAGCAGCTAACAGAACGCCAACCTTCGGGTTGGCGTTTTGCGTTTGAAGATCAAAGATCGCAGCCTTCGGCAGCTCCTACAGTTGGAATGCGTACCCCTGTAGGAGCTGCCGAAGGCTGCGATCTTTTGATCTTCGCCACATTTGCGTGCAATCACTCCCAACCAAATTCCCGCATCGCCCGATTTTGGTGCTGTACTGCCCTAAGCAAATCTGTGAAAGCGCCAGCGCTGCTGGATGGCATAAGTCTTGCGCGCTTTCGAATACGCTTAAGGCTCGCAGGAGGCACGCCGTGTCGATACATGTCGCATTGCATCACGTCACGCATTACCGCTACGACCGCGCCGTCGAACTCGGACCGCAGATTGTGCGGCTGCGCCCGGCCGCCCACAGTCGCACGCGGATCTTGTCCTATGCGCTGAAAGTCTCGCCCGAGCAGCACTTCATCAACTGGCAGCAGGACCCCCAGGGCAATTACCTGGCGCGGTTGGTGTTTCCGGAAAAAACCGAAGAGCTGCGTATCGAAGTCGATCTGCTGGCGGAGATGGCCGTCTTCAATCCCTTCGACTTTTTCCTCGAGCCCTATGCCGAGAAAATCCCGTTCACCTATGCAGCCGACGAGCGCAAGGAACTGGCGCCGTACCTGGAAACCCTGCCGCTCACACCGAAGTTCAAGGCCTACCTCGACGGCATCGACCGCACACCCTTGCCCAGCGTCGACTTCCTGGTCGGCCTCAACCAGCGCTTGAGCGAAGACATTGGCTACCTGATTCGCATGGAGCCGGGTGTGCAGACGCCCGAGCACACGCTCGAACACGCGAGCGGTTCCTGCCGCGACTCCGCCTGGCTGTTGGTGCAACTGTTGCGCAACCTTGGCCTCGCGGCGCGTTTCGTGTCCGGGTATCTGATCCAGCTGACCGCCGATGTGAAAAGTCTCGATGGTCCTTCCGGCACCGAGGTGGATTTCACCGACCTGCATGCCTGGTGTGAAGTCTATTTGCCGGGTGCCGGCTGGATCGGCCTGGACGCCACCTCCGGGCTGTTTGCCGGCGAAGGCCACATTCCGTTGGCCTGCAGTCCCGATCCGGGCTCTGCGGCCCCGATCAGCGGCCTGGTGGAACCGTGCGAATGCGAATTTACCCATGAGATGTCCGTTGAGCGCATCTGGGAAGCGCCTCGCGTCACCCGGCCCTACACCGAAGACCAATGGCTGGCAATTCAGGCCCTGGGTCGCCAGATCGATGCAGACCTGCTGGAAAGTGACGTACGCCTGACCATGGGCGGCGAGCCGACCTTTGTCTCCATCGACGACCCGGACGGCGCGGAGTGGAACACCGCCGCGCTCGGTCCGGACAAGCGGCGCCTGTCGGCTGAACTGTTCGAGCGCATGCGCAAGCACTACGCACCCAATGGCCTTGTGCATTTTGGCCAGGGCAAGTGGTACCCCGGTGAGCAACTGCCGCGCTGGTCGTTGAACTGCTACTGGCGTCGCGACGGCGTGCCGATCTGGAGCAACGGCGCGTTGATTGCCGACGAGCAGGAGGACTACGGCGCTGACGGCGAACTGGCCGGGCGTTTCCTGGCAAGCGTGGCTGAACGTCTGAAAATTCCCACGCGCTTTGTGTTTCCTGCCTACGAAGACAATTTCTATTACCTCTGGCGCGAAGGCACGTTGCCCCAGAACGTCAGCGCCGAAGATTCGCGCCTGGAAGAGCCCTTGGAGCGGGCGCGCCTGCGCAAGGTCTTCAGCCAGGGCCTGGATAAGGTCATCGGACAGGTTCTTCCCCTGGCACGTACTGCCAAGGGTGACCAGTGGCAAAGCGGTCGCTGGTACCTGCGCGATGAGCATTGCCGGCTGGTACCCGGTGACTCACCCCTGGGGTACCGCTTGCCGCTGGGCTCGCAACCCTGGGTCAAGGCTGCAGAGTATCCATTTATCCATCCCCGGGATCCGAACCAGGATTTCCCGCAGTTGCCCGACTCGGCTCAGTTGCAAGGCCAGGACCAACCGGCAGTGGTCGAGGAGCGCGCGCCAAAGCTAGACGAATCCGCCGACTGGCTGACCCGCACCGCCTTCTGTGCCGAAGCGCGCGAGGGTCGACTGTACCTGTTCATGCCGCCTCTGGAACGGGCCGAGGACTA
The DNA here is from genome assembly GCF_017114825.1 of Pseudomonas gregormendelii. GTDB lineage: Bacteria > Pseudomonadota > Gammaproteobacteria > Pseudomonadales > Pseudomonadaceae > Aquipseudomonas > Aquipseudomonas gregormendelii. The sequence continues at coordinate 130,112 of NZ_JADEVO010000004.1, read as the reverse complement.
TCTGGAACTGGTCGCCGCCATCGAGGCCACCGCAGAGGAGTTGCATTGCCCGGTGTTGCTGGAAGGCTACGAGCCGCCGAGCGATCCGCGCCTGAGCAACTTCCGCATCACGCCTGATCCGGGTGTGATCGAAGTCAACGTCCAGCCTTCTGCCACCTGGGACGAACTGGTCGAACGAACCGAGTTTCTTTACGAACAGGCGCGCCAGACTCGCCTGACCACCGAAAAATTCATGATCGATGGCCGCCACACCGGAACCGGCGGCGGCAACCATTTTGTCCTGGGTGGTGCGACGCCGGCCGACTCGCCGTTCCTGCGGCGTCCGGACCTGCTGCGCAGCCTGATCAGCTACTGGCATAACCATCCTTCCCTGTCCTACCTGTTCTCGGGACTGTTCATCGGCCCCACGTCGCAAGCGCCGCGAGTCGATGAGGCGCGCAACGATGCGTTGTATGAACTGGAGATCGCCTTTGCGCAGATGCCCGAGCCTGGCGAAGAGTGTGCGCCGTGGCTGGTGGACCGGTTACTGCGAAACCTGCTGATCGACGTGACGGGCAACACGCACCGTGCCGAGTTCTGCGTCGACAAGCTGTATTCCCCGGATGGCGCAACCGGCCGCCTGGGCTTGCTGGAGCTGCGCGCCTTTGAAATGCCACCCCATGCGCGCATGAGCCTGACCCAACAGCTGCTGCTGCGGGCGCTGGTCGCACGATTCTGGCGTGAACCCTATGCGCCGCCGAAACTGGCGCGCTGGGGCACCGAACTGCACGACCGTTTCCTGTTGCCGCACTTCATCGAACAGGATTTTGCCGACGTTATCCTCGACCTGAATTCGGCCGGTTATCCCGTGCGTGCCGAGTGGTTCGCCGCACACCTGGAATTTCGCTTTCCCAAAGTGGGCGACTACGCGGTCAGCGGTATCGAACTGGAGGTGCGTCAGGCGCTGGAACCCTGGCATGTGTTGGGCGAGGAGGGCGCGCCTGGTGGCACCGTGCGCTATGTCGACTCATCCCTGGAGCGCCTGCAGGTCAAGCTCAGCGGCTTGCCGCCACAGCGCTACCTGCTGACCTGCAATGGCGTTGCCGTGCCCCTGCAACCGACCGGACGAGTCGGCGAGTTTGTCGCCGGCGTGCGTTTTCGCGCCTGGCAACCGGCCAACTGCCTGCAGCCAACCATCCCGGTTCACGCGCCATTGGTGTTCGACTTGCTCGACACCTGGATGCAACGCTCACTGGGCGGTTGCCAGTACCACGTGGCTCATCCGGGAGGACGCAACTACGACAGCTTGCCGGTGAACGCGAACGAAGCCGAGAGCCGGCGCATGGCGCGGTTCTTCCGTATCGGCCACAGCCCCGGAAAACTGCCGGTGCCCCTTCTGGATATCAACGACGAGCTGCCAATGACGCTCGATTTACGACGTTTTTGAACCGTACGCGACGCCCGGGTTTTTCGTCTATCCGGGTGTCATGAGCGTGCGTTAGTCTGACCGTTCCTTGCTGTCTGCCGAGCTTTCCATGCCTGACCTGCTTGACCGCTACCCGCCGACGGCGGGCAATTACCACGAACTGCTCGACGACAGCGGAGCCGTGCGCGCGCATTGGCGTCGGTTGTTCGACCAATTGCAGCGCAGCACCCCTGCGCAATTGATGCAGCGTCAGGCCCTGTTGACCCGGCAGATCCACGAAAACGGTGTGACCTACAACGTCTACGCCGACCCCAAAGGCGCGGATCGGCCGTGGGAACTGGACTTGCTGCCGCATGTAATCGCCGTCGATGAGTGGCAGCAATTGTCGGCCGGCATCGCCCAGCGCGCGCGCCTGCTCAATGCCGTGCTGGCAGACCTGTATGGCCCGCAACGCTTGATTGCCGAGGGGCTGTTGCCGGCCGAGCTGGTGTTCGGCCACAACAATTTCCTCTGGCCCTGCCAGGGCATCAAGCCGCCTGACGGGGCTTTTTTGCACCTGTATGCCGTCGATCTGGCGCGTACGCCGGATGGTCGCTGGTGGGTAACGGCGGACCGCACCCAGGCACCTTCTGGCGCGGGTTATGCGCTGGAGAACCGCACCATCGTGTCGCGCGCGTTCCCGGAGTTGTACCGTGACCTGAAGGTGCAGCACCTGGCCGGTTTCTTCCGCACGCTGCAGGAGACCCTGGCGCGCCAGGCGCCGAGCGACGCCGAGGCGCCGCTGATCGTGTTGCTGACGCCCGGCCGTTTTAATGAAAGCTATTTCGAGCATCTCTACCTGGCGCGGCAACTCGGCTATCCGCTGGTGGAAGGTGGTGACCTCACGGTGCGCGATGCCACGGTCTACCTGAAGACACTGAGCGGTTTGCGCCGCGTGCACGCGATCATGCGCCGGCTGGATGATGACTTCTGCGACCCGCTCGAATTGCGCACCGATTCAGCCCTTGGCGTGCCAGGATTGCTCGAGGCGGTGCGGCAGGGCCGGGTGCTGGTGGCCAATGCGCTCGGCAGCGGCGTGCTGGAGTCGCCGGGCCTGCTCGGCTTTCTGCCGCGGATCAGTCAGTTCCTGTTTGGTGAGGAGCTGATACTGCCGTCCATCGCCACTTGGTGGTGCGGCGAGGCGCCGGTGCTGGCGCAGGCACTGGAGAAGCTGCCCGAACTACTGATCAAGCCGGCCTTTCCATCCCAGAGTTTTACCCCGGTGTTTGGCCGCGACCTGAGTGAAAAACAGCGCGAAGAGCTTGCCGAGCGCATGCAGGCGCGCCCTTACGCTTATGTGGCGCAAGAACTTGCGCAGTTATCCCAGGCCCCGGTGTGGCAGGCTGAAGACGGCCAGTTGCAACCTCGTGCCATCGGCATGCGCATGTATGCGGTCGCCAGCAATGAGGGTTATCGCGTTTTACCTGGCAGTTTGACCCGGGTCGCCGCCGACGCGGACGCCGAAGTGGTGTCGATGCAACGGGGCGGCGCCAGCAAGGACACCTGGGTGCTGGGCGATCGTCCACCCACCGGCGAACAATGGAAAACCCGACGCACGATAGGGGTGCATGACCTGGTTCGTCGCGACCCCTACCTGCCGTCGCGGGTGGTGGAAAACCTGTTCTGGTTCGGTCGCTATTGCGAACGCTGTGATGACAGCGCCCGGTTGCTGCGCATCATGCTCGCTCGTTATGTCGATGGCGACGATCCGCAAGCGCTGCAAGCCGCAGTCGATCTTGGAGAACGCCTGATGCTGTTGCCCGATGAGGGCGAACTGCAGGAACGCCTGCTTGCCGCGCTGCTCGGGGATGACTGGTCGTTCAGCCTGCGCTCCAACCTGCAGCGATTGCAGTGGGCAGCCTCGCAGGTGCGCGGCAAGCTCTCGCGGGAAAACTGGCAGGCCCTGGTGGAGCTGCAACGCGAAGCCATGGAACTGGAAACCGCCGAGCCTGACTTCGGTGAGCTGCTGGACTTTCTCAACCGACTGGTGATGTCCCTGGCCGCGCTGTCGGGTTTTGCCCTGGACGACATGACCCGCGATGAGGGATGGCGCTTTCTGATGATCGGTCGGCGCATCGAACGGCTGCAATTTCTCAGCGCCAGCCTTGCCGCCTTCCTGCGCGGCGCCGGTCCTTTTGATCAGGCGGGCCTGGAATGGCTGCTGGAACTGGGCAACAGCAGCATCACTTATCGCTCGCGGTATCTGGCGGTGGCGCAACTGCTCCCGGTACTGGACCTGTTGCTCCTGGACGAGCAGAACCCCCATGCCGTGCTGTTCCAGTTGAAGCTGGTCAATCGTACCCTCAAGCGACTGAATGACGATTTCGGTGCGCCACGTGAGACCGGTTTGCCGCAACTGGTCGAGCGCCTGGCCCGGTTCGACCTGGGGTGCCTGCAAAACTCGCTGTTTGGCGAAGCCAGCGTACGCGCCGCCGTCGAAGGCCTGGCCGATCTGCTGCAGGAAATCGCCGAAGCCAGCGGCCAGGCCTCCGATCGCCTGGCACTGCGGCATTTCGCCCATGTCGATGATGTCAGCCAGCGTACGGTGTCCGTCTGATGAGCGCCCATTACCAGATTTTTCACGACACCCACTATCACTACGACAGCCCGGTGTCGCTCGCCCAGCAGCTGGCGCACCTGTGGCCACGGCCTTGCGCCTGGCAGCATTGCACGGATCAGCGTTTGCAGATCAGTCCCGATCCCACCTCACGCCGGGATGAACTGGACGTGTTCGGCAATCCGCTGACCCGCCTGGCGTTCGAGCGCCCCCACGACGAATTGCTGGTCAATGCCAGCCTGACCATTGAAGTGACGGCCCGGCCGATGCTGGACTTCAACCGCTCCCCCGCATGGGAAGATACCCGCAGCGCGCTGACCTACAGCAGCCAGCCGCTTTCCCGCGAGATACTGGAAGCCTGCCGTTACCGGTTCGAATCGCCCTATGTGCACTTGAAGCGCAACTTCGTCGAGTTCTCGGAAAGTTGTTTTGCGCCGGGCAGGCCGTTGCTGCTTGGCGTTCAGGCATTGATGGAGAAGATTTTCAGCGAGTTCACCTTCGATGCCGAAGCGACCCAGGTCGCCACGCCTCTGGTGGAGGTCCTGGAGCGGCGGCGAGGGGTTTGCCAGGACTTCGCCCACCTGATGCTCGCGTGCGTGCGCTCCCGAGGCCTGGCAGCGCGTTACATCAGCGGGTACCTGCTGACTCAGCCACCACCCGGCCAGCCACGCCTGATCGGCGCCGACGCCTCGCATGCCTGGGTTTCGGTATTTTGTCCGGTACTGGGTTGGGTCGATTTTGATCCGACCAACAACGTGCAGCCGGCACTGGAGCACATCACCCTGGCCTGGGGCCGGGATTTTTCGGATGTGTCGCCGTTGCGCGGGGTAATTCTGGGCGGGGGCAATCATGACCCCGAAGTTCGGGTCACGGTGATGCCGCTGGATTAACGCGCATCCCCCCGGTAGGAGCTGTCGAAGGCTGCGATCTTTTGATCTTGAGCGTCTCCAGAACATTTGAAGAGCAAGATCAAAAGATCGCAGCCTTCGGCAGCTCCTACAGGGTCAGCAGCACTGCTGCCAACCCTGGACACAGATCCGGTGGGCCTGATCAGATCATCCGGCCCTGAGGGTCTCAGGCGTCAGGCGCCTGATCTTTCGGTGCTGCGGTTTCGTCTGTAGCCACTTCACCTTCGGCATCCGGGTTCAGTGCTGCTGCTTCTTCTTCAGCTGTAGCTTTCTTGCGCTGAAGCTTTTCCTCTTTCTTCTGCTCCTTGGCCAAGTCTCTCTGACGTTTGGCGAAGGAATAATTAGGTTTAGCCATGGGCGATCCTCTTGGGTCGAAGGTGAGGTTGAGCGGCGCATATTCTGCCCTGTATCGGGCCCGAGCCGTTAGCTGGGTTTTTGCTCGGCCCATTTTGGCGTGACCACCGGGTGCCAGGCATCCAGTGCGTCGAGCAGGGTTTGCGGCGATTCGCTCGTTTGCAGCATGTCACGGTGCGCTTCGCGAACGAAGCCTTCGCCGACGATATGATCAAGAAAACCAGTCAATTTGCTGTAGAAACCGTTCACTTCGAGCAGGCCGAGCGGTTTTGCATGATAGCCGAGCTGGCCCCAGGTCCAGACCTCGAACAGTTCTTCCAGGGTGCCGAGGCCGCCGGGCAGCGCGATGAAAGCATCGCTCAGCTCGGCCATCCGCGCCTTGCGCGCATGCATGCCGTCAACCACTTCCAGGCGAGTCAGGCCGCTGTGGCCGATTTCCTTGTCCTTGAGACTTTGCGGAATGATACCAATGACTTCCCCGCCGGCTGCCAGGGCGGCATCCGCGACTATCCCCATCAAACCCACGGCACCACCGCCGTATACCAGGGTCAGCTTGCGTTCGGCGATGGCGCGCCCAAGGGCGATAGCCGCTTCACGATAAGCCGGGTGGGTGCCAGTGCTGGCACCGCAGAAAACACAAACGGATGCTAATGACATGCTTTGCTCCACGGTCACGATGACCACAGGGTAAAGGCACGGCGTTAGCGATCCAAGGGTTAAAGGTCGCGGGCAGGGGTTTCGTAACTGCCGCTGGCACCACAGGCATACGCGGCAAGCAGGCTGCACAACAGGCTATTGAGGGTCATGACGGATTCCAGGTAGGTGGCGATGGACCGATGATAGGGCCGGGCCAGGCATCTGGCTGGTAGATTGTTTCGATCGGTGTCATAGCCCGAAAGTTGTATACAATTTTTGATTCAGGTCATAGGAACTTGCGCAGTTTTCAGGCAGTCTTCTGTCCATTCGCACTTTTGTTAACCCTGCCTTGGAGATTCACCATGTTTGCCAAACTTGTTGCGGTATCCCTGCTGACACTGGCCAGCAGCCAACTGATGGCTGCCGAGTGCAAGACCACCATCGACTCCACCGACCAGATGACCTTCAACAGCAAGGCCATTGAGATCGACAAGAGCTGCAAAACCTTCACCGTCGAGTTGACCCACTCTGGCAGCTTGCCGAAGAACGTCATGGGTCATAACTGGGTGCTGAGTAAAGAAGCTGACATGCAGCCGATCGCCACCGATGGCCTGGCTGCCGGTATCGACAAGAACTACCTGAAAGACGGCGACACCCGCATCATCGCCCACACCAAGATCATCGGCGCCAAGGAAACCGATTCGGTGACTTTTGATGTGTCGAAGCTGAGTGCGGATGAGAAATACGGTTTCTTCTGCTCGTTCCCGGGCCACATCTCGATGATGAAAGGCACGGTTACACTGAAGTAAGCGAATCAGCTTCAAAAAAAGCGTCCATTGCGGACGCTTTTTTTTGTGCCTGGCCTTTGACCGCGTCAGCGTTCATCGCGGGCAAGCCTTGCCCGCGATGGCGCCGGTACAGGCGCCGCCGCATTCAAGGCGCGAACGGCATCACTCGCTTGTGATGGGTCTTGTTGTACGTTTCACAAATAATCCTGAACGCTTCCTCACGTACCGGCTCGCCATGCAGAAAAGCATCAATTTCGGCATAGGTCACCCCATGGGACGCCTCATCCGGCTTGCCCGGGGACAGGTCCTCGAGATCGGCAGTGGGGATCTTCTCCACCAGCGATTCCGGTGCGCCAAAGCTGCGGGCGATGCTGCGCACCTGGTTTTTCACCAGCCCGCTCAGTGGCGCCAGGTCGCAGGCGCCGTCACCAAACTTGGTGAAGAATCCCATCACCGCTTCCGCCGCATGGTCAGTGCCGATCACCAGGCCATGGGCCGCGCCGGCGATGGTGTATTGGGCGACCATGCGCATACGCGCCTTGGTGTTGCCCAGCACAAAGTCGACCGACACCGCGTGTTTGCCTTCGAACGCTGCGACTTCGCTGGCCAGCGCCTTGACTGCCGGGCCAATGTTCACGGTGTGGCGCTCATCCGGTTCGATGAAATCCACCGACGCCTGGGCATCGTGTTCGTCGAACTGGGTCTCGTAGGGCAGGCGGACGGCAATGAACTTGTAGCTGTCGTCACCGGTGCTGTCGCGCAACTCGCGCATGGCACGCTGGGCCAACAGGCCGGCGGTGAGGGAATCAACGCCGCCGCTGATCCCCAGCACCAGGGCCTTGAGCCCGGAATTGACCAGGCAATCCTGAATGAACGTGATCCGTCGAGCGACTTCAGCCTCAAGGGCGGCATCGTCGGCGAATGGTGGTTGAACCTTGAGCTGCTCAGCAATCTCACGCTGTACGGCCTGCATGAATTCACTCCTTGCTTGATGTGCTGGAAAGGGCGGCAGGAACTTTGAAAACGTGTCGCAAATAGGCGACGAAGTTGGGGTCTTTGCAGTGGGTCTTGCCCGGTTCATCGGAAATCTTGGCCACCGGCTGACCGTTGCAGGCGGCCATTTTAAGCACGATGCTCATCGGTTCAACCCCTGGAATATCGCAGGTCAGGTTGGTGCCGATGCCAAAGCTGACATTGATCCGCCCGCGCAGCGCCCGGAATATTTCCAGGGACTTGGGCAGCGTCAGGCTGTCGGAGAACACCAGGGTCTTGCTCATCGGGTCGATGCCGAGCTTGTGGTAGTGGGCGATGGCTTTTTCCGCCCAGATTATCGGATCCCCGGAGTCGTGGCGCAGGCCATCGAAAAGCTTGGCGAAGTACAGGTCGAAATCGCCCAGGAAGGCATCGGTGGTAATGCAGTCAGTCAGTGCGATGCCGAGCAGGCCCCGATACTCGCGGACCCAGCAATCCAGCGCGGCAATCTGGCTGTCGATCAGGCGCGGTCCGAGTTGCTGGTGCGCCATGATCCATTCGTGGGCCATGGTGCCCAAGGGCTTCATGTCCAGCTCCCGGGACAGGTGGACGTTACTGGTGCCGACAAAACGCCCGGGAAAGTCGTGCTTGAGCACGTTCACCACTTCTTCCTGAACCCGGTAGGAAAACCTGCGGCGGGTGCCGAAATCGGCGACCTGCAGCTCGGATAACTCATCGGCAGCAGCATTGGCCGTCAGCCAGTCGAATTTGCGATAAAGCTGCTCGCGCGCCTGTTCCAGGACGACTTCCCGGTACCGATAGCGGTTGCGCACTTCGCTGACGATGGACAGCAGCGGTACTTCGAACAAAATCACATGCAGCCAGGGCCCGCGCAGACGGATGAACAGCTCGCCGTTCTCGATCCCGGTGTGCACGTAGCGCAGGTTGAAACGAAACAGTCCGAGAAAGCGCAGGAAATCCGGTTTCATGAAGCTGATGCGCTCCATGAAACCCAGTTGATCGGCGGTCAGGCTCAGCTCGGCGAGGCGCTCGATCTGAAAGCGAATCTCGGCCAGGTACGGGCGCAGATCCTCGCTGTTGCGGCAACGAAACTCCCATTCCACTTCCACGTTCGGGTAATTGTGCAGCACCGCCTGCATCATCGTCAGTTTGTAGAAGTCGGTGTCGAGCAGGTTCTGCACGATGCGATCGGCAAATACGCTGTCGCTCATAACGGGGTTCTCCAGGCTGGCCGCGGCCTGTGGCGGCGACATTGCAGCTGATTCAATGAATGGGGCTAGTGGCGCATATCAACGGCAGTTATTGCCAGCGATTTTTTAGACGCTGGAGATCCCGTGGGAGCGAGCCTGCTCGCGATAGCGGTGTGTCAGTCACCTGAATGTCGGATGTGTCGACGCTATCGCGAGCAGGCTCGCTCCCGCAGAAGACGGTGTGATGCCTCAGTTTTGCGGCATTTCCGGGCTATCAATCTGCTCCAGCATCCACTTCACGAAATCGCGCACCTTCGGCACGTCCGCCGAATGTTCCGGGTATGCCAGGTAGTAAGAATCAGTGCTGGGCATCGCATGCTTCCAGGGTATGACCAGTTTGCCGTCGGCCAATTCCTCTTCCACCAGAAACCTGGGCAACAACGCCACGCCACAGCCTACCTGGGCGGCGCGGATGCACATGTAGAAGGTTTCGAAGCGCGGCCCGTGGTAGCTGTGTTCGGTGTGATAGCCCTGACTGTCGAACCAGTCGTGCCAGGCCTGTGGCCGGGAGGCGTTTTGCAGCAGGACCAGGTCAGCGAGCTGGGTTGGGTCGGTGAAAGGTGTGGCCGGAAGGCTGCCCGGGGCACACACCGGAACCAGCTCCTCGCTGAACAGCTTCAGGCATTCGGTGCCCGGGCGTGACCCTTGGCCAAAGTAGAACGCCAGGTCGCTGCGGCCTTGCAGCAAATCATCGGCTTCCTGTTCGCTGCACAGGTCCAGATGGATCGACGGATGCCGCAGGCGCCAGCCTTTCAGGCGCGGCACCAGCCAGCGCGCGCCAAAGGTCGGCGGCGTCGAGACCCGCAGGACTTCGGTTTCTCCACCGTAGGAACGCAGATAATGGGTCGACATCTCGACCTGAGTGAGGATTTTTCGTACCTCCACCAAGTACAGATCGCCTGCCGGAGTCATCTGCAGGCGGCGACGCACCCGGCGAAACAGCAGGTGTTGCAATAACTCTTCAAGTTGCGCCACCTGTTTGCTAACGGCGCTTTGGGTCAGGTTCAGCTCTTCGGCGGCCCGGGTGAAGCTCAAATGCCGGGTGACAGCCTCGAAACACTGCAGCGCGGTGATCGATGGCAGGTAGCGTTTGTTCAGCATGGGCGATCCTTTCTTCTTGTCTCTTTATTGCCAGCAATGCACAGCATGAATAAACGGAATGATATCTCTCTTAAAGGTCGTTTGTTGAGTAACCTCCGGAAAGCTAAAACTACAGGCCTGATCAGCCGTGATCGTGCGGCTGCACACGTTCTGTCTTTTGTTTGAGGAGTGACCCATGGTTGCCGCATTGCTTGATCGTCTTGGTGTAAACCCGGCCCTGTACCAGAACGGCAAAGTGCCGGTGCACTCACCGATCGATGGCAGCCAGATTGCTGCCGTCAACTGGGAAGGGGCTGCCGAAGTCGAGCAGCACATCAGTCGTGCCGATCATGCGTTCGAATTGTGGCGCAAGGTGCCGGCACCGCGCCGGGGCGAATTGGTGCGCCAACTGGGTGACATTCTTCGCGAATACAAGGCCGACCTCGGCGAGCTGGTGTCGTGGGAAGCGGGCAAGATCACCCAGGAAGGCCTGGGTGAAGTTCAGGAAATGATCGATATTTGCGATTTCGCTGTCGGTTTGTCACGACAGCTGTACGGTTTGACCATCGCCTCCGAGCGCCCGGGCCACCACATGCGTGAGACCTGGCATCCGCTGGGCGTGGTCGGGGTGATCAGCGCGTTCAACTTCCCGGTGGCCGTCTGGGCCTGGAACACCACCCTGGCACTGGTGTGCGGTAACCCGGTGATCTGGAAGCCGTCCGAGAAAACTCCGCTGACCGCCCTGGCATGCCAGGCACTGTTTGATCGGGTGCTGAAAAACTTCAGCGACGCACCGCCGCATTTGAGCCAGGTCATCATTGGCGGTCGCGATGCCGGTGAAGCCTTGGTGGATGACCCGCGCGTGGCGTTGGTCAGCGCCACCGGCAGCACCCGCATGGGCCGCGAAGTGGCCCCGAAAATCGCTGCGCGTTTTGCCCGCAGCATCCTTGAGCTGGGCGGCAACAATGCGATGATCCTTGGCCCAAGTGCCGACCTGGACATGGCCGTGCGCGCCATCCTGTTCAGTGCTGTCGGCACCGCCGGCCAGCGCTGCACCACCTTGCGCCGCCTGATTGCCCATGAATCGGTCAAAGAAGAGATCGTGACCCGCCTGAAAGCCGCTTACTCAAAAGTGCGCATCGGCAACCCGCTGGAAGGCAACCTGATTGGCCCGCTGATCGACAAGCACAGCTTCGAGAACATGCAGGACGCGCTGGAGCAGGCTTTGAGCGAAGGTGGCCGGGTATTCGGCGGCAAGCGCCAGCTGGAAGACCAATACCCGAACGCCTATTACGTTCAGCCTGCGATCGTCGAGATGCCGGAGCAGAGCGATGTAGTGTGCAGCGAAACCTTCGCACCGATTCTCTACGTGGTCGGTTACAAGGATTTCGAGGAAGCCTTGCGCCTGAACAATGCAGTGCCTCAAGGCCTGTCTTCGTGCATCTTCACCACTGACGTGCGCGAAGCCGAGCAATTCATGTCAGCGGTCGGCAGCGACTGTGGTATTGCCAACGTCAACATCGGCCCGAGCGGCGCGGAAATCGGTGGCGCATTTGGTGGCGAGAAAGAGACCGGCGGCGGACGCGAGTCGGGCTCGGATGCATGGCGCGGTTATATGCGTCGCCAGACCAATACCGTGAACTATTCGCTGGAGTTGCCGTTGGCTCAGGGGATCACGTTTGACTAAGTGATGGTGGTGAGCTTGAAAAGATCGCAGCCTTCGGCAGCTCCTACAGGATCGTGCCTGGCTGCGGTTGTGTAGGAGCTGCCGAAGGCTGCGATCTTTTGATGTGTTGGTTAGGTTTCTGTTGGAGTCTGGCAATGCCGCTACGCGAAGAATGTCTGTGGGAAAAACTGACGCCGCAAAGGCCCGACAATGCTTCGCTCAAAGGCGAGGTCAAGGCCGATGTCTGCGTGATTGGCGCGGGCTTCACCGGGCTGTCGGCGGCGGTGCATCTGCTGGAGCAGGGCAAGACGGTCTGTGTGCTGGAAGCGCATCGGGCCGGGCATGGCGGTTCCGGGCGTAACGTCGGCCTGGTCAACGCCGGTATGTGGATCCCGCCTGACGAGATCGAAGCCGGGTTCGGCGAGGCAGTGGGCAGTCAGCTCAATCGCATGCTCGGTGCAGCGCCGTCCCTGGTGTTCAGCCTGGTCGACAAGTACAACATCGATTGCCAATTGCGCCGCGAAGGCACGCTGCACATGGCGCATAACGCCCGTGGCGAAGCGGATCTGCGCAGTCGTGAAGAACAATGGAAACGTCGCGGCGCGCCTGTGGAATTGTTGACAGGCCAGGCCTGCGAGCAAGCCACCGGTACCCGCAAAATTGCCGCCGCACTGCTGGATCGGCGTGCCGGTACGATTAACCCGATGGCCTACACCAGTGGCCTGGCCAAGGCAGCCATTGGCCTGGGCGGGCAGCTGTTCGACCATTCAGCGGTGACTCGGCTGGAGCGTCAGGGCCAGAAATGGTCGGTGCAGACTGCGCAGGGTTCGGTGTTGGCCGAACAGGTGGTCATCGCGTCCAACGCCTACACCGAGGGCGACTGGACCGAACTGCGGCGTAATTTCTTTCCCGGTTATTACTACCAGGTGGCGTCAGTCCCGCTGACTGAAGAAGCCGCGCAACAGATCCTGCCCGGTGGCCAGGGGTCCTGGGATACCCGGCAAGTGCTCAGCAGTATTCGTCGCGATAAAGACGGGCGTCTGCTGCTCGGTAGCCTCGGCAACGGCAATCAAAAGCCGGTGTGGTTCCTCAAGGCGTGGGCGGATCGGGTACAGCAGCATTACTTCCCCTATCTCAAGCCGGTGGAGTGGGAGTGCACCTGGACCGGCTGCATCGCCTTCACCCCGGATCACCTGATGCGCCTGTTCGAACCAGCGCCCGGAATAGTGGCAGTCACCGGATACAACGGGCGCGGGGTCACCACGGGGACGGTGGTTGGCAAGGCGTTTGCCGATTACCTGTGTAACGGCAATCCTCAGGCGTTGCCGATTCCGTTTGCACCCATGCAACCCCTGACAGGCGTGGGCATACGCAGTTGCCTCTACGAGGCGGGCTTCTCGCTGTATCACGCAGGCCAGTGCCTGCGCATCGTCATTTGATTGTTGAAAGATGTTACTGAAAAGCGGCGCTTTTTCGAGCAGCGACTAGCCTGTAATGGTGCGGGTTGTAGCAGTCCCGCACCAGCGGTGTGCACTTCGGTGACGCACGATGTTACAGGCTGGTTGCACGTCGTTTGGTGTCGCGGTTGCAATGATGGCGCGGGCGGGTTGCGCCTTCGGGAATTAATGGTTTTACCTTCTGCGGTTTAGACGGTTGCACGCCCAATGAAGACGGGTTCAAAACAGTCGGAATAACAATAACTCAGCGACTTTTTCAAGAATAAAAAACCGATGGCACGGCCCTTGCTCTGAGCATTCAGTGAAGTCGCAGTGCCAACTAAAAAAAACCTTGGAGCACCACCTCATGTCCCAGACGTTTTACAAGAAAGGCTTTCTGGCCCTCGCAGTGGCAGCTGCGTTGGGTGTTTCTGCGTTTGCACAAGCTGATGTGAAAATCGGTGTGGCGGGTCCCATGACTGGCGCTAACGCGGCATTTGGCGAGCAGTACATGAAGGGTGCACAGGCTGCGGCCGATGCGGTCAACGCAGCAGGCGGTGTCAACGGGGAAAAAATCGTACTGGTGAAGGGCGATGACGCCTGCGAACCGAAACAGGCTGTGACGGTCGCCAAGGACCTGACCAACCAGAAAGTGGCAGGCGTGGTCGGCCATTTCTGCTCCTCGTCGACAATCCCGGCTTCCGAGATCTACGACGAAGCGGGCATTATCGCCATCACCCCGGGTTCCACCAACCCACAGGTGACCGAGCGCGGCTTGAGCGCCATGTTCCGTATGTGCGGGCGTGACGACCAGCAGGGCATCGTCGCTGGCGATTACATTGTCGATGTGCTCAAGGGCAAAAAAGTGGTCGTGCTGCACGACAAGGACACCTACGGCCAGGGCCTGGCTGATGCTACCAAGGCTCAACTGGTCAAGCGCGGCGTTACGCCAGTGCTGTATGAAGGCCTGACCCGCGGCGAAAAAGACTTCAGCACCATTGTTACCAAAGTCCGCGGCGCTGGCGCCGATGTCGTTTACTTCGGTGGCCTGCACCCTGAAGCCGGTCCTCTGGTTCGCCAGCTGCGTGAGCAAGGCCTGAAAGACGTCAAGTTCATGTCCGATGACGGCATCGTGACCGACGAACTGGTGACCACCGCTGGCGGTCCGCAATTCGTTGATGGCGTGCTGATGACTTTCGGCGCTGATCCGCGCCTGCTGCCAGACAGCAAGGCTGTGGTGGATGCGTTCCGCAAAGCTGGCACCGAGCCTGAAGGCTACACCCTGTACGCCTACGCTTCGGTTCAGACCCTGGCGGCAGCGTTCAACGGCGCCAAGTCCAACAGTGGCGAAAAAGCGGCTGAGTGGCTGAAGAAGAACCCGGTCAAGACTGTCATGGGTGAAAAGACCTGGGACAGCAAGGGCGACCTGAAAGTCTCCGACTACGTGGTTTACCAGTGGGACAAGGATGGCAAATACCACCAGCTGGAAAAACAGAAGTAAGGGCTGACTCGATCGGCTGAATCCACAGTTCCCCTGTAGGAGCGAGCTTGCTCGCGATGACGGACTGACAGGCAACGCATTCGTTGAATGTTAAACCGCAATCGCGAGCAAGCTCGCTGCTACAGGGGGGCTGTGGTGTGAAGTCTGATCCTGACTGACATTGCTCCGACGTATATCTGTATTTTCCTTAGAAGAACCGCGCACCGACGGTGCGCAGGTTCTCACTGCGTGAGATTGCGTTATGGATGGTATTTTCCTGCAGCAACTGGTCAACGGCCTGACCCTCGGGTCGGTCTATGGCCTGATCGCCATCGGCTACACAATGGTCTATGGCATCATTGGCATGATCAACTTCGCCCATGGCGAGGTTTACATGATTTCCGCTTACCTCGCGGCGATCAGTCTGGCTCTGCTGGCATACTTCGGTATTGAATCCTTCCCGCTGCTGATGCTCGGCACGCTGATCTTCACCATCATCGTCACGGCGGTGTATGGCTGGGTCATCGAGCGCGTCGCCTATAAACCCCTGCGTAACTCCACCCGCCTGGCACCGCTGATCAGCGCCATCGGCATCTCCCTGATCCTGCAAAACTATGCACAGATCGCCCAGGGCGCCAAGCAACAAGGCGTACCCACCCTGCTTACGGGGGCCTGGCGTGTCGAGGTCGGCACAGGTTTTGTGCAACTGACCTACACCAAGGTGTTCATTCTGGTCGCAGCATTTGCCGGCATGGCGTTGCTGACCTACATCATCAAGTACACCAAGCTCGGCCGCATGTGCCGCGCGACCCAGCAAGACCGCAAGATGGCCTCGATCCTGGGGATCAACACCGACCGGGTGATTTCCTACGTGTTCATCATCGGTGCAGCCATGGCAGCCCTGGCCGGCGTGCTGATCACCATGAACTACGGCACTTTCGACTTCTATGCCGGCTTCATCATCGGGATCAAGGCGTTTACCGCTGCGGTACTCGGCGGGATTGGCTCGCTACCGGGAGCGATGCTCGGCGGGATCATTCTCGGGATCTCCGAGTCGCTGTTCTCCGGCCTGGTCAACTCGGACTACAAAGACGTCTTCAGCTTCTCGCTGCTCGTTCTCGTTCTGGTCTTTCGGCCCCAAGGCCTGCTCGGCCGTCCTCTTGTGTCGAAGGTGTAAGCGATGTCTTCAACCACTAAAAAAACCATTGATCTCAAAAGAAGCCTGGTTGACGCGATTCTTGCCGGTCTGGTTGCCCTGATTGTGTTCGGCCCGATTGTCGGCGTGGTCCTCGACGGATACGGCTTCAATCTGGAAACGACGCGCGTGGCCTGGATTGTCGCGATCGTCATGGCGGGGCGCTTTGCCCTGAGCCTGTTCCTGCAGACCCCCAAAGGCCTGAAAATCCTCGAAGGTTTTGAAAGCACTGGCTCCGGCGTGCACGTGCTGCCACCGGATTACAAATCACGGTTGCGCTGGATAATCCCGCTGTTGATTGTCATCGCCGTAGTCTTCCCGTTTTTCTCCAACTCCTACCTGCTGGGCGTGGTCATCCTCGGCCTGATCTACGTGCTGCTCGGCCTCGGCTTGAACATCGTGGTCGGTCTGGCCGGCCTGCTCGACCTGGGCTACGTGGCGTTCTACGCCATTGGCGCCTACGGCCTGGCACTCGGTTACCAGTACCTGGGCCTGGGCTTCTGGACGGTACTGCCGCTGGCGGCGATCATGGCGGGCCTGGCCGGTTGCATCCTCGGTTTCCCGGTATTGCGCCTGCACGGCGACTACCTGGCGATCGTGACCCTGGGTTTTGGTGAAATCATCCGGCTGGTCCTCAACAACTGGCTGTCGTTGACCGGTGGCCCGAACGGCATGGCTGCACCTCTGCCGACGTTCTTCGGCCTGGAGTTCGGCAAGCGCGCCAAAGATGGCGGGGTGCCTTTCCACGAGTTCTTCGGCATCGCCTACAACCCGGACGTGAAGTACTACTTCATCTATGCGGTGTTGTTCCTGGTGGTCCTGGCCGTGCTGTACATCAAGCATCGGCTGGTCAAGATGCCTGTCGGCCGTGCCTGGGAAGCCTTGCGCGAAGATGAAATCGCCTGCCGGTCCATGGGCCTGAACCACGTACTGGTCAAGCTCTCGGCGTTTACCATCGGTGCGTCGACTGCGGGTCTGGCCGGGGTGTTCTTTGCCACTTACCAAGGCTTCGTCAACCCGACCTCGTTCACCTTCTTCGAATCGGCGCTGATCCTGGCCATCGTGGTCCTGGGTGGGATGGGCTCGACCATCGGCGTGGTGATTGCAGCCTTCGTGCTGACCGTTGCGCCGGAGCTGCTGCGTGGGTTCGCAGAGTACCGGGTGCTGCTGTTCGGCATCCTGATGGTGTTGATGATGATCTGGCGACCGCGCGGCCTGATCCGGATCAGCCGTACCGGTGTGACCCCGCGTAAAGGAGTAGCGCCATGAGCGAAGTCGTCCTCTCGGTCGAAAAACTGATGATGCACTTTGGCGGCATCAAGGCGTTGAGCGATGTCAGCCTCAAAGTGCACCGCAACTCGATCTTCGCCCTGATCGGCCCCAACGGCGCAGGCAAGACGACGGTGTTCAACTGCCTTACCGGCTTCTACAAGGCGTCTGGCGGCAAAATCGAGCTCAATGTGCGGGGTGAACGCACCAACGTCATCCAGCTGCTTGGGGAGTCTTTCAAACCGACCGATTTCGTGTCGCCGAAATCTTTCCTCAGCCGCATGTACTACAAGATGTTCGGCGGCACCCACTTGGTGAACCGTGCCGGCCTGGCGCGCACTTTCCAGAACATTCGCCTGTTCAAGGAAATGTCGGTGCTGGAAAACCTCCTGGTGGCCCAGCACATGTGGGTCAACCGCAATATGCTGGCCGGCATCCTGAACACCAAGGGTTACCGCAAGGCGGAAAGTGATGCCCTGGACCATGCGTTCTACTGGCTGGAGGTCGTGGACCTGGTGGATTGCGCCAACCGCCTGGCCGGCGAGTTGTCCTATGGCCAGCAACGCCGTCTGGAAATTGCCCGGGCCATGTGCACGCGGCCGCAGATCATCTGCCTCGACGAACCGGCCGCCGGCCTCAACCCTCAGGAAACCGAAGCGCTGAGCGCGATGATCCGGCTGCTGCGCGACGAGCATGATCTGACCGTGGTGCTGATCGAACACGACATGGGCATGGTAATGAGCATTTCCGACCACATTGTGGTGCTGGACCACGGCATCGTCATTGCCGAAGGCGGACCGGAAGCGATTCGCAACGATCCGAAAGTGATTGCGGCCTACCTGGGCGCTGATGAAGAGGAGTTGGTATGACTCAACCGATCCTCGAGCTAAAGGAGCTGGACGTGTTCTACGGGCCGATCCAGGCCCTGAAAAAAGTCTCGCTGCACATCAACGAAGGTGAAACCGTCAGCCTCATCGGCTCCAACGGTGCCGGCAAGTCGACCCTGCTGATGTCAATCTTCGGCCAGCCCCGTGCGGCTGACGGACAGATCATCTACCAGGGCGTCGACATCACCCATAAGTCGTCCCACTACATTGCGTCCCACGGCATTGCGCAGTCGCCGGAAGGCCGGCGGGTGTTCCCCGACATGACCGTCGAGGAAAACCTGCTGATGGGCACCATTCCGATTGGCGACAAGTACGCCAAAGAAGACATGCAGCGCATGTTCGAGCTGTTTCCGCGGCTCGAAGAGCGGCGTACCCAGCGGGCCATGACCATGTCCGGCGGCGAGCAGCAAATGCTCGCCATCGCCCGGGCGTTGATGAGCCGGCCGAAGTTGCTGCTGCTGGATGAGCCGAGCCTGGGCCTGGCGCCGATTGTGGTGAAGCAGATCTTCTCGACCTTGCGAGAGTTGGCGAGTACCGGCATGACCATTTTCCTGGTCGAGCAGAACGCCAACCATGCGTTGAAGCTGTCGGACCGGGCGTACGTGATGGTCAACGGTGAGATCCGCCTCACAGGCACCGGCAAGGAGCTGCTGGTGAACGAGGAGGTGCGCAACGCTTATCTGGGCGGGCATTGATTCATTGCCGAGATATCAACAGCCCCGACGAGCGATCGTCGGGGCTTTTTTATCTTCACTGCTGCCGGACCCTGTGGGAGTGCGCCTGCTCGCGACAGGGGAATGTCAGTCGAAAAATGTCCCGCAGGACGACCGCTATCGCGAGCAGGCTCGCTCGCGCAGGTGCAGGGTGCGCGGTATTTCGAAATTGTGGAAAACAATATTCACGAGCTCTTAAACCGCGACATAAAGCCGCTGCAAATAGTTGTTTTGTCACGGTTTTGACTTGTCCCCGTTTGCTGTGGAACTGGCTGTGAATAACGTGGGAGTAGCTGGCTGAGAGCCACGGTAATCAAGGCCTGTAGCAAGGTGGTTGTTATTTGATCAGGCATTTTTGGCGGTGGATTGGCCGGCTTTGTCAACCATTTTGTTGGACGTTGAATGGGTCTAAATCCAAGCCGGTCACCCTGTGGATAAGTCTGTGGTTAAACTCTGGAAAGACTCGGCTGAGGGCCGTAGTTACTGGCTTGGAGCCATCGTCTATTACGCAGCTGGATCGTGCAAAATGCCATGGGCTACAACGCCCGTGGTCGAGGGTCAAGCTAAAAACTTTGCGATCTGCCCGCAAAGCCTTGTACACAGCGGCTTGCGGCTTTTTGACTTGCCCCCGTTAACTGTGGACCTGCCTGTGGATAACGTGCGCGTACATGGCTGCAAGCCAGGCAGGCCATGGCTTGGCGCTGGTTGGTCGTTTTTTGTACAGTGGCTCGATGTTGCCGGTGCCTGCAAGGCAGGGCATGCTGCCGGCTGATTATCTATTCCAATGGCTGTTCGTCAGCCGAAGCTAGGAGAACACGATGTCCGACACCCTGTTTATCACCGGCGCTACTTCCGGTTTTGGTGAAGCCTGTGCCCGTCGTTTTGCCGAGGCGGGCTGGAAACTGGTGCTGACCGGCCGTCGTGAGGAACGCCTCAACGCCCTATGTGCCGAATTGTCCAAGCAGACCGAGGTACACGGCCTGGTGCTGGATGTGCGGGATCGCCAGGCCATGGAGGACGCGATTGCCAACTTGCCGCCGTCTTTCGCCACATTGCGCGGCCTGATCAACAATGCGGGCCTGGCTTTAGGGGTCGATCCTGCGCCCAAGTGTGATCTCGATGACTGGGACACCATGGTCGACACCAACGTCAAGGGCTTGATGTACAGCACCCGCCTGCTGTTACCGCGCCTGATCGCTCACGGTCGTGGTGCTGGCATCATCAACGTGGGCTCCGTTGCCGGTAACTACCCGTATCCGGGCAGCCACGTGTATGGCGCAACCAAGGCCTTCGTCAAACAGTTCTCGCTGAGCCTGCGCTGCGACCTCCAGGGCACTGGCGTGCGCGTGAGCAACATCGAGCCGGGCATGTGCGAAAGCGAGTTTTCGCTGGTGCGTTTCGCGGGTGACCAGGAGCGCTACAACGCGACCTACGCCGGCGCCGAGGCGATTCAACCGCAGGACATCGCCGATACTATTTTCTGGGTGCTTAATGCGCCGGCGCACATCAACATCAATAGTCTTGAGCTGATGCCGGTGAGCCAGACCTGGGCTGGGTTTGCCATTCATCGTGATGGCGGCAAGGCTTGATCCTGAGTGATGGCCATCGCGAGCAAGCTTTGCTCCCACGGGAGAAAGCTTGCTCGCAGTGAAGGCTGTCACCTGCAGGAGCAAAGCTTGCTCGCGATGACGGCTGCCGGATTAGCCCAGATAGTCCGCCAGCCCGCGATAACAGGTCGCCAGATGATAGGGCGTGGTTGAAGGCATATCCTTGCGGCTCACCTGGCCCAGTTCATCACGACACTCATGCCAGCCTCCGGCATGCAGGAAGTTCTGCTGCAAGGCCAGGAGTTGACGCTGCACTGCGGCTTCGGCGTCTGGCCTCAAGGTCAGCGCACGCAGGTATTCCGCCTGGGCCCAGATGCGCTGGGTGGCGTCCCTGGCCTTGCCGTTAAGGTCGAGCATGGCCTTGACGGCGCCTGAGTGTGGATCCACCCCCGATTGTTCGGTGAAGGCGAACGCCCGCTCCAGTGAGCCGTGCAGCTGCGAGCCGCGCAGCCGCGGTGACGATTCGAGCAGGAAGTACCATTCAAACTGGTGCCCCGGTTCATACCAGTTATCCACAGCGCCCAGCGGCTTTTCCATCAGTACGCCTTGCTGCGGATCGATGAAACGTTGCTGCATGGCTGTGCATAACGTCACCAGCATGCTTTGCACAGCGTCGTCCTGGCGTGCCGCCAGCGTCGCCAGGAAGGCTTCTGCCAAGTGCATCAGGGGATTCTGCAAGGGCCCGGTTTGCAGCGATGACCAGTCGCGCTCCAGACACGCCTCGTACAGGCCGTCGCCTGTTGCGAAGCGCTGCGCAATCACCTCCAGCGCGGTATCGAGCAGGTGCCCGACTGAAGGCTCGCGCACCTTGTCCCAGTAGTGTGCACAGGCGAACAGGATGAACGCGTGGGTGTAGAGGTCTTTGCGCTGGTCCAGTGGCGCGCCCAGCGCGTCGATGCTGTAGAACCAGCCACCGTGTTCGGCGTCGTGGAAGTGTCGTTGCAGAGAACTGAACAGCTGCGCGCTGCGTTCTTCGGCGGCAGGCACCTGGCCGATCAGGCTGGAAAACACATACAGCTGCCGCGCGCACGCCATCGCCCGATAACGCTGCGGTGGCAGTGGCGAGTGTTCGGCATCCAGTGCCTCGTAGGGCAGGGCCAGTTCAGCGTTCCAGCCGGGGCCTTGCCACAGTGGCACGATCACTTCCTGGAAATGCTGCTGCACCGAGGCGAACAGGGCGGTCAATTCTGGCTGGGAGGCGGAGCGGGAAACAGGCTGCATTGGCTGGCGTCGTCACGGCAGGGGCGATTGCGCGACATGTTAGCAGGCCTGAGAGATGCGGTGTCTGTCAGGCCGCCATCGCGGGCAAGCCCGGCTCCCACAGAACCAGGGCCGGAATCCGGTTAGGGGTATTCACAACCCCCTAGGGGATCCGGCCTGGAACCCCATTGTCCGTCTCCAGCAAACCCTGTGGGAGCCGAGCTTGCTCGCGATGAGGCCTGCCCAGGCCATACAGAACTCAGCCCGCCAGCAACCAGGCCCCGGTCACCGCCGAGGCCGCACCTGCCAGCCTGACCAGTGGCGCCGCTGCCTGCGGCAACACTCGAACCACCGCATAACCTGCGGCATGCAATGCCGCCGTCGCCAGGACAAATCCGGCCGCGTAAGTCCATGGGCTGGACATGTCGGGCAGTTCCAGGCCATGGGCCACGCCATGAAACAGTGCAAACAAAGCCGTTGCCCCGACCGCCAGGGCCAAAGGTGGACGTACCGCCAAGGCCACTGCCAGACCCAGGGCCAGCACCGACGTCGCGATCCCGCTTTCCAGCACAGGCATATTCAGTCCTTCAAACCCCAATACCCCGCCAAGCAACATGGTGCCAACGAAAGTGCAAGGCAGTGCCCAGCGCGCGGCGCCTTGCTGCTGCGCCGCCCACAAACCCACAGCAACCATCGCCAGCAAGTGATCAAGGCCACCGATCGGGTGGCTGATACCCGCGATCCATCCATTGTCGCCATGGCCCGGGTGGGCAAAGGCGACAGCCGGGGTCAGCAGCAGCGCGATGGCGCCGAGAATGCGTTTGAGTGTCATGTAGAGCTTCCTTGTTGAAAATGTGAAAGGGTCAGGCGGCGGTCAGCAGGCCCTGACGCTCGATGAAAGCGATGATTTCTTCCAGGCCCTGGCCGGTTTTCTGGTTGCTGAAGACGAACGGCTTGCCGTTACGCATGCGTGTGGTATCGCTGTCCATCAACGTCAAGGACGCGCCTACCAATGGCGCGAGATCGATCTTGTTGATCACCAGCAAGTCGGACTTACAGATCCCCGGCCCGCCCTTGCGTGGCAGCTTGTCGCCGGCCGATACGTCGATCACGTAGATGGTCAGGTCGGACAGCTCGGGGCTGAAGGTTGCCGAAAGGTTGTCGCCGCCGGACTCCACCAGGATCAGATCCAGGCCCGGGAAACGCCGGTTCAACTGATCCACCGCCTCAAGATTGATCGAAGCGTCCTCGCGGATTGCGGTGTGCGGGCAGCCGCCGGTTTCCACGCCAATGATGCGTTCCGGGGCCAAGGCTTCGTTGCGCACCAGGAAATCGGCATCTTCGCGGGTATAGATATCGTTGGTCACCACTGCGAGGTTGTAGCGATCACGCAGGGCCAGGCACAGGGCCAGGGTCAGGGCCGTTTTGCCGGAGCCGACCGGGCCGCCAATGCCTACGCGCAAGGGTTGTGTATTCATGTGATTCTCCTAGGAACGGAATAGACGGCTGTACTGGCGCTCGTGGGCCATACACGCCAGGGACAGGCCGAAAGCGGCACTGCCAACGTGTTCGGGGGTGATTCGGGTTGCGTGTTGCTGCGCTTCTTGCAGCAACGGCAGCAGCTGGCTGGTCAGGCGTTGCGCGGCTTGCTGGCCGAGCGGCAGGGTTTTCATCAACACCGCCAATTGGTTTTCCAGCCAGCTCCACAGCCAGGCGGCCAAAGCGTCCTGCGGGCTGATCTGCCAGGCGCGAGCGGCCAAGGCCCAGCCCAGGGCCAGGTGGGGTTCCGGGCGCTGTGCAAGAAAGGCCCGTGCCGGTGGATCAAGCTCGGGCAAGCCATTGAGCAACTGCTGCAGGGAATAACCCATCTGCCGACTTTCCTGATGCAACTCGCGGGTTTCGCGGCTGGCGCGGTGTTCCTCGCAGCGTTGCAGCAATTCGTCCCAGTTGTCGGCGGCGGCCGCCTCGCAATGGGCCAGTAGCAGCGGCGCTTCAAAACGAGCCAGGTTGAGCAGCAACTGGTCGCTGATCCATTGGCGGGCGCTGTCCGGGTCATGGACCCGGCCATTGTCCACCGCCATTTCCAGTCCCTGGGAATAGCTGTAGCCGCCAATCGGCAATTGCGGACTGGCCAGGCGCAGCAGCGCCCAGGCCGGATTCATAAACGCACGCCGAACTGGTGCAGTTTCGGCGGGTAGTTGAAATCTTCATCACCGTGGCGCGAGTGGTGATGGCCGCCGCCGTAGGCGCCGTGTTCCGGCTGGAACGGCGCTTCGATGTTTTCGACATTGGCATCCAGCTGTTCAAGCATGGCTTTGAGCACGTAGTCGTCGAGCAGACGCAGCCAACCGTCGCCGACCTGCAGGGCAACGTGGCGATTGCCGAGGTGGTAGGCGGCACGGGTCAGTTCGAAGGCGTTGGCGCAGGTGACGTGCAGCAGTTGTTCGGGACGGGCGCAGACGCGCACGACGCGGCCGTCTTCAGCCTGCAGGCATTCGCCGTCATACAGCGGCGGCTGACCGCGTTCCAAAAACAACCCGACGTCTTCCTGTTCGGCACTGAAACAGCGCAAACGGCTTTTGCTCCGGGCTTCGAAGGTCAGGTGCAACTCGGCGGCCCAGACGGGTTGAGGGTCGATCCTGCGATGAATCACCAGCATCGGAAAGCTTCCAGCAATGAACGATAGTCATGCTAGAGCAAGGCGCTTGCCAGATCGGCGGCGTGTAGGAAATAGCTGTCGGAAACGTAGTAAATATCTTAACTAGTCGACTGTTTTGCCTGATATTGGTGCGCTGCATTTTGGTGCCGCACCATGTTGTGGCGATTTGCCTAAGTCACCTATTCGGTGCTGCCAAGCCCTTGCCAGTGCTTGAGGCCGATAAAAATGAAACGCAATTGCTGGGTAATTTTTGCCTGCGGCGTTAGGTGATCAGGCAGGGCTTGGGCCGGCGGGTCGATGATGTCCGGCAAAGTGGCAAATACGCTTTTGACGATCAGGTCGGCCATGACATTCAGGCCGGCGAGGTCCAGATGCTGCAGTTTCGGCATCAGGGACAGATCTGACGCCAGGTCTGAGCTGATGTCTTCACGCAAGCGGCCAATGGCCTGGCGCACCGGTAGCGAACCGCCATACTGCTCGCGCGCCAGAAACAGGAATTGCGAGCGATTGGCTGAAACTACGTCGAGAAATATGCGCACCGACGCATCGATAATGCCGCCCATGACAAACTCATTGTGGCGCACCAAGCGGATGGTTTCGCGGAAGGTCTGGCCGACTTCGCTGACCAGTACCAGGCCCAATTCATCCATGTCGGCGAAATGCCGATAAAACCCGGTTGGCACAATGCCGGCGGTCTTGGCCACTTCGCGCAGGCTCAGGCTGCCGAATCCGCGGCCGCATTCCATCAGGTGGCGGGCAGCGTCCATCAAGGCACTACGGGTTTGTTGTTTCTGTTCGGCGCGGGGCAGCATCGGCAGGGTGATTTCTGGACAGGGACAGCGACGCACTCTAGCAAATCGGCTTTGCCTGCGTCGAACGACTATCGAGGGGTAAAGCGGGGGATTTGCTACTTTCAGAAAGTCAAAAGCCCAATCGACAGACTGGGCTTTTTTTCAGGGCCGCCATGGGCTCAGCTCAAGGCGCTGTTGCGTTCGATGACACGGTCACCACCACCTTCGGCAAGCGTCTGGCCTTGTGGGGTACGATCGGAACCGTCGGCAGCCAGGGTTTGACCTTGTGGAGTGCGATCGGAACCGTCAGCAGCCAGGGTTTGACCTTGTGGCGTACGATCGGAACCGTCAGCAGCCAGGGTTTGGCCTTGTGGCGTACGATCCGAACCATCAGCAGCCAGGGTCTGGCCTTGTGGAGTGCGGTCCGAGCCGTCCTGGGTGATCAGGCCTTTTTCTTTCAAACGATCGTTACCGCCTTCAGCCAGGGTCTGGCCTTGTGGAGTGCGATCCGAACCGTCGGCAGCGATGGTTTGGCTGAATACCGAGCGGCTGTCTTTGACTTGTGGGGTAGCCTGGTCAGCAGCTGGCAGAGCGAAAGCGGTGCTGGCCAGCATGGAAAGGGTAAGGCTTAGCAGTAATTGGCGTTTCATGATGGGTTGCTCCTTGGGGGGGCGATAAAGTGGGTACGAGGTCAATGCTACTCTCGATAAGTCGATATAAAAGTTCATAAACGCAATGGTAATAATCAACGGAATTGATTGTTCTGCGAAATGGCTCTAGACCGGGCGTTTCCGGCGGGTGTTTTCGCACCGGGGTGGGTATTTTCGACTCACACGTGCGACGTAAAAGTGCGGTGTCGGTAACGCCTTATCGAGTGGGCAGTCTGTCCCGGGACGATTATTTGAGGATTAATCGGGATTTCGGTTAAACCTGCGGGCCATTTTTCAGTCGTAGATCTCATGACAGGCCGGTTCTGGCCTGCATTTCAAAACGTGCGTCGCGGTCAGGGCGCTCAGTCGTATCAAGGAGCCCTGTGCAATGACGCGCACTCGAAAAGTAATTGCCTGGACCCTCGCCAGCTTGTTAGTCCTGCTGGCGGTGCTGGTTTTGATCATCGTGTTCTTCGATTGGAACCGCATTAAACCCCCGCTCAATGCCAAGGTGTCCGAGGAGTTGCACCGTCCGTTCGCCATCAACGGCAACCTGGCTGTGGTCTGGCAGCGCGAGCCCGAGGAAGGCGGCTGGCGCGCGTGGGTGCCCTGGCCGCATGTGGTGGCCGAGGACCTGAGCCTGGGCAACCCCGAGTGGTCGAAGCAGCCCCAGATGGTCACGCTCAAGCGCGTGGAGTTGCGCATTTCGCCCCTGGCCTTGCTGGCGCAGCGTGTGGTCATCCCGAGAATTGACCTGACCGGGCCCAATGCCGATCTGCAGCGCCTGGCCGACGGTCGTGCGAACTGGACGTTCCAGTTCGATCCCAAGGATCCCGATGCCGAACCGTCCAGTTGGGTGGTGGACATTGGCGCCATTGGTTTCGACAAGGGCCACGTTACCCTCGATGACCAGAGCCTGAAAACCCAACTTGATGTGCTGATCGACCCACTTGGCAAGCCAATCCCGTTCAGCGATATCGTCGGCGAAAAGGCGGCAAAGACTGCGCAGGACAAGGGCGCTGCGCCGCAGGATTACGCGTTTGGTATCAAGGTAAAGGGTCAATATCACCAGCAAAAGCTCAACGGCGAAGGCAAGATCGGCGGCTTGCTGGCGTTGCAGGACTCAGACAGACCGTTTCCACTGCAGGCCAAGGTCAATATTGCCGACACCCGGGTGGAACTCGCCGGCACCCTGACCGATCCGCTTAACCTTGGCGCACTGGATCTACGCCTGAAGCTGGCGGGCGCGAGCCTGGGCAACCTGTATCCACTGACGGGCGTCACACTTCCGGACACCCCGCCTTATGCTACGGACGGCCATTTGATCGCCAAGCTGCATGAGCCTGGCGGTGCGCTGTTCCGCTATGAAGAATTCAACGGCAAGATTGGCGAAAGCGATATTCACGGCAGCCTGGCCTACCTGGCCGGTAAGCCACGGCCCAAACTCAGCGGCGCACTGGTTTCCAACCAATTGCTGTTTGCCGACCTCGCGCCGCTGATTGGTGCGGATTCCAACGCCAAACAGAAAGCACGTGGTGGCGAAAGCAAGCAGCCGACCGACAAGGTGCTGCCGGTCGAGGAGTTCAAGACTGAACGCTGGCGCGACATGGACGCGGATGTCGAATTCACCGGCAAGCGCATCGTCCACAGCGAAAAACTGCCCTTTAACGACCTGTACACCCACCTGGTGCTTACCGACGGAGTGCTCAGCCTGGAACCCCTGCGTTTCGGCGTGGCGGGCGGCAAGCTGGATGCGCAGATTCGCCTGAACGGCCGTACCGAGCCCCTGGAGGGCCAGGCAAAGCTGACCGCGCGGGGCTTCAAGCTCAAGGAGCTGTTCCCGACCTTCGAACCGATGAAAACCAGTTTCGGCGAGCTTAATGGCGATGCCGACATCACCGGGCGGGGCAATTCGGTCGCCAAACTCCTCGCGACCTCCAACGGCAATCTGAAGATGCTGATCAACGATGGTGCGATCAGTCGTGAGCTGATGGAACTGGCCGGATTGAATGTGGGTAACTATATAGTCGGCAAGATCTTTGGTGACAAAGAGGTGAAGATCAACTGCGCGGCTGCCGACTTCGATATCAAGACGGGCCTGGCGACGACGCGCCTGTTTGTATTTGATACCGAGAACGCGATCATCTATATCGATGGCACGGCAAACATGGCGACCGAGCAACTGGACCTGGCGATTACCCCGGAATCCAAGGGCTGGCGCTTGATCTCCCTGCGATCTCCCCTGTACGTGCGGGGCAAGTTCATAAAGCCGGATGCGGGTGTGAAGGCGGTACCACTGTTATTGCGTGGTGCCGGCATGGTGGCCCTGGGTGTGATAGCCGCCCCGGCCGCCGGCTTGCTGGCACTGATTGCACCTAGCGGGGGTGAGCCGAATCAGTGCGCGCCACTGCTTGAGCAGATGAAGGCGGGCAAGGCGCCGAAAACTGTAAAGAACTAGGCTGGTGTTGAGGAAGGGCGAGCCTTATCGTCGCTTGGGGGCGATAAGGCTCGTGGGGTTAGAGGTCCTTCAAAATATCGGCCATGTCATCCGCGTGCTCTTCTTCCTGAGCCAGGATGTCTTCGAAAATACGCCGGGTAGTCGGGTCTTTCTCTCCAATGTATTGAATGATTTCCCTGTAGCTATCTATCGCAATTCGCTCGGCCACCAGGTCTTCATAGACCATCTCTTTCAGTGAGTTGCCAGCGACGTATTGCGCATGAGAATTGCGGGACAGCATGTCAGGGTTGAATTCCGGTTCGCCACCCAGTTGCACAATGCGCTCGGCAAGCCTGTCGGCGTGCTGGCCTTCCTGTTTGGCGTGTTCGAGAAACTCCTCGGCCGCAACGTGGGCTTTCAAGCCGTTGGCCATGAAGTAGTGGCGCTTGTAACGCAACACGCACACCAGTTCAGTGGCCAGCGACTCGTTGAGCAGGCGCAGCACTTCGTCGAGGTTGGCGCTGTAGCTTTCGGTCACCGCACCGTTTTCGACGTTCTGCCGGGCGCGGGCGCGCAGGGTGGTTACATCAGACAAATGCATGTCGCTCATCTCGTTCTCCTGGAGGCTAATCCGGTTGGCGTCACGGCTCTGGGGGACGTGATCGCTACTTAAAGTGTGAGTAATGAGTGCGGTGAAAAGTTTTACGGGATTGTCGGCTGTCCGTCCGATGCGCTCTGACGTGGCATCAGGCCCGACATTCGCACTTCGTCCTGTCGCCACGAAAAGGGCGGTGCGCACCGATGGATGCCGCTTGCTTACTGCCAGGTCTCGGTCGTCGAGTTGTCATCTGTTGCAGTGATGCTTGGCTGAGGTCTTGCATCGCGCTTGCCCTACCTGTCCCTCACAAGGAAGTCCGCCCATGTCGCAAGATTCAGCCCCGCGCTATCCATTGGTGCTGGTCCCGGGAATGCTCGGGTTTGTGCGGTTGCTGCTTTATCCCTACTGGTACGGGATCATCTCGGCGTTGCGCCGCGGTGGTGCAACCGTGTTCGCGGTGCAGGTCTCTCCCCTCAATTCCAGCGAAGTTCGTGGTGAACAGTTGCTGGCCCGAATTGACGAGATTCTGCGGGAAACAGGGGCAGAGAAGGTCAACCTGATCGGCCACAGCCAGGGCTCGCTGACCGCGCGCTATGCCGCTGCCATGCGTCCCGACCGGGTGGCGTCGGTGACTTCGGTGGCGGGGCCCAATCATGGCTCTGAACTGGCGGACTACCTGGAAAGGCACTATCCGGCGCAGAGCGCCAAGGGGCGAGTGCTCAGCGTGTTGCTGCGGTTGATTGGTGCCGTGATGAGCCTGCTTGAAACGGGCTATCGCGGGCCGAAGTTGCCGGTCGATATCCCGGCTTCCCACCAGTCGCTGACCACGGAGGGTGTGGCGCTGTTCAATCAACGGTATCCCCAGGGCTTGCCGCTGACTTGGGGTGGCCAGGGCCCGGAACTGGTGAATGGGGTGCGGTACTACTCGTGGTCGGGCACCCTGCAACCGGGTAAGACCGATCGTGGGCGCAATCTGATTGACGGGACGAACCGCAGCTGCCGGTTATTCGCCAGGACCTTCGTCCGTGAAGCCGGGCATTGCGACGGCATGGTCGGACGCTACAGCTCGCACCTGGGCACGGTGATTGGCGACAACTATCCGCTGGATCACTTTGACATCGTCAATCAGTCGCTGGGACTGGTGGGCAAGGGCGCCGAACCGATCCGCCTGTTCGTCGAACATGCGGCGCGGCTGAAAGCGGCGGGCTTGTAAGACCAAGATCAAAAGATCGTCCGAAGGCTGCGATCTTTTTCCATCAGGCAACGCTGATTTTGCGCCCCAAAACAGTCGTCCAGCGCTCCGAGAGAATCACCCCACCCAACGTTAAAACCCCACCCACCAAGTGATACAGCGCCAACTGCTCATGCAGCACCACGGCGGCAATCAGCGCGGTAATCAACGGCAGCAAATTGAAAAACAAGGTGGTCCGGCTCGGCCCCAGGCGTACTACGGCCTGCATCCAGGCCAAAGGGGCCAGCATCGAAGCCAGCAGGCAGGCGTACAGCACCAGCGGGATATTCTGCAGCGTCGGGCCGATTTTCGGCGAGGCAATAAACAGCGGCAACAACACGACTATCGCCACCAGCACCTGCAAATACAGCAGCACCAGCGGCGGCAAGCGCAGTTGCCACTTCTTCAGCAGCGTGCTGTAGATCGCGTAAGCCAGGGTGGCCACCAGCATCATTGCATCACCCAGGTTCACTCCGTGCTCCAGCAATACCCCGAGACTGCCGGAGGACACCACGAACAGCACGCCGGCAAACGACAGCACGGCACCGGCCAGCGCCCCCGCAGTCAGGCGCTGGCCCAGGCTGGCGATCGCCATGGCCAGCGACATCAACGGCATCAGCGACAGGATGATCCCCATGTTGGTAGCCGACGTCAGCGTGGCGGCGAAATACGCCAGGCTCTGATAAACAGCCATGCCCAGCACCCCGAGCACGAAGATTCGCCCCAGGTTCGGACGGATCAGCGGCCAGTGGGCGATGACCGGTTTAAGCATGAATGGAGTGAACAGGACACCGGCCAGCAGCCAGCGGTAGAAGCCGATCTCGGCCGGAAATATCGCCCCTACGGCGAGTTTGTTGATGACGGTGTTGCCCGCCCAGATAAAGATCGCGAGCAGGGGGTAAGCGTATTGCATCAGGAACAACCAGAACATTAATGAGGGGGGATTATCCCCGCCTGCGCAGCGCATATCCATGCCGTCGGGCCTGGGGCGCAAAATGGCCACCACAACGTGAAAGCAGGAAGGTGTAACAGGTGTTGTCTACACTCCAGCACAAGGCCGCGTTCCTCCCTGCGGCGACCAGGAGAAAACTCCATGAAGATGTTGCGTGCCCCCGTATTGATGATCGGCTTGCTGCTCTGCTCTCAGGGTTTCGCGGCCACGGCCCAACAGAACAAAATGACCACTTGCAACGCCGACGCTACGGCCAAGAGCTTGAAGGGGGATGAGCGCAAGGCCTTCATGAGCACCTGCCTGAAGGCGGCGCCGGCGGCCAACGATGACGGCAAGGCGCTGACCCCGCAGCAGGAAAAGATGAAAACCTGCAACGCCACGGCGGCCACCCAGGCGCTCAAAGGCGATGCGCGCAAGGCCTTCATGAGCGAGTGCCTGAAGAAAAAATAATGCGCTGTGGGTGATGGCCTCGTCGCGGGCAGGTCTTGTTCCCGCAGGAGCGCTGCGTGTTCGCCGGATTTGCAGACACTGGAGATCGTAGTCGGAGCCGGCGGTGCGACGTTCGACTTGCCCGCGCCGAGGCCCGCAGGCCCCACACAGCCCCGACAAAAGTCTCCCCCACATTTCCTAGTGCTGGGTTCGGAACGCTGGCAGACTGCCAATCCTTTTTACGCCGTTCGTTTTGAGGCTGTATGCCAACGTTTTCTCAACGCCAAGTCTTGCTGGTCATCAGTTGGGTCATCATCTTTGGTGGCTTGCTGTTGGTGATTCCCCTGCGCCTGCTGCCAAGCCTGCTGGCCGGGTTACTGGTGTTTGAACTGGTCAACATGCTGACCCCGCAGCTGCAGCGGCTGATCGAAGGTCGACGCGCCCGCTGGTTGGCGGTGGCGTTGCTGGGCACGCTGGTGGTCAGTGTGCTGGCATTGATTTTTGCCGGTGCGATCAGCTTCCTGTTGCACGAGGCGGAGAACCCCGGTGCCTCTCTCGACAAGTTCATGGGCGTGGTCGATCGCGCCCGCGGGCAGTTGCCGCCGTTCATCGATGTCTATTTGCCGGCCAGTGCTGCCGAATTCCGCGTGGCAATCGGCGAGTGGATGAGCAAACACCTGAGCGATTTGCAGCTGGTTGGCAAGGATGCGGCGCACATGTTCGTGACGCTGCTGATCGGTATGGTGCTGGGCGCGATCATCGCCCTGCAGCGGATTCCGGACCTGACCAAACGCAAGCCGCTGGCCGCCGCGCTGTTTGATCGGCTGCACCTGCTGGTGCAGGCATTCCGCAATATCGTCTTCGCGCAGATCAAGATTTCCCTGCTCAACACCTTCTTCACCGGAATCTTCCTGGCGGTGGTGCTGCCGATGTTCGGCATCCAGCTGCCATTGACCAAAACCCTGATCGTCCTGACCTTCCTGCTGGGCTTGTTGCCGGTGATTGGCAACCTGATGTCCAACACCCTGATCACCATCGTCGGCTTGTCACTGTCGATCTGGGTGGCATTGGCGGCGCTGGGTTACCTGATCGTTATCCACAAGCTCGAATACTTCCTCAACGCCCGCATCGTCGGTGGGCAGATCAGCGCCAAGTCGTGGGAGTTGCTCTTGGCGATGCTGGTGTTCGAGGCCGCATTCGGCCTGCCGGGGGTGGTGGCGGGGCCGATTTACTACGCGTATCTGAAGAGTGAGTTGAAGCAGGTGGGGATGGTTTGACCAGGTAGGGATGTGTTGCCTGATCTGACGCCATCGCGCACAAGTCGGCTCCCACAGGTTTCAGGTAAGGCACAAAACCTGTGGGAGGGTGGCTTGCCCGCGATGCAGGCGACTCGGTTTTTGATCAGTCCATGCTGCCGTAACGCTTGCTGGCCTCAATCGCCAACCCGCTACCAATGCTGCCAAAGATATTCCCTTCGACGTGCCGGGCATTGGGCAGCATGTCCGAGACGCTGGTGCGCAACGCCGGGATCCCGCTAGAACCCCCGGTAAAGAACACCGTATCCACTTGATCAACTCGCACGTTGGCGTCGTTGAGCATCTGGGTCACGCTGTTGCGCACGCGTTCCAGCAGCGCTTCGATGGCTGATTCGAACAGCGCCCGGGTCAATTCCACGCTCAAACCCGGCTCAATGCGGTCCAGCGGAACATGACGGTGCTCGGCATGGGTCAGCTGGATCTTGGTTTCTTCCACTTCCATGGCCAGCCAGTGCCCGGCGCGCTGGTCGATCAACTTGAACAGGCGGTCAATGCCGCCGGTGTCCTCGATGTCATAGCGCATGCTGCCCAGGGCCAGGGTGGACTTCTGCGAGTACACCGAGTTGATGGTGTGCCAGGTCGCCAGGTTCATGTGGTGGCTGGTGGGCATGTAGGCGCCGCTCTTCATCCGGCTGCCGTAGCCGAACAGCGGCATCAGGCCTTGCAGGCTGAGCTGCTTGTCGAAATCGGTACCGCCGATGTGCACGCCGCCGGTGGCGAGAATGTCATCGTGGCGGTTGTCGTTGTGGCGACGGTCGGGCGACAGGCGCACCAGCGAGAAGTCCGAGGTACCACCGCCGATGTCGACGATCAGCACCAGCTCTTCTTTCTCGATGGTCGACTCATAGTC
The DNA here is from genome assembly GCF_017114825.1 of Pseudomonas gregormendelii. GTDB lineage: Bacteria > Pseudomonadota > Gammaproteobacteria > Pseudomonadales > Pseudomonadaceae > Aquipseudomonas > Aquipseudomonas gregormendelii. The sequence continues at coordinate 96,736 of NZ_JADEVO010000004.1, read as the reverse complement.
GAACGCGGCGGCAATCGGCTCGTACTGGAACGACACATCCTTGAAGCCAATGGCCCGGGCCACGTCGACCAGGGTGTTTTCAGCTTCCTGGTCGGCCATTTCATCGTCATCGACGAAGAACACCGGACGGCCCAGCACCACTTCCTCGAACTCACGGCCTGCGGCGGTTTCGGCACGCTTTTTCAACTGGCCGATAAACAGCCCGAGCAGGTCCTTGAACGGCATCGCGGTGCCGAGGACGCTGGTGTCGTGCTTGATCAGTTTGGAGCCCAGCAGGCTCTTGAGCGAGCGCATCAGCCGGCCTTCGTAGCCTTCCAGGTACTCGTGCAGGGCCAGGCGGCCGTACACCGGGCGGCGTTCTTCCATATTGAAGAAGACCACCGATGGCAGGGTGATCTTGTCGTCCTCCAGCGCGATCAGCGTTTCCATGCCGGGCCGAATCCAGCCGACGGTGGAGTTGGACGTGCCAAAGTCGATACCACAGGCACGAGCTGGAGATGCGTTTTTCATGTCTTTCGAGTTCCGGTTAAAAAACGGCCGCGCAGTGTATGTCACTGCGGCACAGATTCGAAGGCCGACTATCCGCTAAATCGAAGCGAATAGCGTCTTGAAAGACTATCCTTTGCCCCAAACTTGTCTGCATCGAGCCTGCGGCGCATGCTGCGGGTGGCAGAACGAATTTGATAACGGATGGTGATCCTTAGATGGACTTCAAAGACTATTACAAGATTCTCGGTGTGGAGCCGACAGCTGACGATAAGGCCATCAAGGGGGCCTATCGCAAGCTGGCGCGCAAATATCACCCCGATGTCAGTAAGGAAAAGGACGCCGAGGCCAAATTCAAAGACGCCTCGGAGGCCTATGAAGCGCTGAAAAGCGCCGACAAACGCGCCGAATATGATGACTTGCGCAAGTACGGCCAGCATGGCCAGCCATTCCAGGGCCCGCCAGGTTGGCAGGGGCGTGGGGATGGCGGCTTTGGAGGTGGTCAGGACACGGGCGATTTTTCGGACTTCTTCAGTTCGATCTTCGGCAACCGTGGTCCCGGTTTTGGTGGTGCACAGCCGGGCCGCAGTGCCGGGCGTCGAGGGCAAGACGTGGAAATGGAATTACCGGTTTTTCTGGAAGAGACCCTCTCGAACGAATCGAAGAAGGTCAGTTTCCAGGTGCCGCAGTACAACGCTGCCGGCCAGCACGTCAGTAACACCAGCAAGAGCCTGAACGTGAAGATCCCGGCCGGCGTGACCGACGGCGAGCGCATCCGGCTCAAGGGCCAGGGCGCACCGGGTGTGGGTGGCGGCGCCAATGGCGACCTGTACCTGATCATCCGTTTCGCCCCGCACCCCAAGTACGATGTCGAGGGCGAAAACCTGATCATCACGTTGCCCCTGGCCCCGTGGGAGTTGGCGCTGGGCACCGAGGTCGCAGTGCCGACCCTCACCGGCAAGATCAACCTCAAGGTCCCGGCAGGCAGCCAGAACGGCCAGCGCATGCGCGCCAAGGGCCACGGCCTGCTGAACAAGGCCGGCGAACGCGGCTACCTGTTTATCCAGCTCAAGGCCGTGATGCCCAAAGCCGCCAGCGACGAGGTCAAGGCGCTGTGGCAGGAACTGGCAGAGAAAGCTGCGTTCAACCCAAGAGAGAACTTCTGAGTCAACAGACGGAGTAGCCCATCATGAGCAACCCCCTGATCGTTCATCTGGACCTGGCCGAATTCTGCGAAGCGACCGACTTATCGGACTTCTACGTGATCGAAATCGTCGAGCACGGCATCCTCGAACCTCAGGGCTCGGTGCCCAAGGATTGGCGATTCAACGACTACGAACTGGCCCTGGCCAAACGCGCCGCCAAGCTGCGGCGCGATCTGGAGCTGGGATGGGAAGGGGTTGCCCTGGCGCTGGAGTTGCTGGAGCAGGTGCAGCAGCTTCGGGCGGAAAACCGGATGTTGAAGCAGCGGTTGGGGCGGTTGGTGGTTGAGTAGGTAGCCGGCTTGGGCACAGGGACGCTTGAGGGCATCCCGTTCTGGCGTAACGCTGGCAAGCCCTCAAATGTTGCGGGGCAACACTACCGTGAACAGCGTGCCGTCAGTTTCGTTGGAACTCACCTCGATCGTACCGGAATGGGCTTGCACCACTTCATTGACGATAAAAAGCCCCAAACCAAGGCTGGTGGACGGCTGGCCCAGTTCTTCGTCGGCGCTGCGTACCAGTGGGTCGAAGATGGTGCCGATGGCCTCTTCAGAAATCGGTTTGCCGAAGTTATGCACCGTCAGGCACACCGCCTCGGGTTCGCCGGCCAGGGTGATGGTGACATCCCGTTTGTTCAGGCCGTGTTGCAGGGCGTTGCCGATCAGGTTCTGCAACAGTTGATCAAGCCGTCCGCGATCCCAGTTGCCCTGGGTGTTGCCCGAGATGACCAGTTTCGGGTCGCACTCCGGGTTGCCGGCGCACGCCTCGCCAATGGCCGCGTGGGCGGCATCGGCCAGGTCCATCGGCGCAGGTTCGATCGGCAGGCTCTTGCCCAGGCGGCTGCGTACCAGTTCGAGCAGATCGCTGACCATCACGGCCATGTGCCGGGCGCCACGCTTGATGTTGTGGGCGCAGGCCAGGGCATCGCCCTCAAGCTTGACCTTGCGCAGTAACAATTCCGTGGACATGCTCACCGCCTGCAAGGGTGCGCGCAGGTCATGGCCAAGTATCGCCAGGAAGATGTCCCTGGAGCGGTCGACCTGTTCGGCATAGGCGGCCGTGGACTCCGCCAGGGCTTCGTCAATGGCTTCGTTGAAACGGATCATGTCCTGGAAGTAGGCGAGGTCCGGTGAGTCCAGGCTCCCGACCCACAGCCGGATCACGCAGGCGCGCAGGTGACGGAATTCGCTGGTCATCTGCACCAGGTCAAAACCCACCGTGTGCCGCAGCTCACCGTGGCTGGCTCCGGCCTCATCCAGGCTTGGGGTTTTCTCGGGTCCCTCGCCTTTGGCCTTGGCCATTTGCTCGCTGGCACTTTGTGCGGTGGTCATATCCCGCGCTGCGGCCAGCAGGATGACCCGGGCATGGTCGCGCAAAGCGACGCTGTCCATGTGCTCGGCAGCGGGGGTGATGGTGCTGGCGAACTGCTCCCATTCATCGACGATACGGTCTACGTGTTGCCTGATGAATTCGGGTAGGCGCATGGCCAGATTCCTGAGGGAGAAGTCTGGCGCATCTTAGCCCCTTTGGCGGGCACTAAAAACTACCATTACGCGGCGAGAGCCTCGATCAGGAAATGTTCTGCGGTCACTGCAGCGGTTGGAGATCCTTTTCACCTTTAAAACGGCCACCTGATCGGCCGTTGCTGCAGGCAGGAACCTGGCATGCCGGATTCCTGCCTGCTCAACGTGGGGTCAGAACAGGAAATAGCGCTGCGCCATCGGCAGCACATCCGCTGGTTCACACCACAGCAACACACCGTCGGCCTTGACTTGATAGGTCTGCGGATCGACGTCGATGGTCGGCAGATAATCATTGTGGATCAGGTCGGTTTTCTGCACCTCACGGCAGCCTTTGACCACGGCGATTTTCTTCTTCAAGCCAAGCGCCTCGGGTAGGCCGGCGTCGTGCGCTGCCTGGCTGATAAAAGTCAGGCTGGTGGCGTGCAGCGAGCCGCCATAGCTGGCGAACATCGGGCGGTAGTGCACCGGTTGCGGTGTGGGTATCGACGCATTGGCGTCGCCCATCAGGCTGGCCGCGATCGCACCGCCTTTGAGGATCAGCGTCGGCTTGACCCCGAAAAAAGCTGGCCGCCAGAGCACCAGGTCGGCCCATTTACCCACTTCGATCGAGCCCACTTCATGGCTGACGCCGTGAGTGATCGCCGGGTTGATGGTGTACTTGGCGATGTAGCGCTTGGCGCGGAAGTTATCGTTGCCGGGACCATCCCCGGGCAGCGCGCCGCGTTGCTTTTTCATCTTGTCGGCGGTCTGCCAGGTTCGGGTGATCACTTCACCGACTCGCCCCATGGCCTGGCTGTCGGAGCTGATCATCGAGAACGCTCCGAGGTCGTGGAGGATGTCTTCGGCGGCAATGGTTTCGCGGCGGATGCGGCTTTCGGCGAAGGCCACGTCTTCGGCGATGCCGGGGTCCAGGTGGTGGCAGACCATCAGCATGTCCAGGTGTTCGTCGATGGTGTTGCGGGTGAACGGCCGGGTCGGGTTGGTCGAGCTAGGCAACACGTTGGCAAAGCCGCAGGCCTTGATGATGTCTGGTGCGTGACCGCCACCCGCGCCTTCGGTGTGGTAGGTGTGGATAGTGCGCCCCTTGAACGCGGCAAGTGTGGTTTCGACGAAGCCCGACTCGTTGAGCGTGTCGGTATGGATCGCCACCTGCACGTCGTACTGGTCGGCGACGTTGAGGCAGTTGTCGATGCTCGCCGGCGTGGTGCCCCAGTCTTCATGCAGCTTGAGGCCGATGGCGCCGGCCTTGACCTGTTCGATCAGCGGCTCCGGCAGGCTGGCGTTGCCCTTGCCGGTGAGGCCGATGTTCATCGGGAACGCGTCCGCTGCCTGAAGCATCCGTGCCAGGTGCCACGGCCCGGAGGTGCAGGTGGTGGCGTTGGTGCCGGTGGCCGGGCCAGTGCCACCGCCGATCATGGTGGTAACACCACTCATCAACGCCTCTTCGATCTGCTGCGGGCAGATGAAGTGGATGTGGGTGTCGATGCCGCCAGCGGTGAGGATCATGCCTTCGCCGGCGATGATTTCGGTGCTGGCGCCGATGGCAATGGTCACGTCGGGTTGCACGTCCGGGTTGCCCGCTTTGCCGATGCCGGCGATGCGTCCATCCTTGAGGCCGACATCGGCTTTGACGATGCCCCAATGGTCGATGATCAGTGCATTGGTAATCACAGTGTCGGCGACCTCAGCGGCCAAGAGCTGGCTCTGGCCCTGCCCGTCGCGGATGACTTTGCCGCCGCCGAACTTTACTTCTTCGCCGTAGGTGGTGAAGTCTTTTTCCACTTCAATCCACAGTTCGGTGTCCGCCAGGCGGACCTTGTCACCAACGGTGGGGCCGAACATGTCGGCGTAGGCTTGTTTGGAAATTTTCATGCGCATGCCTTGGGGTTCAATTGTGTTTTAGGCTCACCTGTGGGAGCAAGGCTTGCCCGCGATGGGGCCATTGCAAGCACCGCATTGCTCAAAGGTCACCCATGATCCGCCCGGCAAACCCGAACACCCGGCGATTTCCCGCCAGGTCGACCAGCTCGACCTCCCGACTCTGCCCCGGTTCGAAACGCACGGCAGTGCCGGCAGGGATGTTCAGGCGCATGCCGCGACTGGCCGCACGGTCGAAGGTGAGCGCGTCGTTGGTTTCAAAAAAATGGTAATGCGAGCCAACCTGAATTGGCCGGTCGCCGCTATTGGCCACTTTCAGGCTGATCGTGCGGCGGCCTGTGTTGAGTTCGATGTCGCCGGGCTGGATCTGGTATTCACCGGGAATCATCAATGGGCTCCTTGCAGAATCTTGTAGTAGAGGGCGGTCGGCTTGTACTGGCCGCTCGGGTCGCAGGCGTAGTCGGGGATCTGGCCGGCACGGGTGTAGCCCAGCGCCTTGTAGAAGTCTTCGGCCGGTGAGCCGGCCTCGGTATCGAGGTACAGCATGCCGCGCTTGTGCTGCAGTGCGGCGGTCTCCAGGGCGGTCATCAACTGTTGCCCCAGGCCACGACGTCGCGCGTGCTCGCGCACCAGCAGTTTTTGCACTTCGGCACGGTTCAGGCCATTGGCTTTCTGGCACAGGGTCAGCTGTACGCTGGCTTGCACCTGTTCGTCCTTGACCACTACCCAGAGCAGTACATTGCCCTTGTTCAGGTCGTCCTGGACTTCGTCGAAATAGGCGCGGGCCTGCACCGCGTCCAGGTTCGCCATGAATCCGACACTGGCGCCATAACCCACTGCATCGAGCAGCAGATCGATCAGTCCCTGGCGATAGTGCGCGAAGCTTTCAACATTGACGCGGCGCAGTTGAGCGGCGTTCATCGGGGCGTTACTCCTTGCTGGCGATCGGCGGTTGCGCGCCAGGATTGAGCGTCAGTTGCATGAAGGTCAGGTCCAGCCAGCGGCCGAACTTGGTGCCGACCTGGGGCATCTGGCCGGTGGTGATAAAACCGGCGCGCTCATGCAGACGAATGGAAGCGGCGTTACCGCTTTCGATGGCGGCCACCATGATGTGCTTGTCACAGCCTTTGGCGCGCTCGATCAGCACGGCCATCAGTTGCGGGCCTAGGCCGTTGCCACGCTGGTCGCTGCGCACATACACCGAGTGTTCCACCGTGTGGCGGAAACCGTCGAACGGCCGCCAGTCACCGAATGAAGCGTAGCCCAGTACAGTGTTGTCGCCGTCGACGATGACCAGAATCGGATAACCCTGTGACTGCCGGGCGCTGAACCAGGCCTGGCGGTTTCCCAGGTCGACCGCCTGCTCGTTCCAGATGGCCGTGGTGTTCAGTACGGCATCGTTGTAGATATCGCGGATCGCGGGCAGGTCGGCGTGGACGGCATCGCGGATGTGGAAGTTCATGACGCGTCCTCAGGCGATGGGTTGGTGAACGGTCACCAGTTTGGTGCCGTCGGGAAACGTTGCCTCCACCTGGATTTCCGGGATCATTTCCGGGATGCCTTCCATCACTTGTTCGCGACTGAGCAGTGTTGTGCCGAAATGCATGAGCTGCGCCACGGTCTGACCGTCGCGCGCGCCTTCGAGCAGCGCGGCGGAGATGTAGGCCATGGCTTCCGGGTAATTGAGTTTCACGCCGCGTGCCAAACGTCGCTCGGCCACCAGGCCGGCGGTGAAGATCAGCAGCTTGTCTTTTTCGCGTGGGGTCAGGTCCATTGTTGGAATCCATCTTGGGCAGTAAAAAATTCGGATCTGTTCACACGTAATCTTGTGGGAGCTGGCTTGCCAGCGATGGCGTCGGCACATTCACCCCATCAGGCGCCTGACCGGCCGCCATCGCCGGCAAGCCGGCTCCTGCAAATGACGTGTTCAGGTGCTCCATATTCTCGGTGGCAGCGCTTCGCGGCCTAACAACGCCGGCCTGAGCAATCGCCATAAATCAATCATCCAGCTGCGGGCCAACAGGGCTTCGCTGGCCAGGCATCGGGCGACCAGAAGTCCCGGTAACTGGGTTAAATCCCCGCGGACGTCGTTGGGTAGAGAGCGGCATTTTTCTAGCAAGTCATTGTCGATCTCACCCGTTACCAGCAGCGTCGCAAACACCGGTCGCCCGTCCAGCCCGATAGGCGAGTCAAGCAAGCCGTCATCCCCGACAATGCGCTGGCGTTCGTGCCAGAGCAACTGGCCGTCGCGACGGATGTCGAGTTGCGCCTGGAAATGCCCCAGGTCAAAGCGCTCGCCACTGGCCGGCCGTCCCAATGCCACGACGTCCCAGTAGAACAGGCGCGCATCGCCTTCCAGGTCGATGGACGTGCTGAGCTCTGCCTGCGCGGCGCTGAAAATGATGGTCTCCTGGGGCAACCACTCCAGTGTCGCGCCTGCGCTGACTTTCAAGTCGAGTTGCTGATAGGCGGGCCCTGCGGCGCGATACCATTTGGCCGCGCCGGGGCTGGTGATTTGCGCCCAGGCATCGCGACCCACGCTGGCGCTGATGTCCAGTCTATCCCCGCCGGCAATACCTCCTGGCGGGTGCACGATGATGTGCTGGCACACTTCGGGGCCTTCGGCATACAGGTGTTTTTGCACCCGCAACGGGCCCATGTGGCGGCGCTGTACCGGGCGCGTGCTGTCGCCAAATCTGGCATAGCCCAGTTCCAGCTCGGCGTGCCAGCTCGGGGTAAACAGGGCAGGGGAAACAGGTAAGTTCATAAGTACCAATGATCGTCTGGACGCTGCAGATTAGATGGTTACCAGGCCGCGCACACCTTCGGCTTCCATGTTTTCGCCGCGCCCCTGCTGCACGATCTCGCCGCGGGACATCACCAGGTACTGATCGGCGAGTTCGGCAGCAAAATCGTAGAACTGCTCGACCAGCAAAATCGCCATGTCCCCGCGGGCGGCAAGCTTCTTGATGACCGCGCCGATTTCCTTGATCACCGAAGGCTGGATACCTTCGGTGGGCTCATCGAGGATCAGCAAGCGTGGGCGACTGGCCAATGCGCGACCGATGGCCAGCTGTTGCTGCTGGCCGCCGGACAAATCGCCACCGCGCCGCTGCTTCATTTGCAGCAACACCGGGAACAGCTCGTAAATGAACGCCGGGACTTCCTTCGCTTCGCTGCCGGGAAAGCGTGACAGACCCATCAGCAGGTTTTCTTCGACGGTCAGTCGGCCGAAAATTTCCCGACCCTGGGGAACGTAGGCGATTCCGGCGTGTACCCGCTGGTGGGGTTTGAACGTGGTGATCGGTTTACCTTCCCAGTTGACCGCGCCGTCCTTGGCCGGCAGCAGGCCCATCAGGCATTTGAGCAAGGTGGTCTTGCCCACGCCGTTGCGCCCGAGCAGGCAGGTGACTTCGCCGATTTTCACGTCAAACGTCAGGCCGCGCAGGATGTGGCTACCACCGTAGTACTGGTGCAGCTTGTCGACTTGCAGCATTCCAAATTCTCCTCAAAACCCTTGTAGGAGCGAGCTTGCTCGCGATGATCCCGAGATCGAAGCGTTCATTCAGGCAGCCCGCGTAATCGTTGATCTCCATCGCGAGCAAGCTCGCTCCTACGAAGTGCATCAGCGTCCGAGATAAACCTCGATCACCCGCTCATTTTCCTGCACCTGCGCAAGCGACCCTTCGGCCAGCACGCTACCCTGGTGCAGCACCGTCACGTGGTCGGCAATCGAGCCGACAAAACCCATGTCGTGCTCAACCACCATCAGCGAATGCTTTCCGGCCAGACGCTTGAACAGCTCAGCGGTGAATTCGGTCTCGGCATCGGTCATGCCCGCCACCGGTTCGTCGAGCAGCAGCAGCTGCGGGTCCTGCATCAGCAACATGCCGATTTCCAGGAACTGCTTCTGACCATGGGACAGCAGGCCCGCCGGACGATTGACCGAACTGGTCAGGCGAATGGTGTCCAGCACCTCGCTGATGCGATCCTTCTGTTCACCGCTCAGGCGAGCCCGCAGGCTGGCCCACACCGACTTGTCGGTTTTCTGCGCCAGTTCAAGGTTTTCAAAGACGCTCAACGCCTCGAACACTGTCGGTTTCTGAAACTTGCGACCGATGCCCGCCTGGGCGATCTGCACTTCGCTCATCTGCGTCAGGTCAAGGGTTTCACCGAACCACGCCTTGCCATGGCTGGGGCGTGTCTTGCCGGTGATCACGTCCATCAAGGTGGTCTTGCCCGCACCGTTGGGTCCGATGATGCAGCGCAACTCGCCGACGCCGATGTACAGGTTCAGGTTGTTCAGCGCCCGGAAGCCATCGAAGCTGACGCTGATGTCTTCCAGGGTCAGGATGGTGCCGTGACGGGTGTTCAGGCCGGGTGTCACGCGCTGGCCGAGGCCGATGGCGTCCCGGCTGCTGCCGGCATCCTTGTTCGGTTCCGGTGGGAAGAAGGCGGGTTCGAGCATGAATTGCGCCGTCGGTGTGATTCTCATTGTTCGCCCCTTTTCTTCAGCAAGCCGATCACACCCTTGGGCAGGTACAGCGTCACGACAATGAACAGTGCGCCGAGGAAAAACAGCCAGTACTCGGGGAAGGCCACGGTGAACCAGCTCTTCATGCCATTCACCACGCCGGCGCCCAGCAGCGGCCCGATCAGCGTGCCGCGCCCACCCAGCGCTACCCAGACAGCGGCTTCGATGGAGTTGGTCGGCGACATTTCACTCGGGTTGATGATGCCGACTTGCGGTACATACAGCGCACCGGCCAGGCCGCACAACACTGCACTCAACACCCACACAAACAGCTTGAAGCCGCGTGGGTCGTAGCCGCAGAACATCAGGCGGTTTTCTGCGTCGCGCAGCGCGGTCAGCACCCGGCCAAATTTGCTTTGCGCCAGGCGCCAGCCGATGTACAGGCTGGCCACCAGTAACAGCACCGTGGCAATAAACAGCACTGCGCGGGTACCGGGTTCGGTGATGCCAAAGCCGAGAATGGTGCGGAAGTTGGTGAAGCCGTTGTTGCCACCGAACCCGGTTTCATTGCGGAAGAACAGCAGCATCCCGGCGAACGTCAGCGCTTGGGTCATGATCGAGAAATACACGCCCTTGATGCGCGAGCGGAAGGCGAAGAAGCCGAACACCAGCGCGAGCAGTCCCGGCGCCAGCACCACCAGGCACATGGCCCAGAGAAAACTGCTGGTGCCGGCCCAGTACCATGGCAATTCGGTCCACGACAGGAACGTCATGAAGGCCGGCAAGCCATCGCCCGAGGCCTGGCGCATCAGGTACATGCCCATCGCATAACCGCCGAGGGCGAAGAACAGGCCGTGGCCCAGGGACAACAGGCCGGCGTAACCCCAGACCAGATCCAGGGCCAGGGCAACGATGGCGTAGCACAGGATCTTGCCCACCAGGGTCAGGGTGTAGGCGGAGACGTGGAACGTACTGTCCGGTGGCAACAGCGAAAGCAACGGCAGTGCCAGCAGCAGCACGAGAATCACCGCACCGACGGCGATCGTGACCTTGGGGCCGGCCTTTTGTGTAGCCGTGAGCATCAGGGGCTGGTTCATCAGTCGATCACCCGTCCTTTCAGTGCAAAGAGGCCTTGCGGACGTTTCTGGATAAACAGAATGATCAGCGCGAGGATCAGGATCTTGCCGAGTACGGCTCCGATTTGTGGTTCGAGAATCTTGTTGGCAATGCCCAGGCCGAATGCGGCAAAGACGCTCCCGGCCAGTTGACCTACGCCGCCGAGCACCACCACCAGGAACGAGTCGATGATGTAGCTCTGGCCAAGGTCAGGGCCGACGTTGCCGATCTGGCTCAGGGCCACGCCGCCGAGCCCGGCGATACCGGAGCCGAGCCCGAACGCGAGCATGTCGACGCGACCGGTCGGCACTCCGCAGCAGGCGGCCATGTTGCGATTTTGCGTGACGGCGCGCACGTTCAACCCCAGGCGCGTCTTGTTCAGCAGCAGCCAGGTCAGCACGACCACGAACAGCGCAAACGCGATGATGACGATGCGGTTGTAGGGCAGCACCAGGTTTGGCAGCACCTGAATGCCGCCGGACAACCAGGCCGGGTTGGCCACCTCGACGTTCTGTGCGCCAAACACCAGCCGCACCAACTGGATCAGCATCAGGCTGATGCCCCAGGTGGCGAGCAGGGTTTCCAGTGGGCGCCCATAGAGGTGGCGGATCACTGTTCGCTCCAGTGCCATGCCAATTGCTGCGGTGACAAAAAACGCCACCGGCAGGGCAATCAGCGGGTAGAACTCGATGGCTTGCGGGGCGTAGCGCTGGAACATCAGCTGCACCACATAGGTGGAGTACGCGCCGAGCATCAGCATCTCGCCATGGGCCATGTTGATCACCCCGAGCAAGCCGAAGGTAATCGCCAGGCCGAGGGCGGCAAGCAGCAGAATCGAGCCCAGGGACATGCCGCTGAACGCCTGGCCGAGGACCTCGCCGATCAGCAGTTTGCGTTTCACTTGGGCCAGGCTGGTTTCGGCGGCGGTACGCACCCCGGCGTCGGCCTCGACGCCCGGTTCCAGCAGGCTTTCAAGGCGGGTGCGGGCCAGCGGGTCGCCGGTTTCCCCAAGCAGGCGCACGGCCGCCAGGCGCACGGCTGGGTCGGTGTCGACCAGCTGCAGATTGGCCAGGGCCAGGCTCAGGGCCGCGTGGACGTTTTCGTCCGGTTCTGCGGCGAGTTGCTGGTCGAGGAATTTCAGTTGCGCCGGTTTGGCGCTTTTCTGCAATTGTTGTGCGGCGGCCAGACGCAGTTTGGCATCGGCGGCGAGCAGTTGGTGGCTGGCCAGTGCGGTGTCGATCAGACCCCGCAGGCGGTTGTTCAGACGCAGGGTTTTCGGCTGGCCGTCGACGGTCAACTGCCCTTGTTGCAAGGCGTTGATCAGCTCGACACGCGCCGGGTCGGGCTGCGCGGCCCAGGCTTCCAGAAGCTTGGCTTGTTGAACCGGATTGGCGGCGACGAAGTCTTCGGCGTCGCCGGCAAAAGTGGCCATCGGCAGCAACAGCGCGATGGCCAGGATCAAGCGATAAAGGGCGGTGGGCATAGAGAGTCGCCTTGCGCGGACATTGTGGGAGCGAGCCTGCTCGCAAATGCGGTGTGTCAGCCACATAGATGTCGAATGTGCCGCCGCCTTCGCGAGCAGGCTCGCTCCCACAGGGATTTGTGTCGGGCCCGAGTGCGGGCCCCGACGTCCAATGGCTTAGTTGCTCTTCACCGCATAATCCGGCTTCTTGTCGTTACCCGAAATGAACGGGCTCCAAGGCTGGGCACGGATCGGGCCTTCGGTCTGCCAGACCACGTTGAACTGACCGTCCGCCTGAATCTCGCCGATCATCACCGGCTTGTGCAGGTGGTGGTTGGTCTTGTCCATGGTCAGCGTGTAGCCGGACGGCGCGGCAAAGGTCTGGCCGGCCAGGGCTTCGCGGACTTTGTCGACGTCGGTGGACTTGGCTTTTTCAGCTGCCTGGGCCCACATGTGAATGCCCACGTAGGTGGCTTCCATAGGGTCGTTGGTGACCGCTTTGTCGGCGCCCGGCAGGTTGTGTTTCTTCGCGTAGGCTTTCCAGTCGGCAACGAATTTCTTGTTCGCCGGGTTTTCCACCGACTCGAAGTAGTTCCAGGCTGCGAGGTTACCCACCAGCGGTTTGGTGTCGATGCCGCGCAGTTCCTCTTCACCGACCGAGAACGCTACGACCGGAACGTCGGTAGCCTTCAGGCCCTGGTTGGCCAGCTCTTTGTAGAACGGCACGTTGGAGTCGCCGTTGACGGTAGAGATCACCGCCGTCTTGCCGCCTGCCGAGAATTTCTTGATGTTGGCAACGATGGTTTGGTAGTCGCTGTGGCCGAACGGGGTGTAGACCTCTTCGATATCCTTGTCCGCCACGCCTTTGGAGTGCAGGAAAGAACGCAGGATCTTGTTGGTGGTGCGCGGGTAGACGTAGTCGGTGCCCAGCAGGAAGTAGCGCTTGGCACTGCCGCCTTCCTCGCTCATCAGGTATTCCACCGCAGGGATCGCCTGCTGGTTCGGCGCTGCGCCGGTGTAGAACACGTTCGGCGACATTTCTTCGCCTTCGTATTGCACCGGGTAGAACAGCAGGCCATTGAGCTCCTCGAATACCGGCAACACTGATTTGCGCGACACCGAAGTCCAGCAACCGAAGACCACGGCGACCTTGTCCTGTGTCAGCAACTGGCGGCCCTTCTCGGCGAACAGCGGCCAGTTCGACGCAGGGTCGACCACTACCGGTTCGAGCATCTTGCCGTTCACGCCGCCCTTGGCGTTGATCTCGTCGATGGTCATCAACGCCATGTCTTTGAGCGAAGTTTCGGAGATTGCCATGGTGCCGGACAGCGAGTGCAGAATCCCGATCTTGATGGTCTCGGCGGCCTGGATAGTCCAGGTCATGCCCATTGCGGCGATGCTTGCCGTGAGTGTGAAAGCCTTGATCAAGCTACGACGCTTCATTGTGCAATCTCCATGAACATTAGATATTTTTCTTGGTTGGCAGATGCGGGCTACTGAAGAGTCTTTAGCAAGGGCTGTGCCTGGTCGGCATAAGGCAGGAAAGTGTCGGTTTAGACAGGGTGCGCGGCTGGGCGGCGCACCAGGAAGGGTCGAGGTCGGGGCGTTGGTGCGCCGGGGTGCGCCACAACAGGGCAGGAGCGCCGCCCCTACCTGTCGGAGCAAGCTCGCTCGCGATGGACGTCAACGATAACGCTGGTTTCTGTCTGACCGCAGCGTCACGACGTTGATCGCAAGCGAGCCCGCTCCTGCAGAGGAAGCCGGATTCAGGAAGTAGAAGCCGATTCAGGCTGCCGGTTGAATCGCGAAAACAGCACACGGTCCAAAACCCAGACAACGACCAACGAGGCCCCCACCAACGGAAATGCCACCGCCAGTGCGAGCATGATGACCATCGCGGTTTTCCATTTCGGCAGGTCGTGGCGCAGCGGTGGCACGCCGAGCTTGCCTTGCGGGCGACGTTTCCACCAAATCACCACGCCACTGACCGCGCTCAGCAGAATCATCAGGCAGATCAGCAGCACGATAATCTGATTGATGACCCCGAACATCTTGCCTTCATGCAACATCACGCCGACTTCCGTGGCGCGGGCGACATTGCCGTAGTCTTCCCAGCGCACATCGGCGAGCACCTTGCCGGTGTATTGATCGACATGCAGGGTGGCATCGTTGCGCGGGTCGTCGGCGAACACGGCGATCGTGAACACACCGGTGTCGGTGGTGGGCAGGGTGATGCTGTAGCCGGGCTCGACCTTGCGTTGTTCGGCGACGTTTTGCACGTCTTGCAGGCTGATGATCGGTGCGGCCGGGCCGGCAGATTTATCGCCGTGGTTCATGTGTTCGGCATGATCGCCGGACATCGGCATCGGCGTGTTTTCCATGGCCCATGGGACAGTCTGGCGAGTGGCGGTATTGAGACTGCGCGCCTCGACGTCGGACTTGGGCATGGCATTCCACATCGCGTCCGGAAAGACGTTCCAGACCCCCGCATATTGCTTGCCCCAGAACCCGGTCCAGGTCATGCCGCTGAGCAACATCACCAGCAGAAAGGTCGCGCCCCAGAAACCGGTGACCGCGTGCAGGTCGCGCCACAGCACTCGGCCGCGGCTGCTCAGGCGCGGCCAGAGGATGCCGGCTGCCTGGCCCCGTGGCCACCAGAGGAAGACGCCGGACACCACCAGCACAATGCCCCAACCGGCGGCCAGTTCGACCAGGCGATCACCCACCGTGCCGATCATCAGCTCGCCGTGAATCGCCCGGGCCACGGCTTGCAGGTTCATCTTGGCGTCTTGCTCGCCGAGGATGTCGCCGTGATAAGGATCGATAAAGACGTTCAGTTCCTGGTCGGCCTGGGTCACCACAAACTGGGCACTGCGTTCGGCATTGACCGGTGGCAGGTACTGCGTGACCTGACCTTGTGGATAGGCAATTTTCACCCGTTTGAGCAGCTCGTCGGCCGGCAGGCTGTGATGGCCGGCCGGGACATTCAGCAGGCTGCCGTACATCAACGGGTCAAGCTGTGGCTTGAACAGGTAGATGACCCCGGTCAGGGCCAGCATGACCATGAATGGCGCGACGAACAGACCGGCGTAGAAATGCCAGCGCCAGGCCAGGTTGTAGAAATTCACTTTGGGCTGTTGCATGGTGGGTGCTCCGCTTGGCGAATCGATTGTCCCGTAAAAAGATCGCAGCCTCGTTTCACTCGACAGCTCCTACAGCGCTCCTACAGGGTGCATGCGATGTAGGCGCTGGCGTAGCCTGCGATCTTTTGACTTTTCTTGTTAGAAACTCATATCAATCTTGGTCCAGAGCGTTCGCCCCGGTTCCTTGATGGCTTGCGGGTCGTTGGCCGGGTAGCCAAAGCCTGCGTTGCCGGCCAGGTTCAGGTGCTCGGCGTAAGCCTTGCCGAACAGGTTGTCCACGCCGGTGCTGACCTTCCAGTGCTGATTGATCCGGTAGGCGCCATTGAGCGAGAACACCCCGAAACCTGCGGTCTTGTCGAAGTCCTTGCCCACCACGTTGCCCTTGTTGCGGTCGATCCGGTCTTGCGCGGCGACCACTCTCCACAGCGCCCCGGCGCTCCAGTTGTCTTCGCTATAAGTCAGGCCGAAACGGGCATCGAGCGGCGGCATTTGCGGCAGTGCGTTGCCGTCGCTGCTGTTCTTGCCCCAGGCATAAGCCAGGGTCGCGTCAGCCTTCCAGTTGTCGGTCAGCTTGTAGGCGGCACCGAGTTCGCCGCCCATGATTCGCGCGTCGATGTTCTGCGCCTGCGAGGTCATTCCCATCATCCCCGGGGTGTAATCGAACAGGATGTAGTCGCGCACCTGGCCGACGTAACCCGAGGCCCAGGCTTCGAGTTCAGCGCTCTTGTACTGCAGGCCGAAATCGAGCTGGGTGGTTTTTTCCGGCTTGATCGAATCAAAGGCGTTGAGCGACCCGCTCGGGCCTGAGTTGGGCGAAAACAGCTCCCAGTAATCCGGGAAGCGCTGGGTGTGACCCAGGCCTGCATAGAGAGTGGTCGGGCTGTCGGCCAAGTCATGCTCGTAGCGGATGAAGCCGCTGGGCAGGGTGTCGGCGCGGGTGTCGTTGGCGGTCGGGTTGGGCCGGATCATCATCCCCGAGCCGGTAGTCTGGCGAAAATCCCTGGCCGAGGCGCGATCCAGGCGGGCGCCGCTGATGAGCCGGTCACTGTCCGTGGCGAACCAGGTCAGCTCGCTGAAGACGCCATAGTTATGGAAATCGGCGTCCTTGGTGAACGGCACGTCCTTGTAGGTATCGATGCCCATGCCGCTGCGCTGGCGGTGTTCATTGGTCTGCGCATCGAGGCCGCTGATCAATTGCACGTCGGCCCAGCGCCAGGTGCCTTTGATGCGCGCACCGAGGGTGCGGCGGTCGACGTTCGAGGCCATGGGACCGGCCATCATCCCGGTGCCGGAAGGCGTGCGCAGCGTGTAGTTGTCCATCACATGGTTGGCGTAGTTGTAGTAGATCTGTGCCTCGACCTTGTCCAGCACCTCGCCGATGTTCGATTTTTCGAAGCGCAGGCCCAGGCTCTCGCGCTTGAACTGGGAACCGTCCATGCCGCGTCCGGCGTACCGCGCTTCACCGTCACCCTTGCCAGCGGTCAGCTCCAGCAAGGTGTCGGCATCTGGCGTCCAGCCCACGGCGACGTCGCCGTTCCACTTGTCGTAGCGCGAGGGCACGGTGTCATTGTTGCCGTCACGGTAGTCGTCGGAGTGGGCCGTGTTGCCGATCACTCGCATATAGCCCAACGGTCCTCCGGCAGCAGCGTCCACCACTTTGTCGAAACGACCGTTGGAACCGGCCAGCAGGCTGGCATTTACCCGCGTACCAAGCTCGCCGAAGTTTTCCGGTTCTCGGTCAAAGAGGACGGTCCCGGCTGATGCGCCAGGGCCCCAGAGCACGGTTTGCGGGCCCTTGATGACTGTGAGCTTGTCGTAGGTTTCCGGCGAAATGTAGGAGGTGGGTGCGTCCATTCGGCCGGGGCAGGCGCCGAGCATCATGCCGCCATTGGTGAGGATATTCAGGCGTGAACCGAACATGCCGCGCAGCACCGGGTCGCCGTTGGTGCCACCATTGCGCACCAGGGCGAAGCCGGGGATGGTCTTGAGGTAGTCACCGCCATCACTGGCCGGCACCGGTTGGCGCGGGTCCTTGGGGTTGGTGACGATGGTCAGCGGTGAACTCTGGGCAATGGCGGTGATGACCGTGGGGCTCAATTCTTCATTGTGCCCGGCGTGTTCATCGGCTTGCGCCAGGGGCATGAGCAAAGCGCCGCAAAGGATCGCGGTGGCGTGACTGACCCGGACGCTGGTCGGGTTCAGGGCGAAAGAAACCTGGGCGGCGCCCAGGCGTGTGTCTGCAGAAAACATGGACATGAAAATTTCCGTCGAACAGTCGTAAACGTCACGGCTGGCAGCCAAAGCATCGAATCAACTGTGGAAGCAGGCGTGCTCGCGAAGAGGAATGTCAGCCACATGGATGTCATCTGGCACAACGCTTTCGCGAGCAGGCCCGCTCCCACAGGAAGCTTTGCTGTCCTATAGCCGTGTGGGTTTGGGCAGGTGTTTACGCGGCGGAAGGGGGCGCGCGGGTGCGGGCGCCGGGGAAGAAGGTTGGCCGGGCATGGCCCAGGCGTGTGGCGGGTGTGGTGAAAGTGCTGGTCTTGGGGGTGTCAAAGGCCGCGAAAGAGTGGCCGCCCGTCAGTGCCGGGCAATTGAACAACAGGCTGCAGTAGCCGCATCGTTCCCACAGCGCGTGATGATCGGTTTTCGGCGGGCAATGCTCATCGTCGACCTGCGCGCCATGTTCGGCGTGCTCCATCGTCGACATGTCCATGCTCATGCTCGTGGACATGTCCATGGGCATCGGCGCGCGCTGATCCATCGGCATCGACTGGGAAATCAGCGGGCCGATAAAGATCATCAACATGGCGAACAGGCTGACCCAGCTGCCGCGAGTCAGGCGCAATGGCTGACGGCGGGTAGCTGGGAACCTGGCGCTAAGCGGGCGCATGGGCGTGCGGGCTCGGTCGGTTATTGGGCGTGGGCGTGCATTGGCGCGCCATCCGGCGCCTGCTTCTGCACTGTGACGTCGACCGTCACTTCACCGGACTTTTCAAAGTGCATCGTCAGCGGGAACTTCTGGCCGTCTCTCAACAGATCGCGGTCTTTGAGGTCCAGCAGCATGACGTGATAGGCCATGGGGGCGAAGGTGACGACTCCACCGGCCGGGATTGCCACGCTGGGTACCTGCTGCATCTTCATCAGGTCGCCTTGCTGCACGTGTTCATGCAATTGGGCGCTGCCGGCGATCGGCGAGTCGACGCTGACCAACCTGTCTGCGGTGTCGCCTTTGTTGGTGATCACGAAATACGCGGCCACGGTCGGTGCATTGGGTGGCAGCTCCATGGACCAGGGGTGGGCAACTTCAAGTTGCCCGGCCTTGTAATCGTGGGCATTGGCAAAGCAGGCAGGCAACACCAAGGCGGCCAGGACGATGAGTTTGTTCAACATGGCGGTTCTCCAGAACGATTCAAAACGCAGGTCAATTGCGAGAAGTAATCACACCAGAGGGGACGCGCGGGGGTTCAAGGCAGGCCATTGCTGGCGAGGTGTGGGTGTATCCAGGATGCCGACTGCCAGGCTGCGATTGGCCTGGTACTGTGCGAAATACAGCTGCGGCTCATGCCCGGGCAATGCCACCAAGGGCGCAGACCCGGAGCAGCACCAGCAATGCTGCATGTTGGAATGATCGTCCCCTGAGGGGGCTTTCTGGTCGACGTCACCCAGTGAAATCGCCACCATCTTCGTGCCGCTGGAAGAGCAGAAACTGCCCCACAACAACTGATCGGCCGGCGATTTAGCCGACTGCGCCAGCGCCCCGCTCATCGGCATGGCGAGCATGTTGAACAGCACTGCAAAGCAGGCGATCCAGGCAATTGCGAGCCGTTGTCGGGACATGGGGAAATCCGGTGGATGGGCGATCAGGCGCGGCTATTTAGCCTGATCAGTGCCGATAAGTAAAAAGTCCGCCTGCGGTGTGGTGTCGCAGCAGTCAGGGCGCATTGGCATGCAAGCGCAGGCCCAAGGCTTTCATAACCTTCATGATAGTCGCGAATTCCAGATTGCCAGCGCTGCTCAATGCCGAACTATAAGATTGACGCGATAGGCTGGATATACGGCTTATTCCGAAAAACCCGGTCGACAAAGCCTCGAGTTTCGAAAGAATGTCGGGGACATCTACGACGACAGGGCCGCCAACACCTGCATCACCGACTCAAATTCCCTGTCCACCACCGGCAACACCGGTCTTTTCAACACCAGCACCGGCACCCCACGCTCCCGCGCCACTTCCAGCTTCGGCTCGGTGGCGGTGCTGCCGCTGTTCTTGCTGATCAGCACGTCGATCTGCCGGCGCTCGAACAGGTGGCGTTCGTCGTCGATCAGGAAGGGCCCGCGGGCGCCGATCACTTCGCAGCGTTCGTTGCCGGGGTAGACGTCCAGTGCACGCAGCGTCCAGAACTGTTCGGGCGGGATTTCGTGCAGGTGTTGCAAAGGCTCGCGGCCGAGGGTGAACAGTGGGCGTCTGAAGGGTTGCAGGGCGCTGATCAGATCTGCCCAGTCCTTCACTTCTCGCCAGTCATCACCGGCCTGGGCCTGCCATGCCGGGCGCCTGAGGGCCCAGCAGGGTATGCCGCTGATGCGCGCAGCAGTGGCGGCGTTCTGGCTGATTTGGGCAGCGTAGGGATGGGTGGCGTCCAGCAGCAGGTCGATGCCTTGATCGCCGATGAACTGCGCCAGGCCATCCGCACCGCCATAGCCACCGACGCGCACCTGGCATGACAGATCCGTGGGCACGCGGCCTACGCCGGCCAGGCTGTAAATGTGTGGCGGTGCCAGGGTTCGAGCAATGGCCAATGCTTCAGTGACGCCGCCCAGCAACAGGATGCGTTTCATTGGAAGGCTCTCGCGTGGCCGACCACGCCGCCCTGGCGGTCGATGGCGAACACTTCGACCTGCACCTGGGCCGGCACCACGCTGCGGGCAAAATCCAGTGCGTGCTGGCACACAAGATCACCGAGGGCGATCCCGGCTGCGCTGGCCATGGCCAGGGCTTGCTGGCTGGTATTGGCCTCGCGGATCGCCTGTTGCAAGGCCTCGTCGGCGCCGATGGCGGCGGCCCAGTCAGCCAATTGCGCCAGGTCGATGCTTGAGTGCCGGCTGTGCAGGTCCATGTGCCCGGCGGCCAGCTTGCTGATTTTGCCAAACCCACCGCACAGGCTCAGTTTATCCACAGGCACCCGGCGCAGGTGCTTGAGCACAGCACCGACGAAGTCGCCCATTTCGATCAGGGCGATTTCCGGCAAGTCGTAGACCCGGCGCATGGTGTCTTCGCTGGCGTTGCCGGTGCACGCGGCAATGTGCAGGTAGCCGTTGGTCCTGGCGACGTCGATGCCCTGATGAATAGAGGCAATGTACGCGGCGCAGGAGAACGGCCGGACGATACCGCTGGTGCCGAGAATCGACAGCCCGCCGAGAATCCCCAGCCGCGGGTTCATGGTCTTTAATGCCAGCGCCTCGCCGCCCTCGACATTGACCGTGACCTCGAACCCACCGCCGTAACCCAATTCGGCGGCCAGTTGGGTCAGGTGATCGCTGATCATCTTGCGCGGCACCGGGTTGATTGCCGGCTCGCCCACACCCAGGACCAGCCCCGGGCGTGTGACGGTGCCAACGCCACGGCCAGCCCTGAAACGTACGCCTGGGTCGGCGTCCAGGCGCACCCGTGAATAGAGCAGGGCGCCGTGGGTGACGTCCGGATCGTCACCGGCATCCTTGATAGTGCCGGCCTCCGCGCCGTCTTCGGTCAAACGGCAGAACTCCAGGCGCATCTGCACCTGCTTGCCCTTGGGCAGCACAATATCCACAGCGTCCGCACCCAGGCCGCCGAGTAGCAACCGGGCGGCCGCTAGGCTGGTAGCGGTGGCGCAGCTGCCGGTGGTCAGGCCGCTGCGCAGGGGGGCGGGTTGTTCCGCGGTTTCATCACGCATCGAAGGGCTTGACCACGTCCAGCAGGGTAATCGGCAGCGCCTGGCGCCAGGTGTCGAAGTCACCCAGGGGTTGCGCCTGGGCGATGTGAATTCGCGTGAGCTCGCCGCCGTGCTGCTCGCGCCACGCCATCAAGGTCGTTTCGCTCTGCAGCGTAACTGCGTTGGCCACCAGGCGGCCGCCGGGCTTGAGCGCTGCCCAGCAGGTGTCCAGCACGCCTTCGCGGGTGACGCCGCCGCCGATGAAAATGGCGTCGGGGCGCTCAAGCCCATCCAGCGCCTGCGGCGCGCTGCCGCGAATCAGCTGCAAGCCGGGCACGCCGAGGGCATCGCTATTATGTTCAATCAACAGTTGGCGCCCTGCGTCAGCCTCGACCGCCAGTGCGCGGCAACTCGGGTGCGCACGCATCCACTCGATCCCGATCGAACCACTGCCAGCGCCGACGTCCCACAGCAGTTCGCCCGGCACCGGCGCCAGGCGAGCGAGGGTGATCGCCCGCACGTCACGCTTGGTCAGCTGACCATCATGCTTGAAGGCGCTGTCCGGCAAACCGGCCAACCGCGACAGGCGCGGTGCGTCGGCTTCTGCGAAGCATTCAATGGCAACCAGGTTGAGATCGGCGATGACCGGATTGCTCCAGTCATTGGCCACTGCGTTGATGCGGCGTTCGGCGTCACCGCCCAGGTGCTCAAGCACGCTCAGGCGACTCGGGCCGAACCCGCGCTCGCGCAACAACGCGGCAATGGCACCAGGGCTCTGGCCGTCATTGCTGAGTACCAGCAGGCGCGTGCCGTTGAACAGATGTGCGTTGAGCGCAGCGACCGGCCGGGCGACGACGGACAGGGTGACGACGTCCTGCAGCGCCCAGCCCATTCGCGCAGCGGCCAGGGAGCAAGAGGACGGCGCCGGCAGGATCAGCATTTCGTCAGTGGACAGTTGCCGGGTGAGGCTGGCCCCGACGCCGAAGAACATCGGGTCGCCGCTGGCCAGTACGCAAACCGGTTCGCCGCGCAGGGCCAGCAGTGAATCCAGCGAGAACGGGCTCGGCCATTGACGACGTTCGCCGACGATACACAGGGGCAACAGTTCGAGCTGGCGCGGGCTGCCGAAGATCCGCGATGCAGACAGCAGGGCGCGTCGGGCATTCTTGCCAAGGCCCTTGAAGCCGTCTTCACCGATACCTACCACCGTCAGCCAAGGGGTCATGCCGTTCCTCTTTTATCAAGCCAAGCACATCATCACCGCAACCCGGGCCTGAGTTGCCCGTGCGGCCGTCCATTATAGCCCGGCGTAGCCTGTGACCGGTTGTCCTTATCAGTCGCCGGGATGAGGGCCTGGCTCTTCACTGTCGGTGTTTTTGCAACTCGAAAGCTCCTCGCGTTTCGTCGTCAAAACGTACGGGCTTTTCATCCTGCGGGGCAAAGCAGGCATAATGCCGAGCTTAATTCCCTTGCCGGCTAACCCGTGAAATCACGACCGACCTCCAGTCCCTTGCGTCCTTCGGCTTGCCCGGGATTGCTGCGTGTCGTTCAGGCGCTGGACGGGGGGATTTGCCGGATCAAACTCGATGGCGGTTCCATCCGCAGCGCTCAGGCCAAGGCTGTTGCCCAGGCCGCGCAGCGGTATGCCGATGGGGTCATGGAAGCGACCAACAGGGCCAATCTGCAGATTCGCGGCATTGGCGGGCAGGAAACCGCACTGATCGACAGCTTGCTGGCTGCCGGGTTGGGGCCTGCCACCGCCGCTGGCGACGACGTGCGCAATGTGATGCTTAGCCCTGGCGCCGGTATCGATCGAAAAATGCTGCTCGACACCCGTCCACTGGCCCGGCAAATACTCGACAGCCTGCAAACCCATGAACGCTTCCATGCCCTGTCGGCCAAGTTCGCCCTGCAACTGGACGGCGGTGAGGCGCTGGCCATGCTCGAGCATCCTCACGACCTGTGGCTGAGCGCGGCTGACCGGGCGGGAGAAGTGGTGCTGGCGTTCGGTTTTGCCGGCTGCCCCACAGACTTGCCGGCGGCCGCGGTACAGCTGCAGAACGCCCATGCGCTGGTGATCGCCGTCCTGGATCTGTTCCTTGAGCTTGCTCGGCCGGACCAGACCCGTATGCGCCATGTGCTGGCCGAACGGTCACCAGAGCTGTTGCTGCAGATGCTGGCCACTCGGGTGCCGCTACTGGGCGTGACTGAGTGGCAGCGCCCGGCGGCGGGAGCGAAATTGCACCTGGGCACTGTTGCCCAGCGCCATGAAGGCCTTGTGTATGTTGGCGTCGCACCGCCGCTCGGGCGGCTGGATCCGTCGATGCTCAAGGGCGCCGCGGACCTGGCTGAGCAGTTCGGCGACGCCAGCCTGCGCCTGACGCCCTGGCAAAGCCTGCTGCTGCCCAACATCCGCCAGGAGGATGCGCCCTGGGTCACCCGGCAATTGCAGGCCCTGGGTTTCCTGGTCGACGCCAATGAGCCGTTGACCGATCTGGTGGCCTGCACCGGTTCTTGCGGCTGCGCCAAAGGGTTGTCGGATACCAAGGGCGATGCCCGGCTGTTGGGGGCGCTGCAGCCAGGCCCGCGCGGGCAACAGGTTCACCTGACAGGTTGCCCACGCTCCTGCGCCTGCGCGCACCCTGCCCCCGTGACGCTGCTGGCGACCAGTGCGGGTCACTACGATGTTTATTTTCGCGATGCAGCACTGCCGGGTTTCGGCGCGCTGCAAGCACGCAATCTCACTATTGAAGCGGCGCGTGCATTGCTTGATGCCCGCCCACGGAGCCCCCTTGATGCTTGATTACATCCGCGACGGTCAGGAGATCTATCGCAACTCCTTCGCGATCATTCGCGCCGAGGCCAACCTCGACCGGATCCCGGCTGACCTGGAAAAACTCGCGGTTCGGGTAATCCACGCCTGCGGCATGGTCGGGGCCATTGACGGCCTGCAGTATTCCGAAGGTGCGGGCAAGGCGGGGCGTGAGGCTCTGATGGCCGGAGCGCCGATTCTATGTGATGCGCGGATGGTGTCCGAAGGCGTGACCCGCGCGCGCTTGCCGGCCAACAATCAGGTGATCTGTACGTTGCGCGATGACAGCGTGCCAGAGCTGGCGCGTGAGTTGGGCAACACCCGTTCCGCTGCTGCGCTCGAGTTGTGGCGCCCGCATCTGGAAGGCAGCGTGGTCGTCATCGGTAACGCGCCGACGGCCTTGTTCTACTTGCTGGAAATGCTCGATGCCGGCGCGCCGAAACCGGCGCTGATTCTGGGCTTTCCGGTAGGTTTCGTGGGCGCAGCCGAATCCAAGGCAGCGCTTGCCGCCGACAGCCGAGGCGTACCGTTCGTGATCATGCAAGGGCGGCTGGGAGGCAGCGCCATGGCTGCCGCCGCCGTCAATGCCCTGGCTACGGAGATCGAATGATGCAGCCATCTGGACGTTTGATTGGCCTGGGCGTCGGCCCGGGTGATCCGGAACTGATCACGGTCAAAGCCCTGCGCCTGTTACGCGAATCGCCTGTGGTCGCGTACTTCGTCGCCAAGGGCAAGAAGGGCAATGCGTTCGGTATCATTGAGGCGCACCTGCAGGATGCACAAACACTGCTGCCGCTGGTGTACCCGGTGACCACCGAAGCATTGCCGGCACCGTTGTCCTATGAGCAAGTGATCAGCGACTTCTACGACACCGCTGCGCAAGAGTTGGCCGAGCACCTGGATGCCGGGCGAGATGTGGCGGTGATCTGTGAAGGCGACCCGTTCTTCTACGGTTCGTACATGTACCTGCACGACCGCCTGGCCGAGCGCTACGAAGCCGAAGTGGTGCCGGGTGTCTGCTCGATGCTGGGAGGCGCGTCGGTACTCGGTGCCCCTCTGGTCTATCGAAATCAGAGCCTGTCGGTGTTGTCCGGCGTGTTGCCCCGTGAAGATCTCAAGCGCCGCCTGGCCGACGCTGACGCGGCAGTGATCATGAAACTGGGGCGCAACTTTCCCAAGGTTCGAGAAGTACTGGGCGAGCTGGGCCTCGCAGAGCGGGCGCTGTACGTTGAGCGCGCCACCATGGCTAACCAGAAGATAGTACCGCTGGATCAGGTCGAGCCGATGTCTTCGCCGTACTTCTCATTGATCATCGTTCCGGGTGAAAGGTGGCAGGGCTGATGAGTCGATCCGTTCCTGCAATCGTCATTCTAGGTAATGGCAGCCTCGCGACTGCACGCCTGATTCAGCGATCCCTGCCCGGCGCCCTGATCTACGGACTGTCCACAAGGGTCGAGGGCGCAGACGTCGTGTATCAGGAGTTCGGCGCTACCCTGCGCGAACTCTACACGACGAACACACCGATCATTGCGCTGTGCGCCGCCGGTATCGTGATCCGTACGCTGGCGCCGCTGCTCCTGGAAAAAGGCGTGGAACCGCCGGTACTGGTCGTGGCTGAAGACGCCAGCGCCGTGGTGCCGCTGTTGGGTGGCCTGGGCGGTGTCAACGTATTGGCCCGCGAAATTGCTGAAAGCCTGGGGATCGCGGCGGCCATCACTACCAGCGGCGAACTGCGCTTTGGCACCTGTTTGCTGAACCCGCCCAGCGGCTACACCTTGGGCGATCTGGAGCTCGGTAAACGCTTTGTTTCCGATTTGCTCGGCGGTGAGCCGGTTCGAATTGAAGGCGATGCGCCGTGGCTGGCGCAAGCGCAGTTGGCC
This sequence comes from Pseudomonas gregormendelii, assembly GCF_017114825.1. Taxonomy (GTDB): domain Bacteria; phylum Pseudomonadota; class Gammaproteobacteria; order Pseudomonadales; family Pseudomonadaceae; genus Aquipseudomonas; species Aquipseudomonas gregormendelii. Next base: position 70,851 of record NZ_JADEVO010000004.1, on the reverse strand, counting down.
CAGGATCAGCAGGCGCGTCTGGCCATTCATGTCGGGAGTACCGAGCGCGAGCCATCCGCCAATGAGCTGCTGATTTATCCCAAGAGCGTGCTGGTGCTGGTGAACGAAGAGGTCGCAGACCTGGCCGATGCCATTCGCAAGCGCCTGCACAACGCGAACATTGCCGTGCACTCGCTGGCCTGTTTGTTGGCCAGTGAACAGCAGATGGCCAGCCAGGCGCTTCGTGACGCCGCCGTCGAACTCAATGTGCCACTGCGGTTTTCCAGGGCGGACACTGTTTGCGAGCAGTTGGCCGAGCTAACGTCGCCACCGCTGACCGTCCATGGCGATAACGGGATCACGGTTGCCGTCGCCGAACACCCGTTGGACCCCTCGCGCATTGGTCGTGCACGGGGGCGCCTGGCCGTCATCGGGCTTGGCCCGGGCGCTGCGGATTTGATGGTGCCTGCAGTGAAGCTGGAATTGACCCGCGCCAATGATGTTCTAGGTTATGAAACCTATGTGCGCATGGCGGGGCCGTTCCGCGCCGATCAAGTGCTGCACTGCACCGACAACCGTGAGGAAATGCAGCGAGCGCGACATGCCTTTGAGTTGGCGGCGCAAGGTCGCAGCGTGGTCGTGGTGTCTTCTGGTGACCCAGGGGTATTTGCGATGGCCGCGGCGGTGCTTGAAGCGCTGCATGAATCCCGTGACCCCGCATGGCACAGCGTTGACCTGGAAATTCTTCCCGGCGTTTCAGCGTCACTGGCTACCGCTGCCCAGGCAGGTGCTCCGCTGGGGCATGACTTCTGTGTACTGTCGCTGTCGGACAATCTCAAACCATGGGAAATCATCGAGAAGCGCCTGGCGCTGACCGCTCAAGCCGACCTGGCCATGGCATTTTACAACCCGATTTCACGATCACGCCCCTGGCAGCTGGGGCGTGCCCTTGAGATCGTGGCGCAGTACCGCATTGCCGAGACGCCGGTCGTGCTGGGGCGAGATATCGGGCGGCCCGGTCAAACGTTGCGGGTGACTACCCTGGGGCAGTTGACTGCGGATCAGGTTGATATGCGAACAATGGTATTGATTGGTTCTTCGACGACTCGCGTGTTCCCTCGAGCCCAGGGTTTGTCATGGGTGTATACGCCGCGCAGTTACGGAGACAAGCTGGTCGAAATCAAGTAATCGCCAGGTTTTGAGGGGGCCTGTGTTCAGGGCACCAGGTACCCTCGGATCCCGGTAAAGATGATTTGCGCCGCCAGCGCACACACGAACAACCCCATCAAGCGGCTGACAATCTGCAGCCCCTGGTCGCCCAGGATTCTCTCGATGCGGTTCGACAGGAAAAGCACCACGCCCACAGTGAAACTGGCCAGGGCGATACTGACGATTGCCGTCAGCTTGTCGTCCCAATGCGGCTGGCTGACGCCCATGACCAACAGCGCGCCGATAGTCCCGGGGCCGACCGTCAGGGGAATGGTGAGCGGGACGATGGTCACGTCCTGTTGCACGTTGTCAGTCTGCACCACCGATTTGCCCTGCGCCATGCCCAATGCCGAGATGAACAGCACGCTGCCGGCGCCGATGCGAAAGGCATCCACCGTGATGCCGAACACATCGAAAATCACCCGGCCGAACAAGTACAGCAGCACACTCGAAACCAGCGTGGCGGTCGCCACTTTCCAGGCCAGGCGGCGTTGTTCTTTTCGCGAGTAGCCGCGCGTCAGGCTGATGAAGCAGGACAGTACGAAGAACGGGCTGTAGAGCACCAGCATCTTCAGGTACACACTGAACAACACATGGAGCATGGTGCGAGCTCACTGCAGGGAAAAGTCGAAGGGAAGTCTAACAGGCGTTGCAGTGTCTGTCGGCTCAGCTGGATTGCGTCGCCGCGCGGTTCTGTTCATCTCGCTGGGCGACCCAGTGCTCGATCAGTTCGCGCAATTGGGAGAGCTCCACCGGCTTGGCCATGTGTCCATCCATGCCGGCCTGGCGCGCCCGCTCCTTGTGTTCGGCCAGTATGTGCGCCGTCAGGGCGACCACAGGGGTGCGCACGCGCTGGTTGCCGACTTCCCAGGCGCGTAGTTGCTGGGTGGCGGAGAAACCGTCGAGAATCGGCATTTCGCAGTCCATCAGCACCAGGTCATACCGCTGGGCCTTCATGGCCTGAAGCGCTTCTTCGCCATTGCTGGCGGTGTCGGGCTGCAGATTGAGTTTGCCCAGCATTCCGCGAATCACCTTGGTGGAAATGCTGTTGTCCTCGGCCACCAGGATACGGAAATCCCCCGGCACCTTGACCGGCAGGGTCGGCCCCGTTGGTAACGGGTAGGGGGTCGCCAGGCCTTTGTTACGCTGGTTAAGTTCGTCGGCCAGGGTGGTCTTGAGCGTATAGCCGGCTACCGGCTTGGCGAGGATGCGCTTGATCCCGGAATTGCGCGCGATAATCTTGCTGGGCGCGTTGCTGATGCCGGTCAGCATGATCAGCAGGATGTCGTGGTTGAGGCTCGGGTCTTCCTTGATCTTTGCCGCCAGTTGCATGCCGGTCATGCCAGGCATGTTCTGGTCCAGCAGCACTACATCGAAATAATCCCGCAGGTGCGCCTTGGTGCGCAACAGTGCCAGCGCTTCCTTGCCGGACGGCACCGCACTGACGTTCAGGCCCCAGGCGGTGCATTGTTGCACCAGTACCTTGCGGCACGTGTCGTTGTCGTCGACGACCAGCACCCGCGCACCCTGAAGAGGGCCATCGAGATCGGAGGTGGGGTGTTCCAGGCGATCTGGATCCAGCGGCAAGGTCAGCCACAAGGTGCTGCCCTGGCTGTTGCCGCTCTTGATGCCGAACTCGCCATGCATCAGCCGGATCAGTTGACGGGCGATCACCAGACCCAGGTTGCCCCCCACACGGTTGGCCGACAGGAAATGCTTGCTGTGGAGTTCGGCGTGCATCAGTGCGTCGCGCTCCTCGGCGTCCATCGGCTCGCCACTGTCCTGCACGGCAATGCGCAACCGCGGTTTGGCGCTGCGTTCATCCAATGCCACAACGATCAGGATTTCGCCTTCGTCGGTTTTTTTCAGGGCGTTTTCCAGCAAGCTCAGCAGGGTCTGGCGCAGGCGCGTCGGGTCACCGCTGATGACCCGCGGGACTTGCGGCTGGATAAAGCTGATCAGCTCGACGTTCTGTTGCTCGGCCTTGGCGCGGAAGATGCTCAGGCAGTCCTCGATCAGCGCGTTGAGGTCGAACTGCACATCGTCCAGTTCAATCTGCCCGGATTCGAGTTTGGAGATGTCGAGAATCTCGTTGATCAGTGTGAGCAGTTCGTTGCCGGCGCTGTGGATTGTCTGGACGTAGTCGCGTTGTTTGACTGAAAGCGGGGTGCCCAGCAGCAGTTCGGTCATGCCCAGTACACCATTCATGGGCGTACGGATTTCGTGACTGATCTTGGCGAGGAACTCGGCCTTGGCATTGATCTCGGCATTGCTGGCAGCCAGGTCGCGGCTGATGCTGAAACGGCTTTCGGTGATGCTGCGCTGGCGCTCGCTCAGGGCGATGCTCATCAACAGGCCACTGAGGCAGATGAACGCCAGCAGCGTGGTGATAAGGCCCTGGGGTTCCACCAGTGTCAGCCCCAGCAGTGCCGGGAGGATGATCAAGGTGCCGAGGTTGAACGCCACCATGGCCACCACGAAAAAGCGCGCCGGGCGATAGCCTTTTTGCAGGTGCCAGGCCCCGGCGAACAACATGCTCAGGCCGGCGAGGGCGACCAGCCCATAGGTAATGATGTTCAGCGGCAGCGTGTTGACGAACAACAGCAACAGGCCGCAGGCGATGATGAACAGCATTTCCCCCTGTAGCAGTTTATTGAGCGGGTGCGAGCCCAGGGGGGCAAAAAAGCGATAGGCAAACATCAGTCCGCAGGGCGCGGTCAGCAGCAGGGCCAGATACGCTCCGGGCGTCTGGATGGCGTGCCAGGCTGGCAACCAGGGGCCGGCAAGATTCAGCAACAGGGCCAGGCTGAGCATCAACAAGGCCTCGCACCCGGCCAGCCAAAGACTGCTGCGTGATCGCGTGTAGGCGTAACGGATGAGGTTGTGCAGGATCAGCATGGCGATGCAACCGAACAGCAGGCCGTAGATCAGTGTCTGGGTCTGGTTGGCGGCGGTGCTGATAGCCGATTGCAGGGTGATGTAGGGGCGCATCTGGTGATCGGAAACCAGGCGCAGGTAGACATCCAGGGTGTTATTGCTTTGTGGCAGCGGCAACAGGACATCACTGCCAGCCATTCGCCGCTCAGCTTGCGGCTGATCGGCGCCGGCCTGGGTCTGGTCGATGAGCTTGTCGCCGTCCAGCACGTAGAGTTTGAGGTTTTCGAGGTCCGGAGCGAATATCTTCAGCACCTGCTCGTGTTTGCCGGGGGCCAGCCTGAAGCGTAGCCAGAGCGCGCCACCGGGCTCGGCCGCCGTCAGGCGTTCAAGTTCGATAGGGCTGAACTGATTGGTATAACGGGCGGAACGGATGTCGCTCAACTGCAGGTTGCCCTGCTCGTCGAGCAATACGGCCCAGCCACTGCCTTGCGCGGCCTGGGCCGGGAGCATGCAGAGCAAGGTCAGCAGAGTGACGGTGAGACTTACGGCAATCCTGAGCCAGCGCACGGCGAAATCCCTTCGTAGGTTGATGCCAGAATATAACTATGCGCGGCGCCGGAATAGTCCGGCAAGGGCTTGAGGCCCTTGCCCGACCGAATGGATCGACTATTCCTGATTTTCGCCACGCTCACGGGCAATGGCGCGGTAGCCGATGTCCTTGCGATAGAAGCTGCCTTCCCAATCGATTTTGGCTGCCAGCTGGTAAGCCTGCTGTTGAGCCGCATCGACACTGGCGCCCATGGCGGTCGCACAGAGCACTCGACCACCGGCGGTGACCACTTGTCCATCCTTGAGCGCTGTACCGGCGTGGAAGACCTTGCCTTCCAGTGCCGCGGCAGCGTCCAGGCCATTGATGGCCACGCCTTTGGCGTAATCACCAGGATAGCCGCCCGCTGCCAGCACGATGCCGACGCTCGGACGTGGATCCCACTGTGCTTCTACCTTGTCCAGCGCTTGCGCCAGGGCGGCTTCGACCAGCAACACCAGGCTCGACTGCAGGCGCAGCATGACCGGCTGGGTCTCAGGGTCGCCGAAACGGCAGTTGAATTCGATGACTTTAGGGTTGCCGGCTTTGTCTATCATCAGGCCGGCGTACAGGAAGCCCGTGTAAACGTTGCCTTCATCGGCCATGCCGCGAACGGTCGGCCAGATCACCAGATCCATTACGCGTTGGTGCACTTCGCTGGTGACCACCGGGGCAGGGGAGTAGGCACCCATGCCGCCTGTGTTCGGGCCGGTATCGCCATCGCCGACGCGTTTGTGATCCTGGCTGGTGGCCATTGGCAGTACGTTCTTGCCGTCAACCATGACGATGAAGCTGGCTTCTTCACCGTCCAGGAACTCTTCGATGACTACGCGGGAGCCAGCGTCGCCGAAGGCATTGCCAGCGAGCATGTCGCGTACGGCGTCCTCGGCTTCGGCCAGGGTCATGGCGACGATCACGCCTTTACCGGCCGCCAGGCCGTCGGCCTTGATGACGATCGGCGCACCTTTTTCACGCAGGTAAGCCAGGGCAGGCTCGATCTCGGTGAAGTTCTGATAGTCGGCTGTCGGGATCTTGTGGCGAGCCAGGAAGTCCTTGGTGAACGCCTTGGAGCCTTCCAGCTGGGCTGCGCCAGCGGTCGGGCCGAAGCAGTCGAGGCCGCGTGTGCGGAACAGATCGACCACGCCGGCCACCAGTGGCACTTCCGGGCCTACGATAGTCAGTGAGACATTTTTCTCGGCGAAGTCGGCAAGCTGTTCAAGGGCCAGCACATCGATCGCAACGTTTTCGCACTTGGCTTCAATCGCGGTGCCGGCGTTGCCAGGCGCAACAAAAACCTTCTGCACGCGCGGATCCTGAGCCACTTTCCAGGCCAGGGCGTGTTCACGGCCACCGCTGCCAATGATCAAAACATTCATTTCAAAAACCTCGGATGAAGCTAATTCTGTTTTAGAACCTGAAGCGCTTCGCGCTGCAGGAGGTCGCAATGAAGCCGGTAGATGCAAGGCGGAGGCTACCTTGATGAGCGGAGTTGCCTTTTGGCAATGAGCATCATCAAGGTAGCCTCCAACGCAGCAGATGCCGGTTTCAGTGCGGCCGTTGTCTGGTTAGTGACGGAAGTGGCGCATGCCGGTGAACACCATGGCGATGCCGGCTTCATCAGCGGCGGCAATCACTTCTGCGTCGCGCATCGAGCCGCCTGGCTGGATCACCGCAGTGACACCGGCCTTGGCCGCATTGTCCAGGCCATCGCGGAACGGGAAGAACGCGTCCGATGCCATCACCGAACCCTGCACTTGCAAACCCGCGTGTTCAGCCTTGATCGCGGCGATTCGCGCGGAGTTCACGCGGCTCATCTGGCCAGCGCCGACGCCGATGGTCTGGCGGTTCTTGGCGTACACAATGGCGTTGGATTTGACGTACTTGGCGACTTTCCAGGCGAAGATCAGGTCGTTGATTTCCTGTTCGGTCGGTGCGCGCTTGGTCACCACTTTCAGGTCTTCGCTGCCGATCATGCCGATGTCACGGCTCTGCACCAGCAGGCCGCCATTGACGCGCTTGTAATCCCACGCAGCAGCGCGATCGGCCGACCACTCGCCACAGGCCAGCAGGCGCACGTTGGCTTTGGCGGCGACGATGGCGCGAGCTTCTTCGCTGACGGACGGGGCAATGATCACTTCGACGAACTGACGCTCGACGATGGCCTTGGCCGTTTCAGCATCCAGTTCGCGGTTGAAGGCAATGATGCCGCCGAACGCAGACTCGGTATCAGTGGCATAGGCCAGCTCGTAGGCCTGGCGGATACCGCCTTCGGCGTCGGGGCTTACGGCCACGCCGCACGGGTTGGCGTGCTTGACGATCACACAGGCTGGTTTGACGAAACTCTTCACGCATTCCAGCGCGGCGTCGGTGTCCGCCACGTTGTTGTACGACAGCTCTTTACCTTGCAGTTGGGTCGCGGTGGCGATGCCGACTTCGGCAGGCTTGGCTTCCACGTAGAACGCCGCGCTCTGGTGCGGGTTCTCGCCGTAGCGCATTTCCTGGGCCTTGACGAACTGGCTGTTGAAAGTGCGCGGGAATTCGCTGCGACCTTCAGTGCTCAGCGTATCGGCAGCCTGGTTTACGGTGCCCATGTAGTTGGCGATCATGCCGTCATAGGCGGCCGTGTGTTCGAAGGCCTTGAGCATCAGGTCGAAACGCTGGGCGTAGGTCAGGCCGCCGGCCTTGAGACCTTCGAGCACGCTGGCGTAGTCGCTGGCATTCACCACGATCGCTACATCTTTGTGGTTTTTTGCCGCGGAACGGACCATGGTCGGGCCGCCGATGTCGATGTTTTCGATGGCGGTCGGCAGGTCGCAGCCTGGCTTGTTGATGGTGGCTTCGAACGGGTACAGGTTGACGGCTACCAGATCGATCGGCTTGATGCCGTGCTCGTTCATGATGGCGTCATCGATGCCGCGACGACCGAGGATCCCGCCGTGGATTTTCGGGTGCAGGGTTTTCACCCGACCGTCCATCATTTCTGCGAAACCGGTGTAATCCGCGACTTCCACTGCGGCAACACCGTTGTCGCGCAGCAGCTTGAACGTTCCGCCGGTGGAGAGGATCTCGACGCCCAAGGCTTCAAGCTCCTTGGCGAATTCGAGGATCCCGGTCTTGTCGGAAACGCTGATCAAGGCGCGGCGGATCGGCAGGCGGGTAGTCTGGTCGGTCATCTCAATTTCCATCAAAAGCAAAGGAGTCAGCAAAAAAGGCGACCGTTTTTACGCGGGCGCCTTTCTGGTTTGATTGAATGCTTACAGCAAATCGTACTGCTTGAGTTTCTTGCGCAGCGTGCCCCGGTTCAGTCCGAGCAGTTCGCTGGCCTTGGTCTGGTTGCCCTTGACGTAGTTCATCACGCACTCGAGCAGGGGAGCCTCGACTTCGGAGAGCACCAGGTTGTACACATCCGTGACTGCAGCGCCCTCAAGGTGGGCGAAATAATTGTGCAGCGCCTTCTCGACACTCCCGCGAAGGGTCTGGCCTTCTTCGCTAGGCGTATTGAGGTGCTGTTTCAAATTCACGTTGTCGCTCACGGGTGTTGTTCCACTCACTAAAGTCTCGGTCATCATCGTCATGCGGCCACCCCTTCTCCGTCCCCTGTCAGGCTCTTGTAACGTTCGGCGAAGAAGCCCTGAACGTTGGCGCATTGTGCTTCCGTATCTTCCAAACGATTGAAGTGGGCGCGAAACTCCCTGGCGCCCGGCAAGGTTGCGAGATACCAGCCCACATGCTTGCGAGCAATGCGCACACCCATGACGTCTCCATAGAAAACGTGCAGCGCGGCCAAATGCTCTAGCAGTATGCGTTCCACCTCGATCAGTTCCAGCGCCGGAAGTTTTTCACCGGTGCGCAGGTAATGATCGATCTCGCGAAAAATCCATGGCCGCCCCTGGGCAGCCCGCCCTACCAGCAGGCCATCGGCACCGGTGGCGTCGAGCACATACCGGGCCTTTTCCGGCGAATCGATATCGCCGTTGGCAAACACCGGGATCGACACCGCCTGCTTGATCGCGGCAATGGTGTCGTACTCGGCTTCACCGGTGTACAGGTCGGCACGGGTGCGGCCATGCACCGCCAGCGCCGTGATTCCTGCCTGCTCGGCGATCTTCGCCACCGTCAGGCCGTTCTTGTTGTCCCGGTCCCAGCCGGTGCGGATCTTCAGGGTGACCGGCACATCGACTGCGGCCACGACGGCCCGCAGGATCTCGGTCACCAATGCTTCATCCTTCAACAGTGCGGAGCCGGCGGCCTTGTTGCAGACCTTCTTGGCCGGGCAGCCCATGTTGATGTCAATAATCTGTGCGCCCAGTTCGACGTTGGCCCGTGCCGCATCTGCCAGCATCTGCGCATCGCCACCGGCGATCTGTACCGAGCGGGGCTCGGGATCACCTTCGTGGATCATGCGCATGCGGGACTTGCGGGTGTTCCACAAGCTCATGTCGCTGGTGACCATTTCTGAAACTACCAGCCCGGCGCCCAGTCGCTTGCACAGCTGACGAAAGGGTTGGTCTGTGACGCCCGCCATGGGGGCGAGAATCAAGCCGTTGTGCAATGTATATGGACCGATGCGTACCGCCGACATAGGACTTCCCTGTTGTGGGGCCGGATCATGAGAGTTCGAAAAAGGGTTGGCATGATACCCGCTCTCGATGACTGGATAAAGGCTGAATTGAACAAAATCTGAACAGTTATTCTGTTATCGCCAGCGGTTTGGTCCAGGCACGCTCAGTCAGAAATCCGTCGTCAATCGCGGATCAGTGAAGCGTTTCACTCGGGCGAATGAAAACTCAGGCTGTAGTTCACCGCTTTGGAGCCTGGATCGAGAATATCCAGCGCGATGTGGATGGGCGTCTGCGGCGGCATTTCCGCCATGCCTTCGAGATCGCCATTGAGGTATTCGCCGGGTTTGAACTGACGCCTGGCGATCAGGTGACCGTTGAGGTCGGCAAAACGCAGCTCCAGCAGGGGGAATGGCTGGGAGAACGGCGCGCGATTGTAGATGATCGCATCGACCACCAGGGCACCGCTGAATTCCGGGTGGCTGCGCACGACCAGGTTGCTGCTCTTGATTTTCGCGATGTCGACCTTGGACGGCACGGTGCAACCGATTTGCGGGCACAGCTGCTGGAACCAGGGACGGTACTGGTCCTGACGCGCGAGTTCTTCGAAATGATACGCAACGTACTGGCCGCCCAGCGCAAGCGCGGCGAGCGCCACCAATAGCATCCAGATGAAACGGCGGCCCCAGGGCGAACGACGTTTTTGCCAGTCCAGTTGCAGCGGGTCGTCGGTCAGGTCCTGCAGCACCTCGGCGCGCACTGCCGGTTCGCTGCGCTTTTTACGCAACGGCTCGATCGAAGGCAGGTCGTCATCCAGGTCATCCACCGCGGACAGGGACAGACGTTCCGGCGCGGGTGGCGGCTCCAGCACCAGTTCCTGGCGCACCAGGGGAGGGCGCGGCTCATCGTCGAGCTCGACCAGCTCCAGGGTCAGCGAGGGTTCGGTACGGGCTGGCTTGAGTGGAGTAAACGGCACCACCGCGGCCGCTTCCTCGACCTGGCTGGCCTGTGCCCGCTCGGCCGCCGATTCGCTGTACAGGCTATCGGCCCAGGGGGCTTGCTCATGATCGGCGCTGTCGCGTCGCGCACTCAGTGAATCTTCGCGGTGCCGGCCGAATTCGGTGGTCGGCTGGATCTCCCGCTGCTCCAGGCGCGCGAGTTCTTCGTCGAGGTCCATGCTGTCCAGGTCCAGCTCGGCGGCCGTCCATTGCTTCAGGCTGATGGCCCGTTGCTCTGGCGGCTCGACGATGACTGGGGATGTGGAGGCAACAGGCTCCTTGCCGGCGTGTTGCTCCAGCAGCTGCTTGGCGGCATTAAAAACCTGCAGGCATGACCCGCAACGAACCACTCCGCGGGCCACGCTCAACTGGGCATGGCTGACGCGGAAGCTCTTTTGGCAATGCGGACACTGGGTGACGAAGCTGTCGGTCATGCGGCGATCCGATGAATGCAGGCGCCCATTCTAGCGCCGACGGCCAGTGATGCGCACCCAGCCATCGCGATTGGCGATCGGGTCCAGGTCGAAGTCCTGGGCGTAGGCCCTGGCGACGTCTTCGCCCTGCTCGGCGAGGATGCCCGACAGCGCCAGGCGGCCACCCGGCTTGACCAGGCTGGACAGTTGCGGCGCCAGGGAAACCAGCGGCCCGGCGAGGATATTGGCGACCAATACGTCGGCCTTCACCTGCGGCAGATCTTCTGGCAAATACAACGGGAACAACGCTTCGGCAATGTTGTTGCGCCCCGCATTGTCCCGGGAAGCTTCCAGCGCCTGCACGTCGATGTCAGTGCCTACGGCTTCCCTGGCGCCCAGCAACAGGGCGGCGATCGCCAGGATGCCCGAGCCGCAACCGAAGTCGAGCACGTTGCAATCCTTCAGGTCCTGACCATCGAGCCACTCCAGGCACAGTGCGGTGGTCGGGTGTGTGCCGGTGCCAAACGCCAGGCCCGGATCCAGCAACAGGTTCACCGCGTCAGGCTCGGGTGCGGCGTGCCAGCTCGGGACAATCCACAGGCGCTGGCCAAAACGCATCGGCTGGAAACCGTCCATCCAGCTGCGCTCCCAGTCCTGGTCTTCGATGACTTCGCTGTGATGCTCGGGCAATGGGCTGCCGGTCAGCAATTCAAGATGCGCCAGCACGCTCGCCGCTTCAGTGCCGCCTTCGAACAGGGCCAGCAGGTGCGTGTGCGACCACAGTGGCGTGGTGTTGAGTTCCGGTTCGAAAATCGGCTGATCTTCAGCGTCCATGAAGGTCACCGACACGGCGCCCACTTCAAGGAAAGCGTCTTCGTAGGTTTCGGCTTGTTCTGGGCTGATGGCGAGACGGACTTGCAGCCAAGGCATGGCGGGCACCTTTGAAAAATATTGATTGCAGCCTAGCGGGCTGCGAGAAGCGCGCAAGTTTACGCGAGCGCGGGGCCGATGACGACCATCTGAAAAAATCAAAAGATCGTCCTAACGCGGCCCGAGCCTTCGGCAGCTCTTACAGAGGAATGTGAACTCCCGTAGGAGCTGCCGAAGGCTGCGATCTTTTGATCAAAAACAACAAAGCCGCCCGAAGGCGGCTTGGTTGATTACCAGCTAAAGCTTAGTGCTTGTCGCCAGCCAGCTTGTGTTCCAGGTAGTGGATGTTGATTCCACCTTTGCAGAAGCCTTCGTCGCGGACCAGGTCGCGGTGCAGCGGGATGTTGGTCTTGATCCCGTCGACCACGATTTCGTCCAGCGCATTGCGCATGCGCGCCAGGGCTTCGTCACGGGTTGCGCCGTAGGTGATCAGCTTGCCGATCAACGAATCGTAGTTCGGCGGAACGGCATAACCACTGTACAGGTGCGAATCGACGCGAACGCCGTTGCCGCCTGGAGCGTGGAAGTGCTTGACCGTGCCTGGGCTTGGCATGAAGGTTTTCGGGTCTTCGGCGTTGATCCGGCATTCAAGTGCGTGACCGCGGATGACGACGTCTTCCTGGGTGTACGACAGCTTGTTGCCAGCGGCGATGCTGAGCATCTCCTTGACGATGTCGATGCCAGTGACCATTTCGGTAACCGGGTGCTCGACCTGAACGCGGGTGTTCATTTCGATGAAATAGAACGCGCCGTTCTCGTACAGGAACTCGAAGGTGCCCGCGCCACGGTAGTTGATGTCGATGCAGGCTTTAACGCAGCGTGCGAGGACTTCCTGGCGAGCTTTCTCGTCGATGCCCGGTGCCGGTGCTTCTTCGAGAACCTTCTGGTGACGACGTTGCAGCGAGCAGTCGCGGTCGCCCAGATGGATGGCGTGGCCCTGGCCATCGGAAAGCACCTGAACTTCCACGTGACGTGGGTTGGTCAGGAATTTTTCCAGATAGACCATCGGGTTGCCGAACGCCGCGCCAGCTTCGGAACGGGTCAGTTTCGCCGAGGAGATCAGGTCTTCCTCTTTATGCACAACGCGCATGCCGCGACCACCGCCGCCGCCAGCGGCCTTGATGATCACCGGGTAACCGACTTCGCGACCGATGCGCAGGGCGGTTTCTTCGTCTTCCGGCAGCGGGCCGTCAGAACCCGGAACGGTTGGAACGCCAGCAGCGATCATCGCGTGCTTGGCCGATACCTTGTCGCCCATCAGGCGAATGGTGTCGGCTTTCGGACCGATGAAGGCGAAGCCGGAGTTCTCGACCTGTTCAGCAAAATCAGCGTTTTCCGCGAGGAAACCGTAGCCTGGGTGAATGGCGGTAGCACCGGTCACTTCAGCTGCGGCGATGATTGCCGGAATGTGCAGGTAAGAATGGGCGGCCGACGCCGGACCGATGCAGACGGATTCGTCTGCCAGGCCCAGGTGCATCAGCTCCTTGTCGGCCTTGGAGTAAACGGCGACAGTCTTGATGCCCATTTCCTTACAGGCACGCAGGATCCGCAGGGCAATCTCACCGCGGTTGGCGATCAGAACTTTTTCCAACTTCGCAGTCATCAAAGTTTCTCCGCGGTTCAAACGATGGTGAACAGCGGTTGGTCGTACTCAACCGGCTGGCCGTCTTCGACGAGGATGGATTCGATCACACCGCTGGTTTCAGCTTCGATGTGGTTCATCATCTTCATCGCTTCAACGATGCACAGGGTGTCGCCTTTCTTCACGGTCTGGCCGACTTCAACGAAGGACGGCGAGCTTGGCGAAGATTTGCGATAGAAAGTACCCACCATCGGCGAGCGGGCAACGGTGCCGTTCAGCACAGGCGCGGCTGCAGCGGCAGGAGCGGCGGCAACCGGGGCGGCAGCGGCAGGCGCTGGAGCCGGAGCGTGCATTGGAGCCGGTGCGTAGTACTGTTGAGCTGGCGTCTTGCTGTGGCGGCTGATACGTACGGACTCTTCGCCTTCCTTGATCTCGAGCTCGTCGATGCCGGACTCTTCCAGCAATTCGATCAGTTTCTTAACTTTACGGATATCCATGAATCATCAACTCCCAAGGGTCGGTCAGGGGCGCTTAACGCTTGTAGTTCAAGTCGTTGCCTGTGTTTCAAGCTGCTCTAGTGCGGCCTCCAGGGCCAGTCGATAACCGCTGGCGCCAAGGCCGCAGATCACTCCCACCGCTACGTCGGAGAAGTAAGAGTGATGGCGGAATGGTTCGCGTTTGTGCACGTTAGACAAATGCACTTCGATGAATGGGATGCTCACCGCCAGCAGCGCGTCACGTAAAGCGACACTTGTGTGCGTAAAAGCTGCTGGATTGATCAGGATGAAATCCACACCTTCGCTGCGGGCAGCGTGGATGCGGTCGATCAATTCATACTCGGCATTGCTCTGCAGGTGCAGCAAATGGTGGCCGGCTTCACGGGCACGGCGTTCCAGGTCCTGGTTGATCTGGGCCAGCGTCGTGGCGCCATAGGTGCCCGGTTCGCGGGTGCCGAGCAAGTTCAGGTTGGGTCCGTGCAGAATCAGAAAGGTTGCCATCTGCTGTTCCTTGTTATCCGAGTGCATTTGTCAGAACCCGGCGACTATGCCGCAAAGACTTTGTGACTGTCCAGTTCTATGCAATAGCCAGCACGATGGCCGATGTTTGCGCGAAATATATGACCGCCCGATTGAATCCGGTCATTTGGGCCCGGCCGGCATGATGGGGTTGGCAGGTGTGCCGCCGTCGCGAGCAAGCCCGCTCCCACTGGGGCCTGTGCCGCGCATGTATCCAGTGTGGGAGCGGGCTTGCTCGCGAAGGCGCTCGATCAGACGCGAAACGCCTGTACCGCCGTGTGCAACCGTCCGCCCAGCACCAGCAAGTGTTCCCCTTGCTCACGGCCTTCACCAATTCGCAGCAAGTTATCCCCACCCAGCTGGTGAATCCGCTCGCTGTGATCGCGAATCTCACTGACCGCACCACTTTGCTGCGCAGTCACATCGGCAATGCGCACTGCAGTGTCGGAAATGGTCTGGATCGCATCGACGATTTTATCCAGTGCGCCGTCCGCCGCCTGGGCCTGGTTGGCGGTGGACTGCGCGTGACCGACCTGGGCGCGCATGCCTTCGACCGATTGGCGTGCCGCCGTTTGCAGCCCGGCAATCAAGGTCTGGATCTGCGCCGTGGCACCGGCAGTGCGTTGTGCCAGCGAGCGAACTTCCTCTGCAACCACGGCAAACCCGCGACCCATTTCCCCGGCACGAGCCGCCTCGATGGCGGCGTTCAGGGCCAGCAGGTTGGTCTGGTCGGCGATCGAGCGGATGACCGTCAGTACCCCGCCGATCGTGGCCGACTCTTCGGCCAGATGTTCAATCATCTGCGCATTGCCTTGCACTTCGCCGACCAGGGCATGCAGGCCGGCAAGGCTCAGGCCGATGACTTTCTGCCCTTGCTCTACCGCCAGCCCCGCATGGCGACTGGCGTCGGCGGCTTGGCTGGCATCGCCGGCCACTTGCTGGATCGTAGCTTCCAGCTCTGCGAGAGAATCGCGGATCATCGCGGTGTCGCCGGCCTGATCCTCAGCGCCGCCGTGCAGGTCGTTGCTCAACTCGGCCAGGGTGCGACTGCTGCCGGCCACTTGCTCGGCGTTCAGGCGAATGGTTCCCACCAGGTCGACCAGGTAGGCTCGCAGGCGGTTGAGCGAAGCCTGAATGTCGTGCAATTCGCGGTTGGTCCTGCCCAGTTCGATGTCCCGGCTGAAATCGCCCTCGGCCCAGGTCGACAGGGCGGGTGCGAGGTTGGTCAGGGTGCGAGCCAGTCGCCGTTGCAGAGTGTCGATCAGCAGTGCGATCAGCAGGATCAGGCCGATCATCAACCCCTGCAGCAGTCGCACCTCACTCTGGATTTGCCCGTGTTGCGCGCGCACTGCCGGCTCCAGATCTGCAATGGACTGCTGCACGGCGGTCATTTTCTGGTGAGTCGCAGCGCTGAGCTCGCTGCGTTTTTCGATCTGTTCGCGGGTGCGGGCAAGTTCTGCGGGGTAGCGGGCCAACAGGCTGTTGAGTTCCCGTTTGAGGGGAATGCCGGCGTCTTCGGCGACGGTCTTCTCAGTGCTTTCCAGGCCCATCATGGCGGCAAAATCATCGGTATTGGACTCGCTGCTGCTCGTCACGCCCAGCAAGGGCAGGGCCTCCAGAATACTGGCCTGGGTGCGGATATTGCTGACTTCGCGCTCCACCTCCGCCGCCAGTTCGCTGCGACCGCTGCTGACCAGTTTGTCCCGGGCCAGCGACAGCTTGCCCACGTGCTGCGAGGCGTTGAGCAAGGGCTTGAGGTAGTCCGCGTTGGCACTGGCATATTGGCTGAGCTGGTCAAGGTTTGCGCCCAGCTCCCGTTCTGCCTGCAGCAGCAACGCCTGGGGGTCGCCTGCAAGCTTGCCGGCGGCGAGCAGTTCGGTTTTGCTGAACCCTTCAAGCTCCGCAAGGCTGGGGCGCACGGCGTCGGCCAGGGAGGGCGGCAGTTCATCGAGCTCGTGTTTAAGCTCATCGATCGCCTGGCCCGCACTGCTCAGGCGCAGGGCATCACCGCTGACGAGGTAATCCTGCACGTTGCCCACCACCTGCCGTTGAAACTGCTGGGACAGGCTCAGGTAACGCTCCATCAGCAGATAGGGTCGTTCAAGGGCTTTTTGCGACCACCATAGGGTCGCGCCAAGCGCAGCGCACACGGCAATTAAAAGGACGGTGTTGAGATTGGTCAGCAGCTTGAGGCGCATCGCGGGACTACCAACGGCAGAATGGTAAGCGCCCGAAGTTATTGCGTTTCTATTACAGGGTTATGACTGGTTCGGTGGATTCAGATGAAATAGTGGCCTTTTGCTTTGATTCCCGCGAGGACTGCACGCGGTTGCGCCCGGCATGCTTGGCGCGGTACAGCGCCTCGTCAGCCTGGCTCGCCATCATCAAGCTGTCGGAGTTTTCACCGAGGTCCACCACCCCGGCGCTGAACGTGCACCAAAGGTCCTGGGGCTGCGCCGGATAGTGAATTTCGGCGAAGCGCTGGCGGATTTCATCGAGCACTTTGTGGGCCGACTCCAGATCGGTATCGGGCATCACAATGGCGAACTCTTCGCCACCATAGCGGCCGATGAAGTCAGTCTTGCGCAGGCGCTGCTTGAGGAACAGCGCCAGGCTCTTGATCACCCGGTCGCCCATCGGATGGCCATGACTGTCATTGACCCGCTTGAAGTGGTCGATATCGAGCATGGCAAAGCTCAGTGGCTTGTTCTCGCGGCGCGCGCGAAAGCTGCAGTCTTCCAGCAACTGCAGGATATGGGTGTGGTTGTACAGGCCGGTGAGGCTGTCGCGCACCATCCGCGCCTTCAGGTTGCGCGCCCGTGCCGCGCGGTTGCGCACGGTGGTGATCAGGTGCCGCGGTTTGATCGGTTTGGTCAGGAAATCGTCGCCCCCTTCACTCATGGCGTCGAGTTGCTTGTCCAGGTCATCCTCGGCCGAAAGGTAGATGATCGGCACGCTGACGTATCGGTCGTTGTGGCGGATGACCTTGGCCAGCTCGGTGCCGGTGCAGGCCGGCATGTACATGTCGAGGATGATCAGGTCGGGCTGGAAGTCCGCGAGTTCGGCCATGGCCTGTATAGGCTCGATCAAGGTGCGGGTGACAATGCCGGCGCTATTGAGCAGGCGCTCGGTGTGCATGGCCTGGGCCCGGGAATCGTCAATGATCAGCACTTTGAACGGTTCGTACTGTGCGACGCAGGTCAGCACTTCGATCTTTTCCAGCAGGCTTGACGCTTCGAGGGTACCGGTGAGGAACTCCTGGCCGCCGGCACGCACGGCGGCGAGGCGGGTCGGGGTGTCGGTTTCATTAAGACTGAAGAACAGCAGCGGCAGTTGTTGTTCCAGGCCTTCCTGGGCTTCGGCGGCGAGTTTGAGGCCGATGCCGGGCCCGCTGAAATCCACATCCATGACAATCGCCGCCGGCAGGCGCTCGACCATCGAGGAGCGAAACGCCGCCACGCTGTCCAGGGACTGGGCGCTAAGACCGAAAAATTCCAGCTGTTTGGCCAGGCGCTCCGCGCGGTCGTGATCCTGCAGCATCACGTAGATCGGTTTGCGCAAGGGCGGCAGGAACGTCTGATCGAGCTGATCGCCCTGGCGCAGGCCGGTGCGCGACAGCCGCTGCATCAGGCGGTTGAGGTCAGTGATCAGGCCGCTGCTGAGGCGACCGCGATTGGTCTCGACTGCGTCAAGTGCCTGGCCGATGTGGCGGGCCAGTTGCATGTGTTCCGGCTGCTCGAAGCGCTCGGCGAACCGCAACAGGCGCAGGTTGGCTTCGCTCAGTTCCGCCAGGTCGGTGGCAGACCACTCGCTGCGCTGCAGGCGCTGCCATGTCTCAAGAATCTGACGTGCCTGATGAATTACCCGCTGGGCAAAGTGGTGCTTGAGGCGCTCACGGCTGGGGTCTTCTGGCTCGGTCATATCCTGACTACTAGTTAGGGTGCATGCTGAGATCGACTGGTGGCTCTATGCTAGCATCTCTTCCGAGGGTGGATCAGTGTCGCATGTCAATAATCTGCATAGCGAGCTCATTCAGTTTATGACTGGCGAGTCGCGGTGCTGCGTACGGGATGCGTACGCCGCACCAACACAAGGCGTGGTGTTCATTTATAGTGGCGGTATCGACCGTGCGATTGATGCTTGCGGCATGCGCGTATTAATGCGCGGCAAACGAGGCACGATGGCGTAGGGTTGTGGTCGAACCGATGAACTCAAGTGATTGAAAGGATATCGCCATGCTGGACTGGAAGAACCGCGCGGGCAGCGCGCCTGAACGTGCCGCTGAACCAAAATCAGCCGCCCGCAGCTATATAGGTGGACTGTTGTTCAGCCGGGCGCTGGTCACCTTGATCGGCCTGTACCTGTTGGTGGCTATCGCCCTGGGCTGGTATTGGAGCCAGGAGCCGGCACTGTTCCCGGTTCAGCAGAATGCCCAGGTCGCTGCCGAGAAAGAAGGCAAGCAGATGGTCATCGGCTACACCACGGTTGAAACCCTCAAGACCGTGGCCGATACCTTGCTGAGCAAGCCGGGCGGCTATATTTCCAATGACCGTTTCCCGCCAGGCCTGTGGATGGACAACACGCCAAGCTGGGAATACGGGGTGCTGGTGCAGGTGCGCGACCTGACGCGAGCACTGCGTAAAGATTTTGCCCGCTCGCAATCGCAATCGGCGGAAGACTCGGACCTGGCCAAGGCCGAACCGCGCTTCAACTTCGACAACAAGAGCTGGGTGCTGCCGTCCAGTGAGTCCGAGTATCAGGAAGGCATCAATTCCCTGAGCCGCTACCAGGCTCGCCTGTCCGATCCTTCGCAGAAAAATGCGCTGTTCTACGCTCGTGCCGACAACCTCAACAACTGGTTGGGCGATGTGGGCACACGCCTGGGTTCGTTGTCGCAGCGACTGTCGGCCAGCGTTGGCCGGGTCAAGCTCAACACCGCATTGAAAACCGAGGTCGTGGCCCCGGGCCAGGTACCACAGGTTGACGAGGAAATCGTCGAAACCCCGTGGATGCAGATCGACAACGTATTCTATGAAGCCCGGGGCCAGGCATGGGCCTTGTCTCACCTGCTGCGCGCCATTGAAGTCGACTTCGCTGACGTGCTGGCGAAGAAAAACGCCACCGTCAGCGTGCGCCAGATCATTCGTGAGCTGGAAGCTTCGCAGGAGCCGGTGTGGAGTCCGATGATCCTTAACGGCAGCGGCTTTGGCGTTCTGGCCAACCACTCACTGGTCATGGCCAACTACATTTCCCGGGCGAACGCCGCAGTGATCGACTTGCGTCAATTGCTGAATCAGGGCTGAGTCATGGCTGACAGCGACAAAGAGGCCGCCCACCGCGCGGCCTCGGACGCCGAGCAGATTGCCTGGGTCGATGAGCAGGACAACCTGCTCGGCGCGCTGGTCCGTTCCGACCTGCGCGAGCGGGGCCTGATCGGGCGTGGCACCTACATCATGCTGTTCAATTCGGCGGGTGAGCTGTGCGTGCACCGCCGCACCCTGAGCAAGGCGATCTATCCCGGTTACTGGGACGTTGCCGCTGGCGGCATGGTGCTTGCCACCGAAACCTACGCCGAGTCGGCCGCACGGGAACTGGAAGAAGAGCTGGGCGTTGGCGGGGTGGAGTTGACCGCCCACGACCATTTCTACTTCGAGGACACCGGCAATCGCCTGTGGTGTTCGGCGTTCTCGGCAGTGTGGGACGGGCCGTTGATCCTGCAGCCGGAAGAGGTGGTTGAAGCGCGCTTTCTACCCATCGACCAGGTAATGCTGGAAATCCGGCAGAAGCCTTACTGCCCGGACTCGCTGGCGGCTTTGAAGCGCTATCTTCGCGCCTGCGGGAAAGACGTCGCAAAAGAGCTATAAATTGGCGCCGATTGGCTCTTAGCAATCGGCGTTTTTGCCGTTACACTGCGCGACCTTTTCAAACTGAACCGACATCAGTACGGCGTAGGAGCTGCCGCAGGCTGCGATCTTTTGATTTGCCATTGAATCAAGATCAAAAGATCGCAGCCTCGTTGCACTCGTCAGCTCCTACACCGGCTTTTCCGTTTCAGTAGCGCTGCCCCTGCCTGAGTGGGGCTTCGCGGTCGATAGCCATGCGCTGCGGCCAGTCTTTGTCCTCCCAAGAGGATTGCCGGTGGCCAAAAAAGCCGCATCCTTCGCCGCCCTAGGTGGCCTGGTATTTTCCACCGACGCAGGTCGTCATTGCCCCGAGTGCAGTAAACCGGTGGACGCCTGCATCTGCAAACAGACCGTGATCCCGGCCGGTGACGGCATTGCTCGCGTACGTCGCGAAAGCAAGGGACGTGGCGGCAAGACGGTGACCACCATCACCGGTGTGCCCCTGGCTGAAGATGCGCTCAAGGACCTGGCGACCACGTTGAAAAAACGTTGCGGGACCGGGGGTGCGTTGAAAGACGGCATCATTGAAATCCAGGGCGATCATGTCGAACTACTCTTGGCTGAATTGATCAAGCTCGGTTTCAAGGCAAAGAAGTCCGGCGGCTAGCAGCCTCTGTGAAAACCACCCTCGACTTGATCCAGTCCTCACAGCAGGTCTGGCGTCGTCCACATGGTTTTCACAGAGCCTGTTCTGACCGGTTTCTAAACTCACTGCGGTCGGCGAGGTCTACCCCCTCGTTGACGAACCGTCATTTTCATTCTTTAGACTGCGCCGGCCTGAACCCAGGCGACGCTCTATGACTTCTTTATAGGGGACTTCAATGTCCGTACGACGCACACGCAAAGACGATGGCAGCCAATGGACAGTTGCGGACAGCCGCAGTGTTTACGGGATCCGCCATTGGGGGGCCGGGTATTTCGCCATCAATGACGCCGGTCGCGTCGAGGTTCGTCCGAACGGCCCCGCCAGTTCGCCTATCGACCTGTTCGAGCAAGTTGACCAGCTGCGCAAGAGCGGCTTGTCCCTGCCATTGCTGGTTCGTTTTCCCGACATCCTGCAAGACCGCGTGCGTCAGCTGACCGGTGCATTCGATTCGAACATCGAACGCTTGGAATACCAGAGCAAGTACACCGCGCTTTACCCGATCAAGGTCAACCAGCAGGAAGCGGTGATCGAAAACATCATCGCCACCCAGGATGTTTCCATTGGCCTTGAAGCCGGTTCCAAACCCGAGCTGCTGGCCGTGCTGGCCCTGGCGCCCAAAGGCGGCACCATCGTCTGCAATGGCTACAAGGACCGCGAGTTCATCCGCCTGGCCTTGATGGGGCAGAAACTCGGCCACAATGTGTTCATCGTGATCGAGAAAGAATCCGAAGTTGAGCTGGTGATCGAAGAAGCCGCCTCGCTGAAGGTCAAGCCTCAGGTCGGCCTGCGCGTGCGCCTGTCGTCCCTGGCGTCGTCCAAGTGGGCGGATACCGGCGGCGAGAAATCCAAATTCGGCCTGTCGGCGGCGCAGCTGCTGTCGGTGGTCGAGCGTTTCCGCGCGGCGGGCCTGGACCAAGGCATCCGCCTGTTGCACTTCCACATGGGTTCGCAGATCGCCAACCTGGCGGACTACCAGCACGGCTTCAAGGAAGCGATCCGCTACTACGGCGAACTGCGCAACCTCGGCCTGCCGGTGGATCATATCGACGTCGGTGGCGGCCTGGGCGTCGACTACGACGGTACCCACTCGCGTAACGCCAGTTCGATCAACTACGACATGGACGACTACGCCGGCGTCGTGGTCGGGATGCTCAAGGAATTCTGCGACGCGCAGAGCCTGCCGCACCCGAACATCTTCTCCGAAAGCGGTCGCTCGCTGACGGCGCACCACGCCATGCTGGTGGTGCAGGTCACCGACGTCGAGAAACACAACGACGACGTGCCGCAGATCGATAACAAGGATGCCCTGCCGGAAACCGTGCAGTGGCTGGTAGACCTGCTGGGCCCGACCGACATCGAGATGGTCACCGAAACCTACTGGCGCGCCACTCACTACATGAGCGACGTGGCTACCCAGTACGCCGATGGCAAGCTGACCCTGGCGGAAAAAGCCCTGGCCGAGCAATGCTACTTCGCGGTGTGCCGTCGCCTGCACAACTCGTTGAAGGCGCGTCAGCGTTCGCACCGCCAGGTGCTCGACGAACTCAACGACAAACTGGCCGACAAGTACATCTGCAACTTCTCGGTATTCCAGAGCCTGCCGGACACCTGGGCCATCGGCCAGGTCCTGCCGATCCTGCCGCTGCACCGTCTCGACGAGGAGCCGCTGCGCCGTGCCGTGCTGCAAGACCTGACCTGCGACTCCGACGGCAAGATCAAGCAATACGTCGACGAGCAGAGCATCGAGACCAGCCTGCCGGTACACGGTCTGAACGAAGGTGAAGACTACCTGCTGGGTATCTTCCTGGTGGGCGCCTACCAGGAAATTCTCGGCGACATGCACAACCTGTTCGGTGACACCGACTCGGTGAACATCTACCAGAACGCGGATGGCAGTGTGTATCACGCCGGTATCGAAACCCACGACACCATCGAAGACATGCTGCGCTACGTGCACTTGTCGCCGGAAGAGCTGATGACCCACTACCGCGACAAATGCGCCAGCGCGCGCATCACTGCCGCCGAACGCACCCAGTTCCTCGACGCCTTGCGTCTGGGCCTGACCCGTTCGTCTTACCTGTCGTCCTGACGGGTTGGCGCCAAGGCTTGATTCGCGTGGGGCCGGTTGGCCTGGCGCGGGCGAGCCTGGCAGTGGAGTGAAACCACGGGGACCGATTAAGAGCGCCCGTGGTCCCATCTTCAGGAAGGCCTGGCGCTGGCTTCGAGCGAGCGTCAGGTGCTCGATGCGTGGTTGTGGTTGCGCTATCTGTGGCAGAACAACAAACCCTGAGGTGTGGCGTCGATGGCGATCAGGATTCGGCTATTTTGCAAACGGGCCATTGGCGCGCTGGTGCTGGCTGCGATCGCGGCCTGTTCACCGCTCAAGGCGCTTAATGCACTGACCCCTAAAGACAGCTTCGACAAGACCGAGGGCATTGCCTATGGCAGCGACCCGCGGCAAAAACTCGATGTGTACGTCCCGCGCCACCCCATGGAAAACGCCCCGGTGGTGGTGTTTTTCTACGGCGGCAGCTGGAACAGCGGATCGCGCAGCGATTACAGTTTTGTCGGTGAGGCCCTGGCATCCCGGGGAATCGTGGCGGTGCTGGCGGACTATCGCCTGTATCCGCAGGTGCGCTACCCGGCGTTTCTCGAGGATGGCGCCAAGGCCGTAGCCTGGACCCGCTCGCACATCCAGCAGTTTTCCGGCAATCCGCAGCGGCTGTACCTGATGGGGCATAGCTCCGGCGCGTACAACGTCGCGATGCTGGCACTGGACCCGCAATTACTGGGAGCTGCTGGCATGTCGCCCCATGACATCAGCGGCTGGATCGGCCTGGCCGGTCCCTATGACTTTCTGCCCATCGTTAACCCTGACGTGCGCCCGGTGTTCTTCTGGCCGAATTCGCCGGCCCTGTCACAACCGATCAACCATGTCAGTCGAGGCGCGCCACCGGCGTTGCTTATGGCGTCCAGCGATGATGAGCTGGTCGACCCTGGCCGCAACACCGGTGGCCTGGCGCGCAAGTTGCGCGAAGCCGGGGTGCCGGTGCGCGACCTGTATTTCTCCCGCACCGGTCATGCCACCCTGGTGGCAGCGTTGTCCCGGCCAATGCGGGGCCTGGCGCCGGTGCTGGATGAAGTCGCAGGCTTCATCAAGGCCACGCCGGCTCAGTGAGCTTTGCCGGCAAACCAGCCGTCGTTGCGTTGCAGATACCAGGCAAACGCGCCAAGTGTCAGGCTGCGCAGCAACATGAACAGCAGGAAGGTCAGCCATAGACCGTGGTTGCCCAACCCTTGCAGCGCCCAGGCGAAGGGCAGCAGCAGGGCCACCGTCAACAACATGCCATTGCGCATTTCCCGGGCGCGCGTAGCGCCGATGAACAGGCCATCGAGCAGGTAGCTCCACACGGCAATCAATGGCAGCGCGGCCAGGTAGGGCAGGTAGATGAACGCAGTGTCGCGCACACTCTGGATATCGGTCTGCATCTCGATGAACAGTTGCCCGCCAAACAGGAACAGCACGGCAAAACCCAGGCTCGCCAGCAGCGACCAGCCGCAGGCCACCACCAGGGAGCGGCGCAACGCCTGCCGGTCACGGGCGCCAATGGCATGGCCGCACAACGCTTCCACAGCGTGGGCCAGGCCATCCAGTGCATGAGCCGTCAGCAACAGGCCGTTGAGCAGCAGCGCATTGGCGGCGACAGTGGCGTCGCCCAGCCGCGCACCTTGCACGGTGATCAGGAAAAAAATCGACTGCAGCGCCAGGCTGCGAATGAAGATGTCGCGATTGACCGCCAGCAAGGGTCGCCAGCTCTGCCAGATGGCCAGCGCCGCCCAGGCGATGTGCCCGGGGTAGGCGCGCAGGGCCTTGCGGGTCATCAGCAGGCCGATGATTGCTCCGGTCCATTCAGCGATGACTGAGGCCCGGGCGGCCCCTGTCACCCCCCATTCCAGGCCCAGAACGAACCACAGGTTCAAGGCAATGTTGACCAGGTTGGTGCTCAGCAGTATCGCCAGGGGTGCCCGAGCGTTCTGCGTGCCGAGGAACCAGCCAACCAGTGCATAACTGGCCAGGGCTGCCGGCAGGCCGAATAGTCGGGTGTGAAAGAATTCGCGGGTCAGTTGGTCCAGCTCCGCCGAAGGCTGCATAAAGTGCAGCGCGACTCCGCTCAGGGGTACGCCTGCTGCGCCCAGGACAATCGCCAGCCCCAGGGCCAGCAACAAGCCCTGCAACAGGATCTGCCGCAACGCCGCGCCATCGCCTCGGCCGGCCGCCTGCGCGGCGAAACCGGTGGTGCCCATGCGCAGGAAGCCCATGCCCCACGCCAGGAAGGTGTAAAGGCTGGCGCCCACGGCCACGGCGCCGAGTTGATGGGCATGGGGCAGGTGACCGATGACGGTGCTGTCGACCAGCGCCACCAGCGGTACCGAGATATTGGACAGAATCATGGGCGCGGCAAGCGCCCAGACCCGGCGATGGGTCAGGCGGTCGCGCCAGTCGTTGCTCAGGTTGGACATGCAGGCTCCTTGGGGGAGCCATTGTGTGTCAGTGGATGATCCAGCTCAACAGCCACAACCCGAGCAGCAGCCAGATGATCCCCATGATGATCGACGCATTCATGAACGCCCGAATGGCCGACCACAAGAGCATCAGGCCCAGGACCAGCGCGATGATGCTGATGATCGAAGTGTCCATCCCCAGCGCCCGGGACAGCCCCTCGACGAAGTTGGCGCCGGCATGGCTCAACAGATTGAACAGGCCGCTGAGGCCGTCGACGATAAAACGGATGACTGAGCCGAGTGCCTGCCCGAGCCATTCGAAAAAGCTTTCTACCTGCATGTGTAGTTCGTCCTGAGAGAATGATGAGCCCCGTAGGAGCTGCCGCAGGCTGCGATCGTTTGATCTTGATCTTTGGCGCTAATGACTATGCCAAAAGATCGCAGCCTGCGGCAGCTCCTGCACAGGGCATCGACTGTGGATTATGGGGCAAAGTTCGACACTCCATCGATACGCTTGCAGTCCTGGGCCAACCCCTTGAAGCTATACGTCTTCAGGAGAGCCCGATGAACCTTGTTGAACTGACCGAACGCCTGCACGCCATCCGCGATCGCAATGACTGGCGACAATTTCACAGCCCCAAAAACCTGGCCATGGCTGCCAGCGTGGAAATGTCCGAGCTGGTGGAGATCTTCCAGTGGCTGACCGAAGACCAGTCGCGCCAGCTGCCGGCCGAGAAACTCGCCCATGCCGGTCAGGAAGTTGGCGACATTGTGCTTTATCTGCTGCTGTTGTGCAGCGAGTTGGGGTTGGACATGAATGAAGTGGTACGCAGCAAGCTGGCGGACAGCGAACGGCGGTTCAGCTGATGAGTGACCGTCATTTCGATCAGCTGGCGACGCGCTTCGCCGAAAAAATCTACGGTGGGGCCAAGGGCGCCATTCGTCTGGCCGTTCTCCAGGCCGACCTGGCCGAAACCCTGCCGGACCGGCCGTTGCGCGTTCTGGATATCGGCGCGGGCCTGGGCCACATGTCGTTATGGCTGGCCCAGCGCGGGCATGACGTCACGCTCGCCGAACCTGCCGAACCGATGCTTGAAGGTGCTCGCCAGCGCTTCGCCGAGGCCGGGCAACACGCGACGTTTATCCAGGCACCCTGGCAGGATCTGCTCGGCCAGCTTACCGAACCCTACGACCTGGTGCTGTGTCACGCAGTGCTGGAATGGTTGGCCGAGCCCCACGCGATATTGCCGGTCTTGCATCAACTGACCCGGCAGGACGGCTGGTTGTCCCTGGCGTTCTACAACCGCGATGCGCTGATCTACCGCAACCTGCTCAAAGGCCACTTTCGCAAGATGCGCAAAAACGACATGGCGGGGGAAAAACAGAGCCTGACGCCACAACAGCCCCTGGACCCGCGTGAACTTGCGGCGCAACTTGAGGGCCTGTGGCGGGTCGAAACCCAAAGCGGGGTACGGGTTTTCCACGACTACATGCCGGTGGAATTCCAGGCCCGCGCGGAACTGGTGGACCTGCTTGAAATGGAACTCGCGCACCGCCGTCACCCAAGCTTTGCCGGGCTTGGGCGCTACTTGCACTGGATCTGTCGGCCGATCTGATCGGAGCATGAAATGAAAAGTCGTTCGGGTTTACTGATCATCTGCCTGGGGTTGGCGGCCTGCCAGGGCAGCAACCCTTATGTCGCGACCTCCAGGCCGTTGCCGCCCGCGCCACCTCAAGCCGCCACTACCTTCGACCGCAGCGCCTATCCGGCACCTGCGCGCGACTACGGCCGGTATCGCAGTTGGGCCTGGTTGAACGGTCAATTGCCGCCGGGGACTGCCTGGGCGGATTCGGCGCAGGTGGCCGAAGCCGTCAGCAACGCCCTCGACCAGCGCGGCTTGCGACCCTTGCACGACAATCGCCCGGCCGACCTGTTCGTCAGCGCTGACCTGCGCCTGGAAACCCGCTTGCGTCAGGTGCGGGATGACTACTATGGCGGTGGCGGTTATAACCGCTGCTGCGGCAGCGGCTATGGCATGTACAACACAGTGCCGATCGTGCGCACCTATCAGGAGCAGGTCGTGGTCGTGCGGGTCGACCTGTTCGATGCGCAAAGCGGCCAGCCGGTGTGGAGCGCCAGTGCCGAAACCAGCAACCAGGGCAAGCAGAGCGCCAGGGCCGATGCGATCAGGGAGGCTGTGGAAAAAGCCATGTCGGCGTATCCTCCCGGTTAGCTAAAGTAGATAAGACGCATTACGCAGGTTCATGCCTCACTCGGAGAATCATCATGTTTCGCCGTCTCGCTTTACTGGTCGTGATCGCGCTGCTCGGCGCCTGTGCCTCGGACCAGGTCAACCATGACTTTGATGCCAGTCGTGACTTCGCCGCTTACCGTAGCTGGAGCTGGAAAGAGCCGGCCCTGCAATACCGCCCCGATGACCCGCGAATCAAGAGCGATCTGACCGAGCAGCGCATCCGCCAGGCGGTAACCGAACAGCTCGACCAGCGCGGCCTGCGCCCGGCTGCCGCTGGCATCAAGGGTGACCTGAGCGTCCAGACCTACCTGATTGTCGAGCAGCGCCAGCAGCAGGTCACCACCAACTACGGTGGTGGTTGGGGCGGTCCATGGAATGGTTACTGGGGCGGGCCGATGTACAACGAAACCCGCAACATCACCTACAAGGTCGCGACGGTCCAGATCGACCTGCTCGATGGCAAGGACGGCAAGCTGGTTTGGCGCGGCAGCGACGAACAAATGCTCGCCCGCTCGCCGAACCCGGCTGATCGCAGCACCGCGATACGCGAGACGGTGGCGCGGATATTGGCAAATTACCCGCCTAGATAAAAACTTGATGCAGCACCGCAATCAACCGTAGGCGCTGTCGAGTGCAACGAGGCTGCGATCTTTTGATCTTGCTTTTGAACATTACACAGCCAAAAGATGGCAGCCTCGTTGCACTCGACAGTTCCTGCACACAGCTCATGTGCAGCTCTGAAAACCCTTGTCTACACTCTCCCATACCCATGGAGGTAACCCCTCGGCAGTACGCCGGCAAAGGAGTGCACAATGTCTCCCCGCTTGCAGTTTCACGGTCCCGCCCGGCAACGTGGCGCGATCGGTCTGGTAGCCGCGCTTACCCTCGGCCTGGCAATGATGTTCATGTTGCTGGTGCTCGACAGTGGCAGGCTCTACCTGGAGCAGCGCAAGCTGCAGCGAGTCGCCGATGTGGCGGCCCTTGAAGCCGTGACGCGCGACGGCGATTGCCTGGCCAATCTCACCGCGGCCAGGTACGCCACTGAAAGCGCCACCCGCAACGGCCTGACCGTCGCAGACGGCATTACCCTGACCACCACCTGCGGAGTCTTGCAGACCGGCGCCGACAAGCTGCGCAGCTTTACGCCGGATGCCAGTAAAAAAGCAGCCATCCGCGTGATCGCCACCCGAGTGGTCCCCACCAGCATCGCCGCCGGTGTCGGTGCACTGTTCAGTCCCGGCCCGGTCAGCCTCAACACCCGGCTCACCGCGACAGCAGTCGGTGCCCCGGCCGTGCTGCCGCCCCTGGCCATGTTGACGATCGGCAGCACAGCGCTGGTGGTCGACTCCAGCAAGTCGGCGGCCTTGAACCTGTTGTTGGGGAAAATGCTCGGCGGCAGCCTTAATCTGAGCGCGGTGGGCTGGCAAGGCCTGGTCGATACCAACATCAATCTGCTGAGCTACCTGAATCAACTGGCCCTGGACGTCAACGTCAGTGCCGGCAACTACACCGAATTGCTCAACAAGAAAATCAAGCTGACCCAGTTGCTGGACACCGCAATCACCGTGCTCCAGGCCGGCGGCACAACGGCTAACGTGGCAGTCAGTGGCCTGACCGATCTCAAGGTGGTAGCCGGCAGCACCGAGCTTGCATTAGGGCAACTGCTGCAGTTGCAGACCGGCACGCCTTCGTCGGCGCTCAATACCCATCTGCAAGTGTTCCAGCTGGTGGAAGCCTTTGTGCAGCTGGCCAACAGCCAGAACGGCATCGTGGTCGACCTTCCACTGAATATTCCTGCATTGGTCAATGGCTCGGTACGGGTCAAGGTGATCGAGCCGCCGCAGCTGTCGGCGGTGGGTAATCCGGCACTGGCCAAAGCCAACCCGATGGGGCCCGACCGTATTTTCG
The DNA here is from genome assembly GCF_017114825.1 of Pseudomonas gregormendelii. Lineage (GTDB taxonomy): Bacteria > Pseudomonadota > Gammaproteobacteria > Pseudomonadales > Pseudomonadaceae > Aquipseudomonas > Aquipseudomonas gregormendelii. The sequence continues at coordinate 41,487 of NZ_JADEVO010000004.1, read as the reverse complement.
TGCGCACGGCGCAAGTGCGCACCGTGTTGTCGCTGAATCTACCGCCGTTGTTGACGGGAGTGGCCGGTCTGCCCGCTGCCATCTTGAATACGTCATTGATCTCAGGCGTGACCGACGCCCTGAACAACGTGTTGCACCTCAACCTCGGCGGAGCGCTCCAGTCAGTCTTCTGTGTTCTGGGCGGCACCTGCCAGCGTACGAACTTGCTCATCCTGCCCACCTCCAGAATTGATATCGCCCTGGAAGTCGGCAGTGCCAACAGCCATGTGACCGACTACACATGCGCCAGTGATGCCACCAAAACGCTGACGACCCAGACCAATACGGCCCTGGTGAAACTGAAGGTCGGCAAAATCGACACGACCAACGCATTCTCGTCTTCGGCAGATGTAACGGTGCAGCCGTTGCCCTTGATCGACGTTGGCGCCATCACTTGCAAGATTCCCTTGCTGGGCTTGGGGCCAGAAACCTGCGATCTGTCGACACGCAAGCCGTTTTACGGCGGCGGCCTTGGGGTCAAGGTCGATTCGCCCGTCGCCAGCACCCAGAGCACGCACATTTACAACCAGCCTCCAGAGATCAAACAACCTCCGTTGTTTTACAGCCTGGGTACGCAGGGCATTGTCGACAGCTTGAAAACCACCCTGGCGGGTGTTCAGGTGCAGGCCTACAAACCTGTGGCTCCAAATGTACTGGGTGATTTACTGACCACTGTGAAGGGGGCGCTGGACGCAGTTAACAACACGCTGGGCGTGGTCATTGATGGCCTGCTCAGCAAAGTCCTCGACCCCATCCTCGACAACCTGCTCGCCGCCCTCGGCATCACCCTGAACAAAGTCGACGTCGGCGCCAACCTCAGTTGCAAGCCCCCGGGTCGCGCCGGGCTGGTGATTTAAGACTGGGGCAATATCGGCAACTCGATGCAAAAGCGTGCGCCGTGTGCCGCATTGCTTACACTGAGCCGTCCGCCCATGTTCTCGACAATGCCGTAACTCACAGACAACCCAAGGCCAGTGCCGACACACACCGGCTTGGTGGTGAAAAAGGGTTCGAAGATCCGCTCCATCAGCCGCGGATCGATACCGCCACCATTGTCCTCGACCCACAGGCGCACGTGTTGCGCATCGCGCTCGGCGTCCAGCGCGATCCACGGCTGGAACGGGTGATCATCCTCGCGCTTGGCCAGCAGGGCATCCCGGGCATTGACCATCAGGTTGATCAGCACCTGTTCGAGCTGATCGACATGACCGCGCACCTGCACCTCGAAGCCGGCCTCGCCTATTCGCAGCTCCAGCCCCTTGCCGCGCATGCCTTCGGCCAGCAACGCGAGGGTTCCTTCAATGGCATGTAACGGATTGAATGGCTGCTGCTCGATCTCGGAGCGGCGACCGAACACGCGCATGTGGTCCACCACCCGCGCTGCGCGCTGGACCTGAGCGTCGATGCGCTTGAGCTTTTCGGTCAGGTAATCGACCTGCACGTCGCCATTGCCCAGGCGCTTGAGTACATTGACGACGGCCATGCGCATCACATTCAGCGGCTGATTGATTTCATGGGCCAGGCCCGTGGCCATCTCGCCCAATGTGGCCATTTTTGCGCTCTGGGTGAGTTGCTGCTGGGCGCGCCGCACCTCGGTGTTGTCGCGGCCCACGGCCTGGATTTCAAGAAGGCGCCCCTGATCATCGAACACCCCGCGATCCGACCAGACCCACCACGCATGCTCGCGTCCCGGCAGTTGCAGATTGATTTCCGCGGTACTCACCGCAAACTCGGGGGTCAGTTGGCCCAGGCGCGATACAAACGCCTCGCGCTGTTCCGGCGACATCCAGCTGCCGAGGTTCACACCGGGTAACGCTTGCGGCTCGCATTCCAGATAGGCCGCCAGGGGACGATTGCCGAAGGTCAGCGTGAGGTCGGGCAGGTAACGGCAGATCATCGCCGGGGAGTCTTCCACCAGGAGGCGATAGCGTTCCTCGCTTTGTCGAACCTGCTCGGCAGCCTGGGTGGCTTCAGTGACATCCAGCCACAGGCCCACGGCCTCCACCGGCAGGCCGAGATCGTCGCGCAGCAGGCGGGCTTCATCGAGCAGCCAGTGGTAATCGCCAAGACTGTCGCGCATCCGGTAACGCGCCTGCACCGAACCCTGGCGCAGCAACTGTCGGGTGCGTTCAAAGTACTGGTCGCGGTCATCCGGGTGCACTCGCTCGACCAGCATCGCGGGGCTGCAGTCGGCGAGGGAGAAGCCCAGTAACGGCAGCAGGCTGTCACTGAAAAACGTCGGCAGCAGCGCGCCCTCGACGTAGCGCTGAACATAGATCACCGCCGGTGAACTGGCGATCAGGTTGTCCAGCCGCGCATGCGCCGTTGCCGCGTGCTGCTGCTGGTTTTTGATGTCGCTGATGTCGAGCATGAAACCGATGATTCGCCGCTGTGTCCCCGCGCCGATGGCCTGGCCTTGCAGGCGATACCAGGTCGGCGATTGCGCGGCATCGGCCTGCAGCACGCGGATGCACAGCAGCAGGGGTGCACTGTTGTCCTGCAGGTCGAGCAGGCGGGCATTGAGTTCTTCGCGATCGGCGGGGTGTACCCGTTCGAGCCAGTCGCGCACCGGTAAAAACCCCCGGTCCAGGCCCAGGTCGCTGGCAAGCGATGGGGCCAGTTGCAGCTCGTGGCGATCACCGAAAAGCTCCCACCAGCCGGTGCCCAGCAAGGTTTGCAGGGCTTCCAGGCGCTCCAGGTGCAGATGGTGGCGCTGCTCGCGCAAACGCTCCAGCAGGGGCGCTGCCAGCGCGGCCATCAGCTGTAACCAGTCGCGATGGCTCAAGTCGGGCGCGCGCTGTTGCACGGGGTAAAAACCGCACAACAACCAGGCCGCGACACCCTGGGCGTCCTGGTAAGGCACGACGAAGCCTTCGGCATGGCCGAAAATATCCTGCAGGCGCGGATGCTCGCCGCTGATCAACGGCTGGGGGGCGCCGCTGTTCAAGGTGTCGAGGCCAGTGCCCAGGCGTTGCCCCAGGTGCCATAACTGCGGCGCGTCGAAGGCCCTGGCATGCTGATGCACTTGCCAGCCCTGTGCCTGCTCGTCGAGCAGCGCCACGGCAATGCAAGGGATGTGCAAACGTTGGGCGAGAAGTTGCAGCTGGTCGGTCAGCACCTGGGGCAAGCGCGGCAGACTGCACAGGCGCAGTTGCTCGCTGATCTGGGTTGTGAGCAGCTGACACTGCTCGCGGCTGCGTGCCTGACGGCGTTCGAGCAACAGGTCACCGATGTCCAGCAGCTGCAATAACCAGCCTTCGGCTTGAGGCTGCACCCAGCCGCGCAGGTGCACGGGCTGATCGCCCAGGCCTTGAAAGTCCAGGTCCAGGCTGTGCCCAATCCAATCCCCAGGCGAACCTTCGATGGACAGGCAACTGTGGGGCATCAGGTAGTCGCGCAGTGGTACCGGCTGGGCGCTCACGGCCTGACGGGCGAGTGCGTGCCTGAGCGGTCCCGCCAGGTGCATCACTCGAGCCGCGGCATCCAGCTGGATGTGTAAACCGACTCCGGGCGCGCTCATGGCGTGCCCGGTGATGAGGGCTTTCGCCGGTTGCCGTTGCAGCAGACGCCCGAGCAACGTATCGCCGGAACTCAAAACTGCAGGCTCGATTGTGCGCTGAGCGTGGTCGGCAGGCTGGGTACCGGTCCGATCCCGGGCAGCACCAGCGAAGGCAGCACGCTGTTCAATTTGCTGCTGGGATAGTCGATGCGCACCGTCAGCACTCCGCCGGCGTACTCCGCCTTCGCGTCGCTGGCGACACTGAAATTCAAGGCCGGCGGGATCCACGACAGGCGTTGCGTCAGGACGCTGGTCGCCAGTGTCTCGACGGTCTGCTTGTAGTTGGCGGTGGTCGGGTCCACGGCCACGCTTCGCCGTACCGCTTCGGCGGTCGACTCGTTGAACGATTGCATCAGCAATAACGGCAGGCTGTAACTTAGCAGGCCATACAGCACCGCGAAAAAGATCACGAACACCAGCGCGAACTCAATCGCCACGGCACCTTTTTGTTTACGGGGAAGGGCGGTTTTCATGTGTGCGTCTACCCTGACAATCACAACGTAATATCAGCATAGAATCATTCAGCCAAAACGGACGGCTTTTACCTCATGCAGAGTTTTTTCCTGATCATCTGGCTGATGGTGTGCGCCGCGCAGGACGCTCGAGAGCGACACATTGCCAATGTCCTGACCCTCGGCGCTGGCGCGTTGGCGCTGGCCTGGTTGCTGTGGACGGGCAGCACCTGGCTGGGCGCCGAGGCCATTCAGGGCGGCCTGGCGTTCCTGCTGGCGCTGGCCTTCACGCTGCCGGGCTACTGGATGGGTCGTATGGGCGCCGGTGATGTGAAATTAGTGACAGCTTTGGCGCTTGCGACGGACGGTAAGCACGTTCTCGGCACGATCATCGGCGCAGGAGTGGTCAGCGTGTTGTGGTTGTTGATTTCGCCAAAACTCTGGCTATATATGAGTCAATCACTTAGGGAACAATTGCGCTATATGGGCCCGCAAATGTCAAAAAAACAACCATTTGCGCCGTTCGTACTGGCGGGCGCCGTGCTGACCATGGCCTGGCTCCGCTAGTCGCTTGTCGTGTGTACAGAGTCGAAAATTACGTCTACTTTCAAGTCAGTCGTAGTTGTACAGCCCGTGGCTGTCAGTACAGGAATAGCCAGATTTTGGCGTTGGCATGGAGTAGTACGTGAACAAGCTCACCTCGGCAGTAAAAGTCCTTGTGGTTGATGATCAGCCGTTGATCGTGGAAGAACTTGGCGAGTTTCTCGAGAGCAGTGGTTATCAGTGCGTACCCTGTGGCTCCAGTCAGGAAGCGATCGAGCGTTTTTCCGATGACGCCGATGTCGGCCTGGTGCTGTGTGACCTGCACATGCCCGGCATGGATGGCATTCAGCTGGTTCAGGAGTTGCAACGCTTGTCCGGCAAGCATCGGGTGTTCGAGGCCATCATGTTGACGGGGCGCGCGGACAAGCAGGACGTGATCAAGGCGTTACGCGCAGGCTTTGCCGACTACTATCAGAAACCCATCGACCTGGATGAATTGCTGGACGGTTTGCAACGCCAGGAAGTGGCGTTGCAGGAGCGGCAAAAGAGTCTGCAGCTGGGGCATTTGAATCAGAAGCTGCAGTACCTTTCCGAGTCCATCGATGATCTGTATCAGGACCTGGACAAGGTACGACGCAATCCGTCACCCCGTGGCGGGGCAGAGGCCTCGGACGATGCTTTCATTGATCCGGACCGGCTGCAGATACCGTCGATTTTCAATCAGCTGTCCCCTCGGCAACTGGACGTGGCACGGCTGGTGGGCAAGGGGCAGACCAACTATCAGATTGCCTGTGAGTTGGGGATTACCGAAAACACCGTGAAGCTGTATGTGTCGCAGGTTTTGCGCCTGACCCACATGCACAATCGCACGCAATTGGCACTGGCGTTGTCCCCCAATAACTCAGGTTTGCGCCAAAGAGTCACAGCGCACTGAGTGGCAAAAATCCACCGTAGGAGCTGCCGAAGGCTCGGGCCGCGTTCGGACGATCTTTTGATCTTTAAAAAGACAAAAGATCGTCCGAACGTGGCCCGAGCCTTCGGCAGCGCCTACGCGGATGTGCATAAGGTATCCGAAGGCCTCTCAATTCCCCTCCAGCGACCCGCCCGTATCCTGCTCATAAAACTCCGGTATCGGGTACTCAAAACTTTTCAGGAACCGCGTCATGGCCCGTTCCCGCTCGGCCGCCGTGGCCGTTTGCGGGATGTTGGACGCCGCCTGGTTTCGGCTCTGCAAAACCAGCCAGCCTTCGGTTTCCTGCTGTTGTGGTGAAGAGGGGCCGGCGTCGAGGGCCAGGGCTGGCAGGCTCAGCAGGGGCAGGCAGCACAGGATGGTCAGTTTCATGGTGTTCTCCTCTACTTCAGCGCGTCAGTGACAACCGCCACCTGGCCGCTGGTGGACGGCCGTGGCGGGGCGGGTGCCTTGAGTGATTCGGCGCGGGCCTTGGCGTCGCCGAATTGTTCCGGGCTCAAGCCGGCACGGCTGACGAGTTCACCGGCCTGTTGCCAGTTGTCCTGATAGATCAACAATGCCACCAGGTTCACCGCCGCCAGTTGATCGCTCTGCTTGAGCTCGATGGCGGTCAGGAACTCGAAGCGTGCGTCGTCCAGGCGCAGCTGGTTCATGTAGACCACGCCCAGGTCATTGCGGATTCTTTCGTCAGTCGGCGCCAGCCGTGCGGCCCGTTGCAGATGCGCCTGGGCCTGGCCGTTGTCACCCCGACCTGCGGCGAGTTGGCCGAGACCGTGTTCGGCTTCGGCGGCGCGGCAGCTGCCGAGCAGGCTGCGGTACAAGGGTTCGGCATCGCTGCGTCCAAGCAGGCGATAAACCCGGGCCTTGCGCAGGCGTACATCCGCCAGGTTGTCCGGCAGGCTCTGCAGGTTGGCGAGGCTGGCGTGCAGCTTGCCGTCCTTGGCCATGTCATCGGCCAGGTTCAGCGCCAGCTCCTGATCGGCGCTGGGTTTGGCGCAACTGGCGGAGGTCGTCAGGTTGGACCAGGGCGCTTGGCCGTTGGTGGCACATCCGCTCAGCATCAGCAGACTCATCACGGCTATCAGTGCTTTCATAAGTAACCTCTTCAAGAGCCCAAATCAGGACGAGAACGCCCGGCCAATCGCGGTAAACCCCGGCCCGGCCAACACGATCAACAGCGCTGGAAACAGAAACAGCATCATCACCACCGACATCTTCGCCGACATCTTCGAGATGTATTCCTGCAGGTTGGTCAGGCGCCGGTCGTCGAGCAGCTGCTTGAGCGCCAGCAGCGACTTCATCGCACCGCCGCCCTGCTGGATCAGTTGCTGCAGGATCACGCAGGTGTCGGTGAACTCGTCGATCGCCAGCACGTTGGCCGCCTTGTTCAGCTCCTGTCCCAGCTCCAGGCCGGAGTCGACCCGGGCCAGAATCAGACTCAGCTCCTGGGTGGTCTGCGGCAACAGCCGCTGGGCTTCGACGCTCAAAACGCGCAGGGCCTGCTCAACGGCCATCCCCGACTCGAACAGAATGCGCAGCAAAGGAATGAGCGTGGAGATTTCCACCGCGATCTGTTTTTGCCGGCGCTTGGCCGCGTAGGCCAGCAGGCGCTTGGGCAGCAGGTAGCCAATGGCCAAGGCAAAGAATGGCGCGATCCAGTGGTTGCTGGCCTGTGGATAGAACAGCGTTTGCAGCCCGATCACCAGGCCCATCACCACGAACGGCGTGCCTATTTGCAGCGCGGCAAACATCGAGCGCTGGCGGGCGCGGCGCCATCCCACGCGGTTGAGCAGCACCTGGGTTTCGTTGTCGAGACTGACGCTGCGTTGTCCCACCTTGCTGTCGCCCACGGCGCGCAGCCAGGTGCCCAGGCGGTTGTCCCGCACCATCTGCCCCTGCAGGCGCTGGCTGACCTGGCGTTCGCGGCGGTGGCGCTCGAACAGGCTGGCGAACATCAACATCACAGCGCCCAGCAGCAGCAGCAACGAGCTGACAAGCATTGCTATGGCCATTTCACACGCTCCGCAACATGCGCCACAGCGCCAGGCAACCGGTGACTTGCAGGCACACGGCGATGATCAGCATCTGCCGTCCACCTTCGTCGTTCCACATCCCCAGCATGTAGCCGGGATTGCTCATCATGAAATAGCTCACCAGGATCAGCGGCAACGAACCCAGGACCCAGGCGGTCATGCGGGTTTCACCCGTAAGTGCACGCAACTGGCGAGCCCCCTGGTCGCGCTCGCGAATCAGTTTGATCAGGTTCTCCAGCAGCTCGCTGGCGTTGCCGCCATAACGGTGATTGACCTTCAGGCCCAGGGCGAACATGCGCAGTTCGTCCTGCTCATACAGTTCGGCAAAGTCATTCACGGCGTCGGGCAGGTTTACGCCCAACTGCACGTTGCGTTGAACCCTGCCCATGGCAGTTTTCAACGGATCCTCGCTGGCGTCGATCGAGCCCATCACTGCGTCCGCCAGGGTACGACCGGACTTCAGACTGCGTACCGTGTGGTCCAGCATCTGGGGTAACTGCTCGACGATCCGGTGGATCCGCCGGCGATAGCGCCAGGACACATACACCCGCAGCGCCAACGGTGGCACCACCAGCAACAGCAGGAAACCGGCCCAGCTCGCGACGGCAGAACCCATCAGCATCGACACCACCCACAGCGCCAGCCAGATACCCAGGCGGTCGGTGGGGCGCCCCAGGCCTGCGCGCAGGAATGCCCGCTCCAGGCCCGTCCAGCGAGTTTTTTCCGGTAGCCGTTCCGGCTGCCCCTGGCCGAGGCGTTCCAGGACCCTTTCGCTGCCGGATTTGCGCACGCCCTGGTAGAACAGGCGCACGGAAAAGGTCAGCAGCAACAGGCACACCAGGCACAGCAACAGAGGACCGATCATGTGCGCCTCGCGGTCACTGAAGGTCGCCGAACGACTCGCGGCGCAGCTTGTCGCCGGCGGGGTTGACCGCCTCGCGCAGAAAGCCGAAACCGGTGCGTCGATCGAGCCGGAACAGGGTATTGGTGACATACACGTCGTCGCGGATACCCACCACTTCCACGACTTCGCTGACGCAGCGGCGTCCGTCGGGCATGCGCGTCAACTGGATCACCACATCCAGCGCGGCGCAGATCATCTGCCGCAAGGTACGCTCGGCGATGCTGCGGCCGGTCAGGCCCACCAGGGTCTCCAGGCGCAGCAACGCATCCTGCGCGTTGTTGGCGTGCACGGTGCTCATCGAGCCGTCGTGACCGGTGTTCATGGCGGTGAGTACGTCGACCACTTCGACGCCACGGATCTCGCCGAGGATGATCCGGTCGGGACGCATCCGCAGGGCGTTGCGGATCAGGTCGCTGGCCTTCACTTCGCCGTGGCCTTCGGCATTCGGCGGGCGGGTTTCCAGGCGCACCACGTGGGGGTGGCCCAGTTGCAGTTCGGCGACGTCTTCGATAGTCACCAGGCGTTCGTGAGGGTTGATCAACTGGCTGAGGATATTCAGCAAGGTGGTCTTGCCCGTGCCGGTGCCGCCGCTGATCAGGATATTACAGCGCTTGCCGACAGCCTCCTGGATGAAATCAAAGATCGCCTGGTCGATGGTTTGCATCGCCATCAAGTCCGAACTCTTGAGCATGTCCTTGCGAAATTTACGGATCGACAGGCACGGGCCATCGAGGGCGATTGGCGGGATGATCGCGTTGACCCGGCTGCCGTCGGGCAGGCGCGCATCGACCATTGGCGAGGACTCGTCGAGCCTTCGCCCGAGGGGCGCGAGGATGCGCTGCATCACGCGTTCGACATGGTGAGCATCGATGAAGCGCAAGTCGCTCTGATGCAGCACGCCATCGCGTTCGATAAATACCCGGTGCGGGCCGTTGACCAGGATCTCGGTCACCGCCGGGTCGCGCAGCAGCACTTCGAGGGGACCGAAGCCGGTGAGTTCGTCGACAATCTCTTCGGCCAGGCGCTCCATTTCATAGCGGGAGATTGCCAGGTGGAGGCGGGCGATGTACTCGGCGATCTTGTCGATGACAAACTGCGCCAGCACCTGCCGGGTACCCTCCAGCAGGTTTTTTCCGGACTCTTCGATGGCATCGATGATGTAGCGGTGCAACACCAGTTTGAGGCCTTCATGGTCGGTGTTGCCGACGGCGCCACGGGTTGGCGCGCCGAACAGCTTTTCACTGTTCATTGCGCACCCCTCAGGCGGTCGAACCATCCCGCCTTGCGCTTGATGATGCCTTCGGAGCGTTTCGCCAGGCGTTCGCCGAGGGTGCGCAGGCCCTGGGTCAGGGTTTCTCGCGGGGCCAGTTCGAACAACGACACGCCCTGGTTCTTGGCGTTGAGTCGCACCTGCGGGCTGTTGGCGAGCGTCGCGATGACCTCCATGCCGAAGCTTTTACCCAGGGTCTCGGCGTCTGGGCTAACGTCGCGCAGGTAGCGGTCCACCAGCAGCCGGGAGTGGTCAAGCTTCATGCCTTTTTCGCGCCAGAAATTGAGGATCGCCAGGTTGCGGCGGCAGTCGAGCACGTTCTGGTCGGTGTACCACAGCAACTTGTCGCAGTGGCTGACAAAGGTTCGCAGCGCCTCGCTGTCCTGCTGCCCGGTGAGGTTCACCACAATGTGCTGGAAGTGATGACGCAGCGCGCTGAGCAGCATGTACAGCTCGGCCGCACTGGTGTGTTCCAGTGGTTCATCGGTACTGGCATATGCGAGGATCCGCAAGCCGCCCTCGCAGCGACTGAACGCGCTGTCGATCAACGTGGCGTCCAGGCGTCGCAAGTGCCGCAGGGCATCGCCGAAGTGAAACGAGCTCTCCAGGCCCAGCAAGGCCAGGCTGTCGCCCCGTGGTAATCCGAGGTGCAGCAACAGGGTTTGTTGCCCGCTCTTCTGCACCACTTGCGCGAGATGGGTGGACAGCAAGGCGCCATCGGCATTGCTCTGCACGCTGTACAGCACCGTCAGGCCGCCCAGGTGATTACTGGGCGTGACAGGCGGCAGGCGCTTGCTCAGGCGCCGCACCAGGCCTGCGACCTCACTGGAGCGCGAGCCGTACGCGACGAAATCCCGGGCCCCTGCGCGCATGGCGTTAAGCACCAATTGATTGTCCATGCCATCGCCCAGCGCGACGATTGCCAGCATCGGCTTGGCTTCAAGGGCCCCTTCGATCAGCGCGCTCTGGGCCACCACGTGGTCGCGGTCCAGGCCGATGAACACCAGGCTGGCGAACGTCACATCCACCAGTGCCAGCAGTTCGTCAAGGCTGCCGCCACCGACGCTGACCACCTGGCCCAAGGGTGCCAGGGCGCCCTGCAGCCACTCCAGGTCAGTGTCGTTGCGCGTAATCGCGAGAAAGGTCTGGCTCAGGCTCTGGCTCATTGCGATAACCCGCTGCGTTTATCGAAGTTGCCGTTTTCAAGGAAGTACATGCGGTAGAAATTCGGATCGTAGTTGCGCAACTTTTCACCGGGCAGCGAGGGCAGTTGCGCGTTCGCCGCCAGTGGCTGCACCAGGTGCGGGGTGACAATCATCAGCAGCTCGCGTTCTTCGCGATTGATGTTCTGGTCGCGGAAAAACGCACCCAGGATCGGGATGTCGCCAAGCCCCGGAAACTTGTTCACCTGGGAGCTGTTGCGGGTGCTGATCAGGCCGCTGATGACAAAACTTTCGCCATCGGCCAAAGAAATGCTGGTGTCGGTGCGGCGTACCGTCAGCGCCGGGACCACGGTGCCAGCGATGTTGACGCCGTTGCTGTAGTCCAGCTCGCTGACTTCCGGCGCAACTTTCAGGGCGATGCGATTGCTGCCGATGATGGTCGGGGTCAGCGTCAGGCGGATGCCGAATTCCTTGTACTCGATCGAGACGTTGTCACTGCCGGAGCTGGGCACCGGGATGGGGATTTCGCCGCCGGCCAGGAAACTCGCGCTTTGCCCGCTCAGCGCCACCAGGCTGGGACGTGCCAGGGTGTAGGCGAAACCGCTGCCTTCCAGGGCGTTGATCATCACCATGGTCTTGCCGCCAATCCAGGAAATATTGAACTGATCATTATTCACCGGCAGTCGCGGCTGCACCACGCCGTCGATGGTCGGCAGGGTGCGGGGCGCGCCGAACAGGAAGTTGCCACGGGTACCGAAAACCGAGGTCGAGGCTTCCTTCAATTTGGATCGGCTGACTTCGACGAAGCGGATGTCGGTCTGCACCTGGGAGGGCAGCAGCGGTTCCTCGGAAGGCAGGGCGACGCCGGTCAGCGCGGCGGTGGCCTTGCCCTGGACGAACACCATGGTCTGGCGCGGTGTGGTCGAGCAGGCCGTCCAGACCATCAGGCTGGTCGCGCCGGGTGCCATCCCGGTGAGCAGGAAGCCGCTGGCGCCGGTGGTGCGCACGTCGGCGATCTTCGGGTCGCCGACGGCCAGGCGAGTGATCGCAACCGCAGATTGCAGCTCCTGCTGCAGGCCTTCGCCGACTTCCAGCACGCTGGGCAACGGGCTCAAGGCCGTGCAATTGCTGGAGGCGGCAAGGCTGGTGTCAGCTGCGGTCAACACCAGGCAAGCGAACAGCGGGCAAAGTATCGGCATGGAACGACTGGGCATAGAACTGCATCCTTGCTCGATCAGGGAGTTTGTTGGGTGATCTGGTTACCACGAATGACTTCCACCCCAGGCCGTGCGACGGCCGTGCGCACAGGGCTGCTGACGGGTGTTTTCGGCGCGCCGCCCAGGGCCAGTTGGGTGAATTGGATCAGGCCTCTGTTGGCAGCATCAAGATTGCCGGGCGTGTCGCTTTCGCCAGCCCAGTAACGGGCCAGGCGCTGCTCCTCGGCGCTGCGCACCGCCAGGCGTAAAGTGCCTGCCTGGGTCGCCAGCATCAGGCGGCTGAGCAATGGTTCCGGCACGGCCAGCAGTACGGTGCGAGCGGCGATGCGGCGCTGATCCTGCTTGATCTTTTCTTCGGCATTCAAGGGCGGGGTGGCAGGCTTGCCGTCGTTGGTCAGGCCGAGCTGGTCGCCGACCCCGAGCACACGCATGGCCGGGATGACGATCTGTGCCGACTGTTGCGGGTTGCTCTCGTCCTGGCGCAAGTACAGCAGCACGTCGACATAGTCCCCCGGCGCCAATTGCCCTGCGGCACCAATCACTTCATCGACGGCGACCGCGAGTGCGCGCTCGTCACTGCGAATCATGCGTGCCACGGCACCACCGCTTTCAAAGCTGTCCTCACTCAGCCAGGTGCCGGCGGTGAGTGTGCGCCATGGTGTACGCCCGAGCGCCTGGTCGATGTTGCCCAGGCTGCCGGCCGGCGCGCTGCGCAGTTTTTCCACGGCGAGGTCGGCGGCGGTCAATGGCGTGAATGGGGCCACATCGCGTACCACTACGACCACCGACTGGCGGGTCTGGTCTTCGGCAGTGGCGACGGTTTTTTCGATGGCGGCAACGGCGGTGGGAGTCTCGACCGGTTGGGCAACAGGCGCGCGACTGAGCATCAAACCCCAGTAGCCGGCGACCACTGCGCCCACTAGCAACATCCCTGCAAGACCCATGGTGACGCGACTGTTCATGACGGCTCTCCTTTTCCAGCTGCAAGACTTGGCCCATATCCAGACGGGGTAATTCGTGCTTAAGCAGCTATGAACATTCAACGATTTCGCTATTTCACGGTAGCGCAGGTAAAGCGAAATGCCATTAACCACAATGAAAATAGCTGTCAAAAGTTGAAGAAGTGGCCGAAATGGCAGGTTTTTTTTGGGTGCATCAGAAAGTGCTAATACTTAGTAATTAAACCGTTCTTACAGTTGCTGGGGGCCGGTTTGTTGACAATGCTTTGGTGGCACGGAGCAATCATGTCTCGGTCCGTGATACCGGTGCCCAGGGGCCCAAGGAGTTGTCAGATGTTTCTTAAACTGTATGTGAAAATTCGCGTGTTTTTTGAAAGTACTGAAGGCGCTTCGGCGATCGAATATGCGATTGTGGCGGCGATGGTAGCGGTTGTTGTTGTTGTTGTTGTTGTGTTTATTACCCCCATTGGAGATCGGGTCAGCGAAATTTTCACCGAACTTAACAAAGGAATTGGAGGCAAGGCTGTCGTGCCAAGCAGTTAAGATAATCAGCCGTATTTCTAATCGTCGGCTAATGTGGTTAAACCTAGGATTGCCGTAGCGGAAACGCCACATGACATTATCTTCACCCCCACGCCAGCAGTTGCTCTTGGTCGACGACGAAGAAGACGCGCTGCTGGAGCTTGCCGAACTGCTGGAGGGCGAGGGCTTTTGTTGCTTCACGGCAACGTCGGTCAAACTCGCCCTGCATCACCTAACCCGCCATCCCGATATCGCTTTGGTGATCACCGATCTGCGAATGCCGGAGGAGAGCGGCATGTCGCTGATCAAGCGGTTGCGCGAGCACACTTCACGTCAGCATCTCCCTGTGATCGTCACGTCCGGGCATGCGGACATGGAGGACGTCAGCGACATGCTGCGCCTGCAAGTGCTCGACCTGTTTCGCAAGCCGATCTATCACGTGCGATTGCTGGAAACGCTGAACAACCTGTTCCCGCAGCCCCTGGCCCAAGTGACCTCCGGCTGAACAAACCCGGTCCTACCGATTCATGCCGCCAGCACCCGATCCCGTAGGAGCTGCCGCAGGCTCGGGCCGCGATCGGACGATCTTTTGATCTTGATCTGCAGATGATCTTGATTCCTGCAGATCGCCAAGATCAAAAGATCGCAGCCTTCGGCAGCTCCTACCGGGGGATCGTTCGGCTTCTACGCCGGCGTGTCGATTTGATCCAGTACGCGGTTCGCTGTGATCTCCGCCAGCATGATCGTGTTCGAAATACCCAGCAGCGCATTGCGCGACTCGCCGTCCAGGTGATCCACCAGGTGATGGACCATCACATCAACCGAGGCCAGGGTCTCGACCAGATACGTCATCAGGGTTTCAGTCGAGGCGCCAGGGTCCACGCTGAACAGGCTACAGGGCGTGCGTGGGGCGGATTTGATGTCGGCGATGGATGGGGAGTTGAGTGTGCTTTCGAATTCGGCGGGGATGTTTGATTCGGGGGGATTTGGGCTGTGTTTGATCATTGTGAAACTCCATTCGAGGACAAGGAGTTCGCCACGACTGCGACCAAGCAGTAGGGTGGCGGACCGTACGCAGGTTGGTCGACCAGGGAATGGAACCCGGCAGGGCCGAAGCCCTCCCACGCACAGCTCGCCATGAAGCAAGCACTAAAAGTGCGCCATTCTAAACCCGGGCGACCAAACCCGTTCGCTGAATTTGCAGCGACACCCAAAGCGTACATTCCCCGCTTCCGAAACAACAACCGACACAACGTGTAGGAATTTTCCCCAACCCACTCTGGGTATGTAGGACGTGCACTCATTTCCTAAGCGCCACCCCGGTCAACTGTAGGAGCGAGCTTGCTCGCGATGGTCGTGAACGATAACGCTGGCAGCCTGACATGCCCGCGTCGTTCTCGGGTTTATCGCGAGCAAGCTCGCTCCTACAGTGGGTTCGTATAGGCCACCGTCCTTCTGGCAATCGTTAACCGTCGCCATCACCAGCAAACCGGTCCATGACTCAAAGCTGGTAACTGAAGCTGATGCTGTAGCGCGGCTTGCGGTTGAAGGTATCCAGTGCTTGCTCGGACATCGGCTTGGCGGCTTCCAGGGCAATGTTGTAGTACTTGGCATCGCCAAACCGCAACCCGATGGCGCCCGAGGACAGATTGTTGCCCTGCACCGGCAGCTTGTTGAACCAGGTCTTGGAGCGATCCAGGACGACGTAGGGCTGCAGGATTTTTACCCAGCTCCAGTCGCGGTTGAAGCTGTAGTTGACCTCGTACGCGATGCCCCAACCCTTGTCGCCCGACGCCTGATCGTCGGGGTAGCCGCGGCCGAAATTCTGCCCGCCGAATACCGCGCGTTCGCTGTCGGGCAGGGTGTCTTCACTCCAGTAGAGCGCGGCCGAAAGCACCCCCTGCCAGTTGTCGAAAAACCGGTCGCTCTGCACGCCGGATAGACGCAGGCGGAAGAAGTCCAGGTCGAGGTCGGTGTTGTTGGTATCGGCCCCCATGCCATCGATGCCCTGATAAACCCCGCCACTGAGGATCCGCAATTGTTTGGCATCGGCCTTGCGCCAGTCACCTTCAAAAGCGAGGGCGCGCACGTCGCTGTTGATGTCGACGCTCAATGGAAAGCCGACCACCTTGTATCGGGTCTTGTCATTGACCGCGTACACCCTTGAGCTGACGCTGAGTTGTTCGTTGGGTGACGCGATGAGTGGGTGGCTCAAGCCGATGGAGTAACGGTCATTCTCCCGGTGTGGCTCGAGCTCCAGGCCATTATCGGTCAGCAAGTTGGCGCCAGGGTCGGCGCGGTAGCGTGAGGCGGAGAGCGCCAGCTGCGTGCCCTCGGCATTCAGAAACTGGTTGTAGTCCAGGCGGTAGTACTGCTCGTGATCTTCCCCTGGTGGAAACAGGCCGCTGAGGCTCAGTTGCTCGCCCATGGAAGTCTGGGAGTTGCTGCTGAGGCCGAGCAGGGCCTGGGTGCCGTTGCGGCTGCTTTCTGTGGCGCTCAGGGTGCTGGTGAAGGGTTTGCGACTCGCCTGGGCGACCAGGTAGGCCGCACCGTCGGTGGTGCCCGGTGGCGGCACCTGCGCCTGCAGGGTCACCCCGGGAATTCGACTCATGAGCGTGGTGTAGCGCTCGAAGGTCTTGCGCGTCAGCGGGCGTTCGGCCTGCAGCTTGGCCACCAGCTTGTCGAGCAGGCCCTTGACCCGCCCGACGTCGCCCTGCAACTGGTAATCCTTGATATAGCCTTCCACCAACACCACCCGCGCCACGCCATTGTCGAACGTCTGTTGCGGCAGGAAGGCATAGGACAGCAGGTAACCGTCCTGCTGGTAGCGGCGGGTAATGCTGCGGGTTGCTTCGATCAGGTCGGCGAGGCTGGTTTCCTGGCCGATCAGGGGTTGGTAAAGCGTGGCCAGTTCGCTGAGGGGGTAGACGGTTCCGCCTTCGATCTGCACGGTTCTGAGCTTGATTCGGGTGTTCATCATCAGCGGCTGGGCCTGGGTGGCGCCGGGTTCCGGCACCGAGAGCGGCGCAGTGCTGGGGCGGTAAGCATCGGCGGGCAGGTTGGGTACCGGCAGGTTGCGCGTGGTTTCGTTGCTGTTGAGGAAGCTGGGAAGGGTGTCGGCGAGGGCGCAGGTACTGACGGTCAGAGCTAGCAAGGAAGCCAAAAGGCGCATAGGACACTCCATGTTCAAGTTACAACTTCGCCTGGATCATCATGTTCAAAAGAAAAAGCGGAAGACTCTTTCGAATCTTCCGCCTTCAACCAAGCGTAGGCGCTGTAGATAAGGCCGTCGAATCGGCCAGGTGCAAAAACTAACGGTTCTTGCCACTCAGCTTGCCGGTGAGGCCGCCCAGCAAGCCACCCAGCCCCCCGGTGGCGCCGCCCTCGCCAGGCGCGCCGTTCACCAGGCCGCCTACGGCACCGACGGTGCTGCCCACCGTGGTGACTGTGTTGCCGACCGCCGCCACGACCGGGTTTGGCGTGCTGGTGGCGATCGCTGTACCCAGATTACTGACCGCACCACCCACCTGATTGGTCAGGCCGTTGACGGGTGCCCCAAGGCCTGTCGCTGCGCCGACGTTCTGGGTCAGGCCCGTGACGGCGGTAGTGACCGGATTCGGGCCAGCGCCCACCGCGGTGCCAAGGTTCGCCAAGGGCGCGGTAGCTGCCGTATTGGCGACGCCGGAGCCGCCCAGTACGGTGTTAACCGACGCAACCAGATTGCCCGCTGCCCCGGCCGTTACACCGCCTGCACTGACCACGCCACTGGTGCTGCCAGCGTCAAGCCCGCTGCCGACATTGACCACCGCGCCGCCGACGGTCTGCAGCAGACCTGTGCCGCCCAAGGCGCCACCCAGACCTCCACCCAGGCCGCCACCCAGGCCGCCACCCGCGCCTGAACCACTTCCATTGGACACCAGCCCGCCAGCTTTGCCGACCGCCGTGCCGGTGTTGCTCAGTGCGCCGCCGACGGTGTTGGTCAGGGCATTGCCCTTACCGGCCAGGGTAACTTTGTCGCCAACGCCATTCACGGTGCTGCCGACTTTGTTCACGAGGCCCTTGAGTGGGTCACCGAGCCCGGTGGCGTCGCCAATCTTGTCAGTGGTGGTCTCGACCATGGCAATCACCGGCACGAGTTTGCTGCCGACTTCCTTGGTCACTGTCCCCAAGGGGCCGGTAGTGGTGGCAGTGCTCAGGGTATCGCCGAGCATGGTGACTTTTTCGCCAACGCCGTCCAGCACGGGGGCGACTTTGGTGACGACCCCGCCCACCACAGGAATGCTGCTGGTGGCCGTGGCGAGTTTGCCGCTGACGTCTGAGACGCCATTGCCGACATCCTGCACCACGCCGCCCACCGATGCCGCCGTGACGCCCAGCCCATTGGGGTCGGTGTCCAGCTTGCCGATGCCGTTGGCGACGCCATTACCCAGGGTGCTGACGACATTGCCGGTGGTGTTGACTGCACTTTGCACCACACCGCCGACCACGGGCACGGTGCCCAGGCTGTCGCCGACCTGGCCGACGCCATCGCCTACGCCACTGACGGTTTTGCCGACGTCCTGGACCAGGGTGGTGGTCACCAGCGGAGTGACGCCCGGGTTGGTTGGATTGGTGGGGTCGGTCGGATCTGTGGGGTTGGTCGGGTTGGTCGGGTCAATGGTGCCGCCGCCAGTGCCACCGTTACCGCCTGTGCCTCCGGTGCCACCCGTGCCCGCAGTATTGTCGCCACCGGTGCCGCCAGTTCCACCCGTTCCGCCAGTGCCTGCGGTGCCGTCACCTGCGCCACCGGTGCCACCTGCGCCTGTTCCGCCCGAGTCTCCGGAACCGCCCGTTCCCGCGTCGGCAGTGCTGTCGGGGGATGAGCTGTCGGAGCTGCTGTGATGACCGCCGCCGCCACTGCTGCAGCCGGTCAGGCCGAGGGACAGGGCGAGCGCCATGGCGATTGCTGATTTGCACCAAACTTGGGTTTTCATGAGAGGTATTCCTTGCACCTGTTACAACGTTCGCTGTCTTCGATGGCTTGCTGGTTTCTGTTGCCAGCAATGCCTTCGTCCGTTGTAGACATAACAGTCGCAAGAGGGCGCCAATACCATTCTCCAGTTGGTATTAACGCCTTGTGTAAGGGGGGCTGACAGGTGAAAAGTTATCTGCAGAATCAACGGCTTAGTATGGCTTTGAATGATTCATAAACTTTGGATATATATACAATTTGAATCACTGTGCGAGAGCAAAGCTTGCCCCGGCCGGCGTTCCGACTATGGCGATCTCCAAGGCGCTCAAGCAATCGGCGCCCAATGCCCCACCATATGCTCCAGGTCACCCGCCCCCAGCAGTTGAAAGTCCCCGCTCGATCCTGCCGCACTGGCCATCAACGTCACCTCACTGGGCAATCGCACCGGCTTCAGGAATTGCACGGCAATGTCCACATTGGCCGTGGGCAAATGATCGGCGAGCGCCGCCAGGGTCCTGGCCTTGTTCCACAACCCATGGGCGATCGCAGTGGGGAAGCCGAACAGCTTGGCGCTCACGGCACTCAGGTGGATCGGGTTGTAGTCCCCGGAGACCTTGGCGTACTGCCGGCCAATGTCCGCCGGGGCTTGCCACTGCGCAACCTGGGTCATCGGCAACATCGGCGCGAGCACTTCCTCCGCCGCTTCGCCCTGCAGCTTGACGCCGCGACAGAGCATCCGGCTTTCGGCCTCCCATAGCGCGCCGAGTTGATCGTCCAGGGTCGTTATCAGGTCGAAGGTTGCACCTTTGGCGTGGGGCTGCAGGTTCTGCACCCGCACGCTGACCCGCACCCGGCCCACGCCGCCCATCGGGCGCAGGACGCGAATGCGATTACTCAAATGGATGAGACCGAGCAACGGAAAAGGAAACTCCCTGGCCGTCAGCAGTTGCATCTGCAAGGCAAACGCGAGTACGTGGGGATAGGTGGGTGGAAGCAAGGCATTGTCGGCAAAGCCGCAGACTTTGCGGTAGGCCACAAGGCGCCCGGAATCGACATCGACCCCGGTACGCAGCCCGGAATCAGGCAGGGTAGTGCCCGTGATTTTGCGGCGAGTGGCGGCCTTGACGTACAGGTCGGCCAGGCTCGGCTCGCGATCGAGGGTGTGCCAGTCGGTCGTCATGTCTAGGCCCCCAAAACGCTTTGTCCGCAGACCCGCAAGGCCTGTCCGGTGAAGGCGCCCGTGCCGGGCTGGGCCAGCCAGGCGACCGCTTCGGCGACGTCTTGCGGCAAACCACCCTGGCCCAGGGAACTCATGCGGCGGCCGGCTTCGCGCAGGGCGAAGGGGATGTGTGCAGTCATCTGGGTTTCGATGAACCCGGGGGCCACGGCGTTGATGCTGATGCCGCGCTCCTTGAGCAACGGCGCCCAGGCTTCTGCCAGGCCGATCAGCCCGGCCTTGCTGGCGGCGTAATTGGTCTGCCCGCGGTTGCCGGCGATGCCGCTGATGGAGGCCAGCAGGATCACCCGGGCATTGTCGCGCAGGGTGCCCTGGTCCAGCAGGGCCTTGGTCAGCACTTGCGGTGCATTGAGGTTGACCGCCAGCACGGCATCCCAGAACTCCGGCGTCATGTTGGCCAGGGTTTTATCCCGGGTGATGCCGGCGTTGTGCACCACGATGTCGATGCCATCGGGCAGGTGGTCGATCAGTTGTGCGGCGGCGTCCTCGGCGCAAATGTCGAGGGTGACGCTGCGCCCGCCGAGGCGTGCGGCGAGGGCTTCGAGGTCGGACTTGGCCTGAGGCACGTCCAGCAGCACCACCTCAGCGCCGTCACGGGCCAGGGTTTCGGCGATGGAGGCGCCGATGCCCCGCGCCGCGCCGGTGACCAGCGCCTTGCGCCCGGCCAGTGGGCGGGTCCAGTCGGTCACCGGGGTGTCGCAGGCGGTCAGGCGGATGACCTGGCCGGAGACGAACGCGCTTTTTGGCGAGAGGAAAAACCGCAGCGGACCTTCCAGCTGATCCTCGGCACCTTCACCGACATAGATTAATTGCAGGGTGCCGCCGCTGCGCAGTTCCTTGGCCAGGGACCGGCTGAACCCCTCCAGGGCCCGCTGGGCGCTGGCGGCAAAGGGGTCGTTCAAGCCTTGTGGCGAGCGACCGAGGATCACCAGGTGCGCGCTGTGATCGAGGTTTTTCATCAGTGGCTGGAAAAACTCGCGCAAGTGTTTGAGTTGATCGGTGTGCACCAGGTCGCTGGCATCGAACACCACGGCCTTGAGTTTCGGACCGTGCCCCGGAATCCACGGGGTAGCCACTGAAGGCTCGGTGCCGTAACCGTAGATCGCGTCGGTGAGACGGTTGGCGAAAGCACTGACTTTCTCCGCCAGCGGGCCGCCGCCAATCAGCAGCGCGCCCTCGACCGGACGCAGCCTGCCAGCTTGCCAGCGCTCCAGGCGAACCGGCGACGGCAGGCCCATGGCACCGACCAGGCGATGGCCGATGGATGAATTGGCGAAGTCGATATAGCGGTCAGACATGGAACGCACTCCGGTAGCTGGGGTTCAAAGTGTGGACCATGAATGGCGATCAGTCGTTCGATCCACGAGATAAGGCCTACGCTTGACTCTGCAGGACCCAGCAAGCTGGCTCCTGCAGGGTGTGCCGTTTGAATTGGAATATTTCATCAGGAGCTTTTTATGACTCAACTGCGCCGCGTCGCGATCATCGGTGGTAACCGTATTCCCTTTGCTCGCTCCAACGGACCCTACGCCACCGCCAGTAACCAGGCCATGCTCACTGCTGCGCTCGAAGGGCTGATCGAACGCTACAACCTGCATGGCCAGCGCATCGGTGAGGTGGTTGCAGGGGCGGTACTCAAGCTGTCGCGAGACATGAACCTGACCCGTGAGTGTGTGCTCGGCTCGCGCCTGTCGCCCCACACCCCGGCCTACGACATTCAGCAAGCCTGCGGCACCGGGCTGGAAGCGGCGTTGCTGGTGGCAAACAAGATTGCCCTGGGCCAGATCGACTGCGCGATTGCCGGTGGCGTCGACACCACTTCGGATGCGCCGATCAGTGTCAGTGAAGGGTTGCGTCGAATTCTGCTGCAGGCCAATCGCGGCAAGACCACGGCCGACAAACTGAAAACGTTCCTGCAACTGCGCCCCCAGCACCTGATTCCCGAGTTCCCGCGCAATGGCGAGCCGCGCACCGGCCTGTCCATGGGCCAGCACTGCGAATTGATGGCGCAGACCTGGAACATTCCTCGCGAAGCCCAGGACCAACTGGCCCTGGCGAGTCATCGTAATCTGGCCGCGTCGTACACCGAGGGCTGGCATAACGACCTGATGACGCCGTTCCTCGGGCTCACCCGCGACAACAATCTGCGCCCCGACCTGACCCTGGAAAAACTCGCGGGGCTGAAACCGGCTTTCGAGAAAAGCGCCAAGGGTACCCTTACGGCGGGCAACTCCACGCCGCTCACCGATGGCGCGTCCCTGGTGTTGCTGGGCAGTGAGGAGTGGGCCAAGGAACGCGGCTTGCCGATCCTCGCCTACTGGCGCGACGGCGAAACGGCTGCGGTGGATTTCGTCAACGGCGCCGAAGGCCTGCTGATGGCGCCGGTGTATGCCGTGCCACGCTTGTTGGCGCGCAACGGCCTGACGCTGCAGGATTTCGATTACTACGAAATCCACGAAGCCTTCGCCGCTCAGGTGCTGTGCACCCTGAAGGCCTGGGAAGACCCGGAGTACTGCAAGACGCGCCTGGGCCTTGACGCGCCATTGGGTGCCATCGACCGCAGCCGGCTTAATGTCAAAGGCAGCTCACTGGCGGCAGGTCATCCATTCGCCGCGACCGGCGGACGCATCGTCGCCAACCTGGCGAAGCTGCTGGACGCGGCAGGCAAGGGCCGTGGCCTGATCTCCATCTGCGCCGCAGGCGGGCAGGGCGTGACGGCGATTATCGAGCGTTGATAATCCCGTGCGCCGTTGAAAAGTCCGCTGAAAGCGGCCAAATTGACGGGGCATAATCGGCACATTGTGTGCATCTTTAGGCAGATAGCAGCGTTCATAGGTCGGCAACCCCTCCCACCGGCGAGTGGATTGCCGTATAACGAATGACTTTCGCGTGTTTGGTAATAAAGGACCCACAATAAAAGCTGATGAAGACTCCAAAACGCATTGAACCCCTGATCGAGGACGGTCTGGTCGACGAGGTGCTGCGCCCACTCATGAGTGGTAAAGAAGCAGCTGTTTATGTGGTGCGCTGCGGCAACGAGTTACGTTGCGCGAAGGTTTACAAGGAGGCGAATAAACGTAGTTTCCGTCAGGCGGCCGAATACCAGGAAGGCCGCAAGGTGCGCAACAGCCGTCAGGCCCGGGCCATGGCCAAGGGCTCGAAGTTCGGCAAGAAAGAAACCGAGGACGCCTGGCAGAACGCCGAAGTGGCGGCTCTGTTTCGTCTGGCCGGTGCTGGCGTTCGGGTGCCCAAGCCTTACGACTTCCTCGAAGGCGTGCTGCTGATGGAACTGGTGGCCGACGAGTACGGCGATGCTGCGCCGCGTCTGAACGACGTGGTGCTGGAGCCGGACCAGGCGCGCGAGTATCACGCGTTCCTGATCTCGCAGATCGTGCTGATGTTGTGTACCGGCCTGGTGCACGGTGACCTGTCCGAGTTCAACGTACTGTTGACCCCGACCGGCCCCGTGATCATCGACTTGCCTCAGGCAGTGGACGCGGCGGGGAACAACCACGCGTTCAACATGCTGGAACGGGATGTGGGCAACATGGCCTCATACTTCGGGCGGTTTGCTCCGGAGTTGAAGCAGACCAGGTTCGCCAAGGAGATGTGGGCCTTGTACGAAGCCGGCACCTTGCACCCGGCCAGCATCCTGACCGGCGAGTTCGACGAGCCGGAAGAGTTGGCCGACGTTGGCGGCATCATGCGCGAAATCGAGGCGGCACGCCTGGATGAAGAGCGCAAGCAGGCGGTGCGCGCGGCAGATGACGCGCCACCGAATAAAACCGAAGAACCGCCTCCGCCCTGGATGCAGTGACTGGTTGATGAAAAACCCGGCTTCGGCCGGGTTTTTTGTGAACCCTACCCTGCGGGAGCAAGGCTTGCCCGCGATGGTCGTTAACGATGACGCGGGACAGTTGATACCCAGCAGCGTCTTAGACCCGTGTAGGAGCGAGCTTGCTCGCGATGGTCGTCAACGATGACGCGGGGCAACTGATACCCCGCGGCGGCCTCTGGTTTTTCGCGAGCAAGCTCGCTCCTACAGGGGGGCTCGCGGTCTGGTTGTTTGATGGGCAGGCTCAGCGCAGCAGCCCGACTCCAGGTTCTTGAGGATCGGGCAGTCGGGCCGATGGTCGCCCTGGCAGTGCTCCACCAGGTCCTGCAGCGTGTCGCGCAGCTGGCCAAGCTCGTGGATCTTCTGGTTGAGCTCGTCGATATGCTGGCGTGCCAGGGCTTTTACATCGGCGCTGGCGCGCTGGCGATCCTGCCAGAGGGTCAGCAGCTTGCCGACCTCTTCCAGGGAAAACCCCAGGTCCCGGGAACGCTTGATGAAGGCCAGGGTGTGCAGGTCATCGTCGCCATACACGCGGTAACCGCTGTCAGTGCGATGGGCGGCTTTGAGCAGGCCGATGGATTCGTAGTAACGAATCATCTTGGCGCTCAGGCCACTTTGGCGGGCTGCTTGGCCGATGTTCATCGGTTGTCCTCCAGGTCCTTGGGCTTCCAGGTTTTCAACAGTAGCGCATTGCTGACCACGCTGACGCTCGACAATGCCATCGCCGCGCCCGCCAGCACCGGATTGAGAAAACCGAAGGCTGCCAGCGGAATCCCGACCAGGTTGTAGACGAAGGCCCAGAACAGATTCTGCCGGATCTTGGCGTAGGTCTTGCGGCTGATCTCCAATGCCGCAGGCACCAGTCGTGGATCACCGCGCATCAAGGTGATACCGGCTGCGTGCATCGCCACGTCGGTGCCACCGCCCATGGCAATGCCGATGTCGGCGGCGGCCAGGGCCGGGGCGTCATTGATCCCGTCGCCGACCATGGCCACGACTGCGGTTTTCTTCAGCTCGACCACGGTGGCGGCTTTGTCGGCCGGCAACACTTCGGCGTGGACATCCTCAATACCCAACGCGTCGGCGACCACTTTGGCGCTGCCACGATTATCACCGGTCAGCAGATGGCTGCTGATGTGGCGCGCGCCGAGTTGTTGCACAGCCTGCAGTGCACCCGGCTTGAGGGTGTCACCGAAGGCGAACAGTCCCAACACCTGCGGCTCGGGGCTTTGCTCGATCAGCCATGACAGCGTGCGCCCTTCGGTTTCCCAGGCGCTGGCCGAGTCCGCCAGTGCGCCGGCGTTCAACCCGCACTCTTCCAGCAGGCGTCGGTTACCCAGGGCCAGGCGCCGTCCGTCAAGCGTGCCGGCAATTCCACGCCCGGTCAGGGACTGGCTGTCGCTGACATCGGCGACGCTCAGCCCGCGCTCGGCGCAAGCATCCAGCACCGCTTTGGCCAAGGGGTGCTCGCTGCCTCGCTGCAAGGCGCCGGCTTTTTGCAGCAGTGCATTTTCATCGCCGCCTATGGCGCTCAAGTGAGCGATGCGCGGCGCACCCGACGTCAGCGTGCCGGTCTTGTCGAATACCACTGCACTGACTTCATGGGCGCGTTCCAGTGCCTCGGCATCCTTGATCAGGATCCCGTAGCGTGCAGCGACCCCGGTACCGGCCATGATTGCCGTGGGAGTGGCCAGGCCGAGGGCGCAAGGACAGGCGATCACCAGCACGGCAACGGCGTTGATCAGCGCTGTTTCGACGGGCGCACCGTAAAGCCACCAGCCCACCAGCGTTGCCAATGCGATCAGCAGCACGGTGGGGACGAAAACCTGGCTGACCTTGTCCACCAGTTTCTGGATGGGAGCCTTGGCCGCCTGGGCGTCTTCCACCAGGCGAATGATCCGCGCCAGCACGGTTTCGGCCCCCAGTGCCTGGGTGCGCACCAACAGCCGGCCCTCGCCATTGATCGCGCCGCCCGTGACTTTGTCCCCAGGTTGCTTGGGCACGGGCAGGCTTTCGCCGCTGATCAGGGCCTCGTCCGCATGGCTTTGGCCTTCGACCACGTCGCCGTCCACCGGAAAGCGTTCGCCGGGTTTGACCAGCACCAGGTCACCCAGGCGCAGGGCGCTGATGGCGACGTCCTGTTCGCGGCCATCGACCACCTGAATCGCCCGTTCCGGTCGCAGGGCTTCGAGGGCGCGGATGGCGCTGGCGGTCTGGCGCTTGGCGCGGCTTTCAAGGTATTTGCCCAGCATTACCAGGGCGATCACCACCGCCGAAGCCTCAAAGTACAGGTGCGGCATGCGCCCGGCAGCGGTGGCCCATTCGTAAATACTCAGGCCGTAACCGGCGCTGGTGCCCAGGGCAACCAGCAGGTCCATATTGCCCGCGCCGGCGCGGACGGCTTTCCAGGCGGCCACATAAAAGCGAGCACCCAGAATGAACTGCACGGGCGTGGCCAGGGCGAATTGCGCCCAGGCCGGGAGCATCCAGTGCACCCCGAACGGCTGCAGCAGCATCGGCAAGACCAAGGGCAGGGCGAGCGCGATGGCCAGGATCACCCTCCAGCGTTCGCGATGCAGGCGTTGTTGTTGGTTGTCGGCAGCAGCGTGCTCGACTTCCCGCACGCTGGCCGAGTATCCCGCCTTGCTGACGGCTTCGATAAGGGTTTGTACAGCGACCTGGCCCAGCAATTCGAGGTGCGCGCGTTCGTTGGCCAGGTTGACGCTGACGCTCTTCACCCCTGCAACCTTGGCCAGCGCCCGTTCCACGCGGCCGACGCAGGAGGCGCAGGTCATGCCATCGATGCTCAGTTCCAGGGTTTGCTGTGGCACGCTGTACCCGGCCTGTTGCACAGCGTCCATCAGGGCCGGCAGGCTGTCGCCGGGCGCCTGCACCCGGGCCTGTTCGGTAGCCAGGTTGACACTGACGGCGCTGGCGCCCCGGACTTTGCTCAAGGCGCGCTCGACCCGCCCGGCGCAGCTGGCGCAGGTCATGCCGGCGATCGGCAGGTCGAACGTAGTGGTCTCGCTCATGGTCAAGCTCCCTGTAGTGGATGCCTACAGGATCAACCTTGCCATGCGGGCAAGGTCAAGCGCCAATATCACCTTGATCCGATCTGTGGCGCTCAGTAGTTCAACGCCGCAGGCTTGAGGTACATCCCTTCCTGCGACATCGCAATCCGGAACTTCAACACATCCCCGGCCTTGAGCGTGATGGTTTGCGAACCCGGTGCGAGCATCCCCGGATTGCACCCCGGGGCCTGGCCCGGCAGCAGTTTCAGGCGCAGGGAGACATTGCCCGGCGGCAAGTTGAATGACGTGCTTTGCTCCTGGAACAGCCGAGCGGACAGCTGGTCTTGCAGGTACACGCCAATTTCGCAATTGGTCGACACTTCCAGGCGCTCGCGGGAAATGATCAGCACCCCGTAGTCCTCCCCGGCAGCGTTGGCCGAAGGCAGGGCCGCGAAGAGGCCGAGGAAGCCAAACAGGCTGAGAGCTGACCAGCGCATGGCTGAATCTCCTGATGTTGAAGTCATTGATACTCGCAGCTTGGCCGAGCGCGACGGCGATTGCCAGCCCGGCCGTTCACTTCAGAACTTGACCTTGCCATGGTGGCAAGCTCGAGACTGGTGTCAATCTCATCAACAGGAGTCATCCCATGCAAGTGTTCACTGTTCAAGGCATGTCCTGCGGCCATTGCGTAAAAGCCATTACCCAGGCGCTTCAAGCCAGAGACCCGGCCGCCAGCGTGCGCATCGATCTGGGCGCCAGGGAAGTCGGCGTCGAGAGCAGCCTGTCGACTGAAGAGGTGCTCGCCGCCATCACTGAAGAAGGTTATGAGGCAAAGGTCGCCTGACGTCTTTATTAGTTAGCGACCTACCGGAATGTTCAAGGCTTCCATCCCCGGCTAGACTGTGGGGCTGCTGACTTCTGTCCAACTGGATGCCTGATGAACTTGCGTACCATTTTAATCCTCGGCGCCCTCAGTGCGTTTGCGCCGCTGGCGATCGACTTTTACCTGCCAGCCTTTCCCGCGATGGCGCTGGCTTTCGGCACCGACGAACAACACGTTCAAGTAACGCTGGCGGCCTATTTTCTGGGGTTGTCGATTGGTCAATTGGTCTACGGCCCGATTGCCGATCGCTTCGGCCGGCGGGTGCCATTGCTCACTGGCGTGGTGTTGTTCACCGTCGCTTCACTGGCCTGCGCGTTTGCGCCGAACCTCGAATGGCTGATCGGCGCGCGCTTCGTCCAGGCGCTGGGCGGTTGCGCAGGGATGGTGATCTCGCGGGCAATCGTCAGCGATAAATGCGATGCGGTGGGCTCGGCCAAGGTCTTTTCCCAGCTGATGCTGGTGATGGGGCTGGCACCTATCCTTGCGCCAATGCTGGGCGGATTGCTGGTCAATACCACAGGCTGGCAGTCGATCTTCCTGGTGTTGACCGGCTTCAGTGCGCTGGCGGCGGTGGCCGTGGCGCTGGGGTTGCCGGAAAGCATGCCGGCCGATATGCCGCGCCAACCATTGTCTGGCTCGTTGCGGCAGTACGGCCGGTTGTTCGCGGATCGGGTATTCCTTGGCCATGCCCTGACGGGCGGTATCGCCATCGCCGGGATGTTTGCCTACATCGCCGGCTCGCCTTTTGTGTTCATCAAGCTCTACGGCGTGCCGGCCGAGCATTTCGGCTGGTTGTTCGGCACCAATGCGGCGGGTTTCATTCTGGTGGCGCAGGTCAACGCCCGGTTACTGGCCAAGCGTGGGCCGGCATTCCTGCTGGCACGTGCGGTATGGGTTTACCTGGCGGCAGGCCTGGCGCTGCTCGCCGTGAGTGCGCTGCACACCGAGAAACTGTGGCCGCTGCTGATTCCGTTGTTCATCTGTATCGCCAGCCTGGGGTGCATCCTGCCCAACGCGTCGGCCTGCGCGATGAACGGTCAGGGCGCCCGCGCCGGCAGTGCGTCGGCATTGCTTGGTTGCCTGCAATTCAGCGTCGCCGCCGGGGCTGCGTCACTGGTGGGGATTTTGTACGACGGCACGGCCATGCCGATGGCCATGGTCATCAGCCTGTGCGGGGCTCTGGTGGTGAGCGTCGCAATGCTCACCCGACGTTTGCAAAATACCCGGGCGCTGGTGCAGGCCCAGGTTTGAGGGCGGGTTCAGCCAGCAGCGCGCTGCTGGTCGGGAAAATGGTGAGGCGCCTGCAGCCGCGCTTCCAGTGTTCGGGTAAAGGCGCGCGCTTCGGCTTCGCTGCGGAATGTCACGGCGTGTTGGTCCAGGCGGACCTGCCACTGGGAACGGGCCACTTCTTTTATCAGGATCTTCATTGCTGACCTCCTATAAGTAAAAGATTTGCCTTGCAGAGGCCACGATTGTAGACCCGATCCAGGGCGTAGTTGTGACAAAGGTCAACTCTCTGACTGACGGTGTCGGCCCTGTGCGCACGACACCGTCACCGCTGTTCTAGAAGCCTTCCAGGACAATCTTGCCTTTGGCCTTGCCGCTTTCCAGCAACTCATGGGCGCGTCGCAGGTTCGCCGCGTTGATGGTGCCGAAGTGTTCGCCCACCGTGGTTTTCAGCGTCCCGGCGTCGATCAGATCGGCCACGCGGTTCAACAGTCTGTGTTGTTCGATCATGTCGGCGGTTTCGAACAACGAGCGCGTGTACATGAACTCCCAGTGCAGCGACAGGCTCTTGCGCTTGAGTTTGGTGATGTCCAGCGCCTTTGGGTCGTCGATCAGCGCCAGTTTGCCCTGGGGTGCCAGGGCCTCGACCAGTTGATCCAGATGCTGGTCAGTCTGGGTCAGGCTGGCAACGTGGGTCACCTGTTCCACGCCCGCGCGCTTGAGAGCTTCGCTGAGCGGCTGGCTGTGATCGATCACCAGGTCTGCGCCCAGCTCACGTACCCAGGCTTGGGTTTGCGGGCGCGACGCAGTGCCTATGACCTGAAGCCCGGTCAACTGGCTGGCCAGTTGGGTGAGGATCGAACCGACGCCCCCGGCCGCGCCAACGATCAACAGGCTCTGGCCCTCGGCGGCTTGGCCTTCGCGCACCTGCAGGCGCTCGAACAGCAGTTCCCATGCGGTGATCGCGGTCAGTGGCAGGGCCGCAGCTTCGGCAAAGCCGAGGGTTTTCGGCATGTGGCCGACGATGCGCTCATCGACCACGTGCATTTCGCTGTTGCCGCCCGCACGGGCGATAGAGCCGGCGTAGAACACCTTGTCACCGGCCTTGAACAGTGTCACTTCGCTGCCGACCGCCTTGACCACGCCTGCCACGTCCCAACCCAGGACCTTCGCCTCGCCGTCTTGTGGCTGGACGTTTTGCCGAACCTTGGTGTCCACCGGGTTGACCGAAATCGCTTTGACTTCGACCAACAGGTCCCGCGGGCCGGCGACGGGTTCGGGCAGCTCGATGTCTTGCAGGGCGTTTTTGTCGCTGATCGGCAGGGACGCGTAGTAAGCAATGGCTTTCATGGAGCACTCCAGGGTCGGGATGATTTCGATGGGCAGATGATTAGCTATTTCTACCGAAGATAAAACCCGCTAAAAGAGCAGTCTCTTTCAATATTTTGTTGATAATAGGCCGCACATGCTGCGTTTTGATGACCTGCAATTATTCGTCCGGGCTGCCGACCTGGGGAGCCTGTCGGCGGCCGCCCGGGGCATGGACATGTCAGCCGCCGTGGCCAGCGCGGCGTTGAAGCGCATCGAACACCAGCTCGGCGCGCGTTTGCTGGCCCGTTCGACCCGCAGCCTGCGCCTGACCGCCGAGGGCGAAGGTTTCCTCGAATACGCCCGGGCGGCGTTGAGCAATATAGAGGAAGGGCGCCGCCTGCTGGCCAGTGGGCAGGATCAGGTCAGCGGAGTGTTGCAGCTGTCGGCACCATCGGACTTCGGCCGCAATGTGTTGCTGCCCTGGCTGGACGATTTTCAGCGCGAGCACCCCAAGCTCACGGTGCGCCTGCTGCTGGGTGACCGCATTGCCGACCTGTTCCGCCAGCCGGTGGATATCGCCTTGCGCTACGGTGAACCGGAGGACTCAAGCCTGGTGGCGCTGCCCATTGCCCCGCAAAACCGCCGCGTGCTGTGTGCAGCGCCGAGCTACCTGGCCAGCCATGGCGAGCCTCGGCAACTCGAGCAACTGGCCCAGCACAATTGCCTGCTGTACATGCTT
Organism: Pseudomonas gregormendelii; assembly: GCF_017114825.1. GTDB lineage: Bacteria > Pseudomonadota > Gammaproteobacteria > Pseudomonadales > Pseudomonadaceae > Aquipseudomonas > Aquipseudomonas gregormendelii. The sequence goes on along the minus strand of NZ_JADEVO010000004.1, from coordinate 10,662 downwards.
GGCAGCCGCGTTCACGACCATTGGAGTTTCCATGACGGCAAGCGCGAAGTCGGCCTGACAGTCAGCGGTGATCGCTTCAGCGACGATGCCGACGTGGTGCGTTTGTGGGCCGTGGCGGGGGCAGGCATTGCCTATAAATCCTGGCTGGATGTTGCCGCAGATGTCCTGGCTGGCCGCTTGAAAATCCTCATGCCGGAACTGACGGGCGAGCGCGCTTCTCTGAATTTGTTGTGCGCTCATCGCGCACAATTGAGTAAGCCTGTGAACCTTTTACGGGAAATGCTCGCCAGTCGATGCGCGCAATTGAGCAGGCAATTTCCCGGTTTATCAGAAGCAAGGCACTAATTGCTCGAAAATAGCGATCCCCCCCAAGCTTGGGTGGGGGCTGTTCATGCAATCACAAACCCTGTTCTCACAGGTATGACACCTGTGGGAGCAAGGCTTGCCCGCGATGGCGGTGCAGGGTGTTTACGGCTTGACCAGCCGCGCATCCAGGCTGTTCTGCGCCAGCCGCTTGGCCTGATCCTGGGTCATGCCCAAATGGGTGTGCAGGGCATGGAAGTTCTCCGTCACATAGCCGCCGAAGTACGCCGGGTCATCGGAGTTCACTGTGACCTTCACTCCGCGCTCCAGCATGTCCAGGATGTTGTGCTGGGACATGTGATCGAACACGCAAAGCTTGGTGTTGGACAGCGGGCAGACGGTCAGCGGAATCTGCTCGTCAATGATTCGCTGCATCAGCCGCTCGTCTTCGATGGCGCGCACGCCATGGTCGATGCGCTGGATTTTCAGCAGGTCGATGGCTTCCCAGATGTACTCCGGCGGACCTTCCTCACCCGCGTGGGCGACGGTCAGGAAACCTTCGTGGCGAGCCCGGTCGAACACTCGTTGAAACTTGCTCGGCGGGTGACCCATCTCCGAGCTGTCCAGGCCTACCGCGACAAACGCATCGCGAAACGGCAGGGCTTGATCCAGGGTTTTCTGCGCCTCATCTTCGCTCAGGTGGCGCAGGAAACTCAGGATCAAACCACTGGTGATGCCCAGTTGCTGCTCGCCATCTTTCAACGCCGCGGCGATGCCATTGAGCACCACTTCAAAAGGAATGCCACGATCGGTGTGGGTTTGCGGATCGAAGAACGGTTCGGTGTGAATCACGTTCTGCGCCTTGCAGCGCAAGAGGTAAGCCCAGGTCAGGTCGTAGAAATCCTGGGAGGTGCGCAACACGTCAGCGCCCTGATAATACAGGTCCAGAAACTCTTGCAGATTGTTGAAGGCGTACGCCTTGCGCAGGGTTTCCACATCGCTCCACGGCAGGGCGATCTTGTTGCGTTCGGCCAGGGCGAACAGCAGCTCGGGCTCCAGCGAACCCTCGAGGTGCAGGTGCAGTTCTGCCTTGGGCAGGGCGTTCAGCCAGTCGTACATATTCTTTTCTCATCAGGTGCAGATGACGAGCATTCTACAGATGCTCGCGGCCACCATTGGTAAAACCTGACCAGGTGGTTCATCACCCTGCCTGGGGCTCGCGGCGGTAGGCATAGGTGTCGGCGAATCGTGAGAGCAGAAACTCGGCGCAGGTGGTGATCGGGTACTTCGCCGGATGGTGCTCGTCCTGGCAGCCGGGCAGGCATTCAATCCGGGTGTCGGGGTGCGGTTCGGCGAAGAACGGCATCGAGTATCGGTCCACGCCCAGCGGGCTGATCACCCGGTGGGGCGTCGACAGATAACGGTCGTTGCTCCAGCGCGCCATCATGTCGCCGAGGTTGACCACGAAGGTACCTTCGATGGGTGGAGCGTCGATCCACTCGCCCTTGACGTTACGCACCTGCAGGCCGCCGGCGGCATCCTGGTAAAGCAGGGTGATGCAGCCGTAATCGGTATGGGCGCCGGCACCTTGTTGTTCTTCCGAGCTGGCGGTGTGGCGTGGCGGATAATGGATCATGCGCAGCACGCTGACGGGCTGGCTGAAGCGCGAGTCAAAGAAATCGGGATCGATGTCCAGCGCCAGGGTCATGGCCCTCAGCAAGGTCTGGGCAAGGGCTTGCATGTCGATGTAATGCTGCTCCATCAGGGTTTCCCAGCCGGGTATCGACGGGTGGCGATTGGGACCGCGCAGCGGTTTTTCGGCCAGCACTTCGGGGTGGTCGGCCGGCAGGTGCAGGCCCATGTCGAAGGTTTCTTTCAGGTCGCTGGGTTTCGATGGGTCGAGTTGTTCCGTGGCGATTGCGCCATAACCGCGGTGGTGGCGGGTCTGGGTGATGTCGATCTGCAGTTTTGTCGCGCTGGGCTGGGCGAAGAAATCCTTGGCCTGGGCGAGTACTTCTTCGATGCGCGTCGAACTGATCGGGTGACCCTTGATATAGAAAAAGCCCCATTCGCGGCAGGCGCGGTCGATTTGGCTGGCCACGGCCGCCCAGGCGACCTGGTCGTCGCTGTAGAGCTGGGCGATGTCGATGATGGGAAGGCTGTTCATGCGATTGTCCTGAAGAGTGCGCGGTGTGCGGAACATCGGAGATATAGTGTGGGAGTGAGCCTGCTCGCGATGAGGCCAGGGCATTCAGCATTGATGTTGAATGTAGTTGCGCCATCGCGAGCAGGCTCGCTCCCCCAGGAAGGACAGTGGTTCAACCCAGGCGAGTTACTTCGGTATGTCAGCCTTCATGCCTTCCACGTAGTAATTCATCGAAGCCAGTTCGGCATTGGTCGCCGTCACGCCCGCCGGGATTTTCTCGGCACCGGCCTGGTCCTTGATCGGCCCGGTGAACGGGTGGAACGCGCCGCTCTTGATGTCGGCAATGATCTGCTCGGCCTGGGCTTTCACCGGCGCGGGCACCAGGTCGCTGATTGGCAGCTCAACGGTACCTTCCTTCAGGCCACCCCAGTAATCCTGGGACTTCCACGAGTGATCCAGCACGCTCTGCGTCGCCTGGATGTAGTGCGGGGCCCAGTCGTTGACGATAGAGGTCAGCACCGCTTTGGGACCGAAATGAGCCATGTCCGAAGCGTAGCCTACGGCATACACGCCGCGGCGTTCGGCAGCCTGGATCGGTGCCGGGCTGTCGGTGTGCTGGAACACCACGTCCACGCCCTGATCGATCAGCGCATTGGCGGCGTCGGCTTCCTTGCCCGGATCGAACCAGGAGTTGACCCACACCACCTTGATCTCGGTGCCGGGGTTGTACTTGTTCAGTGCCAGCTGGATGGCGTTGATGTCGCGGATCACTTCCGGGATCGGGAAGGACGCGACGTAGCCGATTTTTTTGCTCTTGGTCATTTTGGCCGCGAGGAAGCCGCCAACATAGCGCCCCTCATAAGTGCGAGCCAGGTACGTGCCGAGGTTCTTGTCCTGCTTGTAGCCCGTGGCATGTTCGAAGGTCACTTTGGGAAATTGCTTTGCCACCTTCAGGGTCGGGTTCATGTAGCCGAAGGACGTGCTGAAGATCAGGTCGTATTTGTCCTTGGCCATGTTGCGGATCACCCGTTCGGCGTCGGCGCCTTCAGGGACGTTTTCCACATAGTTGGTGGTGATCTGGTCGCCGAATTTTTCGGCCAGTGCCTTGCGTCCCTGTTCATGCTGATACGTCCAGCCGTGGTCACCGATCGGGCCGATGTAGACGAAACCGACTTTCAGCGGTTCGGCGGCCGTGGCGGTCAGGCTGGCGCTCAAACCGATGGCTGCGGCGACGGCGCAAAGCAGTTTCTTCAACGGGCGGTTGTGCATGAATTGAAACTCCATGTTGTTGTGAGGTTGGCAGTGGGCAATGCAAATTGCTGACCAACAGGACAACAAAATCAAAAGATCGCAGCCTTCGGCAGCTCCTGCACGGTCCGGATTGTTCTGCAGGAGCCGCCGAAGGCTGCGATCTTTTGATTCACCAGGACCAACCCGGTGCACGTGACCGAACCCGCGCCACCCGCTGGTGCGCTAAGGTGTAACGAAACGTTAGCGCCGCACCGTAGTCAGTAGCTCATCACATCAACTGCGCTTCATTCGGTAAAAGGCCCGCAATGCTCACACTCCTCAAGCAAGAAAAGTTTCTGCTGCTGGCCCTGATCGCCGCATTTGTCGCTTATCCACTGGAACACTGGCTGCTCAACAGTGGCCAGGCGGTAGCGCTGACCGGTGGGCTGGTGCTGATCGCATTCATCGTCGTCGCTTCCATGCGAGTCGCGCATCACGCTGAGTTGCTCGCGGAAAAAGTCGGCGATCCCTACGGGACCATGATCCTGACGCTGGCCGCCGTGCTGGTGGAAGTGGTGATCCTGGCGATCATGATGAGCAACGAAGCCTCTCCTACGTTGGTGCGTGACACGATCTACTCGGCGGTCATTTTGTAGACAATGCTTTTATGGGGTCAAAAAGTGTCAATCCACTTTATTGGTTGTTGACTCAAGATATTGATTTTATTTAGATATTTTTCTGATTAGATAGCTTTCAATGTGATTTCTCCACGTGCACTGTGTCTAAACTCGGTGTCACGCCCGGTGTCAAACTCCTTGCGCCTCAGCCACATTGAAAAGAGATGCCGGTCTTGTCGATGGGGAGTAAACCTGCATACCTCCTACCAGGTAGTGGGTACTGTTGTTACAGCCTCATTTTTCTAGACACATCCCTCTTTGGTGTCAAAGCCCTTAGGCTTTGACCTGCTCCTGCTCCTGCTCCTGCTCCTGCTCCTGCTCCTGCTCCTGCTCCTGCTCCTGCTCCTGCTCCTGCTCCTGCTCCTGCTCCTGCTCCTGCTCCTGCTCCTGCTCCTGCTCCTGCACTTGATATTGATCAGGTAGAGAAGAATGCTTGTGCTAGATGCTGGCCCCGCCGTGTGCCCTGATAATCAAAACGACACACATTTAAAGCCATGTGCCATGGTAGGGGGGGGCGGCGCGATTCTTTAGGGTGATGGCCATTTGGCGCTTTTCGAGTCATGATCAATTTCTGTGTTCGCGGAAGCGTAGTGAACAGTGTCAGCCTATGCCTTAGGCCAAACCAGGGATCGGATCAGTGTCATCATCTGCAGATAGTGCCCCGTCGCTCAGTAGTGTCATCCAGAAGCTGTTGGATAAATCACCTCTGGATCGTTTCGTGAAGTGTACGGTGGACATAGCTACCGTACCTCCATATAAGGCTCCACGAGTCGCGCTACTGCATGTCCGATTCAAAGAAGATATTCCCAGTATCAGGGCGTTTGCCGATTTCCTTGGTAACCAAGCAGCGAACTATGCGTTGAGCCGGCGGCGTCGAGATGCGTACCAGGCCCGGATAGCTTCTGCAGAAAACGGGGATGTTTCAGCTGCGCAAGAGCTCAGTCGGGCTGTAAGGAATGCATTCATCGAGTTTCGAAAGGCTCACCCCTCCAGGGCTAGCGAAGTGGGGGAGGTGCTGGCTTACTGCGTCGCCGTTCACCATCTACAGGCGTCTCAGCTGATCGCCAAGATGGCCTTGAAAACCAGCAATAACATGCCGGTCTATGGCCTCGATGGTATCCACGCCTCGGTGATCAACGGTGAATTAAATGTATTTTTCCTAGAGTCGAAGCTTGCAGGTACTGCCGCCAGCGGCACAGCTGATTACGCGGAATCTGTCTCAGGCTTCCTCAAAGACGATGGGCAATATGAGCATGAGTACGGGCTGGTTACTAGCCTGGGGAATCTTGATGCGCTCGACCCAGCTGATAAAAATTTGATGATGGACTATCTCGATGTATTCAGTAATCCAAATGCCCCCAGGCGTGAGCGATCTGTGGGAGTAGTGTGTTACTCAGAGGTCAAGCATTTTGCGAACAAGCTTGAAGTCGATGAAGGTTCAATATCCAAGCATGAGGATCATTTCGGTGAACTCTATAGGAGCGATTTCAACAGACACCATACCAATCTGAGCAATCAGCTGGGTGTTAAGAAAGTTGATCCGAATAAATGCATGGTTTATTTGATAGCGGTTCCCGATGTCGACGAGCTGAGAGAGATGTTTTACGACTCGATAGGCCTTACGGGCTTGGAATCAGATGTTCCTCTTACTCCGCCTTCCGTCATCGAGGGGGGCGCGCTATGAGCACTTTCGCGGCGGAGCTATCCTCACGGTTTGTCCAGAATGAAAAATTCAGACGTGCGCTAGGTCACCTCCAGGCTTGCGGTGCTGCCAGTGCGCTGCCTTGCTCGGTAGTGCAGCCGCATGGAATACCCGATCAGAATGCGATCGGGAAAATGCTGTATTGCGCATCAGTGTTTGCACAATCTGGTTCCGAGTTGCATATAAGTATGGCTCAAACGATTGCTTTTAATGCAATGTTGATCTCGCAGGAATCGAGCGTTCTTGAAAGATGCGCAACGATATTGACAGAGATCGGAAATTTTCCGAGTTTGACTTATGCGGAGAAGCGGCACTCTACAAAGCCTTCAACATTGCTAGGGATGATTCAGAGGAATATTGTTGAGCAGCTGAATACTGTTGAGGTGGCAGGGTCGTCGATTACTCTCACCGATTATCAGCGTAAGGTGTGGGACTCTCTTCAGGAGGGGCGCTCTTTAGCGATATCGGCACCTACGTCCGCTGGAAAGTCATTCCTGGTAATCGAACACTTGTGTAGAGATGCGCTGGCGCTTCCACATTTTGTATTTGTCTACATCGCACCGACGCGAGCACTGTTGTCCGAAGTCCATTTGAAAATAAAGGAGCGTCTTGCAAGTGACGTGACTATCCGCGTCACAGATATCCCCACTTTTGAGGGCGTGCCTCGACAAATTTTTGTGCTGACTCAGGAGCGATTTAAAGTTCTTCTTTCGATAACCTCATCTCCGATAAACTTTGTGGTTGTTGACGAGGCTCAAAACTTGTCAGATGGCGCCCGGGGGATGATACTGCAGGACTGTATTGAGCAATGCTATGCACGAGATCATAAAACCCACGTGGTGATGCTCGCACCCGGCGCACAAGGTTTTGCGAATGCACTGGAAAGCCTAGGTATGCCTGGAATTCCGGAAGTCAGCACCACTGTCTCACCCGTGCTGCAAAACCGCATCGTGGTATCTAAAACTCCGGCCCTCAATCAGCTGGAATTCAAGCTGCTCAATGCCCATGGATACTCTCTTATTGGCACTATGCCCTGCAAAGTCGGTCTTGACTTGGTTGAAAGCAAGCTTGCAGCTGTCGCATTGGAATTGGGGAGCGGCGGTGCATCCCTGGTCTATGCAAAGACGCCTACCGAGGCGGCAAGCCTCGCCGGTTCTATTGCTCTAGGTTTAGATGATGTGGCAGATGCTGGAGCCAATGAGCTGGTGGAGTTCATTAAAGGTCATATACACCATGAGTATCACTTGATCGGGATGGTTAAGAAGGGAGTCGCCTTCCACTATGGACAAATGCCTTCCCTACTTCGTGAAGCGATTGAGGCAGCATTTCGTGCCGGTATCATAAAATTCCTGGTGTGCACTACAACCCTGTTTCAGGGTATCAACCTTCCTGCTCGCAATGTTTTTATAAATACCCCGGCCAAGGGACGGGGAGAAAAGGTAATGCTGGATCCTGCCCTGCTTTGGAATTTTGCCGGTCGAGCAGGGCGCATGGGTAAAGACATAGTCGGGAACGTATTCCTCATCGATTACGACGCCTGGAGTACGCAGCCCATGGATACGTTCTACAAATTCACCATTCGATCCGCGCTTTCTGAGTTTGTCACTGAGAATGCTACGGATGTCCTGACGGTGTTAAATAAAGGGAAGCTTGATTCCAGGCCAGGGGATGAGCGTTCTCGGAATGCAACTGCATCAGCCGGCATGCTCGTGAATAAAGCTCGCCAGGGCGACGTTACGGATTATCTGATCCGAGTCGCCCCGGCGTTAGATTATTTTGAATTCCGGGATATCCAAGAGGCGGCTAATAGGGCCTCTGAAGAGCTACTGCTGCCTCAGCATGTAATAGAAGGAAACTGGACATTAGATTTGTTCGCACTGGACAGGTTGATGGCTCACCTCGTTGAGCGCCTCAACGATGGAACCTTAGATAGCGTGGTACCTAAAAGCCCATCAGATCTAGGTAGAGCGGCCTTCAGCCACTACCAAGAAATCTTTAATATATTGTTCAGGTATATAAAAGGTTTTGATAAAAATTTTGGGGGCTACGTTGCCCGTATTGCAGTGAAATGGATGGAAGGTAAACCCTACCCCTTTATTTTGAGTTACGAGATCAGATCCGAAAAGCTTCGTATCACGAAGAAACGTAATCAAGAAAATCTCAATCTCATGGCTGATTCTAATTATAGGGTTAAACGTATCGCCGAGGCCGATCCGAGTAAGGTGATCAAAAAGGCGTTTGATACCATAGAAGATGTCGTTCGTTTTCAATTAGTACAGATGGGTAAGGCTTATAACGATATACTAATACATATCTTCAATGATAATGGTCTCGCGCACAAGGTGCCCGAGATTTTTGATTTTGCGTTGGCCTTGGAGCTTGGAGTTAGCACAAATACCGGGCGCGCATTTTTGGAGTTGGGTCTCTCTCGAATTGCTGCTTCCGAACTTCAGAAGTTAATTCCTAATAGCGATCTTGATATTTCAAGTGCCAGGCAGAAGCTGTTAAGTTTTGATCCGTCGCCGCACAAGCTGAGCTCGGTCATCTTGGCAGAGATAGATAAGGTGAGATCTACTATCGCACCTGTTGATACCGCTGTTTCGGGTTAACCCACCCGTACATCGTTTCTGGCGGCTTACAGGTCAAATGTTCCAGACACGGGAATGAAGTGAATCATCTCGTTGCGCGGTCAAGGGCGTGAATATTCACTGCATCCATGGATGAACGGGTTGGTAAGTCAATTGTCTAGTAGAGGTGCTTTCCGTGTCACATGACGAGATGCATCTCTGAGCCGACGGAGAGCGTATGGAAAGAATTGGCCCCGGAATGCCTGAAGTGGCCGGGGAGCAAAATACCGGAAGGAGCCTTAGATGGCCGGCAGCAGCCTGTTCGCACTATTAGATGACATCGCCACACTACTAGACGACATCTCGCTCATGAGCAAAGTCGCTGCAAAGAAATCGGCTAGTGTCCTGAGCGACGACCTTGCTGTGAATGCTGAGCAGGTTACCGGCATGAAAGCAGACCGAGAGCTGCCGGTGGTATGGGCTGTATTCAAGGGGTCGTTGAGAAACAAAGCAATCCTGGTGCCTTGTGCGTTGGTGTTGAACGCACTGCTGCCTGCGGCGGTTCACTGGCTGCTCATGATTGGGGGAGCATATCTCTGTTATGAAGGCTTTGAGGCTATCAAGGACAAGCTCACGGCGAGTCGAGACGATGGCACAGAGCAGCCAAAGAAAACGAAGCCTAAGACACCTGAAGAGCTCGCGGCTTATGAAAAGAAGAAGATTGCTGGGGCGGTACGCACGGATTTTATCCTGAGCGCCGAGATCATCGTCATCACCCTGAATATCGTTACTGATGCACCAATGCTCCAGCAGGTTTTAACGCTAGCGTTGATTGCTGTGGTCATGACGGTGGGCGTTTACGGCTTGGTCGCTGGGATCGTACGCCTGGATGATGCAGGCCTTATCCTCCAGAAATCTAAAGCTACCGGTACATGGGGTTCTGTGGTGAGAACTGTCGGAGGATGGCTGCTGTCAGCTGCGCCAAAGCTTATGAAAGCACTGTCCTGGATAGGAACTGTCGCAATGTTTTTGGTCGGTGGAGCGTTTATCACAGAAGGCATTGAGCCGATGCAGCATTTTGCTGAGAGACTGGTCGAAGAGGCAGGTGCGTGGGAAACCGTCGCAACTCTAGGTATCCACTGCCTAGTAGGCGCCTTCGTAGGCATGGCGGCGGTACTTATCGTCAAAGGCATCACCATTATCTCTGGTAACGCCTCAACTTAGTCTGCCGGAGCTGACCAGGCGCACTCCCTCCCGGCTCACCTTCCTCAGAAAACCGAGTGTTGGACGTAGCAGAGCTCTAAGAAGCGCTCGCTACAATGTTCCGTAATTGGCGCATTAAGCTTCAAAATAGGGCTAATGCGCCGTTTTGGGGACACTAGCGTCTCCCTCCAGCGTCCAGGGTTGTGAATCACTCATGCCTCGAATCAGTCGGCCCATTCCAGTCTGATGAAGTCTTCGATGCTCTGTGCTCGAGCTAGAACCATTTCTTCAGTCCATGATTCAGCGTCATGAATCTGTTGGCCAACCTGGATTGTGGCAATGAGACCGCAGTTACGATAAACCTCAAACTTTTCAATTGGAGGCTTCGCTTTGAGCGATGAGTTGATACCTGGCGGGAGCATAGTCAGATTGCCCAAGTGATGAGCCCAATCAACGCCGCTGCTTTGAGCTGCTATGTGCTCTATAGAGCTCGCGGGATCTTGCTCCCAGATCTTGCTCCATTGGCTTTCGTTGAGCTTTTGTCCGGCAAGTTTTGCCAAGTGCTCGTCATAACGGTTAAGCAAATAGCGCAGTTGATTTTGCCAACCCTCGTAGCTGCTTATCCAATCGATGTTTTTTAAAACCTCGTCAATCGAATATCCCTTGGAGATTTTCTGGATCCCACTAAGGATCTGATCCTTATCCAGGGCGGTTGCAGGAGCTGAGTGCAACACGGTTATTGAATCGAAGTGGGAGTATCGTGCCGCATCGCAATGGCCTTTTGCATCACCTCACTCATCACTTCGATCGGACATTTGAAATCGAAGCGTTTAC
>NZ_JADEVO010000039.1 GCF_017114825.1 Pseudomonas gregormendelii | reverse complement strand
GCCTGACGGCATTGGTCAATGAAAACAATGCCGCTTACCAGTTTGCCTACGACGCCTCCGATCGCCTGATCGAAGAAAAACGCATCGACAACCTGACCCGCCAGTTCAGCTACAACCTGGGCGGGCACCTGACACGGGTCAACGAAATCGGCTACGGCGAACGCGCCGAACGCCCACAACGGCAGACCGAATTCGAACGCGATTCCATCGGCCGACTGCTGGCCAAACTCAACGCGGACGCGCGCCAGGACTACACCTACGACGACGCAGACCGCTTGCTCACCATCGAGCGCCTGCCTACCGCCAACGGCAAGAAACTCGGCATTTCTGAAGAAAAGCTCGAATTTTCCTACGACTTGCTGGGCCGCCTGATCAAAGAGACCACCCCCCAAGGCGCCTTGTCCTACGACTACGACCCACTGAGTAACCTGACCACCCTGACTTTGCCCACCGGCCAGCACCTGAATCACCTGTACTATGGTAGCGGCCACCTGCACCAACTCAACCTTGACGGCCAGCTCATCAGCGACATGGAACGCGATGACCTGCACCGCGAGGTGCTGCGCACCCAGGGCAAACTCACCAGTTGTTTCGGCTACGACGCGATGGGCCGCAAAGCCTGGCAATTCGCCTCAACATTGCCGGCAGAGAAACTCTCACAGATTCTCAATCCCGGCATTCAGCCTGAGCTGTTGGTAGAACACGCCTACAACCCGATTCACCGCCGTCATCAATACGACCCAGCCGGCGAACTCATTCGCACCCTCGACAAACTGCGCGGCGAGATCAAGTACGAGTACGAAGCCAACGGCCAACTGCACAGCCGTGACACGGGCAAGCTGGTGGACAGTGAAGAGTTCCGATACGACGCGGCGGCGAACCCGCTGAACTTCAACACCAGTCAGTTTGATCACGTGAAAGACAACCGGATCAAGCGGTGGCGGGATCAGGAATATACCTACGATGCGTGGGGCAACCTGATTGAAAAGCGTAGTGGGATGAACAGGCTGCAGACGTTCAGTTACGACTGTGAGAATCGGTTGGTTAAAGCTGAGACGTTGGTGGGCGGCAAGTTGGAAAGCACCGGGGCTTATCGCTACGACAGCCTCGGACGACGTGTTGCCAAGGTGTCGGAGGTCAACGGGGTCACTGAACAGAAGCATTTTCTGTGGCAGGGCTTGCGCATGTTGCGTGAGGAGACGCTGGGGCAGAGTAGCCTTTATGTGTATGAGCCGGGGAGTTATGCGCCACTTGCTCGGGTGGACCAGGAAGAGGGTGGGGAGCAGACGCTTTACTACTTCCATACGGACCAGATTGGTACGCCGCTGGAGATGACTGACCGTGAGGGGCAGATTGTCTGGCAGGCGACGTACAAGGCGTGGGGGGCGGTGGAGCGTCTGGACGTCAATGTAGTCGAGCAGAATCTGCGGTTTCAGGGGCAGTATTTCGATGATGAGACAGGGCTGCATTACAATACGTTTCGGTATTATGATCCGGAGGTGGGGCGGTTTATTACGCAGGATCCGATTGGTCTATCAGGAGGAATGAATTTTTACTCGTATGCACCAAGCCCTAATAACTGGATCGATCCGTTCGGGTGGTGCTCTACGAAGTTAGGTAACAATATGGGTGCAAGATCCGGCGATGGAATGGCGAATCACCATTTGGTACCTGAAGAACTGATAAAAAGCACTCAATTCAAAAGTATGTTTGGAAGGCTGAAAAAAATTGGTTGGGATCCAGATGGAGCATCAAACGGGATTTTTCTGCCGGGTTCCAAAGAGCTAGCCAAAACAACGGGAATGCCTGGGCATTGGTCGAGTCATGGTCAGTATACTGAGGCTGTCAAAAACAAACTTAGTAAGCTAAACAATAATTTAAGCAGCCTTACTGATATGGATCTTGCGCTTGGCGTGAAAAACGTTCAGACATGGGCTGCGCAGGGGCTTGAAGGCGGGTTGTTCAAGCTTGATTCCATAACCGGTCGGCTACTGTGAGGGGAAAAATGAAAGATCTATATATCATTAGTTACGAGCCAGATGGTGAAGGGGCTCCATATTTTTTTGAATTAAGCTGGGTTCCCGATTTGCCGACCTTTCATTATCCTACTGAAAACCCGGAAACGGGGGCATTAAGTCCGCATTACCAAGCTAAGGCAAACGTTTTGGAGCTGAGTGCAGATTGGTTACCCGATCACTTCTTGGCATCCAAAAAGTTTTTGGCAGTCTGTGATTCGTGCGAATGTGAATATGTCAGTAGAGCTGTTGAGCTTACTATTGAGGAGGGGAGAGAACCTAGCAGAGAATATTATTTTTTTGCTGTTACCGAAAGAATTAGAGCCATGGATCTCGAGAAGTCGTCTTTCGTGATCGATAGTAATGCGAAAATAGAAAACGCTGACATACAAAATCCAAATTATGAATGCATTGATAAGCTCGTGATTTCGACAAATGTTGATGCTGATTTGTTTTATTTTGAAGAGATTCATGAAGTTGTTTGCTCCGGGCGCTTTTTGACTGAGTGTGTTAATAGAAAAATCCATGGACTGACCTTCAAAAAAATTGACGATGATTACCGATATGCACCATGGGAGGATTTTTAATCAACCAATTTTAAAGATAGGCCGCGCTAGCGATTGCGAAAAGTGTAACCATCAACCCGACCACGCTGACCCTACCCACGGGCCAGCACCTGAATCACCTGTACTACGGCAGCGGCCACCTGCACCAGCTCAACCTTGACGGCCAGCTCATCAGCGACATGGAACGCGATGACCTGCACCGCGAGGTGTTACGCACTCAGGGCACGCTCACCAGTTGTTTTGGCTATGACGCCATGGGCCGTAAAGCCTGGCAATTCGCCTCGACCTTGTCGGCTGAGAAACTCTCGCAAATCCACAATCCGGGTGTTCAACCCGAGCTGTTGGTGGAGCACGCCTACAACCCGATTCACCGCCGTCACCAATACGACCCGGCCGGCGAACTCATCCGCACCCTCGACAAACTGCGCGGCGAGATCAAGTACGAGTACGAAGCCAACGGCCAACTGCACAGCCGTGATACCGGCAAGCTGGTGGACAGTGAAGAGTTCAGGTACGACGCAGCGGCGAACCGGCTGAACTTTAATACCAGCCAGTTTGATCACGTGAAAGACAACCGGATCAAGCAGTGGCGGGATCAGGAATATACCTACGATGCCTGGGGCAACCTGATTGAAAAGCGCAGCGGGATGAGCCGGCTGCAGACGTTCAGTTACGACTGTGAAAATCGGTTGGTTAAGGCTGAGACGTTGGTGGGCGGCAAGCTGGAAAGTACCGGCGTCTATCGTTATGACAGCTTGGGGCGTCGTGTTGCCAAGGTGTCGGAGGTCAACGGGGTCACCGAGCAGAAGCATTTTCTGTGGCAGGGCTTGCGCTTGTTGCGTGAGGAAACGCCGGGGCAGAGTAGCCTTTATGTGTATGAGCCGGGGAGTTATGCGCCACTTGCTCGGGTGGACCAGGAAGAGGGTGGGGAGCAGACGCTTTACTACTTCCATACGGACCAGATTGGTACGCCGCTGGAGATGACTGACCGTGAGGGGCAGATTGTCTGGCAGGCAACGTACAAGGCGTGGGGTGCGGTGGAGCGTCTGGACGTCAACGCAGTCGAACAGAATCTGCGGTTTCAGGGGCAGTATTTTGATGATGAGACGGGGCTGCACTACAACACGTTTCGGTATTATGATCCGGAGGTGGGGCGGTTTATAACGCAGGATCCGATTGGGTTGTTTGGGGGTGATAATCTTTACCGATATGTACTTAATCCAAATGCTTGGATCGACGCTTTAGGGCTGGCGTGCGAAAAATGGGACGTTAATTCTCATCAGGGTAACAAGAACGCTGTGAAAGGAAAAAATCTGGGCCTAGACTCTCACCACGTTGGCCAAAAAAATCTCATGAAAGATTTGGTAGAGGGCTATGATCCGGCAACTGCTCCTGCAATGCTTGTTCCCCGCGTTGGGCATACCGTTTCTAAAGAAGGGGTAGGTATCGTATCCAGGAGCGGTTTAAATGCGAAGACAGGACTACCGTTTACTAGTGCGCGCGATGTCGTTGCGCGAGACATCAAAGAGCTTAGGCGTGTTTATCCCGACGTGCCCAATACCAAGCTTCAAGAGTTAATATCTCTAAATAAATTTATGTATCCAGAAATGCGATGAGAGGCCGATTTATGAATTTAGATAAAAAGTTTGCAGTTGCGATATTTAATGAATTGTATGAAAAAAATTTTTCGCAATATACGGAATCTCTAAGTAAGCCATTTAATACCGGCACTGACCCATATGCCAAAGCAAGAAACGCATTGGCTTCGCTCAGTAGTGATGAAAAGGCTGATGTATTTGCCTTCTTCAAAGTGGTCATGGCGGACAGTGCTTCGGTGATATTGGGTACTCTGGATGGAGTGCATTTTCCCGATGATTTAGATGGTGATTTCATCGTTACATGTGACGGCGATGAAATTCAAGGCGATCTCATGGATCTCTTTATTGAGAAGGCTCAAGATAATAATATATACGGCTGACTGTAGTTTTTGTTGCGGTCAGAACGAGCTGTGTGAGTGTGATATTTCCTGCATTTCACCCGCACGGTCGACGGCACGCTGACCGACATCAGCGCCACCGGCGGCGTTCGTGTGCACCTGCATTACGACAACCCGCTGGGTCGCCTGACCGATGTCAAACGCGTCGTCGACAATCAGGCCGTCGAAACCCTGGTGCAGTATCGCTACGACGACAATGGCCAACTCGTCGAGGTGATCAATCGCAACAACGATTCGGTCCGCCGCTTCAGTTACGCCGACGGCGTCACAGCAATGCCTTGGGCCTGACCTGCAACTACCGTTGGGAAACCATCGCAGAGCAACCTCGAGTGGTGGAACACTGGACCAGCGATGGCGAGCACTTCCATTTTCGCTACGACATAGCTGCCCGCACCACGTGGATCACCGATGTACTCGGGCGCGAAGCTGAACTTCATTACAACAGCGATAACCGCGTCACCTCGAGCCGCGACTTCGGTGGCGAACACTACGTTATAGAAATTGACGACACCGGCAACATGACCGGCCTCACATTGCCCGATGGCAATACCGTCAAGCTCAAGTACGACGAGTACGCTCGGCTGGTCGAAGAAACTGATCCGCTCGGTCGCAAGATCAAATACCAGTACCACCACCTGACCACCCTGGTCACGCAGGTTGATTACCCAGACGGCAGCACCTGGAAAGCCCGCTACGACGCCAAGGGCAACCTCATCGCCGAAGTCGATGCGCTGGGCAACAAGACCGAATACCTCAACAGCGACGACGGCCTGCCACACACCATCATCGAC
Organism: Pseudomonas gregormendelii; assembly: GCF_017114825.1. Lineage (GTDB taxonomy): Bacteria > Pseudomonadota > Gammaproteobacteria > Pseudomonadales > Pseudomonadaceae > Aquipseudomonas > Aquipseudomonas gregormendelii. The sequence goes on along the minus strand of NZ_JADEVO010000039.1, from coordinate 43,082 downwards.
GCCACAAGCAAGTCCAAATACCTGTGGTGGAACACCCTGGCCCAGGTCGAACGCTTCCAGGATTGCTCGGGCAAAAACACCCGGTACCGCTTCGACGAACGCCATCACCTCGTCGCCGTCACCGATGCCCTGAACCAGACCACCACGCTGGAACGCAAACCCGACGGCGAAGTGCTGCGCATCCAGCACCCGGACGGCAGCGCCGAGTCCTTCACCTACAACGCCCTCGGCCAGGTCCTGACGCATACCGACGGTAAAGGCCAGACCACGCGTCTATTGCGCACTGCTCGAGGTCTGCCAAGCAGCCGCCAGGACGCCAAGGGCCAGCGCATCCGTTACGAGTACGACCAGGCCATTCGCCTGACCGCGCTGGTCAACGAAAACAACGCGGCGTACAAGTTCGCCTACGACGCGTCCGATCGTTTGATCGAAGAAAAACGCATCGACAACCTGACTCGCCAGTTCAGCTACAACCTCGGCGGGCACCTGACGCGAGTCAACGAAATCGGCTACGGTGAGCGCGCCGAACGTCCGCAGCGCAGCACCGAATTCGAACGCGATGCCATCGGCCGCCTGCTGGCCAAACTCAACGCGGACGCGCGCCAGGACTACACCTACGACGACGCAGACCGCTTGCTCACCATCGAGCGCCTGCCGACCGCTAACGGCAAGAAACTCGGCATTTCTGAAGAAAAGCTCGAATTCTCCTACGACTTGCTGGGTCGCCTGATCAAAGAGACCACCCCCCAAGGCGCCTTGTCCTACGACTACGATCCACTGACCACCCTGACTTTGCCTACCGGCCAGCACTTGAACCACCTGTACTACGGCAGCGGCCACCTGCACCAACTCAACCTCGACGGCCAGCTCATCAGCGACATGGAACGCGATGACCTGCACCGCGAGGTGCTGCGCACCCAGGGCAAACTCACCAGTTGTTTCGGCTACGACGCCATGGGCCGCAAAGCCTGGCAATTCGCCTCGACGTTGCCGGCAGAGAAACTATCGTAGATTCTCAATCCCGGTATTCAGCCTGAGCTGTTGGTAGAACACGCCTACAACCCAATCCATCGCCGTCATCAATACGACCCGGCCGGCGAACTCATCCGCACCCTCGACAAACTGCGCGGCGAGATCAAGTACGGGTACGAAGCCAACGGCCAACTGCACAGCCGTGATACCGGCAAGTTGGTGGACAGTGAGGAGTTCCGATACGACGCGGCGGCGAACCGGCTGAACTTCAACACCAGTCAGTTTGATCACGTGAAAGACAACCGGATCAAGCAGTGGCGGGATCAGGAATATACCTACGATGCCTGGGGCAACCTGATTGAAAAATGCAGCGGGATGAGTCGGCTGTAGACGTTCAGTTATGACTGTGAGAATCGGTTGGTTAGAGCTGAGACCTTAGTGGGCGGCAAGCTGGAAAATGCCGGAGTTTATCGTTATGACAGCTTGGGACGTCGCGTTGCCAAGGTGTCGGAGGTCAACGGGGTCACTGAACAGAAGCATTTTCTGTGGCAGGGCTTGCGCTTGTTGCGTGAGGAAACGCCGGGTAAGAGCAGCCTTTATGTCTATGAGCCGGGGAGCTATGCGCCGTTGGCTCGGGTAGATCAGGTCGAGGATGGAGAGCAGGCGCTTTACTACTTCCATACCGACCAGATTGGTACGCCGCCGGAGATGACTGACCGTGAGGGGCAGATTGTTTGGCAGGCGACGTATAAGGCGTGGGGGGCCATCGAAACGCTGGCGGTGAACGAGGTTGAGCAGAACCTGAGGTGTTCATGTTCAAGTTGGCCCTGTCGGTCCGCACATATTTGGCGGACGTCTGTACCCAGGCGGAGGAAGTCAAATTCAGATTTTTAATTATCAGGACAGGGCTAAGATGAAGCCGGTAGGAAAAACCAAGAGCGCTACATTCTAGTGGTTGTGGAGGTTAAATGAGCGTTATTGAAATCTTTCTGTCATAGACAATCTTGGATCGTATGATCGCGCTGCCAACCCTCACGGTTTAAGCGTCTGGGAGCTTTTGCCTACGGGAGTCTCATGGTCGTTTCTTGAATGTTCGTACAAGATCAAAAATCCCCACAAACTGATTCCTAAATTATTACTGGACGGTATTGGCATAGCGGTCGTAATTGCTCCTTTTGATATACATGAAAATGAGGCCCTGATTGTCAAGCCTGACGGAGACCTAATGTGGGATGTCCGTGCTGCTGCAAAAGCTATAATTGGCCAAGGTGTCTTTTCTGATGTGCGTTATGTATCCGGGTCGCTGTGTTTTTTTTGTAAATATTAATGGCTTGGATTACAGATTTTCGTTTGATGTTGTTTCTGGAGCAGTCGGTGTGTTAACTCCTTCATATTGAATTCATCGCGTAATCATCTGATTGTAGTAGTTTCCTGATTTTGTATTTCGTTTTTTTTGCCTTGGTGTTTTGTATTCGGGGGGAGTAACCTTGTCTTCAGCGATATTATTGCTTGCCATGTGTCACACTCTATATATGGGCGTCAGCGTTGACTGAGAGTTTTTGCAATTCAAGGAGTGGCCAATGAATAAACATAAGATGCTGGGTTTGTTACTGGATGTGCTAGATGAGTTGCGACTTATTAAGGGAGGACGTGGGGAAAACCCTCTTTACTCGGTGATTAGTAGTTACGAAGAAGCGGTGCGGAATTTGGAGAAGGATGAGTTTACTGAAAATCCTATCAAAAATTCACCTCGAGTATATTTAGAAATCTATAGCGACTATGATCATCCCTTGCTTCAGAAAATGGATTATGCGCAGCGACAATTAAATTTTTTCATTGTGGCTGGTACTCGAAAGTGAAGTGGCAATTGATGTGCTGGCTAAGCTTTGCCGACATTTACCGGAGGGTGCGACAGTAGATGAAAATCGGAGGAAGGTGATGAGCTCAGTATGGGATTACTTGGCGACCTTGGAGGGCTGATGGCATGAAAGATTCTAAAAAAACTGTTGAACTGGTTGGTCGAGCTATAGCAGGTATTGATGAGGCACTACTACGTCACCGTAAAGATGTTTCCTCAAGCACAGCTGTCAATCAACTTGTCATATTTAAGCACAGCTTACTGCATGTTTTGAATATAATTGCTTCGGGCAATATCCCCCACAACAGTAATCGTGAGCTTGGATTGGCGCGGGTTATTGTAGATCAGTGGACTGAGAATCTTGAGCTGGGGCTACTGATTATTGATGCAGAACAAGCTTACAAGAGTTTGTAAGCGCGCTCTAGTCTGAGGCCTGGTGCCGAGACCTAGAAGTCAGTGGGTTTTGAATTTTCTTTGAGATTGTTTTTTGCAATTACTTCAGTTTGGTTTAGTAGTGCCAATTACTACTTTGCGCTAACAAGGTTGTAAGTGAGCTCTGAGCGCTACAAACTAGATATATGCAGTTCTCGGAACTGTTTTTTTTCTGAAGGCTTTGCCGCATTTCATGAATCCGTCATTAAGTTTGCAGGATTCGCGCTAAGTTTTAAAAGAGGGTCAGCAATTTCATATGAATAAAAAAATCTCCGTCAGCACAGACACTGCCACCATCGTGATATTCGACCTTGCCGCTATCAAGCATAGAATTACAGATGCGCCGGATTGGTGGAGTATCTTGGAAGATGAAATATTTGAAATGAATGCTGGTAATATAGCGTTTTGTGGCATGGGGCAGGATGGTGATTTCACTATTAATATAGTGAGTGACATAGGCTTTGACTTCGGGTTATTGTTTATTGACTTTCCTTCTGGTCAAGTGTTCATTGGTGCAGGAGAAGATACGACAGGTGGAGGCTTGGAGCCAGATTTTTCTGAAGCTATTCAGGGTGACATAATAAATCTCAGTTCCGGATTTTATCTGGTTAAATATAAAAGAGTGGCTGACTGTTTGGAGCTTGCGTTTCTTCCGTCAAAGCAGAGACTTAATTATTTTAACGATCCAATAAAGCTATGAGCCGTGGGCGACGCCCTCGTCCGTCGGAACGCCTACCGCGAAATAATCCCATGATCAATCGCGTACTTCACCAACGCCGCCGGCTTATCGATATTCAACTTGCGACGAATGCTCAATCGATGCGTCTCAACAGTCCGCACGCTGATATCCAGTTCCCTTGCCATTTCCTTGTTGTTCAACCCCTGAGCCATTTTGTACAGCACCTGACTCTCCCGTGGTGTCAACTCAGTGTCAGTGTTTTTGTCGGCGATCAGGCGCTGGGCGATTTCGGCGCTGTAGAAGGAGCCGCCGTTGGTGATGGCGTCGATGGCGGCGATGATTTCCCGGGAGGGTGAGTTTTTCAGGACGTAGCCGCTGGCGCCGGCGCGCACGGATTCGCTGACGTATTCGTGATTGTCGTACATGCTCAGCACCAGCACTTTGAGCGCCGGGTAGCGGTTGCGCAGCAGCCGGGTGAGTTCCAGGCCGTTCATGTCCTTGAGGCCGATGTCGACCAGTACCAGGTCGGGTTGGCAACGCCCGATCATGTCGATGGCGTCTGCGCCGTTTTCGGCTTCACCGACGACTTCCAGGTTGGCCATGACGGACAGCAGGGCCTTGATGCCGTCGCGGACCAGGGAGTGGTCGTCGACCAGGGCGACGCGGATCGGGGAGGGCAGGTTCATCGCGGCTATTCACTCTTGTTGTGGTGGTGATCAGCGGGGAGCGCCGGTGGGTTTGAGGGGCAGCAGTACGTCGAGTTCGCTGCGGCCCGGTGTCGATGTCAGGGTGAACTGGCCGCCGAAGTGGTCGACTCGCTCGCGGATATTACGCAGGCCGATGCCGGTGTGGCGACGTTCGACCTGGGCGACGTTGAAGCCGATGCCGTCGTCGACCAGGGTCAGGCGCACGCCCTGTGGGCAGCCGTGCAGGGTGATGTCGACGTTGCTGGCCTGGGCGTGGCGTTCGATATTGGTCAGGCCTTCCTGGACGATGCGAAACAGCGAGACGGCGGCGCCGTCGACGAGGTCGCAGGCGAATTCGTTGTCGTTGTAGTTCACTTTGAGGCCGCTGCGTTGTTCGAATTCGGCGGCGAGCTGGCCGATTGCGGCGGGCAGGCCGAGGGTGTCGAGCAGGGATGAGCGCAGGTCATGGGACAGGCTGCGCACTTCGCCGATGGCTTCGCCCAGGCGTTCGGTGGCTTCGCGCAGGATGCCCAGGCCGCGGTCCTGGCCGTTTTCCAGCACCAGGCTGGCCAGTTCGAACTGGAATTTGATCGACACCAGCACCTGGCTGATGCCGTCGTGCAGCTCGCGGGAGACCCGGGAGCGTTCTTCTTCCTGCAGGCTGACGATGCGTTGGGTCAGGCGCTGGAGTTTTTTGTCGGCGAGGCGGTGTTCGCTGACGTTGAGGGTCATGCCGCTGGCGAAGACCAGCAGTACCGCGACCAGGGCCACGGCGGCGATGGCGAGCATGGTTTTGCGGATGCCTTGGGCAACTTCGTCACGGGCTTGCTGGGTGGCGCGTTCGACGTCTTCGAGATAGATGCCGGTGCCGAGCATCCAGCCCCAGCGGTCGAGCATGATCACGTAGGCGAGTTTGTCGGTGACCTGGCCGGAGGAGGGTTTGTTCCAGGCGTAGCGCTGGAAGCCTTCGCCGGATTGGGCGCTTTTCAGCAGGGCCTGGATGACCGGCAGGCCGTGGGGGTCTTGCATGTCCCAGAGGTATTTGCCCACCAGTTCGGACTGGCGCGCGTGCATCAGGCTGCGGCCTTCGCGGTCGTAGACGAAGAAGTAGCCGTTGATGCCGAAGCTGAGTTTGCGCAGTTCTTCCAGGACTTTTTGCTGGGCCTGGGCGTCGCCGTGGCCGTCGTCGTAGAGGGGGGCGATGAGGCTTTGCGCCATTTCGACGTAGTTTTTCAGTTCGGCGCGCTTGCTGGCCAGGATGCTGTCTTCGATGAGCTGGGCCTGCTGGTCGCCGAGTTGGCGGTTGAGGGAGATCACCAGGGCGCAGATGACGGCGATGGCCAGGACCAGCGGCAGGATCCCGAGGGCAACGATTTTGTGTTTGAGCTGCATCTGGGCTCCTGTCCGGGCCGAGGGGAAAGCGAGGGCCCGGCATCATATGCCAAAGATACGCGGGTTCTGTAGCGCTGCTGGACGGAATGGCCTGTAGCGGGGATTTCGATCAATTGAAATGCCAAACCCCTTTTGAGAGCGAGCCTGCTCGCGATAGCGGTGGATCAGCCAGCATCATTGTTGAATGACACACCCTATCGCGAGCAGGCTCGCTCCCACAGGAGTGGGCTTGGGCATCTAAACGATGGGGCGTCTACGTAGAACTACGTAGTCCGGTTGTACGTAGTTCTGCGGATTTATTTGTGGACGGCATGCGCGGATATTGGGCCCGCTCCGCACAGCGGACACAATTATAAAAATTACCGCCGCAGCCATGCGCTGTCGGCAGGAGACGCATATGCCCCGTCTGGCTAAACACCTTGCCTGGTTTGCCGTGGCTGTCCTGGGAGCGTTCGCGCTGAGTGTCGTGGCCCTGCGCCGCGGCGAAGCCATCAACGCCCTGTGGATCGTAGTCGCAGCAGTCGCCATCTACCTCGTCGCTTATCGCTACTACAGCCTGTTCATCGCCAACAAGGTGATGCAGCTGGACCCCAACCGAGCCACGCCTGCCGTGCTCAACAACGATGGTCTGGACTACGTTCCCACCAATAAACACGTGCTGTTCGGTCACCACTTCGCGGCCATCGCCGGCGCGGGGCCTTTGGTGGGTCCGGTACTGGCGGCGCAGATGGGTTATCTGCCCGGTACCCTGTGGCTGATCGCCGGTGTGGTGCTGGCCGGTGCGGTGCAGGACTTCATGGTGCTGTTCCTGTCCACCCGCCGCAACGGCCGCTCCCTGGGCGATATGGTGCGTGAGGAAATGGGCCGCATCCCTGGCACCATCGCCTTGTTCGGCTGCTTCCTGATCATGATCATCATCCTCGCGGTGCTGGCGCTGATCGTGGTCAAAGCCCTGGCCGAAAGTCCGTGGGGCATGTTCACCGTGATGGCCACCGTACCGATCGCGATGTTCATGGGCATCTACATGCGCTACATCCGCCCGGGCCGCATTGGCGAGATCTCGGTGGTGGGCGTGTTGCTGCTGCTGGGCTCGATCTGGCTGGGTGGGCAGATTGCTGCTGATCCGGTGTGGGCCAAGGCGTTTACCTTCACCGGGATCCAGATCACCTGGATGCTGATTGGTTACGGGTTTGTCGCTGCGGTGCTGCCGGTGTGGCTGATCCTGGCACCCCGCGACTACCTGTCGACCTTCCTTAAAATCGGCACCATCGTGGCCCTGGCGATCGGCATTCTGGTGACCATGCCAGACCTGAAAATGCCAGCCCTGACCCAGTTCATCGACGGCACTGGCCCGGTGTGGAAAGGCGGTCTGTTTCCGTTCCTGTTTATCACCATCGCCTGTGGTGCGGTGTCAGGTTTCCATGCGCTGATCGCTTCCGGCACGACGCCGAAGTTGCTGGCCAGCGAGGGGCATGCCCGTTACATCGGTTACGGCGGCATGCTGATGGAATCCTTCGTGGCGATCATGGCCATGGTCGCCGCTTCGGTGATCGAACCGGGTGTGTACTTCGCCATGAACAGCCCGGCGGCGATCGTCGGTTCCGACGCGGTGACGGTTGCGCAGACGGTCAGCAGCTGGGGCTTTGCGATCACGCCGGACGCGCTGGAAGCGGTGGCCCGGGATATCGGCGAGACCACCATCCTGGCCCGTGCCGGTGGTGCGCCGACCCTCGCGGTGGGTATCGCGCAAATCCTGCACCAGTTGCTGCCGGGTGAAAACACCATGGCGTTCTGGTACCACTTCGCGATTCTGTTTGAAGCGTTGTTTATCCTGACGGCGGTGGACGCCGGTACCCGTGCCGGGCGCTTCATGCTGCAGGACTTGCTCGGCTCGTTTGTGCCGGCGCTGAAACGCACCGAGTCCTGGGCCGCCAACCTGATTGCCACCGCTGGCTGTGTGGCGATGTGGGGGTATCTGCTTTACCAGGGCGTGATTGATCCGCTGGGTGGCATTAACACCTTGTGGCCGCTGTTTGGTATCTCCAACCAGATGCTGGCGGGTATCGCGCTGATGCTGGCGACGGTGGTGCTGATCAAGATGAAACGTCAGCGTTATGTGTGGGTGACCATGCTGCCTGCGGTGTGGTTGTTGATCTGCACCACGACTGCCGGTTTCATCAAGCTGTTCGATGCCAACCCGGCGATCGGTTTCCTCGCGCTGGCGAAGAAGTACAGCGATGCGCTGGCCAACGGGCAGATTCTGGCGCCGGCCAAGGACATCAACCAGATGCAGCACGTGATCTACAACGCCTACACCAACGCAACGCTGACGGCGCTGTTCCTGCTGGTGGTGTTCAGCATCCTGTTCTTTGCCCTGAAGGTCGGTATTGCCGCCTGGGGTAGCAAGGAGCGCACGGATAAGGAAGCACCGTATCAGGCGCTGCCAGAGGCCTGAGGAGGGCAGCATGTTTAATGACTTGAGTCGGCTGGGCAAGTACCTGGGGCAGGCGGCGCGGTTGATGGTGGGGATGCCTGACTATGACAACTACGTCGAGCACATGCAGACCCGGCACCCGGACCAGCCGATGATGGATTATGAGATGTTCTTCAGGGAGCGGCAGGAGGCGCGGTACGGGAGCAAGGCCGGGCCGAAGTGTTGTTGATTTGTTGAATGCTTGAGTAATACCTGTGGGAGCCAGCCTGCTGGCGATGGACTTCAACGATGACGCGTGCATTCTGGACGTACGCGTCGTTGTTGAGTTCATCGCCAGCAGGCTGGCTCCCACAGTTGTTTTTGCAGTGACTGCTGGCTCCCACAGTTGCTTGCGCAGTGACTGCTGGTTCCCACAGTTGTTTGTGCAGTGACTGATAGTGTTCGCAGCAAACTGAGCTGCGATCAGCTACCGCCGCTGCCACCGCTGCTGCTGCCGCCACCGGCCTTGTCCGCACCGCCCGCCTTGGAACCGCTGGGCGTTGGGCCGTTGTCGGTGGTGTTGCCGTCCGAGCCTTGAGGCAGCGAGGCAGCATCCGGATCGGCGTTGGTGGCTTTAGGCGCCGGGTCGCGGGTCTGGCTGGTGCCATCCGCCGACGGCGTGCCACTGGTGGATTCGCCGGCCGCGAAAGCGTTGAGCGAGAAGGCAGACATGACGCCTGCAAGCGTGAGCACCGCAATTTTTCTGTTCATCATGTTGAATCTTCCTTGCGAGTGGTTAACACAGCATTGGAAGGATGCCCCGGCCATAGGTGCTGGCCAGTGGACGAACGGTAGGGTGCGATTTTTCGTGGCAGCTGGCGCCGCCTGCGCGGGTGCGTGAGGCGGCTCAGCGTGTTTATCGGTGGTGTTTAACGGCGCAGACGAATCTTCTGCCAGTTATCGTCGCTGGTGAGCGTCCCCGTATCGCCGCGTACGGCGTACAGGGTCGCCCGATACAGCGCAGTGAAGCGCGAGCAGTGCAGCCCGCGAAGTTTTTGGTAGGCCCAGGTCCAGCCGTGCTTGGGTGTATTGCCCATACGTCTTCCTCTGTCCAGTTCGTCCCTGACCTGAGGTTAGCAGCGAACCAGGCAGAGTGGGGCGAGTTGGATCCAAGCCCCGGTCCCGACATCAGTAGCGCATTTCCACCGCCACATAGGCGCCGATCCCGTCACCCGGGTACAGGGATGCGGTGTCCTGCCCCTTGGCGTCGTAGAGCGGCTGCACCGCCGTGACGTATTTTTTGTTCGCCAGGTTTTTCAGGTCCAGCGAGACTTTCCAGTCCTTGTTCGGCGTTTCGTAGCCCACGTTCGCGCCGAAAATGGTGTAGGAGGGCGCATAAAAACTGTTGGCGTAATCCACCGCCGTGCGCGAGGCCGACTGCACGTTGACCCCGGTGTAGAAGCCGCTCGGATGTTCGTACTGCACTTCGCCCTGGTACACGTGTTTGGGAATGCCCGGCAGTTGGTTGTCGCCGAAGGTTGGGTCATCGCGATAGTAGAAGTCGTTGTAGGTGTACACCTGACGCAGGGAGACCTGCTCGCCGCTGTCGTTGTCCCACAGGCGAGTGTTTAAACCGGCTTCAACGCCCTGGTGAATCGTCGGCGTGGCGTTAAACGCGCCGGTGACGGCGGCAGCGGTAGGGGTGGCGCCGATCAACTGGACGTTGAGCAACTCGTCCTTCACCCACGAGCGATACAGCGCCAGGCTGCCGTCGAAAATCCCCGCGGAACCCTTGATGCCGACCTCCACGGTGTTGGCTTTCTGTTCCACCAGCGGCCGCACATAAGGCGCGGTGGGGCCGGAGCCCGAATATTCCCAGGACGCCGGAGGGTCGACCGAGCGGCTGACGTTGGCGAACACCTGCAGGTCTGGATTGAACTGGTAGCGCACACCGATCCGCGGCGCCAGGCTCCAGTTGTCGTAGGTCACGTCGGTGGGGAAGGCGGTGGTGTTGGCCACCAGCGACTCCTTGACGTTGGCGTGGCGACGCACGTTGATGGCGGACACGCCGGTGGTGAGCCACAGGTCGTCGACCAGTTCCAGGTCGTTACCCAGCGAGAACACGTGGTCGAAGGACGAGCCGTAGTCCACCCGCTTGCGCGTCTGCTTGTTGGCGAAGGCGGAGTCGACTTCGCCCTTGAGGTGTTCGGTGGAGGTGAAGGCGATGCTGGAGCGGCTTTCGTGGCCGAACCATTGATCAGTGCGGTCGTAGTTGATCACGGCGCTGAGGTCGTGCCAGGTCCAGAAGCTTGGGTTGCTCGGGCTGTTGGGGCTGTTGTTGTGGGCGTACTCGTAGTAGGCCAGGCCCACGGACAAGGTGGCGTCGTCGTCGAAGGTGTAGGTGGTCTTGCTGCCGGCCCAGACGCTGCCCGGGCGACGGCTGCCGGCGCCGCTGGAGGCAGCGGTGGCGCTGGCGCGGTCGCTGTGGTGCTTGACCTGGTCCAGGGTAGTGGCGCTCGGGTCGTTGTGGTACTCGTCGCGGTAGCGCAGCATCAGCTGGGTTTCGAGCTTGGGGCTGAATGTGTAGCCGAAGTTGGCGACCACGCCCTGGCTTTTTGACAGGCTGTAGTCGCGAAAGCCGTCGCTGCGATAGTTGTCGGCGTTGATGTAGTAATCGAAGTCGCCCTCGACTCCGCCGAAGCTGGCGCTTTGTTTGTTGTAGCCATAGCTGCCGGCCTCTGCCCGCAGACGCAGGCCGGGGGCGGTGTAGCCGGTCTGGTTGACGAAGTTGATCGCGCCGCCCAGGCTCAAGGCGCCGTACTGGAAGGCGTTGGCGCCGCGCAGGATTTCGGTGTAGTTGACCCCGGAGCCGTTGAGGAATTCGTAGGGTGTGCCGCCGGGGCCGGTAATGGGCAGGCCGTTGAAGAGGAATTTGATGCCTTCGCGGAAGTAGCCGGGCGAGGTGTTGGCGCCCGAGCCGCGGATGGAAATTTTGGCGGCGTCGTTGCCGCCGGTGGATTGCACGAATACGCCGGGTTGGTAGGCGAGGGTGTCTTGCAGGGTGGCGGTGCGGCCTTTGGACACTTGTTCGCTGTCGACGATGCTGGTGCCGCCGGGTACTTGGTCGAGCTGGGTTTTTGCGGTTTCGGCGGGTGTGGCTTGCTGGCCTTTTACGGTGACGGTTTGCAGTTGTGGTTCGGTTGAGCCAGTGGTGGTTTGTTCATTTGCCTGGGCGGCGCCTGAGAGCAACAGGGCGGAGCTTAGTCCTACTGTTGTTAACCAGGTGGCCTGGCGGATGGCGTGCGCTAACGTGTGTAGCTCTCCCCGGAATACTGATTGCATCAAAGTTAATCCCCAATGAATAGATAGAGTTGTCTGGGCTTTCTATTCGTATAGTCATGCTTGGGTTGGGTCTAAGCAGTAAGTGTGCCAGTGCTTCTTTTCGCTCTTTGGGTGGGTGTTTGATTGTGAAGTTTGCTGTTGGGGGTTCTTTTATTTGGATTGGTGTTTGTGGGGCAACACTTGAGTGTACATATCCGTTTTTGCCGTGACAGCGGGCCATACCGTTTCTCCTGTAGGAGCTGTCGAGTGAAACGAGGCTGCGATCTTTTGATCTTGCTTTTGTGTACATATCCATTGCTGCGGTAACGGCGGCTTATGGTTCCGCCCTTACGGCGGGTCACTTTTGATAGAGCGCAAAAGTAACCAAAACGCTCTTGCCCCACCACTCGGCACCTCGCCTAGGCTCGGTGTGCCCTCACTCCGGCATTGCTCCGCGGGTCGCCGCGATGGGCCATCCCTGGCCCAGCGCGGCTAAACCGGCATCCTTGCCGGTTTCCCCGCTGCGCAATGCCTGCGTTCGGCCAGCGTGGTTAACGGGGCGCCTGCAATCTACAGCTCGCCGTGGCGGCCTTCGGGCCGACCAGGGCGCCAAGCCGGCGCGCTGCGCTTGGTTGTTCGTGTGCATCTTCAGGCTGGCGCTGCTGCTGGCGGCGGTGAACGATAATGCCCATTTATTGAATACACACAACCCCTGTGGGAGCCGGCTTGCCGGCGATGGACGTCAACGATAACGCGGGCTTGTGGATGATCGCGGCGCCTTCGGAATCCATCGCCAGCAAGCTGGCTCCTACAGGGATTTTGGGGGGGGTGTTGCCAGGCGCTCATGGTTGGCGAGTGTTATGTAAAGTGTTTGCAGCGCAACAGCAGTTGCACAAACTGCAAGTTTAACGACAAATCAATCTGCAGATAAATGCATATCGATATAATAATTTTGTGGGCTTATAAGTCTGTAAATGCTAAATACTGTTCATTCGTTATTAGCGGCGGCCCAGTATTAACGGGCATCTCTGGTTACCAACTTAAATCCGATCACCATCCCCTAATCACTGGCATGCTCAGTGCATACACCCACTCAAAGATTACATTCCCGGGTCACCACTCCAAGGATGCGTCATTGAGAACGGCCTTCAAACTTTGCGGCACTTTCGCTCTATATAGTGTGCTGACTGCCTGCTCACCCCCATCGCCCCCCCAGCCCGGCGCGCAGCGTGCTGACGGGAACATGAGCAATGGGGTGGTGACCTATGCGGCGGCGGACTTTCATGAGCCTGCTCCAGGGCGCAACGGTGGCACCCTGAAGGTGTCCGCCGCGTCCGATGCCGGCAGTTTTGATATCCATGCCTTGTCTAACGGCAACATCCAGTGGCTGGGGCGCATTTTGTTTGATTGCCTGGTGTATCAGGATGAAGAGGGCAATATCAGCCCGTGGCTGGCGCGGTCCTGGGAGATTTCCCCGGACGGCAAGACCTACACCTTTCACCTGCGCGACGACGTGACCTTCAGCGATCGCGAGAAATTCAACGCCGCGGCGCTGCAAACCAACCTGGAACACATGCGCGATCCGGCGACCAAGTCGCCATTGGCGGCGGCTTATATTGCGCCGTATCTGGACGGCAAGGTGGTCGATGAATACACCTTCGAGGCCCGTCTGCGTGAACCCTATACGCCTTTCCTCGACGTGCTGGCCCAGTCCTGGCTGGGGATGATTTCGCCCAGGCAGATTCGCGAAGCGCCGAAGACCATTGCCACGCAACCGGTCGGCAGCGGCCCGTTCCTGCTGCAAAGCTATACCCGGGATCAGGGCGCGGTTTTTGTTAAACGTTCCGGTTATCACTGGGCGCCGGCGGTCACGCGGCATGTGGGTGCGGCGTATCTGGATCGCATCGAACTCAGTTATGTGCCCGAAGCGATGATCCGCTTCACTTCGCTGGAGTCTGGCCAATCGGATTTCGCCCTGGATGCGCCCGCGCAGAATGCGGCGGCGATTCGGGCCAATCCCGGGCTGGTGATGCGCAGCCGGATTCGCAAGGGCAATCCGAGCCGCAGCATGACCTTCAACGTCGAGCAGGCGCCCTTTGATGACGTACGGGTTCGGCGCGCGGTGGCCAAGGCGATCGATCGTGAGGGCTTGGCGTGGATCTCCGGGTTTGGCGAGTTCCTGAGCAAGGCCGACCTGCTGGCTGCGAATACCCGCTTCTATCAACCCGAGAACAGCGCCCTGGCCTATGACGTCGCCGCTGCCAATGCACTGCTGGACGAAGCGGGCTGGACCGGGCGCGATGCCCAGGGCTATCGCAGCAAAAACGGGCAGCGCCTGCAGGCCACTTTGCTGACCTACGACAACCCGGCCTTTCCGGCCAGTGTGTCGGTGGCGATCCAGGCGGACCTGAAAAAAGTCGGCTTCGACATGCCGATTGAGATGCTCCCGCTGACCCGCGTCACGGAGAAGCGTTATGCCGGGAAATTCCAGGCCATCGCCTCCGGTTACTGGCACACCAACACGCCCGACGGTTTGTTCGTGCTGTATCACAGCCAGTCGATCAGCACCGCCAAACTGATTGGCCAGAACGCCGGACGCTTCCGTGATGCCGAGCTGGATCGGCTGCTCAGCGCGGCGCGGCGCTCCCGGGACCCGGTGGAGCTGCAGAAGCTGTATCGCCATGCGCAGCAACGCCTGGTGGAGACGGTGCCGGCGGTGCCTTCGGTGGAAAGCCAGGTGCTGACCGCGTACGGGCAGCAGGTCAAGGGCGTGATTTTCGACACGTCCCACAACGTTCCGTTTTTCACCAGCATCTGGCTGGACCGGGGGCAACCATGAACCTGCTCAAGCGTGTTGCCTTGCGCCTGCTGGCCGGCATCGGCGTGCTGTGGGGCGCGGCGACGCTGACGTTTCTGGCGGTGAACTTCAGTGGCGGCGACACGGCGTTGGCGATTCTGGGTGGTCCGGATGCCTTGCCCACCCCTGAGTTGCTAGCGCGGGTGCGGGCCGAGTACGGGCTGGATCAGCCGCTGATCGTGCAGTACGGCCATTACCTGCAGCGCCTGGCTCACGGCGACCTGGGTGAGTCCTATCGCCTGCGCATCCCGGTGGCCCAGGCGATTGGCGAGCAGGTCGGCGCAACCCTGCAACTGTCAGTCAGCGCTGCGGTAATGGCAGTGGTGCTGGCGCTGGTCTGCGCGATCCTCACCGCCAACCGTGCGCCCAGGGTTCGCTCGTTTGCGTCGGGCAGCGAACTGGTGATTTCGTCTGCGCCCTCATTTGTGATCGGCATCGTGCTGTTGCTGGTGTTCTCGTTTCACTGGCACTGGTTGCCGCCGTCCGGTTCAGTGGGCTGGCGCTCGCTGGTCTTGCCATCGGTGGCCCTGGCCTTGCCGGTGGCGGCGGTGCTGACGCAGCTGTTGCGCCAGTCTCTGGAAGACACTCTCGAACAACCCTTTATTGCGATGGCCCGCGCCCGTGGGCTGTCCGAGACCGCCGTACGCCTGCGCCATGCCTTGCGGCATGCGCTGGTGCCCCTGGTGACCTTGGCCGGTTTTGTGTTTGCCAGCCTGCTGGGCGGTGCCGTGGTGATCGAGTTGCTGTTTGCCCGCCAGGGTATCGGTCGCCTGATGCTCGACGCCACCAGCAACAAGGACGTGCCCATGGTGCTGGGGGTGACCCTGCTCGCCGCTGCGGTGTATGTGCTGGTCAACCTCGCCGTGGATTTGATTAACCGCTGGATCGACCCTCGGGCGGATCAAGCGTGAGTACCTACGAAAAAGGAAAAACCATGAATGCCCCGATTTCTCCTGAAGTAACCGACGCCCTGTTGCGCCAGCGTTTTGCCGACGTGTTTGCGCGCATTGCCGAGACTGCCGTTGTGCGCGAACAGCAGCGCGAACTGGCCCATGAGGCGGTAGGCTGGCTGCGCGCAGCGGGGTTTGGCGCATTGCGCGTGCCGGTGGCGCAGGGCGGCGTGGGGGCCAGCCTGCCGCAGTTGTTTGGCCTGTTGATTGACCTGGGTGAAGCCGACTCGAACCTGCCGCAAATCGTGCGGGCGCATTTCGGGTTCGTGGAGGGCCGGTTGTCCAGCCGCGATCGCGATTCCCAGGACTACTGGTTCGCCAAGGTGGTCAATGGGCAACTGTGGGGCGCGGCCATGGCCGAGCGCAGCGACACCACGCGCAACTCGGTGACTCTGAGCGCCGTGGAGCCGGGCAACGACCAGGCGGGCTGGCTGCTCGATGGCGAGAAGTACTATTGCACCGGCACGCTGTACGCGAACTGGATTGCGGCGGTGGCCCTGGACGGCGATGATTTTGTCAGCGTGGCGGTGCCCACCGATGCGCCGGGAGTGACGGTCGAGGACGACTGGGACGGTTTCGGCCAGCGCCTGACGGGCAGTGGCACCACGCGCTTCCACGGGGTGAAGGTGCCTGCCGCGCACATCGTCCGTCGTTTCAAGAAAGACGAATTACGCGCCGAATCGTACCTGACCGCTTTCTATCAGCTGTTCCACCTCGCCACGCTGGCCGGCATCGCCAATGCGGTGCTGCGCGACGCCACCGGGTTCGTCCAGGGCCGGACCCGCGCCTTTGGCATCCCGGGGCAGTCCAGCCCCAAGGACGATCCGCTGGTGCAGCGGGTGATCGGACGTTTGTCCAGCCTGGCCTATGCCGCCCGTACCCAGGTGCTGGCGGTGGCGCAGGTGCTGCAGGAGGTGCATGACGCCGAGCAGGGCGGGTATGCCAGCGAGCAGCATTACACCGAGGCGGAAATTCGCGCTTATCAGGCGCAGCAGATCGTGCTCGAACAAGTGCTGGAAGCCACCACCTTGCTGTTTGAAGTGGGCGGGGCCTCCGCCACCAGCGAGTCGCGACGTCTTGATCGGCATTGGCGCAATGCCCGCACGCTGGCCTCGCATAACCCGGCGATCCTGCGCGAGCGTGCGCTGGGTAACTACTACCTCAACCACATCAGCCCCAACGCCGCCTGGCGCCAGCTGCAGGCAGCCGATGCCGGGCAGCAGGCCGGCGGCGCCCGTGACGAAGCGAGTGCCGTATGAGCAAAGTATCGAGCAATACCCGTGAAGGACAGATGAGCCTGGGCATGAACATCCTCGGCTTCGGCGCGCACTCGGGCGCCTGGCGTGCGGCCGAAGTGCCCGCCACGGCGTATCTGGACGTGGAGTACTACCGCAACATCGCGCGGATCTCCGAGCGCGGGTGCCTGGATGCGATCTTCCTGGCCGACGGTCCGGCGCTGGGTGGCGATGTCGCCAGCCAGCCCGCCGGGCGCCTGGAGCCGACGGTGTTGCTGACCGCCGTGGCACTCGCCACCCAGCGCATCGGGGTGATCGCCACGGCGTCCAGCACCTACAACGACCCGTTCAACATCGCCCGGCGCTTCGCTTCGCTGGACCATATCAGCGGTGGGCGCGCGGCGTGGAATGTGGTGACCAATGCCGGTGACGCCGCCGCGCAGAACTTCGGTCTCGCCGGCGCGCCCTTGCACGTAGATCGCTACGCCCGCGCCGACGAATTCATCGACGTCACGGTGAAGCTGTGGGACAGCTGGGAAGACGACGCAATCATCGGCGATGCGCGCTCCGGGCGTTTTGCCGACCCGGCAAAAGTCCACACCATCGATTTCGTGGGCAAGCACTTCAGCGTCAAGGGCCCCTTGAACGTCCCGCGCTCGCCCCAAGGCCGGCCGGTGCTGGTGCAGGCCGGTTCGTCCGAGGGTGGCAAGGCCCTGGGCTCGCGTTACGCCGATGCGATTTTCACCACCCAGACCACCCTCGAAGACGGGCAGTTTTTCTATCAGGAAATGAAAGAACGCGCCCGCGGCTGGGGACGCAACCCGCAGCACCTGAAGATCATGCCGGGCCTGTCGACGGTGATCGGCAGTACCGAGGCCGAGGCCCATGCGCGGTTCGATGAGCTCAATGCCTGGCACGGCGAACACGGCTTGCTGGAACAGGTAGCGGGGCGGGTCGGCATTGCCGCCAGCGAGCTGGATCCGGACGCGCCGCTGCCGTGGGAGCGCATTGGCGCGGTGGCGGATTTCGAGCGCGGCTCCCAGGGGTTTCTCGAGGCACAGTTGAACCTGGCGCGGCGGGAAAACCTGAGCATTCGCCAATTGTCGCGGCGCATCCTGGTAGGCCATCGATTGCTGGTGGGCACCCCCGAGCAGGTCGCCGAGACCTTGTCGCACTGGTACCTGGCGCACGCCGCAGACGGCTTCAACATCATGCCGGACATGTTCCCCTCCGGCGTCGAGATCTTCGTCAATGAGGTGGTGCCGCTGCTGCAAAAGCGCGGCCTGTTTCGTCACGAATACACCGGCAGCACCTTGCGCGAGCACCTTGGCTTACCGTTTCCAGGCAATCAATACGCGCTGCGGGCCTGAGCCTGGGCGTTTCTCTGTTTAAACAAAAGGATGAACCATGCGTTACCGTCAATTAGGCAACAGTGATCTGCAAGTCAGCGTGCTGGGCCTGGGCACCATGACCTGGGGCCACCAGAACAGCGAAAGCGATGCCCATCAGCAGATCGAGCTGGCCCTGGCCGAAGGCATCAATTTCATCGACACCGCCGAGATGTACCCGACG
Organism: Pseudomonas gregormendelii; assembly: GCF_017114825.1. GTDB lineage: Bacteria > Pseudomonadota > Gammaproteobacteria > Pseudomonadales > Pseudomonadaceae > Aquipseudomonas > Aquipseudomonas gregormendelii. Next base: position 24,715 of record NZ_JADEVO010000039.1, on the reverse strand, counting down.
CCGACCCAGGCCGACACCTGGCGCACCACCGAGCGCTACATCGGCAGCTGGCTGGCCAACAGTGGCCGGCGCGGCGACGTGGTGCTGGCGAGTAAAATCGCCGGTCCCGCGCGGGATCCGGCAGGGCAGAACCATATTCGCGATGGCCTCAGCCGGCATGATCGGCGCAACATCGTCGAGGCCCTGGACGGCAGTCTCCAGCGCCTGCACACCGACTACCTGGACCTGTATCAGCTGCACTGGCCCGATCGCAAGACCAACTTTTTCGGCCAGCGTGAATACCCTTACCAGGACGATGCTGAGAGCGTCGCGATCGAGGAAACGCTCACGGTGCTGGCCGAGCAGGTCAAGGCTGGCAAGGTGCGGCACATTGGGGTGTCCAACGAAACGCCCTGGGGCGTGGCCGAATTTCTCAAGCACAGCGAGCGCCTGGGGCTGCCGCGCATTGTCAGCGTGCAGAACCCCTACAGCCTGCTCAATCGGCTGTATGAGGGTGGACTGTCGGAGTTCAGTCATCGCGAGGGTGTCGGCCTGCTGGCGTATTCGCCCCTGGCGTTTGGTGCGCTCACCGGCAAGTACCTGGGGGGCGCACGTCCCGAAGGTTCGCGGCTGTCTTCGGTGTATCGCACCTTCAACCGTTATGACAGTGCCTCGGCGCAGGAAGCCATCGCCGGTTATGTGCAGATCGCCGAACAGCACAACCTGAGCGCTGCGCAACTGGCGCTGGCCTATGTCATCGACAAGCCGTTCGTGGCCAGTGCCTTGACCGGGCAAACCAGCCTGGCGCAATTGCGCGACAACCTCGGCGCGCTGGACGTCACGCTCAGCGACGAGGTGCGGGCGCAGGTCCAGGCGATCCACCAGCGAATTCCCAATCCCGCGCCGTGACCCGAGGCGCACGCAGACTGACTGGGCTCGACAAAAGGAAAGGTGAATGGCGCAGACACTTGCGACGGTGATTGTGGGACCGGCAGCGGGCGAGGGCGGTTATCGGCCGTTGCGCCTGGCCAGGCTCGGCCAGGTGCGCCCGGGTCTGTGGCTGGCCGGGCTGTTCGTGCTGCTGCTGTTGCTGGCTGCCGCGACTCCGGGGGCGCTGGCGCCGTTCGATCCGCTGGACGCGTCGGCGCGGCTGGCGTTTCAGCCACCCAGCGAGCTGCATTGGCTGGGCACCGATGAAAATGGCCGGGATGTCCTCAGCCGGTTGATTCACGGGGTGCGCTCGTCGTTGTTCATGGGCCTGGCCGCCACCGCGCTGGGCCTGGCCTGGGGCGCGGTACTGGGCCTGGCGTCGGGGCTTGGGCCGCGCTGGCTGGACGCGGCGCTGATGCGCGGCATTGATGTGCTGCTGGCGTTTCCGGACCTGTTGCTGGCCCTGGTGATCATCACGTTTTTCGGCCAGGGCACGGCCAACCTGATCCTTGCGGTGGGCATTGCCGGGGTTCCCCGTTATGCCCGGCTGGTGCGCGCGCAGACGCTCAATGTGCGCCATGCCGGTTATGTCGAAGCGGCGGTGACCCTCGGGCAGTCGCGGCTGGCGGTGGTGCTGCGGCATATCCTGCCGAATGCGTTCAAGCCGGTGCTGATCCTCGCCACCATTGGCATTGGCGGGACCATTACCGCCGGTGCCGCCTTGAGTTTCTTAGGCTTCGGCGCGCCGCCGCCCGCGCCGGAGTGGGGCGCGATGATGGCGATCGGTCGCAGCTTCCTGGCGAATGCGCCGTGGCTGGTGGCCTGGCCGGCATTGATCATCACCCTCACCGTCGTTTCCATCAGTGCCATCGGCCGCGAACTGCTGCGTCGCAGCGAAGGAAAACCGCTATGAATGCAAACATCCAGACCCTCGGCCCGTTGGTTGATATCCGCGACCTGACCGTACGATTCGGCCAGGCGCAACCAGTGCTGCATGGCGTGAGCCTGCAATTGCATCGTGGTGAATGCCTGGCGTTGGTGGGCGAATCGGGCTCGGGCAAAAGCGTGACCGCGCGGACCCTGGCCGGGCTCACCGGCCGGGGCGCGCAGGTACATGCTGCCAAACTGGCGTTCCAGGGCATCGACCTGCGGCAGCTGCACGAGCGCGACTGGCAGCGCTTGCGCGGGGCGAGTATCGGCTTTGTCATGCAGGACGCGCTGGGTGCACTGGACCCGTTGCGTCGGGTGGGTGCCGAGGTCGAAGAGCCGCTGCAGCTGCACACGGCATTGGGCCTGGAAGCGCGCCGGCTGCGAGTGCTGGAGCTGCTGCGCGATGTTGGCGTACCCGAGCCGGAGCTGCGCGCCCGCCAATACCCGTGGCAGTTGTCCGGCGGCTTGCGGCAACGGGCGTTGATTGCCTCGGCCATCGCCTGCAATCCACGGCTGATCATTGCCGACGAGCCCACCACGGCCCTGGACGCAACGGTGCAGGCCCAGGTTATCGCCCTGCTGGAAAGCCTGCGCGGCGCCGACAACGCGCTGTTGATGGTCAGTCACGACCTGTCCGTGGTCTCGCGCCTGGCGGATCGGGTGGCGGTGATGCGCCATGGAGTCATCGTCGAGCAGGGCACTGCCGAGCAGGTGCTGCAGGATCCGCAGCATGAGTACACCCAGTCCCTGCTGCGGGCCGCCAGGGCGGTGCATTTCCAGCCAGCGCGCAGACTGCTCGCGGTGGTGGAGCCCGAGCTTGAACCCCGGGGCGAGGTGTTGCTTGAAGCTCGCGGCCTGAGCAAATCCTTTATTGGCCCGGACCAGCGTCGGCGTACGGTGCTGGACCAGGTGTCGTTGCAGCTGCGTCGCGGCGAGACCCTGGGCATCGTCGGGGAGTCGGGTTCGGGCAAGACGACCTTGACCCGCCTGATCCTCGGGCTGGAAAGCGCCGACGCGGGCGATGTCTGGATCAACGGACAGCGCTGGTCGGCACTCGATGCCAGGCAAAAGCGCCAGGCGCGGCGTGCGGTGCAGGTGGTGTTCCAGGACCCGCTGAACTCCTTCGATCCACGTTACACCGTGCAGCGGGTATTGTTCGAGGCGCTGGCGGTGGGGGGGCTGCCGCGCCATGACTGGCGCAAGCGGGCCGTGGAGTTGCTCGATCTGGTTCGCCTCGATGCCAGCCTGTTGGTACGTCGGCCGATTGAGCTGTCCGGCGGACAGCGCCAGCGCATCGCAATCGCCCGGGCGCTGGCGTCGCAACCGCAGATTCTGATCTGCGATGAACCGGTGTCGGCGCTGGACGTGTCGGTGCAGGCGCAGATTCTCGAGCTGCTCGACGACCTCAAGCGGCGCCTGGGACTGGCCTGCCTGTTCATCTCCCATGACCTGGGGGTGATCAATCACGTCAGCGAGCGGGTGCTGGTGATGAAGGACGGCGTGGTGGTCGAGTCCGGCTCGGTGCGTACCGTGTTCGACCGTCCCGCACATGCCTACACCCGGGCACTGATCGACGCGATCCCGACCCTGGAAGCCGAACGCGCGCCTGTGGCGTTCTATCTGCAACTGGCGATTTGAGGCTTGCGATACGCACTGATGCACGCCCCAATCATCCCGGATGTACGCTTGCCTAAACTGACTGCAACTGTTGGCCCATCAACACCTGCTAAGCACATTGTTCTTTCTGGCCTTGCTCATAGGCCTGATTCGCGCCGAAAACCCCCTGTTTACTGCCGAAAAAACCCGGCATGCCTTGTGCAATAGCCCTGTTCCCGGACTATAGGCATCAGGACCCATGCGATTACTTGCCCCTCATTTGCGACCTTGCGACCGCCGATCCAGCTTGTCGCTCAAGCATTTGCCCCTCCTTGGATTCGCTGCGATGTGCAGCCTGTTGATGGGTTGCGACCAGGACCAATCCGCTGTTGTCCGCAGCGATCAGCCGGTCAGCGGCGGGACCCTGGTGTACGCCACTGACCGTGAACCCACCTGCCTTGATCCCCATGTGGGCGGGGACATGCCGCAAGTGTTCGTCGCGCAGCAGTACCTCGACTCCCTGGTGTCGATGGATGAAGAAGGCCGCATCGGGCCCTGGCTGGCCAAGCGCTGGGAGGTTTCCGCCGATGGCCTCGCGTACACCTTCCACCTGCGCGATGACGTGCGCTTCACCGACGGCACACCGTTCGATGCGACAGCGGTCAAGGCCAACCTCGATCACATGGCCAACCCGAAGACCCAGTCCAGTACGGCCGGCGGCTACATCCGCCAGTACCGCAGCACCGACGTGGTGGATGCGCACACCGCGGTCGTGCACCTCGCCACACCCTATGCTGCATTCCTGGAGGTGCTGGCCCAAGGGTTTCTCGGTATCCAGTCGCCCACGGCACTGGCGCGCCCGCGTGATGTGAACTGCGAAAGCCCGGTGGGCAGCGGGCCGTTCAAGGTGGTGCGCTGGGATCGCCAGAGCCAGGTCGAGTTTGTACGCAATGCCGATTACAACTGGGCGCCGCCCACCGCCAAACACCAGGGCCCGGCGTGGCTCGAGCGTATCGTGTGGAAATTCATTCAGGAGCCATCGGTGCGTTTTGCTTCGCTGCAAGCCGGCGAGGTGGATGTGATCGAGGCGCTGCCGCCCGAATCCCACGAAGCCGCCCGGCGTAATCCGGACCTGGCGCTGATCATCGACCAGCGTCCCGGCAACCCCACCAACGGCACGCTGAACATCACCCGCGCGCCGTTCAATGACCTGAAAGTACGCGAGGCGTTTGTGCGCAGTGCCGATGTCGAGGGGGCGTTGAAGAGCGTTTACTTCAATGAGTTTCCCCGGGCAGGCGGCCCGCTCAGTTCGGCCACGCGTTTCTACAGCCCGGACTTCCAGCATGCCCAGGATTACCAACCGGCCAGGGCCGCACGGCTGCTGGACGAAGCCGGCTGGACCACGCGCGATGCCGAGGGCTATCGCACCCGTGACGGCAAGCGCTTGCAGGTGCGCGTGATCATGGGCAACCGCACGCCGCCCTCGGAATACACCCTGTGGGAGCAGGTACAGGCGACCACGCGCCTGGCCGGCTTCGAGCTGATCGTCGAGCAGATGAGCGACGTGCAGAGCACCAAGCGCCAGGCTGACTGGGATTACGACATCCGTCTGGGCTACTGGAACACCAACACCGCCGACGTGCTACGGATCATCTTCGGCGCCGATTTCATCAGCCCGGCCGGCGTCGGTGGCTATCACCAGAACACCGCCGGCTACACCGATCCGGTGTTCGAAGGCCTGGTGCAGGGCGCCTTGACCACCCAGGACGCCGAACAGCGCCGAGCGTTGTATTACCGGGCACAGCAGCTGGCTTCCAGTCAGTACTTGCAACTGACGACCTACCCGCAGAGCTCGCGCCTGGGCATCTACAAGACCACCCAGGGCGTGCGCCTGGAGCCTTCCCTGGCAGTGACCTACCTCTATGACGCATGGGTGAACAAATGACGAGTGAAACCCTTGCCACTGAACGGCCCAACCCGCGCCGCGAGCGCCTGGTTCGTCTGGGTCGGCGTGCTCTGTGGCGCCTGCTGGGAGGCGTGCTGGTGCTGTGGGCGGTCGCCACGCTGACGTTTTTCGCCCTGCGCTTGATGCCGGGGGACCCGGTGCTGGCGATCCTGGGCGGGCCGAGCGGCAATCCAACCGCAGAAACCATTGCCGAGGCCAAGCGCGAATATGGCCTGGACAAGCCCCTGGCGGTGCAATACGTGCTGTACCTGGGTCGGTTGGTCCAGGGCGACCTGGGCGTGTCCTATTCCCAGCATCTGCCAGTCACCCGGGTGCTCGCCGAGCAGTCATGGCCGACGCTGGAACTGACCCTCACTTCGCTGTTGCTGGCCTGGGTGTTGGTGCTGGCGCTCACCGTGCTGACGGCGGGACGCCGGCGCTGGGTGTCGAGCCTGGCTTCCCTGGCCGAAACGCTGTCGGCGGCGCTGCCGCATTTCTGGCTGGGGATCCTGTTGCTGGCGGTGTTCGCCTTCGGCCTGCGCCTGTTCCCGCCAGCCGGCAGCGATGGCTGGCGCACGCTGGTGTTGCCGTCGGTGGCGCTGGCCATTCCGCTGGCCGGATTTATCGCGCAGGTCACCCGCGAGTCGCTGGAAATGACCCTGGATCAACCCTTCGTGCTCACCGCCCGCACCCGCGGCCTGAGCGACACGGCAGTGCGTTTCAGGCACGCGTTGCGTCACGCGGTGCTGCCCGGCATCTCGTTGTCGGGCTGGGCCATTGGCGCCCTGATCAGCGGCGCGGTGGTCATCGAGGTGATCTTTTCCCGCAAGGGCCTGGGTCGCCAGTTGTACCAGGCAGTGCAGGCTCAGGACCTGCCGCTGACCATCGGCATCAGCCTGGTGGTCGCCGCCGGATACGTCCTGGCCAACATCCTCGTCGACCTGCTGTACCTGTGGGTCGACCCGCGCCAACAGGAGCAGTCGGCATGAGTGAACTCACCCTCGAAGCAGCGCTGCCCGGCACTCGGCTGCAGCGTAGTGCAGGCAAGTGGCGCCTTGGGCCGTTACTGGCTTTCAGCTTTCTCGCGTTCCTGATCATCGCGGCACTATTGCCGCAGTGGTTCGCCCACAGCGATCCGTTGGCGATCGTGCCGCACGATGCCTTCCATCCACCCGGTTGGGCGCACTGGTTCGGCACCGATCAATCCGGGCGCGACATCTTTTCCCGGGTGATCCACGGCACCCGACAGTCGTTGTTCATTGGCCTGGCCGCCACCGCCCTGGCGATGAGCATTGCCATCGTCCTCGGTCTGTTCGGCGGCCTGGGGGGCGCTTACCTGGATCGCGGCGTCGGCTGGTTGCTGGAAATTCTCTTTGCGTTCCCCAGCCTGATCCTCGCGCTGCTGTTCGTGGCGGTGTTCGGCAGCGGCATTGGCCCGCTGATCGTGGCCACCGGGTTGGGCGGGGCGCCGGGCTATGCGCGAATGGTCCGCGGCCAGGTGCTGGCGGTGCGCAATGCCGGGTACATCGAGGCGGCCAAAGCCCTTGGCCATCCACCCCTGCAGATCATCACGCGCCAACTGCTGCCCAACGCCATGCGCCCGCTGATCGTCACGCTGACCATGGGCGTCGGCCAGGCCATCGTCTGGGCGTCCGCCTTGAGCTTCCTCGGCCTTGGCGCCCGGCCACCGGCGCCGGAGTGGGGGACGATGCTGTCGATGGGCCGCGATTTCATTGCCAATGCCTGGTGGCTGACGTTCTTCCCCGGGCTGTTCATCGTGCTGACCACGCTGTCGACCACGGTCGCTGGCCGTTACCTGCAACAACGCCTGGAGGGCCGTCTGACATGAGTGACAAACATCTGATCGTCGAGGGCCTGTCCATCGAGTTTGCCGGCCAGTCGGTGGTGCGAGATCTGTCGTTCACCTTGGCCCCGGGCAAGACCCTGGCCCTGGTGGGCGAGTCCGGCTCCGGCAAAAGCGTCACCGCCCGCAGCCTGATCGGCCTGGCGGGAGCCGGTGCGCGAGTGAGCGCGCGGACCCTGAGTTACGGCGGGCAGGATCTGCTCGGGTTGTCCGAACGCAGCTGGCGCGACTTGCGCGGCAAAGGCATCGGTTTTGTCCTGCAGGACGCGCTGGTGTCGCTGGACCCGCTGCGCCCGGTGGGCAAGGAAATCCTCGAGGTGCTCAAGACGCACAACTGGGGTGACCGTCGCAGCCGCGCCGGGCGGGTGATCGAACTGCTGGAAAAAGTCGGTGTACCCGAACCGCAGCTGCGTGCCCGCCAGCGACCGGATCAGTTGTCCGGCGGCCTGCGTCAGCGCGCCCTGATCGCCAGTGCGCTGGCCCTGAGCCCTGGCCTGGTGATCGCCGACGAGCCGACCACGGCGCTGGATGCCACGGTGCAGGCGCAGATTCTGCAAGTGCTGCAGGAGATCAAGGCGCGCGGCGACTCATTGCTGATCATCAGCCACGACCTGGCCGTGGTCGCGCAGTTGGCCGATGAGGTGCTGGTACTGCGCCACGGCGAAGTGGTCGAGCAGGGGCCGATGGACCAGGTGCTGCGCCACCCGCGCCATCCCTATACCCGCACCTTGCTCGACGCGGTGCCGGCCGAGCATGCGCGGGGCACGCGGCTGTCACCGCAGCGCACGGCCGTGGTCGCGCCACCCCGGCCGGGCACGGACGCCCCTGTGGTGTTGCAAGCCACGCAGTTGGGCAAACGTTACGTCGGGCCTGACCAGCAGTCGCGCCAGGTGGTCGATGGGGTGAGTTTCGAGCTGCGCGCCGGACGCACCCTGGGCATCGTCGGCGAGTCCGGTTCCGGCAAGACCACCGTGGCCCGCATCGTCCTTGGCCTGCTGGAACCGGATGCCGGCCAGGTGCGGTTTCTCGGCCAGCCCTGGTCCGGTGCGGGCACGCAGCGGGTCGAGGAACGGCAGCGGCGTCTGCACCGACGGGACATCAGCGTGATCTACCAGGACCCGCTGAGTTCGTTCGACCCGCGCTGGAGCGTCGGGCAAATCCTCGCCGATGCGCTGGATGTCGCCGGCATTGCCAGCGCGCAGCAGACCGTTCGGATCGCAGAATTACTGACCCAGGTGCGCCTACCCAGGGAGCTGGCCGCGCGTCGCCCCTTGCAGCTGTCGGGCGGCCAGCGCCAGCGCGTGGCCATTGCACGGGCCATTGCGAGTAACCCTAAAGTCATCATCTGCGACGAGCCGGTCTCGGCACTTGATGTGTCGGTCCAGGCCCAGGTGCTCGACCTGCTGGCAGATCTGCAAGCCTCCCTGGGCCTGGCGTATCTGTTCATCTCCCACGACCTTGGGGTGATCCGGCACGTCAGCGATGAAGTGCTGGTGATGCGCCACGGCAAGGTCGTCGAAAGCGCCTCGGTCGAGACGCTCTTTCACAGCCCGCAGCATGAATACACCCAGCGTCTGCTCGGCGCGGTGCCGCGTCTGCCGGGCGCTGGCGTGACCCTGGTCGTGCCGCCACTGGAACCGGAAAACCCGGGGTGGCTGTTCGATGAATCCCGGCTTTGGAAAATCGCCATTTAAGCTCGACTTGAACAAGGAATTGCCATGACTACGTTGACTGCCGTACCCAAGACCCCGGTTGCCTCGGTGGAAGAACTCAATGCCCGGGCGGACGTGTTGCTGCCGCTGATTGCCGCCGGTGCGGCGCAGCGCGAGCGTGAGCGGCAACTGCCTTACGAGGCTGTGGCACAGATCGCCAAGGCGGGGCTGTTCACCACCCGCATCCCGACCCGTTTTGGCGGCGCCGCAGGCTCGGTCAGGGATGTGATCGGCTTGCTGATTCGCATCGCTTCGGCCGACTCCAATGTCGCCCAGGCATTGCGTCCCGGTTTCGGCTTTATCGAGGGCTTGCTGGCGTCTGGTGCCGAGGGCGCTGAGGGCGAGCGCGAACGCTGGTTCGAGCGCTATCTGCAAGGCGCCGTGGTGGGCAATGCCGGTTGGGAAGTCGGTGGCGCCAACGGTTCAATCAGCGCGCGGATCGTGCGCGACGGCGAGCACTATCGGGCCACTGGCAGCAAGTACTACAGCACCGGTTCGTTGTATGCCGACTGGGTCAGCGCCGTCGCTCTCGATGAGAACGAGCAGCCGGTGTCGTTCATCCTGCCGCGTGACCGCAAGGGCCTGGAGCTGCTCGATGACTTCGACGCGATGGGCCAGCGCCTGACGGCCAGCGGCACCACTCACCTGCATGATGTGCTGGTGCGCTCGGATGAAATCCGCACCCGCACCGTGGAGGAGGGCAAGCGCACGATCGTCACGCCGTTCCTGCAGTTGTTCCTGGCCGCCGTGCAGGCAGGCATCGCGCGCAATGCGCTGAACGATGCCGTGGCCTTTGCCAACGATCACGCGCGCCCGATCAAGCACAGCAGCGCCTCGCGGTCGGTGGATGATCCTTATGTCGAGCTCAGTGTCGGCGACATCTCGGCCCGTGCGTTCACGGCCGAAGCGGTGGTGCTGCGCGCAGCCGAGGCGATCGATCGGGCCTGGGCCGGCGACCTCGATCCCCAGGCCGTGGACCAGGCGGCCATTGCCGTCGCCCAGGCGCAATACATCGCGGCCGAGTCGGCGCTCAAGGCCGCAGAACTGGTGTTCGACGTTGGTGGCGCGTCCACCACCGGCCGCGCGCACAACCTTGACCGCCATTGGCGCAATGCGCGCACCGTGGCCAATCACAACCCGCGGCACTGGAAAGCCGCGGCCGTTGGGGCCTGGCAATTGAAGGGCACGCCACCGCCGACTTCGGGGCTGTTTTAAGCGCGGGGCTGGACTCGCACCATTGAACCGGGCACCGCGTGTGCCCATTTTTGCCTGAAAGCTGCGCGGCCACAGGCGTTATTCAGGAATGCCCTTGGTCATGACTTGGTCCTTTTCATCGCTGCCCCCATCCGATCACCGAAAACTTCACTGGAACGTGCAGCACTTGCCTGCGACACCCGGGGCTTTCGTGCGATTTTTCATCGGCAATTTCAAGGGCTGGTACGTGGCGATCCTGCTGCTGCAGATCGCTGCGGTCATCTGCACCCTGTTGATTCCGTGGGGGCTGGGACAGATTACCCGCACCGTCAGCAATGGCCTGGAAGCCGAGCGCGCGTTCGAAGTGTTGCAGTGGCCGCTGACACTGTTCGGCGGACTGCTGGTGCTGGAAGTGCTGTTCACTCGGGCCGCTGCCGGTTGCCATATCCACGTCCTGCCGTTGCAGCGGCGCACAGTCACCCATGTGGTGTTTGCCTACTTGCAGAAGCACTCGCACCGTTTCATCAGCAACGAATTCGCCGGCGCCCTGGCGCACCGGGTTTCCGAAATCGCCCTGGGGGTCAACCAGACCCTGAGCATCCTGCTGTTCGATCTGATCCCGCTGCTGGTGACCCTGAGCCTGGCCACGGTGCTGTTGTGGACAGCCTCACCCCTGCTGGCACTGTTCATGGCCGGCTGGTCGCTGCTGTTTATCGCCGTGTGCTACCTGCTGGCCCGGCGCAGCCATCCACTGGCGCAACAGTACTCCGCGGCGCGCAGCACCAGCTCGGGCAAGGTGGTGGATGCGGTGTCCAACCTGGCCAACATTCGCCTGTTTGCCCGCCACGCTTTCGAGCACAGCTACCTGGGCCGGTTTCTCGACAAGGAAGTGGCGGCGGCCTATCGCTCGCTGGGCTACATGGAAAAGATTCGCTGGTTCCAGACCAGTTGCGGCGTGGTGCTCAAGCTGGGGTTGTTGCTGCTGGCGCTGTACCTGTGGCGCAACCAGCGCATCGACATCGCCGCGTTTGTCATGTCCACCAGCCTGTCGCTGCTGATCATCAGCGACGTCGGCAACCTGTCCCGGCGCTTTCTCGAGTTCTTCGAGGCCACTGGCAACATTGCCAATGGGGTGCGCACGCTGATTCGTCCCCATGAAGTGATCGACCGACCCGGTGCAACGGCGTTGCAGGTCAAGCGCGGGGATATCGAATTTCGCGATGTCGGCTTCAATTACGGTGCTGACCAGCCGATCTTCCAGCGCCTGAATATTTTCATTCCGGCGGGGCAGAAGGTCGGGCTGGTGGGTTCATCGGGCTCGGGCAAATCCACGCTGCTCAACCTGCTGCTGCGTCTTTACGACGTTCAGCAGGGCGCGGTGCTGATTGATGGCGTCGATGTGCGCGACGCCACGCAACATTCCCTGCACCAGCAAATCGGCCTGATTCCCCAGGAGCCGGGGCTGTTCCACCGCAGCATTCGCGAGAACATTCATTACGGGCGCCTGGATGCCTCGATGGAGGAGGTGGCCGAGGCGATTCATCGCGCCGGTGCCAGCGAATTCATCGACAGCATGGAAGACGGTTACGAGTCGCTGGTGGGCGAGCGGGGCGTCAAGTTGTCCGGGGGCCAGCGCCAGCGCATCGCCATTGCCCGGGTGCTGCTCAAGAACGCGCCGATCCTGGTGATGGACGAAGCAACCTCGAGCCTCGACTCGATTACCGAGCGCTTTATCCAGGACAAACTGGACGAAATCATGGGCGACAAGACGGTGCTGGTGGTGGCGCATCGGCTGTCGACCGTCGCACACCTGGACCGCATCCTGGTGTTCGACAAGGGCCGGGTGATCGAGGATGGCAGCCACGACGAATTGCTGAGTCAGGGCGGGCAGTATTTCCGCTTGTGGAGTCGCCAGTTCAGTGCGCAGGCGGATGCCGCGCTGGCCTGACTGTTGGCGCAAGGACGGCTCGACGCTGCTGGGCAGCAAGACCACCTACACCTTTGACGCAAATCGACTACACCACCGGGACCAATACCAGCGAATTTCTCGACGCGCGCAACCAGACCAATGAGCGTTATGCCACGGCGGCGAATACGGCGTATGACGCCAGGGGCAATGACTCGGCGAATTTCTATCCGGGGGATGCGATCAACGTGACCAACGGGGTGGCGTTTCGGTTTTAGCCTGTAAACCCCGCGTACACCCCGGCCCTTGTAGCGAGCTTGCTCGCTCATCGGTGACGAGCGGTAGTGACCCGGGTACTCACTATTTTTTGACAGCGGCCGATAACTTGCTTTAAGGCAAGGTTGCCTCAACGAATAGCGTGAACCTATGCCCAACAATCTACCTGCTGTCACCTGCGCATCGTCCAACCGCTCAAGCGTAGCGCTGGCCCGTGGCTCGCTGTTCAAGTTTGTCGGCTTGCTGGCGGGGGTATTCGTCCTGGCCAGCTGCTCGCTCATTTACCTGGCACGTGACCTGGATCGGAACGAAGAAGTCGAAAGTGCCTTCTACACCCGCAAGGCTGTGCAAGCGCTGGAAAAGTCCCTGCGCACAACCGTGAAGGACTACGCCTTCTGGGGCGATGCCTACCGGCATCTGCATGTCAAAGTCGATCCGGACTGGGCCTTCGTGCGACAAAACGTCGGGCCGACCCTGTATTCGGATTTCGGTTTCCAGGGTTTGTTTGTCGTTGATGCGGTGGATCACACTGTTTATTCAGTGATCGAGGGTGAACTGCAGTCCGTCGCCGCCGGCGAGTGGTTGCATCAGGCCCTGCCAGGAATTCTTGCCGAGGCCCGAGCGGGCGCGGAGACGGAAACAGCTACGACGACATTCGTCAATATCGCCGGAGTGCCGGCCTTGGTGGCGGCAGCAGCCATCACGCCGGGCACTGATCCGACCGTGGTGCCTGATGGCAGGCCACCGTCGGTGTTGATCTTCGTGGATGTTTTTACCGATGCCAAACTGGCGAAGATGGGCGAAGAGTTCGGCATCAATCAGCTACGAGTCGCCACACCGGACGAAGCGACATCGGTGTTTGCGTTAGGTGACGACGGTTCGGCGGGCAGCCTGCACTGGCGTCCATCTACCCCGGGCGCGCGCTTGCTGGCGGTAGGGTTGCCATTGATCGGCCTCTCGGCGCTGCTGGTGTGCCTGATGACCTGGGCCATCCTGCGGCGCACCACCGCCGGTGCACGGGTGCTGGATGCCAGTTTCTCCACGCTTAAAAGCAGCCAGGATGCGCTCGCCACCAGCGAAGCACGGTTTCGCGATGTGGTCGAAGCCAGCTCGGATTGGGTGTGGGAAATCGACAGGGGCGGGCGTTTCACCTATTTGTCGGATCGCTTTGATGCAGTGACCGGCCTCTCTGGAAGCACCTGGATCGGTGAATCCATCAATGCCCTGCTCAGCACGGAATTGGGGACGTTGACTCAGTGGCTGAGCATCCCGAATCGCCGTCCGGACATCAGCATCCTCTGCTATTTCGTCGACAGCCAAGGGCGCCAGCGCATCACCCGTCTGTCTGCGCGGGATATGGCGGGCCAGGGCTTTCGCGGTACGGCCACGGACGTCACCGAGGAGGTCGAAGCCCGCCGCCGTATCGAATTCCTTTCCCAGCATGACGCCTTGACCGGATTACCTAACAGGACACGCCTGCAAGAGTTCCTCGACGGCAAGCTCAAGGCCGTGCCGACGGCGGAGCAACCGCTGGTGATGCTCAGCCTGGACCTGGATCGATTCAAACCGGTGAATGACTTGCTCGGGCACGCGGCAGGCGACTTTGTGCTTAATGAAGTCTCGACCCGCCTGGCAGACTGCATACGCAACGGGGACCTGGTGGCTCGGGTCGGCGGTGACGAGTTCGTGCTGATTCTCACCGATGTCAGTTCCCAGGACGAAGTGGAAGCGCTCTGTCAGCGCCTTATCGAATCCATCGAAGGGCCGGTGCTGGTGGGCGATCAGGAGGTGTTCGTCAGTGCCAGCATCGGCATCGCCATGGCGCCAAACGATGCATGCGAGGCGGCCGAACTGCTGCGCTATGCCGATATCGCGCTGTATGAGGCCAAGGCCGCAGGCCGCAATACCTGGCGCTTTTACGCAGGCGAAATGAACACCAGGATCATCGAGCGCAGGCGCCTGGAAAACGATCTGCGGTTCGCGATCAAGCACGGCGAACTGAAACTGCATTTTCAACCACGCTATCGGATCGCCGACGGGCAGATGGTGGGTGCGGAGGCGCTGGTGCGCTGGCAGCATCCCGAGCGTGGGCTGGTACCCCCGGATGTCTTTATTCCCATTGCCGAGGAGTCGGGGTTGATTCTGTCCTTGAGCAACTGGGTGCTCGACACCGCCTGCCATTGCGCGGTCCTGTGGCCGGAGCATTTGTTCGTATCAGTCAACCTGTCGTCTACCGAGTTCAAGCGCGGCAATCTGGTCGAGCGCATTCAGAAGGCACTCAAGGATTCCGGCATAGACCCCGGTCGGGTAGAACTGGAAATTACCGAAAGTGTGATGCTTGAAGATGCTTCTGGCGCACTGGAAGTGATGCGCACGCTCAAGCGCCTGGGCGTGCGGATTTCCATGGACGATTTCGGCACGGGGTACTCCTCGCTGAGTTACCTGCGGGCATTCCCGTTCGACGGCCTCAAAATTGACCGCAGCTTTTTGAACCGGCTGGATGAAAGTGAGGATGACAAGGCCATTATCCGCGCGATCGTTGGCTTGGGGCGCGCACTGTCGCTGACGGTCACTGCGGAGGGCATTGAAACTGCCGAGCACCTCAAACTGCTCAAGGCGGTGTCATGCGATGAAGGACAGGGGTATTACCTGAGTCGACCGCTGGATGTCGACGCGTTCAACGATTTGGTGTCGGTCAGCGCGTAGCCCGTGTGAAGCGGCTTCCTTGAGCCCCGGGTTACCGGCGGCCTGAGGAGGCTAGGGCGTAACGCCCTAGCTGACAGCAGATGTCACTTGTTCTTTTTTGCCGGCTTGTCTGACTTCTCTGATTTCTTGGCCTTTTCTGGCTTGCTATCAGCTTTCTTGGCCTTCTCTGGCTTGCTATCAGCCTTTTTTGCAGATTTTTTCGGCTCGGCCTCTGTTTTCTTGTCTTTCTTGTCGGAAGATTTCGAAAGCGCCGAAGCCGCCGCTGATTTCTTGGCCGGTGATGACTTTTTGTCTTTCAATTCCTTGCTGGCTTTGGAAGCGTCACCTTTGCTTTTTTTCTCGTCTTTAGCCACGTTGACCACCTCTCGGAGTATGCCGGTATTGGCACATTGCCTGTGCAAATGTTCACAAGCTGATCATTAGGCGAGCGTGTACAAAAGCGGTTCAAATTTTTTGATGCGTCGGAATGGCTTCGGTCGATGAATTGATGGGAACTGAAGGGCGCATTTGGGGGGAGCGCAGGAGGGGAGGAGTTGGGGGAACAAGTGCAAGAATTCGCGCGCGCACAGCAGATGGAGCCCAAACCCCAGAAACGACAAAGCCCTGAATAATCAGGGCTTTGTCGGTACAAATATGGCGGAGGCGATGGGATTCGAACTCATGGACCTGTTACAGTCGACGGTTTTCAAGACCGTTGCCTTAAACCACTCGGCCACACCTCCGTTTGCGTTGCGGGCGCCATAATACCTGAATGAAACACACTGTCAAACTCTCTGAGTAGCTTGTTACAAGGCGTCTGTTATGATCTTTGCGACTGAACGTTTCAAACCAACAGGAGTGTCGCCATGCGCGAACAGGATTACGCAGTTAATAACAGCGTGCAGGCTGAGCAGCTAGAGGTTAGCCGCGTCCTGCGCAACACTTACGGCCTACTCGCCCTCACTCTCGCATTCAGCGGCGTGATGGCCTATGTCGCCCAGCAGATGCGTGTCGGCTACCCGAACATCTTCGTGGTGTTGATCGGTTTCTACGGCCTTTTCTTCCTGACCAACAAACTCCGTGATTCCGCGTGGGGCCTGGTGTCGGCGTTTGCCCTGACCGGTTTCATGGGTTTCCTGCTCGGCCCGATCCTCAATCGCTACCTGGGCATGCAGGGCGGTGCGGAAGTGGTCAGCTCGGCCTTCGCAATGACCGCGCTGGTGTTCGGCGGCCTGTCGGCTTATGTGCTGATCTCGCGCAAGGACATGAGTTTCCTCAGTGGTTTCATCACTGCCGGTTTCTTCGTGTTGCTGGGCGCGGTGGTTGCCAGCTTCTTCTTCCAGATCAGCGGCCTGCAGCTGGCGATCAGCGCCGGTTTTGTGCTGTTCTCCTCGGTCTGCATTCTGTTCCAGACCAGCGCCATCATTCACGGCGGCGAGCGTAACTACATCATGGCTACCATCAGCCTGTATGTATCGATCTACAACCTGTTCGTCAGCTTGTTGCAGCTGTTCGGCATCATGAGCCGCGATGATTGATTGCAGGCTCTAATAAAAAACCCGCCTCGGCGGGTTTTTTATTGCCTGCAATCCCGGTTACCGGGCGACCATAATGCTGCCGTCGGCCTGTTGCCGGTAGACCGTGTAAGGGAGCACCAGGGTGTCCATCACGCCGGACAGCAACACATCGACCAGGACGATGGCCGGCGCAGTGGTAGGCGTATTGGCTTCGCGGCCTCTTTCGAGCGGGGCATTGAGGTAGCAGAAGTCGAAGATCACGCCGCTGTAGATACGCGGGACTGCGCCGCAATAGCTCTGCTGTTCCTTGAGAACCCGGGAGGCTACTTCGTCGCCGCGCACCACCGTCTGGACCGTACCGCAACCCCCGAGCATCAGCGCTGCCAATGCCATGACCTGAATTTTCATGCTGCCAATCCTTAGCTGGAAAACATCCAATCTACGTGTTTCGCAACAAAATATCACTCATTCCATCGGCGGCAGTCGGCGTTTTACCGGGGTCTTTTTCACGATTGCGGTGTTGGTTTCGGCATGGGTGTTGAGGCGGTCGAGCAGGGTGTCCAGCTGTTCCATCGAGCGCACATGCAGGCGGGCGATGAAACAATCGTCGCCGGTGACCTTGTCGCACTCGGTGAATTCGGGGATCGCCTGGATCTGCCGTTCCACTTCCTGCAATTGCCCTGGCAGCGGACGGATGCGCACGATGGCCTGCAGCTGATAACCGAAGCACTTGGGGTCGATCTCGACGGTGTAACCTTTGAGCACGCCGCGTTCTTCGAGGCGGCGCAAGCGCTCGGCCACGCTGGGCGAGGACAGGCCGCTGATACCTGCCAGGGCCTTGAGCGAGCGTCGCGAGTCTTCCATGAGGGCCTTGATCAGCACCTGGTCGATGTCGTCGGTCATGGCAAACCCTCCGTTAGGTCGATAACCAGATTCACCTTTGTAAAAAAGGTAGATGGGGATTCTAGCCTGCTTTTTTCTATGGAGGCGCCGGGCAGCTGATGGGCATAATCTGGCTTCAATTACAGGAGTCACATGATGGACAAATCAATCCGTCGCGGGTCATTCGAGATGACCGCCGCCATGCTTATTTCCGGCACCATCGGCTGGTTTGTACTGGTGTCCGGGCAGCCGGTGCTGGACGTGGTGTTCTGGCGTTGTGTGTTTGGTGCCGGCACCTTGCTGCTGATCTGCGCGGCCTTTGGTTTCCTGCGTCCCGGCCTGTTGACTCGCACCACGTTCCTGCTGGCGGTGCTTAGCGGCGTGGCGATTGTCGGCAACTGGGTGCTGCTGTTTGCGTCCTATTCCCGGGCATCGATTGCCATCGGTACGGCGGTGTACAACGTCCAGCCGTTCATGCTGGTGGGGCTGGCGGCGGTGTTCCTCAACGAAAAAATTACCCTGCAGAAACTGTTCTGGCTGGGCATTTCGTTCATGGGGATGCTGGCGATTGTCAGTGCCCACGGCACTCAGGGCGAGAGTGGCGATGACTACCTGGTGGGCATCGCGCTGGCGTTGGGCGCGGCGTTTCTGTATGCCATCGCCGCCTTGATCATCAAGCGCCTGACCGGTACTGCGCCGCATTTGATCGCGTTGATCCAGGTCTGTACCGGGGTTCTGCTGCTGGCGCCGTTTGCGCATTTTTCCGCGCTGCCGCAAGCGCCGAGTGCCTGGGCCAGCCTGGTGACGCTGGGCATTGTTCATACCGGGGTGATGTATGTGTTGCTGTATGGGGCGATTCAGAAATTACCCACGGCGTTGACCGGGGCGTTGTCCTTTATCTATCCGATTGCGGCGATCTTTGTCGATTGGTTTGCCTTTGGTCATCAACTGCAAATGCTGCAGTGGATTGGCGTCGCCGCGATTCTGCTGGCGGCGGCGGGTATGCAGCAGGGGTGGGGCCCGGTATTGCGTCATCGGGTGGCGCAGTAGGTCAGATACTCCACCGCGGCGCTGTCTTCGCCAGGCGTTGGCGCATCTGGTCGACGTTGGCCAGCAGCTGCAAAATCAGTAACCGGTTACCGTCCAGCGCGCTGTACACCGGCGCGCCCAGGCTGGGGGCTGGCGTCGGCTCTACAGGCCGGTTGAGACGCTGGTATGTGCCGGTTTTCAGTGCCCGGGCCATGCCCACCAGCTGCACTCGAATCAGCCGGTGCTCGGCTTTCAACAGGGCTTGCAACTGGCCCATGGCAGCTGGATCACTGGCCTCGGGGCGGGTGTTGGCAAGTATTTCCAGGGTCGACACGCACATGCGCAGGTTGCGCTGCAGGGCGTCGAGTTCGGTCATGGAAACCTTCACTTCCTTGGACACCGAGGGCATCAGCGAGCGCAGTTGCACCATCACGTTGTTCAACCGGCCCATGAGTCGATGGTGCTCGTCGTCCGTGACCGACTGGCCGTTGATGATGCGCCCGTAGAGGGTCGCGCAGTCGCGCAGGGCGTCGGCCAGGTTGTAGCGCCAGGAGAACACCGCGTACAGCGGCAGGGCGAAGGAAAACGCCAGCGCCAGGGCAATCCCGATGAGGATGTCGACCCCGCGCCACAAGCCATCGCTGACCGGGTTGTCCCCATGGCCAGCGACGATAAATACAGTGATGCCCGCCAGCAGTGCGGTGTAACCGCCTTTGCCGATGGCGTGGTAGGAGAAAAAACCGCAGACCACCGACATCGCGAAATAGGTCAGCCACGGCATTCCCAGCCAGCTCTGCTGCAGCACCAATAGCAGGCCGATAGTGGCACCGACCAGTGTGCCGACGGCGCGCTCGGCGGCTTTTTTGCCGATGTTGCCGTGATGCTGCAAGCCCCCGATCACCACCAGCATGGTCACCGACGCCCACTCGCCATGGGGCAGGTTGATGCCGGTGGTGAGCAGGATCGACGCCAGCAGCCCGAGCGAAACCCGCACCGCATGGATCAGCCTGGCGTGTTGGTAACGCCGGTACGGGTCCAGCAACGGACGCAGTAACCGGCGCAGCAGGGGTGGCAGTCGGTGCGTTCTGAATAGGGTCAGATCGGCTGTCCTCAGAAGATGTAGTCGGTCGTCAGGAAGCTTGAATTGCGCCCGCTGATGATCTCGCTGATGAGTTCCTTGTTGTTTTCCTGGAACTTGGTCGCCACCAGTGTGCGGATCGAAAACACCCGCAGGGCATCATGCACCGACAACGTGCCTTCTGCAGAATTCTTGCGACCGTTGAACGGGTAGGTGTCCGGTCCCCTCTGGCACTGGGCATTGAGGTTGATCCGGCCGACCTGGTTGGCAAAGGTGTCGACCAGCCGGCCCACCGCCACCGGGTTGGTGCCGAAGATGCTCAGCTGCTGGCCGAAATCCGATTCCAGCACGTAGTCGATCACCGTATCCAGATGACGGTACGGCACGATCGGCACCACCGGCCCGAACTGTTCTTCCTGGTAGACACGCATCTGCGGCGTCACCGGGTACAACACCGCCGGGTAGAAGAAGGACGCGCGGGTTTCACCGCCGTTGGGATTGACCACGCTGGCACCTTTGCTCTGCGCATCGGCCACCAGGGCGTGCAGGTAATCGACCTTGCTCGCTTCCGGCAGGGGGGTGAGGGACACGCCGTTTTCCCACGGCATTCCGGGTTTAAGGGTGGCAAGTTTGGCGTTGAACTTCTCGATGAAGGCATCGACCACGTCTTCATGGACGAACAGAATCTTCAGCGCGGTGCAGCGTTGGCCGTTGAACGACAGCGAACCGGTCACGGCTTCGTTGACGGCGTTATCCAGATCCACTTCCGGCAGGACGATGCCGGGGTTCTTTGCATCCAGGCCCAGGGCCGCACGCAAGCGGTGCGGTTTGGGGTGGAGTTTTTTCAGGTCACTGGCGGCCTTGTTGGTGCCGATAAACGCGAAGATGTCGATCTTGCCGCTGGCCATCAGCGCGCTGACGGTTTCGCGACCGCTGCCGTAGATCACGTTGATCACCCCGGCCGGGAAGCTGTCGCGGAACGCCTCCAGCAATGGACGGATCAACAGCACGCCAAGCTTGGCCGGTTTGAACACCACGGTGTTGCCCATGATCAGGGCCGGAATCAGCGTGGTGAAAGTTTCGTTCAGGGGGTAGTTGTAAGGCCCCATGCACAACGCCACGCCCAGCGGTACACGCCGGATCTGCCCGAGGGTGTCCTGTTCCAGCTCGAACCGGCTGGAGCGTCGATCGAGCTCCTTGAGCGCATTGATGGTATCGACGATGTAGTCGCAAGTGCGGTCGAACTCTTTTTCCGAGTCCTTGAGGTTTTTGCCGATTTCCCACATCAGCAACTTGACCACCGCCTCGCGCTGTTCGCGCATGTGCCGCAGAAAGGTCTCAACGTGCTGGATGCGCTCGGCCACGCGCATGGTCGGCCACAAACCCTGGCCCCGGTCGTAGGCGCGCACGGCGGCGTCGAGGGCGGTCAACGCGGTCTCGGCATCCAGCAGCGGCGTGCTGCCCAGGATCACCTGCTGGTCGCCCTGATCGCTGCTCAGGTACACCGGGCTTCGCACTTGGGCGAGGGGGCCGTTCCAGGTTTTCAGTTCGCCGTCGACCAGGTATTCACGTTGTTCGGTCTGCCCCCCAAGGCGGTATTTCTCCGGGATGCTGCCGGCTTCAGGGAACAGGTGGTCAAGGATATGTGCAGTGGTCATGTCGCTACCCCGTCTGGATTGGCTGATGCGCAGATGAAACGTTTTAGCAGACCTGGCCCGCGCTTGTCATGGTTGATGTGCGCGGCGGCTGGGAAAGCGCAGCCGTTGAGCAATCCGATTCACTGGAAAAGCCTAGCCCTTGTTGGGGTGTACGGCGCCAGGGTAAACCCGTCTTTTTTTCGCAGTGAATTATGGCCAGTGGCTATGCGTGCTTCGGACGGACGGTTATGCTCCGGGGGTTTTCTATTTGCCAATGATGAATAACTACAGTGACGTTATGAGCCAATCAGAGACGCGAGCGACTGTTCTAGCGCTGTACCCGGAAGACTCCCGCGAAGCTGCGGCGCTGCTCAAGCAGGCCGTCCCCCTGATGGTTCGTCACAATATCCCGCCTAACCCGGTGCACTACGCGCTTTGGTACACCTACAGCAAAGGCCAGGTGCCGGAGCTCAACCGCCAGCTGGACAAGGTGCTGGAGGACTTCCCGCAGTTTCCGCCGGAGTCTGCCTCGAAGCTGTTTCGCGACTACATCATCCGTGACGAGCTGGAAGTGGCACGGGCGGGTCAACAGCAGGCCATCAATCTGGTCGATGACATGGCGCGAAACGTGTCGCGCAGTGTGGAGGGTAATCGCAGTTTCCAGACCAGTCTGGGTCACTGCCTGGACATGCTCGAGGCGCCCGCCGACGAGCGCTTGCCGGATATCCTCAGCGAACTGCAGCAAAGTACCCGGCTGATGCAGAGTCAGCAGGAGCGCTTCCTGTCCCAGCTGCACAGCGCCCAGGACGAGATCAAGAGCCTGCGCGACAAGCTCCAGCGCGCACAACTGGCTGCGACCCTCGACGGCCTGACCGAACTGCTCAACCGCGCAGCGCTCACGCACGTTCTGGAACAGGCGTTGGCCAGGCCATCGCAAGGGTTCGCGTTGGTAATCCTGGATATTGACCACTTCAAGCAGTTCAACGACCAATATGGTCACCCCTTGGGCGACCGGGTGCTGCAGCATGTCGCGCAAACCCTGCGCAACGCCTTGCCGGCCCATGCCCATGCCGCGCGATATGGCGGCGAAGAGTTCTGCGTGGTGCTGGAACAGTGCCCCGACCACGCCACCGCCCGGGCCTTCGCAGAGCAATTGCGGCTGAAGATCCAGTCCCTGCGCATCAAGACCCGCGGCGATGGCAAGCTGCTGGACACCATCACGGCGTCATTCGGTACCGCCTTGGCCCAGCCCGACGACACCCTCGACAGCCTGTTGGTCCGTGCTGACGATGCGCTGTACCGGGCCAAGCATAATGGGCGCAATCAGGTGATGTGATGAGTGGTGGGGCAGGCGATGTTGATGTTGGATGTGCCGGCCTCTTCGTCGGAACGCCGCCCGGAGCAAGCCCGCTCCAGGGGGGGCGGTCAGCAGGACCTCGTCGGTAGGACGCGTCTGTAGCGCCATTCTGAAAATGCTTTTTTGCGCTTTTTTCGGTTGTGACAGGTCACCTCGTGTCGTTACGTTAACCCGCAGGCTTCATTGTTCAGAGGAGGCCGGGGACAACTGTCGATAGAGGATCACCTAGTGCAAGCACCCAAGAAATTCCTGGCGTATGCCGCCGTCCACCAAGCCCTGACCCAGGTCGATCTGACCGAAAAAGGTAGCCCCGACCACGCCGTGCGACTGCTGGTCGACGAGGTCCTCGGGGGGCTGGCGGCGAAGGGCTGGCCCGTGGCGCAGGAGTTGACCGGTCCGAGGATTGTCTCTGCCGAAGATAATTACGGTCTGCTCGGTTACGAGCCCGCAGAAGTCAGGCTCGGCAGTGCGCACACCTGCTGGGTGGATGAGTTCTCGCTGCTGCGCACGCAAACCACCAGCCAGATTCCTACCGCGCTGCAGCGAGTGGCGGCATTGCGCCAACCGGGGGAAACCATCCTGCTGGCCGCACCGGGGATCACGTTCCGGCGCGACAGTCGCGATCGCTGGCATTGTGCGCAGCCGCACCAGATGGACATCTGGGTGTTGGGCGATCCGTCGTTGTCGACTCGAGAACATCTGCTGCGCCTGGTCGACGATGTCATGCAATCGGCGGTACCGGAAAAATCCTGGATCTTCACCGACAGTCGGCATCATTACACCGAGGGTGGAATCGAAGTAAGCGTGTTGAATGAGCGCATTCCGGTCGAGGTTCTGGAGTGCGGTCTCATTGCCAAATCGTTAATGCAGCGACTGGATATCGATCCGCTGCGCCACAGCGGATTGGCTGCAGGCATGGGCCTGGATCGCCTGACCATGTTGCGCAAGGGCATCGCGGATATTCGCCTGTTGCGCGACCAGAACGAGCAAGTGCAGGCGCAGATGCACGACCTCAAGCCGTGGGTCGCCGTGTCACGTTCGCCGGCGATTGCCCGGGATGTTTCGCTGGGGGTCACGCCAGGGCTGAGTGAGGAGGTGTTGACCGAACGCATTTGCCTGGCTGCCGGCAAGTGCTCTGGCTGGATTGAGGAGGTACAGCTCAAGAATCGCTGGAAATATACCCAGTTGCCACCTCATGCAATTGAACGGCTGGGCATACTGCCGGGCCAGGAGAGCGTGCTGCTGCGTGTGGTGTTGCGCAATTGTTCGAGGTCGATCACCACCGCAGAGGCCAATAGAGTGTATTCGGTGATCCAGTCAGCATTGCATGAAGGGGTTCCGGGAAAGGGCCGCAGGATGAATCTGAGCACGATCTGAGCACCCAGGCGCGCATCAGCGCGTCGATCGGGCTACACCGGGCCGACCCTGAACGATCAGCCCACTATCCGCTGCGCCTGCTGCGAAGGCCGTGCCGCTTGCGCGGTGGTAGCGCGGTTGAGCAGATGATCGGCCAGCACGTCGTTGAGAAAGCGGAACTGGTCGTTCAGGCCGACCACTTCGTTACTGAAGTGATTGGCGGCGGCCGGCATCAGCAGGTCTTCAAACTGTTTGTCGAACACCAGCGCGAACACTTTGCGCGATGCCACTTGCTGGGAATAGTAGTTATTGCCAAACACCGGAAAGCTCACGGAGAGGGTGACGGAGTGGATCATGACGGTTGCTCCTCGGACAAGATGAGCCAGGAAAAAATGCTCAGCGTGACGGCCGTCAGGGCCAGGCAGGTCAGGAGATGAATCAACATGATGGGCCCCTCCGGATTGGGGTGATGGCTTGATGGGATTGATCCTACGCTGACGAAATTTTTGCGGAAGGCATTCGCGGCGATGGTGGTTATCGATGGGAATGATGGTCGGTTTTGGCGGTGTACTCACCGACGCCATCGCGGGCAAGCCCGGCTCCCACAGGGATGTCCGCCGTACACAACTGCTGCGTCCACCACCAATCCCCTGTGGGAGCGAGCCTGCTCGCGATGGCGGTGCTGAAAGTAAAAACGATCTGAAGGCGCACGCCACTGAACTGGTCAAGCAATCCCGGACACCGTTTACGGTGCTTATGCCGCTTTTTGCTCCATAGCTATTGGCGACAGGTAGTTGTTGTAGCTGTGGAGCCTGGTGCGGTTGTAGTACATGAAGAAACGC
>NZ_JADEVO010000038.1 GCF_017114825.1 Pseudomonas gregormendelii | reverse complement strand
CGAGTACCATGCTGGCAGCATGCAGCTTGAACTCGCGGGTATAGACCTTTCTATCGTTCATGGAACCTCCAAGTTGGCGAAATCATATCGCCCTTAAGAGGTGTCCGGAATTATTAGACCAGTTCAGCTTGCTCGCGATGGACGTTAACGATAACGGGGACTGCCTGCATACACGCGGTGCCTGTGCGTCCATCGCGAGCAAGCTCGCTCCTACAAGGGGGGGCGAATTTGCTCTTACCAGGTCAGCACCGCCCCCACTGCAAAGGTATCGGTGTCTTCATTTTGCGCACTGGTGTCGTGACCGTTGATTTCGAACTGGTTGTACTCGGCCACCAGCTTGAGGTTGCTGTTGACGTCATGGAACAGCGCAATACCGCGGGTCTCGTAATCCGCGCCGCTGCCGACCACGCCATTGCCGTCGTCCTGGGTCTTGCCATAGGACAGCGCCAGGCGGTTCTTGCCGAGTTTGTAAGAGCCCTGCAGCAGGTAACCGTCGCTGTCGACGTTGCGCAACGTCGGCTCCCCGGCGTTGTTGGTAAAGAAAGGGTTGATGCCCTTGGCCTGGAAGCCGGAACCGGTCAGCGACAAGCCACCCATCTTCGCCTGCACACCGTAACCAACGCCCTTGGAGGTCACGGACTCGACGCTTGGGTCAGTGTTGTCCGAGGTCTGGTAGCTGCCGTTGACCCAGCTGTAGATCTGCGCACCGGCCAGGTCGAACTGGTAGGTGATCTCGCTCTCGGTTCGCGGGTTCTCCTGGTAGGCCTTGCCCGTCGGACTGCTGTCGTTGGTGTCCACCGGATCCATGATCCCCACCGCCACCCGCAAACCGTCCATCACCGGCGTACGGTAGGTGATCTGCGAAGTGGGGAACGGGTACGGATAACCACTGCCGATATTGCCGAACGACACGCCGCCTCCGTCCACCAGGCCCAGGGTATCGCTGACCTGGCCGTAACCGGCGAGCAGTTCGTCGAGCAGGATGTTGGAGCGGGCAAACAGGCCGAAGTCCTTGCCGATCAGCACCTCGCCCCATTCGGGATTGGCGACCGTGCCGTAGAACTGGCGGACGTCGATGGCCGTATCGGTGCCATTGGTTTGACTGTCGTTGATGGTTACCCAGAACGAGGCGCGCGCACCGAGCTTCAGGTCATCGATCTGCTTGCCCATGTTGAAGCCCAGGTAATTGGGCAGGAAGCCCATCTTGACCCGCGACTGGCGCCGGTCGTACTGCTCGCCCTCGCGGTCCACATCACTGTTGACGTAAAAGGCATTGATGTAACCGTCGGTGGAAAAAGTCGTCTGGTCCTTGTCGTACAGCACGATCTCGGCTTGGGCCATCGGGCTCAAGCCCAGGGCCGACAGGCTGGCGATCAAGGCAGGCAAATAACGATGCTTGAAGTTCTTATTGTTGTGCATGACGCGCTCCGCAGCGGGGACTGGATGTCGGAGGCGATTATCGAAAGTGCACCGGCGGCGTCATACGCTGCCTTTGGGGCGATCAGCAGGTGCTTTGGACTGGCTGGCGTGAGGCGGCAAGTTGGGCGTAAGACCGGCCCGCGCCTGGGCCCGCCACTTAGGGTGTAAGACGCTCAGACGCTTGCGCGCAGCAACATACAGGCCGCGATGACCAGGCACAGGCTGGCGAACCCGACCTGCAGGGCCCGGGCCGGGACCCGCGTACAGAATCGCCGGCCGATGATCATGCCGACGATGCTGGCGATAATGAAGCCCACGCCCAGGCCTTCGATGCGCACTCCCGCGTGGAATGCGCCGATCACACCGATGGCCGAGATCAGGCTGATCACCATCAGGGAAGTGGCGACGATGCCGCGCATCTGCACGTCGGTCAGTTGCTTGAACGCCGGGACGATCAGGAACCCGCCGCCAACCCCGAGCAAGCCGGACACCACTCCCGTGACTGCGCCTAACGCGGCCAGGGTCGCGGTGCATTTGGCGGTCCAGGAAAAGCGCCCGGTCTGCTGGTCGAGCATGCAGTTTTTCTGGCCCCAGTTGGCATGGCCGTGGTCGCTCGGCCCCTCGCCCTGGCGCTCGCGACGCAGCATGCGCCAGGCGACCATGATCATCAGCAGGCTGAACAGCATCATCAGGGCCTTTTCCGGAAGCTGATGAGCGAAAAAAATCCCCACCGGCGAAAAGATCGCCCCCAGCAGCGCAATGAGCAACGCTGCGCGATAACGCACCAGCCCGTGGCGCAGACCGTCGATGGCGCCCACTGCGGCCGCACTGCCCACGGCAAATAAGGCAATGGGCGCTGCCTGGGTCATGCTCAGGCCGAGCCCCAATACCAGCGCCGGCACCGCCAGAATGCCGCCCCCAGCCCCGGTCAACCCAAGGACCAGGCCCATCACCCAACCAAAAAAAATTGCCAGTAGCATAAAAAATCTTAATCCATGAAAAACCGGGAACGCCCAGTATCGATGGTGTACAGGATAGAGCCAGGGCGCGATTTTTCCTTCCCCCAATTGCCAGGGGCTGGCCAATCCGGGGCAAATGAATCTACGCTGACCGCTTGTTCAACGAAGAACCGGCCAACATGCCTGCCCTGATTGAAGCTTTTCTTGACCCTGCCTCATCGACCTGGAGCTACGTGATCCACGAGGGCGATGGCAGTGCCTGCGCCATCGTCGACCCGGTGCTGGATTACGACGCCGCGGCCGGTCGCACCGGTACGGTCCAGGCCGATCGCATCAGTGCATTTGTGCGTACTCACCAATTGCAGGTGCAGTGGTTGCTGGAAACCCACGCCCATGCCGATCACCTGTCAGCGGCGCCCTACCTGCGTCGCGAACTGGGCGGCAAGATCGCGATTGGCCAGTCGATCAGCAAGGTCCAGGACGTATTCAAGCGCCTGTTCAACCTGGAGCCCGGGTTTGCCGTCGATGGCTCGCAGTTCGATCACCTGTTTGCACCGGACGAGTCATTCATGATCGGCAATCTCAAGGCGACAGCCTTGCACGTGCCCGGGCACACCCCGGCGGACATGGCCTATCTGGTCGACAGCACGCTGATTCTGGCGGGCGATACGCTGTTCATGCCGGACGTAGGCACCGCCCGCTGCGACTTTCCAGGGGGAAACGCGAACCAGATGTTCGCTTCCATCCAGAAGCTCCTGGCGTTTCCGGCCGGCGTAAATTTGTACGTCTGCCACGATTACCCGCCAGAGGGCCGCGAGCCCAGCTGCGTGACCACGGTTGGTGAGCAGCGCCGAAGCAATATTCATGTGCGTGACGGCGTCGACGAAAGCGAGTTTGTGGTCATGCGCAACCAGCGCGATGCCGGTTTGGGCATGCCGAACCTCTTACTGCCGGCGATTCAGGTGAATGTGCGGGCGGGGAATTTGCCGCCGGCTGAAGACAATGGCGTGAGTTACCTGAAAATCCCGCTGAATACATTTTGACTGCGAAAGATCGCAGCCTCGTTTCTCTCGACAGCTCCTACGGGATTGAGGCGGCGCATAGGCTCAATGTAGGAGCTGGCGCAGCCTGCGATCTTTTGATCTTCAGGTAGCCAGCGTCAACCCATTCGCCGGCAACGGCAGCGCGGTCTTATAGCGCACCTGCTTGAGCGCAAAGCTGGAGCGGATGTTCGCCACCCCGGGCACCTTGGTCAGAAAATCCATCATGAAACGCTCCAGCGACTGAATGGTCGGCACCAGCACCCGGATCAAATAGTCCGGGTCGCCGGCCATCAGGTAGCACTCCATCACTTCCGGGCGATCGGAAATTGCCTCCTCGAAATGCTGCAACGCCTCCTCCACCTGTTTTTCCAGGCTGACGTGAATGAACACGTTGACGTGCAACCCCAGCAGCTCGGCGTCCAGCAGCGTGACCTGCTCGCGAATCAGGCCCAATTCTTCCATCGCCTTGACCCGGTTAAAGCACGGGGTGGGCGACAGGTTGACCGAGCGCGCGAGGTCGGCGTTGGTGATGCGCGCATTCTCCTGAAGGCTGTTGAGAATGCCGATGTCGGTACGGTCCAGTTTGCGCATGAGACAAAATCACCTGTTTTTTATGTTTATGCAGGTTTTTTATCCTCAAATGATCTTCGGCGCAACGAAACAGAGAGAAATATTCTTCTTGAGCCGGCCTATGATTGTTGTAGGACAAGATTTCTTCCACAGAAGAATGACCGTCAGCTCACTACAAGAAATTCACAAGATCGAGCGTAGAAGCCATGAATCAAGCGTACGAACCGCTGCGCCTGCACGTGCCCGAACCTTCGGGTCGCCCAGGCTGTAAAACCGACTTCTCCTACCTGCGTCTGACCGATGCCGGCACGGTGCGCAAACCCCCAATCGACGTTGAACCGGCCGACACCGCAGACCTGGCCAAGGGCCTGATTCGCGTGCTCGACGACCAGGGCAATGCCCTGGGTCCATGGGCTGAAGGCGTACCGGCAGAGATCCTGCGCACAGGCATGCGCGCCATGCTCAAGACGCGCATCTATGACAACCGCATGGTGGTTGCCCAGCGTCAAAAGAAAATGTCGTTCTACATGCAAAGCCTTGGCGAAGAAGCCATCGGCAGCGGCCAGGCCCTGGCGCTGAATGTCGATGACATGTGCTTCCCGACGTATCGCCAGCAGAGCATTCTGATGGCGCGCAACGTGCCGCTGGTGGACCTGATCTGCCAGCTGCTGTCCAACGAGCGCGACCCGCTCAAGGGACGCCAACTGCCGATCATGTACTCGGTCAAGGATTACGGCTTCTTCACCATTTCCGGCAACCTCGCCACCCAGTTCGTACAGGGCGTGGGTTGGGGCATGGCCTCGGCGATCAAGGGCGACACCAAAATCGCCTCGGCGTGGATCGGCGACGGCGCCACCGCTGAGTCGGACTTCCACACCGCCCTCACCTTCGCCCACGTCTACCGTGCACCGGTCATCCTCAACGTGGTCAACAACCAGTGGGCGATCTCGACTTTCCAGGCGATTGCCGGTGGTGAAGCCACGACATTCGCCGGTCGTGGCGTAGGTTGCGGCATTGCCTCCCTGCGGGTCGATGGCAACGATTTCGTCGCGGTCTACGCGGCTTCTGCCTGGGCCGCCGAACGCGCCCGCCGCAACCTTGGCCCAACCATGATCGAATGGGTCACCTACCGCGCCGGCCCGCACTCCACCTCCGATGATCCATCCAAATACCGACCTGCCGACGACTGGAGCTGCTTCCCGTTGGGCGACCCGATTGCGCGCCTCAAACAGCACCTGATCAAGATCGGCCAGTGGTCCGAAGAGGAACACGTCGCCGTCAGCGCCGAACTGGAAGCCGAAGTCATTGCCGCGCAGAAAGAAGCCGAGAAGTACGGCACCCTCGCCGGAGGCCAGATTCCGAGCGCCGCGACCATGTTCGAGGATGTCTACAAAGAGATGCCGGAGCACTTGAAGCGCCAGCGTCAGGAGTTGGGGATCTGACATGAACGATCACAACAACAATATCGAGCTGGAAACCGCCATGACCACGACCACCATGACCATGATCCAGGCCCTGCGCTCGGCCATGGATGTGATGCTTGAACGTGATGACAACGTCGTGGTCTTCGGCCAGGACGTGGGCTACTTCGGCGGCGTGTTCCGTTGCACCGAAGGCCTGCAAACCAAATACGGCACCTCGCGGGTGTTCGACGCGCCGATTTCCGAAAGTGGCATCGTCGGCGTAGCCGTTGGCATGGGTGCCTATGGCCTGCGCCCGGTGGCAGAAATCCAGTTTGCCGATTACGTTTACCCGGCCTCCGACCAGATCATTTCCGAAGCGGCGCGCCTGCGCTATCGCTCGGCGGGCGAATTCACCGCTCCGATGACCCTGCGCATGCCTTGCGGCGGTGGCATCTACGGTGGCCAGACTCACAGCCAGAGCATCGAAGCGATGTTCACCCAGGTCTGCGGCTTGCGCACGGTGATGCCGTCCAACCCCTACGACGCCAAGGGCCTGCTGATCGCGTCAATCGAGAACGATGACCCGGTGATCTTCCTGGAGCCTAAGCGCCTGTACAACGGCCCGTTCGACGGGCATCACGACCGCCCCGTAACCCCTTGGTCGAAACACCCGTCGGCGCAAGTGCCGGATGGCTACTACACCGTACCGCTGGACGTGGCCGCGATTGCGCGTCCGGGCAAGGATGTGACCATCCTGACCTACGGCACCACGGTCTATGTGTCGCAAGTTGCCGCGGAAGAAACCGGCATCGACGCTGAAGTCATCGACCTGCGCAGCCTGTGGCCGCTGGACCTGGAAACCATCGTCAAATCGGTGAAGAAGACCGGACGTTGCGTGATCGTTCACGAAGCGACCCGCACTTGCGGTTTCGGCGCCGAACTGGCCGCCCTGGTGCAGGAACACTGCTTCCACTACCTGGAAGCGCCCATCGAGCGCGTCACCGGTTGGGACACCCCCTACCCGCACGCGCAAGAGTGGGCGTATTTCCCTGGCCCGACCCGAGTGGGCGCGGCTTTGCATCGGGTTATGGAGGTCTGAATGGGCACGCACGTTATCAAGATGCCGGACATTGGCGAAGGCATTGCAGAAGTGGAATTGTCGGTATGGCACGTCAAGGTCGGTGACCTGGTCGTCGAGGACCAGGTGCTGGCCGATGTCATGACCGACAAGGCGATGGTTGATATTCCATCGCCGGTTCATGGCAAGGTGATTTCACTGGGCGGCGTGCCCGGGGAAGTCATGGCGGTCGGCAGCGTCCTGATCAGCATTGAGGTCGAAGGTGCCGGCAACGTCAAAGAGTCGGCCCAGCCGGTGGTTGCCGCTGTAAAAGAAGCACCGGCACCGAAAGTCGAAGCCGCTGTAGCACACAAACCGGTCGCCGCTGCGCCGCCACGAGCAGCTGTTTGCCAGGGCCCGATAGTCGCTCGCGAGGCCGATGAACGCCCGCTGGCCTCTCCGGCCGTGCGCAAACATGCGCTTGATCTGGGCATCCAGCTGCGTCTGGTGCGTGGCACCGGCCCTGCCGGTCGGGTGCTGCACGAAGACCTCGACGCCTACCTGGCGCAAGGTCAGTCGAGCGCATCGAGCGCCACCGCCGCGTACGCGCCGCGTAACGACGAAGAGCAAATCCCGGTGATCGGCATGCGCCGCAAGATTGCCCAGCGCATGCAGGACGCCACCCAGCGCGCCGCCCATTTCAGTTATGTCGAGGAAATCGACGTCACGGCCGTGGAAGAACTTCGCGTGCACCTGAACGAAAAACACGGCGCGACCCGCGGCAAGCTGACCCTGCTGCCGTTCCTGGTCCGCGCCCTGGTGGTTGCCCTGCGTGATTTCCCCCAGATCAACGCCCGCTACGACGACGAAGCCCAGGTCATCACCCGCCTTGGTGCCGTGCATGTCGGCATCGCCACCCAGGCCGACATCGGCTTGATGGTGCCGGTGGTGCGTCACGCCGAAGCCCGCAGCCTGTGGGACAACGCCGCAGAAATCTCGCGCCTGGCCAGCGCTGCACGTAATGGCAAGGCCAGCCGCGACGAGCTGTCCGGCTCGAGCATTACCCTGACCAGCCTTGGCGCGTTGGGCGGTATCGTCAGCACGCCGGTGCTGAACCTGCCGGAAGTGGCCATTGTCGGCGTGAACAAAATTGTCGAGCGCCCGATGGTCGTCAAAGGCCAGATCGTGATCCGCAAGATGATGAACCTCTCCAGCTCCTTCGATCACCGCGTGGTCGATGGCATGGACGCGGCGCAGTTTATCCAGGCCGTTCGCGGCTTGCTCGAACAACCCGCCACCCTGTTTGTGGAGTAGGTCATGCATCAGACTTTGAACACCACGCTGCTGATCATCGGCGGCGGCCCTGGCGGTTACGTGACCGCGATCCGTGCCGGCCAGTTGGGCATCCCGACCATCCTGGTGGAAGGCCAATCCCTGGGCGGCACCTGCCTGAACATTGGCTGCATTCCGTCCAAGGCACTGATTCACGTCGCCGAGCAGTTTCACCAGACTCGCCACCACAGCCAGCACTCGGCCTTGGGGATCAGCGTGGCGGCCCCCACCCTGGACATCGGCAAGAGCGTCGAGTGGAAGGACGGTATCGTTGATCGCCTGACCACTGGCGTTGCCGCGTTGCTGAAAAAGCACAAGGTCCAGGTCATTCAGGGCTGGGCCAAGGTCATCGACGGCAAAACCGTCGAGGTCGGCGACACGCGAATCCAGTGCGAGCATCTGGTGCTGGCCACCGGCTCCACAACCGTGAACCTGCCGATGCTGCCGATTGGCGGTCCGATCATCAGCTCGACTGAAGCCCTGGCGCCGACCTCGGTGCCCAAGCGCCTGATCGTCGTTGGCGGAGGTTATATCGGCCTGGAGCTGGGGATTGCCTATCGCAAACTGGGCGCTGACGTGAGCGTGGTCGAGGCGCAGGAGCGCATTCTGCCAGCTTACGATGCCGAGCTGACCCAGCCTGTGCATGAAGAGCTGAAAAAGCTGGGCGTGAAGCTTTACTTGAAGCATAGCGTCCAAGGCTTTGATTCTTCTAGCAATACCCTCCAGGTTCTTGAGCCGGGGGGCGACACGCTGAATCTGGAAATGGATCAGGTGCTGGTGGCCGTCGGTCGCAAACCCAACACCCAGGGCTGGAACCTTGAGGCCCTGAACCTGGACATGAACGGTGCAGCGATCAAAATCGACGGCCGCTGCCAGACCAGCATGCGCAACGTGTACGCCATTGGCGACCTGAGTGGCGAACCGATGCTCGCGCACCGCGCCATGGCCCAGGGCGAAATGGTCGCCGAGCTGATCAGCGGCAAATCCCGCGAGTTCAACCCGACCGCCATTGCTGCCGTGTGCTTCACCGACCCGGAGCTGGTGGTGGTCGGCAAGACCCCGGACGACGCCAAGGCTGCCGGGCTGGACTGTATCGTTTCCAGCTTCCCGTTCGCGGCCAATGGCCGGGCAATGACACTGGAATCGAAAAGCGGCTTCGTGCGGGTCGTGGCGCGTCGGGACAATCATGTGATTGTCGGCTGGCAGGCGGTCGGCGTCGGGGTTTCGGAGTTATCGACAGCGTTCGGCCAGAGCCTGGAAATGGGCGCTCGCCTGGAAGACATTGCCGGCACCATCCATGCGCACCCGACCTTGGGAGAGGCGGTGCAGGAAGCGGCGTTGCGTGCTCTGGGGCATGCGTTGCATCTGTAGTTCAGAACAATGGATGGCGGCAGAAATGGCCCCATCGCCAACAAGCTAGCTCCCACATTTGGAATGCGTTCTCCTGTGGAAGCTAGCCCGCTGGCGATTTCTTGAGGCCAACTCGATTTATCTGCCTGTCATCCGATAGTCCGGGCTGCGAAACAGGCCCGGAATGAAGTATTGTTGTCCCCATCCAAAAAACGTCAGAAGCCTTGAACCGCTTTGGCGGTTGTTCAGTGATAGAGGGTGTCATGGGTAACGAAAGCATCAATTGGGACAAGCTGGGTTTTGATTACATCAAGACAGACAAGCGCTATCTCTCGTACTGGCGTAACGGCGAGTGGGACAAAGGCACCCTGACCGAAGACAACGTGCTGCACATCAGCGAAGGCTCCACGGCACTTCACTATGGCCAGCAATGCTTCGAAGGCATGAAGGCCTATCGTTGCAAGGATGGCTCGATCAACCTGTTCCGCCCTGACCAGAATGCCCTGCGCATGCAACGCAGCTGTGCGCGCCTGCTGATGCCGTTCGTCGAAACCGAGCAGTTCATCGAAGCCTGCAAGGAAGTGGTTCGTGCCAACGAGCGTTTCATCCCGCCTTACGGTACCGGTGGCGCGCTGTACCTGCGCCCGTTCGTGATCGGCGTAGGTGACAACATCGGCGTGCGTACTGCGCCGGAGTTCATCTTCTCGATTTTCTGCATTCCGGTCGGTGCCTACTTCAAGGGTGGCCTGACGCCGCATAACTTCCTGATCTCCAGCTATGACCGCGCGGCCCCACAAGGCACCGGTGCGGCCAAGGTCGGTGGCAACTACGCGGCCAGCCTGATGCCAGGTTCCCAGGCGAAGAAAGCCCACTTCGCCGACTGCATCTACCTGGATCCGATGACCCACACGAAAATCGAAGAAGTCGGCTCGGCCAACTTCTTCGGGATCACCCACGACAACAAGTTCGTCACGCCGAACTCGCCGTCGGTGCTGCCGGGCATCACCCGTCTGTCGCTGATCGAACTGGCCAAATCGCGCTTGGGCATGGAAGTGATTGAAGGCGACGTGTTGATCGACAAGCTGTCGGACTTCAAGGAAGCCGGCGCTTGCGGTACTGCGGCGGTCATCACGCCGATCGGCGGCATCAGCTACAACGATCATCTGCATGTATTCCACAGCGAAACCGAGGTTGGTCCGGTTACCCAGAAGCTCTACAAGGAGCTGACGGGTGTACAAACCGGCGATATCGAAGCGCCCGCTGGCTGGATCGTCAAGGTCTGACCTGACGCTCGCGACACCCCGGCCCCCCATTGCTGGCGCAATGGGGGGCTTTTTTTGCCTGGGCTCCTACAGATTTGGATAGATCTGTAGAAGCTGCCGTAGGAGCTGACGAGTGAAACGAGGCTGCGATCTTTTGATCTGGCTTTTTCAGAAAACAAGATCAAAAGATCGCAGCCTCGTTTCACTCCGCAGCTCCTACGGGGCTCATGCGGGGTTCATAGGGGTTCATAGGGGTTCCACGGGACGACTCCATCTTGGTTTGACCAATCCGCTTGCCCTGGCGCCCCTTGATCCCGCTGGCCTGGCCATCCTGCTGCTTGCCCGTACGGGCCTGGGTGATCAACCCCGGGATCAACGCCCCCTCCGGCAGATTCTTCCAGAATCGGGCGGGCAAGTGCCCTTCCATGACCTTGGGGTTCAACCGCGCCGGGTTGAAAATATGGCTGTAGTAGGTCAGCCACATGTCACCGTGCGGATCGTCTACGTTCTGCGCCATCTGCTGCCATTGCACCGGGCATTGACGCAGGTAGTTCAACTGCTCGCCATCGTAATAGACCCCATCCCTGGGCGTGGCAATCATCCAGCGATGGCGCCCCATGCGGCCAATGAAATGTTCGCTGGCACTGTGCAGAATGTCGTGGGCGGGCTCATGCCAGGCGACATACTGCGGCCCGACGCAGTCGGGCAATTCAACGAACCGCACAAATGCATGTAAATGATGAGACTCACGCTGTACCTGTTTGATTCTTCTCTGTAATTCACTGCCCAGCTTGTCCCCGGACATCATTGCAGTGCGATCCCCATGACTGACTCGCCACAGCACCTCATACAACAGGCTCCAGCGCTGGTCACCGCGATAACGGGCGGCTTGTTCGAGGGTGTCGAGCAGCGTTCGCGGAATGCGCGCCAGGAACGGCCCCTGTGATTCGGGCAGCGCGTGATCGCTAGCGAACAGGTCCTGCACGCCTTCGCTGGCCCACGCCACCAGGCTTGGATCAACCTCATGGCTCAGGAGCCAGCGCGCTTGCAGGCGCCAGGTCTCGAACAAGTCGTCGCAATCGAGATTGATCATCCCCACAACCCCATTTGCTGCGGCTGCGGGCGGTCGCGCAGTTGTTGATACAGCAGATGGCTGGTGACTTCCGCTTGCTGCGGATGGTAGTCGCTGGTGATGAAGAACGGCTTGGCCTTGGCCAGCACACAGCGCATGCGCGCCAGGTCTTCGTAACGGATGCGACGCTGACGACGCAGTTCCACCAGACGCTCGGTCGTGCGCAGGCCAATGCCGGGAATGCGCGAGATCAGGGACGCCTCGGCACGATTGAGGTCCAGTGGGAAAATATCCCGATTCTCCAGCGCCCAAGCCAATTTAGGGTCGATGTCCAACGCCAGGTGGCCCGGGCCTTTGAACAGCTCCCCGGCGGTGTAGCCATAACTTCGCAGCAGGAAGTCAGCCTGGTACAACCGGTGCTCGCGCATCAAAGGCGGCGCGGCCAGGGGCACGCTTTTCGGACTGTCGGGGATCGGACTGAACGCCGAATAATAGACCCGGCGCAATTTGAAGTTGCCGTACAGCGACTGGGCGCTGTGGAGAATGGTGCTGTCATCGGTGTCATCGGCGCCCACGATCATCTGCGTGCTCTGACCGGCTGGCGCAAACCTCGGCGCTCGCGGCTCGTTGAGAACGGTTTGAACGCCCGTGTAGATCGTCTGCATCGCGCCTTTGATCGAGCCGATGTGTTTTTCCGGTGCCAGGGTTTGCAAGCTGGCGTCCGTGGGCAACTCGATATTGACGCTCAGCCGGTCGGCATAGCGCCCCGCTTGCTCGATCAGCGCCGGATCGGCCTCGGGAATCGTCTTGAGATGGATATACCCGCGAAACTCATGCTCTTCACGCAACAGCCGCGCCACCCGAATCAACTGCTCCATGGTGTAATCCGCCGAACGAATGATCCCGGAGCTCAGGAACAACCCACTGACGCAGTTACGACGATAGAAGTCCATAGTCAGCGTCACTACTTCTTCCGGCGTGAACCGCGCCCTTGGCACGTCGCTGGAGCGGCGGTTGACGCAGTACTGGCAGTCATAGAGGCAGAAGTTGGTCAGCAGGATCTTCAGCAACGACACACAGCGCCCGTCGGGGGTATAGCTGTGACAGATGCCCATGCCATTGCTAGCCCCGAGGCCGCTTTTGCCCTCGGAACTGCGCTTGGGCGCACCGCTGCTGGCGCAGGACGCATCGTATTTGGCGGCGTCGGCGAGAATGCTGAGTTTGTCGATGAGTTCCATGGGGGGCACGCCGCTGACTGTTTGGATATACAGTATAGGGTCGCTGGTCGGGGTTCAAGTTGTTAAACAGCCCTTGGTCCGATTTTTGGAGGGATCAGAGAAGGTCAAAAAATCGCAGCCTCGTTGCACTCGGCAGCTCCTACAGAGTTGAACACGCGGCCAGCGCTCAATCGTCCCGGGTCAGTACTTCCAGCAATTCGATCTCGAAAATCAGGTTCGAATTCGGCGTAATCGCGCCCATGGTCCGCTCGCCATAAGCCAGATGCGCCGGCACCAGCAATTTACGCTTGCCGCCCACCTGCATGCCGAGGATTCCCTGATCCCAGCCCTTGATGACTCGACCCGTGCCAATCACGCACTGAAACGGTTTGCCCCGGCTGTAGGATGAATCAAACTCCGTGCCGTCTTCCAGCCAGCCGCGGTATTGAGTGGTGATCAGGGCGCCCTTGACCGCCGCCTTGCCGTCGCCTGGCAACAGGTCAATGATCTGTAATTCGTCGTTCATGAATCTTGCTCGCTAGCGGTTAATCAGGGCGTTGTCGCAGAATTCGGCGTGGTTGGCAATCCATGGAACTGAAACGGCAACCGTCCGTCCACATGAGTATCGACTCCGTACTCAGGAAAGGACGCTCTGATGACCGACTCACCGCACAGTTTCATTCCGCCCTATATCCTCAACCGCATCATCGCCCGCGGCTCCGAGCGGCAGCGTTCCAGTGCGCAGAGCACCCTCACCCACGTGCGTACGCTGCGCCACACTCCTCGCCCGCCAACGCGCCCGCCTGCGACCACCTTGCTGCCACCGTCCACTCGGCCCGGCTTGGCCGAGCGCAGTATCCATGACGCCCAGGGCAAGATGCTCCTGCCGGGGATGCCGGTGCGCGTTGAGGGCCAGCCGGCGACAGGTGACCCAGCGGTCGACGAAGCCTATGACGCCTTGGGGGCGAGCTATGATTTCTTCTGGAAAGTGCATGGCCGCGACTCGATCGACAATCAGGGTTTTGCCCTGATTGGCACCGTGCATTACGGGCAGGAGTACGAGAATGCGTTCTGGAACGGTGCGCAGATGGTGTTCGGCGACGGCGATGGCGAAATCTTCGAGCGCTTCACTCGCTCCCTGGATGTGATCGGCCACGAATTGACCCACGGCGTGATCGAAAGTGAAGCCGGGCTCCTTTACGCCGATCAGTCCGGGGCGCTCAATGAATCGATATCGGACGTGTTCGGTGTATTGATCAAGCAGCATGTACTGGGCCAGACCGCCGAAGAGGCTGACTGGTTGATCGGCGCCGACCTGCTCGCGCCACAGATCAAAGGCGACGGCCTGCGCTCAATGGCCCACCCCGGCACCGCTTATGACGACCCGCTGCTCGGCAAAGACCCGCAACCCGGGCACATGCGCAATTTTGTCGTCACCGAGGAAGACAATGGCGGCGTGCACATCAATTCCGGCATCCCCAACCGGGCGTTTTACCTGGCGGCCCAGGCGCTGGGCGGATTCGCCTGGCAGAAAGCCGGCCATATCTGGTACGACACGTTGTGCGACCCGCGTCTGGGCACGCAAGCGTCATTCAGTGAGTTTGCCGCGCTGACCATTGAGCAGGCGCTCAAGCGCTTTGGCCCGGACGAACAGTTCGCGGTGGCGCAAGCCTGGGCTGATGTGGGTGTAGAACCGAATCGGGAGTCATTATGAAAACCCTGCCAACCTTGGGCGATGATGCCGTCGTCCACCTTTCCCGCCAGGGCGGCGTCGCCGCCATCCATGCCCTGACACGCCCGCGCAGCATCGAATTCGCGCAATGCGACATCGAGCAGCGCTCGCGCATCTGCAGCGTGCTGGAAGGCTGCCTGCCCTACACCGAACAGGCAGCAGGCCAGGGTGATCAGCGCTTTTATGAAATCGAAGTGCTCTACCGTAGCGGCGAGCAGGATGACCGGATGGTGATGAAAGTGCCTGAAGACCAGGCACCTGGAGATCTGGTGCACCTGTGGGACAAGGGCGAAGTGATTTAAGTCAGCCGAAGGCTGGCAACTCAACCTCCGGTTGCCTGGCAAGGGGCTTCAGAAGCAGCCTTTATCCCGCATTGCCGAAACTTTACCGCATGACCGGGCGTTTATTTTTCCACCGGCGTGATATCGACGATCGTACCGTTGGTGATCATCACCATCATGTACTTGTCATGCACCTGCACCCACTGAGCTTGCTCTACAGGGGCTTTCAGGCCTTTAGCTTTCCAGTTTTTCAGCGCTTTTTCAGGGCGCTGATAGATATCCGGGGCGCGGTCATTGACATTCAGTTCACGGGTATTGGTAGCACTTGGCTGCACGGTTTTTTCAGGTGAGTCAGCCGCTTGAACGATGGGACTGATTCCGGCAACGCCGGCGGCAATGGCCAGGGCGGCGATGAGGGTTTTGCTGTTCATGGTTGATCCTCCAGAAATGTCGTAATACCTGAACTCCGACTACGGGCGGAGAAAATCATTCACTCAGTACGCAACGATTCGCCAAGGCCGGCAAACAGGCTGCATTCATACAATCATGCCGGCCCATGGCTGACGCATTCGGTTACAGGCTTTATCCTTGTCGCCCCCGCCGTACCGAGTTCTGGAGTAAGCCATGCCCCATGAAGGCAATTTGTTGCAAGCCGCTGTCGTCTTTCTGTTTGCGGCGGTGCTGACCGTGCCCCTGGCCAAGCGCCTGCAACTGGGCGCGGTGCTGGGCTATCTGTTTGCGGGAGTGATCATTGGCCCGTCGGTGCTGGGCCTGATCGGCAATCCACAGAGCGTCAGCCATATTTCCGAGCTCGGCGTGGTGTTGCTGTTGTTCATCATTGGCCTGGAATTATCACCGAGACGGTTGTGGGTGATGCGCAAATCCGTGTTTGGCGTCGGCCTTGCACAGGTCCTGCTGACCGGGTCGGTGATTGGCGTGACCGCCTTGTTCATGTTCGGCCAGTCGCTCAACAGTGCCATAGTGCTGGGTCTGGGCCTCGCCCTGTCATCCACCGCCTTCGGCCTGCAGAGCCTCGCCGAGCGCAAGGAACTGACCAGCCCCCACGGCCGACTGGCCTTTGCGATCCTGCTGTTCCAGGACATCGCGGCGATCCCGCTGATCGCCATGGTGCCGCTGCTGGCGGGAGGCGACCACACCTCCACTGCAGCCGAAGATGTCAATCATGGGTTGCGGGTGCTCGGCAGTATCGCCGTGGTGGTGATCGGCGGGCGCTACCTGTTGCGGCCGGTGTTTCGCGTGGTGGCCAGGACGGGGCTGCCGGAAGTGTCCACCGCCACCGCGTTGCTGGTGGTGATCGGCACGGCGTGGCTGATGGACCTGGTGGGCGTGTCGATGGCCCTGGGGGCGTTTCTCGCCGGGCTGCTGCTGGCGGACTCCGAGTACCGTCATGAACTGGAAGCGCAGATCGAACCGTTCAAGGGTTTGCTGTTGGGCCTGTTTTTCATCAGCGTCGGCATGGGCGCCAACCTGAGCCTGCTGCTGAGTGCACCGATCACCGTGCTGGGCCTGACCCTGTTGCTGATCGCCATCAAGTTGCCGCTGCTGTTTGTTGTCGGGCGGCTGGCCGGCGGCCTGGGCAAGGTCAGTGCGATTCGCCTGGGTATCGTGCTGGCGGCGGGCGGTGAATTCGCCTTTGTCGTGTTCAAGATCGGCCGCGACCAGGGCCTGTTCGAGCCGCGCCTTTACGATTTGCTGGTGTTGACCATCACCTTGTCCATGGCCGTGACGCCGCTGCTGTTGCTGGTGTGCGCACGCCTGGTGAGCCCGAAGGTGCAGCCGGTGGTGGTGCCGGAGAAGTTTCGTGAGATCGACACCGACGCCCCGCGAGTCGTGATCGCCGGCATGGGCCGCATGGGGCAGATCGTTGCGCGGATCCTGCGGGCGCAGAACATCAAGTTCGTCGCCCTCGACACTTCAGTGGAAACCATCGAATTGTCCCGCAGTTTTGGCGGCGTGCCGGTGTTCTACGGCAACCCTATGCGCCCGGAAATCCTCAGCGCCGCCAAGGTCGAACAGGCGGAATACTTTGTGATTGCCACCGATGACCCCGACGCCAACATCAAGACTGCCGAGGTGGTGCACAAGCTCTACCCGCACATCAAGATCATCGCCCGCGCCCGTAACCGCCAGCATGTGCACCGCCTGGTGGACCTGGGAGCCGAGGCGATTCGGGAAACCTACTATTCGAGCCTGGAAATGAGCCGCCGCACGCTGGTAGGGTTGGGCCTGACCCAGGCCCAGGCCGACGCCCGCATCAAACGCTTCAAGCATCACGATGAACAGGTGCTGGAAGCCCAGCATGCGATTTATGACGATGAGGCCAAAGTGCTGCAGACGGCGCAGGAAGCCAGGGCGGAATTGGCGAAGCTGTTTGAGTCGGATCAGCTGGAGGAGGAGAAATTGGGTAAGGTTTGAGTTGTTGTTGTGTGGACGACCGCTATCGCGAGCAGGCTCACTCCCACATGGGATTAGTGCATTACCTGGGCCGCCGGTGGTTGCTCCGGGCAGCGTTTCGACGATGAACGATGCTGCCGCAGATTCAGATAAGTAATGAATTCAAAGGAACCCACAATGGCTGCTGATCAACCCGCTCCTGCGCTCAAGGAAATCTTCAACGCCGAGCGCCTCCGGCACATCGCGACCGAGATGAGCGCGGTGTATCCCGAGTTCAATGCCAAGGCATTCATGAAGATGGCCAACGAAGGCCTCGCCGAATTGTCGATCATGCAGCGCATGGCCCGGGTCAGTGAATGCCTGTATGCGGTGCTGCCGTTGAGCTACGAGGAAACCCTCGGCGTGCTGCGGGCCTTGGCGCCTCGGTTGAACAGCGGTTTCGTCAGCATTTCATTGCCGCATTATGTCGCGACCTACGGCAGCCATGCGTTCGAAGAGTCGATGGCCGCCCTCAAATACTTCACCACGTTCGGTTCATCGGAGTTTGCAATCCGATATTTCCTGCGCAGCGATTTCGAGCGCACCCTGGCGGTCATGCACCAGTGGTCGCTGGATGACAACGAACACGTCCGCCGCCTGGCGAGCGAAGGCAGCCGGCCGCGACTGCCCTGGTCTTTCCGGCTGGAGCGGATTCAGGCTGATCCGGGCCTGGCCGCGGCGATCCTCGACAACCTCAAGGCCGACGACAGCCTGTACGTGCGCAAGTCCGTGGCCAATCATTTGAACGACATCACCAAGGAGCATCCCGACTGGGTGCTGGACCTGATCGAGGGCTGGTCGCTGGAGAACCGGCACACTGCCTGGATCGCCAAACACGCCCTGCGCAGCCTGATCAAGCAAGGCAATCGACGGGCGCTGGCGATCATCGGCGCAGGCGGCAAGGCCGAGGTCCAGATCACGGACGTTCGGATTGAGCCTCCAGTCATTACGCTTGGTGAGAAGATCACTCTGTCGTTTGCCGTGCAATCCACGGTCGAGCACGGCCAGCGGCTGGTGATCGATTATGCGATCGACTACGTCAAGGGCAATGGCAGCACCTCGGCGAAGGTGTTCAAGCTCAAGGCGCTGACCCTGCCGGGCAAGGCTTGCGAACGAGTGGCGCGCAGACAGCAGATCAAGGAGCTCACCACCCGCCGCCATTACGCGGGCAAGCACGCGGTGCATGTGATGGTGAACGGCGAGCGGTTGGCCACAACGGCCTTCGAGATCCTGCCGTGAAACACCAACCCCTTGTTCGCGATGGAGGTACACGATAAGGCGGGGCAACAGGTTACCCGCCGCGACCTTAAGACCATCGCGAGCAAGCTCGCTCCTACAGTGCAGCTTGATCCGTGCCCAGCAACAGGCCCTGCTCGCTCTCACACAACGCCACCACGTAGTCCCACAACACCCGCAGCCGCACCGATTTGTGCAGCTCGCGGCGGGTGCTGATCCAGTAGCTGCGCAGAAGGCTTTCATCCGGCAGTAGCGCCACCAATCCCGGGTCGGCACTGGCCATGTAGCACGGCAGCACCGCTATCCCCAGCCCCGAGCGTGCCGCCTGCTGCTGGGCGATGACGCTGGTGCTGTGGAACACCACCTGGGGGTTGCGGCAGAAACTGTTGAGAAACATCAGTTCCTGGCTGAACAGCAGGTCGTCGACATAGCCGATCCACGCATGCCGGCCGAGGTCTTCGCGGCTGCGCAGCGGGGGCGCACGATTCAGGTAGTCCTGGCTGGCATAGAGCGCCAGGCGGTAGTCCGTGAGCTTGCGGGTGACCAGCATGTCGGCCGCCGGCCGTTCCAGGTGGATGCTGATTTCGGCTTCGCGGTTGAGGATGCTGACAAAACGCGGCACCGCGACCAGCTCCACTTCCAGACCGGGGTAACGCTCGAAGAGGTCATTCATGCGGCTGGCGAGAAACATGATGCCCAGCCCTTCGGTGACACCCACGCGGATCTTGCCAAGGGGCGCCGTCGATTGGGTCATTTCTTCCTGGGCCAGCAACGCGACGTTTTCCATGGCCTCGGCGTGTTTGAGCAGCGCTTCGCCAGCAGGCGTCATCTGGTAACCCTGGGCATGCTGGACGAACAGCGCGGTCCCCAGGCTTTTTTCGATGGCTTCGATATGCCGGGCGACGGTGGCATGGGTGGTGTTCAAACGACGCGCGGCGGTGAGCAAGCGCCCGCTGCGCTGGAGTTCAAGAAAAAACCGCAGGTCATTCCAGTCGAACATCGATCGTCCCCAAGGCCGCACTGTTTAAAAACGCACAGCGGCTGCGCAAAAATTAACATTCTTTAAACGAAAGCTAACAACTAGGATGTCTGACAACAAGAACAACAATACGAGGTCAGGGATGTCGACTTCCCTTGATGAATACGACTATGTAGTGGTCGGGGCCGGTCCGGCCGGTTGTTTGCTGGCCAATCGACTCTCGGCCAACCCGCAGCATCGGGTGTTGCTGCTCGAAGCGGGCGGGCGCGATAACTATGCGTGGATTCACATTCCGGTGGGTTACCTGTTCTGCATCGGCAACCCGCGTACCGACTGGTGCTTCAAGACCGAAGCGCAAGCCGGGCTGCAAGGGCGCGCCCTGAGCTATCCACGGGGCAAGGTGCTGGGCGGCTGCTCCTCGATCAACGGCATGATCTACATGCGCGGCCAGGCGGGCGATTACGACAGCTGGGCCGCCGACGGCAACCCCGGCTGGGGTTGGGACCAGGTGTTGCCGCTGTTCAGGAAAAGTGAAGACCACTTTGCCGGCGACTCACAGTTTCATGGCGCTGCCGGGGAATGGCGGATCGAACGCCAGCGCCTGTCCTGGCCGATTCTGGACGCGTTCCGTAGCGCCGCCGAACAG
This sequence comes from Pseudomonas gregormendelii, assembly GCF_017114825.1. Taxonomy (GTDB): domain Bacteria; phylum Pseudomonadota; class Gammaproteobacteria; order Pseudomonadales; family Pseudomonadaceae; genus Aquipseudomonas; species Aquipseudomonas gregormendelii. Next base: position 30,606 of record NZ_JADEVO010000038.1, on the reverse strand, counting down.
AGCGGAATTGCCAGCGTCGATGACTTCAACAAGGGCGACAACGAAGGCTGCGGGTATTTCCAGGTCAACCAGAAAGCCGGGGTTCGCTGGAATGCGGCCAAGGCGTTTCTCAAGCCCGTGCGGCACCGGCCCAATCTCACGGTACTGACTGACGTCGAAGTTGATCGCGTACAACTGGACAATGGCCGCGCCTCGGCGGTCATCAGCCGCTGCCAGGGCCAACCGAGAACCTTCAGGGCTCGCCAGGAGATCATCCTGTGCGCAGGCGCCGTCGGCTCGCCAAGTATCCTGCAACGCTCGGGCATCGGCCCTCGCCCACTCCTGCAATCACTCGGCATCGGTGTGGCCCATGAACTACCGGGGGTTGGCGGCAACCTGCAGGATCACCTGCAACTGCGGCTGATCTACAAGCTGGAAAATGCCCGCACCCTGAACCAGATCGCCGGCAGCGTGTGGGGCAAGATGGGCATGGGCCTGCGTTACCTTTACAACCGCAGCGGGCCGCTGTCGATGGCGCCGAGCCAGTTGGGCGCTTTTGCCCGGTCGGGGCCGGAGCAGACCTCGGCCAACCTCGAGTACCACGTGCAGCCGCTGTCGCTGGAGCGCTTCGGCGAGCCGTTGCATGCCTTTCCCGCCTTCACTGCGTCGGTGTGTGATTTGCGCCCCCAAAGTCGTGGTCGCGTGGAAATCCGCAGCGCCATTGCCCAGGACGCGCCACTGATCCAGCCCAACTACCTGAGTCATCCGCAAGACCTGCGGGTCGCGGCGGATGCCATTCGCCTGACCCGGCGCATCGTGTCGGCACCCGCCCTCGCCCGCTTCAACCCGGTGGAATATCTGCCCGGGGACAGTTTGCAAAGCGAGGAAGAACTGCACGAAGCGGCCGCGCGCATCGGCACGACGATTTTTCACCCGGTGGGTACCTGCCGCATGGGCAACGATCGGGACGCGGTGGTCGACGCGCAGCTCAAAGTCCACGGCATCCCCGGTCTGCGGATTGCCGACGCTTCGATCATGCCAAGAATTACCTCGGGCAACACCTGTTCGCCTACGCTGATGATTGCGGAAAAGGCCGCTGAATTGATCCTCAATCCAACCTTAAGGAGCACCACCACGCCAAAGGAACGGGTCACCACCACCTGAAACCCCCGCGCCCCCCCGTAGGAGCTGCCGGAGGCTGCGATCTTTTGATGTTGCTTTTCAAGATCAAAAGATCGCAGCCTTCGGCAGCTCCTACAGGGGCGGCGGGGCCTGCACGCACTACCTACATCGAAGTACCGGCACCCGCCCACAAGGCAGGCGCCGACAGTGGAACAAAAAAAACAATCACTGTAAGGGATACCGATATGTCAGAACATGTTCAGCCGCTGGAGACCGTGGGCCGCGCCGAGATCGGTCACGACACCCGCAAGGTCATCTTCGCCTCGTCACTTGGAACGGTCTTCGAGTGGTACGACTTTTTCCTCTACGGCGCGCTCGCCGCAGTGATCAGCAAGCAGTTTTTCTCGGGGGTCAATGACACCACGGCGTTCATCTTTGCCCTGATGGCCTTCGCGGCAGGCTTCATCGTGCGGCCGTTCGGCGCGCTGGTGTTCGGCCGACTGGGCGACATGATCGGGCGCAAGTACACCTTCCTGGCGACGATCGTGCTGATGGGCGTGGCGACCTTCTGCGTCGGCCTGTTGCCCACCTACGCCAGTATCGGCATTGCCGCGCCCATCATCCTGGTGGTGCTGCGCATGCTCCAGGGCCTGGCACTGGGCGGTGAATATGGGGGGGCGGCTACCTACGTGGCGGAACACGCACCGATCGGCAAGCGCGGCTTCCACACCAGCTGGATCCAGTCCACCGCAACCCTCGGCCTGCTGCTGTCGCTGCTGGTGGTACTGGGTTGCCGCTATTTCACCGGCGACCAGTTTGAAGTCTGGGGCTGGCGGATTCCGTTCCTGTTTTCCATCGTGCTGCTGGGGATTTCCACCTGGATTCGCCTGAGTCTGCACGAGTCCCCCTCATTCGTGAAAATGAAAGAGGAAGGCAAGCTGTGCAAGCAGCCGATTCGTGACTCCTTCGGCAAATGGGAAAACCTCAAGGTGGTGCTGATTGCCCTGTTCAGCATCAACGCCGGTCAGGCCGTCACCTTCTACGCGGCGCAATTCTATGTGCTGTTCTTCCTCACCCAGTTCCTGAAAATGGACCCGGCCCTGGCCAACAGCCTGCTGATCATCAGCGTGATCATCGGCGCGCCGTTCTTCATCTTCTTCGGCTGGCTGTCGGACAAGGTCGGGCGCAAACCGGTGCTGATGCTTGGACTGCTGCTGGCCACGGTCCTGTACTTCCCGATCTTCAAATCCCTGGCGCACTATGCCAACCCGGCCATTGACCTGGCCAGCCAACAGGCGCCGATCACCGTGCTGGCTGACCCGGCCACCTGCACCTTCCAGTTCGATCCAGTGGGCAAAGCGAAATTCGACAGCCCATGCGACAAGGTCAAGACCTTCCTCGTCAAGCAAGGGCTGCCCTACAGCAGCGCCGCAGCCCCCGCTGGCAGCGCCGTGCAGGTCAGCGTCGGCGACGTGAAGATCGACGGCTACGACGAAGCCGCCCTGCGCGGTGCGATCACCCTGGCCGGTTATCCGTCACAGGCAGACACCCAGCTGATCAACAAGCCGATGATCGTGGCATTGATCGTCGGGCTGATCATCATCTCCGCCATGTGCTACGGCCCGCTGGCAGCGCTGATGGTCGAGCTGTTCCCGACGCGCATCCGCTACACCTCGATGTCCCTGCCCTATCACATCGGCAACGGCTGGTTCGGTGGCTTCCTGCCGACGGTGTCGTTTGCGCTGGTGGTGTACACCGGGGATATTTTCTACGGGCTCTGGTACCCGGTGCTGATCACCGGGGTGAGCCTGGTGGTCGGCTTGATCTGTTTGCGTGAGACGAAAAACGTCGACCTGGACACCAACTGACAGCAGACGAAAAAACGCCCCGCACACGCGGGGCGTTTTCGTTAACCTGAGCACATGGGTCATCGCAATCACCAGACCGAGGCAGCGTCTTCATGATCATTTCATCTGCATCCGACTATCGCGAGGCGGCGCGGCGCAAACTCCCGCGCTTTTTGTTCGATTACATCGACGGCGGGGCCTATGCGGAGCATACATTGCGGGCCAACAGCGCCGATCTTAGCGGCATCAGCCTGCGCCAGCGGATCCTGAAAAACGTCGAGACCCTGAGCCTGGAGACCACCCTGTTCGAACAGAAACTCGCAATGCCAATCGTGTTGGCGCCGGTCGGCCTGACGGGCATGTTTGCCCGCCGGGGTGAAGTCCAGGCCGTCAGGGCTGCGCAAAACAAAGGCATCCCCTTGTGCCTTTCGACGGTATCGGTGTGTTCGATCGAGGAAGTCGTCGCCCAGAGCCAGCAACCGATCTGGTTTCAGCTGTACGTGCTCAAGGACCGCGGTTTCATGAAAAACGCCCTCGAGCGAGCCAAGGCGGCCGGCGTGAAGAACCTGGTATTCACCGTGGACATGCCAACGCCCGGCGCGCGTTATCGCGATGCGCATTCGGGGATGTCCGGCCCGTATGCTTCGACACGGCGCATGCTGCAAGCCATGACCCGGCCCGACTGGGCTTTCAACGTCGGCCTCATGGGCCGTCCCCATGATCTGGGCAACATTTCCAGATACCTCGGCAAGGCCGTGACCCTGGAGGATTACATGGGCTGGCTGGCGAATAATTTCGACCCGTCGATCAGCTGGAGTGACCTGGAGTGGATACGCGATTTCTGGCAAGGACCGATGATCATCAAGGGCATCCTCGATCCCCAGGATGCCAGGGACGCGGTCAGCTTCGGGGCTGATGGCATCGTCGTGTCGAACCATGGCGGCCGCCAACTGGACGGCGTGCTCTCGACCGCCCGGGCATTGCCGCCGATCGTGCAAGCCGTGGCGAATGACCTGACCGTGCTGGTCGACTCGGGCATTCGTTCGGGACTGGACGTGGTGCGCATGCTCGCGCTGGGTGCCAAAGGCGTCCTGCTGGGACGATCAATGGCCTACGCGCTGGCCGCCGACGGTCAACGCGGAGTGGAAAACATGCTGGATATCTTTGCCAGGGAAATGCGCGTGGCCATGACCTTGACCGGGGTGACGTCGATCGATCAGATCGACGAAACCACCTTGGTCCAGGCACAGCGGCTATCGGACCTGGTTTAACTGGCGTTTTATCAGACCTCGGCGTCCAGCAATTCGAACTTAACCTGATTCGGGTAGAACGCGACGTAATCCTTGATCTGCGCCACCGACACCTTGGGCTTCTCGTAACTCCACACCGCGTTGGCCCCCTCATGCCCGGGAACCTGCAGGCTGAAATAGCTGGCGTCGCCCTTGTACGGGCAATAACTGGTGTGATCGGTGCGGGCGAAGTACTTCTCGTCGATGTCTTCGCGCGGGACGTAATACACCGGCGGGTAATTGGCCTCCAGCAGCACCAGCGCGCGCGAGGACGCGGCCACCTGGATGCCGTGGAATTTCACCAGAAGACAGCCCGGTTGTTCAGCAATGGTAATGACAGCGGGGGGAGTTGACATGGAGTGGATTCCTCTTGGAAGACTTGACTCAATCGGTGCGAAAGCTTGTACCCGCGGGGGGGCGAGCATCCTCATAAAGGGCAGCTTGGCGTGGTCAAAACCTGCATCACCAGCTATCAGGTATAACCCAAGTTACGCCTGCACGAACGCTTCACAGCCGAACGGAAGCTTCACTCCAGGCCCTTCGGTGACGGGCTCGGCCCAACGGCAGTGTCTCAGGGCAACGTACGGAAACTCATCTGCTGTACATCCATACAGATAAAGGTTGATCCCTCGCCCGTCAACCGCCATTCTGTGCACCTCTCGTACACTGAACATCGATGGTGGTCATGCGGCTGTACCTCTGTGAAAAACCTTCCCAGGCCAAGGATATTGCGGCCGTGCTCGGCGCCCGGCGTCGCGGCGATGGCTGCTGGCTGGGTACGGACGTCACGGTGACCTGGTGCATCGGCCACCTGCTGGAAACCGCGCCACCGGATGCCTACGACGCACGCTACAAGCGCTGGGTGCTGGCAGACCTGCCGATCATTCCTGATAAATGGAAGATGACCGTCAAGCCGCGCACTGCCAGCCAGTACAAGGCAGTCAAACGTTTGCTGGGCGAAGCCGATGAGCTGGTGATCGCCACGGACGCCGACCGAGAAGGCGAAATGATCGCTCGGGAGCTGGTCGAACATTGCCGGTATCGCGGGCCGATTCGTCGCCTCTGGTTATCGGCGCTGGATGACGCATCAATTCGCAAGGCGCTGGCGGCGCTCAAGCCGGGAGCCGAGACGTTCAGCCTGTACCACTCCGCCCTGGGCCGCTCCCGGGCCGACTGGCTGATCGGCATGAACATGAGCCGCTTGTTCACCCTGCTGGGACGGCAGTCCGGTTATCAGGGAGTGTTGCCGGTCGGTCGAGTGCAAACGCCCACCTTGCGCCTGGTGGTGGATCGGGATCGCAGCATTGCCGATTTCGTCCCGGTCGCCTATTGGGCGATTGACGTGCAACTGCTGCACGACGGCACACCATTCACCGCGCAATGGCGCGCAGCTTCCGAGGTTTGCGACGACCAGGACCGCTGCCTGAACCCGGAACTGGCCCGGCAGGCCGCAGCAGCTATCAGCCAGGCGGCCAGCGCCCGGGTGGTCAAGCTGCGTACCGAGCGCCTGCGTGAAGTGGCCCCCCTGCCCTTCGACCTGGGCACTTTGCAGGAGGTCTGTTCGAAGAAACTGGGCCTCGGTGCCCAGGAGACGCTCGACATCGCCCAGGCACTCTACGAAACCCATAAAGTCATCACCTATCCTCGAAGCGACTGCGGCTACCTGCCGGTCAGTCAGCACGGCGAGGCGCCCGGCATTCTGGCAGCGTTAAGGCAGGCCGATCCCGGCCTGAACGCATTGAATGATCACCTTGAACCGCACCGACGCTCCCGCGCCTGGAACGATGCCAAGGTCAGCGCTCACCACGGGATCATCCCCACGGCGGCAGCAAAGAACCTCGAGCGACTGGTCGGCAAGCAGCGGGCGGTGTACACATTGATTCGCGCACGCTACCTGGCGCAGTTCCTGCCCAACCACGAGTATGACCGGACCCAGGCCGACTTCGACTGCGCCGGGCAAGCGCTGCGAGCTGTTGGCAAGCAGATCGTCGAGCCTGGCTGGAAACGCGCCCTGCCCGAGGCCCTGGCCCCGGCCAAGGGACGCGAAGCGCCGGTTCCGCAAACCTTGCCGGCCCTGGCCGAAGGTCGTGAATGCAAGGTTGTCGACGTCAAGCTCAAGGACCTCTGGACTCAGCCGCCCAAACCCTTCACCGAGGGCGACCTGATCAAGGCGATGAAAAATGTCGCCAAGCTCGTGGAAGATCCGCTGCTCAAGCAAAAACTCAAGGACACTACCGGCATCGGTACCGAAGCGACTCGCGCGTCGATCATCCAGGGGCTGCTCGACCGCGGCTACCTGATTAAAAACGGCAAGGCGCTGGCCGCGACCCCGGCGGCATTCAGCCTGATCGACGCCGTGCCCCGGGCCATTGCCGACCCGGGTACCACGGCGATCTGGGAACAGGCGCTGGACATGGTGCAGAGCGGCGAGATGAGCCTGGAAGAGTTTGTCACCAAACAGGCCGCCTGGATGAGCAAACAGGTGGCCCGCTGCGCAGGCCTGAGCCTGACCATCAGCGGGCCTGCAAGCCCGGCAGGGCGCGGAGCCACGCCGTGGAAAAACAAACGCAAACCGGCCAAGCGCAAACCGGCCACCAGCACCCGGCGCACGGCAAAACCGGCAAACAAACCATAAGGGCACTTCGCGCGGACTGTGATGGTCTAGTGTTGTTCAAGCCCGGCGCCAGCCCTACTACCTGAAAAGGCCAAGAACATGATTATCGTCCATCACCTGAACAACTCTCGCTCGCAACGGATTCTCTGGCTGCTGGAAGAACTGGGCATCCCCTATGAGCTCAAGCGCTACCAGCGTGACCCGAAGACCAACCTGGCACCGCCGGAGTTGAAGGCAGTCAATGCCCTGGGCAAATCCCCGGTCATCGAAGACGGTCAACAGACGTTGATCGAGTCTGCGGCCATCATCGATTACCTGATCCGACGCCACGGCCAGGGCCGCCTGCAACCTGACCCCGCCACAGCCGCCTATGATCAATACGTGCAGTGGCTGCATTTCGCCGAAGGTTCGGCGATGCTGCCACTGATGCTGAACCTGTACGTGGGTCGACTGGGCGAGGCTGGCGCGCCATTGCATCCACGGATCAACTCGGAAGTGGCCAACTACCTGGGTTACCTCGACACGGCGCTGAGCCAGGGCGACTACCTGCTGGGCGCTGAATTCAGCGCCGCGGATATCCAGATGAGCTTTATCGGCGAGATCGCCAGGGCGCAAGGCAAACTCGGTCAGTACCCGCACGTCGCCGCCTGGGTCGACCGCTTCCAGAAACGCCCAGCCTACGTTGCCGCACTGAAGACCGGTGGCCCATACGATTTCGCGCCCCACTGATCGACCCGGTCAGGAGCCGCTTTTAATGCCCGTGATAGAACTGCACGCCGCCCAACGCGACGATCTGGACACCATTGAAAACCTGATGCAGTTCTACCTGTACGACTTCAGTGAATGGCTCCCGCTGAAGCTCGCAGGGCACGGTTTCTTCAGTATCCAGCCCCAGGTGGACTACTGGAGAAAGTCGGCCACCCGGCCCTTCCTGATTACGGTTGACGGCGAACTGGCCGGCTTCGTGACCGTCGACGACCAGACCCACCTCGATGGCGCGCAGTTGAACTTGGGTTATCTGTTCGTCACTCGACGTTTTCGTGGCCAGGGCGTCGCGAAGTTTGTCGTCTCTGCCCTCTTGAGCGGCCACCCGGGCCAATGGCAAATTTTCCATATCGATGCAAACCAGCCGGCAAGGCGGTTCTGGGCCGGACTCATACCGATTCTCACAGGCCACCAGTACAGCCTGCACCAGCGACCGGTGGATGGACATCCCTGCACCTTTTACCGCTTCGAAACCCCGCCCCAGGCCGTCTGAACGGGGCGCGCTGCCTCGCCCTGCTCATTCCAAACCGCTTTGTCCGACAATATGTAGTGAACAAAAATAATCACTACATAACCATTGACGCCTCCGATTTGCCCTTGCATGATGCAGACATCTCCCCGATCGGGAGTACGGCAACATGATTGAGCAAGCTCGTCTGACCGCCGAGCTGTTATTCCCGGATACACGCTGCCCACAAGGCAGATTGAAGAAGCTGACCTGGCCCGAACGTCCAGTACAAGGACGAGAAGCGCTGGCGATCAATCCTCATGAAGCTTGTGGCCGACCCTGAAAAGTCGGCAGTGGCCTCCAGGTTTTCGCTGCTTCTCTTCGTTGTGACGCTATTGCGTAGCAGTTATTCAACACGACTACATGCAACAGACGCGGGACCTCGCCACATTCGGCGAATGAACGCTGACGTCCTGGTTTCGGTGCCAGGGATCAACTAACCGATGGGCTACCTGTATTAGCGAACCAACTTTGAAAGATCACCAAATGGTCAAGGGGCAAATCATGAATCTGAACAATCAACCCACTATCGAAGAACTGGCTCGCATGTTCGCTGCGCAAAAAGACAGCCACGACAGCCATATTCTGTGGATCAGCAAGTCGGGCCAGGTTCATATGGACTGCCTGGCAACGCACGCCGATGAGACGGAATTCGACAAGAACAACCAGAACCTGCTTGCCCGACTGAAGATGTACCGTCGCGGCCAGGGCTACGTTGGCAAGAAAGCCGCCGCTGATAAAGACTTCATCGGCAGTGTTCTGCAAACGCTGAAACAGGCGTGGGCGTCGATGCAGAACCAGAACGAAGTTCGGGTGATTGACCGGTTCTACTGATACTTCACACCTCTAATATAAAAAGGGCCTGCTCTCGCCAAAGAGCAGGCCCTTTTTTGTAGCCAGCTTTTTTAGCGTTTAACGCCCAGATCAATCTGGGTCATGCGACTGCGAATGGTGAACACCCCATCCCCCGAGAGAATCGCGCTGCGTGCAAACAGGCGACCGCTCTCCCAGTTCGAAAGGCCCAGCTCCGGCTTGCTCAATGCGTACTGGCCATCCACCCAACGGGTGATTCCGTTACCCACGAAAGGCGCATTCACCGCGTTGTAGAAGCGCTCCTGGGTGCTGGCGTCCTCACTGATCAACGACACCGTGAATTGCGGGCTGTAGCGGTTGAACAGGTCGATGGACTGATCCAGGTCATCCACGATTTGCAGACTGACTTCGGGCGTTTCCTCCCATTCCCATTCACGCCCCAGTTGAGCCTCGGGCAATGGCTCAGCCAGCGCTTCGGTGCGGTAGCCATCGGCGCGATAGACCTCGACGCTCGCCGTTTGCCACTCCGGCGGCAAGCACCCTTCGCTGCCCTCGACAATGTGCAATTTGCAGCCTTGGCCACGGCTGTTGCCGGCCTGCTGCAGGGCGTCGAGAAACAACGGCACCAATTCAGCGGCCCGGTCGCGGTGAATCAGGCAGACGTTCAGGGTGTTGCAGACCTTACGGTCAAGGGAGTTGCGCACCACGGCGGCAAAACGCCGGGCGTCGGCGTCCTTGTCCGCTATCAGCCAGGCACCTCCGGTGCCGTGCAGGCTGACGGCGGTGCCGGCCTGCTGGGCGATACTGCCCAGCTGGCTGACTGCGCGGCCAGAACCTCGGGCCACGGCCAGCGACAGGCGCCGGTCGGCGAACATGGCCCAACCCGCTGCGTGATTGACACTTTCCACCAGCGACACAGCGCCGGCGGGCAAGCCGGCATCCGCCAGCGCCGGGTTCAATGCATGGGTAACGATGGCCTGGGCAGTGCCCAACGCATCACTGCCGATGCGCAGCACGGCGGTGTTGCCCGTACGCAGAACGCCAGCAGCGTCGGCAAAGACATTCGGTCGACCCTCGAATACAAACGCAACAATGCCCAGCGGTGAGACCACCTGTTCGACCTTCCAGCCGTCATGCTCGACGCAACTGATGACTTTGCCGCGAGACGCCGACGCATCGCGCCAGGCCTTGAGTCCGGCGATCATGTCGCGGCGCATCGGCTCATTGGCCAGCAGTCGCGTGGTGGAACGTCCACGGGCCTTGGCCCGCTCGATATCGGCCAGGTTCGCCGCCTCGATCAACGCCCAGGCCTGCGGGCTTTCCAGGCGCTGCGCGAAGTGGTCGAAAAATTCGCTGATCGCCTCATCCGACACGGCCGACATCGCCTTGAAAGCCGCTTCGGCGCGCTCGATCGCCACGGCTGCCGCTTGCTGGTCAGCCACCGGAATCAAGAGCAATTCACCACTGACCTGCTCCACCAGAAGGTGGTCACCGGGCTGGAACCGCTCAGCCAGTTCGGGGCTGACGACAGTGACACGATTCCCGGCGAATGGAATGGGCGTGCCAGCGACTAGACGATCGAGCGCAAGAGACATGAAGCGGTTTCACCATGCAATGGAGGGGCAGAAAAGGTACCGGAAAATCCCCGAAGCGTCATTCCCGGCATTTCAACCAGCTCAAGCGTATCCATGTGTATCCACCCCCATCCCCGACACACTAACCCTCCAATCTCCCTGGCCCACGACACATCGCTGATACACCCGGCTGATGAAATCCGCCGGTCGATTGGCCAGGCCGATCAAAACGCGCAACGGAGATCCCGCCCATGAACACCTCACTCTCTTCGGCCGTCAAAGGCCTGCACTTCAACCTCGACCGCGCCGGCAGCTGGATGGCGCCGCTGACCTTGCGGGTGTTCCTGGCCTGGGAATTCTTCGAGTCTGGCCTGGAAAAGTGGAACGGCCAGAACTGGTTTGCCGACATTCAGGAGCGATTTCCGTTTCCGTTCAACCAGGTCCCCGCCACCTTCAACTGGGAACTGTCGATGTGGGCCGAGCTGATCTGCGCCCTGGCCCTGCTGGTGGGCCTGGGCACGCGAGTCTCGGCGCTCATCCTGATGGTGGTGACCGTCGTCGCCACCGCAGCGGTCCACTGGCCGGCCGATTGGTCTACATTGAGTGAGCTGGCCCAGGGCTACGCCATCAGCAACAAGGGACATGGCAACTTCAAGCTGCCGCTGATTTACCTCGCCGCTCTCCTTCCGCTGGTATTGACCGGCGCAGGCAAACTCAGCCTCGATGCGCTGCTGGCATGCACTTTCTGGCGCCGTAACATTCGTTGAAATGTTACCGTGGCAAGCTACACCCCCCTCACTCGCGTAGACAGGAGCCACCATGAGCGTAACCACCCAATGGATCGAGATCGACAGCGCCGACGGTAAATTCGGTGCTTACCTGGCGATTCCCCACACGCAAAAAGGCCCGGGGATCGTATTGATCCAGGAGATCTTCGGCGTCAACGAGCACATCCGCTCGGTCGCCGAACAATACGCTGCCGACGGCTACCTGGTGGTCGTGCCGGATCTGTTCTGGCGTAGCGGCGCGCGCATCGAGTTGACGTACGACGAAGCCGGCTGGAAACGCGCCGTCGAACTGATGAATGCCACGGACATCACCAAAGCCCAGGACGACATCAAGCTGGCCATTGCCGCTCTCAAGGACCAGCCGGGCCTGGATGGCGGCGTGGCCTCCATTGGCTACTGCTTCGGCGGCCTGCTGTCCTACCTGACCGCCGCCAACGGCCTGGTGGACGTGGCGATCACCTACTACGGTGGCGGTATCCAGGACCAATTGGACCGCGCCGACGAAATCACCGTGCCGCTGTTGATGCACTTTGGTGAAGAGGACAGCCACATTCCACTGGAAGCGGTGGAAAAAATCGCCGAGCGCTTCGAGAACAACGACTTCGTGGAAATCGTCATCTATCCGCAAGCCGAACACGGTTTCAACTGCTCGCACCGCGACAGCTACAACCAACGGGCTGCGGCTGAAGCCCATGGCAATACGCTGATCTTCCTGGGTCAGGAACTGTAAGACGGCGGCACACGAAAAAGGCACCTGGGAAGGTGCCTTTTTTGTCGCCCATTCCTGAAGCTCGTCTCCACGCCCCTATTTCGCGTCCCCGCCCCGCGGCTTGTAGAACCTGAACCTGCCGATATCCGCCGTCTTGATGTACTTGCCCGCCCAATCCGGCCGCACCGTTTTGTCATGGAAATACATTGCCCCCAGTGTCCGGTCATTGAGCGTGCGGTTCAGCGCCTTGCGCGCGATTTCCTTGGCGACCGCGTACTCGGCATCCTCCCTGACCTGATCCGAACGCCCGTCGCACCACCAGGAAAACTGACAGTTACGGCTTTCCGAGCCCTCCTTGACCACTGCGCATACCGTGTCGGGAAAACCTTCGTGCCCCAGGCGGTTCATGACCACGCTGGCCACGGCTTCCATTTCCCGGGTCTGCCTGCCCTTCGCCTCCCAGTAGATGGAACGCGCAAGGCAGGTTATGGCGTCATCCAGCGGCGCCGAGCCGGCGGGATCGACCGCCTGCACCTCCGAGGTGGTGATCGCCTCGGCTTTGGGCACCGGTACGTCGGGGCCTTTTTCCGCCGCCTTTTGCTCAAGCACCTCAGCCTTGTCCTCGGCTTTTTGCTGTTCAAGTTCAGTGGCCATCACCTGGCCGCTGACCAGGGAGAGTGCCAGGCAGGTTGCAGTCCACATCAAGCGCATGATCGACCCTTCTCAAAGAACCGGATGGGGCAGCGCATTATCGACGCTGTTACGCGCTAATCGGCGGCCTGGCTTGATTATAGTCGCCCCAATTCATTTCATCCGGCGGCCAATAAAACTGTTTCAGGCGCAAAAAAGGCATTGCGCAAGCGGGGGTGAAATCGCGCATCATGGGCGCAGTCTGCCCAAGGGGATTTTCATGCGCTTCATTTCATCCGTTATGCGCCTCGCCGCGTTGTCGCTGGGCCTGTCATTCGCCGCCCAGGCGCTGGCGGTCGATGAGAAACAACTGATCGATTCGATCAACCTCTACCGCGCCCAGCCCCAGCGTTGCGCCGACCAGGTATCACCGGAACTGCCGCCACTGGCAGGTGATCCACGCCTGGCACTGTCGGCAACAAACGTGCGCAACCTGCAGCAAGCCATGGCCAGTGCCGGCTACCCGATGGTCAATGTGCAGGCGATCACCCTGTCCGGCCCGCGCGATGCGCAATCGGCCATGCAAGCCATTCGGGAAAGTTTCTGCCACGTGGTGCTCGACCCGCAGTTTGTCGACATCGGCGTGAGTCGCGACGACCGCGATTGGCGCATCGTGCTGGCGCGGCCGCTGATGTCCGCACGCCTGGGCGATTCCCAGGCCGAAGGCCAGAAAGTCCTGACCCTGCTCAACAACGCCCGCAGCCAGGCTCGCCAGTGCGGCACGCAATCGTTCGCTGCTACCACCCCGCTGGCCTGGAACGCGACATTGGCGAGCGCCGCCGAGACCCATTCGCGAGCCATGGCCAACAACAATTTTTTCGACCACAAGGATCGCGACGGCCGCACGCCGGGTGACCGCGCGGAACTGGCCGGCTACATCGGCCAGCAGATCGGCGAAAACATCGCCGCAGGGCAAGACACCGTGGGCAAGGTCGTCGACGGCTGGATCGCCAGCCCTGGTCACTGCGCCAACCTGATGAACCCCGCGTACAAGGAACTGGGCGCGGCCTACGCGGTAGACCCGAAGAGCGATGCGGGGATTTACTGGACGGCGATGTTTGGCACCCAGTAATGACCGAGGTATCAATTGCTTCGATCTTTCAAATCATGAAGGCGAATTTTTTATTTCTGCGCGACCTGTTCAAGATGGCTGCACTTTTAGCACTTTACGGAACAAGCCCTCATGAACCTCAATTTCGCGTTTGCGTGCATGATCGTCGTGTCGTTTGCGATCGCGTTGGGTCACGGTTAAGTCATTCGGGAGCACCTGTTTGAGCCGTCCCCCCTGCTCCGCCGACGAACAGGCTCAGGCATCACCCCGGGCGGTCCCGCTACGGGAAGCCTTCGGGTTCTGGCTCAAACTGGGGTTGATCGGTTTTGGCGGCCCGGCCGGGCAGATCTCGATCATGCACGAGGAACTGGTGGAGCGCCGGCGCTGGATCTCCGAGCGCCGGTTTCTGCACGCCCTCAACTACTGCATGTTGCTACCGGGCCCCGAAGCTCAGCAACTGGCGACCTATCTCGGCTGGTTGATGCACCGCACCTGGGGCGGCGTGATTGCCGGCGCGCTGTTCGTGCTGCCGTCGTTGTTCATCCTCATTGCATTATCCTGGGTCTACATTGCTTTCGGCGAAGTGCCGGTCGTGGTCGGGGTGTTCTACGGGATCAAGCCGGCGGTCACCGCCATCGTGCTGCAAGCCGCGCACCGCATGGGTTCCAGGGTGTTGCAGAACAACTGGCTGTGGAGCATTGCCGGCGCCTCCTTTGCCGCTATCCTGTTGTTGAACGTGCCCTTCCCTTTGATTGTGCTGGCCGCAGCACTCATCGGGTACGTCGGCGGACGCCTTGCCCCCGGAAAATTCACGGTCGGCACAGCGCTGGCCAAGGGTAAATCGTTTGGGCCCGCGCTGATCGATGACGATACCCCGCCCCCCGCACATGCCCGCTTCAGCAGCCTGAAATTGCTGCGCCTGGCGTTTATCGGGGCAATCCTGTGGACGCTGCCGATGGGCGCGCTCACCCTCCTGTTCGGTTGGCACGGCACCTTCACCCAGATGGGCTGGTTCTTCACCAAGGCCGCGCTGCTGACCTTTGGTGGCGCCTATGCGGTGCTGCCCTATGTGTACCAGGGCGCGGTCAGTCATTACGGATGGCTGACACCCACCCAGATGATCGACGGCCTGGCGCTGGGCGAGACCACCCCAGGTCCGTTGATCATGGTGGTGGCGTTCGTCGGCTTCATCGGCGCCTACGTGCAACAGGTATTTGGCCCGGACCAGGCGTTCCTGGCGGGCGCGCTCGCGGCGGCGCTGGTGACCTGGTTTACGTTCCTGCCCTCGTTCCTGTTCATCCTGGCTGGCGGTCCCCTGGTCGAATCGACTCACAACCAACTTAAATTCACCGCGCCGCTGACCGCCATCACCGCAGCGGTGGTCGGGGTGATCCTCAACCTCGCGGTGTTTTTCGGCTATCACGTGCTTTGGCCAGGCGGGTTCAGTGGCGGGTTCGACTGGGTGTCGCTGTTGCTTGCAGTGGTGGCGGCGATCGCGCTGCTGGTTTTCAAGCGCGGTGTGATCGAAGTACTGCTGGCATGCGCGCTGGCGGGCGTGCTGGTGCATTGGCTGCGCTAAGGTGATTCAGCAATGACCGGATGTAAACATTTGATCACCGGCTTTTGCATTCTGGCAAACTCTCGCCGCGCCCCCTTTCAGAGCAGCCAGCAATGCTTTTCTCCCTTATTTCCAACGGTACACCCCTGACCCCGGATCGGTCCGATGCGACGATCCCTTGGTGGAGCTTTACCAAGACCGTGCTGGCGGCTGCCGCCCTGACGCTGGTGCGCGATGGCCTGATCGAGCTGGATCAGCCACTGCCCGAAGGCCCCTTTACCCTGCGCCAATTGTTGCGCCATGAAGCAGGCCTGGCGGACTACAGCGAACTGGCCGATTACCACGGCGCAGTCGCCCGCGGCGACGTTCCCTGGCCGGCGGATGAAATGCTGCAACGCCTTGACGCAAGCCGCCTGCGTTACGCACCGGGAGATGGCTGGCACTATTCGAATGTCGGTTATCTGTACGTGGCGCGACTGATCGAGCGCTTGACTGGCCTTGCCCTGGATGAAGCCCTGGCGCAACGGGTGTTCGTACCGCTTGGCCTGTCCCGGGTCCGTCTCGCCAGGCGTGAAGTCGATCTGCACGGGGTAAACATGGGCGCTGTCGCCACCTATGACCCGGGCTGGGTGTACCACGGGCTGCTGGTAGGGCCGTTGGTGGAGGCCGCCTCGTGCCTGTACCGTTTATACGCTTCAGACTTCCTGGCGCACTCCTTGCTTGCTCAAATGCAGGCAGTGCGCACGCTCGGTGGACCGATCCCGGGACGTCCCTGGATCGCCCCCGGTTACGGCCTCGGCCTGATGCACGGGCCGGTCGAGGGTGGACGCATCCTCAGTGGTCATACCGGCGTCGGCCCCGGCAGTGTCGTGGCGGTTTATCGCAGTGTTTGCGGCCCGGATATCACCACCTGCGCGGTCTTTTCCGATGGCACCGACGAAGGCGCCGTGGAGGCCGAGGCCGTGCGCCTGTTGAGCGAGCACTGGGTGTAATATTCAAGCATTCGGTACCTGCACATGACCCTCATGAAAACGCGATGATGCCGCAACAGGTTGCTACCTGCGCAGAACGCGTCAATGGTACAGCGGAGAGTATTGATGAAGGCGAACACGCCGCCCGTGGACGGCCCGGCAGGTGAACAACGGCCGGTGAAAACCGTTGGCTTTCTGGTCATTCCCAATTTCACCACTATTGGCTTTGCCTCCTCCGTGGAAACCCTGCGCATGGCCAATATGGCGGCGCGCCGGCCGATGTTTCGCACGGTGGTGATCGGCGCCACACTGGACCCGGTCACCGCCAGCAACGGGATGCGCATCCTGCCTGATTACTCGATCGTCGACGCCCCCGAGCTGGACATTCTGTTCGTGGTCGGCGCAAACCCGATAGTCTCCAATCACAGCAGCCGGCCACTGCTCAACTGGCTGCGCAAGCTTGCCCATCAGCAGGTCACGCTGGGCGGCATCTGCACCGGCAGCCACCTGCTGGCGCGCGCGGATCTGCTCAAGGGTTACCGCTGCACCATTCACTGGGAAGATATCGAGGCACTCAAAGAGCGGTTTCCCGGGATCATCATCTCCAATCAGCTGTTCGAACTGGATCGCGATCGCTACACCTGCTCCGGCGGCGTGGCGTCCATGGACATGACCTTGCAACTGATCGCCCGCGAACCTGGTGGCCGCGACATCGCCGCCCATGCCGCCGAGTTGCTGCTGTGCGACCGGGTGCGCGGGGCGCAGGAGCAGCAGCGCGTGCCTTTAAGGCAGAAGCTGGGGACCTCGCAGCCCAAGCTCAGCCAGATGGTGGCGATCATGGAAGCCAATCTTGAAGAGCCGGTCAGCCTGGAAGAGCTCGCGCGTTTGAACGAAGTGTCGGTGCGCCAGCTGGAGCGCCTGTTTCACAAACACCTGCAGCGCACCCCCAGCCAGTACTATCTGGAGCTACGCCTGTCGCGGGCGCGGCAATTGCTGCTGCGAAGCGAGTCGCAGGTCCGCGATATCGCGCTCGCCTGCGGCTTTGTGTCCCCGGCACATTTTTCCAAATGCTATAGCCGGTTTTTTGGAGTGTCGCCGATCGGTGAGCGCAAGCAGTTGGCAGTGCATTGATGCAAGGACGCCATCGCGGGCAAGCCTTGCTCCCACATTAATCCTGCAAAGCCTTGTGCGCCGTCTCCCGGCTAGCCAGCATGGCCACCAACGCTACCGCTGCAGCGGCCAGCAGATACCAGGCCGGTGCCATCTTGTTACCGGTCATCTGGATCAGCCAGGTCGCGATAAACGGTGCGGTCCCGCCAAACACCGCGTTGGCGATATTGAAGCTGAAGGCAAACCCGCTGAAGCGCACGCGAGTGGGAAATATCTCGGCGAGGAAACACGGCAAGGTGCCGTCATTCATGGCCAGGATTGCACCGAATGTGATCTGGATCATCAACACCACCAGCAGTGGCTGATGATCGAGCATTCCGAACAGCGGGAAGGTCAGCAACAGGAACAATACCGAAGCCGTCAGCAGCATGGTCTTGCGCCCAAAGCGGTCCGACAACCTGCCCATCAGGAAAATCAGGCCGATGTAGGTCGCCAGGGACACCGTTGACGCCAGGAACGAATCACTTTCGCTCATGCCCATTTCAGTCGACAGGTACGTCGGCATGTAGCTGAGCAGCAGGTAAAACGCCACGGCGTTCAGGCAGGTCACGCCGATGCCGATGATCACGCTGCGCCGGTGCACGGTCAGCAGCTCGCGAACCGGGGCATGGGTCGCACACTCCTTGGCTTCGAGGCGCTTTTCCATCTCCAGGAACTTGGGCGTGTCCTGCAGGCTCATGCGGATGTAACGCCCCACCAGGCCAAACGGCGCCGCCAGCAGAAACGGCAAGCGCCAGCCCCAGCTGTGCAGGTCCTCGACGCTGAGCCAGGCATGCAGGCCCGCCACGAAGACCGCGCCAAACAACAAACCGGCGGCGGTACTGGCCGGGACAATGCTGGTGTACAGGCCGCGCTTGCCTTCCGGGGCGTACTCGGCGAGGAATGCCGACGCACCGGCGTATTCACCGGACGCAGAGAACCCCTGGAACAGGCGGATCACCAGCAGCAACGCCGGTGCCCACAGGCCGATGTGATTGTAGGTGGGCAGGATGCCGATGCAGAACGTCGAGACCGACATAATCAGGATCGACCAGGACAACGCGCTGCGCCGCCCATACTTGTCACCAAAATGTCCCCAGACCAGGCCACCCAGGGGACGGACGATGAACGACAGGGCAAACACCGCGAACGTCGCCAGCAAGGCGCTGGGCTTGTCGGTCTGCGGGAAGAATGTCAGGGCGATGACGGTGGCCAGGTAACCGTAGGCGGCGTAGTCGAACCATTCGACGAAGTTACCCATGAAGCTGGCACTGGCCGCGCGCCGCAGGGCTTTGCGCTCGGAAGTTCTTTCGTGGGTCTGCGCGAGGGTGAGGCTTGCGGTGCTCATTGCGCACCTCCCGGGGTGGAGGTGCAAAAACGGGGAAGAACAGTCGAGACATGTGACATGACAAATACCCTCTATTGTTTTACTTGGCAGGGATCAAGGTCAGTAAGTGCTGCACGTTCTTGGGCGCGCATGCCGTATGGTGTCCAGCAATGGTCGATAAACAAGCGTGGGAGCGGCGAAGCTCCCACGACGGTCTGTTACGCCGTTACTTGCGAATGATGTTGTGCTCCGGCCCGTACGGGAATTGGGTGATGTTCTCGCCGCCCTGCTCGTTGACGATCAGGATATCGTGCTCGCGGTAACCGCCAGCCCCCGGCAGGCCTTCGGGCAGCATGATCATCGGTTCGATGGACACCACCATCCCCGGCTCCAGCACCGTGTCGATGTCTTCACGCAGTTCCAGCCCGGCTTCGCGGCCATAGTAATGGCTCAGGGTGCCGAACGAGTGTCCGTAACCGAAAGTGCGGTACTGCAGCAGATCGTGTTCAAGGAAAATCTCATTGAGTTGCTCGGCGATATCGCAGCAGCGCATGCCCGGCTTGATCAGCTTCAGCCCGGCTTCGTGGACCTTGACGTTGACTTCCCACAGGCGCAGGTGCTCATCGGAACAGTGGTCGAGAAACAGCGTGCGTTCGAGCGCCGTGTAATAGCCGGCGATCATCGGGAAGCAGTTGAGGCTGAGGATATCGCCCTTGTTGACCTTGCGCGAGGTCACCGGGTTGTGTGCGCCATCGGTGTTGATGCCGGACTGGAACCAGGTCCAGGTGTCCATCAGCTCCGAGTCCGGGAAGGTCCGGGCGATCTCGCGCACCATGGCCTGGGTCGCATGCAGCGCCACTTCATATTCCGGCACCTGGTCACGCAGTGCTTCGACGATCGCGGCGCCGCCAATGTCCGCCACCCGTGCACCGTGACGGATAATCGCGTGCTCTTCGGCCGACTTGATCATACGCATGCGCATGCAGGGTGCAGCGATGTCCACCAGCTCGGCCTGGGGGTAGCGGCTGGCCAGTTTGTCGCGGTTGAGCAGGTTCAAGTGATCGAACTCGATGCCAATGCGCCCCGCCTTGGGCAAGGCTTGCTGGATGGCGACGAAGTAGTTGTCGCGCTGCCAGTCGGTGTAGACGATGTTCTCGGTGCCCACGGTCCGGCGCCAAGGCTGGCCGCCATCGATGTTGGCGCTGATGGTGACGGCGCTGTCCTGAGTCACGACCAGGGCGTAGGGGCGGCCGAACGAGCAATAGAGGAAATCGCTGTAGTAGTTGATGTTGTGATAGGAAGTGAAGACTGCCGCGTCGATGTTGTTTTGCGCCAGATAAGCGCGCAGTTTGCCCTGGCGGTTGGCGTATTCCTGAGCCGAGAAGGTCGGACTGACTTTTTCGCCGTTCTTGATCTGGATGGTTTTGGGCATTTGCATGTCATTGATCCTTGTCAGTGATTGAGCGACAGAGGGCGCCACTCTGGTGGGCCGCTGGAGATCATTCGAACAGATGCAAGACGAGGTTTTTTGCGCGAATCCGACCTGTAGTTGGTCAGATCCGCTGTGCACGCAACCACATGTTCACGCGGATGCGCGCCGAAACATGGCTTGTCAGGAGTCGACTGCGGATTGTCCGTCGCTACCCATCTGGCCAAACACGTCTATAACCAGTGTTGGCATGATTCAGGTCAGGGAACCTTGATGGTTCCCTCGGTACATTGATTTCTTGCAAACGGTGGACAAGTGAGTGTCCGCCAGGAGATTTCCCCCGCATGAAAATTTTGAAAATTGCTGCCAGTGATTCCGCGATCGACTGCTTCCAGACTTATCGGCAAGTGGTGCCGCTCAGTCAGACCGACTACACCGACATCGCCGTCGCCGTGTTCTCGGTGGAAGACGTGATGGCCGGAGCCCTGGAATCGCTCCAGCGCACCGGCTTCGATATCCCGATTTTCCTCGCCACCTCCCCGGGTACAGGCAACCGCGCGCGTGATGTGTACAAGCACCTGGAAGAGGTGCTGCTGCAGGTCAACGGCATCTTTGACCGTTCGCGCAACAATGCCGAATACCATGGCAACCAGCTGGAAACCGCGGCCAAGGCCTATGAAGAAAGCCTGTTGCCGCCATTCTTCGACTCGCTCAAACGCTATACCGAATCAGCCAACGTCACCTTCGCCTGCCCGGGCCATCAGGGCGGCCAGTTCTTCCGCAAGCACCCGGCCGGCCGACAGTTCTTCGACTTTTTCGGCGAGACGCTGTTTCGCGCCGACATGTGCAACGCCGACGTCAAACTGGGCGATCTGCTGATTCACGAGGGCCCTGCGCTGCTGGCGCAGAAACACGCGGCCAAGGTGTTCAACGCCGACAAGACCTACTTCGTGCTCAACGGCACCTCCGCCTCCAACAAGGTGGTAACCAATGCCCTGCTGACGCCCGGCGACCTGGTGCTGTTCGACCGTAACAACCACAAGTCCAATCACCAGGGCGCACTGATCCAGGCGGGCGCCACGCCGGTCTATCTGGAGACCGCGCGTAACCCTTACGGCTTTATCGGCGGCATCGACGCCCATTGCTTCGAAGAGAGCTACCTGCGCGAATTGATCGCCGAAGTGGCACCGGACAAGGCCCAGGTCGCCCGCCCGTTCCGCCTGGCGATCATTCAGCTCGGCACCTATGACGGAACCGTCTACAACGCCCGCCAGGTGGTCGATCGCATCGGCAAGCTGTGTGACTACATCCTGTTCGACTCGGCCTGGGTCGGCTACGAGCAGTTCATCCCGATGATGAAGGACTGCTCGCCACTGCTGCTGGACCTGCACGAAGACGACCCGGGCATCTTCGTCACCCAGTCGGTGCACAAGCAGCAGGCCGGTTTTTCCCAGGCCTCGCAGGTGCACAAGAAAGACCGGCACATCAAGGGCCAGGCCCGCTACTGCAACCATGCGCAGCTGAACAATGCATTCATGGCCCAGGCCTCTACCAGTCCGTTCTATCCGATATTCGCCTCGCTGGATGTCAACGCACGTATCCACGCCGGCCGCAGTGGCCTGAAGCTGTGGGATGACTGCGTGAAATTCGGCATCGACGCGCGCAAGCTGATCCTCGAAGCCTGCACCATGGTCCGCCCGTTCGTGCCCGCGACCATTGAAGGACGTGCGTGGGAAGACTACCCGACCGAAGAAATCGCCAATGACCTGCGGTTCTTCGAGTTTCATCCCAAAGACCGCTGGCATGCCTTCCAGGGCTACGGCGAGAAGCAGTACTTCATCGACCCCTGCAAGTTGCTGTTTACGACCCCGGGCATCGACCCGGTGGATGGCAGCTACACCGACTTCGGCATACACGCCGGCATCCTCGCCAACTTCCTGCGCGAAAATGGCATCGTTCCGGAAAAGTGCGACCTGAACTCGATCCTGTTCCTCCTGACTCCGGCGGAAGACTGGGCGAAGATGACTCATCTGGCCGCGCAGATCGCGCGTTTCGAGCGCTTCGTCAATGACAACGCGCCGATGAGCCGGGTCTTGCCGGCGATCTATGCGCGGTACGAGGAGCGTTATCGCAACTACACGATCCGCCAGCTGTGCCAGGAAATGCACGACCTGTATCGCAGCCACAATGTGCAGCAATTGCAGAAAGCGATGTTCCGCAAGGAACACTTCCCGGTGAAGGCGATGAACCCGCAAGCGGCGCAGTTCGAATTCATCCGCGGCAACATCGAGCTGGTGGCGCTCGCCGATGCCGATGGTCGCATCGCCGCCGAGGGTGCGCTGCCCTACCCGCCTGGCGTGCTGTGCGTGGTGCCCGGGGAAATCTGGGGCGGCGCGGTGCTCAAGTACTTCCTGGCGCTGGAAG
This sequence comes from Pseudomonas gregormendelii, assembly GCF_017114825.1. Lineage (GTDB taxonomy): Bacteria > Pseudomonadota > Gammaproteobacteria > Pseudomonadales > Pseudomonadaceae > Aquipseudomonas > Aquipseudomonas gregormendelii. Next base: position 7,999 of record NZ_JADEVO010000038.1, on the reverse strand, counting down.
AAGGCATCAACTGCCTGCCAGGCTTCACCCCGGAACTTCAGGGCGTGTATTTGAAGGAAGTTGAAGGGCGTATTCGCGCGTATGGGTACGTGATCAAGAACTGACCGGGGTGTACGCAGCGGACTCGCCGCGATCTGCCGCTGCGTTATCCAGAATGACGCCAAGGGTGTTGAGAAACAGATCACTGCTTCGCCGAAAACGCGGCGTCGATTGAGTGATGCTTCTCGGGGTGGGAACCGGTTGGGGCATGCGGCGGCGTGATGGTTCAGAAACAGCCCCCTCCCTTACGAGAGAGGGCCTCGCGGGATCAGTCGTTGAGGATGTCGCGATCCTTGGTTTCCGGCAGGAAGAAGGTGCCCAGCACAGCAGTCATTACGGCAATGACGATCGGGTACCACAGCCCGTAGTAGATATCACCCGTGGCCGCGACCATGGCGAACGCCACCGTCGGCAGGAAGCCGCCGAACCAGCCGTTGCCGATATGGTATGGCAGCGACATCGAGGTGTAGCGGATGCGCGTGGGGAACAGCTCCACCAGCCAGGCGGCAATCGGGCCATACACCATGGTCACGTAGATCACCAGGATGGTCAGCAGCAGCAACACGATGGGGTAGTTGGTCTTCGCCGGGTCCGCCTTTTCAGGGTAGCCGGCCTCCTTGAGCGAAGTGCTCAGCGATGCGGTGAAGGCGTCGTTGCGGGTCTTGAAGTCGGCAGCCGGCATGCCGGTGCCTTCGAAGCTGGTGATCACCTTGTCGCCAATACGCACCTGCGCCACCGTTCCCGGCTCGGCCTTCTCGTTCTTGTAGGGGATGGCCCGCTTGGCCAGCAGGGTCTTGGCCAGATCGCAGGAGCTGGTGAATTTGGCCTTGCCCACCGGGTCGAACTGGAACGAACACTGCTCGGGATCAGCCACCACCGTGACCGGATTGCGCGCCTGGGCGGTGAACACGTCGGGGTTACCGTACTGAGTCAGCGCATGGAAGATCGGGAAGTAAGTGAGCGCGGCCAAAATGCAGCCAGCCATGACGATGCCTTTGCGCCCGATACGGTCGGACAGGCTGCCAAATATCACGAAGAACGGCGTACCGATCAGCAGCGAACCGGCGATCAGCAAGTTGGCAGTCTGCGGGTCGATCTTCAGCGTCTGCAGCAGGAAAAACAGCGCGTAGAACTGCCCGGTGTACCAGACCACAGCCTGCCCTGCCGTGCCGCCCAGCAACGCCATGATAACGATCTTGAGGTTGTCCCAGCGGGCGAAGGACTCGGTCAGCGGCGCCTTCGACGCCTTGCCTTCGGCCTTCATTTTCAGGAACGCTGGCGACTCGCTCAGTTGCAGGCGGATGTACACCGAGATGACCAGCAGCAGGAGCGACAGCAGGAATGGAATCCGCCAGCCCCAGGCCTCAAAGTCTTCGGTGCCCAGAATGGTGCGGCAGGCCAGGATCACCAGCAAGGACAGGAATAGCCCCAGGGTGGCCGTTGTTTGAATCCACGAGGTGAAGAAACCCCGCCGGCCTTTCGGCGCATGTTCGGCCACATAGGTCGCCGCGCCCCCGTACTCACCACCCAGCGCCAGGCCTTGCAACATGCGCAGGGTAATCAGGATGATCGGTGCGGCCACGCCGATAGTCGCGTAACCGGGCAGGAAACCCACCACGGCCGTGGAGATCCCCATGATCACAATGGTGATCAGGAACGTGTGCTTGCGCCCGATCATGTCGCCCAGGCGCCCGAACACGATCGCGCCGAAAGGCCGTACGGCAAACCCGGCGGCGAACGCCAGCAGCGCGAAGATAAAGGCGGTGGTCTCGTTGACCCCGGCGAAAAAATGCTTGGCGATGATCGCGGCGAGCGAGCCGTACAGGTAAAAGTCGTACCACTCGAATACCGTGCCCAGGGAGGACGCGAAGATGACCTTGCGCTCCTCCCTGGTGATCCCCTGATTGGGCGGGCTGCCCGTGGTGGTGTTGTCGATTGCGGCCATGAGTGTTCTCCGTGTGTCTCTTGTTGTAGGCCGGAGTACCCCACTACCAAAACGCCGCACCCAGGCCCTGGGGCTGATGTCGTAACGCATGCGAACAGGCTGACGACCTCGCATCGCTGCAAGGTTTCCTACAGCATAATCAGCTTCGCGCAGTTATCCACTCGACTGCGCGATAAAGCTGGCCTGGCGACTAACCGCGGGCGCCTGTCTGCGGCATCAGGCTGCTATCGACCCGACGATTGAGTTGTTGATCGATCAAACGCATATCCTGCAAATCACCTCAAGCCAAAGCTTCTGCCTCAGTTATTTGTACTCAAATGCCAGCTTAATAATATTTTACCGATACCAGGGTCATCCCTAGTCTTGAGCCCAACAGATGGCAGGCCATCAGCGCCTGAATCCCATGTCGAAGGGTAGAGAGATGACCACTGAAATAACAAAAACAGACACGCTGATTGTCGGCGCCGGTCAGGCTGGCGTGGCGATGAGCGAGCACTTGAGCAAACTCGGGGTGCCGCACCTGGTGCTGGAACGTGAGCGCATTGCCGAACGCTGGCGCACTGGCCGTTGGGATTCGTTGGTGGCCAACGGCCCGGCCTGGCACGATCGGTTTCCCGGCCTCGAATTTGATGACCTGAGCCCCGATGGCTTTGCGCCGAAAGAACGGGTTGCCGACTACTTCGAAGCCTACGCGAAAAAATTCAATGCCCCCGTGCGTACCGGGGTGGAGGTGTTGAAGGTCGAGCGCAATGTCGGTCGCCCTGGCTTCACCATCGAAACGTCCCAAGGCGTGATCGAAGCCAACCGGGTCGTCGCGGCCACCGGGCCGTTCCAGCGCCCGGTCATTCCGCCCATCGCACCGCAAGATACACCGTTGCTGCAGATCCACTCCGCTGATTACCGCAACCCTGGGCAACTGCCGGAAGGCGCAGTGCTGGTGGTGGGCGCCGGCTCGTCCGGGGTGCAGATCGCCGATGAACTGCAACGTGCCGGGAAAAAGGTCTACCTCTCGGTGGGCGCCCACGACCGCCCGCCTCGCGCTTATCGCAACCGGGATTTCTGCTGGTGGCTGGGGGTGCTCGGCGAGTGGGACCAGGCGGCGATGAAGCCCGGTCGGGAGCATGTGACCATCGCCGTCAGTGGTGCCCATGGCGGGCGGACGGTGGATTTCCGCGGCCTGGCTCATCGCGGCATGACGCTGGTGGGGTTGACCCAGGCCTTCAACGGCAGCGTGGCGACGTTTCGGCCGAACCTGGCCGAGAACCTGGCCCGCGGCGACGAGAACTACCTGGCGCTGCTTGACGCGGCCGACGCCTACATCGAACGCAATGGCCTGGACCTGCCCCAGGAACCCGAGGCGCGCCACACCTTCCCCGATCCGGACTGCGTGACCACGCCGATTCTCGAGCTTGACCTGGCCCGGGCCGGTGTGACCTCGATTATCTGGGCCACCGGGTTCGCCACCGATTACAGCTGGCTGCACGTCGACGCGTTCGATGAGCACGGCAAGCCCAGGCATCAGCGCGGTGTGTCCAACGAGCCCGGCGTGTATTTCCTCGGCCTGCCGTGGCAGTCCCGGCGCGGTTCGTCGTTTATCTGGGGGGTGTGGCATGACGCCAAATACGTCGCGGACCACATCGCCATCCAGCGCTCATACCTCGACTACCACCATGCCGCACAGCGCCAGGCCGAGACCCTTTCGATCGCGTCCAAAACGCCGATCAGTGCCTAATTCCCTGTTCAGGAGCTCCACATGTCCACGCCAACTCATACCCGTATTCGCATGTTCAACACCAAGGAAACCTACCCCAACCAGAGTTTGGACAACGACCTGTGCCAGGCCGTGCGCGCCGGCAATACGGTGTATGTCCGGGGTCAGGTCGGCACCGATTTCGAGGGCACCCTGATCGGCCTCGGTGACCCGCGGGCGCAGACCGAGCAGGCCATGCGCAACGTCAAGCAGTTGCTGGAAGAGGCCGGCAGCGACCTGAGCCACATCGTCAAGACCACCACTTACCTGATCGACCCGCGTTACCGCGAGCCGGTCTATCAAGAGGTGGGGAAATGGCTTAAAGGCGTATTTCCAATTTCCACCGGGCTGGTGGTGTCGGCGCTGGGGCAGCCGCAGTGGTTGATGGAGATTGATGTGATTGCGGTGATTCCGCAGTAAAGACCGCGGCGCAGCCATCGCGAGCAAGCTTCGCTCCCACAGCTAGTCACTCTGGGATTCCCCCTGTGGGAGCAAAGCTTGCTCGCGATGAGGCCAGCTCAGACACCACCCTAAAAAAGGCCAACCTAGGAGCCCCCCCATGACCTTCTCCATCGCCGCCCGCTGCCCCGAAACCGGCCAGTTCGGCATCGCCATCAGCTCCTCCAGCATCGCCGTCGGCGCCCGTTGCCCCTGGCTGCTGCCAGGTGTCGGTGCCGTCTCGACACAGAACATCACCCTGCCCTCCCTCGGCCCGGAAACCCTGGCCCTGATGGAACAGGGCCTGGCACCCGCAGAAGCCCTGGACAAGGTGCTGACAAGCAATGGCTACAGCCAGTACCGGCAAATCACCGCCATCGACCACCTGGGGCGCACCGCCCATTTCAGCGGCAGCGAAACCCTCGGCAAGCACAATGCAGTGTCCGGTGAGCAATGCGTTGCTGCCGGCAACATGCTCGCGGACCGTTCGGTGATCGAGGCCATGGTCAGCGCATTTGAACACGGTGAAGGGCAACTGGCAGACCGCCTGATCACCGCCATGAACGCCGCGATCGAAGCAGGCGGTGAAGCCGGGCCGGTGCATTCCGCAGCGCTGGTGGTGGTCGGTGAACTGACCTGGCCGATCATCAACCTGCGGGTCGATTGGGCTGACGAAGCGCCGATCGCGCAACTGGAAAAGCTCTGGGAAGCCTACCGCCCCCAGGTCCAGGACTACATCGACCGCGCCCTCGCCCCCGACAGGTCCCCGGGCTATGGCGTCGCTGGAGATGATCGATGAGTCACAGCGTCGACCTGCTCAAAACCCTGGTGGCGTTCGACACCACGAGCCGCGAATCCAACCTGCAGCTCATCGAGTTCGTGCGCGACTACCTGGCGAATTTTTCAGTGCCCTGCGAGCTGATCTACAACGAACAGCGCAGCAAGGCCAATCTGTTCGCCAGCATCGGCCCGGCGGATGTGCCGGGCATCGTCCTCTCCGGCCACACCGATGTAGTGCCGGTCGACGGCCAGCCGTGGACCCTGCCGCCGTTTGCGCTGACCGAGCGCGAGGGCAAGCTGTACGGTCGTGGCACCGCAGACATGAAAGGCTACATCGCCTGCGTCCTCGCCCTGGTGCCGGCCCTGGTGCAGGCGGATCTGCGCATGCCGGTGCACATTGCCCTTTCCTACGATGAAGAAGTCGGCTGCCTGGGTGTTCGCTCGTTGCTCAAGGCGCTGCAGCAGCGACCGGTCAAACCCAGGCTGTGCATCATTGGCGAGCCGACGGAGTTGAAACCGGTGCTGGGTCACAAGGGCAAACTGGCGATGCGCTGCGATATCCACGGCGAGGCCTGCCATTCCGCGTATGCGCCGCTCGGGGTCAACGCGATTGAATACGCCGCCGAGTTGATCGGCGAACTGGGACGGATCGGCAATCGGCTCAAAGCCCCCGAGCATCAGGACGCCCGTTTCGACCCGCCTTTCAGCACCGTGCAGACCGGCGTCATTAGCGGCGGCAAGGCGCTCAACATCGTCCCCGCCGATTGCCGTTTCGACTTTGAGATTCGCGCGCTGCCGGCCCAGGATCCGAGCGAGGTTGCGCAGCAGCTGCAGCTGTACGCCGAGCAGCAACTGCTGCCGCGCATGCGCGCCGTGAGTGAGCACAGTGGTATCAGCTTCAGCGAACTGTCGGCGTACCCGGGATTGGCGACCGACGCACACAGCGAAGCGGCAGAACTGCTCGCCGCATTCTGCGGGTCCCGCGAATTCGCCACCGTAGCCTTCGGCACCGAGGGCGGCCTGTTCGACGCCGCTGGCATACCCACCGTCGTCTGCGGCCCGGGCAGCATGGACCAGGGCCACAAACCCGACGAATTCGTCAGCCTCGACCAACTCGCTGGCTGCGATCAAATGCTGCAACGAATGCTGCTATCCATTTGCAGATAAAGCCCGGCTCGAGCAACTTTCTTCCCTGCAAAAATTCCCTGTGGGAGCGGGCTCGCTCGCGAAGATGGCCTGACATTCAACACCCATAGCGACTGTCAGTCCGCCTTCGCGAACAAGCCCGCGCCCACATTTTTACCGCGCCCGCAGACCTACTTTTTTTAACGTCTATACCAACAAACTTACTAATTTATCTATCCCGCCCGACCGCACATCATCGACTCCAACAAGAAAAGCGTTGCCCTCGGGAAGCGCTCACCGAAGTACGTCCACGTACTCAAATTGCCTTGGAGTTCCTCATGGTCACCTCTGCAGCAACCTCCGCTCCGCTCATTGAAAAACACACGATCGGCTACGTGCCTCCCGAAGATCGGCATGGAAAAACCCGGGACCTGTTTACCCTCTGGTTCGGCGGCAACATAGCGCCGCTGCCCATCGTCACCGGCGCCCTTGCCGTGCAAATGTTCCACCTCAACCTGGTGTGGGGCATCGTTGCCATCCTCGTTGGGCACCTGGTCGGCGGCGTACTGATGGCGCTGCACTCGGCCCAGGGGCCGCAGATGGGTATTCCGCAAATGATCCAGAGCCGCGCCCAGTTCGGCTCACTGGGTGCGCTGCTGGTGGTGCTGATCGCCGGCATCATGTACATCGGCTTCTTCGCCTCCAACATCGTCCTCGCCGGCAAGTCCCTGCACGGCGTGGTCGACAGCGTGCCGGTGCCGGTGGGCATCGTCATCGGTGCGCTTGGCTCAGGCATCATCGGCATCATTGGCTACCGCTTCATCCACGTGCTCAATCGCATCGGCACCTGGGTGCTCGGTGCCGGCATCGTGCTGGGTTTCGGCTACATCTTCACCCACGTGCAGACCGCCGATTTCCTCACCCGCGGCAGCTTCAACATCTCCGGCTGGCTGGCAACCGTATCCCTGGCCGCGCTCTGGCAGATCGCCTTCGCGCCCTATGTCTCCGACTACTCGCGCTACCTGCCGGCCAACGTGCCGGTAGCCGCCACGTTCTGGACCACCTACCTGGGCACCGTGCTCGGCTCCAGCCTGTCGTTTATCTTCGGCGCCGTGGCTGTGCTGGCCACGCCCGCAGGCATGGACACCATGGACGCGGTCAAACTCGCCACCGGCTCCATCGGCCCACTGATGCTGGTGCTGTTCCTGCTCAGCGTCATCAGCCATAACGCCCTTAACCTCTACGGCGCCGTGCTGTCGCTGATCACCCTGGTGCAAACCTTCGCCTACCGCTGGATCCCCACCGCCAAAAGTCGCGCCGCCATCTCGATCATCGTCCTCGCCGGCTGCTGCTTCGCCGCCGTCGGCGCCTCGGCGGACTTCATCGGCCACTTCGTCGACATGGTGCTGGTGCTGCTCGTGGTGCTGGTGCCGTGGACCGCGATCAACCTGATCGACTTCTACGCGATTCACCAAGGCAAATACGACATCAACTCCATCTTCCAGGTGGATGGCGGAATCTACGGCCGCTACAACCCACAGGCACTGCTGGCCTACGCAATCGGCATCGTGGTGCAGATTCCGTTCATGAACACGCCGCTGTACGTCGGGCCGATTTCCGAGCACATCAATGGCGCGGACTTATCATGGCTGGTCGGTTTGCTGATCACTTCGCCGCTCTATTACTGGCTGGCCAATCGCGACACCGCTTACAAGCGCCGCCTCTCCACCGGCAAACTGGCCAACTCGATCTAACCCGCACTGCTGGCTCCCTCTGGAGCCACCCTGTGGGAGCGAGCCTGAACTGGTCAAGCAATCCCGGACACCGTTTACGGTGCTTATGCCGCTTTTTGCTCCATAGCTATTGGCGACAGGTAGTTGTTGTAGCTGTGGAGCCTGGTGCGGTTGTAGTACATGAAGAAA
>NZ_JADEVO010000037.1 GCF_017114825.1 Pseudomonas gregormendelii | reverse complement strand
TACTACAACCGCACCAGGCTCCACAGCTACAACAACTACCTGTCGCCAATAGCTATGGAGCAAAAAGCGGCATAAGCACCGTAAACGGTGTCCGGGATTGCTTGACCAGTTCAGCCTGCTGGCGATGAGGCCGGAACAGGCAATGGAGAATTACTTGAACCGCTATCAGGCTAACTCCCACAGTTGATTTGTGTGCACCGCAGGTTCCCTGTGGGAGCCAGCCTGCTGGCGATGAGGCCGGAACAGGCAATGGAGAATTACTTGAACCGCTAGCAGGCTAACTCCCACAGTTGATTGGTGTGCACCGCAGATTCCTGTGGGAGCCAGCCTGCTGGCGATGAGGCCGGAACAGGCAATGGAGAATTACTTGAACCGCTAGCAGGCTAACTCCCACAGTTGATTTGTGTGCACCGCAGATTCCCTGTGGGAGCCAGCCTGCTGGCGATGAGGCCGGAACAGGCAGCGAAAAACTATTTGAACCGCCGCTCAACCCCTTTTTCCACCAGGATCTTCGCCGAAATCTCTTCAACCGAAAAATGCGTGGAGTTGATGTTGGGAATGTTCTCGCGGCGAAACAGGTTCTCCACCTCGCGCACTTCGAATTCGCACTGGGCGTAACTCGAATAGCGGCTGTTGGGCTTGCGCTCGTTGCGGATGGCCGTCAGGCGGTCCGGGTCGATGGTCAGGCCGAACAGCTTGTGCTGATGGGCGCGCAGGGCGTTGGGCAGTTGCAGGCGCTCCATGTCGTCTTCGGTGAGCGGGTAATTGGCCGCGCGGATGCCGAATTGCATGGCCATGTACAGGCAGGTCGGGGTCTTGCCGCAGCGCGATACGCCCACCAGGATCAGGTCGGCCTTGTCGTAGTAGTGGGTGCGGGCGCCGTCGTCGTTGTCCAGGGCGAAGTTCACCGCCTCGATGCGCTCCATGTAATTGGAACTGGTGCCTATCGAATGGGATTTGCCGACGGTGTAGGACGAATGCTCGGTCAGTTCCTGTTCCAGGGGCGCCAGGAAGGTCGAGAAAATATCGATCATGAAACCATTGGAGGTGGCGAGGATCTCACGAATGTCCTGATTGACGATGGTGTCGAAGATGATCGGCCGGAAGCCGTCGGTTTCGGCGGCTTTGTTGATTTGTTGTACCATGGCCCGCGCTTTATCCACGTTGTCGATGTACGGTCGCGTGAATTTGCTGAAGGTTATGTTTTCGAACTGCGCCAGGAGGCTTTGGCCCAGGGTTTCGGCTGTGATGCCGGTGCCGTCGGAAATAAAGAAAGCAGATCGTTTCATTTGCACCTTGGGCCTTAAGCTAATGATCATTCTTGGATATGATAGGCGCGATTTGTCGGCCGCCAATGGCCCGCATTCTCACTTATTTTCCAGGTCCAGGCCATACAGCCGGAAAACGCCCCTCAGGGCAGCCGGCTTCTGAGCTTTTCCAACACAGTTAGTGGAGAGATCACCTTGGTAGAGTACGTAGTTTCCCTCGATAAGCTCGGCAAACACGATGTTGAGCATGTGGGGGGCAAGAACGCATCCCTGGGCGAGATGATCAGCAACCTTGCAGGTGCCGGTGTATCGGTGCCCGGTGGCTTCGCCACGACAGCTCAGGCTTATCGTGATTTTCTCGAACTCAGCGGCCTGAACGACCAGATCCACGCCGCCCTGGACGCCCTCGACGTCGACGATATCAACGCCCTCGCCAAGACCGGCGCCCAGATCCGTCAATGGATCATGGAGGCCGAGTTCCCCGAGAAGCTCAACGCCGAGATCCGCACCGCGTTCGCCACGCTGTCGGCCGGCAACCCTGACATGGCCGTTGCCGTGCGCTCTTCCGCGACTGCCGAAGACCTGCCGGATGCTTCCTTCGCCGGTCAGCAGGAAACCTTCCTGAACATCCGTGGTGTCGAAAACGTCATTCGCGCCGCAAAAGAGGTGTTCGCTTCGCTGTTCAACGACCGTGCGATTTCCTACCGCGTCCACCAGGGCTTCGACCACAAGCTGGTGGCCCTGTCGGCTGGCGTGCAGCGCATGGTCCGCTCCGAAACCGGCACCGCCGGCGTGATGTTCACCCTCGATACCGAATCGGGCTTCCGTGACGTGGTGTTCATCACCGGCGCCTACGGCCTGGGTGAAACCGTCGTACAAGGCGCGGTGAACCCGGATGAGTTTTATGTCCACAAAGGCACGCTGGAGGCGGGTCGTCCGGCCATCCTGCGCCGCAACCTGGGCAGCAAGGCCATCAAGATGATCTACGGCGAAGTCGCCACGGCCGGCAAGTCGGTGAAAACCATCGACGTCGACAAGGCTGATCGCGCACGTTTCTGCCTGAGCGACGCCGAAGTCAGCGAGCTGGCCAAGCAGGCGATGATCATCGAGAAGCACTACCAGTGCCCGATGGACATCGAGTGGGCCAAGGACGGTGACGACGGCAAGCTCTACATCGTGCAGGCCCGTCCGGAAACCGTGAAGAGCCGCACCCAGGCCAACGTCATGGAACGTTACCTGTTGAAAGAAACTGGCACCGTGCTGGTTGAAGGTCGTGCCATCGGCCAGCGCATCGGCGCGGGCAAGGTGCGCATCATCAAGGACGTGTCCGAGATGGATAAGGTCCAGCCAGGCGACGTACTGGTTTCCGACATGACCGACCCGGACTGGGAACCGGTCATGAAGCGCGCCAGCGCCATCGTCACCAACCGTGGCGGTCGTACCTGCCACGCGGCGATCATCGCTCGCGAACTGGGGATCCCGGCTGTGGTCGGTTGCGGCAACGCCACCCAGCTGTTGAAAGACGGCCAGGGCGTGACCGTTTCCTGCGCCGAAGGCGACACCGGCTACATCTTCGAAGGCGAACTGGGCTTCGACATCAAGAAAAACTCCGTTGATGCCATGCCTGACCTGCCGTTCAAGATCATGATGAACGTCGGCAACCCGGACCGTGCATTCGACTTCGCACAACTGCCGAACGCCGGTGTGGGCCTGGCCCGTCTGGAATTCATCATCAACCGCATGATCGGCGTGCACCCCAAGGCCCTGTTGAACTACGACGGCCTGCCGCAGGACATCAAGGACAGCGTCGACAAGCGCATCGCCGGTTACAACGACCCGGTCGATTTTTACGTCGACAAGCTGGTTGAAGGCATCAGCACCCTGGCCGCCGCGTTCACCCCGAAAAAGGTCATCGTGCGCCTGTCGGACTTCAAGTCCAACGAATATGCCAACCTGATCGGCGGCAAGCTCTACGAACCGGAAGAAGAAAACCCGATGCTGGGCTTCCGTGGCGCCTCGCGTTACATCAGCGAGGCGTTCCGCGACTGCTTCGAGCTCGAGTGCCGCGCCCTCAAGCGTGTGCGCAACGAGATGGGCCTGACCAACGTCGAAATCATGGTGCCATTCGTCCGTACCTTGGGCGAAGCGAGCCAGGTGATCGATCTGCTGGCCGAGAATGGCCTGGCCCGCGGCGAGAACGGTCTGCGCATCATCATGATGTGCGAGCTGCCATCGAACGCGATCCTCGCTGAAGAATTCCTCGAGTTCTTCGACGGCTTCTCCATCGGTTCCAACGACCTGACCCAGCTGACCCTGGGCCTGGACCGTGACTCCGGGATCATCGCGCACCTGTTCGACGAACGTAACCCGGCCGTCAAGAAGCTGCTGGCCAACGCCATTGCCGCGTGCAACAAGGCTGGCAAGTACATCGGCATTTGCGGTCAGGGCCCTTCGGACCACCCGGACCTGGCCAAGTGGCTGATGGAGCAGGGCATCGAAAGCGTTTCGCTGAACCCGGACTCCGTACTGGAAACCTGGTTCTTCCTGGCGGAAGGTCAAGCAGCCGTTTGATTGTGTGAGCGGGCCGCTCCCCTGTAGGAGCGAGCTTGCTCGCGATGGACGTCAACGATAATGCGTTTATCCTGGATAAACGCGGCGTCCTGAGGTTCTTCGCGAGCAAGCCCGCTCCTACAGGGATGGACATACAGTCAAAGGCGGCCGTTTTTTGAGATTCAAGTAGGGCGGGCTCCTCTGGACGCCGCCCTTTTTTGTGCAAGAGCATTATGCAAAGCAGCAGCCACCTATTTCCTGTCGCCCTGATCAGCGCCGAACGTCGCGGTGATCTGAGCGAAGACGTCTACCGTTTGAAACCCGCCAACAGCCCGGACGGCACCGTCGAGCTGGCCGTGACGCGCCTGGGCATGGCCGACGAGCCGTCCCGGCGCGGTGTGCCGGTGATTCTGCTGCATGGCAGCTTCTCCAACCGCCGATTCTGGTTTTCCCCCAAGGGCCTGGGGCTGGGTGCTTATCTGACCCGCTTCGGTTTTGATGTGTGGATCCCGGAAATGCGCGGCCACGGCCTGTCACAGCGCAACCAGGGTTACCGGCAGAACCGCGTCGCCGACTACGCGCGTTACGACCTGCCGGCCATTGGCGCCTTCGTGCACGAGCAAAGTGGCCAGGCTGCGCACTGGATTGGACATTCGCTGGGGGGCATTACCCTGGCGGCGGCGCTGGGCGGCCAGTACATCGACGAGTCGGTGGTGGCGTCTGCCGCCTTCTTCGGTACACAGGTCAGCCGCACCTATTGGCCGCTGAAGATCCCACCGGTGGAGTGGGGCGGTCGCTTCATCCTCAAGCGCTTTGCCCAGCTCTCCGGTTCAAGGCTCAAGCGCGGTCCGGAGGACGAGCCGATCGGCCTGGCCCTGGAAAGCATGCGCTGGTACGGACTGTTCGGGCGTTTTGGCGATGCGGACAAGGATTGGTGGGCCGGGTTGGCGGACGTGCAACTGCCGGTGCTGGCCGTCAGTGCTGCGGGCGATCATCAGGACCCGACCTGGGCCTGTCGCAAGCTGTTCGAACAGATCGGTTCCGAGCACAAGCAATTCGTCAATCTGGGTCGCGACCAGGGCTTTGCCGATAATTTCGGTCACGTCGAGATGCTCGTCAGCAAAGCCGCGCAGGCCGAAGTGTGGCCGCTGGTTGCGCGCTGGCTGGTCGACCAGCGCACGGCGCTGTTGCCTGGCCAGTCGGATTTAGCCGCAGCAGTCTGAGCGCAATGCTCTATCAAGGGCATTTCGCTCGCACCGGGTTGCGGCTAAGATATGACGCATCATGCTTTTCCGGTCACTTTGCGACATCTCGATTGTCTTCCTCTCTACAGGAGTTTCTCGATGAACCATTACATCACCCCTGACCTGTGCGACGCCTATCCGGAGCTGGTCCAGGTGCTGGAACCGATGTTCAGCAATTTCGGTGGCCGGGACTCCTTCGGCGGCGAAATCGTGACCGTCAAGTGCTTCGAGGACAACTCGCGGGTCAAGGAGCAGGTCGAGCTCGAGGGGCATGGCAAAGTGATGGTCGTCGACGGCGGCGGTTCCCTGCGTCACGCGTTGCTGGGCGACATGCTGGCCGAGAAGGCCGCGAAGAACGGCTGGGAGGGCCTGGTGATCTACGGCTGCATCCGCGACGTGGATATCATTGCGCAGACCGACCTGGGCGTTCAGGCCCTCGCCAGCCACCCACGCAAGTCCGACCGGCGTGGCGTCGGCGAAATCAACATCCCGGTGACGTTTGCCGGCGTGACCTTTCGCCCGGGCGAATACATCTATGCGGACAACAACGGCGTGATCATCTCGCCCAGCCCGCTGCAGATGCCCGAGTAAGCACGCGCGACCAACTTAGGGGTGAGGATGTTCGAGGAAGACAACGCGCAGTGGGGGCTGGTGCATGCCCTGGTGCTGGATGGTAAAGGCGGTGCGCGTTCGATAGCCCGGACTGAGCTCGATGACTTGCAGTTGCAGGCCCACGAAAGCCTGTGGCTGCACTGGGACCGCAGTCATCCGCAGACCCAGACCTGGCTGCGTAAATACAGCGGCCTGACCGAGTTCAGCTGCGACCTGCTGCTCGAGGAGAACACCCGGCCGCGCCTGTTGCCGCTGCCGGACTCCGAATTTTTACTGTTCCTGCGCGGCATCAACCTCAATCCCGGGGCGGAACCGGAAGACATGGTTTCCGTGCGCATCTTCGGTTCGGCGCAGCGGGTCATTTCCCTGCGCCTGCGCCCGTTGCGGGCCACCGATGAATTGCTGGCGCAGCTCGAAGAAGGCAAAGGCCCGAAAACCGCCTCTGAACTCATCCTTTATATGGCCCAGCTGCTCACGCACAAGGTGCAGGATCTGGTCAGTTGCCTCTCGGAAGTGGTCGATGAGGAAGAAGAAAAACTGGATGCCGACGAACGGTATACGCCCGAGCATGGAGCCATTTTGCAGATCCGTCGCAGGGCGGCTGCGCTGAAGAGATTCCTCGCTCCGCAGCGCGATATTTTCGGCCAGCTGACGCGGATCAAATTACCCTGGTTCGTCGATGACGATGCCGATTACTGGAACGAATTGAACAACAGCCTGACGCGTTATCTCGAAGAGCTGGAATTGACCAGGGAGCGGGTGGGGTTGGTCCTCGAGGCCGAAGATCGGCGTTTGAGCGTGCGCATGAACCGCACGATGTACCGTTTTGGCATCATCACCGGGATCTTTTTGCCGATGAGTTTCCTGGCCGGTCTGCTGGGTATAAACGTCGGCGGAATTCCGTTGTCCGAGAGCCCCTATGGCTTCCTTGTGGCCTGCCTGATGATGGTCTCGGTGGCGCTCGGGCAGTGGTGGTTATTCCGTCGTTTGCGTTGGGTCTGACGATGCGTCATGTGACCCGGGCAAATTTGATCGCGTCTTTCACAGACATCACGAGAGGTGCGTATGCACGATCCGTTTGAACAGTCTTTGCGCGACATGCTCAAGGCATCACCGTCCACCCGGGACGACGATGCGTGCCTTGGACGTGTACTGAAAACCGCCAACCGCCAGGTCGGCGCCGGTGATCTGTTCAGCCTGCTGGGCCGCTGGTTGCCCGCGCTGATGATCGCCCTGAATAACGGATCGGCCCATGTCTCGCCGGTTTCCCGTCACCGTAAACCTACCGTTCGCACTGCTGATAAGGCTGATTGAATATGGAACTTGATCTCTGGACTCAGAGCCTCGTCACTGCAATGACAGCGTTATGGACCAAGGTTGCAAACTTCATCCCGAACCTCTTTGGCGCACTGGTGGTGCTGCTCCTGGGTTTCGTGGTGGCCAAGCTGCTCGACACGTTACTGTCCAAATTGCTGGCCAAGCTGGGTCTCGATCGCCTGATGGGCGGCACTGGTCTGACCAAATTGTTGTCCCGCGCCGGGCTGCAGGTGCCGATCTCGACATTGATCGGTAAAATCGTTTATTGGTTCGTCCTGCTGATTTTTTTGGTTTCAGCTGCGGAATCTCTTGGACTTGAGCGAGTCTCAGCTACGCTAGACATGCTCGCGCTGTATTTGCCGAAGGTTTTTGGCGCCGCGCTGGTGTTGCTGGTGGGTGTGCTTCTGGCGCAACTGGCCAATGGGCTGGTGCGCGGAGCCGCCGAAGGGGTAGGGCTGGATTACGCGTCGGGCCTGGGGCGAATCGCCCAGGGCCTGGTGATCATCATCAGTATTTCGGTCGCGATCAGCCAGTTGGAGGTCAAGACTGACCTGCTCAACCATGTGATCGTCATCGTTTTGATTACCGTTGGTCTGGCTGTAGCGCTGGCCATGGGATTGGGAAGCCGGGAAATTGCCGGTCAGATTCTTGCGGGAATCTATGTGCGTGAGTTGTATCAGGTTGGGCAACAAGTGCGTGTTGGCGAGGTCGAAGGCCAGATCGAAGAGATCGGCACGGTTAAAACCACATTGCTGACCGACGAGGGTGAGCTGGTCTCTCTCTCCAATCGGATCCTCCTGGAGCAGCATGTGAGTAGCCGCTAACCCGGCAAACCCTGCTAATGTATGCCGCCGCAAATGGCCCTGGAAAGGGCTGCGGCGGACATTGACCTGACTGTCGGCCCGACTTGTTTTGAATAAAGCTCAATCGCTCTCCACGCGCTACGACCCCCGCGAGCTCTCTGATGAGGAGCTGGTCGCGCGCTCGCATACCGAGCTGTTTCACGTGACGCGCGCCTATGAAGAACTGATGCGGCGTTACCAGAGAACATTATTTAACGTCTGTGCACGATATCTTGGGAACGATCGCGACGCAGACGATGTCTGTCAGGAAGTGATGCTGAAGGTGTTGTATGGCCTGAAGAACTTCGAGGGGAAATCGAAGTTCAAGACCTGGCTCTACAGCATCACGTACAACGAATGCATCACACAGTATCGTAAGGAACGGCGTAAGCGTCGCTTGATGGACGCTTTGAGTCTGGACCCCCTCGAGGAAGCATCTGAAGAAAAGATGCCCAAAGCCGAGGAAAAGGGTGGACTTGATCGCTGGCTGGTGTATGTGAACCCGATTGACCGCGAAATTCTGGTGCTACGATTTGTCGCAGAGCTGGAATTTCAGGAGATCGCAGACATCATGCACATGGGTTTGAGTGCAACAAAAATGCGTTACAAACGTGCTCTAGATAAATTGCGTGAGAAATTTGCAGGCGTAGCTGAAACTTAGTTCGACGCAAATATCTCTTACGTGTAGGCAAGTTCTGATAGACTTGCCGCCGAGTTGTCCCCCGGTTTGCGGGACTGCTTCACAATCACCAGATGGGGATTTAACGGATGAAACTGAAAAACACCTTGGGCTTGGCCATTGGCTCTCTTATTGCCGCCACTTCGTTCGGCGCTCTGGCACAAGGCCAAGGCGCAGTTGAAATCGAAGGCTTCGCTAAGAAAGAACAATTCGACAGCGCTCGTAACTTCAAGAATGACGGCAACCTGTTCGGCGGTTCCGTAGGTTACTTCCTGACTGACGACGTTGAACTGCGTCTGGCCTACGACGAAGTGCACAATGTCCGTTCCGACAGCGGCCAGAACATCAAGGGCGCTAACACCGCTCTGGACGCTCTGTACCACTTCAACAACCCAGGCGACATGGTTCGTCCATACGTTTCGGCCGGTTTCTCCGATCAGAGCATCGATCAGAACGGCTCGAACGGTCGTAACCGTTCCACCTTCGCCAACGTTGGCGGCGGTGCCAAGCTGTACTTCACCGAGAACTTCTACGCCCGTGCTGGCGTTGAAGCTCAATACAACATCGACCAGGGCGACACCGAGTGGGCTCCTAGCGTCGGTATCGGTGTGAACTTCGGTGGCGGCTCCAAGCCTGCTGCTGCTCCAGTTCCAGCACCAGCTGAAGTCTGCTCCGACAGCGACAACGACGGCGTTTGCGACAACGTTGACAAGTGCCCGGACACCCCAGCCAACGTAACTGTTGACGCTGACGGCTGCCCAGCAGTTGCTGAAGTTGTTCGTGTAGAGCTGGACGTTAAGTTCGATTTCGACAAATCTGTTGTTAAAACCAACAGCTACGGCGACATCAAGAACCTGGCTGACTTCATGAAGCAGTACCCATCGACCAGCACCACTGTTGAAGGTCACACTGACTCCGTCGGTCCTGACGCTTACAACCAGAAGCTGTCTGAGCGTCGTGCAAACGCCGTTAAGCAAGTTCTGACCAACCAGTACGGTGTTGAATCGTCCCGCGTTCAGTCTGTTGGCTACGGCGAATCCCGCCCAGTTGCTGACAACGCGACTGAAGCTGGCCGCGCTGTAAACCGTCGCGTAGAAGCGCAGGTTGAAGCTCAAGCTAAGTAATTAGCTCGCAGCTCTGAGGAAAGCCCGGCTTAGGCCGGGCTTTTCTTTGCCTGCGATTTGGGTTTTATCCGGATTTTGCGGTGGCCCCAAAGATCGTCCGCCCGCGGCCCCAATCACCAGAATCGCCGGGCTTTTCAGTTCAAACGCACTCGCATCCTATTCCATGGCGCTCAGGTCGCTGCGGCATTCGCGCCGATGCGCCAGGGAGGCGTTCTCGATCATGGCCACCGGCGTATCCAGGGCCTGCGCCCACCAGCCAGACTTTTGCGCTCATCGTATTTTCCTCATCAGATAACGGCGACTGGCTGAGCCGTGGCGGCCAGCAGTCGCTTGATTTCCGGGACGCATGAACCGCACTGCGTGCCGCAACCCAATTGCTGTTTAAGACCCTGCAAGTCCAGGCCTCGACTGATTCCCGCGCAAACCGCGCTGTGGCTGACATTGCGGCAGTTGCACAGGGTTTTGTTGCCGGTGCCAATGGCGGCGCCGTCGCCGGGTGGTGCACTCAAGGGGGCCAGCATCCAGCGCCGCAGTGGTTCATCGGCGCGCCCTTCGAGCCACAGGTTTTGCAGCCAGTGCTGGGCCAGGGTTTCCCCGGCCAGGCGGATGGCGGTGATCCTGCCGTGTTCGATGCGTACGCGTTTGCCGATCGAGCGGCGCACGTCCTCGTAGGCCAGCACCGGGCCTTCATCCACGCCCAGGCACTGGTCGATGTCGCGCAATAACTGGGCGTCGGGCGCCGAGGCGCTGGCAGCCCGTATAAGCAGCGCCGGGCGCTCACGGCCAGCCACGCTCAGGCTGGCGTAGGAAAATTCCTCACAGAGGGGTCGCAGGCGCTCCAGTTGCTGTTGAACGTTACCTTCGACCAAGGCAAACAGTCGCCACGGCAGGTTTATCGGCTCCAGTCGCACGCCGCTGTGCTTCAGTTCCGGCTGCTTCGACAGGGGATCAAAGGCCGGTTGGGTCAGCGAATTGACCCCGCCTTTGAGAAACCGGTCGCCCCAGTGCATGGGCAAAAACGCCTGGCCTGGCCGAACGTTCTCGTCACGGGTAACCGGCAGCACCACCGCGCCACGGCGACTGTTCAGGCTGACCAGGTCGCCGGACTGCAAGCGATGGCGGCGTAGCTCATCCGGGTGCAGGCTCAACACCGCTTCACTGACGTGACCGAACAGCTGCGCAGCGGTGCCGGTGCGGCTCATGCCGTGCCATTGATCGCGCAGGCGCCCGGTGATCAGGGTCAGGGGAAACCGCGCATCCCGTTGTTCCTTGGCCGCTTGATACGGGTCGGCAATGAAGTGCGCGCGGCCGTTGGCGGTGGGGAATATTCCGTCACCGTACAGGCGCGCGGTACCTTGGCTGGCGCCGGGCGGGAAGGGCCATTGCTGCGGGCCGATCTGGTCGATCAAGGCATGGCTGAGCCCGGAAAGGTCCAGGTCGCGGCCTTGGGTCAGTTGCTTGTACTCGTCAAAGATCTGCGCCGGCGTGTCGAGGACAAACAGGCTGGCGTGCTCTGGACGCAGATGTCTTTCCAGGCGCTGTGCGAAATCCACCGTGATGGCCCAGTCCGGCCGTGCCTCGCCAGGGGCGATGACAGCCTGGCGCACGTGGGAAATGCGCCGCTCGGAGTTGGTCACAGTGCCCTCTTTTTCACCCCAGCTCGCGGCGGGTAGCAGCAGGTCGGCAAAGGCTGCGGTTTCAGTGGTGCGAAAGGCTTCCTGCAACACCACGAACGGGCATGCCTGCAGGGCCTCACGCACGGCACTCTGGTCGGGCATCGATTGCGCGGGGTTGGTGCAGGCGATCCACAAGGCCTTGATACGGCCGCTGCGCACCTGTTCGAACAACTCGATGGCGCTCAGCCCGGTGGTGTGCGGCAGTTGCTCAACGCCCCAGTAGGCCGCCACTTCCGCACGATGCTCGGCATTGGCGGCGTCGCGATGGCCTGGCAGCAGGTTCGACAGGCTGCCGGTTTCGCGTCCGCCCATGGCATTGGGCTGACCGGTCAGCGAGAAAGGTCCTGCGCCTGGGCGGCCAATTTGCCCGGTGGCCAGGTGCAGATTGATCAGCGCGCTATTCTTGGCGCTGCCAGCCGTGGACTGGTTGAGCCCCATGCACCACAACGACAGGAAAGTCGGCGAAGTGCCGATCCACTGCGCGCACTGCCGCAGCTGTTCGACACTGATCCCGCACAGTTGCGAGACCCTCTGCGGGCTGTAGTCGCGCACCAGGCTTTTCAGCTCTGGCAGCCCCTGGGTGTGCGCGTCGATAAAGTCATGATCAACCTGGTCCTCCACCAGCAACAGGTGCAGGATCCCGTGGAACAGGGCGACATCGGTGCCCGGCAGTATCGCCAGGTGCAAGTCGGCGAGGTCACAGGTGTCGGTGCGGCGCGGGTCGATAACGATAACTTTCATCTGCGGTCGGCGGGATCTGGCCTCTTCCAGCCGCCGGAAAAGTACCGGGTGGGCGTAGGCCATGTTGCTGCCGACGATCATCACGCAATCGCTCGACTCCAGGTCTTCGTAGCTGCACGGTGGGGCATCCGCGCCGAGGCTGCGCTTGTAGCCGACCACCGCCGAAGACATGCACAGGCGTGAGTTGCTGTCGATGTTGTTGGTGCCCACCAGCGCCCGCGCCAGTTTGTTGAAACTGTAGTAATCCTCGGTCAGCAATTGGCCGGAGATGTAGAACGCCACACTGTCCGGGCCGTGTTCGGCGATGGTGCGGGCGAATACGCTGGCGGCGTGATCCAGGGCGGTGTCCCAGTCCGTGCGGCCGCGGGCCAGGGTTTTGCCCAGGCGCAGTTCCGGATAGAGCGCCCTTGCCGCAAGGTCGCCCGTCAGGTGCAGGGTCGAACCCTTGCTGCACAACTTGCCGAAGTTGGCGGGGTGGGCCGGATCGCCGCTGACGCCGAGAATGCGCTCGCCGTCATGTTCGATCAGTACGCCGCAGCCGACCCCGCAGTAACAGCAGGTTGAAGCGGTGATCTGCCGGTCCATCAACTTGCTTCCCGCAGGGCCGGCAAGCAGGCGTCGCCGAACATCAGGTGGTCACGGATTGGCTCAATGTCGTGGTTCTCCCGGATCTGGCGGAAATACCAGCCGCCGTCTGCGGTATCGCCGTACAGGCAGGCGCCGACGAGGACGTCGTCCTTGATCACCAGTTTTTTGTAGATCCCGCTAATCGGGTCCGAAAGGGTGATGGTCTCGGTACCTTCACCGCCCATGAAGTCGCCAGCGGAGAACAGGTCGATGCCGGTGACCTTCAATTTGGTCGAGGTCACCGAGCCCTTATAGGTGGCGAAACCCAGCTGGGCCAGGTGGTTGGCGCAGACCTTGGCCTGTTCGAACAGGGGCGCGACCAGGCCGTAGGCGATGCCGCGGTGGCTGGCACATTCGCCAATCGCGTAGATGCGCGGGTCGTAGGTTTGCAGCGTGTCGTTGACCAGGATCCCGCGGTTGCAGGGAAGGCCGGATTTTTCCGCCAGTTCGGTGCGGGGCCGAATACCGGCCGCCATCACCACCAGGTCGGCCGGGATCACGTCGCCATTGCTGAATTGCACCGAGCCGACCCGGCCATTGCCGGCATCGTGCAGCGCCTGGGTCTGTTCGCGCAGGCGAAAGTGCAGGCCGCGACCTTCCAGGGCGGTCTGCAGCAGCTGGCCGCTGGTCTTGTCCAGCTGTCGATCCAGCAGCCATTCGCCTATGTGCACCACGGTGACGTGCATGCCGCGCAGCATCAGGCCGTTGGCCGCTTCAAGGCCGAGCAGGCCGCCGCCGATGATCACGGCATGGGTGTGGGTCCTGGCGGTGTTGATCATCGCCTGGGTGTCGGCGATGTCGCGGTAGCCGATCACGCCCTGCAGCGTGTTGCCCGGAATGGGCAGGATGAACGGCGTCGAGCCGGTGGCAATCAGCAGGCGGTCGTACTCGGCTTCGGTGCCGTCATCGGCAATCACCCGGCGCCTGATCCGGTCGATCTGCACCACTTTGCGGTTAAGCAGCAGCTTGATGTTGTTGTCGAGGTACCAGTCCAGGTCGTTGAGCACGATCTCTTCGAACGTCTGCTCGCCCGCCAGTACCGGCGACAGCAGGATGCGATTGTAGTTGGTATGGGGTTCGGCGCCGAAGACGGTGATGTCGTACAGGTCGTTGCTCAGCTTGAGCAATTCCTCCAGGGTGCGGACCCCGGCCATGCCGTTGCCGATCATCACCAGTTTCAATTTGTTCATCAGGTTCTCCGGGGAGCTGGGACCCGCCGCATCTTGGCGTTTCAGGTCGTACTTGAACATTTCGCGCAAACAAAAAAAGGCGTCCCGCCAGTTGCCTGGCGGGGACGCCTTTGTCCTTGTCCCGTTCTATCGGGAAGCGCAGCCCTCTTCGTTGAGGGTGAGCTTTATGTCTGTTGGGAGCGTTAATGCAGTGGTTGTGCCAAGTCTGGAAGCCGGCACAATTGATGTTTCACAGGTGGTTTTTGAAGGTTGGCAGTGCCGTTCCTGCACCGAATCGAAGCGTGACGCACTCCGTTGGAGCCTGTTCCTCATAGGCCAGTGGAGATGCCCTGTGGGAGCGAGCCTGCTCGCGATGGGCGCTCCCCGGTACTAACCACGAAAAACCAAAATCAACAGCACCATATTCACCACCAGCGACACCAGCGCCATGGTCCGCCACACCTTCAGCGGTTCGCGTTCCAGCAAAGGTCGTGGCCGCACGCTCAGGCTGTGCCGCTCGCCCTGTTCCAGGAGCAGCAACCATTCTTCCGCCGTTTCAAATCGATTCGCCGGATCAGCCGCAACGGCCCGCGCCAGGCTCTGCGCGATCCACTCCGGCAGGTCCGGGCGGTAGCGACTGGCACTCACCGGCACACCAAAGCGCGGGCGCTGGAAGGCTTCGATTTCGCCGTGGGGGTAGTGCCCGGTCAACAGGAAGTACAGGGTCACGCCGACCGCGTAAAGGTCCTGTTGCAGGGTGGGTGCCGCGCCGCCAAAAGCTTCCGGCGCGATGTAGCTCGGGGTGCCGGGCAGGGCGCACGGCTGGTCTTCGGACAGGCCCGGGCAATAGACCAGGCCAAAATCCAGCAGGCGCAACTCGCCGTCGTCACCCAGCAGCAGGTTCTCCGGCTTGATGTCGCGATGCAGAATCTGTCGGCGATGCAGCATGCCGACTGCGCGCAACAGGCGTTCGGCCAGGTCCAGCCATTGAGCCAGCGGCAACGGTCCGACGTCGGCATGCAGTGCCGCCAGGGTTGAACCGGAGTATTCACGCATCACGTAGTACAAGTGCTGACGCTGACTGGCGGGATGGACTTCAGGAAAGTGCCGTCCGGCAACGCGCTTGAGAAACCATTCCTCTGCCAGCAATGCCTGCCCGGCCTGGTGATCGTCGTGCAGGCGCCCGGGCAGGGTTTTCAGCAACCAGGGTTGCTGCTGCCCGTCATGCACCCGGTACAGCAGCGACTGCTGGCTTTGTCCTAGTATCGTGTCGACTTGCCAGCCCTCGAACATCTGCCCCGGCTTCAGCGCTGGCGGCAGCGGCCATTGCTGCAAGTGCACCAGGGCATCGCCGATGCTCGACTCTCCCAGGGCATCCACCCGCACCAGTAGTGCGCTGGCGTTGTCCTGGCTGCCCGCCAGGTGCGCGGCACTGACCAGGGTTTGCGCGGCACTGTGCAGATCCGGTTGATCGCGCAGGATTGCCGCGATGGCCGTGTCGCCCAATACCGCCCAGACGCCGTCGCTGAGCAGCACAAAGCTCTCGTCCAGGCGTAACTCGCCATCGAGGAAATCCAGCACCAGATGTTGATCCAGGCCCATCGCACGCTTGAGCACGTGCTGCATGCCGGGCTGATCCCAGACGTGGTCCTCGCTGATACGCTGCAAGTGGCCGGCATGCCAGCGATACACCCGGCAATCACCGACATGCGCCAGGGTGAAGCGCCGGCCGCGCACGACCAGGGCGCTGACAGTGGTCAGCAGCGGCTGCCCGCCGCCATTGGCCTGCAGCCAGCGGTTCTGCGCCAGCAGCAGGCGATCGAGGGCCTGGGCGACCGCCCAGGTTTCCGGCGTCGCGTAGTAATCCTGCGCCAGCGCCTGCAAGGTCGAGCGGGCTGCGAGCCCGCCGTCGGCGCATTGACTGACGCCATCGGCAATCGCGAACAGATAGCCTTTGCTCGCGGCCAGCGCCGGATCGGGCGTGACCAGGCGCAGGGCGTCCTGGTTTTCCTCGCGCGGACCGATGGCGCTGGCTTCAGCGAAACTCAGCTGCAGGCTCATTGCCGGTTCAGACCCGTGCAGCGGTGACGGCAGCAGAGCCCCAGGTGGTTCTCCAGCGACGTTTCACGCCATGCAGGCCGAACCAGGCGAGCACGCCCAGGCTGGCGAACAACCACAACGCCAGCTGGTAGCTGCCGGTGCTTTGCTTGATGGCGCCCATGCCGGCTGCCAGGGCAAACCCGCCAATGCCGCCCGCCATGCCGATCAACCCGGTCATCACGCCGATTTCCCGGCGAAAACGCTGTGGGACCAGTTGGAACACCGCGCCATTACCTGCCCCCAAACCGAGCATGGTGCACACGAAAAGCGCCAGGGCGGCGTAGGAACTTGGCAGGTTGAAACCGACTGCTGCGATACACACAGCCGCCACGGTATACATCCCCAGCAGCGTGCGAATCCCGCCGAAACGGTCGGCCAGCGCACCACCCAAAGGCCGCATCAGGCTGCCGCCAAACACGCAGGCGGCGGTGTAGTAACCGGCGGTGACCGGGCTCAGTCCGTATTGGTCGTTGAAGTAGCCGGGCAGAGCGCTCGCCAGGCCGATGAAGCCGCCGAACGTTACGCTGTAGAAGAACATGAACCACCAGCTGTCGCGATCGCCCAGGGCCTTGAAGTAGTCGGTGACCGATTTGGCTCTTGGCCGCTCCGGGGCATTTTTGGCCAGCCAGGTGAACACAATGAGCGTCAGGATCAACGGGATCAGGGCGAAGCCGAATACGTTGCTCCAGCCGAATGCCGCCGCCAGGACCGGGGCGATCAATGCGGCCAGCACCGTGCCGGAATTACCTGCCCCCGCAATGCCCATTGCCTTGCCTTGATGTTGCGGCGGATACCACTGCGATGCCAGCGGCAAAGCCACGGCGAACGACGCGCCGGCCATGCCGAGGAACAGCCCCAGCAGCAATGCTTGTTCGTAGCTGTGGATGCCGTGCTTCCAGGCCACGAACAGGGCGCAGATGACAATCACCTGGCCAATGATCCCGGCGGTTTTCGGCGATAGGCGATCGGCCAGCATGCCCATGATGAAGCGCAGTATTGCCCCGGCCAGAATCGGCGTGGCAACCACCAGGCCGCGCTGCTGGGTGGTCAGCTGCAGGTCCGTGGCTATTTGTACGGCCAGTGGGCCGAGCAGGTACCAGACCATGAAGCTCAGGTCGAAATAGAGGAACGCCGCGAACAGAGTCGGGGTATGACCGGATTTCCAGAAGCTTGAATTCATCGCGCACCTCAGCTGTGAAGAGTCTCGAGTGGGAACCGTGAGCTAGCAGATGGGGCGCCTTGACGGCCGCACCACCGACCCCGTGCCATGGGGCCAAAACGAAAAAACGCCGCTACCGGATTTGCCAGGGCAAATGGGGTGAGCGACGTCTTTGTCGTAGGTGGGGCAACCGCCGTTGGTTACCTGTGGTGAATTACATAGCCAGATCTGTGCCAACCACTGAAACCGAGGTGCTCCCATCGCGGGCAAGCCCGCTCCCACAGGGTGTTGGTGGTGGACGCAGTATTTGTGTACGGCAGACATCTCTGTGGGAGCCGGGCTTGCCCGCGATGGCGTCCGCGGGGCCAGCACAACACCTCAGCCCAGCAACTCACTCATCGCAATAATCTGCTCCGCCACCTGAATCAGCTTCTGCTGCCGGCTCATCGCCTGGCGGCGCATCAGGGTGTAGGCCTCTTCCTCGTTGCAGTCTTTCATCTTCATCAACAACCCCTTGGCCAGCTCGATGCGCTTGCGTTCCGCCAGTTGTTGGTCGCGGGCATGCAATTGAGCGCGCAGTGCCTGGTCGCTCTCGAAACGCGCCATGGCCACGTCGAGAATCGGTTGCAGGCGCTGTGCGTGAATGCCTTCGACAATGTAGGCACTCACCCCGGACTTGATCGCCCGGCGCATCACGCCCGGGTCATGCTCGTCGGTGAACATCACAATCGGCCTGGGTTGATCACGGCTCACCAGCACCACTTGCTCCATGACATCGCGGCTGGGTGACTCGGTATCGATCAGGATCACGTCCGGGCGCACCGTTTCGACGCGTGAGGGCAGGTCGATGGTCAGGCCGGACTCGTCGATCACCTCGAAGCCGGCTTCGGTCAAGGCGGCCTTGAGGCGTCCGACTTTCTTCGCCGTGTCGTTGATCAGCAGGATACGCAACATGTTCGCAGTCTCCTGTCAGCGGCTGGCGAGTAGGGCAGAGGAGTCATGCAGGGCATGCAGCTTGAAACTGCGTGCATACCCGGCCGGGTCCGAGCCGTCCCAGATCTTGCCGTCGATCAACTGGCTGCGGCGCATGTCCCCGGGCTGGCTGGCAACTCCCACGGCGCTGGCGGCTTCGCGGTACAGGTCCAGTTGCTGAACCTGTCGGGCGACCGCCAGATAATCCGGATCGTCGCGCAGCAACCCCCAGCGACGAAATTGGGTCATGAACCAAAGGCCATCGGACAGATAAGGCAAATTGACCTCGCCATCCCCGTGGAAGCGCAGGGCATGCGGGTCCTGCCAGCGATTGCCCAGCCCGTCGGCGTAGTCGCCCAGCAGCCGCGGTTCGATGCAATCGAGCGGCGCATCGAGATATTGCGCAGCACTGAGCAGCTGCGCGGTGCTGCGACGGTTCTCGCTACTGGCTTCAATAAAACGACTGGCCTCGAGAATCGCTATGACCAGGGCGCGGGCGGTATTGGGATACTGCTCGACGAAGGCGCGGGTGCAGCCCAGGACTTTTTCCGGGTGATCGGGCCAGATTGCCTGGGTGGTCGCCAGGGTGAATCCCAGATTCTGTTTCACTGCACTGGCGGACCACGGCTCGCCCACGCAGAAACCGTCGATGCGCCCCGCCTGCAGGTGCGCGACCATCTGCGGCGGCGGCACCACCACGCTGTCGACATCCTGCAGCGGATGGATACCCTGGCTCGCCAGCCAGTAGTACAACCACATGGCGTGGGTGCCGGTGGGGAATGTCTGGGCAAACGTCAGCCGTGGGCGACTTTGGTGCACGTGGCGATCCAGTGCCTCAGGACTGGTCACGCCAAGTGCCTGCAAGCCCGGGGAGAGGTTGATGCTCTGGCCATTCTGGTTCAGGCCCATCAGCACCGCCATGTCGGTGGCGGCGACGCCGCCTATGCCGAGGTGCACCGCATACACCAGGCCATACAGGCTGTGGGCGGCGTCCAGTTCGCCGCTGACCAGTTTGTCCCGCAGGCTGGCCCAGGACGACTGGCGCTTGAGGTTCAGGGTCAGGCCGTAAGGCTGGGCAAAGCCCTGGGTGGCGGCGACGACTACGGAGGCGCAGTCGCTCAGGGCCATGAAGCCGAGATTGATTTCGGTTTTTTCCGGGGCATCGCTGCCATTGACCCAGGCCAATGGGCCGGCGGAGGGTTCGTTCATCGACTGTGCACCTTAAAAAAAAGACGTCGCCACCGGTCCATGCGCGAGCAGAGCCGGGTGGCGACGCCATTGTCCTTGCGCTCATGTCCGACGTTGGTTCGAGCACTGATGTGAGTAGGGCTGCAAGGCATATGCCAGCGGCCATCAGCTTTTCATCAGGATTCAACGCGCCACCTCATCCATCCTCCCGCGATCATCCAATCCACCCTTCGGCCGTGAGGGTTATCGGCGGTTAAAAATCCTACAAGCTGGATCGACATTTCCCCAGGTTGGTAAGCCTGGAGTCCTACGAAAGGCGCCTGCCCGATTCTCTATTGTCGCGCCATTCATCGTTGAGCCTGGCAGCGCACAGGCATAGGGAGTTGCGAACATGAACAGCGCCATTGATCATTCCCCGTCCGAGTCATTCATGTTTGACCGGTGGCGGCTGCAGAGTGACGGCACCCTGATGCACGCGGGCAGGGTCGTACACGTTCCGCCAAAAGAATTATGCGTGCTTCGCCTGTTGCTCGGCTCGGCCGGTCTGGTGGTCAGCAAGGATCAACTGCTGGGCGCGGTCTGGCCCGGGACCGATGCAGCCGAGGAGTCCTTGACACGCTGCATCTACGTGTTGCGCAAGCTGTTGAAGGAGGACCGTGACTTCATCACCACCGTCTATGGCCAGGGGTATCGATTCGACTGCGCCGTGGTCGGGCCTGCTGTGCGAACCGAGCTGTCGAACTCGATTTAACCGGTCTCTCGCACGCCAGCCTCCACCCCGGCTATAATCGGCGCCACTTTTCGCCGCCCAGAGTCAAAGCCGCCCATGTACACCCTGGCCCGTCAGCTGTTGTTCAAACTTTCCCCGGAAACCTCCCACGATCTGTCCCTGGACCTGATCGGCGCGGGCGGACGCCTGGGGCTCAACGGCATGTTGTGCAAGGCGCCGGCGAAAAAGCCGGTGACCGTCATGGGCCTGGATTTTCCCAATCCCGTAGGCCTGGCAGCGGGCCTGGACAAGAATGGCGCGGCCATCGACGGTTTTGCCCAACTGGGTTTCGGTTTCGTCGAAATCGGCACCGTGACCCCGCGTCCGCAACCGGGCAATCCGAAACCACGGATTTTCCGTCTGCCGGAAGCCGAGGCCATCATCAATCGCATGGGCTTCAACAACCTTGGCGTCGATCACCTGCTGGCCCGGGTGGCTGCGGCGAAGTACAAGGGCGTGCTGGGCATCAATATCGGCAAGAACTTCGATACGCCCGTCGAGCGCGCCGTGGACGATTACCTGATCTGCCTGGACAAGGTGTATGCCCACGCCAGCTATATCACGGTTAACGTCAGTTCGCCGAACACACCAGGGCTGCGCAGCCTGCAATTTGGTGATTCGCTCAAGCAATTGCTCGCCGACCTGGCCACCCGCCGTGCGGAACTGGCCTTGCGTCACGGCAGACATGTGCCACTGGCGATCAAGATTGCCCCGGACATGACCGACGAAGAAACCGCCCAGGTCGCCCAGGCCCTGGTTGAGACCGGCATGGACGCCGTCATCGCCACCAACACCACCCTGAGTCGCGTTGGCGTCGAAGGCATGGAGCATGGGGACGAGGCAGGCGGCTTGTCGGGTGCCCCGGTGCGGGAGAAGAGCACCCATACGGTCAAGGTGCTGGCAGCAGAGCTGGCAGGGCGTCTGCCGATCATCGCCGCGGGCGGGATCACCGAAGGCAAGCACGCCGCCGAGAAAATCACTGCAGGGGCGAGCCTGGTGCAGATCTACTCCGGTTTCATCTACAAGGGCCCGGCGTTGATTCGCGAGTGCGTGGACGCCATCGCCGCCCTGAGATAACCCCCATGGCCCGGTGATTCCAGCCAATGCCGGCTGCGCTTTGGCGGGAAAGCAGCCATAAAAAAGGGCTCCTCGACGGAGCCCCTGGGCCGAAGCCCGCCGCCCGGATGGGGCGTGCGTGGTTAATTGATGCAGTGTTCAGATTGTCGTGTCGGAGTGTTTAGCCCTGTAAAATTAGCCGACGGCGTGAAGTTCGTTGAGTCTGTGGATTCCCGCAGTGCCGGTCATACCGTCCCAGTTGTCGCCGCGTCCTTCTCGCCAGCCGTTAATCCAGGCTTGACGTACCGACGGTAGAGTAAATGGGCAAAGCTCACGGGATTTGCCACCAACGCCATATTGATATCCGCGCAAAAATGCTCTTTCCAACGGATCACGCTTAAGTCTTCTCATAGGGTGTTGCCCTCACTTGTTGACTGTATTTATCGCGTTGACCTCAATTGAGGTCTGGCAGAAATAACCTGCCGTTGGCGGCTCGCTGCCGGCGTCGCGAGCCAAGTTGTTGACGTCGTTGCGGCGCCAACCTGTGTTGAGTTCTAACCAATGCGTCACATCGAGGGAATGATCGTTTTGTCATAAGGACGTAACCATTAAGGTGGTATGGCCATAAGTAACACGATATTTGCCAGCGTTTGTTGGTCAAACCCCGGTATGATCGGCACCCCGCAGGATGATGACGTTAATCCCTTGCTGAGAATGCCTCGCGTTGAGTGGGCGCATTATTCGACGAAGGGTCGAGTTATGACATTTTGTTGCACCAACTTTTTTACCTGTCTTTGCATCTAAGCTCCTTTACACCGAGCAGCAAGGGTGGGTCGGCACACCTTCGTGCCACGCGGGCGTTCTTTTAGAAAAGCGCCTGATTGAAAACCGGACCGGCAATGCGTTGCCCGTTCACTCAGCTAAAGGTTCTGGAATTCCCATGTCCGATCGTTTCGAACTCTTCCTCACTTGCCCAAAAGGCCTTGAAGGCCTGCTCATCGAGGAAGCCGTCGGGCTTGGCCTTGAGGAAGCGCGTGAGCACACCTCTGCCGTGCGCGGCATGGCAACCATGGAAACCGCCTACCGCCTGTGCCTGTGGTCGCGCCTCGCGAACCGGGTGCTGCTGGTGCTCAAGCGTTTCCCGATGAAGGACGCCGAAGATCTCTACCACGGTGTGCTCGACATCGAATGGCAGGACCACATGCTCAGCGACGGCACCCTGGCCGTCGAGTTCAGTGGCCATGGCTCGGGCATCGATAACACCCATTTCGGCGCGTTGAAGGTCAAGGACGCCATCGTCGACAAATTGCGCACCCCGCAAGGCGACCGTCCGTCGATTGATAAACTCAACCCCGACCTGCGTATTCACCTGCGCCTGGACCGCGGCGAAGCGATTCTGTCGCTCGACCTGTCCGGCCACAGCCTGCACCAGCGCGGTTACCGCCTGCAGCAGGGTGCGGCACCTCTGAAGGAAAACCTCGCGGCGGCGATCCTGATCCGTTCCGGCTGGCCACGTATTGCTGCCGACGGCGGCGCCCTGGCTGACCCGATGTGTGGCGTGGGCACCTTCCTGGTCGAAGCGGCGATGATCGCCGCCGACATGGCCCCCAACCTGCGTCGCGAGCAGTGGGGCTTCACCGCCTGGCTCGGCCACGTTCCGGCGCTGTGGAAAAAGCTTCATGAAGAAGCCACCGAGCGTTGCGCCGCCGGCCTGGCCAAGCCGCCGCTGTGGATTCGCGGTTACGAAGCGGACCCGCGCCTTATTCAGCCTGGTCGCAATAACGTTGAACGGGCTGGCCTGAGCGAGTGGATCAAGATCTACCAGGGCGAAGTCGGCACCTTTGAACCGCGTCCGGACCAGAACCAGAAAGGCCTGGTCATCTGCAACCCGCCGTACGGCGAGCGTCTGGGCGATGAGGCGAGCCTGCTCTATCTCTACCAGAACCTTGGCGAGCGCCTGCGTCAGGCCTGCCTGAACTGGGAAGCGGCCGTGTTCACCGGCGCGCCGGACCTGGGCAAGCGCATGGGTATCCGCAGCCACAAGCAGTATTCGTTCTGGAACGGCGCCTTGCCGTGCAAGCTGCTGCTGATCAAGGTCACCCCGGACCAGTTCGTGACTGGCGAGCGTCGCACCCCGGAACAACGCCAGGTCGAGCGCGAGCAGGCTGAAGTCCAGGTCGAAGGCAACGACGTCGCGCCAGGCAAGTACGAGAAGTACAACAAGAACGGCAACCCGATCAAACCGGCGCCGGTGGTGATCGAGCAGCCGCGCTTGAGCGAGGGTGGGCAGATGTTCGCCAACCGCCTGCAGAAGAACCTCAAGGCCCTGAGCAAGTGGGTCAAGCGTGAAGGCATCGACTGCTACCGCGTCTACGATGCCGACATGCCGGAATACTCCATGGCCATCGACCTGTACCAGGATTGGGTCCACGTCCAGGAATACGCCGCGCCAAAATCCATCGACCCGGAAAAAGCTTCGGCGCGCATGTTCGATGCCCTGGCGGCGATTCCCCAGGCGTTGAACGTCGACAAGAGCCGCGTCGTGGTCAAGCGTCGCGAGCGGCAGAGCGGCACCAAGCAATACGAGCGCCAGGCCGCGCAGGGCAAGTTCGTCGAGGTCAACGAAGGTGGCGTCAAGCTGCTGGTGAACCTCACCGACTACCTCGACACCGGTCTGTTCCTCGACCACCGGCCGATGCGTATGCGCATTCAGCAGGAGGCGGCAGGCAAGCGCTTCCTCAACCTGTACTGCTACACCGCGACGGCGAGTGTGCACGCAGCCAAGGGTGGCGCACGCAGCACCACCAGCGTCGACCTGTCGAAAACCTACCTGGACTGGGCGCGGCGCAACCTTTCTCTGAACGGCTTCTCCGACAAGAACCGCCTGGAGCAGGGCGATGTGATGGTCTGGCTGGACGCCTGCCGTGACGAGTACGACCTGATCTTCATTGACCCGCCGACGTTCTCCAACTCCAAGCGCATGGAAGGGATCTTCGACGTGCAACGTGACCAGGTGCAACTGATCGACCTGGCCATGGCGCGCCTGGCACCGGGTGGTGTGCTGTACTTCTCCAACAACTTCCGCAAGTTCGAGCTCGAGCCCAACCTGAGCGAGCGCTACGCAGTCGAGGAGATCACCGCCAAGACCATCGACCCGGACTTCGCCCGTAACGGCAAAATCCACCGCGCCTGGAAAATCATGGCGCGTTGACACCTGGATCCACTGTAGGAGCTGCCGCAGGCTGCGATCTTTTGATCTTGTTTTAAAGAAAAGATCCAAAGATCGCAGCCTCGTTTCACTCGACAGCTCCTACAGGAGCATCAGCAGCAAAGGGTGCAGTTGCAAGTACAGTGCTGGTCAAATTAGTGGCTAATAGCTATAACTCAACCCAGGGCCAGTGGGTTTTCCCGGCACTTGGCGTTTTGAGTCTGCCTATATGTCGTTGCACGTCATGCGCCCAAAGATCCTGGGGTTTATCAGTGAACACGTTTCGGCCTGGCTGGTCGCGCTGCTGGTATTGCTCGTGGGCGGGATTTTTACCGGATTGCTCGCCTGGTCGACACAAAACCAGTTCCACCATCAATTACGGCAACGTTTCCAACTGCTGGCCAGTGAACGCTACAGCCGTATCGAAGAACGTTTCGAAGACCAGGAGCAGCGCCTCGACGGGCTGCGCCGGTTCTTTGCCAATTCCGGTTCGGTGTCCCGAGAGGAATTCGACGGGTATGCCAAACCACTTTTGCATCGCACCCAGGCTTACTCCTGGGCCCCACGCATATCCCGGTCTGAACGGGCGGCGCTTGAGCAGACCGCGCATCAGCAGGGCCTGAGCGAATTCAGCGTGCGCGACATGGATGCCGCAGGCAACCTGCAGATTGCCCCTGAACGCGACGAGTACGCCCCGGTGCTGTACACACAGAGCCAAAGTCGTCTCCCCACGCCGCTGGGTTTCGACTTGCTCGCCCAGCCTCAGCGCCGTGCGACGCTGGAGCGGGCCGATGCCCTTGGCGGCCTGGCGGTGTCGCAACCCCTTTATCTGGTGGGCATCGAACCCACTTATGCCCGTGGAATCCTGCTGGCCGCCCCCGTCGGTCACCAGCCACAACCGGGGGCAGTGCCCGACGGCTACGTCATGGCCGTGATCAGCATGCGTCAGCTGTTGGCGGATGGATTACCCGAGGAGACCCATGATTTTCTCTCGGTACGCATTCTGGACCTGTCCACCGCTGACCAGCATGAAGTGCTCTACGAATCGAGCAATACACCCGCCGCCAGCGAGCTGTCCTCGACCCAACTGATTCGCCTGGCCGACCACGAGTATCAGGTCGAAATGCGACCCAGCGTCGCGTTCACCCAGGCCAACCATTCCTCC
Organism: Pseudomonas gregormendelii; assembly: GCF_017114825.1. Taxonomy (GTDB): domain Bacteria; phylum Pseudomonadota; class Gammaproteobacteria; order Pseudomonadales; family Pseudomonadaceae; genus Aquipseudomonas; species Aquipseudomonas gregormendelii. The sequence goes on along the minus strand of NZ_JADEVO010000037.1, from coordinate 25,691 downwards.
CTCAGCAGCCTGGCAGTGCTGGGCGGCATGCTCAGCCTGCTGCTCAGCGCCTTGCTGTACGTGCTGGTGAGCCAGCGCCAACGGGCGCTGAAAATGGTCGAGCAGCGGACCCAGGAGCTGCGCGCCCGCGAGCAGGAATTGCGCGGCACCCATGGCCAGTTGCGCGGCGTGCTGAACGCCGCGACGCAGGTGGCAATTATTGCCACGGACCTGCGCGGGGTCATCACCACCTTTAATGCCGGCGCCGAGCAGATGCTTGGCTACACCAACGCCGAGGTGGTGGGCTGCATGACCCTGGAGAACCTGCACCTGCCCCGGGAGCTCCAGGCTCGCTCGGCGGAACTCAGTGCGCGCTATGGCAAGCCGATTCCAACCTGCCAGGCGATGCTGGTCGAGGGCGGCGAGGAGGGCGGCCACGAAGCGCGGGAATGGACGCTGGTGCGCAGCGACGGCAGTCACCTGGCAGTGAACATGCTGGCCACGCCAGTGCTCGACGAGCAGGGGCTGTGGGTTGGGCACCTGGCGATCTGCATCGACATCACCGAGCGCAAGCGGGTCCACGAGGCCCTGGCGGCGCGGGATTTGTTGCTGAAGAAGCTCAGCGCCCATGTGCCGGGCGGCATTTATCAATTCAAGATGGAGTTCGATGGGCGTTTCAGCGTGATCTACGCCAGTGACGGGATCCGCGAGATCTACGAACTCGAGCCCGACGTCCTGTTGCTTAACGCCGAGGCGATCTTCACGCGCATTCATCCACAGGACACCACCCGGGTGCGCGCCTCGATCCGGGCGTCAGCGGACACCCTCAGCCCGTGGCGCGAGGAATATCGCGTGCAGCTGCCCATCCGCGGGTTGCGCTGGGTGCGTGGCGAGGCTACCCCTGAGGAACTACCGGGTGGCGGGGTGCTGTGGCACGGCTACATCTCCGACATTTCCGACCTCAAGCGCGTGGAAGAGGAGTTGCGGGCGCTGTCGGTGACGGACTCGCTGACCGGGATTCACAACCGCCGCTACTTCCAGGAACGCCTGACCACTGAAATGGACCGGGTCGAGCGCGGTGGCGGTGAATTGTCGGTCATCATGCTCGATATCGACCACTTCAAGCGCATCAATGACCAGCATGGTCACGCGGTGGGCGACCGGGTGCTGCAGGCGGTGTGCGAGCGCATCGGTGATCGGCTGCGGCGCACTGATGTGTTCTGCCGTCTGGGTGGCGAAGAGTTCATGGTGCTGTGCCCGGACATCAGCGGCGAACACGCACACGTGCTGGCGCTGCAACTGTGGCAGGCGTTGCGCATGTCGCCGATCGATGGCGTAGGGACAGTGACCGCAAGCTTCGGGATTGCCAGCTGGCGAGCCGGTGAGGGCGCGGATGCGCTGTTATTGCGGGCGGATTCGGGGGTGTATGCGGCGAAGCAGGCGGGGCGGGATCGGGTCGAGGCGGAGATGAGTTAGGGTGGTTTTGGAAAGATCGCAGCCTCGTTTCACTCGACAGCTCCTACAGGTTGGTATGCACATAACCTGTGCACATAACCCTGTAGGAGCTGTCGAGTGAAACGAGGCTGCGATCTCTTGATCCTGATCTTGATCGATTACAAAGCCGAAGCAGTCTGAGGCAGTTTCGGCTGGCGATACAGGTCCAGCAGCACCTGGTCCAGCACCGACGACGCACCAAACGGCGCTTTATCGTTGAGGATCGCCACCACCGCCCAGGTATTGCCGTTGACGTCGCGGCTGAAGCCGGAAATCGCCCGCACGGTGTTCAGGGTGCCGGTCTTGACGTGGGCTTCGCCGCGCATCGCCGTGGTCTTCAGGCGTTTGCGCATGGTGCCATCGGTACCGGCAATCGGCATCGAACTGATGAACTCGGCGGCATACGGGCTGCGCCATGCGGCCTGCAGCATCGCGGCCATTTCACGGGCACTCACGCGCTCGGCGCGAGACAGGCCGGAGCCGTTCTCCATGACCAGGTGCGGCGCGGTAATGCCTTTTTTCGCCAGCCATTGACGCACCACTCGCTGGGCCGCCTTGGCGTCATCGCCGTCGGCGTCGGTGCGATAGCGTTGACCGAGGCTCAGGAACAGCTGCTGGGCCATGGTGTTGTTACTGTACTTGTTGATGTCGCGGATGATTTCCGCCAGGTCCGGCGAGTAGGCCCGGGCCAGCAACTTGGCGCCGCTTGGCGTTGGGGCCAGCACGTCCTTGCCCTGGATGCTGCCGCCCAGTTCCTTCCAGATCGCCCGCACGGCGCCAGCGGTGTAGGTCGCGTGGTCAAGCAGCGACAGGTAGGTCTGCGAGCTGCAGCCTTCACCCAGCTGGCCGCCAACCGTCACGGTCACGCTGCCATCGGGCTGGGTTACCGGGTTGTAACGCACGCCACCGGTGCATTGTTTGGAATTGATGGCCTTGACCTGGTTTTCGATGCGAATCGACGCAATGGGCGGCTCGACCGACACCAGCACCCGGCCATTATCGTTGCGCGCGACAAAGCGCAGCGCCTTGAGGTTGACCAGCAGCGAATCCGGTTTGACCAGGAACGGCTTGTTGTTGTCATTGCCGTCGTCGTTGAACTCGGGCAACTGCGGCTGGGTGAAGAAGTTGCGGTCCAGCACCAGGTCGCCGGTGATCTGGGTCACGCCATTGGCGCGCAGGTCACGCATCAGCAGCCAGAGTTTTTCCATGTTCAGCTTCGGGTCGCCGCCACCCTTGAGGTAGAGGTTGCCATTGAGGATGCCGCCGCTGAGGGTGCCATCGGTGTAGAACTCGGTTTTCCACTGGTGATTCGGGCCGAGCATTTCCAGGGCCGCGTAGGTGGTGACCAGTTTCATGGTCGAGGCCGGGTTGACCGAGACGTCGGCGTTGAAGATGGTCGGCGTGCCCGGGCCATTGAGCGGGATCAGCACCAGGGACAGGGCGTTGTCCTGCAGCTTGCTGGCCTTGAGGGCTTTTTCGACGTTGGGGGTCAGGGCGGTGTTGATGGGGGCTGCGTTGACGGGAAAGGCCAATGGAACAAGCAAGCCAGCCAGCAACAATGGACGCAAAGATTTGATCATGTGAAATAGAACCCTGCGGTCGAGGGGGAAAAAAGACGAGGGCATGAAGATAAATTCCCTCAGTGGTCATGAAAGTGTCGGCATTATGCCCCAAGGTTTATCCGCTTGTGCCGTGAGCGGGGCACCTAATCCGCTATTTTTTTACCAGCGGTAGGCCGCGCTTCCCATAGAGACGGGCAATCGGCGGCTTAAACTGCTAAAGTGCCGCCCGTTATTACTTATGAGGATTGTTCCAATGGCGACTAACCGTTCCCAGCGTCTGCGCAAAAAATTGTGCGTCGATGAATTTCAAGAGCTGGGTTTCGAGCTGAACCTGGATTTCAAAGAAGATTTGGCTGATGAAGCCATTGATGCTTTCCTCGACGCGTTCCTGAAAGAAGCCATGGAAGCCAACGGCCTGGGCTATGTTGGCGGCGACGACTTCGGTCTGGTATGCCTGCAGAAGCGTGGCTCGGTCTCCGAAGAGCAACGTGCAGCCGTTGAAGCCTGGCTCAAGGGCCGCAGCGAACTGACCGAAGCGACTGTCAGCCCGCTGATCGACGTCTGGTACCCGGAAAAGCCGATCAATCCGGTAGCTTGATGTCATGAAAAACGGCGACCCAAGGGTCGCCGTTTTTTTTTGCCGGAAATCCGCCCTCGGCTCCCTGTAGGAGCGAGCTTGCTCGCGATGGACCTGAGGACGCCAAGGGGTGTCAGGTTTCCCGCTTAATCGTTAACGTCCATCGCGAGCGAGCTCGCTCCTACAGGGCTTTACGCCAATTCAAGATCACCAGCGTCAACACCCCCGCCACAATCCCCCAAAACGCCGAGCCAATGGAAAACAGTGTCAGCCCCGACGCCGTGACCATGAAGGTAATCAGCGCCGCTTCGCGCTCCTTGACCTCGGTCATGGCAATGCTCAAGCCATTGATGATCGACCCGAACAACGCCAGCGCAGCAATCGACAGCACCAGCTCCTTGGGCAATGCTGCAAACAGTGCCGCCAGCGTGGCGCCGAATACCCCGGCAATGCCGTAGAAAATCCCGCACCACACCGCCGCCGTGTAACGCTTGTTGCGATCTTCATGGGCGTGGGGCCCGGTGCAGATGGCCGCGCTGATGGCCGCCAGGTTGATGCCGTGGGAGCCGAAGGGCGCCAGCAGCAACGAGGCGATGCCCGTGGTGGTGATCAGCGGCGAAGCCGGCACGTTGTAGCCGTCGGCGCGCAACACGGCGATACCTGGCATGTTCTGCGAGGTCATCGCCACCACGAACAGCGGGATGCCGATGCTGATGGTGGCGGCCAGGGAAAAGTGCGGGGTGGTCCAGACCGGCGTGGCAATTTCCAGGTGAAAGGCGCTGAAATCCAGCAGCCCCATGAATCCCGAGAGTGCGGTGCCGATCAGCAGAGCGGCCAACACCGCGTAGCGGGGGGACAGGCGCTTGATCACCAGGTAGGTAAAGAACATCCCCAACACCAGCGCGGTGCGATGCTGCGCGGCGACGAAGATCTCACTGCCGATTTTGAACAGAATGCCCGCCAGCAGTGCGGCGGCCAGGGAGGCCGGGATCTTTTTCACCAGGCGTTCGAAGCTGCCAGTCAGGCCGCAGATGGTCACCAGGAGCGCGCAGGTGATGTAGGCGCCAATGGCTTCGCCGTAGCTGACACCGCCCAGGCTGGTGATCAGCAAGGCCGCGCCGGGGGTCGACCAGGCGATGGTGATCGGCGTGCGATAGCGCAGTGACAAGCCGATGGAGCACACCGCCATGCCGATCGAGATCGCCCAGATCCACGACGAAATCTGCCCGCTGCTAAGACCCGCTGCCTGGCCAGCCTGGAACATCAGCACCAGGGAGCTGGTGTAGCCGGTCATCATGGCGATAAAGCCGGCGACGATGGCCGATGGCGAGGTATCGGCCAGTGGGCGAAGCTGCGTGTGCGTGGCGTCGTTCATGACGGGGTGTTCCTTATTGCCTACGAAATTATCCAAAGCCAAGCGACCCCCCGTACGGGGATCGCATTCCGGCTGCGGATTCTGCGATCAAGCCTAAACTCAAAAGTAACCAATCGTTGCAATACAGCGGCGCCAACAAACAGCCATACAGTCGTGTTGCCACCATCCATTGTGTACAATCGCGGTGTTTTTTACGCGATACTTGCCAGCGACCCACTGTGCCGTATTACAGTCACGGTCTATTCGCCGCAGTTCTCCCGACTCGAGTGCCCATGAACGAACAGTTGCAGCCCCTCAAGAAACAACCGCGAGCAGGCAAAGCCGGCCGCAGCGGAACCCAGGACGATATTGTCTACGCGCATATCTTCGAGGCGATCCTCGAACAGCGCCTGGCGCCCGGCACCAAGTTGAGCGAAGAAGCGCTGGGGGAAATTTTCGGGGTCAGTCGTACCATCATCCGTCGCGCGCTGTCGCGCCTGGCCCATGAAGGCGTGGTGCTGCTGCGCCCGAACCGCGGTGCCGTGGTCGCCAGCCCAAGCGTCGAGGAAGCTCGCCAGGTGTTCCTGGCGCGGCGTCTGGTCGAGCGCGCGATCACCGAGCTGGCGGTACAGCACGCCACGGCCGAGCAAATCGCCGAGTTGCGCCAGATGGTCAACGATGAGCGTGACAGTTTCTCCCGCGGTGATCGCGGTGCCGGTATTCGTCTGTCGGGCGAGTTCCACCTGAAGCTGGCCGAAGCGGCGAAGAATGCCCCGCTGATCAGCTTCCAGCGCAGCCTGGTGTCGCAGACCTCGCTGATCATTGCCCAGTACGAAAGCGGCAATCGCTCCCACTGTTCGTATGACGAACACACCCAGCTGATCGACGCCATCGAGGCGCGCAATGGCGAGCTGGCAGTGGATTTGATGATGCATCACATGGATCACATCGACAGCAAGCTCAATCTCGACGAGGAAAGTGCGTCGGATGATCTGCATGCGGTGTTCTCGCATTTGTTGCAGACCAAGAAGCCGGGGCGGCCTGCGGCGAAAATCTGATGTGTCGTGGTGCGCCTATCGCCAGCAGGCTGGCTCCCACAGGGTTTGAGGTCGCACACAAATCTTGTGAACCCCACAAATACCTGTGGGAGCCAGCAGGCTGGCTCCTAGAGGGTTTGAGGTCGCACGCAAAAACTTGTGAACTCCACAAATACCTGTGGGAGCCAGCCTGCTGGCGATAGCGGCAGGACAGGCAATAAAAATCCCCCGGGCTGAAAAGCGCCGGGGGATTTTTTATGCATGCAATTTTTTACCGCTGATGCACCTGAGTTCCCGCCGCATAAGTCTGCAGCACCGTGCGGTCATCCCCCAGGGTCATCAGCACAAACAACGTCTCGGCAATGTTGTTGGCCTGTTTCAAGCGATAGCTCAGCAGCGGCGTGGCGTTGTAATCCAGCACCAGGAAGTCGGCGTCGGTGCCGGGCTTGAGCGTGCCGATCTTGTCTTCCAGGCGCAGCGCACGAGCGCCGCCCAGGGTGGCCAGGTACAGCGATTTGAACGGGCTCAGTCGCGCGCCTTGCAGCTGCATCACCTTGTAAGCCTCATTCAGCGTCTGCAACAGCGAGAAGCTGGTGCCGCCGCCGACGTCCGTGCCCAGGCCCACGTTCAACTTGTGCTTTTCAGCCATCGGCAGGTTGAACAGGCCGCTGCCCAGGAAGAAGTTCGACGTCGGGCAGAAGGCGATGGCCGAGCCGGTCTCAGCCAGCCGTGCGCACTCGTCGTCGCACAGGTGCACGCCATGAGCGAACACCGAACGCTCGCCCAGCAGTTGGTAATGGTCGTAGACGTCGAGGTAGCCCTTGCGCTCCGGGAACAGCTCCTTGACCCACTCGACTTCCTTGAGGTTTTCGCTGATGTGGGTCTGCATGTACAGGTCAGGGTATTCGCCGAGCAACTGGCCAGCGAGGGTCAGTTGCTCCGGGGTGCTGGTCGGTGCAAAGCGTGGCGTCACCGCGTAGTGCAGGCGACCCTTGCCGTGCCAGCGCTCGATCAGCGCCTTGTTCTCGACGTAGCTGGATTCGGCGGTGTCGGTCAGATAGTCCGGGGCATTGCGGTCCATCATCACTTTGCCGGCGATCATGCGCAGGTCCAGCTGCTCGGCGGCTTCGAAGAACGAGTTCACCGATTGCGGATGCACGCTGCCAAATACCAGGGCGGTGGTGGTGCCGTTGCGCAGCAGTTCCTTGATGAAAATGTCCGCGACTTCGTCGGCGTGGGCCTTGTCGGCGAACTGGCTTTCGCAGGGGAAGGTGTAGGTGTTAAGCCAGTCCAGCAACTGCTCGCCGTAGGCACCGACCATGCCGGTTTGCGGGAAGTGGATGTGGGTGTCGATGAAACCTGGGGTGATCAGGGCGTCCTGATAATGGTTGATCTCGATGTCCGCCGGCAGGGTCGGCAGCAGGTCGCTGGCGTGGCCAAGGGCGCTGATCTGGCCGTTGTCCACCACCAGCAGGCCGTCTTCGAAATACTCATAAGAGGCTTCGATGCCAACTTCGGCGGGGTCGGCGATGCTGTGCAAAATGGCGGCGCGGTAGGCTTTGCGAGTCAAAGGCATGTGTATTTCTCAGCTGGAGGCTTGGCTGCGACGTGAAGCGGGCAGCAGTTTGGCAATCGATGATCCGGCGCTGGCAGTCTGCTGGCCGAAACTGGCGTTGTACGTGGCGATGATTTCGCCGGCGATGGAGATGGCGATTTCAACAGGCAGTTTGCCTTTGACTTCACCAATGCCCATCGGGCAGCGCATGCGTTGCAGCACGGCGCTGTCGAAGCCGCGGTCGCGCAGGCGGTGTTCGAATTTCACCCGTTTGGTCTTCGAACCGATCAGGCCGAAGTAGGTGAAATCGTTGCGCTTGAGTAAGGCGGCGGTGAGTTCGAGGTCGAGCTGGTGGTTGTGGGTCATGACGATGCAATAACTGCCAGCGGGCAGGTTATCGATTTCATCCACAGGCTCTTCGCTGACGATCTTGCGCACGCCGTGGGGGATCTGCTCGGGGAATTCCGATTCCCGCGAGTCGATCCAGCGCACCCGGCAGGGCAGGCTGGCAAGCAGCGGTACCAGCGCACGGCCGACGTGGCCGGCACCGAACACGGCGATCTGGGCCTGCACCTGGCCCATCGGCTCGAACAGCAACACGGTGACGCCGCCGCAGCATTGGCCCAGGCTGGCGCCCAGGCTGAAGCGCTCCAGATGGGTGTCCTGCCGGCCGCTGGCGAGCATCTCGCGTGCGATCTGCATGGCCTTGTATTCCAGGTGCCCGCCACCGATGGTGTCGAAAGACTGGTTGGCGCTGATGACCATTTTCGAGCCGGCGTTACGCGGAGTCGAGCCGAGTTCTTCGATGATGGTGACCAGCACGCAGGGCTCACCCTGGTGTTGCAGGTCGGCGAGGGCGTCGATCCAGTTGTACATGTTTCACCTCAAGCTCTTTGGTGTCTGTTCGACCGTCATCGCTAGCAGGCTAGCTCCCACAGGTTTTTCTGTTGTTCACAAAATCTGGATTCAGTACAGAATCCTGTGTGAGCCAGCCTGCTGGCTAAATCGCTAGCAGGCTAGCTCCCACAGGTTTTTCTGGTGTTCACAGAATCTGGATCCAGTACAAAATCCTGTCTGAGCCAGCCTGCTGGCTAAATCGCTAGCAAGCTAGCTCCCACAGGTTTTCTGGTGTTCACAAAATCTGGATTCAGTACAGAATCCTGTGTGAGCCAGCCTGCTGGCTAAATCGCTAGCAAGCTAGCTCCCACAAGTTTTTCTGATGTTCACAAAATCTGGATTCAGTACAAAATCCTGTGGGAGCCAGCCTGCTGGCGATTAGCCGCGCCTCGGTTTAAAGCGAAGCCAGCTCGGCCTCTGCTTCAACCGCTTTCGCCGCCTTCAACTGCCGCATCTGCTCACAGCCCCACAACACCCGCTCCGGGGTCGCCGGTGCGTCGATTTGCGGTTGATGCCTGTAGTCACCCAAGCTCGCTACGGCATCCTTGATCGCGCACCAGGCCGCAATGCCGAGCATGAACGGCGGCTCACCGACTGCCTTGGAATGGAACACCGTGTCTTCCGGGTTCTTGCGGTTTTCCACCAGCTTCACCCGCAGGTCCAGCGGCATGTCCGCCACCGCCGGGATCTTGTAGCTGGCCGGGCCGTTGGTCATCAGCTTGCCCTTGTTGTTCCACACCAGCTCCTCCATGGTCAGCCACCCCATGCCCTGGATGAAACCACCCTCGACCTGGCCGATGTCGATGGCCGGGTTCAGCGAGGCGCCGACGTCGTGAAGGATGTCGGTGCGCAGCATCTTGTACTCGCCGGTCAGGGTGTCGATGATCACTTCGCAGCAGGCAGCGCCGAAGGCGAAGTAGTAGAACGGCCGACCCCGGGCCTGACTGCGGTCGTAGAAGATTTTCGGGGTCTTGTAGAACCCGGTACTCGACAGCGATACCTGGGCGAAGTACGCCTGCTGGATCAAGGCTTCGAACGTCAGGATATGGTCGCGTACCCGCACGTGGCCGTTGTGGAATTCCACGTCCTCTTCGCTGACCTTGTACTGGCGCGCGGCGAATTCCACCAGGCGTTTCTTGATGATTTCGGCAGCGTTCTGCGCGGCCTTGCCGTTCAGGTCGGCACCACTGGAAGCAGCGGTCGGCGAGGTGTTCGGCACCTTGTCGGTATTGGTTGCGGTGATCTGCACCCGGTCCATTTCCACTTGGAACACTTCGGCCACCACCTGCGCAACCTTGGTGTTCAAACCCTGGCCCATTTCAGTACCGCCATGGTTCAGGTGAATGCTGCCATCGGTGTAGATGTGGATCAGCGCACCGGCCTGGTTGAGGAAGCTGGCGGTGAAGGAAATGCCGAATTTCACCGGGGTCAGCGCCAGGCCTTTTTTCAGGATCGGGCTGTTGGCGTTGTAGCGCCGGATCGCTTCACGGCGTTCGGCGTACTGACTGCTTTCTTCCAGTTCAGCGGTCATTTCCTCGAGCATGTTGTGCTCGACGGTCTGGTAGTAATGAGTGACGTTACGCTCGGTCTTGCCGTAGTAGTTGGCCTTGCGCACCGCCAGCGGGTCGAGGCCCAGGTGCCGGGCAATCGCGTCCATGACTTCTTCGATCGCGACCATCCCTTGCGGGCCGCCGAAACCACGGTAAGCGGTGTTGGAGGCGGTGTTGGTCTTGCAGCGATGACCGTTGATGGTCGCATCGCCCAGGTAATACGAGTTGTCGGCATGGAACATCGCCCGGTCGACAATCGAGGCCGAAAGGTCCGGCGAGCAGCCGCAGTTGCCGGCCAGTTCCAGGGCGATGCCATGCAGGCGCCCGGTGCTATCGAAGCCCACGTCGTATTCGACATAAAACGGGTGACGCTTGCCGGTCATCAGCATGTCTTCGACCCGCGGCAGGCGCATCTTGGTCGGCTGGCCGGTCAGGTGGGCGACCACCGCGCACAGGCACGCAGGGCTCGCCGCCTGGGTTTCCTTGCCACCAAAGCCGCCGCCCATCCGGCGCATGTCGACCACGATCTTGTTCATCGACACGTCCAGCACCTCAGCCACCAGTTTCTGCACTTCGGTGGGGTTCTGGGTCGAGCAGTAGACGATCATCCCGCCGTCTTCGGTCGGCATCACCGAGGAGATCTGGGTTTCGAGGTAAAAGTGCTCCTGGCCGCCGATGTGCAGCGTGCCCTGGATGCGATGTTCGGCGCTGGCCAGCGCAGTGGTTGAATCGCCGCGTTGATGGGTGTGACTGTCGAGTACAAAGTGGCGCTTGCGCAGGGCCTCGACCACGTCCAGCACCGGCTCGAGGTCTTCGTATTCGATGATCGCCGCCATGGCCGCCTTGCGCGCGGTTTCCAGGTCCCGGGCCGCCACGGCGAGCACCGGTTGGCCGACGAACTGCACGTCATCGATGGCCAGCAAGGGATCACCCGGCAGCAACGGGCCGATGTCTTTGAGCCCCGGCACGTCTTCGTGGGTGATGGCGATGCGCACGCCTTCGAAGGCATAGCAGGGGCGGGTATCAATGCTGATGATTTTCGCGTGGGCACGGTCCGACAGCCGCGCATAGAGGTGCAGCTGGTTGGGAAACTCCAGGCGGTCGTCGATGTACTGCGCTTCACCGGACACATGCTTGGCGGCGCTGTCGTGCTTGACGCTGCGGCCGACGCCGGTGGTCAGGTCCTTGGCGAACAGTTCAGCCAGTTCGGCTTGGGTCTTCTCTACAGCGTGATGATTAGACATAAGCGGTCACCCGAGTCTCGATGTGCGGTGTTTGCAGTTCGATAAAGTATTTGCGCAGCAGGTTTTGCGCGCTGAGCAGGCGGTATTCCTTGCTGGCGCGGAAGTCCGAGAGCGGGGTGAAATCCTGTGCCAGGGCCGCGCAGGCGCGTTCCACCGTGGCGTGGTTGAACGGCGCGCCGAGCAACACGGTTTCGCAGTGACTGGCCCGTTTCGTAATCGCCGCCATGCCACCGAATGCCACGCGGGCGTCGGCGATCACACCGTTTTCAATGCGCAGGTTGAACGCGGCGCAGACTGCGGAAATATCATCGTCCAGGCGCTTGGAAACCTTGTAGGCGCGGAACAGCTGTTCAGCGCTGGCACGCGGGATGATGATCTTCTCGATGAACTCGCTTTCCTGCCGCGCAGTCACGCGGTAGTCGATGAAATAATCTTCCAGGGCCAGGGTGCGGCGGGTTTCGCCCTTGCACAGGACGATCTGCGCGCCCAAAGCGATCAGCAGCGGCGGCGAGTCGCCAATCGGCGAAGCATTACCAATGTTGCCGCCCAGCGTGCCCTGGTTGCGGATCTGCAATGAAGCGAAGCGTTGCAGCAATTCACCGAAGTCCGGGTACTCGGCCTTCAAGGCTTCGTAGCAGTCCGACAGGGCGGTGGCGGCGCCGATTTCCAGGCGATCGTCGAAGCGTTCGATGCGCTTCATCTCCGCGACGTTGCCGACGTAGATCATCACCGGCAGGGTGCGGTGGAATTGTGTCACTTCCAGCGCCAGGTCAGTGCCGCCAGCCAGCAGTCGGGCCTGTGGATAAGCATCATAGAGGTCGGCCAGGTCGGCCACGGTCAGCGGTACCAGGCAGCGTTTGTCGCCGCTGTTGAGTTCGCCGATATCGGTCGGCGCGATGGCTTTCAGGCGGGTAATGGTCTCGGCTTCGCGGGCATCGAACTGGTCCGCGGGCTTGCCGCAGCAGGACTGCTCGGCGGCCTCCAGGATCGGCCGATAGCCGGTGCAGCGGCAGAGGTTGCCGGCCAGCGCTTCGTGGGCCTTGTGCGAGTCGGGTTGATCGCTGTTCTTCTGCAGGGCAAACAACGACATCACGAAGCCCGGGGTACAGAAGCCGCACTGCGAACCATGGCATTCGACCATGGCCTTCTGCACGCTGTGCAGCTCGCCCTGATGCTTGAGGTCTTCGACGCTGATCAACTGCTTGCCGTGCAGGGACGAGACGAACGTCAGGCACGAGTTGAGGCTGCGGTAACGAATGTGCTCGCGGCCAGCGTCGTCCGTCTTCAGTTCGCCGACCACCACGGTGCAGGCGCCGCAGTCACCGCTGGCGCAGCCTTCTTTGGTGCCGGGTTTGCCCACATGGTCGCGCAGATAATTGAGCACGGTCAGGTTCGGGTCCAGGGCGTGCTCACTACGGAGTTCCTGGTTTAGTAAAAACTGGATCACGGAAGGCCTCGCAGACTCATTATTGTTGTTAACCGCTTTGCACCGAATTTATCAGGTCTGACTTTTCGGTCAATGATTTTCTGACCTAAAGGTCAGGAAATAGCAATTTGGCGATCAACAACGCGTTCCATCAGTATTGACCCTTGCGGGGCGCCTGGTTTGTTTCGGGATTTTTGTTTGGTTTTTTTTTAACAATCCTGCGTGAATCGTGCCAAAAACCGCCGGGTGGGCACTCCGCCATGACCCCTCATGTGCGCTACACTGCGCCGCCTGTGCAGATCGAAAGAGTTTGAAGGACAATCATGACGTTCAAGGCGCCGGACAGCCTCGCCGAGCAAATTGCTCACCACCTCGCCGAACGCATCATTCGCGGTGAAATGAAGCCCGGGGAGCGGATCCAGGAACAGAAGGTCACCCTGGCCCTCAATGTCAGTCGCGGGTCAGTCCGCGAGGCGCTGCTGATCCTCGAGCGCCGCCACCTGATCGCGATCCTGCCGCGGCGGGGCGCGCACGTCACCGAATTGACCGCGCACAAGGTGCAGAGCCTGTGCACGCTGATGTGCGAGCTGTACATCCTGCTCGGCAATGCCGTGGCAACCGGCTGGCAGGTCCAGGCGGACATGGCGCCGTTCGTGCAGATCCAGCAGCGCCTGGCCGACAGTTACGAGCGCCAGGACATCCGCACCTTCGTCGATGACAGTTTTAACGTCATGCGCGCGGCGTATCCCTTCGCCAACAACCCGTACCTGCAGGAAACCGTCGAGAACCTGCAACCGGCCATGAGCCGCGCCTATTTCCTTGCCCTGGACCAACGCAAAGCGTCGATGAGCGAGTTCCTGGAACTGTTCGAACGCCTGCTCGCTGCGGTACTGGCCCGGGACTTCCCGCTGATCCGCACGGTGCTGACGGCCTATGCCCAGCGCAGCAGCGATCTGGTGGTTTCCGCCCTGACGGACGCTTAAGCGTGCGGCTCAAGTGCATCAAGCTGGCGGGGTTCAAATCCTTCGTCGACCCGACCACCGTCAACTTCCCGAGCAACATGGCGGCCGTGGTCGGGCCCAACGGTTGCGGCAAGTCGAACATCATCGACGCCGTACGCTGGGTGATGGGCGAGAGCTCGGCCAAGAATTTGCGCGGCGAGTCGATGACCGACGTCATCTTCAATGGCTCCACCAGCCGCAAACCGGTCAGCCAGGCCAGCATCGAACTGGTATTCGACAACTCCGATGGCACCTTGCTGGGCGAGTACGCCGCCTATGCGGAAATATCCATTCGCCGCAAAGTCACCCGCGACAGCCAGACCACCTACTACCTCAACGGCACCAAGTGCCGGCGTCGCGACATCACCGACATCTTCCTCGGTACCGGCCTGGGGCCGCGCAGCTACTCGATCATCGAGCAGGGGATGATCTCCAAGCTGATCGAGTCCAAGCCCGAGGACCTGCGCAACTTTATTGAAGAAGCCGCGGGCATCTCCAAGTACAAGGAGCGCCGGCGCGAGACCGAAAACCGCATCCGTCGCACCCACGAAAACCTCGAGCGCCTGACCGACCTGCGCGAAGAGCTCACCCGTCAACTCGAACGCTTGCACCGCCAGGCCGAGTCGGCCGAGAAGTACCAGGAACTCAAGGGCGAGGAGCGTCAGCTCAAGGCGCAATTGTCGGCCCTGCGCTGGCAGGCGTTAAATGACCAGGTGGGGCAGCGCGAAGCCATTATCGGCACCCAGGAAATCACCTTCGAGGCGCTGGTCGCCGAGCAGCGCAATGCCGATGCGAGCATCGAGCGCTTGCGTGACGGGCACCACGACCTGTCCGAACGCTTCAACCTGGTGCAGGGACGCTTCTATTCCGTCGGCGGCGACATCGCCCGCGTCGAGCAGAGCATCCAGCACGGCCAGCAGCGACTGCGCCAGTTGCAGGACGATCTCAAAGAAGCCGAACGCGCACGCCTGGAGACTGAATCGCACCTGGGGCACGACCGCACGCTGCTGCTGACCCTCGGCGAAGAGCTGGACATGCTTACCCCGGAACAGGAAGTCACCAGCGCGGCCGCCGAAGAGGCCGCCGCAGCCCTGGAAGAATCCGAAACCACCATGCATGGCTGGCAGGAGCAGTGGGACACGTTCAACCTGACCGCTGCCGAGCCGCGGCGCCAGGCCGAAGTGCAGCAGTCGCGCATCCAGCAGCTGGAAACCAGCATGGAGCGCCTGGCCGACCGGCAGAAGCGCCTGGGTGAAGAGCGCGCGTTGCTTTCAGCCGACCCGGAAGACGCCGCGATCATGGAGCTCAGCGAACAGCTGGCGGCCAGCGAGGCGACCCAGGAAGACTTGCAGGCCAGCGAAGAAGCCCAGGTCGAACGCCTGGAGCAGTTGCGCCAGGAGCTGCAGCAGGCGCTGTCGGCGCAGCAGCAGGCCCAGGGTGATCTGCAGCGGCTCAACGGTCGCCTGGCGTCCCTGGAAGCCCTGCAGCAGGCCGCGCTCGATCCGGGTACCGGCACCGCCGAATGGTTACGTGAACAGCACCTGGCCGACCGCCCGCGCCTGGCCGAAGGCCTCAAGGTTGAAGCAGGCTGGGAGCTGGCGGTAGAGACCGTACTGGGTGCCGACCTGCAAGCCGTGCTGGTGGATGATTTCAGCGACTACGACCTGGCCGGTTTCGCCCAGGGCGACCTGCGCCTGCTGAGCCCGGCCAGCGATGGCCTGCGCGTACCCGGCAGCCTGCTGGACAAGGTCGAGGCGCAAATAGACCTGGCACCCTGGCTGGGGCAGGTCAAGCCGGTCGACAGCCTCGAACAGGCCCTGGCACTGCGCGGTCAGTTGAGCGCCGGCGAAAGCCTGATCAGTCGCGATGGTTATTGGGTCGGCCGGCATTTCCTGCGTGTGCGCCGGGCCAGCGAAGCCGAAAGCGGTGTGCTGGCGCGGGGCCAGGAAATCCAGAACCTTGGCCTTGAGCGCGAAGAGCGCGAAGCCACGGTCGAGACCCTGGAAACCCAGCTGCAGAATCTGCGGGCGCAACAGCGGCAGCAGGAAAACGGCCGCGAACATTTGCGTCGCCTGTTGCAGGACGAAGCGCGCCAGCAAGGCGAATTAAAAGCCCAGTTGTCCGCCGGCAAAGCCAAGGCCGAGCAGCTGTCATTGCGTCGCACCCGGCTCGACGAAGAACTCACCGAGCTGGCCGAACAGCGCGCCCTGGAACACGAAAACATCGGCGAGGCGCGCCTGCAGTTGCAGGAAGCCCTCGACAGCATGGCGCTCGATACCGAGCAGCGCGAGTTGCTGCTGGCGCAACGGGACAGCCTGCGCGAGCGCCTCGATCGAGTGCGCCAGGAAGCCCGCCAGCACAAGGACCACGCGCACCAGCTGGCCGTGCGCCTCGGCTCGCTCAAGGCGCAGCACGACTCCACGCGCCAGGCTCTGGAGCGCCTGGAGATGCAGTCCGAGCGCCTGACCGAGAAGCGCGAGCAACTGAGCCTCAATCTGGAGGAGGGCGAGGCACCGCTGGAAGAGCTGCGCCTCAAGCTCGAAGAACTGCTCGACAAACGCATGACCGTCGACGAAGAACTCAAGACCGCGCAGATCGCCCTGGAAGATGCCGACCGCGAATTGCGCGACGCGGAAAAACGCCGCAGCCAGGCCGAGCAGCAGTCGCAGCTGATTCGCAGCCAGCTGGAAACCCAGCGCATGGAATGGCAGGCCCTGACCGTGCGCCGCACCTCCTTGCAGGACCAACTGCTGGAGGACGGCTACGACCTGCACGGCGTGCTCGCCACCCTCACGGCCGAGGCCAGCGAGAAGGACGCCGAGGAAGAACTCGAGCGCATTGCCGCGCGCATTCAACGCCTGGGCGCGATCAACCTCGCAGCCATCGACGAGTACACCCAACAGTCCGAGCGCAAACGTTATCTGGATGCGCAGAACGACGATCTGGTGGAAGCGCTGGACACCCTCGAAAACGTCATTCGCAAGATCGACAAGGAAACCCGTAACCGCTTCAAAGATACCTTTGATCAGATCAATGGCGGATTACAGGCACTTTTCCCAAAAGTTTTCGGTGGAGGGCGCGCCTATTTGGAACTGACGGGCGAAGATCTACTCGATACAGGGGTGACGATCATGGCGCAGCCGCCCGGAAAGAAGAACAGCACCATCCATTTGCTCTCCGGCGGTGAAAAAGCCCTGACTGCACTGGCCCTGGTTTTTGCGATCTTCAAGTTGAATCCGGCGCCGTTCTGCATGCTTGATGAGGTCGACGCTCCACTGGATGACGCTAACGTTGGACGCTACGCCCGACTGGTCAAGGAAATGTCGCAGACGGTGCAGTTCATCTACATCACCCACAACAAGATCGCCATGGAAATGGCCGATCAACTGATGGGGGTGACGATGCACGAGCCGGGCTGCTCCAGGCTGGTGGCAGTGGATGTCGAGGAAGCGATGGCGATCGTGGATGCCTGAGGCGAACTTGCAGAAAGGGGATTGCAGGTGCGAATGACGTGTTCGAGGGCCTTGAGTTACAGCTAATTCGACATATTCGCACTGGGCGGGAAGACAGACGGTGTAAAGTTGCCTTTGGTCGTGCTAGTTTAATATCAATTTTTCGTATACGTGGGCAAAACGCCTGTCAGAACATAGAGTTGGCGCCACGTTTTAAAGCGGTTTGCGAGTTGTAAACCCCTTATTTTTCAGCATTTTTTATAGAGGCACGGGATTACATGGAAATCGGTCTGCGCGAGTGGCTGATCGTCATCGGCATCATTGTCATTGCCGGTATTCTTTTTGATGGCTGGCGCCGTATGCGCGGCGGCAAGGGAAAACTGAAATTCCGTCTTGACCGAAATTTATCCAATCTGCCGGACGAGGACACCAGCGCCGAGCTGTTGGGCCCGCCCCGCGTCCTGGACACCCATAAGGAGCCGCAGCTGGACGAGCATGATCTGCCGTCGGTGAGCATGCCGGCCCGTGACGCCCGTGAATCGGGTGCCAAGCGTGGCAAGCGTGGCCACGGCGAGCCGTCCCAGGGCGACCTGAACCTCAACCTCGACCTGGACGGCGGCCCGAGCTTCAGCAGCCGTGACGACGATTTCCCGGACGACACCAAGCCTGCGCACTCCAGCAGCGAGCGGGATCAGCCGCAAGCCGAGGAAGTGCTGGTGATCAGCGTGATCTGCCGTGACGCGGCCGGTTTCAAAGGCCCGGCGCTGCTGCAGAACATTCTTGAAAGCGGTCTGCGCTTCGGCGAAATGGATATCTTCCACCGCCACGAAAGCATGGCTGGCAACGGTGAAGTGCTGTTCTCCATGGCCAACGCCGTGAAGCCGGGGGTGTTTGACCTGGACGATATCGATCACTTCAGCACTCCGGCGGTCAGCTTCTTCCTCGGCCTGCCAGGCCCGCGTCATCCGAAGCAGGCCTTCGAAGTGATGGTGGCGGCGGCGCGCAAGCTGTCCCAGGAATTGAACGGCGAATTGAAAGACGACCAGCGCAGTGTGCTGACCGCCCAGACGATCGAGCATTACCGTCAGCGCATCGTGGAATTCGAACGTCGTGCGCTGACTCAGAAACGATAGAGGCAAAAAGATCGCAGCCTCGTTTTACTCGACAGCTCCTACGCAGATCGCATGTTTCCCGTAGGAGCTGTCGAGTAAAACGAGGCTGCGATCCTTTGATCCAGATAAGATTGAGCAGCCTAGGCTGCTCTTTTGCTTTATGAGAGAACACCCATGACCGCCGCCAAAACCCGCATTCTAGAGCTGCGCACCGAGCTCGATCAGCACAACTATCGCTATCACGTGATGGATGAGCCGAGCATTCCGGACGCGGAGTACGATCGCCTGTTCCACGAGCTCAAGGCCCTCGAAGCCGCGCATCCGGAACTGGTCACCAGCGACTCGCCCACCCAGCGCGTTGGCAGCGCGGCATTGTCGGCGTTTACCCAGGTGCGTCATGAAGTGCCGATGCTCAGCCTCGGTAACGCCTTCGAAGAAACCGACATGCGCGAGTTTGATCGTCGGGTCACCGAAGGTCTGGACCTGCCGGTCGGTGACCTGCTGGGCGGCGGTGCGGCGGTCGAATATAGCTGTGAGCCGAAGCTCGATGGCCTGGCGGTCAGCCTGTTGTATCAGGATGGCGTACTGGTGCGCGGCGCGACGCGTGGCGACGGTACGACCGGTGAAGACATCAGCGTCAACGTGCGCACCGTGCGCAACATCCCGCTCAAGCTGCAAGGCAGCGGCTGGCCGGCGACCCTGGAAGTGCGCGGCGAAGTGTTCATGTCCAAAGCCGGCTTCGAGCGGCTCAACGCCACGCAGCTGGAAGTCGGCGGCAAGACCTTCGCCAACCCGCGCAATGCCGCCGCCGGCAGCTTGCGTCAGCTGGATTCGAAGATCACCGCCAACCGTCCGCTGGAATTCTGCTGTTATGGCATCGGCCAGGTCTCGGCCGACATCGCCGACACCCACATCGGCAACCTCAAGCAGCTGCAACAATGGGGCATGCCAATCAGCCGCGAGCTGAAGCTGGCCCACGGTATCGACGAATGCCTGGATTACTACCGCGACATCGGCGAACGTCGCAACAGCCTGGCTTACGAAATCGACGGCGTGGTGTTCAAGGTCAACAGCATCGCCTCCCAGCGCGAGCTGGGCTTCCGTGCGCGCGAGCCGCGCTGGGCCATCGCGCACAAATTCCCGGCGATGGAAGAACTCACCGAATTGCTCGACGTCGAGTTCCAGGTCGGACGCACCGGCGCGGTCACCCCGGTGGCGCGCTTGAAACCGGTCAAGGTCGCGGGTGTCACCGTGGCCAATGCGACCTTGCACAACATGGACGAAGTCGCGCGACTGGGGCTGATGATCGGCGATACCGTGATCATCCGCCGCGCGGGCGATGTGATCCCGCAAGTGGTGCAAGTCGTCACCGAGCGCCGCCCCGAAAATGCCCGGGCGGTGCAGATTCCCGAGCAGTGCCCGGTGTGTGGCTCGCACGTCGAGCGCACCCAACTGGTCAAGCGCAGCAAGGGCCGCGAAACGGTCAGCGAGGGCGCGGTGTATCGCTGCGTCGGTCGCCTGGCCTGTGGCGCACAACTCAAGCAGGCGATCATCCACTTCGTCTCGCGCCGTGCCATGGACATCGAAGGCCTGGGCGACAAGAGCGTCGAGCAGTTGGTCGACGAAGGGCTGGTGAGCTCGCCAGCGGATCTGTATGCCCTCAAGTTCGAGGACATCGTCGACCTCGAAGGCTTTGCCGAGCTGTCGAGCAAAAAACTCCTCAGCGCCATAGAAGACAGCAAGAAACCGAGCCTGGCGCGCTTCATCTACGCCCTCGGGATTCCCGATGTCGGCGAAGAGACGGCCAAGGTCCTGGCGCGCTCCCTGGGTTCGCTGGAGCGCGTGCAGCAAGCCTTGCCGCAAGTGCTCACGTACTTGCCGGACGTCGGCCTGGAAGTGGCACACGAGATCCACAGCTTCTTCGAGGACGCGCACAACCGCCAGGTCATCGCCGAATTGCTCAAGCACGGCCTGGAGATTCAGGACCAGGGCGAACTGGGCGCCGAATTCTCCGCCAGCACCACCCTGGGCGGGTTCCTCGACAAGCTGCACATCCCCTCGGTCGGCCCGGGCGGCGCACAGAAGCTGGCAGACAAGTTCGGCTCTCTGGAAGCGGTGATGAATGCCGACTGGCTGGACATGCGCCAGGCCTTGCCGGAGAAGCAGGCGAACGCGGTGCGGGAGTTTTTTGCCATTGAAGACAATCGCCAGCGCGCGTTGAAGGCCGAGGCGCAGTTGACCGAGTTCGGCATGCACTGGCTGAGCGAGAAAAAAGTCGTTGAAGGCTTGCCGCTGGCCGGGCAAACCTGGGTCCTGACCGGTTCGCTGGAACTGATGAGCCGCGACGTGGCCAAGGACAAGCTGGAAAGCCTGGGCGCCAAGGTCGCAGGCTCGGTATCGGCCAAGACCCATTGCGTGGTGGCAGGACCGGGTGCCGGTTCGAAACTGGCCAAGGCCAACGAGCTGGGGCTCAAGGTGCTGGACGAAGAGGCGTTTGTCGGGTTCCTGAAAGACCACGGCGTCCCGACCTGACAAACAGGATCAAAAGATCGTCCGATCGCGGCCCGAGCCTTCCGGCAGCTCCTACAGGGCGCTCACACCACCCCCGTAGGAGCTGCCGGAAGGCTCGGGCCGCGATCGGACGATCTTTTGATCCACCCAACAAACTCCGGGAACGATATCCCAGCCCCAATGATCTAGTCTTGGCCAGCCCCAGGGAGAGATCGCCATGTACCGCTTCTTCGAACAGCTCAGTTCCCGCATCGCCGCACCTTTTATCAACGAGACGTCCCGCAACAGCAAGGTCTGGCAGTGCCGCTGCGGGCAGTCGCTGTTCTTCAGCAACAGCCAGTGCCTGGCCTGCTCCGCAATGCTGGGCTATCAGCCGGAAAAAAGCCGCCTGTCCTCCCTGCAACCCGGCCCGCAGCCCGACACCTGGCTGCTCGACGCCGAGCCCGAGGCAGGGCTGTTCCGTCGTTGCGCCAACCTCGACTCCCCAGCCGCCTGCAACTGGCTGCTGCCGGCCGATGACCACAACGCGCTGTGCATCGCCTGCAGCCTCAACCACACCATCCCGGACCTGGCCATCACCGAGAACCACGAACGCTGGCGCAAGGTCGAGACGGCCAAGCGCCGCCTGGTGGCGCAACTGGTCAGCCTGGGGTTGCAGGTGATTCCCAAGACAGTCGACGAAGAAACCGGTCTGGCATTCGATTTCATCGGCGTCGATCTCGAAGGGCAGGCGCCCACCACCGGGCACGCCAACGGCCTGATCACCCTGGACATCAAGGAAGCCGACGACGCCCATCGGGAAAAAATCCGGGTGCAGATGCACGAACCTTATCGCACGCTGCTCGGCCACTTCCGCCACGAGGTCGGTCATTACTACTGGGACCGCCTGATCGCCAACAGCCACTGGCTGGAGCCGTTTCGCAATCTGTTCGGCGACGATCGCGCCAGCTACGCCGAGGCGCTCGATCGTCATTACCAGCAGGGCGCCCCCCTGGACTGGCAGCAACACTGCGTCAGCGCCTACGCCACCATGCACCCCTGGGAAGACTGGGCCGAAACCTGGGCGCACTACCTGCACATGATGGACGCCGTGGACACCGCATTGGGGTTTGGCATGAGCGCCCGGGAGATGGATTTCGACTACCAGCCATTCCCGCTCGAAACCCTCTACGACCCCCAGCATCCCGGTGGCCCGGCGTTCCTATCCTTCGTCAACGCCTGGATCGAACTCGCCGGCATGCTCAACGAACTGTCACGCAGCATGGGCCAGCCGGATTTCTACCCCTTCGTCCTGCCACCAGCGGTGATCGCCAAGCTGCACTTCATCCACCTGGTGATCCAGGAGGAGGGTGGCAGGGCGGATGAGGTATTGGCTCAAGCATAATTCCCGCAGGTGCTGCCGAAGGCTCGGGCCGCGTTCGGACGATCTTTAAGGGGCCAACGCATGTCATTGACCGGCCTCATATTTTTTTATCCTGTCTAACGGTTGTAACTTCGTCTCAGATAGGTACAATGGCGCGGCTTGCCGACAGGTGAGTGTCGTTATGGTGACCCCATCGGTCCCCCCGCAACGATTACCCGTGAACCTGGTCAGATCCGGAAGGAAGCAGCCACAGCGGGAACATTGTGTGCCGGGGTGTGGCTGATGGGGTTACCACCTATCTAAAAAACCGTTGGAAATCAACGAGTTATCAGTAAGAAAATCTCGAAGTGTGACAGCGTTTAGGTACACCTAAGTGGTGCACCGTAAGCGGCATGTTATCGGCTGCCTGTTGTTTCTCCAACCCTCCCTCTCGTTAATCATTCGCAGCGGCAACGTGCTGCTGGCAGCTAGCCACGGTGGTCACTACTATCTCTGAACCTTTTCGGCGAGATGTAGACATGGCTACAGATGTGAAAAAGACCCTAGAGCAGTTCGTCTCCGAGTACCAGCCGCCCTCAGAATCTGCCTGGATCAATGACTTCGCAATCAGGTGCTTCAGGGATACGGGAGACGGCGATTACATTGCTGCTAGGTTGGCTCTGAAGGCCGGTTTGGCTACACAGGCGATATGGTCTGGGTTACAGGCGGTAGAAAAGTACCTGAAGTGCATGCTGCTTCTTCGCAGGGTCAGCTCAAAGGGGGTCGGGCACAAAATCGCTGAGGGCCTTAAGCTGGTGAATGATCGCTTGGCCTACGACATCGTTTTGCCCGACCATGAGAAGGCAGTCTTCAATCACCTCGCAGAGTCTTGTGGTGATCGATATCTAGTCGCATCACTCCACCTATTCGATCACGAGCTATCAGGGTTAGACGCACTGGTGTGGCGCCTCCGCCAGTACTGCGTTGTGCTTGATGTCGAACACTATAACGACAACCCGTCCGAAGAGGTTTTGTCTAGGGGCCTGGATAAGATCAAGTCGAGACTGGACGGAGAGCCTGTCGGTGGACACCTGGAGCGCGGCGCTCTTGAGAAGATTCTGGCTGACCAGCATCACTGTGCCCATGAAGGTCTTGTCTGGCGTAACGCAATGTTCGGTGGGGGGCAGCCGGTCACCGTATCTGAGAATTTCAACTTCGTAGCGACCAACTCCCCTTTGTACTTGAATCCTCAAATCGTAAGAGCGGTAAGCAAGTTGGTGCAGCTGCCTTACGGGGCCCTGGAAGCGTTCGAAGAGCTCGCGATGCAGCAAGGAAAAGTCTAACAGCTCCGGGGCTATTCGCCGCCATGACGCCCCTGTGGTCTTGCCATCCATCAGTCACGGATTGAACTGATCCGTCTGCCGAGATACTGTTTGTATATACAGTATCTGGTGTGCGGTGCGATGAAAGACGATTAGATCGATGACGGCGGGCTTGAACTGGGCCTCCCCTCTCGCGAGGAAATGCTCAAGCATCAGTGCGATCTGCTGTGTTCTGAATTGGATGTTACGCGACGTGACCTCCGACAAGCCCACATTAACCTTGCCGGACTAATCGTCATGTGGCGCGACTGTTCCACAAAGTTGGCCGTCTTGAAGCTCGAACATGAGCGTCTGCAATGGGCGCTCAGTGACTTATGCCGCAGGGAAACGGAGCAAGAGGCGGCGAAGATGGTCTACGCGTATGGCGACCATTCCAACAGGCAGCAGCAATAGTCGCATTGATGTGTGTGGCTATCTGGATGTTCGGCAAACCACCCAGCAACAGGCTTTTCAAAAGAGGAAGCAGATTAGTGGGTCGTTAACCGTTTAACACCTACAATGAGCCGAATCGAAAATACCGTTAGAGGATTTCATGAAGGCTCTTTTCTTAGGCGCTGGCGCCTCCTACGAATGCGGGATGCCGCTTGTATTTGAGTTTACAAATGGGCTCAGAGCGAACGTCTTAAAAAGACTCGATACAAAGCTCTTCGACTTCCGCAAAGATCCGAGTTTTCGAACTCGTTTCGAGGCCATTCTTTCCGATCCGGATCTTCATTACGAGCAAATGATAGGAGAGCTAGAAGCTCTCCAGCTTAGGCGAGACCCTAGTTCTGAAATTGCACGCTTAACGGCTCTCCAGCTTGTTGATTGCGTGCAAATTCTCTTACTTGAAGATCAGGAGCTCACCACAAAGTTTTTTGCGGAGAAGGCAAAAGACTATTCGGGCATAAAGGCAATGCTAGCCAAGCATCGCTGCCTTCATGTCTTCTCATTGAATCACGATATTAACTTTGAAGAGATTTGTAAGTTTCACGGCGTTCAATGCAGGGATGGCTTCTTTGATCAGGGCGTTGATCGTTACACTAATATTGCCAACTTCAAGTCATTAACGAAGCAACAGCTTGATAATGGCAACCTGAACTTATTCGGCCCAGAAGGTTTGGGGGTAAACCTCATAAAGCTTCACGGGTCCCTAGATATGTTTGCGGTCGAGGATAAGAACCTCTATCTCAAATGTACGCCAACAGCAGAGGCGCCTATTGGTGGCCATGTACAAGAAATTCGCCGGATAGAGAATCATAGCGTTGAGTTGAGTCAGCGAGTTAACTTAAGGACTGTTGGAGAGCTGGATGTCACGGATAAGGATGGTGAAATTCAATTTCTAAGGCGTTCACTGTTATCCGGGGCGCATAAGTTCAAAGGTACTTTTGACCAGATTGCGCCGATCGCTTTCTTCGAAGAGTTTAAGAAAAGGATTGCAGCAATAACTGACCTCGATGTAATCGGTTATGGCTTTGGTGATCATCATGTCAACGAGGTGCTTCGCCAGTGGGCAGAGGCGAGCAACGTATCATTAAATATCTATGACCCTTATCGTAAATCAATCCCTACATTTCTAGACGATGTAGCGGACAGAGTTTGTATTTTTAATTTTGGTCTTACGGAGTATTTTCAGATATTTGATCCGCCGAAGAAAAGCTTTTTCTCCAGCATCCGCAGTAAAATGCTCGAGAGTGTCAGAGAGAATCTTCGAAAAAGGCGTCTATCCCTATGGCAAGATAGTAGAGATGCTTGAGGGGAATAAGTAATTGCAGTCTAAGTAATGGGGAGGTACTAAGGTTTGCCCTGCCTCTATCTCTTCATTCTCGGCGGAAAGGCATTTTACAAGCTCGCCGAGGCCAGGGAATTTTCAATATCTACCGTTGGCCCCGTCGAATAGCGGCCTGTGAATCTTTGATGCTATATCAGGCACGGCATCGGGAGAATTGCTGAACCCCCGCGCTGAACTCGTGATTGCCTTGGCCGCATAATGGTGTCCGTGATGCCTTGAGCATTCGTGTCCAGCGTTTCCATGGCCGCTATTGCGTTAGCGGCGACACCTCTCACTCCGTTCTCTGAGAGCCACTTGGTGACCTCTTCTATAGCGGCACCTAGTGTGCTGTCTCACAAATAACACTCCTCATGCCTGTGAGGCCATTGCCTCACGGGCTCGCTGTATCTTGTTCAAAATATCTTCCCCCTTGGCGTTCCAGACGTAGCGAGTCGGCTGCGCATTT
>NZ_JADEVO010000036.1 GCF_017114825.1 Pseudomonas gregormendelii | reverse complement strand
GCAGTGGCGGAGGAAATGGCGGTGGTCATGGCGGCGGCGGTAATGGTGGTAGCGGCAGTGGCGGAGGAAATGGCGGTGGTCATGGCGGCGGCGGCGGCGGCGGCGGCGGTAATGGTGGTGGCGGCAGCAGTGGCGGCAACGGCGGCAGTCATGGCGGCAGCGGCAGCGGCGGTAACAGTGGCAGCGGCCACAGCGGCAGCGACCATGGTTCGGGTCATTCCGGCAACTCCGCGTCATCCTCGTCCGGACGCAGTGGCACCCATAACGAGCCAGGTGACGATCACGGCGTACACCGCGCCGGCGAAGTAGGCGACGACCACGGCGTGCACCGCGCCGGCGAAGTCGGTGACGACCATGGCGTGCACCGCGCCGGCGAAGTCGGTGACGACCATGGCGTGCACGTCGGCGGCGAGCCAGGCGACGACAAACGATCCTGACAGAAACCGATCCTGTGGGAGCAAAGCTTGCTCGCGATGGTCGTCAACGATAACGCGGGAAAACCTGCAACCGCGTCTTCACGATACGATCCTGCAATCCGTTGATCTTGTTTGCCCTACAGGAAAACAAGATCAACGCCCCCCCTAGACAACCCCCTCGGCGCTATCCAGTCGCTCACGCAAAAACCCGATCAACGCCTGCACCGGCCTTGACCCCTGGCGATGCTGTGGATACACCGCCGACAACGTCAAAGCATCTGGACAAAACTCATCCAGCACCGGCACCAGCCTGCCCTCCCGCAACGCCGCATCGACGATAAACGTCGTCAGATAGGTGATCCCCATCCCGGCAATCGCCGCATCCCTGAGCAATTCCCCGTTATTGACCCGCATGCGCCCGGTGACATTCACCGACAACGGCTTGCCCGGCCCCTCGAAGCGCCATTGCACCTGGCGACCGTGGCCGTAAGGCAGGCAATCATGGGCGTGCAACTCCTCCGGCCTGAGCGGCGTGCCGCGCTCCTCAAGGTACGCCGGGCTGGCGCAATATACGCGCCGGATCGAGGCGATACGCCGGGCAATCAGCGTCGAGTCTTCCAGTGTCCCGATGCGCAGCGCCAGGTCGTAGCCCTCACCGAGCAGGTCCACGGGCCGGTCACTCAGGTCCACCTCGACCGTGACCTCGCGGTAGCGCTGCAGGAACAGCGGCAGCAAACACCCCAGGTGCGCCAGTGCAAAGGACAAAGGCGCACTCACGCGGATAGTGCCGCGTGGCTCCGTGGTCTGGCCGGCAATGCCCTGCTCCACCTGCTCGACCTCACCCAAAAGGCGCAGGGCCGACTCGTAGTAACTCTGACCCAGGGGCGTGACATCCAGGCGCCGGGTGGAACGGTTGAGCAACCGTACGCCCAGGCGCTCTTCGAGTTGCATCAACCGACGGCTGACGAACTGCTTGGACAAGCCCAATTGATCGGCCGCAGCCGTGAAGCTGCCGGAATCCATGACCTGGCAGAAAATGCGCATATCTTCGAAAGGGTTCATTGTCACTTCCTGGTTGACAGTCAAACACTTTATAGCCACTTTTTCCCTTTTTGACATCCTATTAATCTGTGCTCACCCCGGACATGCAGGCGCTGCCGGAGGCTGCGATCTTTTGATTCTGGGTCGTGAAAACCAGGATCAAAAGATCGCAGCCTTCGGCAGCTCCTACGGACCGTATCTCCCAACGAAAAGGAATTACTTCATGAACATCGTCACCCAATCCCTGACCGCTTCCCTCCTCGCCCTCGCCGTCGGTAATGCCTTCGCTGCGGGCAGCCCAGGCGTTGAACACAACACCCAGGCCTTTCTCGAAGCCCTCGCGGCAGGTGGCGGCAAGCCCCTCGAACAGTTGAGCCCCAAGGATGCCCGGGCAGTTCTGACCGGCGCACAGAATTCGGTGAAGGTCGATGTGTCGGGTATCGCCGTCAG
This sequence comes from Pseudomonas gregormendelii, assembly GCF_017114825.1. Taxonomy (GTDB): domain Bacteria; phylum Pseudomonadota; class Gammaproteobacteria; order Pseudomonadales; family Pseudomonadaceae; genus Aquipseudomonas; species Aquipseudomonas gregormendelii. The sequence goes on along the minus strand of NZ_JADEVO010000036.1, from coordinate 62,805 downwards.
CGACCGGGCGATCAAGGTCGACGGGCAGACCATCAACCTGAAAATCGTCCGTCCGGAAAAGCTTAAAGGTGAGTTGCCGGTGTTCATGTTCTTCCACGGTGGCGGTTGGGTTTTGGGGGATTATCCAACTCACCAGCGACTGATCCGCGATCTCGTGGTGGGCTCCGGTGCCGTTGCGGTCTATGTCGACTACACGCCGTCCCCGGAAGCGCACTACCCGACCGCGATCAACCAGGCCTACGCTGCCACCCGCTGGGTCGCCGAGCACGGCAAGGACATCGGCGTCGACGGCAAACGCCTCGCCGTGGCTGGCAACAGCGTCGGCGGCAACATGGCGGCGGTCGTGGCCTTGATGGCAAAAGAACAGAAAGCACCGGCCCTGCGCTTCCAGCTGCTGATGTGGCCAGTGACCAACGCCGCTTTCGACAGCGGCTCGTACCAGCAATTTGCCGAGGGCCACTTCCTGACCAAGGGCATGATGAACTGGTTCTGGGACAGCTACACCACCAACCCAGCTGAGCGCGCGCAGATCCACGCCTCGCCATTACAGGCCAGCGCCGAACAGCTCAAGGGTTTGCCGGCCGCGCTGGTACAGACCGCCGAGTTCGACGTGCTGCGCGATGAAGGTGAAGCCTATGCCCGTCACCTGGACGCGGCCGGGGTGCCGGTCACGGCGGTGCGATACAACGGGATGATTCATGACTTCGGGCTGTTGAACCCGCTGAGCCAGATCCCGGAGGTGCAAGCGGCGGTGCGGCAGGCGGCGCTGGAATTGAAGACTCATCTGAATTGAGGATGTACCTTCTGCGATTTTCGTAGGCGCCCGGCTTGCCGGCGATAGCGATCGGGAATACGCCATCGCCAGCAAGCCGGCGGCTACGAAAAGCGGTTTCGCATTATCAGTCCAGCCTTCCGGAGTTCTCCATGTCCTTTGTCCTTGCCCACCTGTTGTCATTGAGTGCCGTGCTGCTGGTGATCGACACCCTGCTCTGGCACTTCGCGCCATTCAAGCATCGCGTTGTGCGTGTCGGCGTGCGCCTGGGGCTGTTCATGGGGTTCAGCGCGCTGATCATCAATGCCGGTGTCAGCCCGTTGCAGGCTCCGTTGTTTGCTGACGATAGCGTGCTGCAGTTGGGCGCAACGGCCCTGGGTATTCTCTGGTGGCTATACGCGGCGCGGGTGTTGACCGAGGTCATCGGCCTGGTGCTGGTGCGGCGCATCGGCCACAGCGGACGGTTGCTGCAGGACGTGATCGGCGCCCTGGTGTTCCTGATCGCCATCGTCGCAGCGGCGGGCTATGTGCTGGAGCTGCCCGTGAAAGGCTTGCTGGCGACTTCCGGGGTGGTGGCAATCGTAGTAGGCCTGGCGTTGCAAAGCACCTTGAGCGATGTGTTCTCCGGGATCGTGCTCAACACCACCAAACCCTATCAGGTCGATGACTGGATCATGATCGACGGCGTGGAAGGCAAGGTGCTCGATATCGACTGGCGCGCCACCCACCTGTTGACCAGTGCTGGCAGCACGGCAGTAGTGCCGAACTCGGTGGCGGCGAAGGCGAAAATCGTCAACTTGAGCCGGCCGAGCAACATGCACGGCGTGTCGATCAGCATCCAGGTGCCCAATCATATCCGTCCGCGCCGCGTGCTGGATGCCCTGGATCGCACCCTGCAAGGCAGCAGCAGCCTGCTGCTCAATCCGGCGCCGAAAGCCGTGCTCAAGGAAGCTGGCGAATCCATGTCGGAGTACGTCGCCAGCGGCTTCATTGCCGAGTTGGGCAAGAAGAGTGAGGTGCGCAACCAACTGTTCGACCTGGCTCATCGACACCTTGAGGCGGCGGGGATTTCCCGTCAGCTCGACGGCGTGATCGAACCCACTACCCGGGCCCGGGCGTTGCTGGATGAAGTCAAAGTCTTCCGCTCCCTGAGTGACGCAGAACGCGACGAAATGGCACGCTCGATGGTTGCGCAGCAATACGCCGCAGGTCAGGTGGTACTGGAACTGGGCGATGTGCCGGACAGCCTGATGGTGATTGCCACCGGTGTCGTCAGTGCCAGCGTACCCGATGGCAGTGAGCACACCGAAGCCGGGCGCATGGGCCCGAGCGAGGTGATGGGCGAGCAGAGCATCCTCACGGACTCACCGTCCCAGGCCACGTTCACCACGTTGACTTCGTGCATCATTTACCGGATCGACAAGTCCCTGGCCCGCCAATGCATGGAGGCGCGTGTGGAAGTGGGTCAGGCGTTGAATAAATTGCAGGCGGTGCGCCAGCAGAACAGCCGGTTGGCGCTGATGGCCAAGCCGGCGCCAATCCGCAAAGGCGGGTTTCTGGGGTGGTTGCAAAAACGTCAAGGCTGACGCAAGAAACAGTGGAAGCGGGGTTGCCCGCTCCCACAGGCAATCGGTGTTGGCTGAAAATGCTTACTTCGAGCTCAGCACCGAATAGCTGTTCATCAGGTTACGGTAGTTGGGAATGCGCGGCGACAGCAGGTTGGCCAGGCCTTCCATGTCGTTGCGCCAGTCACCCTGCAGCTCACAAGCCACCGAGAACCAGTTGACCAGTTGCGCGCCAGCGGCAGCCATGCGGGCCCAGGCAGCTTGCTGGACGGTTTCGTTGAAAGTGCCGGAAGCGTCGGTCACCACGAACACTTCAAAACCTTCCGCCAGCGCCGAGAGCGTCGGGAAAGTCACGCAAACATCGGTCACGACGCCGGCGATGATCAGTTGCTTGCGCCCGGTGGCCTTGACCGCCTTGACGAAGTCTTCGTTATCCCACGCATTGATCTGGCCAGGACGAGGAATGTACGGCGCGTCCGGAAATTGCTCCTTGAGCTCTGGAACCATCGGGCCGTTCGGGCCATTCTCGAAGCTGGTGGTGAGGATGGTCGGCAGTTTGAAGAACTTGGCCACGTCGCCCAGGGCCAGCACGTTGTTCTTGAACTCGTTCGGCGAGAAATCCTGGACCAGCGAGATCAGACCGGTCTGGTGGTCGACCAGCAGCACCACGGCGTCATCTTTGTTCAGGCGCTTGTAGGGAACATTGCTCATGTGAAACTCCTCGTTGGATGGGCATTACGTGCCGCGTCGAAGGGGAATTCGGCGCAGCGTGGATAGTCGTCAGAACGCGAAACACGAGCAGCCGAAGGCGCCCCAGAAGCCGGCAAAATCACTCACCGGAGCGTTCGACAAACGCGCCCGGTCGTGGCTATGGGCATGCACGCCACAGGGTCCGCTGCAGTGATGCACCTGGGCCTGGATTGGCGAGGTCGGGCGCCAGTGGCCGGGGACCTTAACCACCGGAGACCAGTCGGGCAGCACCGGCACGCTCGCCGGGCCAAGTTTTTCAAAGTCACCGGCGGCATACACCACCTTGCCGCCGACCACGGTCAACACCGACTCGATCCACTTGATGGCTTCTTCATCAACGCTGAAAAAATCCGCACTCAGGGCGGCCAGGTCAGCCAGTTGGCCGACCTTGATCATGCCTTTCTTGCCCTGCTCGGAGGAGAACCAGGCGCTGCCATGGGTGAACAGCTCGAGCGCGGTCTGCCGGGAGAGGCCTTCGCTGTGCAACTCCAGGCCACCGACGGTGCGACCGCTAACCATCCAGTACAGGGAGGTCCAGGGGTTGTAGCTGGACACCCTCGTCGCGTCGGTGCCGGCGCCGACCGGTACGCCTTCAGCAAGCATGCGTTTGATCGGCGGCGTGGCTTCGGCGGCTTTGGCACCGTAACGCTCGACGAAATACTCGCCCTGAAAGGCCATGCGATCCTGAATCGCAATACCGCCGCCCAGCGCCCTCACCCGCTCGATGTTGTGCGGGGTAATCGTTTCGGCGTGATCGAAGAACCATGGCAAGGCGTTGAATGGAATGTCGCGGTTGACCTTCTCGAACACGTCGAGCATGCGGCTGATGGATTCGTTGTAGGTGGCGTGCAGACGAAACGGCCAGCGTTGCTCGACGAGGTGGCGTACCACCGGCTCGAGTTCATCTTCCATGGTCTGCGACAGGTCCGGACGCGGCTCGAGAAAGTCCTCGAAGTCGGCTGCCGAAAACACCAGCATCTCACCGGCACCGTTGTGTCGCAGGAAGTCGTCGCCCTGGTGCAGGGTCACGCTGCTGGTCCAGTTCTTGAAGTCGGTGAGTTCTTCCTTGGGCTTCTGGGTGAAGAGGTTGTAGGCGATGCGGATGGTCAGTTGCTGATCCTTCGCCAACTGCTCGATCACCTGATAGTCGTCCGGGTAGTTCTGGAAGCCGCCGCCGGCATCGATCGCACTGGTCAGGCCGAGGCGGTTGAGTTCGCGCATGAACTGGCGAGTCGAGTTGACCTGATACTCCAGCGGCAGCTTCGGCCCCTTGGCCAGGGTCGAGTAAAGGATCATCGCATTGGGACGCGCCACCAGCATGCCGGTCGGCTCACCGTTGGCATCCCGGACAATCTCGCCACCTGGCGGATTCGGCGTATTGCGGGTGTAGCCGGCCACTCGCAGGGCGGCACGGTTGAGCAAGGCGCGGTCATACAGGTGCAGCACGAACACTGGCGTGTCCGGCGCGGCCTGGTTGAGTTCTTCCAGGGTCGGCATGCGCTTCTCGGCGAACTGGAATTCGTTCCAGCCGCCCACCACCCGGACCCACTGCGGGGTCGGTGTACGGTCCGCCTGCTCCTTGAGCATGCGCAAGGCATCGGCCACCGAGGGCACGCCTTCCCAACGCAGCTCAAGGTTGTAGTTCAGGCCACCACGGATCAGGTGCAGGTGCGAGTCGTTGAGCCCCGGAATGACGCAGCGGCCCTTGAGATCGACGACCTGGGTGTGTGCACCGCGCAGGGCCATGGCCTGGACATCGGTGCCGACGGCGATGAAACGGCCTTCGCTGATGGCCACGGCACTGGCGCGCGGGTTCTCCCGGTCGACGGTATGAAATTGGCCGTTGAACAGAATCAGATCGGCGTTCATGGGTTTTCCTTGGGCTCGGAGGTGGGAGACAGCCAGGGCGCGAACAGCCGCGTCGCCATCGGCATGAACAGGTACACCACCGAGACGACGATGGTGAGGGTGATCAGGAACGTGGCCACCACGTAGTTGGAGAGCAAGGGGTGGAGTTGCAGCAGTGGCCCCCAGATCAATGGCACCAGCAGGGTGTGCGGCAGAATGACCAGCAACGTCACCACGGCCTGCTTCCAGCGTGGCGGTGGTGGTGAGGCGGCGTCGGCCTGGGTGAACCAGAATTCGTTGACCGGGTTGACCTCGGTCTGGTCACCGTCTGCCAGCATGGGAGTGGCTTCGTTGACCAGCGCCCGCCGTTGCGGCGAATCGAGCCAGCGCTGCATGGCTTCGGTGGAGCAGAAGCGCAACACGCAGGTGTACAGGTCAAGACCGGCGTTCTTGCCGCGCATCACGTCCACGCCCAGATGCCCATCCTGCTGTCCGGCGATAGTGACGATGTTGCGCAACCAGGCTTCGTAGGGCACTTCAAAACCGGCCTTGACCCGGTGTTTGATCACCAGGGTCACGACTTCTTCGAAGCCGCGCGCGGGAGTGTGACGTGTGGTGGGTTCAGACATGGCGCAAAGCTCCGCACAATCGACCATTGAACGCCAGATGTCCTGGCCGGCAATAAGAGAATAGTGCAGGGAGTTTTGCGCAGGGAATTGGATGTATGTGCTGTTCTGGCTTGCTGAGCTCGACCAGCGAAAATCCGCTGTGGGAGCGGGCTTGCTCACTAAGGAGCCGGTACCTTCAACATTTGTTCAACTGCCCCACCGCTATCGCGAGCAGGCTCGCTCCCACCTTGGTCCCTTGTCACGCGAAGATTCCAGGGGTATGGGATTATCCCTCGGTTGGAAGCGGACGGGACATGAAATCGCTGATCCGCGAGCGAAGCCAGCGTTCTGCCGGATCGTTGTCGTGCACCCCGCTCCAGGCCATGGAGAGCTGCGCCGCCTCGATCGGAAATGGCGGGTCCTCGGCTCGCAGGGCGCAGCCTTCGACCAGTGCGCAGGCCGCGTAATCCGGAACGGTTGCAATCATCTCGGTACCGGCCAGCAAGGCGCGCAGGCCGCTGAATTGCGGCACGCCCAGGACCACCCGACGATTGCGGCCAATCTTGGCCAGGTCCAGGTCAATGTTGCCGCTCAGGTCCCCGGAAAACGAGACCATGGCATGAGGCCGCTCGCAGTACTCATCCAGGGTCAGCGCGCCTGGCCGTTTGTCTGCACGCAGCACTTTGCAGGGAATATCGCGCAGGGTCTTGCGCTTGGCGTTGGCCGGCAGATCAGTGGTGTAGCTCACCCCGACGGAGATCTCACCTGAAGCCAGCAGCGCCGGCATCAACAGGTAATTCGCCCGGCGTACCACCACGATGATGCCTGGCGCCTCCTCGCGAAGGCGCGTCAGCAGTGAAGGAAACAAGCCGAACTCGGCATCGTCTGACAGCCCGATGCGAAACACATCGCAGCTGCTCGCCGGATCGAACTCCTTGGCTCGGCTGACTGCGCCAGAGATGGTGTCCATCGCCGGTTGCAACTCCTTGAGAATCGCGAGTGCGCGGGCAGTGGGTTCCATGCTCCGGCCGTTGCGCAGCAACAACGGATCGTCAAACAGGTCACGCAACCGTCCCAGTGCGGCACTCACTGCCGGCTGTCCCATGAACAGTTTTTCAGCGACGCGAGTCAGGTTCTTTTCGAACATCAAGGCCTCGAAAATCACCAGCAGGTTCATATCGACTCGGCGCAGATCGTTACGGTTCATGGGTCACGATTCCCTGAAGGGTGAACTCTCGATTGTGGCTGATTTTTTTCCAGGCTGCCTGGTGTTAGCACGCAATTAACAACGATTAACTCGCCACGCAGAGCCTCCCGTCCAAGAATGCGGTGTACCAACCCGGATATTGCTTATGGCTCAATCTCAGCAAACTATCGCCTGCGCGCCCATCGTCGAACCGCGCAAGAAGAATACTGGCGGCCTGATCCCGTGGCGTGAAAGCCTGGCCAAGCAGTTGATCCTCGACCGTTTGAGCGAGACCGTCGAAGTCGCCGACCTGGCGCGTGCATGCGCCCTGTCGCGCAGCCATTTCTCCCGCGCGTTCAAGTGCAGCACCGGTCTATCACCCCAGGACTGGATTCGCCAGCAACGCCTCGCCCGCGCCAAGCAACTGATCCAGAGCACCGACATGACACTGACGCAAATCAGCCTGGAATGCGGCTTCTGCGACCAGGCGCATTTTTGCCATATCTTCACCCGCAGCGAGGGCATCAATCCGTTCGCGTGGCGATGCCGGATGGTGCGTTCCCTGACCAACCTCAAGCCTGGATCAATGCCGGTCTGTCAGGGTTGAGCCGCTCGTTGCGAGTCTCGGTCACGCCATAGAGTGTCCGAATCGAATCGCGATGGCGTCGAGTTAAACGCCGTTAATTCTGCACCGCAAAGCGCACTCGCCCGGCGTACCGTTGCGTTGACGCGCAAACCTCTGGAATATGCTCGCAAACTGCGTACCAGACGCACGCAAGCAGGAGTGAGCGCGTGACCCTTTCCCCCGAACTGGCCATCCATTTCGGCCCCTACCGGATCTACCCCGGCCAGCGCCTGGTGCTGGAGGGCGACCAGCCGTTGCGGCTGGGCCGACGCGCCCTGGATATCCTGTTGATCCTGCTGCAACACGCCGGCAACGTGGTCAGCAAGCAGGTGTTGATCGCCGGGGTGTGGCCCGACAGCGTGGTGGAAGACATCAACCTGCGGGTCCATATGGCTGCGTTGCGCAAAGCCCTGGGCGACGGCCAGACCGGGCAGCGCTACATCATCACGGTTGCGCAGCGTGGCTATAGCTTTGTCGCGCCCTATTCGATGCAGGCCTTCGAGCAACATCCGGCGCCTGCCGCAGTCGAACGCAGCCGCCACAACCTGCCCGTGCGGCGCACCCGCCTGATCGGTCGCCAAGCTCTGGTCGAGCGCCTGGTGACACAACTGTCGCGCCAGCGTTTTATCACCCTCGTCGGCCCCGGCGGCATCGGCAAGACCACCGTCGCCCTGCGCGTCGCCGAGCAATTGATCGGGCAATACCGCGATGGCATTCGCCTGCTGGACCTGGCGCCGATAAACGACCCTTCGATGATCACCACGCACCTGGCCACCCTGCTCGACCTGTCCGTGCACGACACCGAGCCAATGGGCAGCCTGGTGAACTTCCTGAGCGAGCGGCAGATGCTGTTGGTGATCGACAACTGCGAACACCTGGTCGACGCCGTTGCCCTGCTCTGCGAAAACATTCTGCGTGGTGCGCCCAACGTGCACATCCTGGCCACCAGCCGCGAGGGCCTGCGGGCCGAGGGCGAGTTCGTGCAGCGCCTGGAGTCGCTGGACTGCCCGCCGCCCTCCACGGTGCTGGACCGCGCCCAGGCGCTGAGCTTTTCCGCGCTGCAACTGTTCGTCGAACGGGCCATGGCCAGCCACGACAGTTTCGAGCTGCACGATGCGCAATTGCCGGTGCTGGTCGAAATTTGCCAACGACTCGACGGCATCCCGCTGGCTATTGAACTGGCAGCGGCGCAGGTTGGCCGCTTTGGCTTGAGCGGCCTGCTGACCCAGCTGCAGGGCAGTTTTCGCCTGCTGGCCCACGGCAGTGACCTGACCCTGGCCCGCCATCAGACCTTGCGCGCCACCCTGGACTGGAGCTTTGAACTGTTAAGCCCCTGCGAGCAGGTGTGCCTGCGCCGACTCGGCGTATTTCGCGGCGGCTTCACCATGGCCTCAGCCGCAGCGGTGATCGTGGGCGAACACATCGAGCCAGATGAAGTGTTTGCTTCGATCACCCAACTGGTGGCCAAGTCATTGCTCAACGTGGAAGTCGGCGACGAAGAGGTGTTCTACCGCCTGCTCGATCTCACCCGCGGCTATGCCCAGGAAAAACTCGAACAGGCCGGTGATCTGCTGGACACCCGTGCCCGGCACGGCGCACGGTGCCTGGCCCTGATGCAACAGGCCCGGACCGACTGGGAGTTGATTCCGACCAGCCGGTGGATCGAGCGCTATGCCCGCAGCGTGGCGGACATCCGCTGCGCCCTCGATTGGGGGTTGCATGCCACCGGCCGCCAGGCGCTGGCGATCAGCCTGGCGGCGGCTTCCACGCCGCTGTGGCAGGAGCTGTCACTGCTCAAGGAACACGGCGCCTACGTGCGCAAGGCGCTGGCATTGCTCGACGCAGATCCGCAGCCCTGCCCGCAACTGAAGATGAGCCTCAACCTTGCACTCGGCAGTTCCTGCTATCACACCCAGGGCGGCACTGCCGAGACCATCGAAGCGTTCGTCAGCGCCAGGAACCTGGCCAGGGCGAGCAATGACGTGGCCGGGGAATTGCGCGCGGTGTCGGGGTACATGGCGGTCAATCTCAGTTGTGGCAATTATCAAAGCGCGCTGGAACAGAGCCAGCAATTCGAGCGCCTCGGCCGCCACGGTGACCCGCTGCTGGACTTGAGCGCGCACCGCCTGCGGGTGCTCGCCCTGCACTTCGTGGGCAATCAGCGCATGGCCCGGGTCAACGCCGAAGAGGTGATCCAGCGCATGGCACAGAGCGGGCACCTCAACCGTTTCACTCATGGTTTTGGCGTGCAATACGATCAGAGCGTGGCGGCGCTGACGATTCTGGCGCGCATCCTCTGGGTCCAGGGTCAACCCGAAGAGGCGTGGCGCACGGCCCGGCAGGCGCTGGACGTGGCGCTGCAGATCAATCACGGCACGTCCATCTGCTACACCCTGGCGCTCGCCGGCTGCCTGATCGCGCATTACAACGGCGATACCTGCAGCGCCCGTGAACTGTTGCAACTGCTGCTGCAGCAAGCGCAGAAACACTCGGTGCTACTGTTCTACAACTGGGCGCGCGAGTATGCGCAGGTGATCGCCCCCGACACAGCACCGACTGGCGCGCCGACAGGTTCCGGGTTGATCCGGGAGATTATGCTCACGCTGGATGCCGCGCTGATCGATGAAGCACTGGTGCTGCGGGCGGAGACCGGGATGGCCGGTTGGTGTACGGCGGAAATCATGCGCGCCCGGGCCGGTGCCTTGCTGGTGGGCAATGATTCAGACGAAGCGGCGCACGAGGTCGAGGCGCTACTGATCAGGGCGCTGAATGTGGCGAGAAACCAGGGCGCCCTGGCCTGGGAACTGCGCAGCGCCACCGCCCTGGCGCAACTCTGGCAGCGTCTGGGACGACCGCTGCAGGCGCAGGAACTGCTCGCGCCCGTTTACGCGCGTTTCACCGAGGGCTTCGCCACACCGGACCTGCAAAAAGCGCGACGTCTACTCGACAACCTCCAGCACGCTTGACTCACGCCGGGCGCGGCGGATGTGATGGCCGTAGCGCACCTCGAACAAGCGCAGGCAACCGCTGTGCGCAAGCTTCTCCAGCGCATAGCTGCGAGTAGTGTGCAGCAAGCGATACCGCGCGCTGCCGTTGACCTGTTCCAGCGACAGCAGCGATTTGGCCACCAGCCCCTCCAGCAGCGTCAGCAATTGCGCGGGACGCAGCACCGCGCAGCTGATCACGCCGATGGCCGCCTCGAGGGTGAACGACATCTTGAACACGGCCAGGCGCTGCAGCACCGTCTGCTCGCGGTTGCTGAGCTTGTCGTAGCTCCAGTCCAGAGCCGCCTTGAGGGTCTGATGGCGCGGCACCGCAGTACGCCGGCCCTGGGTCAACAGCTGGAAGCAATTGTCGAGCTGGGCCTGCAATCCCACCAACGCCAAGGCATCGATTTGCGCCGCAGCGAGTTCAATGGCCAGGGGCAAACCATCCAGGCGGCGACAGATTTCACGCAAGGCCTTGAGGTCTTGTTCGCGCAGGGCAAAACCTTGCTGACGCGCCCGCGCCCGGCTGACAAACAACTGCACCGCCGAATAGCCCATCACCTGCTCGACGCTGTGCAGCGCGGACACCGGTGGAACGACCAGTGGTGCCACGCGCTGGACGGTTTCACCGGCGGCCTTCAGGGGTTCGCGACTGGTGACCAGGATCGATAACCGTGGTGCGCCCAGTAGCAGCGCCTCGACCAGGTGACGACAGCGTTCGAGCACGTGCTCGCAGTTATCCAGCACCAGCAGGGCATGCCGCGCCTTTAGCGCCTCGAGGGTCGAGCCAACTTCCAGACCAAGGCTTCGCAGCACATGATCGACCACTCGCGTCGGATCATCGAGGGTGGAAAAATCCACCCGCCACACGCCGTCCCGATAGTGCTGCAACAACAGCTCGGCCACCCGCAGCGCGACCGTGGTCTTGCCAATGCCGCCGGGGCCGACCAGCGTCAGCTGACGCCGGACCGGCAACTGCCGCACCAGGCTGCCGACCACCGAGTCCCGGCCGGTTACCGGGGTCAGCCGGGCGGGCAAGTTGTGCTGGGGTGGCAGGCAAGTTTCAAGGGCAACTAGCGTGCTCGCCGGCCCCTGCACCACTGGCGCGACAAAACAGTAGCCCTTCTGGGGAACATTGATGATGTAGCTCAGGCCGTTCTGCCCATCGCCCAGGGCCCGGCGCAAGGCGGCAATGTGCACCCGCAGGTTGATTTCCTCGACCACCGAAGTGGGCCACACCCGGGCGATCAACTGCTCTTTGCTCACCACTGTGCCCGCTTGCTCGACCAGTAGCTGCAGGAGGTCCAGGGCGCGACCGCCCATGCGCAGCGCCACCTCGCCGTCCAGGATCAGGCGTTGTTGCAGGTAGAAGGCATAGGGCCCGAAGTGCAGCACCGTATCGCTGTGCAAATCTCTGAGACTGTTCATGCCGTTTACATGCTGAAACCCGACCCTGCGGATTCCCGCATCTCCAGTGCAATTAGTTCTCATCTATCTTGGCAGGCATTGGTGACAGCACAACTGCGGCAATGGGAGTGTCACGGCCATCCGGGTGCGCGGGACGGACAATCAGCCTCAGCTGAACTGCTCGCGGTACTGAGTGGGGGTCAGGCCGAGCTTTTCACTGAACAGAAACCGCATGTGCCGCACGCTGCCGAAACCACTTTTGAAGGCGATGGTCTTGAGTGGCAAGTCACTGGTTTCCAACAGGTTTCTCGCGTGATCGATGCGCGCACGCTGAAGGAATTCCATGGGCGTCATGCCCACTTCCCGGGCGAACACCCTGGCGAAATGCCGCGGGCTCATGGCCGCCAGGCTGGCCATGCCATCAATGCTGAAAGGCTGGTCGAGGTGTTCCAGCACATGGTTCTGCACCCGGGTGATGGCCGTTTCCTGCGGCGCCACGGCGGCCATCAAAGGACTGAATTGTGCCTGCCCACCCTGGCGCTTCATCACCACCAGCAACACCTTGGCCACGTCCTGGGCGACTTTCTTGCCGTGGTCGGCGGCAACCACCGAAAGCGCCAGGTCGATACCGGCCGTCACGCCACCGGAGGTGATGAGATTGCGGTCCTGCACGTAGATCTGATCGGTCTCGACCGTCGCCTTGGGGAAGCCCTTGATCAGCCGCTCGGTGTAGTGCCAGTGGGTGGTCACCCGATAGCCGTCGAGCAGGCCCGCATGGCCAAGCACGAAGGCACCTGTACAGATCGAGCCGTACTGGCCGGCCCGGGCTGTCGCGGCCGGCAGCCAGGCGAGTAACGAGGGGTGCCTTTCGTTGTAGGCGCCGGGGCCGCCGGGGACCAGCAGCAGGTCATAGCTGTCAAAGGCCTGGTCGATGTGCAGATCGGCGCTGAGGCTGACGCCGTTGGACGCACGCAGCGGGCCGGGTTCGGTGCCGATGGTGGTGAGTACGTAGGCGTGCTCGGCTGCCAGATAACGATTGGCGATGGAAAACACCTCCATGGGGCCGGCCATGTCGAGCAGGAGGAAATCGGGGAACAGCACCATTGCCACGGTTTTCATGGGATCAATATCACTGGAGTCATGGAAAGACACACCTTCCCCTGTAGGAGCGAAGCTTGCTCGCGATAGCGGAGTGTGATTGTCGAATGCACTGGCCGGACACCGCTATCGCGAGCAAGCTTTGCTCCCACAGAGTTGGGTCTAGGATGGTAGGCATTATGACCAGGTTCAGCCTGGATGTCGGGCGGGAAAAGGTGATCATCTGCACATTACTGTCAACCTGGAAGCGACAGTATTTCAATTTTCACCTACTTATTGCATCGAGCAGTAACCATTAACCTTCTCCTCACTCGGACGAATCACCGTCCCTCCAGGAGAATTCATCATGCTGACCCTTCGCAAAGCCACTGATCGCGGCATGGCCAATCACGGTTGGTTGAAGTCGTTCCATACCTTTTCGTTTGCCAGCTACCGCAACCCGAAAGAGCAGGGATTTTCCGACCTGCTGGTGATCAACGATGACCGCGTGGCGGCCGGGAAAGGTTTCGGCCAGCACCCGCACCGCGACATGGAGATTTTCTCCTATGTGCTCGAAGGCGCACTGGAGCACAAGGACACTCTGGGCACCGGCTCGGTGATTCGTCCCGGGGACGTGCAATTGATGAGCGCGGGCAGTGGTGTTGCACACAGTGAGTACAACCACTCAAGTACCCGCCCGGTGCACTTTCTGCAAATCTGGATCGTGCCCGATGTCGCCGGGGCCAAACCACGCTACCAACAGGAGCACTTCAGTACCCAGAAAAAACGCGGGCGCCTGCAGCTGATCATTTCGCCGGACGGTAGCAACGGCTCGCTGAAGGTGCACCAGGATGCGCGGGTGTACGCGGCACTGATCGACGGCGAGGAAAGCGCCACCCTGGAGCTTGCAGCCAACCGCTATGCCTATGTGCATGTGGCGAGCGGCAGTGTCGAGCTTAATGGCCTGCGGTTGCAGGAAGGCGATGGGGTGCGGGTGCGTAATGAGCAGGTGTTGATGTTGAGCAATGGTGTAGATGCTGAGGTGCTGGTGTTTGATTTGCGGGCGCAGGAGTTGCCGGAGATGCCGTGACGGCAATAGGGTTAAAAGATCGCAGCCTCGTTTCTCTCGACAGCTCCTACAGTAAAACCGTGAAAAAAATGGTCTTATCCATTACATCCTTAAAAACAGGCCACTGCCATGCCCCTGCCACAGACCATGACCCTCATTGAAATCACCCAGCCTGGCGGCCCCGAAGTGTTGCAGCCGCGTCAGGAAGCGCTGCCTGTGGCGGCCTCCGGCGAAGTGCTGATCCGTGTTCACGCCGCCGGGGTCAACCGTCCCGATGTCATTCAACGCACGGGCAAGTACCCGATGAAGCCTGGCATGAGTCCGATTCCCGGCCTGGAAGTGGCGGGAGAAGTGGTCGCGATCGGCGCAGGGGTCAACGAGTTCATCGTCGGTGACAGGGTCTGCGCCCTGACCAATGGCGGCGGCTATGCCCAATATTGTGTGGCGCCGGCCAGCCAGACCCTGCCTATTCCCGACGGCATGGACTGGATTCACGCGGCCGCCGTTCCGGAAACGTTTTTCACGGTGTGGGCCAACCTGTTCGACATCGGCGGCGCCAGCAAGGGCCAGCGTGCGCTAATTCATGGCGGCACCAGCGGGATCGGTACCACCGCCCTCATGCTGTGTCGCGAGTTCGGGGTCAAGGCGTTCGCCACGGCGGGTAGCGAGGACAAATGCGCGGCGATACGCCAGCTGGGCGCCGAGGCGATCAACTATCGTGACCAGGACTTCGTCCAGGTCATTCAGGACAAGACTGCCGGCAAAGGCGTGAATGTGATTCTCGATATCATGGGCGGCTCGTACCTGAACCAGAACATCGCGGCACTGGGCATGGACGGTCGCCTGGTGATGCTGGGTTTCCTGGGAGGCGCCAAAGCCAACGAAGTCGACCTGATGGCGATCCTCGGCAAGCGCGCAACCATCACCGGCTCGCTGATGCGTTCGCGCACCGGCGAGGAAAAGGCCTCGATTGCCGAACAGTTGCGCGAGTACGTCTGGCCGGTAATGTCCGCCGGGCGGTGCGTGCCGATGATCGACAAGGTCTTCGCACTGGCCGACGCATCTCAGGCGCATGCACGGATGGAGGCTGGTGATCACATTGGCAAGATCGTGTTGCAGGTGGCTTGATATTCCAATAGCGCATCAATCCACGTTCCCCTGCAGCAGCAAGTTCGCTCCTGCAGGGATGTGTGGGCAGTTGACGGCTGTCGATATTTTTCCCGCCTGCGCCACGCATCTGTTAAAACCCGAACTTCAGTTTTTTTGATGGTAAACGACCGTTATGCGCTCTTCCCTCCTCCCCCTGCTGCGCCGCCGTTGGCTCTCGCTGATGTGCATGGCTGTGCTGATTGTCGGCTTGCCGGTGGGTTGCGGGGTGCTCCAGCACAAGGAGCGCGAGTTGCTGTTTCGCATCGAACCGGGGACCGCCGGTTGGTACCGGGGCCTGCCCAAGGACGTTCAGGAGTTTGACATCAAGCCCTCCGGTTTCAAGGCCGGGCAATCCCTGCATGCCTGGTGGTGGCCGGCGGCGCGCCGCGATGCGCCGTCAATCCTTTACCTGCACGGTGTGCGCTGGAACCTGACCGGCCAGGCGTTTCGCATCGAGCAATTGCGCGCCATGGGCTATTCGGTGCTGGCCATCGACTACCGCGGCTTTGGCCAGAGCAAGGGCGACCTGCCTTCTGAAGCCAGTGTCTACGAAGATGCACGTGCGGCCTGGGAGCGGTTTGCGGCGATGCAGCCCGACGCCAGCAAACGCCTGATCTACGGGCATTCCCTGGGTGGTGCGGTGGCCGTTGACCTGGCTGCCGACCTGGCTGCCCAGGCAAAAAAGAACCGCGCCCCGGTGCCCGTGCGTGGCCTGGTGATCGAGTCCACCTTCACGTCACTGGGGGATGCGGTCGCCCAGGTGGCCGATAACAATTTGCCGGTGAAGTGGTTGCCGGTGCGCTGGCTGCTGTCGCAGAAATTCGATTCAATCGACAAGATCGTCGACATCGACATGCCGTTGCTGGTGGTTCACGGCCTGGCCGACCCTTTCATGCCGTCGCGCTTCAGCCAGCAGCTGTTCAACGCCGCCAATGAACCCAAGCGCCTGCTGCTGATCCCCGGTGGCACGCATAACAACAGCATGAGCCTGGGCGGTGCGCAGTACCGCCAGGCGCTGGAAAGCCTGATGAAAACCACTCCAGGGCAGGTGGCCGGCCCTGCCGTCGGCCGGGCTGCACACGATTCCTGAGGCTCAGCGGTAACCCTGGGCCTGCAGCTGGAAGAGCTGCGCATAGCGTCCTTCGGCCGCCACCAGGCTGGTGTGATCGCCGCGTTCGAGTATCCGCCCCTGTTCGAGCACGATGATGTGGTCGGCATTGCGCACGCTTGAAAACCGGTGGGAAATCAGCAGGGTCATGCGCCCTTCGGTGTGTTCGCTGAAGTGCTGGAACACCGCTGCTTCCGCCGCAGGGTCGAGTGCCGAGGTCGGCTCGTCGAGGATCAGGATATCGGCGTCGCGGCGCATGTAGGCGCGGGACAAGGCGATTTTCTGCCACTGCCCGCCGGACAGTTCCTGCCCCCCGGCAAACCAGCGCCCCAGTTGCGTCGCATAACCGCGGTCCAGCTGTTCGATGAACGGCGCGGCCATGCCTTCAGTGGCGGCTGCCTGCCAACGCGGTTCATCGTTGAAGGCCCGGGTATCGCCCACCCCGATGTTTTCTCCCACGGTGAACTGGTAGCGGATGTAGTCCTGGAAAATGACCCCGATGCGCCGTCGCAGTGCCTGTTCTTCCCACGCTTGCAGATCGCTGCCGTCGAGCAGGATGCGCCCCTGGTCCGGGCGATACAGACGGGTCAGCAGCTTGATCAGCGTGGTCTTGCCTGAACCGTTTTCCCCTACCAGCGCGACGCTGTGGCCCGGCACCAGGTGCAGGTCGATGCCTTCCAGGGCCGCGCGACTCGCCCCGGGATAGCGAAAACCGACATTCTCGAAGCGCAAGCCATCGCCAGGCGCCTCGCCCTCGGTCAAATGACCACTGTCGGCCACCACCGGTTCGCCCAGGTATTCGTAAAGGCTCGACAGGTACAGGCCGTCCTCGTAAAGGCCACTGATGGCGCTGAGGCTGCTGCTCACCGCCGACTGCCCCTGCTTGAACAACACCAGGTACATGGTCATCTGGCCCAGGGTGATGCTGCCGTGAACGGTGTCGACCACCACCCAGGCGTAGGCCAGGTAAAACGCCGCGGTACCCAACAATCCAAGGACAAAACCCCAGCCATCCCGGCGCAGAGTCAGGCGCCGGTCCTCGGCGTAAAGACGGGCGAACGTGTCGCGATAGCGCTGCAACAACAGGGGCGCGAAGCCGAACAGCTTGACCTCCTTGATGTAAGCCTCGTGGGACAGCAGGGTCTCAATGTAATTCTGCTGGCGACTTTCCGGTGCGCGACGGGTGAATAACCGGAAAGCATCCCCGGAAAAATGCGCCTCGGCAAAAAACACCGGCAACGCCCCCACCACCAGCAGCGCCAGGGCCCACGGCGAGAAATGCACCAGCAGCACGCCGAAGCTGATCAGCATGATCAGATTCTGGATCAGCCCCAGCGACTTCATCACCAGCGCCAGCGGCCGGGTGGACGCCTCGCGTCGCACGCGCACCAGCTTGTCGTAGAACTCGGAGTTTTCGAATTGCACCAGGGACAGGGTCTGGGCTTTCTCCAGGATCATCGTGTTGACCTTCTGCCCCAACTGCACCCGCAACAGCGACTGCTGGACCGACAGCGCCCGCTGGGTCGCGGACAACAGGGCGAGCACACCCGCCTCGAACAACACGTAACGCACCACTGGCCACAAGGGTGCACTGCCCTGCTGGGCATGCAACTGCATGGCGAAGACCACCGCATCGACAATGCGCTGGCCCAGCCATGCGGCAAGCGCCGGCAGTATGCCGGCGATCAGGGTGGCGATCACCAGGCCGATAAACAGTGCGCGGGAGGTGCCCCAGACCAGAAGCAAGGCGCGTCGGGCCTGGTCGAGCAAGGAGGTGACGCGATTCAGGGCAACTGGCATGCGGTGCTGGACCCGGCGTAGTGATGGCGTGAGTGCGCCATGTTACTTCAGCCAGGGGTCGGGGCGGTCACTGCAACAGCCGCAGTTTTTACATTTTCACGCGGACAGACGTCCACGCCCACCAGACCCGCCCGCGGGACAAACTGCACCGCCTTGGTATCGGACTTCCACAACCGCACGAAGTACGTGCCGTCCGCTTCGGCAATGACCCGCAGCGGGCGACTGAAACCGGGCCTGTCGGGATCAGTGATCGACTCGAAGCCTTTGCTCTCGGCGCCGAAATTCAGCACCGTGCAATTGCGTGCGCCGGAGGCGGACACCTGGAAGGCGAAGCCGCCGAGCCTGGCGCCCGAGGCAGGGTAAAACCCCAGCACCATGACCAGCACCATCACCGCGCACGCCACCATGGCAAGCGGATTGTCGTGGCTGCGCATCTTCACCACGAACAGGGCGCCCAGCAGCTGGATGATCCACAGCACCAGCAACTCCACCAGCATCAGCGGCACCATCCACCACAGATTGCTCACATAGCGACCGGCGATGTCGATCGCCACGATGGTGACATTAAGAATCACGCCCATCTGCACGAAGGCCGACATCAGGCAGGCGAATCGGAAGTCCATCGACATGGGGCCGTCGACACCCAATGTCA
The DNA here is from genome assembly GCF_017114825.1 of Pseudomonas gregormendelii. Classification (GTDB taxonomy): domain Bacteria; phylum Pseudomonadota; class Gammaproteobacteria; order Pseudomonadales; family Pseudomonadaceae; genus Aquipseudomonas; species Aquipseudomonas gregormendelii. The sequence continues at coordinate 44,202 of NZ_JADEVO010000036.1, read as the reverse complement.
TCAACCAGTAGTAGGCGGCGATGGTCAGCACCGTGCCCACGACCGCCAGCAGGGTCCAGTACCAGGTGGCAGACACCTGGGAACCGATCACGCTCAGCAACGCGCAGAACGTCCCGAGTACCACCAGGCTGGCCGCCCAACGTCCCAGCATGCGCTTGTGGCGCTTGCGCTGTTGCGCGGTGGCCGGGCCGAGGGTGAGCTCGTCACTCAGGCGCCGCTGCGAATCATTGAATCGATGAAACAGCACGAAGATCGGCAGCAAAACAAACGCCACCAGAATCGAAATGATGAAGATCAGAATCGCCGACATCACCGGCAACGCCGTGATGACCGCCGACGAGGTGATGCTCAGCGGGATCTTTTCTTCCTGGATGTATTGGTACAGGTAGACCCCGGCCATCAGCAGAATGCCCACGGTCAGCGGCCAGGCGCGCTCGTTGAGCCACAGCAGGCACTGGCTCAACTGTTTGAAACGATCGGGGGTTGCAGTACGCGGGGGAATGTTTTCGATATCGGTCACGTCGACAGGCTCCAGTTCCATGGGGGCAGGTACAACGACTGTACAGGCCGAAACGCAGGAAAACATCGGAGCCGAGCTTAATCAGAAGCGTCCGTCAGATCTTTCGCCAATGCCCCCTGGAAACGCGCCCGGTACTTGCCCGGGCTCTCCCCGGTCCACTTCTTGAACGCCCGATGAAACGCGCTCGGCTCCTGGAAACCCAGGCGTTCGGCGATGTCGCCGATGCTTGCACGGCTTTCGCGCAACTGCTCGAACGCCACGCCCCGCCGTACTTCGTCCTTGATTTCCTGGTACGAACAGCCTTCGCGCTCCAGCTTGCGGCGAAAGGTGCTGGGGCTCAGGTGCTGTTCAAGGGCAAAAGCCTGCAAGGTCGGCCAGTCGCTGTATGGGCTGTTGCGCAGGCGCTGGTGCACTTGCGAGGCCAGGCCATGCTGATTGCGGAAGCGGATCACCAGCCACTGCGGCGCCGTGCGCAGGAATACCTTCAGTGAGGCCAGGTCCTGGACCACAGGCAGGCGCAAGTAATGGCTGGCGAACTCGATCTCGGTGCGCTCGGCCCCCAGTGTCAGGTTGGGACCCCAGAGCAGTCGGTCATCGCTGAGGGCTACCCGGGCATGGCGAAAGTCGGCACGGTCGATCGGAATGCGCCGGCCACCGAGCCAGCACAACAGGCTGATCATCAGCACCAGGAAGGTCTCCTCGCCAAATCGACTGACTTCAGGGTTCTTCGCCTGGGACTCCAGGCTAATGACCGCACGCTTGCCACGTACGATCAGCGTGCCGCGAAAGTCGCGCAGGAACAGGCCGAAGTTGGCCAGGCACTGGCGCATCGCCTTGTGCAGGTCGGGTTCCTGGATCAATGCCCGACAGATCAGGGCGAACGCACCCGGCGGCATGCCATGGGAGTCGAGCAGGAAAAACTCATCATCGAGCTCGCGGATCAGGATCAGCCATAGCGCGGCAAACGCGCTGGCAGGCACTCGCGCTGTGGGCTGCAGCACCAGCACCGGGTCGATGCCGGCCTGTAGCAGCAGCGCTTCGCGACGCAACGGATCGGCGCCCAGCTCCTGGACCATGGCTTGCACAAAGTAGGCGGCGACCGAATCCTTTTCCCGCATGTGAACGCTTCACTCCCCAGTATTCGAATGGCAAAAAACACCAGTTGCGTTGAACAGTTGCGGCATAGGACAACTGCCCTGCCCGCTCTAGACTCGGCGCCAATAGTACGCTTTTGGCCGCCTCGACGGCCAAGGTATCGCACGGTTTTGAGCGCAAGGACTGGAACATGGATCTGCAAAATATTGGCGTAATCGGCGCGGGCACCATGGGCAATGGCATCGCCCAGGTGTGTGCCCAGGCCGGTTTCGATGTGATCTTGCTCGACATCAGCGAGAGCGCGCTGCAAAAAGCGCTGGCGACGGTGGGCAAGAACCTCGATCGACAAGTGGCCAAGGAAACCCTGAGCGAAGCACAAAAGCTCGCGACCCTCGCCCGGATCCGCACCAGCACTGACTACAGCAGCCTGCAGGCCGTGCAGCTGGTGATCGAGGCGGCGACCGAAAATCTCGAACTGAAACTGCGGGTGCTGCAACAGATCGCCGCACAAGTGGGCAGCGAATGCGTGATCGCTTCCAACACGTCGTCGCTGTCCATCACTCAACTGGCCGCCAGTGTCAGTAAGCCTGAACGTTTCATCGGCCTGCACTTCTTCAACCCGGTGCCAGTGATGGGCTTGATCGAGGTGATCCGCGGCCTGCAAACCAGCGACGCGACCCACGCTCTCGCGCTCGAGATGGCGACTACCCTGGGCAAGACCGCGATCACTGCCGGCAACCGCCCGGGTTTTGTGGTGAACCGGATCCTGGTGCCCATGATCAACGAAGCGATCCTGGTGTTCCAGGAGGGCCTGGCCAGCGTCGAGGACATCGACGCCGGCATGCGCCTGGGCTGCAACCAACCGATCGGCCCTCTGGCATTGGCAGACCTGATCGGCCTGGACACGGTGCTGGCAATTCTCGAAGCCTTCTACGATGGATTTAACGACAGCAAATACCGCCCTGCTCCGCTGCTAAAGGAAATGGTCGCCGCCGGCTACCTGGGACGTAAAACGGGGCGTGGCTTCCATGCCTATGCCTGAGCGCTGTTCACGTTTTGCCGAATACCGGGACAAGGTGCTGGAGCTGTTTGCCAGCAAGGGTTTCGGCCAGGTCGGCATGCGTGAACTCGCCACCTGCCTGGGGCTCGCCCCGGGCTCGCTGTACCACCACTATCCGAGCAAGCAGCACTTGCTCCTCGATCTGATTGAGGAGTTCTACGAAGAGCTGCTGGCCACCCTGGGCCGCGTCGAACAGAAGGCTCCGGCCAAGCGCGAGCGCCTCAACAGCCTGATCCGCGCCCACCTGAATCTGCATGAGGACATGCCTTGGCATTTTCGCCTGGTAGAGCGCGACAGCGGTTGCCTTAACGATGAGCAGCAAGTGCGAGTGCAGCAGCTGCGCGAGCAGTACGAGCGCAAACTGCTGAAAATGCTTGGGGTGCGCTCGCGCTTCAGCGAACAGGGCATGCTCGCCGCCGGGCATGCCATCGCCTCGCTGCTCAACAGCGCCCCCACCTGGTTGACTCACCACCCGCTGGACGAAACCGAGCGCGACGAGCTACTGGAGAACATGGTCAGCGGCGCCATCGAAAGGCTGCTGGCACCGCGTCGCTCGAGTGAGGCGATAAGCCTGGCTCTATCCATAGATAAAACATCTAAAAAAACCTCGGCAATCGCCGCGATTTAGCGCTTTGCTACCCGGGTCAATCATCTTCAATGACCGGGAGCTGAATCATGAAAATCAATCCCTATCTCATCTTCAACGGCGACTGCAAAGCCGCCTTCACGTTCTACGCCCAGGCGTTAAAAGGCAGCATCGACGTCATGATGACCTTCGGTGAAAGCCCCGCCCGCGAACACGTCCCCGCCGACCTGCACAACCTGATCATTCACACCCGCCTGTCGATAGGTGACCAGGCCATCATGGGCTCGGACACCACCCCGGATCGACCCACGGATGACATGGCGGGCTGTTCGATATCGCTGAACGTCGACAGCATTGCCGAGGCCGAGCGGGTGTTCAGTGCATTGGCCGAAGATGGCAGCGTGCAAATGCCGCTGGAACCGACGTTCTGGGCGGCACGGTTTGGCATGTTGCAGGATCGGTTTGGAGTGGCGTGGATGGTGAACTGCGAGAAGGATCAGTGATTGGTCGATTGGCTGATTGCCAGCACCTTGTGGTAGCAAAGCTTGCTCGCGATGACAGACCCCTATTCAACAGTGATGTCGGCAGGCACACCGCCATCGCGAGCAAGCTCTGCTCCCAAAATTTCACCTCCAACAGAGGGGTAGATATTCGGGCCGTGGGAACCCGCATCAAAGCTTGGCGATCGAAACCTCAGTCGATTTAACGAACGCAATCACCTCACTGCCCACCCGCAACTCCAGGTCCCGCACCGAGCGGGTGGTAATGACCGAAGTGACAATCCCGGAAGCTGTCTGCACATCAATCTCGGAGACCACTTCGCCCTGGACGATTTCCTTGATGACACCCTTGAACTGGTTCCGCACGTTGATCGCTTTGATGGTCATGTTAAGGCTTCCTGTCTGAGTCTTGTTGGCTGGCACACATGTGCAGGCCCCCAAAGTGCACCGAGCGGAACAACATTAAAAGGAATATATAATTATCTATCTATTCCTTTTTGGAATAAAAAGATTCACTTGATCCGATAGTGAAAGGTATTACGCACTGCCGGTACCGACACCGCCTTGCCATCAATCATCCGCGGCTGATAACGAAACGTATCGGCAGCGGCCAGAGACGGTCGCATAAACATCGGGTGACAACCTTCAAGCACCTTCGGATTCTCGACCTTGCCCTGCGGGTTGACTGTGTACTCCACCGTGCAATCGCCCTCCAGGTTCTTATCCAGCGCGCGTTGCGGATAGTCGGGCGCTTGCTTGCTCAAGGGCAGGTACTGGCGAGTGTCGGCAGCGGCCTGGGCAGCCGCCTGTTGACGGCTTCGCTCGGCACTCAGGCGCGCCTGCTCGGCCTGCTGTGATTGCTGTTGCGCCAGGTGCTGCTGTTCGACTTCGCGAGCGCGGTTTTGCGACTCCAGGCGCTCACGGTTTTGTTCGGCTTGGAGCTCACGCTTTTTCTCTTCGACACGCTTGCGAGCCAAGGCCGCCTGCTGCAACTTCTGCACCTGGACCTGCGGGTCGACAGCCGGCTTGCTCGGCGCCAGCGTCGCGGCCACAGGCTCGGGCGGTTGCACCACGGCAGGCAGCGGCTCAGGCGCCGGTATGGGTGACGGTATCGGTGCCTGAAGCGCAGGTGCCTCGGGCGTCGGCGCCAGGATCACCAGTTGGGTACGCAAGACCGCCGGCTGCTCGGCAGGAGCCATCTCGGCCACCCAACCCCGCACCAGCAACCCCAGCACGATCACGTGCAACCCGACCGCAAGGCTCGCAGCCAGGCCATTGCGCCACAGCCCGCTGCGGTCGACCGGCGCAGCCGCCAGGTAAGGCCTGTGCAAGGTCATCGCCGTCATTGCGGAGCCTCGGTTACCAGTCCCAGGTTACTGACCCCGCCCTGTTGCAACGCCGCCATGGCTGCGACCACGCTGCCGTAGCCGGCGTCCTTGTCGGCGCGAATGTAGACCTGGGTGTCTCGCCGCTCAGCGACCACCTGCGCTACCTTGGCCTGCATGTCTGCAAGGCTCACCGCACTGTCGGTCTGGTTGCGGGTGTCGAGTTCGCCGCCAAGATTCCAGTAGTAACCGCCCTCGGCTTTCACCGACAGGGTGAGGATCTGCTGCCGACTGTCATTGGCCAGTGCTTCGCTGGCGACCTTGGGCAGGTCGATTTTCACCCCTTGGGTGAGCATGGGCGCGGTGACCATGAAAATCACCAGCAGCACCAGCATCACATCGATGTACGGCACCACGTTCATCTCGGCCTTGGGTCCGTGTTTGCGTTGCGGTCTGACCAACATCGTCACTCTCCTTTCAGGCGGCGGCGGCCAGGTTGATCGGCGCGCCATGCAGCTTGCGGTGCAGGCGCACTTGCAGCTCGTTGCCGAACGCGTAGTAGCGCGTCAGTAACGTCTGGCTACGCGAGGAAAAGCGGTTGTAGGCAATCACCGCAGGTATCGCCGCAAACAGGCCGATGGCCGTGGCAATCAGCGCTTCGGCAATGCCCGGGGCCACGGTGGACAACGTCGCCTGCTGCACCTGCGACAACCCGAGGAAGGAATTCATGATGCCCCACACGGTGCCGAACAGGCCGATGTAGGGGCTGACCGAACCGACCGTGGCGAGGAACTGCAGGCCTTTTTCCAGGCGCACTTCCTGCTCGCTGATGGCGACATAAAGCGCCCGCTCCACGCCCTCGAGGACCACGTCTGCAGCATTGCCCGAGTGTTGGTTGAGGTGGTTGAACTCCTGCAAGCCGGCCTGGAAAATGGGCTCGACGCCGGCTTCGCTGTCAGTGTTTTTCGCCGTTTCGCGATACAACGCCAACAGGTCCGGCGTGCCGCGAAAGCGCTGCACGAAATCGTTGAGCTGCCGCTCGCGGCGCTTGAGCACGCTGCTGCGCAGGATGATCAGGTACCAACTGAGCAGCGATGCCAGCAGCAGGATAAGCATGACCGCCTTGACCAACAGACTCGCGTCGCTGATCAGCCCCCAGATCGTCATGTGTTCGAGTGTGGCCTGCATGGTGAAACTCCTTGTGCGGGGCTCGCGGGCCGTCGATGCGCGACGGCCGTTGAGCTATTCGATGAAAGTCAGATGACAGGGTGATGACGGATCAGGGCAGCTTGAGCGTCCTGGTGACCTCGGCCCAGGGCACGAATTTAAAGTTCTGGGTTTGCTCGGGCATGCGTTTGCGCCCGTCCTGCACCACCAGCATGCCCTCGCTCCAGGCTCCGCCGAGGTTGACGGAAGTGACCTCCAGGCCATCGGTTTCCGAGGCGCCGTCGATACCGAGGGCAGTATTCAGACCGACACGAAAGGCGCCACGGGCAGCGAATGGCGGTTGGGCATCAAGCACCAGGTAGCTGTCGTTGCCTTGGCTGGAGATCACCAGATAGTCATTGCCGGCGCTTTGATACAGCGCCAGGCCTTCCACATCGGCGTGCAATTGCGGGCCAACCTTGATCACGCTGCTGAGCGTTGCCGGTTGATCCGCCCGGGCATCCACCGCCCAGACGCCCACATCCTCCTCGCCGAGAAACAGCCGTTGACGCTGATCATCGGCAACGCAGCCCTCGGGCTGACTGGCGACCTTGAACTGGCGCACCAGCTCACCCTGGACCGTGCCGTTCGGCGCGCTCAAGCGGTATTGCAGGAAGGTCCCGTCCTTGCCGTTGGCGAATGCAAAGAGTTCCCCGCTGGCTGGCTGGAACAGGCAGATGCCGTAGATTTCCTTGAGGGGCGTGGCGATCTCGCCGGCCTCGCGCAGCTCGCCGCTCTGGCGATCGATACTGAACAGGCTGAGGCTGTTGTGATCGCGATTGCTCGCCACGGCCAGGTCGACCGTTTGCTGACCGAGCTTGAAGTTGGGCCGCACATCGACATTGTTCAGACGCCCGACCGGCAGTTCCTGAAGCAACTTGCCCTGCAGGTCGTACGCCAGCAAACCCTGCTTTTTGTTGGTGCCCAGCACCCGACTCAAGCCCGCCTGCTGCGGATGAATCCAGATCGCCGGATCATCGGCGGCGTCCCCCTGCCGTCCTACCGGTTCGGTCTGCGCCTGCGCCGGCACAACCGGCAGCTCCGCGGGCCGTGCGACCGGTGTGGCTTGCCAATCGAGCTGGCCCTGATACAGACGGCCATCGTCATCGTCGCGCAACAACACTTCAAGCCCCTTGGCCGTCGCGCGCACGTCGAGGTTTTCCGGCTCCTTCACCCCAGGCAATGCAAGGCTGGCCTTGGCCACCCAGCGCTCGCCCTGCTGCTGATACAGGTGCAATTGCGCGGCCTTCGGGTCAAGTGCAACCACACCAGCGGGGATCAGGGCCATGGCGCCAGCGCTGTGTTTGATCTCGCCGAAAGGCTCGCGCAGGGCAACGGGGCTGCGTGTCACTTCGGCCTCGGGATGTGCCGGGTAAGCCCACCAGCCGACGTTCTCCTCGTTGACGACCAACTGATGGGCGCCATCGTCGACCCGACAGTCCGTTGCCGAAGGCGGCAACGGCAGACCGCGTACCCGTTCCGCCTGCGCATCAAGACGGGCACCGTTGCCAACCAGCCACTGTTCACCCTTGCCCTCCTCGCCCACCAGGAACAGGAACAGGTTACTGGCCTCGTCGCGGTACAGGCATAGGCCGTTCACCGGGTAGTCACGCGTCGGCAGATATACCGGCTGACCCCAGCTGCGCTGGTCAGCATCAAGGCTGACCAGCATCGCTTGCTGCCGCGCATTGTCGAGGCTCGCCACCAGCACGCGGGAGCCCAGGGCGCGGCTGTCCAGGCTGGCGAATGATCCCTGCAGGCGCGCCAGTTCCGCGCCTTTGGGGTCGAGTAACAGCAAGCCATCTCGCTGACTGACGGCCAGGCGGTCAGCGCCGGTCGGCAGGAAAGCCACGGCGTCGACCTTGAGGTTCGGCGCCCAGGGCGTGAGTGTCAGGTTCGCCGGGCCAGCCATGGCCTGGGTGACGCTCAGGCTGATCAGGGCGGCGAGCAGGCAACGGGAGGGTGATAAAAAAATGCTCATGAACAGGCAAGTTCCTTGTGGTGCGTACAACCTGATGGCAGCGGCGGCCATCCCGGGCTTAGAAGTGGGTGAAGGTCAGGCCGAGCTTGAAGGTCGGGCCGTACTCTTCGTACTGGCCGTTGTAGGCGCGCTGCCCGGTGTAGACGAAGTACGACTCGTCCGTGAGGTTCTGCGCCTCGAAGCTCACTTGCAGGTCCTTGGTCAGCGAATAGCGCGCGCTGAAATCGACGAAGGTCTGGGCGTCGACGTGCAGGTCGTGGGCCTTGTCGTTGATGGACGCCAGTTCGTAGAGGTAATCGGACTTGTAGTTGGCAGACAGGCGCACGCTCAGCTTGTCGTCCTCCCAGCCAACCATCAGGTTGCCGACGGTGTCCGACTGGCTGGGCAGGTCGATGCTGCGCTTGCTGTTAGTGCCGGTGGCGGCATCAAAGCCCTTGATCTCGGCGTCGGAGCGGCTGAAGGTGGTGTTGGCACCGATCAGCAGGCCGTTCCATGGCGCAGGCAGCCAATCGAATTTCTGCGAGTAGGCCAATTCCAGGCCATAGAGTTTGGCGCTGTCGCCATTGGCGAACGTGTGCGCCTCGGCGAAATCGACCCACGCACCGGTACCGGCAAGGTCGGTGTTGTAGACGAAGTTCTGGATGTCCTTGTAGAACACGAACGCCGAGACGGTACCGGCGCGGCCCATGAAGTGCTCGATGCCCAGGTCGAGGTTGCTCGACTCCAAGGGCTTGAGGTCCGGGTTGCCGAAGGTAGCCTCGTCATCGTCGATGACAAACCCCGGGGCCAGCTGGCCGAAGGTCGGGCGTACAACAGACTTGGTCCAGGCCGCGCGGACCTGAGTGTTCTTGTCCAGCTGATAACGCGCATGCAGCCCCGGCAGCCAGTGGTGATAACGACGCCTGGTGTCGGTCGCCTGAAACTCACCATCGGTGGCGCCGGTGCCCTTGGCTTCGAACTCGGTGCCTTCGTAGCGCATGCCGGCGATGAAACGCCAGTCGTCGATGTCGATGGTATTCATCAGGTAGCCGGCGTTGATGTCTTCGCTGATTTTGAAGTCGTTGACCCGCGACTCGGTCTCGTCGTAGAAATCGTCGCGATCAAGGCCGCCGATCAGGTTCTTGATCGCACTGGGGCTGATGCCCGGCCCGAACTGGCCCAGGCGGTAGTCCACGGTGCCTTTCTGGAACTGCGCCAGGTTGAGCTGCTGGTCGTTGAAACCCAGCTCATCGAAGTCTTCATAGACCCAGGCGTCGAGATCATTGTCCTTGTTGCGGCGACTGACCTTGCCGCCGAACTTGACCTGCGAGGCGTAGCCCTTGAAGTCATAATCCCGGGCCAGGTCCAGGCGCAGATTCTTTTCGGTATCGGTGGTGCGCTGCTTCTCCCAATCAACCTTGTCGAGGCTGAAATTGCCCGGGTCGTAGAAGCCCTGGCCGATGATCGGACGTGGCTTTTCGTTGTCGTAGAACCCACTGTCGGCAAAATCATCGGTGCCATCGAAGGCAGCGTTGGCAATGTGCCCCGGGCTGTCTTCGCTGGAACGGCTGTAGCCGGCCTGCCCGCTCAGGGTCCAGAGGCCGAACAGGCGCTCGCCGCCGAGCACGTAGGACTGGATTTCCTGGGTCTCTTCGCGCTGCTTGAGCTTGCGTGAGCCCTCGGCATCGCCGGTCTCTGCGGCGGCCAACGGGTCGGCAAATTCGAACGCCGTGGAGTTGCGCGTCTCGCTGTCCTTGTAGCGGCTGTAGAGCGTGCGCAGGTAATAGCTGCTGAGGTCGTCAGGCTTGTAATCGAAGTTGAGTCCACCGCCTGCCCGTTCTCGACTGATGTCGTAGTCCCGCTGCTCGAACTCCTGCAGCCGGGCGCCTTGCTCGAAGTCCCAGGCGCCGCCGGTTTCGACGTTGTCCGAACCGAAATCGCGCTTCTGCCAGCTCAATGCTGCGGCGACGCCGAAGTTGTCGATGCCGTCACCGAGGCTGAACCGGTTACTGGCGGCGCCGGAAAATTTCGGGCTGGTCTGGTGGGTGTTCTTGTCGTAGCTCGCTTCAGTGCTGCCGGTATAGAACAGCCCCTTGTGATCGAAGGCCGAGAGGCTTTGCACATCGAACGTGCCGCCCAGGGAGTTGGCGTCCATGTCCGGGGTCAGGGTCTTGATCACCGACAGCGACTGCACCAGCTCGGAGGGCAACACGTCCAGGGCTACGGCGCGACGCTCACTTTCCGGCGAGGGCACCAGCGTGCCGTTGATGGTCACGCTGTTGAGGTCGGGGCCCAGGCCGCGCACGCTGACAAAGCGGCCTTCGCCCTGGTCGCGCTCGACGCTGACCCCGGGCAGGCGCTGCACCGCTTCAGCGACGTTTTCGTCGGGCAGCTGAGCCATGCCGTCGGCGTGCACCACGCTCTTGATGCTGTCGGCGCTGCGCTGTTCCTTGAGCGCCTGGTCGATGCTCGCGGCCTGCCCCACGACCTGCACGTGCTCGGTGGTGGTCGCCGATTCGGCGGCACTCAGCCGTTCGCTGGCGATCGCCATGGCCAGAGCGGTAAGCGTGAAACCGACAAACCCGGCTGTGCTGCTGCGCTTGTACATGAATGTCCCCCCCAAGAGTCCGTTGACGCCGGGCAAGTGGCCCGGCAACTGGGAGGGCAAGCTAGGGTTGCGTGATGACGGTTCTGTGACAGGGGGTGGCAGGGAAGGCTTCAAAACGCGCTTTTGCGCGAATCGGCGGGCGCAAATGAGCTGAAATGACCTGCCGCGCCTGACGCAACTTCTGTGGCAACACAAACTGCCTCGCCACAGGGACGCTTGATCAGATAAAAATGTGGCGGCATCACTGAGCTGATTCGACCCCCCGCCCCCGTCACCCGCCTGTCACAAACATCTGCTGTGCTGACGCGCACTGTCACTCGCCAAAGGATCGCGGCCATGTTCTCTGTGCTCAAACCCCATCGCTGGAAACTCGTCCTGCTCCTGGTGGCGGCCAATCTCGGGTTGCTCCTGCACCTGGCCTGCGGCGAACTGAAAAGCGTCAGCGAGTGGGTGTGGCTGGACATCATCGGCGAAGGCGGCTCGGCGCTACTGGCGCTGGTCTGGCTGGGGCTGGTGCTCAAGAGTCGCCCCGCTGGCCGCGTGACCAACTACCTGGCCCTGGGCCTGAGCTGCATCTTTTTCTCCTGGTGGATCGACAGCCTCGACGAGTTCATTCGCCTGCCCGACAGCATTACCTGGGATCACTGGCTGGAATCCGGGCCGATGCCGGTCGGGATGATTCTGCTGACCATCGGCATCTATCACTGGCATCGCGAGCAGCTGGCGATCAGCGCGCAAATGGAGAAGCGCGAGAAGCTGTTCCGCGAACACCGTCTGTTCGACAAGCTGACGCCACTGGGGGGTGCCGATTATCTCAAGCGCCAATTGACTGCCAGCCTGGCGCAGAGTCTTGCCCAGGAGCAGCCGCTGTCGCTGATTGCCGTGGACCTGGACAACTTCACCGCGATCAATCAGGCGTTCGGGCATGCCGAAGGCGATGCGGTGTTGCAAGCCATCAGCCATTTATTGCTGCTCAACCTGCGCCGCCAGGACCTGCTGTGCCGGTTGGCTGGCGACCGTTTCGTGGTGGTGTTGCCCAACACTGGGGAAAGCCAGGCGCGGCTGTTAGCCCTGGAACTGCAGCAGGCGGTGCATGGCCTGGCCCACAAAACCCGTCAGCATGGCGAGCGCTTGCAATTGTCCGCCAGCACCGCCGTGGTGATGGCCATGGATGAGGCACCTGACGTTTTGCTAAAACGCCTGAACCTGGCACTGGCGCGCGCCAAGCAGCCCCTGGCAAAAACAGCCTGAGGCGCGGCGATGACCCTTAAAAATACCTGGTACGAAAGCGACAGCCGTTTCATTCCCGGGCATTACCAGCCGGCAACCCTGATCGACCTGGCGCTGTCCCGGGACATCGACAGCCATCGCCTGCTGCGCGGTACCGGGCTGTTCCACGACGACATCCTGGCCGGACAGACGCGCCTGAGCCCGCAGCAATTCCTGGCCCTGATCGACAACAGCCGGCGCCTGCTCGATGCCGACGACAGCAGCTTTCTGTTCGGCCAGCGCCTGCTGCCCGGGCACTACGGCCCTGCCAGCCACGCCCTGCGCCATGCACAAAATCTGCACCAGGCACTCGATACCCTGGTGCAGCAACAGGCGTTGCTCAGCCCGCTGGCCGCACCACGCCTGGTAATGGACGACAAGCACGCCTATTTCTACTGGCTGGACAGCTGCGGCGCCGCCGAGCAGTGGCGCTTCCTGCTAGAGGCGAGCATGACGTCGATCGTCGCCATGAGCCGCTCCCAGAGTGGCCAGCGCCTGCCGTGGGAGTGCAGTTTCAGCCACGCCGAGCCGCGTTACGTCGAGCAGTATTGGGTGCACCTGGGCGAAGACACGCAGTTCAAACGTCCCCTGGACCTGATGCGCATCCCCCGCGAGGACCTCGTCCGGCCCTGGCCCAACTGCTCGGCAACGGTCGGCCAGGTCGCCCGGCAGGAAGCCCAGGGGCAAATCGATCAGCTGGGTTTCACTGCAAGTTTTGTCGACTGCGTCTACCGCTACCTGCAGGCCCACGTGCGCGAGGCCCCAAGTCTTGAACAGGCCGCGCACGCCTTTGCCGTGAGCCCCGCGACACTCAAACGCAAACTGCAAAAACACCACACCGGGTTCCAGCAACAGGTGGATCTGGTGCGCAAGCACGTGGCGCTGTACCTGTATCAAATCAAAGGCTTCAGCAACGAAGAAGTGGCCGAGTACCTGAGTTTCAACGATGCGGCAAATTTCCGGCGTTCTTTCAAGCGCTGGACCGGTAGCACGCCTAAGTTGATTCGTCAGTTGTTCGGTTCCGGCATGGGCTAGCCGCGTCCGCCATGACCATCGTGAGATAGACAAAGGCATTGATCAAGATGCCGACGAAATGGATAAAGCCGATAAGCACGCTGACGAAGAAATAGATAACGAAGCTACCCACCTCGACAAAGAGCGGCACAAGGGCGACAAACACCTGGAAAAGGAATTCAAGAAAGATCTTTAGACTGCCGAAGTGCAGGCCCGCCCTATTGACCGGGCCTGCAGTTGGTTACTTGGCGGCCAACCGGGTACCGCGCGGCGTTTCAAGTTTAGCCTGTAATAACAGCCATTCGCGCTGAATGATCGAATACGGAATAAACACACTGATGCGCTCGGCGCCTTTCACTCCGGGATGGGCACTGACATCGTGTAACGTCGTGGAATAAAAGCCCATGTTGATCCCGACAATGTTGCCATCGTTGCCGATGACCGGCCCACCGGACATGCCCTTGACCAACGGTGCATCGTGGATGGCGTACAGATCGCCGCTGTTCTCATCGGTATTGATAAATGGCGCCTGATACACCTTGCCCTTGCCGGTCGCGGTGGCCATGTAGGGGCTGGAGCCCACGGCGGTGATGGCCTCGCCTACCCGTGGCGCACGCCAGGCGGGATAGCGGCCGTTGGCTTTGTGACGGATGAACACCAAGTCGCAGCCGGTACTGCAGCTGTATTGCACATTGGGGATCAGCGGAGTGTGACGCGTCGTCACGGCGTACTCCTCGTTCCATTGCACAGCCGAAGCCATATACATATAGGGAAGAGGAAAGCCTGAAAAAACGGTGAAGTATGAGTCGTTGGCGGGCCCCGAAAAATCGGGTTTCACCATGCCGTTGCATCCTGCGAGTACAGCTCCTATTAAAAAGCAGGCCATGATCTTGATCATGATGAGTCACCGACTTAATAGGGAGGACGAGACTGTTTTTTGTCGTCAATTTTTATTTTTTTAGTTGTAGTGATCCTTGCCGAAGGCTCTGCACCGGTACTTTGTTATTTATGGCCGATGTTCTTTAAACGTGAGCAAATGAATTGTGCTAATTCCAATTGCTTTTGGTTACATACACTAAGACTGATTATTGGCGCCTAAATAACGCCATATAAATATCACTTCCACGGTTTTTTCTATGACGCCGTTTTACAAAATTCACAGGGTGTTTCACAATCTGGCCTAAGCTCAAAATTGTCACGGAGACGCGAGCGCGAGTACCGATCATCCGGTCGATGATCCTCTCCTGATTTCCCGGCCCCGACTGGCTCAAGGATTGCAATGGACGCCGATAGCTGCCCCAGAACAACGGATTTCTGACGCGACGGCAATTTATCAACGAACAAGGACGCCAGCACTACGCTTGGTCAGTCACCGGGAGACGTATCGTGTCAACTCTCAATGAAATCGCAGCGAACCACGCGAAAATGGCTAAGGCAAAGGAAGCGGAGATCATCGCCCCGGGGGAGCGAGAGGCTCAGGTGGTGGGCGGGTTTGAAGTCACCACCCTTGAGGTGCAGCACATGCCGCTGCACCTGATTGCGGGCGCGCAGGATAACCAGGCCGGTCAAGCTGCCGGTTACGGAATGTGACGGATATCCGCCGCTTCTACTGAATCGACAACCCCGCGTCCACCACGAAGTTTTGTCCCGTGCAGCCGCGGCTGTCATCAGACGCCAGAAACAGCGCCATGCGTGCGCAATCGCTGGCGTCGAGGCGGAACTTGAGCATTTGCTGGTCGATGAAATTCTGACTGGCCAATTCCAGTCCCGCCGGATCGCTGGCCCACATGGCATCCTGGCGGGCAGTGCGAATCGCACCCGGCACCAGACTGTTGACACGAATGCCACTGTCACCCAGTTCCCGCGCCAGGGTGCGGGTCATACCATTGATTGCAGCCTTGGCAGTGGTATAGCAGACCATGCCGGGACGGCCCCTCATCCACGAAATCGAGCCCATGTTGATGATCACCCCGCTTGCGCGCCGGGTCATTCCCGGGGCGACCGCCTGGGCGGCGAAAAAAGCGTGGCGCAGGTTGGTTTGCATACGTTCATCCCAGTAGTCGACGTCGACGTCCTGCATGGGATGGCGATCGTCGCGGGCAGCGTTATTGATCAACACATCCACCGCCCCCCATTGCGCTTCGACTGCCGCGATGGCGGCCTGCAACGCCGGGATATCGCGCACGTTGCAGGGCAGGAACTTCACCCGGTCCTGGCCCAGCGCAGCAGCGAGTGCCTGGCCACCAGCCTGGTCCAGATCCAGGAAAGCGACGCGGGCGCCCTGCTCGTGAAACGCTTCGACAAATGCCGCGCCAATGCCTGAGGCGCCGCCACTGATCAGGATGACTTTGCCGGTCAGGGACGGGTAACGCGTTTGGGTATGCTGGCTCATGATTCAATCCTTGCAAAAATAGGGAAACTCAACCGGCAAACAAAGGCTCGGGGCAACCGGCCACATCGACCTCTACCGAAAACAGGCAACCTGACAGCGGCCAGGTCGCCAGCTCCTCGGCACTGCGGTTTTCCCGGGAACTGGTGATGTACAGCGTGCGCAGGTCCGGGCCGCCAAAAGCAACCATGGTCGGCCATCGCGTGGGGACACGAATTTCGTCGAGTTGGGTGCCATCCGGTGCCAATCGCAGGATGCGGCCGCCGTCGAACTGCGCACTCCAGTAGCACCCTTCACTGTCGAACGCGGCGCCGTCCGGACGCCCACCCGGGCCGCGCTCGAAGGTGCGAACAGTCTGCCGGGGCCCCGGCTGGCCCTGGCCATCAAGGGGGTAGCGATACAGCACATGATTGGGTGTGTCGCTGTGGTACATCCAGGCCCGATCAGGACTGAACGCCAGGCCATTGGACACCATGACGTCGTGCGCCATGACTTGCACATTCATGTGCTCATCAACGCGCATCAGGACGGCGCCATTGCGGTCCCGGGGTTGCCAGATCGTCCCGGCCCAGAAACGTCCCCAAGGATCGACTCGACCATCGTTGAAACGACTGTCTGTGGGCCCGCAGGGATTGTCGGCAAGCTTGCGGCCCAGTGTTCCGTCCTCGCCCAGCAAGTAGATGCCAGTGCGCAGGGCGACGATGAAGCCGCCTTGACGACGCAGGCCGAAACAGCCCAGGTGCTCGCCCAGCGTCAGGCTGGTCACTCCCCCGGTTTGCGGGTCCAGCCGATGCAATTGGCCGGCGAGAATATCGGCCCAATACAGCACCTGCTCCCGGACCGACCACACCGGGCATTCGCCCAGTTCACTGACTTGATCGACCACGCATTTGACGGTGTAACTCATACGATTGCTCCTGATCCATCGAACCTGATGCTCATGCGCAGGGTACGCGTCATGTCCTGCCCGGGGCCCAATAAAACGATGCCGTGGGCCTGGGGCGCAGGCAGGTTGATGGCGTTGTTCAAGTGACTGACCGGTTCGACCGCAATGAAATCCTGAGGTGCCGGTGGCGTAAAAACCACCAGGTGATCCAGCCCTTCCTGCGCGGTGATCTCGACGCCGACCCCAGCGTGCGGCCAATACACTAAAGCCTGGCGATGCCAGCCTTCGAAACAGTTGTCCAGGCCGACGTTATCGAGCGCCCGACGCCGGGCAAAGTCCCACGGTGGCGGCACCGGCAGGCGCTCCTGGGGCAACGAGTCGCTACCGTTGAGCCATACCGCCGATGCGGCAAATGACAGCTCGACCCCCTGGTGTCGGGGGAAATACGGATGCCAACCCAAACCGGCCGGCATTGGCTGCTGACTGGCATTACGCAACGTCATCGACAGGGAAACCCCCTGCTCATCAAGGCGGACATATTGATCGACCTCAAACGCAAATGGCCAATCCTCGCCGCCCTCCCCGGCAGGATCATGGGACAGACGCAGGTGGCATTCATGGCTCGTGCAA
This sequence comes from Pseudomonas gregormendelii, assembly GCF_017114825.1. Taxonomy (GTDB): domain Bacteria; phylum Pseudomonadota; class Gammaproteobacteria; order Pseudomonadales; family Pseudomonadaceae; genus Aquipseudomonas; species Aquipseudomonas gregormendelii. The sequence goes on along the minus strand of NZ_JADEVO010000036.1, from coordinate 27,154 downwards.
TCAACCACCTGCCACTCACGCTGCCATCCCACGCCATGCAGCGGATGAGCATGCTCGCCGAAATTGCGTGGTAATTGATATTCGTGCCCGCCACACTGGAAGCGCCCTTCTGCGATGCGGTTCGAATAGGGCACCAGCGGATAGCACGCTGAGCGGCGAACGTTGGGGGTGCAATCCCACGGCCGCAACAGCGCAAAATCCCGGTGCCGCAGACCGGCCAGGGAACCGCCCAGTTGTGGCAGTACGTCGAGCTGCAGATCGCCGCTGTGCAGACCAAGAATGTTCATGGGTGGCGCCTTGTTCCAACTGTTCATCAATGCTCAGAATCCCCAACGGATACCTGCTGTCATGGCCCACGGGTCGTACCCCTTGGGCACGCTCGGGTAGCTTTCACTCAACAGCGCAAACCCCTGCCCGGAGTCGGCATTATTCTCGATGTGAGACACGTAGGTGTAGAGCTGGGTATTGGTATTAAGCGAATACAGGTAGCCCGCGTGAGTGGCCCAGGCCCGTGCGCCCTCGGCTTCGATACGGTGCGAGACGCCAAGCGTGATGTCACCGGGGCCGAAAGTGATGCGTGCGTTGACCATCTGCGCAGAGGCGAACCAGCGTACGTCGGTATCGCGTTCGGAGTAGACGTAGTTCGCGCCCCACAGCACTCCACCGAGCCGCACGGTGCCGGAGAGCACGTGGGTGTTTTGCCGGTACAACTCACCGGTCGTCAGCGAGGGAGCCGAATCGTGCTGGTTGAAGCCGTAGCCCAGCCTTGTATCACCATCGCGATAGCGCAGGTTGAAGCCGCTGGTGCGGTTCTGATCCGGACCGTTTTCAATACTGGAGTTACCGTAGGAATACCCCAGTTCGCTGGAAAACCCATGGACCTCCGGGGTTCGGTAGCGCACGGTGGTGTCATAAAAGCCGCCGGTGCCACTTTTGCCCAAGGTCGTGGTGTGTTCCAGGCTCATGATCGAGGCCATGTTGGACAGGCCATACATCGCCACGTCCGAATCAAGGAACACCCAGTAGATCGGCATGTACAGGCTGCCCATGTCGACCGAACCGAATGGCCCGGTCACCCCTGCACCATAACCACGGTTGGTGGAGATCCTGCCCTCGTTGTAGCCGGTGCGCCAGATGTTGCGCAGCACCAGGCCGCGCTCACCGAACGCCCGAATGCCATAGCCGCTGTTGCCCAGTGCGTAGTCGATCTTCAGGCCAATTCGGGACGCCTGCAGGTTGCCGTCCGAGACCATGGTATGGCCCGGGTGATCGTCGGTGAACTTGCCGCCCTGCAGCGACAGATCAAGAATCCCGTAAGGGTTGATGCTCAGGTTTCCGGCCTTGAAGACCAAAGGTGAGGCCGCATTGGCAGAATTTCCCAGGAGGGAGCAGGTCATGGCAAAAGCAGCAAAAACGTAATTTTTATTATTCAAGTTCGCTTACTCGGGTACAGGTATTGGCGATCTCAAGGCGCAGGGAGGCCCGACGCCTCCCGTGAAGGAGGCGCACAAGGCGCTGCGTACCGAGAAAGGATTCAACTCACAGAGCGAGGTCCGCCAGGGTTTCGAAGGTCGCCTGCCAGCGACTGCCGACGCGGATGAACACCGGAGGCTGACCCAGCGGCGCTGCAACCGTTACGCGCTGGCCGCCGGCATATCGCTCGCCACTCCACAGGTGCTGCCATTGATCGCCACGAGGCAGATAGGCCGTCCACTCGCGCTGACCTTCGGCGTGCACGGGCGCTACAAGCAGGTCTTTGCCGTACAGGTACTGATCCTGGATCGAATAGGTCTCGGGATCCTGCTCGTAGTGCAGGAACAGCGGACGCTGCAGCGGCAACCCGCTGGCCTCGGCTTCATCCACCAGGCTTTGCAGGTACGGACGCAGGCCGACATACAGTCGGGTCATGCGAGCGAAATGCGCGTAGGTGTCGGCGTCCTGCCAGAACTGCAGGTTCTGGTCCGGGCGATTGCCTTCATGGGTACGCATCACCGGAGTGAACGCCGCCATCTCGGCCCAGCGCTGGAACAGTTCGCCGGTGCGGCAATTGTCGTAGAGGCTGGTGTAGCCGCCGATATCACTGTGGTGATAGGCATTGCCGAGCAAACCCGAGGACAGCGCACCACAGATGACCGTCTGCAATCCGTCATGGCGGCTGAAGTCTACTGACTGGTCCCCCGCCCACAGCAATGGGCAATGACGTTGCACGCCGCTGTAGCCGGCCCGCATGAAGAACAGCGCATCGCCGGTCTTGCCCGCGTTGGCAATGGCCCGTGCGTTGACCTCGGCCCAGCGCACCGGCCAGGCGTTGTGCTCGAGCATCGGGTCGGCATCGCCGGCCAGTTTCAGGTCGATGGGCAGGTACTCGCCGAAGTCGGCCATCCAGCCGGACAAGCCCTTGTCGAGCATCTCGCGCCGCAGGATTCGCTCTTCAAACCACTGCGCCGCTGCCGGCAAGGTGAAGTCGACCACGCCACACAGGAACTCGCCGAAGTCCACCAGATAGGTGCCGCCTTCGACTCGCGTGGCCAGGTAACCGGCTTCCTGCGCTTCCTGAAACAACGGACCGTCGTTGCACAGGTACGGGTTCACGTAGCCCATGAACCGGATGTCCTGTGCTTCAAGGCTGGCCACCCAGGCGGCGTGATCGGGGTAGCGCGTGCTGTTCCACTGCCAGTCCCAGAACAGGCGTTTGCCAAAGGAGGTGATGCGCAGGCCTTCCCAGTCCTCGCACCACAAGGCGCTCACCGCGACGCCCTGGTCGAGCGCATCGTCGAGACGCGCCTGGGCATGTTCGCGGCCGTTCTTCAAGCCCAGGATCGCCCCTTTCATGACCCATTCCGGCAGGCGCGGCTGGCGACCGAAATGGCTCGATACCTGGCTGACCAGTTGCACGAAGTCATCGGCCAGGAGGAATTCGAACGCCTTGGGCACCGCCCAGAACTGCAGTTCATGGAATTGCTGGTGGCGGAAATCGAAATCGGCGTAGGCCGTGGTCACCGCATGCAGGCAGTAGCGCTGGGAGGAAATGTAGGTCGGCTGCGGATAGTTGGTGTGGTAGTAGTCGCCGCCGGCATTGGCTTCGTTGTCCGCTTGCAGGGTCAGCCAGGTCGACTTGTCCCGGCCGACTCCGGGCTCCGAGGTCCAGAGCGGAAAATTGCGCCCGCGCAGGTCGAAATACGACATCTGCTCGCCGCAACCCCAGACATGCTCATCCGCTGCTGCCGGTACCCGCAACCACAGGCGGTTGATGCCCGCGTCAACATTCTGTGGCACCAGGCGCAACACGTTGTCCTGCACTTGCAGGCTCAGGCTGAGCAGCACCGGGCCGTCGACCCAGGCGCGCAAATCCAGGCGCGCTGCGGCCTGGTCAAGCCAGGCGTGACGCAAGGCCAGCCGTTCCTGGACATAGTCACGGATGGAGAAGTTGCCGCGCTGCATGCTGATGTCCGCCTCGCCCTGGCCGACGAAGATCGCCGGGTTGCGCTCGCTGTGACAGAACAACACGCGGCCATCGACCACCAGGCGGATGTCACCCTCGGTCTGGACGAAAGCGGCAGTGGCGAGTGAAGTTGAAGACGTCATCAGGATTGCACCTCGCAGGTTGGCAGGGAGGATTTGGCATCAGGTTCGCGCTGGCGCCAGCGACGGCGAACCACGCTGATGGCCGCCAGCGCCGCGACCCACACCGTCGCCAACAACGGTACGAACCAACTGCTCGGCCCGGCCGCACTGGCCACTCCCAGCGGAGAAAAAGTCAGGTAGATCGAGACCAGTGCGGCCAGCAGCACGATGCTGAAGCTGCCCGCATGGCGCCATGGCGTCAGGTCCATGATCCGGCTCGAGGTCTGCACCACGTAAGGCTCGGCCCGGGCGTAGCGGTTGCGCAAAGCGATCAGGATCAGCATCTCGATGGCGAACATGATCCCCATCACATGGATAAAACTGACGCCCAGGCGCACATCGATTTTCAGGCCCAGCACGAAGACCGCGTAGCACAAGGCGTGCAGGCCCAGCACCAGCTTGGCCGGGAACGCGCCGCCGCGGGCATTGAAGAACCCGAACAGCATGATGGCAATGATCGGCATGTTGAAAAACCCGGTGAAGCGGCGCAGCACCGCGTAGATGCCTTCCGGCGCATACATCAGCATCGGCGCCACGACCAGCGACACCAGGGCAGCGAGGATGCTCACGCGCTTGCCGAAGCGCACCAGTGCCTGATCATCGGCCAGGGGTCGCAACGGCTTGTAGAAATCGTAGGTGAGCAAGGTCGCCGTGCCGTTGATGATCGCGTTGAAGTGACTCATCACAGTGCCGAAGATCACGGCCACAAAGAACCCCTTCATCCACCAGGGCATCAACACTGACACCAGCGCCGGATAGGCCATGTCGGAGTTCGACAGCGGCTGATCGCGGAACAGGTGCCAGGCGATGACACCCGGCATCAGCATGGCCAATGGCACGAGCAGTTTCAGGCAACCGGACAACAGCACGCCCTTCTGCCCTTCAGCGAGGTTTTTCGCCGCCATGCTCTTCTGCACGATCGCCTGGTTGGTGCACCAGTAAAACAGGTTGGCAACAATCATCCCGGTGAAAATCGCACCAAACGGCACCTTGTCCTGCGGGCCGCCGATGGCATTCAGCTTCTCGGGCGAGTCCTGCATGATCGTCTGCGCGCCGGACAGTACATCGCCCTGGCCGAGGGTCCACAGGCCAATGATCGGGATCAGGATGACCACTACCAACAGGCCGATGCCGTTGATGGTGTCCGACACCGCTACCGCGCGCAGGCCGCCCAGTACCGCGTACGCCGCGCCAATCACCCCGGTGCTGACGATCAGCAGCGAGATGGTGGCCGGATAGGACCAGCCGAGAATGCCTTGCAGGTCGAAAATCTGGTTGAAGGTGATTGCCCCCAGGTACAGCGACGCGGGGTTCAAGACCAGCGTGTAGGTGGCCACCATCAGCGCGCTGACCACGCGACGGGTGGTGACGTCGTAGCGCTTTTCAATGAACTCCGGCAGCGTCGAAAAGCCCCCACGCATGTAGCGCGGCAAAAAGAACAACGCCAGGGCGATGGTCGAGACGGCCGCAGTGGCCTCCCACGCCATGGAGCTCAGGTTGTGGGCATAGGAGTCACCGTTGAGGCCGATCAACTGGTCGATGGACAGGTTGGTGAGCATCATCGAGCCGGCGATAAACCAACCGTTGAGCCCACCGCTGGCCATGAAGTAGCCGTGGGCACCGACATCCTTGGCCTTGCGCGTGAAGGACCAGGAAATGGCGGCCACCAGGCCGGTAAAGAACAGCATGCTAAGGAAGGTGAACAGGGACGTATTCATTTTTTATAGTTGTTCTCCAACACGGGTTGGGTAGACGCTCGGATAAAATCGCAGCGCTGCTAAATGGTACGCGCCGAGCATAAACCAAGCAAAATCGTAGCGCTACGATTTTTCCTTCGTTTTACGCGCATTTTTGTTCGCATTCGAATTTTGCCGAGCTGGCATGCTCGTGATTGACTTGAAAGCGCCCTGCTTTCATTCTCTTGGACTTTTGCACCCGAGGAAACAGATGAGCGACTTACCGGCAACCATCGCCAACGGCAATCCGGGCCGTCGCAAAGGCAATCGCGTAACCATGGACGAAGTCGCCGAGCGGGCTAACGTCTCGCCCAGTACCGTTTCACTGTTCCTGCGCGATCCTGACGCTGTCTCCAGCAAGCGTGCCGAGCGTATCCGCGAAGCCATCGCCGAGACCGGCTACACCATCAATCGCCTGGCGGGCGCCCTGGCCGCTTCCCACAGCCGCACCGTAGCGGTCATAGTGCCTTCGATGATCAACGCGTTTTTCTCGGAGACCCTGCAAGCCATGCAGGACGTGTTCGAAGCGCGGGGCTATCAGCTGCTGATCAGCAACAGCAACTACGACCCCGACCGAGAACTGGAGCTGCTGCGAGCACATTTATCCTGGTCCCCTGCGGCATTGGTGCTCACCGGTAACCAGCATCAAGCCGCCCGGTCGCTACTCGAAGCCACCGGCATCCCGGTGGCGCAAATGTGGGAACTGGGTGACGAGCCGTTTCATCTGCAGGTCGGGTTCTTCCACGAGGATGTCGGCGCGGCGCTCGCCGAGCACCTGTACCAATCCGGCGTGCGCCGCTTCACCTATGTCGGCTCGCGCATGCACCTTGACCATCGCGCACAAAAACGTGCCGAGGGCTTTCGTGCCTGGCTGGAAAAAAAGGGTTGCACGGCGACGATCATCGCCCTGGAGGAGAGTACTTCCGAGGTGGTGTTGACCCAGGTGTTCGACCAGCTGGCCAAGACTGCAGATCAGCCGCAGGGCTTGTGCTGCTCCAACGATGTGCTGGCGATTGGCGCGCTGTTCGAAGCCCGTCGTCGCGGCATCGATGTGCCCGGCCAGCTGGCGATTGCCGGTTTCGGCGACCTGCCCCTGAGCAAGCTCAGCGCGCCGCGCCTGACCACCGTGCGCCCGTACCCGCTGGAGATCGGTCGTACGGTCGCCACTCGCCTGCTGCAGTGGATCGAAACCGGCACCCTGCCCGCCGAGCCGGAAACCGTGGACCTGGGGTTCGAACTGATCGTGCGCGAGAGCACCTGCGCAGTGCCAGATTGATGCAGGCGGCACACAGCCGCCCGCATCGCTTGCAGCCTGGCGCTGTCAGCGATTGACGCCACCCAGGCACACGTATTTGATTTCCAGGTAGTCCTCGATGCCGTAGCGCGATCCTTCGCGGCCCAGGCCGGACTGTTTGACCCCACCGAACGGCGCCATCTCATTGGCGATGGCCGCCGTGTTGACGCCGACCATGCCGTACTCCAGCTCTTCACTGACGCGCATCACCCGCCCGATGTCGCGGGTGTAGAAGTAGCTGGCCAAGCCAAACTCGGTGTCGTTGGCCCGCTCGATGACCTCTTCTTCGGTGCTGAAGCGGAACAACGGCGCCAACGGCCCAAATGTCTCTTCCTGGGCGACCTTCATGGCAGCGGTAACACCGGTCAGTACGGTGGGTTCGAAGAAGCTGCCACCCAACGCCGCACGCTGCCCGCCGGTGACCAACCGGGCGCCTTTTTCCAAGGCATCGCCGATGTGCTCTTCGACCTTGCGCACGGCCGCCTCGTCGATCATTGGTCCTTGGGTGACGCCTTGCTCCATGCCATTGCCCAATACCAGTTTTTGCGCGGCGGCGGCGAGCTTTTCGGCGAATTGATCGTAGACGCTGTCCTGTACGTAGATTCGGTTGGCGCACACGCAGGTCTGCCCGGCATTACGGAACTTGGACAGCATTGCGCCCTCGACGGCCTCGTCCAGATCGGCATCATCGAACACAATGAACGGCGCATTGCCACCCAACTCCATGGAGACTTTCTTCACCGTGTCGGCGCATTGCCCGATCAACAGGCGACCCACCGGAGTCGAACCGGTAAAGCTGAATTTGCGCACCAGTGGATGCCGCGTCAGCACGCCGCCAATCTGAGTCGCGCTACCGGTCACGACGCTGAATACCCCGGCCGGTATACCCGCACGCTCCGCCAGCGCCGCGAGCGCCAGGGCCGACAACGGCGTCTGGCTGGCCGGGCGCAGAACCATGGCACAACCGGCGGCCAGCGCCGGCGCGACCTTGCGAGTGATCATCGCGTGGGGGAAATTCCACGGCGTGATGGCCGCCGTCACGCCGATAGGTTCCTTGGTGACCAGAATGCGCTTGTCCGCCGACGGCTGCGGGACGGTGTCGCCGTAGACCCGCTTGGCTTCCTCGGCGAACCACTGCACGAACGAAGTGCCGTTGGCCAGTTCGCCGCGGGCTTCGGCCAATGGCTTGCCCTGCTCGGCAGTGAGGATCAGCGCGAGGTCATCGAGGTTGTCCTGCATCAGGCTGTACCAGGCCTGCAGCAACTCGGAGCGCTCCTTGGCGGTCTTGCGCTTCCACTGCTTGAATGCCTTGTGTGCAGCAATCACGGCCCGCTCGGCTTCGGCCTCACCCATTTGCGGCACCCTGGCGATCAACTCGCCAGTGGCCGGGTTGGTGACATCGAAAGTCGCACCGCTGTCGGCACCGACCCATTGCCCGTCGATATAAGCCAACTGTTTGAACAGCGAAGAATCCTTGAGGTTGAGCATGAGGTTCGAACTCCTGTGCAGATCGGAAAAAGTCGGATCAATGAATAGGTGGCTCGGGTACGACTTCCCCCGCTTGCAGGAAATCGAAGTCGCAGCCTTCGTTGGCCTGGGTCACGTGCTGCTGATACAGCGCCGCGAAAGAGCGGCCGTACTGGCGATGAACCGGCACGTGCGCAGCACGCCGGCGAGCCAGCTCTTCGTCGCTGACGCGCATGTTCAGGGTGCCGGCGTCGATATCCAGGTCGATAATGTCGCCGCTGCGCACCAGGCACAGCGGCCCACCCACGGCCGCTTCCGGCGCGACGTGCAGCACACAGCTGCCGTAGTGAGTGCCGCTCATGCGTGAGTCGGAAATGCGCAGCATGTCGCGCACCCCGGCTTCCAGCAGCTTTTTCGGGATTGGCAGATTGCCCCACTCGGGCATGCCTGGCGCGCCGACGGGCCCGGCATTGCGCAGCACCAGCACGGTGTCTGCGGTGATTTGCAGCCCCGGGTCGTCGATCATTCGGCTCAGGGTTTCATGGTCGTCGAACACCAGCGCCGGCCCGGAATGCTTGCGCAATGCAGGGCTGGCGGCAGAAGACTTCATCACCGCGCCATCGGGGCACAGGTTGCCGCGCAGCAGCGCCAGCGTGGCGCCTTGGTCAAGGCCCACCACCGGGTTATCGAGGCTGCGGATAATATCGTTGTCGTAGCACTTGGCATCGGCCAGCAACGCGTCCCACGTTTGCCCGGTGGCCCCGGCGCAATCGAGCGCCAGGAACGGCGTGATCTCGCGCATCAGTGCCCGCAGGCCGCCGGCGAAGTGGTAGTCCTCCATCAGTGCATTGCCGGACGGGAACAGATTCAGCAGCACGGGGATTTTGGCCGCAGTCTCGGCTAATTGCTCCAGCGTCAGGTCGATCCCGGCACGACGGGCGATGGCAATCAGGTGAATGGCCGCATTGGTCGAGCCACCCATGGCCATGTAAACCGCCACGCCATTGGCGAAGTGCGCAGGGGTCAGCCAGGTGGAAGGCCGACGGTCGCGCCAGATCAAATCGACAATGGTCTCGCCACACTGCGAAGCCATGCGCGGATGCCCCGCATCAGCCGCCGGAATGCTCGACGCGCCCGGCAGGGTGAAGCCGATGGCATCGGCGATGCTGGTCATGGTCGACGCGGTGCCCACGGTGTTGCAGGTGCCGATCGAGCGGGTCATGGCGCCTTCCAGTTCTTCCCAGGCCACCGTATCGATCAGCCCCAGGCGCCGCTCATCCCAGAACTTCTTCGTATGGGTACCCGCGCCGGTCTTCACTCCACGCCATTGGCCGTTTGACATCGGCCCGGCAGGGCAATAGAGAATCGGCAGGTCCATGCTCAGGGCACCCATCAACAAGCCGGGCGTGGACTTGTCACAGCCGCCGAGCAACACCGCACCATCGATGGGCAGGGAGCGCAGCAGCTCTTCGGTTTCCATGGCCAACAGGTTGCGATACAACATGGTGGTCGGCTTGACCATCACCTCGCCCACCGACTGCACCGGCAGTTCCACCGGAAATCCGCCTGCTGCCCAAACGCCGCGCTTGACCGCTTCGGCACGTTCGCGCAGGTGCGAATGACAGGGTGACAACTCGCTCCAGGTGTTGAGGATGGCGACCACCGGCTTGCCCATGAACTCCTCGCGTCGCAACCCGATCTGCTGCATGCGCTGGCGATGGGCAAAGGCGCGGATGGTGTCCGGAGCGAACCAGCGCTGGCTGCGTAGCTCTTCCAGTTTTTTGTGTTTATCTGACATGAAATGGCTTCCGCTTGACTCTAAAAGGCCGTCTCCCAAATGGGTCTCGACGGTGTCGGTGATTGTTTAAAAGTGGATGGACAGCAACGGCCGCATGAGCAGGCTCACCCCTGCCAGCAGCAACAGGACGAAGACGCCGATGCGCAGCGTTCGTGCCTTGATCGCGGGTGGCCGGCGGCGCATGTACCAGGTCAGGGCGAACACCACGGGCGCCGCTTCCAGAGCCAGGTAACCCGCACTCACCTCAAGACGCCCGGCGTAAGACTGCAGGCCCAATCGCAACAAGGCGTTCAGCGCAAACACCACGATCAGGGTGTCGCGCACCACCTGCGCCGCCAGTGGCTGGCGATACAGTTGATAGACCAGGGGCGGACCGGCGCTGGAGAACAACCCGCCCATGACCCCGGACAACCCGGCGAACCCGCTGAAACTGAGCCATCCGGAAAGTCGCTCGAGGTGGCGCGACTGAACCACCAGCAGGAAGCTGCACAGCACGATGGTCAACCCCAGCACCAACTGCAGCAGATCCCGCTCATGCGCCCCCAACAAGCCCAGCAATTCAACCCCTGCAACCACGCCGAGCAGGCTGCACCCGAGGATTAGCGCCAGCAGCTTCGGCGCCAGGGCCGGGCGACGGCGCAGCAACACAAAGGCGTTGATCAACGTCAGGATCGAGCTGACATTGGCGACGGTTTCTACCGGCGCCAGCTGCAACAATCCGGTCAGCCCCAACAGCAACAGGCCGAAGGCAAAACCCGTGGTGTTCTGCGCAAACGTGGCCAGCGCCACACAGAGCAGAAACCCCACATGTGACCAGACGCTCATCATTTACAGGCTGTCTCGAACAGGCCAGGGGGCCGACAGGTCGGGGAATTTGCAACTGCCATGAGTACTCCTGAGGGCCAGACTGCGAGTGATTTTCACCGGTTCCTGAAGCCGCCCGGCTTGAGGTCAATCAATACGGCGTGGTGACCGCAACGGGCGCCTGATGAGCCTTCAGGACCGTGAGGAACTCGTTGGCCTTCTTCATCATCATCGCCAGGTCGGAAGCCACTGCGGCGAAGGCATACCCCTGCTCCAGATAACTTTGAACCAGTTCAGGCGTGCCGCCGACTATCCCCATCGGCATGCCGATACGGCTGGCGCGCACGATCGCATCGCTGATCATTGCCTGAACCTCTGGATGCCCCGGATTACCGATGTGACCGCATGCTGCGGACAGATCGCCCGGGCCAAGGAACAGCGCATCGACCCCGGCAATCGCGGCAATTTCTTCAAGGTTCGCCAGCGCGGTTGGCGTTTCGATCTGCAGGATGCAAGTCACTGCGTCGTTGGCTTCCTTGCCGTAGTTGGCCCAGGTGCCATAGCGGCTGGCACGGTGCACGGCGGCAAAACCGCGGTTGCCCAACGGGGGATACTTCACCGCGTTGACGGCCGCCTGCGCCTGCTCGGCGTTCTCCACGAACGGCACCATGACGTTGAACGAACCCAGGTCCAGTGCTCGCTTGAGCAGCACCGGGTCATTGGCAGCAACCCGCACAATCGGCTGGGCGCCCCCGCAGTGGATGGCCTGGAGGATTTGCCACAGATCGCGAAATTCGATGGGCACGTGTTCCATGTCGACCAATAGCCAGTCAAAACCGGCGTAACCCAGGGCTTCGGCGGTGCTTGCAGACCCGGACATCAGCCAGGTGCCAATGGGAGCGCTGGGGCCGTTCAAGCGGCTGGCAAAGGTCTGGGTTGAGTGTACGTCGGACATGGCGTGCCTCCGGTTTCAGATGGGGTGGCGGCGCTACTGGCGGTGCTTGAAAGCAAAATCGCAGCGCTGCAAATTAGGACTGAAAGCATATTCCAGAAATAATCGCAGCGCTACGATTTTTACTTGTGGTTGTTGATTGAGTCCTTGGGTAGGGGATCGAGGGATAAAAAAATGGAATTGTCTGGTTGACCATTCGGTCAAGAATTACGTAACGCAGTACTTTCTGACCAGGAGCCAGCGATGACAATTGAAGCAGAGACACTCGTACAAATGACCGCCGCGCTGCAGCAGCGCGGGATAGTTCTGGTATCGGATGTGAGGTTTACCCGGGCGGCTTACCGGATGAATCATGTGTGGACGTGTACTGTTGAGTAGGCTGCTTCAGGAATTGCGCATAGGTGATTCCGCTGATGAAACAAATGCCCGGTACAGCGACTGACCTTTGTAGGAGCGAGCTGGCTCGCGAAAACCGTCAACGATAACGCGCGAAGCCTGTGTGTACGCGGCGTCTATACGTTTTTCGCGAGCAAGCTCGCTCCTACAACAGCATTACGACACTGGCTTGGGCGTTTTGGGTGGACTGCCCATCAAGGGTTGGGGTGCTCGCTGGATACCGAATTGGCGGCATCCACGTCGGTCATTTCTTCGTCGACAGACGCCTCATCGTCAGCTGGAAGCGGGACCTCGATTCCACTTCTTATAGGATCATGGCCTGTCTCGTTGTCAGTGCCGCCCGACACGCCCTTCTGGGAAATATTGCCTGGGGCATTCTCGTCGATTTCCATGTTGGCTCTCCGTTCGCAATGCGCGGGAATTCCGCGCTTGTATATGAGAGAGAGCACATCGTTGCAAGTGCCCGGTTATGGACGAACGGGGCTGTGTGGTGGTCTTCTAGTGTGGGCTTATACATATGCGGTGACCGGCACTGAAGCCCAGATCACCAAACTGAATGCCACGCTGGAAAAAATCTTCAATAACCTGCCGCAAGACTGACCCGGCGGGTCAATCCGGCACCGGTGTCGGCAACGGCTCGCCGGCAAAATGCGCAGCGAGGTTGGCCAAGGTCAGGTCCGACATCGCCCGCCGCGTATCCCAGGTGGCACTGGCCATGTGCGGCGCCAGCAGCACGTTGTCCAGATCCAGCAACCGCGCATGCGGCCGCGGTTCATCCTCGAATACGTCCAGCCCTGCCCCCAACAGCCGCCCCTCAGCCAACGCCTGTGCCAGCGCCGCCTCATCGACCACACTGCCGCGCCCCACGTTAATCAGGATGCCCTGGCTGCCCAACGCATCGAGCACGCCGGCATCGACCATGTGATGAGTCGAGTCCCCACCGCCCACTGCAACCAGCAGGAAATCCACCGCCGCCGCCAGTTCGGTGACCGAAGCGTAATACGGGTAGTCCACTCCGAGCGGACGCCGGCCGTGGTAGCTGATCTGCATGTCGAACGCCGCCGCGCGCTGCGCAATCGCCTTGCCGATGCGCCCCAGCCCAACGATTCCCAGACGCTTGCCACTGACCTTGCGAGTGAACGGAAAAGGCCCCTGTTGCCAGCGCCCTTCGCGCACAAAACGGTCCGCCCGTGCAATGCGCCGCGCCGTGCCAAGCAGCAAGGTCATGGCAAAATCGGCGACGTCGTCGGTCAGCACATCCGGCGTATGCGTGACCGCAATGCCACGGGCCCGGGCCGCTTCGACGTCGATGCCGTCATAACCAACGCCAAACACCACGATCACTTGCAGATCCGGCAGGCGCTCGATCAAACCGGCGCTCACCCTCGACTCGCCATTGGCGATCAGCGCGCGAATACCACGCAGCGTTCGCGCCTCCAGTTCCTCGCCGCTCTCACTGCCCTCAAGCACGTCATAGTCGGCATACAGCCGCTCGCTGAGCATGTCTGGCAGACGCGCAACTTTAAGCACGGTTGATTTCATCGATGCCTCCCGGAACAGAAACGGTAGTGACCTTGCGGCTGCGTTTGCCGCCGCCCAAATAGAGCCCTAACAGCCCCCCCGCCAGCAGCGCGGCGGCCACCAGCAACAAGGCATAGTCATAGCTATGGGTGGCGTCCTTGATCCAGCCCATCACCGGCGGCAAGCCCAGGCCGGCAATGTTGGCAATGGAGTTGATCAAGGCAATCGATACGGCAGCCGCCGGCCCGGACAGGTATTCGGTGGTGGTCGCCCAGAACACCGGCGTCGCCGCCCAGTTCAGCCCCACCGCCACCACCAGCAGCACGTACGCCAGCCACTGGTTGCCGGTAAACACTGCCAGGGCCAGCAGCACTCCGGCCGCCAACAATGGCCCACCCAAATGCCAGCCCCGCTCGCCGGTGCGATCGGAGTGACGGCCGTTCAGGTACATGAACACGCACGCCAGGAAGAATGGCATCGCCGATAGCAGGCTGACCACGAACGAGCCCTGCTTCGATACCGACTGCACAATCAGTGGCAGGAACAGCGTGACGCCGATGGTGCCAAACGCCTGCAGCAACCAGAACAGGCTGAGCAACCACACCTGGCGACTGCGAAAAGCCACATGCCAGGCGTCCTTGTGCGAGATCACCGTCGTTGCCTGCTCGGCCTGCATGGTGCGGCTGAGCCAGTCCTTCTGCGCGCTGTCGAGCCAGTGGGTAGAGGCCGGCGTTTCGGGCATGTAGCGCAACACCACGTAGCCCAGCACAATCGCCGGAATGCCTTCGAGCAGGAACAACCAGCGCCAGCCATTAACGCCGAACAGGCCATCCAGATTCAGCAAGGCACCCGACATCGGCAGACCGATCACCGACGCCAGCGCAGCGCCAATGTAGAACCACGACATGGCCCTGGCTCGGTCGCTGCGCGGGAACCACTGGGAGAGGTAGTAGATGATCCCGGGCGTGAAACCCGCTTCGGCGGCCCCCAGCAGCAGACGCATCACGTACAGCTGGTTGGCGCTCTGGATCAGGCTCATGCCCGCGGCAATGATGCCCCAGGTGATCATGATCCGCGCAATCCAGCGCCGCGCACCGACCTTGGTCAGGATCAGGCTGCTCGGCACTTCGAACAGGATGTAGGTCAGGAAGAACAACCCCACGCCGATGCCATACATGCGCAGGCTGAGGCCGAGGTCGGCATTCATCGTCAACGCCGCCACCGAAATGTTCGACTTGTCGATGTAGGCCACCATGTAAAGCAACATGAGGAACGGAATCAGCTTTAGGTTGAGCGTCTTCATGGTGCTGGCGTGCAGACGGCTGTCCAGCGAAGGACCAGTCATGGGGGAATTCCTCTTATTGTCTTTATTCTCGGTGGCCGGACGGCGTCGGGTCACTGGGTTGTGACTGACCTTAAACCAGCCGAGAACTTAGTTCAATATGTGAATTATAAGCCCATTATGTGGGATTTAAGCTGAAACGAATAAGCCTGCGCATCTGGTGCAATGCTGTTCAATAACGGGAACATCGACCCACTGCAGGAGCGAGCTTGCTCGCGAGAAACGCCAACGATAACGCGTGAAGCCAGAGTAAACGCGGCGCCTATAAGTTCTTCGCGAGCAAGCTCGCTCCTACAACGGCATTGGAGCCTACGGGCTTTTTGCGGGGGGATTTCGCCTACGCCTGGAGTGAAGAAGTCCATCTATTGAGATGCCCTCTCCCGTCGGGCAAACTACGCCGTCCCCATTGGCCGATAACAGGAGTTTACGGATGCCATTTCCATTGACGGAATACAATGCTTTGCTGGCCCTCAAGGGCGTGGGGCCGGCCGTTATCGGTCGACTTGAGCAGATGGGCATTGACTCACTGGCGGTGCTCAGCGAGGCGAGTGTTACTGACATCCTGGCTCATGCGTCGGCGGCCACGGGGTCGACTTGCTGGAAAAATAGCCCCCAAGCTCGTGCAGCTATTATGGCGGCCATTGAGCTTGCGAAAGGCGCGCAGTTGAGCAAGTCTGGCACGTAAGGCAGATCGCCTATTTCAATGGGTAAATCGTCTCGGGCAGGAGGAAATCTACCTCGTAGATACCCCGTGCCGCGTGAACGGTCACAGGGTGTGTGACCGGTCTTAAGTCACTCAGCTCCCATGCCAGCCAGCCTTCCTCGAAATAACTTGCACAGGCCGCTTGCATGTCAGCCTGGACGAATGGACGTACAGCTTTTACTCGCACAATCGCGACGGCTGTACCGTCAGGGTCTTCGTCACCCTCCTCATGAAGAAACCGTCCGTTTTCGACAATCAGGAGATCCTCGGAGGGGGCTAAATCTGGATACCAACGACGGACCTCGAGGGTTTTCTCTCCAGAAGCGATCCGGCCCGGGACCAATGCCCACACGGCCTGACACCGAGGGCAACGGGGGCGGCTCGCAAGCATTTGGCGCCGATCCGCGCCCAGACGGTACCCGGCGCCGTACGGCGGGCATTGCAATTCAACCTCGTGCAATCTTGTCATTTGCCAAGGCTTAGGGCAGGGTCGATACCACTGACATCTCTGCCACAGGAGTCACCCATGTCAAAGCTCTATCCCAGTATCGATCCCGAGGGGCTGGTCGAGTACTCGGTGGTCTACACCGACCGCTCGCTCAACCACATGTCGCAGTCCTTCCAGGGGGTGATGAAGAACATTTCCAGCACCCTGAAACAGGTCTACAACGCCGAGGCCGTTGCAGTGGTGCCGGGCAGCGGTACATTTGGCATGGAGGCGGTGGCGCGGCAGTTTGCCGGCGGCCAGCAATGCCTGGTAATCCGCAACGGCTGGTTCAGTTATCGCTGGAGCCAGATCCTGGAGATGGGCAACATCCCGGCGGCGACCACGGTACTCAAAGCTCGACCGGTCGAGACGGGTCGCCAGGCCGCCTATGCTCCGCCCCCGCTGGACGAGGTGCTGGCAGCCATTCAGGCGCACAAGCCACAGGTGGTCTTCGCCCCCCACGTTGAAACCTCATCGGGGATTATCCTGCCCGATGACTATATGCGCGCCGTCGGCGACGCCGTGCATGCGGTGGGTGGCCTGTTCGTGCTGGACTGCATCGCCTCGGGCGCGCTGTGGGTCGATATGCACAAATGCGCCATCGACCTGCTGATCAGCGCACCGCAGAAAGGCTGGAGCGCCTCCCCGTGCTGCGCCCTGGTGATGTTCAGTCCCCTGGCCCTGGCGCGCATCGAACAGACGCAGAGCAGCAGTTTTGCCTGCGACCTGAAAAAATGGCTGCAGATCATGCAGGCCTACGAACAGGGCGGGCATGCCTACCATGCCACCATGCCCAGCGACGCCCTCGCGCGCTTCAACGAAGTGATGAAAGAGACGCAAGCCTACGGCTTCGACAAGGTCCGCGACGAACAACAAGCGCTGGGCGACCGGGTGCGCGCCATGTTGACCGCCAAGGGGATCAAGAGCGTGGCCGCCGCCGGCTTCCAGGCCCCTGGCGTGGTGGTGAGCTACACCGACGATGCCGACATCAAGAGCGGCAAGAAATTTGTCGCCCAAGGCCTGCAGATCGCTGCCGGAGTACCGTTGCAGTGCGACGAGCCAGCCGACTTCCAGACCTTTCGCATCGGTCTATTCGGGCTCGAAAAGCTGCACAATATCGAGCGCACGGTCAGCACCCTGGAACAGGCGCTGGATGAGGTGATGCGTAGCTGATCCATTCACCGGCGCCGGGCTCGTGGAGGATGACAAATCTTCTGCGGGCCTACACCTGATGCCTCAGCGCACTGATGATGAAAGCATGCAGGCCATTCACCGCTTTCGACCCACGCGAAGCCCGGCTGCGCAGAATCGACACCTCCATCGGTTCAATGCTGCCCAAGCCGTGCTCGCTGCCCAAGACCTGAAGCGATGGCTGCACGGTGCACTGGGTAATCGCGGCAATCGCAAGCCCGCCCTCCACTGCCGCCACCTGGCCCGCGAGACTCGAACTGTTGTAGACCACCTTGAATTGGCGGCCCCGTTGGGTCAGTGAATTCACGGCATAAAGCCGAGCCAGGCTTGCGCTTTCGTACACGGCGATCGGCACCGGGTCGCGTCTCCAGAGTTCAAACTGGGGTGAGCCCACCCAAACCATCGGCTCCTTGAAGAGAAACGTCCCGCTTTGCGCCGAGTCCCTGGACACTAGCGCCAGATCCAGATCACCGCTTCGAACCCGCGGAATTAGTGCAGTCGACTGCTCACAGGTCAGCTCTATTTCCACCCCGGCATAGCGCGGCGAAAAACGCTTCAGGAGCGGCGTGAGATACCTGGCGGCGTAGTCCTCCGCGACGCCAAGGCGAATCCGCCCAGACAACTCCTCACCGTGAAAAGCCGCCTGGGTCTCGGCATGCAATGCGAGCATGCGCCGGGCGTAGCTCAACAGCGTCTGACCATCGTCGGTCAGTTGCAGGTGCCTTGGGCCACGACTCAACAACTGCCGTCCAAGCGCGGCCTCCAGCTTCTTCATCTGCATGCTGACAGCGGACTGCGACCGGTTCACCTCATGGGCCGCGCCCGACAGCGAACCGGCATCCACCACCGCCACGAAACACTTGAGCCAATCGATCTGCAAATCACTCGCGGGCATGGCGAATCCTCTATTCGTTAATCGAATGGCTAAGACCTGAATTATGCGCTTTTCATGACAATGCTTCACCCGCAAGATCCTGACCAAATCAACGCTTTGTGGATATGCCCATGCCATTCGACACCTGGTTGCTGTACCTCATTACCTGCTTCGGCATCGCCGTCGTGCCAGGGCCGAATGCGTTACTGGTCCTTACCCATGGCGCGCTTCACGGCAGCCGCAGAACACTGTTCACCATCACCGGCGGCGTACTCGGCTTTGCAGTGGTGCTTGCGCTTTGTGCTTTGGGCCTGGGTGCACTGATCCAGGCATCGGCGACCTGGTTCACCGTATTGAAGGTGGTGGGCGGGCTCTATCTGATCTGGCTGGGCTGGGGGCTGTGGCGGTCTGCGCCGGTCAGTCTTGAGCCGACCGGTGCTACAAGCTTTCGACGCTGGTCGCTGTTCCGCCAAGGACTGGTGTCGGCGCTTTCAAATCCCAAGGCACTGCTGCTGTTTACTGCGTTTATTCCGCCGTTCCTGGATCCGTACAGGAGCATCATTGCGCAAACGGCAGCGATTGCCCTGACGTATGCGGTGGTAGAGTTTGTGGTTGAGTATATGGTGGCAAGTGCAGCGCACCGGGTGCGGCCTTGGCTGGCTCGGACCGGGCGGCGGTTCAATAAGGTATGTGGTGGGTTTTTTGTGGTGTTTGGGTTGGCGTTGCCGATTCATTCGTGAGGGTGTCAGCCGATTTTGCGTATCCTTAAGATGTATGCTGAAAACTGCCGAATCTCAGGCGTTGTCCTTCAAGCGCTTAAGAGGTTTTGAACATGTCAAAGAAGCAAGAAGCGGATGCGGCGGTAGCGACTGCGGCCGATATTGAACGATCGATCCAAGCGTTGAACAGAGTGGTTGAGCGGCTTTGGGGAGATGGTCGAGAGGCGGAGGCCAAGGCGCTGCTTGATGCGTTGGATGCACTTAATCGGGCGTTGGATCGGATCAGGATTGGTGAAAGTCGCAGGGTCAAAACTATTCACTGAAGGTGAATGCCCATGCTAAGCCCGGTTCAGCGCCGGGCTTGCTCTTGCTGCTATTGCCCGGCAGCCCGCACGGTTCCAGTCGTGGCAACTACCTCCCGGAATATCGTATGGCAGCGAGTCAGGCGTCCTGCAGAATCAGGTCGGCGCCCTTTTCCGCCACCATCAGTACGGCGGCGTGGGTATTACCGCTGGTCACGTTGGGGAAAATCGACGCATCGACAATGCGTAAACCCTCAAGACCGTGGACTTTGAGCCGTTTGTCGACCACTGATTTCTGTTCATCGGCACCCATCGCGCACGAACCGCACAGGTGATAAATCGAGCCGCTGTTCTCGCGAAAGTACTGCAACATCTGCTCGTCGCTTTCGACCACTGGCCCGGGCAATACCTCGGCGACGGTGATGCCCTTGAGCGCCGGCGCCTGCATGATCTTGCGCATCAGCCGACTGCCCTGGATCACCTCGTCGATATCCTTTTGCGTGCTGAGGTAATTGGGGTCGATCAGTGCCGCGTCCCGAGGGTTCTTTGACTTGATTTCAATGTACCCGCGGCTGGTCGGCCGGCACGGGTTGAAGCACAGTAGGAAGCCTGAGTACGGCTCTGGCTTGAGGCTGGCCTTGTTGTTTTTCGGGATTTGATAAGACAGCGGGTTGAAGTACAACTGCAAGTTTGGATTGGCCTGCGCCTCATTGCCACGGAAGAAGCCGCCAGCCTGATTGACACTCATCGCCAGCGCGCCCTTGCGGGTCAGCAAATACTTGAGTCCGAGCTTGAACTGACCGAACAGAGAACTGAGCTGATCATTCAGCGTCGGGATGTTGGCCTTGTAGTAATAGCTGGCGCACAGGTGATCTTGCAGGTTCTGCCCCACCGCCGGCAGGTGTTTGACCAGCGGGATTTGATGCTTGGCCAGCAACGCCTGATCGGCCACACCAGACAGTTGCAGAATTTTCGGCGTATCGACGGCACCGGCGCAGAGAATCACTTCCTTCTTCGCCGTAAAGGTGCGGACCACGCCACGTTGGGTCACGGAAATACCCGTGGCCCGCTCGCCCTCGAACAACACCCGATCCACCAGAGCGTAATGCTCCACCTTCAGATTTGGCCGGCTCAATGCCGGGTGCAAATGCGCAAAACTGCTGGAACTGCGCTGGCCGTTTTTGGTGTTTACGTCGTAGATGCCCGAACCTTCGAATTTCGGCCCGTTGAAGTCGTCGCTGTGCGGGTAGCCCAGTTCGTTGCACCCTTTAAGGAACACATCGCAGATCGGATGGGTCTGGCCCTTCATCGGGGTGATGCTGATCGGGCCGCTGCCACCATGGTATTCGCTATCGCCCAGCGGATGATTTTCCAGCTTGCGGAAGTACGGCAGCACGTCCTTGAACCCCCAGCCGTCGTTGCCGTTGGCCGCCCAATCGTCGAAGTCATGGGCCTGACCACGGACGTAGACCATTGCATTGATCGAGCCCGAACCACCCTGCACTTTGCCGCGCGGGGCATAGATTTCGCGGTTGTTCAGCTGCTTTTGCGGCTGGCTGTAGTACATCCAGTTGAAGGTCGGGTTGTAATACATTTTGGCGAAGCCAACGGGGATCTTGAACCATAGGGAACTGTCCTTGCCGCCCGCTTCCAGCAGCAGCACCGTGTATTTCCCCGAGGCCGAGAGTCGGTTGGCGAGGATGCAGCCGGCGGCGCCGGCGCCAGCGATGATGTAGTCGTATGTCATGCACGGTTACCGCGTAAGTCGTTATCCAAAAAAACGCCAATCCCCTGTGGCAGCGAGCTTGCTCGCGATGGCGTCCGGTCAGTCAACATCTGTACCGAATGTGACGCCCTCATCGCGAGCAAGCTCGCTCCAACATGGACTGTGCTTGCTGACAGATCGTCCATTAGCCTCTGGCCGGCGATGTGTCTTTGACGTCTGCCGGAGTCGGTGCCATTTGCAGGTGCAAACGCTCGCCGGTGTACGGCGAATGCATGCGCACCACGTCCATGTTCAATTCCACTCCAAGGCCCGGCTCGGTGGACGGGATGATGTAGCCGTCCTCCCATTGCAGCGGCTTGGTCAGAACTTCGGAATGGAACCCGCCCCAGGTCATGATGCTCTCCTGGATCAGGAAGTTCGGCGTGCAGGTCGCCAACTGGAAACTCGCCGCTGCGCCAATCGGCCCGTTGTAGAGGTGTGGCGCGATTTGCGCGTAATAGGCCTCGGCCATACTGGCGATCTTCTTGGCTTCCAGCAGACCACCGCAACGGGCGACGTTCATTTGCAGAATTGACGCCCCGCCGGCCTGCAACAGCTTGAAGAATTCGTACTTGGTGGTCAGCCGCTCGCCCGTGGCAATCGGAATGCTGGTTTTGGCCGCGACTTGCGCCATGGCCTCTTCCTGACCCGGCGGCACCGGTTCCTCAAACCACAGCGGATCGTATTTCTCCAGGCGCTTGGCCAGGCGAATCGCCGAGGACGGCACCATTTGCCCGTGGGTGCCAAACAGCAGGTCGCACTTGTCGCCCACCGCTTCGCGGATCTTGCGGCAGAAGGTTTCGCAGCGTTCCAGCACTTCCAGGGAGATCTGGTGCCCGGAGTACGCGGTGTAGGGTCCGGCCGGGTCGAACTTCAAGGCGGTGAAGCCTTTGTTCATATTCTCGATCGCGCATTCGGCGGCCAGGTCCGGGTCGTCGTAGTCGTACTCGCCCTTACTGTTGACCGGGTAAAGGTAAGTGTAGGAACGCAGGCGTTCGTTGACCTTGCCGCCCAACAACTCATACACCGGTTTGTTCGCCGCTTTGCCAATGATGTCCCAGCAGGCCATCTCCAGGCCGCTGACCACGCCCATCATGGTCAGGTCAGGACGCTGAGTGAAACCGCTGGAATACGCTTGGCGGAAAAAGCGCTCGATGTGGTGCGGGTCGTGGTTGAGCAGGTAGCGTTCGAACACATCTTCGATGATCGGCAGCATGGCTTTAGGGCCGAAGGTAGCGGCGTAGATCTCGCCCACGCCTTCGATGCCGCAATCGGTCTTGAGCTTGACGAACAGCCAGTACATGCCGCCGATGTGCGGTGGTGGAACGGCAACAATATGGGTTTCAAGGGCGACGATTTTCATCTCAGGCACCTGCTTATTTCAAAGAAATTAATTCAAAGAAGTCTTGATAGAAGATTGACGGTTGATACGAGCGCGCAAGGTCAGGGCCGCGAGGGTCCCGAGCAGGCCGACGAAGGCGATGTAACCGAAATACAACTGGTAACCAACGGCTCCGGGGAAGTGCTCGGTGAGGTAGCCGTTGATCAGCGGAATAAAGGCGTCTGGCAGGTAACCGACCACCGAGACGATGCCGATGGCCAGGCCGGTGATGCGCAGCGGAATGTTGCAGGTATCGAGGATCGCCCAGTACAAACCGCGAATCGCGTAAGTCATCAGGCCAATGAAGATCACCGTACCGATTAGCAGGCCCATGCTGTTAAGCGCCGGGAACACGATCAGGCCGACCATCGCCAGCGTCGCGCAGAACAGCGCCACGATAAGCACCGAGATGTTCGAGAACTTGTCACCGAGCCAGCCGCCGCCGATGCCGCCAATCGGACGCATCCACAATTTGATGGTCGTGATGGTACCGGCCATGACCGCGGTCATGCCGCCGCCCTGCAAGTAATCGGAGAAGCTGTAGGTGGCCCAGAAAATGTGATATCCGCAGAACACGATGGCGGTGACCAGCCACAGTTCAGGAATTTTCACCAAGGTCGTCAGGTCGCTGAGCAGGTTGTACTTGCCCTTCTCCACTGGCGCGGTGTCTTCCATCGACTTCGGGTCCTTGATCAGCACCAGCACGCAGCCGATGGCGATACAGGTCAAGGCGTACAGGTAGACGACGTGTTTGAAGCCTTCGGCCGCCGACTCGCCACGGGTTTCGGTGGCGAAGGCGAACAGGCCCAAGGCAACGGTCGCCAGCAAGGCTTCCACCAAACCACGACCGCCATCGAGGATGCCGAAGAACCGGCCCTGCTCGGTGTGATGGGCAATCATCTTCACCCGCTTGAGCACCGAGGCCCAGAAGGTCAGACCGGTGGTCAGGCCCCAGCAGCCGAAGATGATCATCAGACCGCTCATCGACGGCGCCGTTGAATACCAAAGCCCCAATATGCCGGTAGCCACCAGCGAAAAGAAAATCAGAAAACGCGGCGCGATACGGTCTGCCAGCCAGCCGCTCGGCAAGTAGCTGAGCAGGAAGATTGTCCCCAACATCGAATATAGATAACCCAACTCGCTGTGGTTGATCTGGAACACTTCGAGCATGGTGGTCTGGTAGACCTGACGCAGGTACAGGATCGGATAGATCGCACCTGCCGCCAGCACCAATAGCATCAACTGGAAATAGCGACTTCCCTTGTCACTGTGGCTTTTTGAACCCGCGTTCGAACCCTGAACAGCGGCAACTGTGGTTGCAGGCTTGGACATCTGTGAGACCTCGGGCAGCCCGGTGGTCCGGGTGCCCCAAATAATTGTTTTTATAGGTGTGGCGTGAGGCGTGTTTCGGGTGGATCAATACTTCATCACCACCAGACGAGTCTGAGTGAATTCGAGCATGCCGTGCTTGCCGTCATCGCCGCCCAGACCGGAACGTTTCCAGCCGGCGTGGAAGCCCTGGTAAGGGTCAGCCGGGGTACGATTGACGTACAACTCGCCGGCCTCGATGGCGTTGGCGACTTTCATGGTGGTGCGGTAGTCCTCGGTATACAGCACCGACGACAGGCCGAACTGGTGATCGTTGGCCATGGCCAGCGCTTCGTCGATGTCGCGGTACTTGAGCACCGGCAGCACCGGACCGAAGACTTCTTCCTGGATGATTTCCATGTCCTGACGGCAGTTGCTGAGCAGGGTCGGCGGGTAGAAATGACCGTTGCCCTGCGGGATAAATCCACCGGTTTCCAGTACAGCACCGTCGGCGATGGCGCGCTCGACCATGGCGTGGATATTCTGTTGCGAACTGGCGTTGACCAATGGGCCCATGAGGCTCGCATCAGTGGCGCGGTCGCCGAACTTCACGGCACTGATCTTGGCTTTGAGCAAGGCGAGGAATTGTTCGTAGACACTTTCCTGAACGTAGACCCGTTCGACCGCTGTGCACAACTGGCCGCAGTGGGTGATCTTGGAAGCCACGACGGCACTGGCGGCGGCTTCAAGGTCAGCATCGGCTTCGATGATTGCCGGGGTCTTGCCGCCCAGTTCCAGCGATGGTTTGGCAATATTGGCCTTGCAGTAATCGAGCACGATGCGCCCGGCGTTGACGCTGCCGGTCAGGGTGATCAAGCCGACGGCTTTGTGAGTGCACACCGCAGCGGCGGTGGCGTGGTCCATGGTCAAGATGTTAACCACGCCCGCGGGCAGACCGGATTGCTGCACAGCCTTGGCAATTTCAAACGCCGAGGTCGGGGTGTTGTTGCTCGGACGCACCACCACGGTGTTGCCGGCAATCAGCGCCGGGGCGATTTTGCGCAGCAAGGTGTAGACCGGGTAGTTGAACGGGATCAGGCAGGCGACCACACCGATTGGTTCACGGTGCAGAAAGAGGTTTTCGTTGGGGGAGTCACTGGGGATGATCTCGCCTTCGATACGACGCGCCCACTCCGCGTGGTAACGGGTGATCTGCGCGGCGTAACGGGCTTCGTTACTGGCGTCGCTGACGCTCTTGCCGGATTCGGCGGCCAGGGCTTTACCGATGTTATCGGCACAGGCGTCCAGGGCGTCGGCGAACGAGCGCAGATGTTCGGCACGTTCGATGCTCGTGAGCTTGCCCCAAAGCTTTTGCGCCGCAGCAGCGGCTTCGACAGCGGCGGTGGCTTCAGCGGTGGTAGCCGCCGAAACCTGACCGACCAAGGCTTCGGTCGCCGGGTTGTAGACTGCAATCAGCGCATCGCTTGCAGGCTCAATGAAGTGACCGTTTACAAAATTTCGCTCAAGTCGCATGTGCATCGCCCATCGTTGTTTTTATCCAGTCCCCGCAGTCTTGGCATCCTGGACGGGTTGAACAAACGATTTATTGAGCGGGAGAACATTCGAAAAAGGCATGTTATACCGAAAATACTCTATTCCCTGTAGGAGCTGCCGAAGGCTGCGATCTTTTGATCTTGTTTTTAACGAAGCCAAGTCAAGAGATCGCAGCCTTCGGCAGCGCCTACAGGGGGGGGGGATTTGCGGTGTTTCAGGTGGCAGCGGTGGAGGGCTCGAGCTGCCGTTGCGCCAACCAGATCTCTTCCTGCAACCACTGGCTGAACACCTGCAATTGCGGCATCAAGGTCTGTTCCGGCCGGGTCACCAGCCAGTAGGATTGATGCCCTTCCACGTGCACGTTCAGCACCTGAGTCAACTGCCCGCTGGCCAGCTCCGGCGCAACCATGTGCCAGTCGGCAATGGTAATGCCCAAGCCATCAGTGGCGGCGCGAATGGCCAGGTCCAGCAGGTCGAATTCATAACCGCCCTGGGTGTCGACCCCACTGATTTTCGCCGCATCCAGCCAGTGTTTCCAGGTCAGGTAGCGCTGATCTTCCCGAGCCAGTACATGCAGCAACGTCAGGCGATTGAGGTCGATGCCCCGCTCACTCAACTCCCGAGCGTACAACGATGGCGCACACACGGCGATGTGCCGTTCCTGGATCAGCAATGAGCTGTCCAGACCATCCCATTCACCATCGCCAAAACGGATCGCGCAGTCCAGAGTGCTGGTCTCCGCCAGGCTGTCTTGCAGGCGCGTGGTGATGCTCAACTCCAGCTCCGGGTGCTTTTCCCGCAACCGTCCGAGTCGCGGCATCAGCCAGCGACTGGTGAAAGTCGGCGGCGCATTGATGTGCAGGCGATTGGCGTGGGATTTCTGCTGGATGCTGCGCACCGTCAGCTCTATCTTGTCGAATGACTGGTGCAGCGCCCGCAGCAACACTCGGCCGGCACTGGTCAATTCGAGGTGATGATGCCGGCGCTCCAACAGGTTTTCACCGAGCTGTTCTTCGAGCTGGCGCACTTGGCGGCTGACCGCACTCTGGGTGACATTCAGCAACTCCGCCGCCCGGGTAAAGCTGCCGGTGCTGCCGGCCACTTCGAAGGCTTTGAGCGCATTGAGCGCGGGCATTTTGCGTTTCATAAAGAGTACTCGCGCAGAGGCTGACGAGTGCCAAGCATCCCACGGCTTGTGGGAAATTTCCCGAGTAACATGCATTTTTGTGTTGTGTAGGACGATTTCCGTGACCTGGCACCAACCCTGTGGCAAGGGTCTTGCCCCGGTTAGGCAGCGAAGCGGCGCGAAAACCTGCAACCTCAACGAATCAGGCACAACACCATCGACTGGCTGGCGGGTGCTTCGCAACCGATTGGTTGCAAGCGACCTCGCCACAGGTAATCGGCAATATTCAGATTGCGTCGGTTTTAGCTCAGCACCTGTCGCTCACGCATAAATAGCATGCGTATTTCGCCTCACACTCATGACTATTAAGCACTGGCTGCATTGCTTATATAAACGCTAGTCTGACTTCCATTAAACTCCTTAATAAGCCAACGCACTTACATAGGGCGAAACCTGCAACTTCGCCCTGTTGCAATTAACCTGTTCGAGCCAAACACATGCCAATCACTGCAAATTCACCCACAAGAAGTATTGGCGTATTGGCCCTGATCTTCACCGCGTGTAACGCCACTACCCACGGCTTCAGTATTTTTCTGTATTCGGCGTTATTACCCGAAATCCGTCAGGTATTCGAACTGAGCTACAGCCAGGCCGCGTTCATTGCGGCGCTGTTGCAGTTGTTCGTATCCGCTCCGTGAACCCCACATTCCAAGCGGATAGCTGACGGCTGATGCTGTGCTCCCGATTTTCTTCAGGAGCCCATCACCATGATGCGTCCCAATGCCAGCGTTGAAAAAGTGTACCTCTACC